>CAWBYA010000001.1:0-235643 GCA_963792895.1 uncultured Acidimicrobiia bacterium
CGCAAGGGGAAAGTCCTTCGTGGCGTACGGATGATCTTTGGTGGCGTACGGGTTGACATCCGTTGCTGGTTCTGAGTCTTCTTGGCTCATGGAGATCTCCTCTGGCTTGAAAGTTCAGGCGTTCGAGAACGTGAATGCTTGGATCAGGTCCGCGAAGGGTCAATGATGCTCGACCCCTCCGAGGAGGAGGTTTTCAGGATTCGAGTGCGTCGTCAGTCTGATCAGCCGACTTCGACGCTGCCTTGACCATTGTGTCGTAGTCATGTCATTTCGCTTTGCTTGTTCGGTGTGTGTGCGGGGTACCGCAGTCATGCGGTTCGGTCGGGCCCGGTGGGCGTCGGTGGAGGGCCGTAGACGTCGTCGATGTCCACCTCGTCGGAGACGCGGTGCCGTTTCGACAGCACTGCGGCTATGGCGAAGGAGACGACCGGAGTGAGGTACGCGAAGAAGGTGTACGGAGCCCATTGGACTGCGGCGATACCAAGGGTGCCGGCGAACAAGGCGCCGTGGATGTTCCAGGGGATGACGTGGGACATGATCGTGCCGGAATCGGCCATCGAAGTCGTCAGGACGACCGGTTGGAGGCGCTGCTCCTTGTACACCTTGCGGAACATCCGGCCGACGAGCGTGATGCTCGTGTACGGGTCTGCTGTTACGAGGTTCAGGCCGATCGACGTGCCCATCGTCACGCCGATGAGCGACAGGGCGTTCTTGGTCCGGGCGATGATGGGGGCCATGACCCGATTGAGGATTCCGATGTAATCGGTGATTGCGCCGAAGGAGGCCGCAACCAGCACGAGCCAGATTGTTGAGAGCATCCCCGCTACGCCGCCGCCGGCGAACACCTGGTCCAGGGAATCGTTGCCGCTGTCCAAGGCGAACCCGTCGGCAAAGGTCGAGATCCCAACCTCCACCACCTTCGCGAAGTAACTCTCACCCTCCTGTGCCAACGAAACGATCAGGTCATGCTGGGTGAATCCGGCGAGCACGACTGCGAAGATCGCCGGGATCATCAGCGACAGGAATGCCGAGGTGCCGCGTGCCGACAGCACGACGATCAACACGATCGGGAGGAAGGCGACCAGCGACACGTTGAACTGCGAGGCGACCGCCGACTGCACCTCGGTGAAGTCGGCGGCACCGCTCGAGGCGTCGGTCGTGAAGCCGAGGATCAGGAACAGCGCCGCCGAGATGAGCGCCGCCGGGATCATGGTGCGAGTGACCGCCTTGGAGTGATTGACGATCGTCACGCCGCCGACCGTCGCAACGGTCAGGTTGGCGGTGTCGGAGATCTTCGCGATCTTGTTACCGAGGATGGCTCCGGACACCACGGCGCCGGCGGCGATGGCCTGGTTGACGCCGAGGACGGACGCGAGACCGACCATCGAGACCCCGAGCGCACCGACCGTGGTGAGCGAGCTGCCCAGCATCACGGCCAGCAGGCTGGCGAGGACAAAGACGGTGATATAGAAGAACTCTGCGGTGAGCAGATCGACCCCGTAGTAGACAACGGAGCCCACCGCACCGCACAGATACAGCGTTCCAATCATGGCGCCGATAGCGAGGATGATGAACAGGGTGCCGATCACACCGTTGACGCCACTGTGGACGGCTTTGGAGATGATCGAACCGCCCCATCCATACCGGGCGGCCACGGCCACAGCGACCAGTGTGGCCAGCGTCATGCTCACCTGCAGCGGCCCGTCGGCGACGTCGCTGCCAAACAGCACCACCGCAAAGAGGATCAGCCCGATCATCGAACCGATGACGAACCACGATGCGCCCATCGACGGCTGCGTTGCGCCGTCCGGGGCCGACGTTGCGTCCGGTTGATCGGTCGGGGGTCCTTCTGACTCAGTCATCTGATTCCTCCTGTGGTTTGGCCGCTGACAGCGCGGTGCGGGGAGCGGGCCGTCGAAGGTCTGCCAGCGAGCCGGCGGTGAACAGTCCGCTCAGGATGGCCACGATCTGGATGAGAACACCCGAGGAAGACGAAACGAATGCCGTTCCCGAATCCGGATCCAGTGTCCGCAACGTGGCGTAGGCGGCGACGCCGGGAACCAGGATCAGGATTCCGGGGAGCACAACGATCAGAGGATTGGGGCGGTGCCGAAGCCGAACGTACACCGCTGCGAACAGACCGATCGCCAGCGCCCCGAGGAACGGGCCCTGCCAGATACCGACGCGTCCCCCCACGTCCAGACCGGCGTAGGCCAGCATTCCCGCGAGAACCGACCACGGTGCCTGTCTGGGGACCACCTGGAACACGACAACGAGTCCCACCATGAGGATCACGAGGAACGTCCACCGTGCGAGGCCGGACGAAACGACACCATTGGGTGCATCGGCTGCTCCGAACACGGCGGAGGCCGCCATACCCCCGATTGCTGCCCCTGCGAACAGAGCAAACGTGCGGACTGCCGCCCGGATGAAGCGATGCCACCCCAACAGCGTGTGACCCGAGGCGAGCTCGAAGGCGCCGAGGGTCAGTCCGAGGCCGGGAATCAGCACGACGAACGCGCACAGCGCCACGATTGAGGTATTGCTCTCGCCGAGGATCGCCCCCATGACCCCGGCGAGCGTCCCCGCCACCAGCGCCGACACCACGTAGATGCGGTGTGCCAACCACGGCCATCGCCCTGACGCCCGGACCAACATGAAGACGATGATGCTGAGTCCCGCCGCAAGCGCCACATCCCGCCATGCCGCAGAGAGGAGTACGGCGAAACCGGCCCCGCATGCGGCGTAGGCCGCGCCCACCACCGGTGCCGGATAGGGGGGGCGAAAGGCCTCGATCTCGTCCAAGCGTCGGTTCGCCTCGTCCACGCCGACCTTGCCCGCAACCACACCGTCGGTCAGTCCGAGCGTTTGCGACAGCTTGTGAAGGTTGTACGAAATCTCCCCAAGGCGGACGAACAGGCGGCGTTGCCCGCCCGGGCCATCGATCGTGCAGTCGAGCATCGATGGCGTCGCAATGATGCTTGCCGTCAGCCCCAGGGCGTTGGCGATCCCGATCAACAGGTCATCGAGTTCGTAGCCAGGTAGCCCGTACCGATACGCGGAATGCCCGATTCGCAACACCAGCTCGAGTTCAGCCGTGAACTGGGAACCGCCGCTTGTCGAGGTCGGCACAGTGGATCTCTCGTTCTGGCTGGACGCGATGACTATCGGTGGACTCGGCGACCTTCGATGCATTCGACGGCTGGTCGCGAAGCGAACATACAGCCGGCCTGGTCTCACCCACCGAGTGACACGGGGTGATTCCGTAATCACCCCGGGTGAAATGGCGTACCAAAGGGCTCGTGCGATTCGCCCGCAACCACCACGCTCGACCTGGCCGTGTGTTTGTCAGCCCACCCTCCAGCACGATCGAGTGGTCACCGGTACCGGTACGACAACCTCACCTGGTCGGTCTGTCCTGTCCTCGTGCCAACGCAGGTCCTCGCGGTGGACGGCGTAGGTCACGAGGACTGCTCGGACATACTGCTGGTCCCGCTTCGCAGATTGCTGGGTCCTCGATCGGTTTCACCCTGGGGTGACGGCGGGTTCACCCCACGAAGCTGCTTTCGTTTCCCTGCGGACTGCGATGCTGGCTGTGTTGTCTCACAGAAGGAGCATTTCATGGACGGCGACAATCTGAGTCTTTTCGTGGCGTCTTATGACGACGCCGACCAGGCAAGCGACGACTTCCGGGCTTTGAAGGGTGCCAGGGAGGACGGCCTCGAGGTTGTCGGTGCTGTCGTGATGACCCGCTCGCCGGAAGGCGACGTCGATGTCAAGGAGACGGGTGGCGGTGAAGCTGCCGGCGGTGCCACGCTCGGGGCGATGGGTGGTCTCGTCGTGGGGCTGTTTGCGCCGCCGTTGCTGCTCTCCACAGCCTTGGGCGCCGGGATTGGTGCCGGGATCGGTGAGCTGGTCAAGCGCCACGAGGAGAAGGAGCTCGGAGTCGAGCTCGATGAGTACCTGCCACCGGGGTCCTCTGCCATCGTTGCGGTCGTCGACGACACATATCTCGATCGTGTCGACAAGGCAGTCTCCAAGGCGACGAAGAAGGTGAGCAAGGCGATCGACACCGGCGATTACGACAAGATCAAGAAGGCCGTCTTGAGCTCGTCTGCAAAGATCGACGACGCAATCGAATCCTGAGGTCGCCAAGCCGACAACTCCTACAACCCCTCGACAACGAAAGGAGCGTGCGCGTTGCCGCTTCTCGACATCTTCTGGTCCATGCTCATGTTGTTCCTGTTCTTTGCTTGGGCGTGGCTGCTCATCTCCGTCTTCATCGATGTCTTCCGCAGCGGCCTGTCGGGCTGGGCCAAGGCGGGCTGGACGATCTTCGTTGTGGTTCTGCCTGTCCTGGGTGCGCTGGTGTATCTGATCGTGCATGGGGGGGATATGCAACGCCGCGGCGTGGAGGACGCAGCGGAGGCGGACGAGGCGCAGCGGGAGTACATTCGCTCAGTGTCCGGGTTGCCTTCAACTGCGGACGAGCTCGCCAAGTTGGCCGACTTGCGCAACCAGGGCGTGATCAACGATCAGGAGTTCGAGGCGCAGAAGACTCGCGTGCTCGCCTGAGCTGATCGAAGGCGGGAGTCGATTCTCGGGGGCTGTGGGCCATCTTCTGCCAGTCCCTACCAAGGCGAAGGCAGGAGGGTCGTCGTAGCCCACCCTGCGCACATCGTGACTGCGAATGACCGAGTCGGGCGACGACAGCAACTCGTCCGCCGCCCCGGAAGGCTCGTTCGCCGTCGGAGGACGGAGACCGATCGGCAAGCCAGTCTCCAGCGACTTCAGGCGTGGGTCGACTATCGCGCCGTTCGGCTCGATCGCGTCCGCTGTGCGACAACACGGTGACGTTGTCCCTCTTCCGCTAGGTGAGCGCGTGCGCGTATCATCGGTCGGGCATGCACCCGGTCCCCCCAATCGCAGCTCACGAGCGGTTCCAGACTGGGGCTCGTACGATTGCGCGGCCGAGATTTACGGCACAACTCGACCGCATCATCGACGTCGGGGTTGGTCTGGTGTCTGCGGCCGCTGGGGCCGGCAAGACGACCCTGCTGAGCTCTTGGGCCACGGAGTTGGGTGGTCCGCACGTCGCCTGGGTCACATGCGGGGAGGAGCACAACGACCCGTCGGTCCTCGCCGAGCAGATCCGTACGGCGCTTGCGCCAGCCGTCGAGGTGCCTACGAACACGTCACTCGGCGGTGTCTTCGACACCTTGGTTCGTGACCACGGTGGCAAGATCGTGCTGATCCTCGACGATGCGCACTCCCTCCACTCACACCAGGTACTGGCTGTCGTCGACGGCTGATCGTTCGACGACCGCCCGACCTTGCGATCGTGGTCAGTGGACGAGACGATCCTGGACCCCCATGGCACAAGATCCGACTCGGCGGGGTCGTCGAGCTACATGGTTCTGACCTCGCGTTCGAGCACGCTGAGGCGCGCAAGCTCCTCGCACACGCCTTCGGTAGGGTCCTGCCGGACGATCAGCTGGCAGAGTTGTGCCGACTCACCGAGGGATGGGCTGCGGGGCTGTGTCTTGCAGGCTTGGCGCTGCGGGATTCCTCCTCGCCCCAGAGCAGCGACAGTTCCCGGGTAGGGCGCCATCCCTATGTCCGCGACTTCTTGGAGATCGAGGTGCTGGACAAGCTGCCCGACGACCAAGTTCATTTTCTGGAGGCCACCTCCGTTCTGGACCGGCTCGATCCGGAGCTGTGTGACGTGTTGACTGACCGCTCCGATTCCGAGGACCTCCTGGAGCACTTCGTCGAGATGAATCTGTTCACCGGTCGAATCTCGGATTCGCCCGTGCGGTTCAGGTACCACGCGCTGTTCGCGGAGTTCCTGCGTGGCCGCCTGGACCGATCGAAGGACTTGGATCGTGCCTCGCTCCTCACGACCGCCTCACAGTGGTACGAAGACCGGGGAATGATGGACGCCGCCATCACTGCGGTGCTCGAGACCGGGGACTTCGATCGGGCAGAGCGCATGATCGGCGCCGCCTGCGGACCGGCGATCAGGTCCGGATTGGCAACCACCGTCGTGCGGTGGGTGAGCGCTCTGCCGGCGGAGGCCATTGAGCGCAGCCCCGAGCTCTCCCTCGTGCTGGCGAGGGCATCAGCGTCCCGAGGGGATCTTCTCATCGCAAGAACGGCCCTGGAGGCTGCTCGCCGCAGCCACGAGCGACGCCCGGTCTCGTGGCTGGGGCTGGGCATCGCGCACTTGGACTTCCTCGTTCGTGTGCTCGACGGCTCGCTATCTGGTGTTGTCGAAGACATCGAGGAAGCTCTACGAATCCTCACAGCTGAACCTGACCAACCGGTGCTTGCGATGTTCGGCATCGACGAGGAGGCAACCGTGGTCTACGGCGGCCTCGCAAGGCTCCTCACGGGTCAGCTCAACTCGGCGGTAGCCGCCACCGACCAGGCTTTGACGCCGGCGCGGCTAACGCATCCGACCAAGGCGACGGTTCTCGGGGTGGGTATCCGGTGTCTGGCTCTGGCCTGGGCCGGCGAGGAGGCGGAGGCGGCCCAGTGCCTGAAGTCCGGCCGCGACGTCGTCTTGCAGTTCAGGGGATCCACCGGTGACGCGTTGGCATTCCACCTGGCGGGAGCCTGGATCATGGAAGGCGCAGCAGCCGACGGCAATCTCTCCGCCGCGCGAGCAATCGTCGAGGAACTGGGGTTTCCCCCCAAGATTCCGGGACAGGATCGCATGCACCCGGTTCTTCAACCGCGTCCGCTGCTTCACCAGATGCGTCCGCTGAGCCACCAGCCGTCGGCGACGACGGGTCCGGTCATCCGCGACCCAGGTCTCGGGCAAGAAGTCGGCGGCGAGGAGCTGTGCCAGGATGCGGGCATCGACCTTGTCCGTCTTCACCTTCGCCTCCGCAATGGCCCGGGTCTTGCGAGGGTTCGACACCACCACCCGAGCCACGACCTGCCGCAGCATCGTGGCGATCGCATCGGAGTTCGTCGTCGCCTCCAACGCGACCTCGTCGTCTGGCTCGAGGAACTCGGCGGCCCACTCCCGCAGATCCTCGGGTCGCACCCCGATGCGGCCTTCGTCTCGGACCAGGCCGTTCTCGACGACGGCGATCTGGGCGAACGACCGATGGACATCCATCCCGATCGATCTCATGATGCTGGCTCCTCTCAATCGTTGGATCGAGGAACCACCGGGCGGACACGACACATACGGATTCGCGCTCGCAGCGCAGTCGGGCCGGCGGGAGGCACGCCCGGTCTGTACCCGCATGACGCAGGCGGGACTCCTGCCTCTGGCGCGGACTGCCCGGCTGCCGCACTCTTGGGAGGGGCGATAGGGAGGTTTGCGAACACGATTGGAGAGGACCACATGACGAAACTCGAGGATCTGATGGTTGAAGCGCGCGACGCGCTGACTGTGCGGCGAGTGTATGGCGAGCCGTATGAGAAGAACGGCGTGACCTTCGTCCCTGCGGCGTCTGTCAGGGGCGGCGGCGGCGGCGGCGAGGGCGAGGGCAGCGACCCAGGCAATACGGGTGCGGGTGGCGGCTTCGGCATGTCTGCCCGCCCAGTAGGCGCCTACCTGATCAAAGGTGAGGACGTGTCGTGGGTTCCGGCCGCCGACACCACACGCGTCATCGTCTTGGCGGAGGTCGTGGTGATCGTGGCGCTGCTGGTGTTCCGCTCAGTTCTGCGAAGCCGGCGCAACCGTACCTGAAACACTGCTCACGCCGTGTTGTGGCGGGCTCAGCCACTGCGATGTCGCGTGCTCGCTGCGTGTCGCGCGTTCCGCGTCGGACCTTCAGGCTTCGCTACCCGCTCACGATCCGTACGCCGGCGTTCGATCGACGTCTGCCTGGGAAGCGACTCCCCGCCGTGACGATCGAATGCGGCGCACCGAATCGGCGACGGCGGTTCGCCGGCGCAGACTGACATCCGAGGTCTACCTGCCTCCTCGACGCCGAGTCTGCGGACAACCGGCCCTGGTCCGCAGAGAGGGTTTTGGCTCCACTGACGCCAGAGGTGTCGACGCCGAAGCGGAGGTCGACCATGGAGGCCAACACCAAGAGCACAATCGGTCGGAGAGGCAGGACCATCACGACATTCGTCGTATACGACGCGGCCACCGAGCTCGAGAACATGGCGATCGGGGAGACACTGGAGATCCTCACCGATGAGGTTGGAGCCGTTCGAGTCCGACGTCGCAGCGTGGTGTAGAGCCGCCGGTCACGTGATGCGCACATCGGAGCCGACGTCGGCGGGCCATCGATTCGTCATCGAGAAGGGCGTCCAGTAGGCGAAGGACACCAAGCTCGCCATGGTGCTCTCGAGCGTGGGTCTCGAGGAACTGCGCTCCCCACTCGAGTTTGCCCTGGGTGCGGCCCTCGAGGGCATCCAGGTCAACCTCTACTTCCAGGGACCCGCCGCCAGGTGCTCACCCGCGTGAGGGATCCGGACCGTACGGGGTCTGTCACACCGATCCCGATGGCAACGAGGTCGACCTGGTGCCGGGCGAGGTGCTCGGCGAGCCGATCGGGACAGCCGACTGGCAGGCGGTGTTCAGCGCGATGGTGTGCTATCGCACCGCCTCGCCGGCGCAGCAGCGTGACTTGATCGCCGCAGTAGCAGCCTTGGCCGACGACTCGGGCTTCCCGCTGCTGGTCGACCTGCGCCCCGGGCTCGTGATCATGGACAGTGGCAAGGACCAGTGGGAACAGGGCACCCACGGTCTCGATCTTGACTTCAACGATCTCGCTGCGAGTGTCCAGACTGTCGCCCGCGGACTCGGCGCGACGGCGGATCCGGGTTCGGCGCGCCTCGTTCAGCTCTTCGTGGACGCTGCCGACATCGCCGCAGTCCGGACGTTCTGGGTCGCCGCACTTGGCTACGTCAACGACCGGCGTGCTGGGGTCACCGACATTGACGATCCGCGGCGGCTGAACCCGGTGCTGGTGTTCCAAGAGCTCGACGCTTCGGAAACCGGTCGCCGCCGGCAGCGCAACCGCATCCACTTCGAGCTCGCAGTGCCGCCGGAGCTCGCACAGACGCGCCTCGCCACAACCGTCGCAGCCGGTGGCCAGCTCCTTGCCGAGTCGGAGGATCGCTGGCGGGTTGCCGACCCCGAAGGCAACGAGATGATCATCGTCAGCAGAGCCTGAGCGTGCACGCCTCTGAGCTCCACGCTCGGGGGCTTCTCGCCACGAATGTCACGCCAGGTCTGGCGTAGCTCGGCAGGGAGGAAACGTCCCAAAGCCTGTAGGCCTCCTTCGCGCTCGATGTGAGCGAGTGGCGCGACACGGATCGCGCACCTGGCGTCCCCGACCCGCACCGATCACCGGATCCCGGACGAGAACGCTCGCATCGCCGAATAGCGCATAGCGGCACTTCTTGCTCGGGCGGTCAGCGTCCTTGCGCAGGTGGTTGGTCCCAGGGATACGTCGAGTCGAGTACGAACGCACGCTCATCGTCCTCGCCGAAACGGATTCGGACGTATTCGACGTTGTCAGTGCCGACCGTAGCGCCAAGGGCGTCGTGCAACTCCGTGAAGTGAGCGTCCCTGTCCTCGAGTGTTCCCCCAGAGGGAAGCAGGGCGAGCGACTTGTAGCCATTGATCCCGCCGACGGGCCCGGCGATTAGCCATCGACATTCATCAGAGACGCGTTCAAGCGCCGCTTCGATGACTCTCTCGTCTTCGGTGGCCCACGTGTAGACCACGAATATGTCGGCGTGGTGTCCGTAGTGCGGCGTTCGACCCAAGCGGACGGGTAGCGCCGAGTGCCGGCTATGCGTGCTGGGTTGAGCACCGAGAGCCTGTGTGCGTTCGCGTCGACAGGTGGGCCGAACGCCAGCATCGCGAGCCAGAGGACGACGTGATGGCGGGCAGGACTGCTGTGCACGGCGACTCCTCGAGGTTGGAGAGTCGGACGGGCGGGCGGCGTTCAGCTTTCCACAGTCGCGAATCCAGAGTCAATGGCCTTCGAGGAACCTTCGATCGGACCCCGTCCCCTGCCCGAGCCGCAAGGCTCAAGCCGAAGCGGAACGCAGGCGCCGATTGACCGCGCCGAGCCTCTCCCGCGGACCCGCGTCCGACTCCTCGAATCGCTTCGCCTCCAGAATGTTCAGCATGAAGTTCATGCCCTTGTAGACGTCGATCCGCACGGGATCGCGCTCCTTTCGCGAGATTCTCGCCGTAGCCGACCCAGAAGGCTTCGGGAACGTCGTAGAGGATCAGAACCCAGTCCGCGAGCGGATCGCCCCAGAAGGCACGTTCGCCGTCGACCACGGCCACGATGTGAATGTCGGGCCCCTCGCCGTCGATCAGGACGTTACGAGGCCACAGGTCGCCGTGCAGCAAGCGCGGCGTGGTCACTTCGTCGAGGCGGCGACCGAAGCGAGGGAACAGCGCCAAGAAGTCCTCGACCTCCGGGTGGAGCGCATCATGTCGCCGGCAGTCCTCGGCCAAACCCTCGACGTTGAGCTCGATGAAGCGCGACCACTTGGCCGCGTGGACGAATGGGTCCGGGTAGCCGAAGCGATCGCCCGTTTCGGTGTGCAGGGTGCGCGCGAAGTCGCCCAGCTGACGCCAGAGAAGCGCATTCTCCTCGGCGCTCAAGTCGGACTCGACTGCGTGCCAGAGTCGCCCCGGAACCAAGCGCTGCAAGAACGCCGGCCGATCGGCGATGTCGAAGAAGTCGCCGTACTCGGGCACGAGCGGATGCGCGGCGCGCAGTCGAGGCGCCAGATGTTGCTCGCGCGCCATCAGGTGCCGTTCGACGAAGAAGACCGGGACTGCAGCGTGGGGCGCGACCTTCAGGACGAAAGACGCGGCGTCGGTGTCGACGCGGTAGGCGTTGTTGAAGAGTCCCGCGTCGAGTTCGACGACCTGCCGCAGCGTGTGGCCCGGGAGGTGCTGCTCCAAGGCCCGTTGCAGCGCGTTCTCGTCGATGGGTTGCTGGAAGTCCGTCGGTCGGCGCGTGGTTTGGGCGATGCGCATGAGTTCTCTCCAAAGATCGAGGTTCGGGGAATCCGATTGCGTAGCGGAAGACGCGTCCCACGCGTCCTGACTGAAATGAACGATTGGTCGGCCACCTGGCAGCCTGCTCGTTCGGGCCTTCGCGATCGTGTCGCGCCCCGGTTCCACGGAGACGAACGAGCCCGGACCGGTGATGTCGGCCCCGTGCAGACGCCCGATCTCGCGTAGGTGGACGACCTCCTGCACGACCTGGCCGTCCGCCACCGCCTCGAGCACGGCGCAATCGACGCCGGGCTCGAGTACGCCGGTCAGCACGCGCCGCTCCTCCCGGTAGCCGGCCGGAGCCGCGAGGGCGTCGGCGGCCCGCGCCATCACGCGGTCGGGCAGGATCCGCGCCGCGTCGTCGACCCGGCCCGCGTCGACACGCAGGTTCTCGAGGACGGCGTCGTCGCGTACGAGTACGCGGAACGGAAGCGAGAATGTCTTGCCCTCGACGAGGGCCTGTTCGACCGGATCGCCGTGGAAGACGACCGGTGGCGAGAGGATGGTCGCCGCGGACGGGGCCGCGCACAGCAGCAGGAACACTTGAACGCCTGCAGCCCGAGCGAATACCCCTCTTCCTCGCGAGATACCGCAAGCGCAGACTCCGCTTGCTCCTTGAGTGCGGCGAAGTCCATCCCTCGTCCCTTCGCACGACAACACGACCGATTCCACGCTACAGAGCTCAGGGACTCAGAACCGTCAGCGTCGCACATATCGGCACTGATGCGTGCGGTGCTGCAATCACGCGGGGTGGCGTCCAACCGCGGTTTGGCTCTTCCCTGGCAGAATGTTCGGATGGGAAAGCCGGTCGGGTTCGAGTGGACGCAACGAAAGAACGGTGATGTTGTGGTCACGCATCATGCTCGGGTGGCAGCCATCCTGCGGGGCAGGGCGGCGGTCACGTTCGTGGCCGACGTCGGTCGAGGGGACCCGCAAGGAATCATGGCCAGGGTCGCGGGCAACTACAAGCGAGGCAATGAGTCGGGCCGCCGGCGCTCCCGGCGCTGAAGCCGTTCTTGAAACGACGCTTGTGGCATCTTCTTCGACGTGCTCAGCGGTTGCAGCCCTCCGATCACGAAGAACGGTGCAATGGAGGTGCTCATGCGTAGTGTTGCTGCATGACGATCGGCATGCTGGCCGGCGTGGACTTCTCGTCGTGGGAGCAACCGGACCCGAACTTGGAGCCGAGGGAGTTGCTTGAGTCATGGCTGCGGTACCAGCGCCATGAATTCATCCGGAAGCTGAGGGACCTCTCACGGGACCAGCTGGTCGCGTGGTCCGTCCCGCCTGTCGAACTGTCCGTGCTCGGACTGGTGCGGCACATGACCCAGATGGAGCATGTCTACCTGTCGTGGGGACTCGGTGGCGGCGAACAAACCCTCCGATACGGTGAGGATGACTACACCGTCGACAGCATCGAGGAGGATCTTCGCTGGTACTTCGACGAGGTTGCCATGTCGGATGCGGCGATCGCCGAGATGGTGTCACTCGACGCTGTTGGATCAGGGCATGGTCGACCGCTGCGGGCCACCCTCGTGAAGATGGTCGACGAGTACGCCATCCACGCAGGCCAAGCCCACATGCTCAGGTTCGCGGCACTCGGCGAGATGATCCGGTAGCTCTCGTCTTGCAGTCATGTGGACTGAGGCGGAGGTCAATCCTTGCGGGGGGTCACCACCAGCGCCGATCACCAAATCGGGGAGACGAACGAGCATTCCGTCGAGTATCCGGGATCGGCATCACTTATCGGATCGGATACCCGGCTTCCTTCTGCCACTCAGCGTCACCTCGGTCTCACTGGTCTCGTTCGTCGATGTGGGTGATAGTTGGGAAGAAGGTGTCGGCTGGGGGAGTGGTGTATCGGTGGAGTTCGCCGGGTGGGACGAAGACGGCCCATCGGTAATGGATCTCCCACAGGTCGTCCCGCATCGTCCCGAACAACGTGAATCCGATATCTGGGTTGGGGATCTGATCGACGATGACTATTTGGGGCTGGTCGTGCTGGTGGGAGGTGTCTGCCAATCTCCGGATGAGTTCGAGCCAGTCGTCAGCAGCGATGTCGGTCGAATCCGGCTCCCCGGCCTGAGCCAGCAGAGCGAAGGCCGACGTGACGCCGCTGGCGTCGATCCGTCGCACCCGCTGGCCTCCCGTGTCGAGCTGGGCGGCGAGGATGTCTGCAATCTCGATCCCGACCGCCGTTCCGGCGACGACGAGCGTGTTGACGCGCAGCTGGACCAGCGATCTGGTCATTTTGTCGAAGAGTTGCGCTTCGTCGGGGCGGTACCGCTGGCCTCGTCCCGGCTTCGACATCACGCCCCGCCACCTAGGCGTCGAGGCGGGTGTCGTGTGGGCTGGCCGGATAAGTCTCGACGACGAGCCGAATCCCCAGTCGCCCGTGTCGAGGAGCTCACAGACCACATCGCGGGCCATCGCCACCGCCTCGGTCCGGTTCCGTCCCTGCGTGAGCGCCAGGGTTCGGACGCCGGGTTCGATCTCGACCTCCTCGCTCAGGTCGGCCTTTGACTCGTCGAGGTCAATGTCGCCAACCGCCACCGACCACGTCGTCCAACGAGCAGTTCGCCATTCGAGTGAGACTTCGCCACCAATATGAGACGCTTCGCCACGAGTTCGAGATTTCGCCAACTTCAGTGAGATCGGACAACCGGGGGAGCAGGGTCCGTCGGACGGAATCTCCGCAACTTGACATAACGTGGATTATGGGACAACGGTTACGACAAGGCCGTATGCGCCGTGAGACGGGAGTGACGGCTTGGATCCCGCCTGGCCGAGACCTGATGGCCTTGGTGATCCGGTTGATCGGCGAGCGCCTCCCGTGGGATCGTTCTCCACGAGACCATCCGACGTCGTGCCTGGCCCGTCGTCGCTTGACGTTCTACCGCGTGTGGATCCGTCTCGGAGCCCGGCTATCCGCTGTCGGCGGCGTGAGCCGTGGCGATGCCCGGTGCAACTCGAACGCACTCCCCATCCGGACGCCGCGAACAGGGGAATAACGTCACAGTGACGTAACGGACGGTGATACGGACACCGGCCGAAATCAGATTCCGGAGGCCGTCAGTGAGTCGACCACACCCTGAACCGCTTGCGACAGGGTTGGGTGATTCGCCTCGAAGCGGCGAACGCCGTCGCGAAGGCGGTCAACCAAGGCCTCGCTCTCCTCAGGCGACCGGGAGCCTGAGAGATAGGCGTCGACATGTCCGGCGAGATCGCCGGCGTCGGCGTTGCCTTCTTCCGCAGCCCGCCGCAGGTGGCCCTGCACCTCCTCGAGATGTTCCCGTCCCTCTTCGGTCATCACGCCACCTTCCGTGTTTGCCTTGGGGGAACGATACAACGATCGCGGCAGGCTCCCCTCTCCGAACGGCGCATGACGGTCTCAGGTTCCGTCACGGTGACGTTATCGGGGCTGACGTTTGCACCTGCGGACCCGACCTCGACTTCGAGGCGTGACATCCTTCATGGCGGTTCAATCCGGTCCAGCGCGGAAACGACACAGCGCACGCTAGGTTGCTCGCCATGAGCCGCGTGCCCCGCCTTCTGACCTTGGCCCTCGCTTGTGCCCTCATCGGGTCCGCCTGTGGTGGAGACGACGACGCCGGAAGTTCGACCACCGCAGATGCGGCCCCCTCGTCGACGACATCGACCAGCGTCGCCGCGGAGACCACAACGATGGCTCCCACGACCACCACCGCCGCTCCGACAACCACCACGACCACCACTGCCGCTCCTGCAACAACCACGAGCACCGTCGTGAGCAGTGCGGAGGCAGATGCCGTCGTTGCCGCCAAGACGGCCGCCGCGGCCGAACAGGCACCGGCCGGGTGGGACAGCGCGATCGTCTTCAACGAGTTTGGTGAGGCGTCGGACGACGTTGTCTTCGGTCCCTGCTCTGGACCGGACGGTTTCGATCTCGCCAACCTCGACGCGACCTCGCTCGCCGTCGGGCAGCTGGCAGTGACGGGCATCTTCGATGGTGCATTCCCTGCGCCGCAGGCCAATGTGGAAGCACGCGTTTTCGAGTCCGAAGCGGTGGCGTCCGATGCGTTCGCCGTGCTCGAGACCGTCCTGGGGACGGCTGAGGGCCGCCAGTGCGTCGCCGACAACCTCTCGGAGGATCTGGCCGCTGAGGTTCCGCCTGATGCTGATTTTGAGTTTGTGCTCCAGGACTTGGATGCGGCAGGGGCAGACGTCGGGGCTCGGATCGTGATCAATCTCGGTATCCAGGGCCTCAATGTGGCGTTCACCATCGACTTGGTGGCAAGCCGGGACGCAGACTGCACGGTCTTCGCTTCGTTCTTCGGGTTTGGCGCCGAGTTCGACCCAGCGCTGCGCGATGCGATGATCCTCGCCGCCACCGGTGCCTGAGCGAGAGGCTCAGCCCGCGGCGGTTGTCGGTCTGCGGCGGGCCCGCCGGTCGAGCAGCACGGCGACGAGCCCGGTCCATCCCGTCTGGTGCGAGGCGCCGAGCCCTGCGCCCGTCTCGCCGTCGAAGTACTCGTAGAACAGAGGGTGCTCGTGCCACTCGGGCAGTGGCGCTGCGGTCCGATGGCGCAGCGATGGGGGGCGTCCATTCGAATCCTGCTCGAAGAGCGAGACCAGCCGGTCCGTCAGGTCGTCCGCAACCTCGTCGAGCGTCATCGAGACGCCCGAGCCCGTCGGGCATTCGACCGTCAGGGTGTCGCCGTAGTAGCGGGCGTACTCGCGGAGGGCTTCGATGAGCAGGTAGTTGACCGGCATCCACACCGGGCCCCGCCAGTTCGAGTTCCCCCCGAACAACGGAGATGTCGATTCGGCCGGCTCGTAACGGATAGAGGCCTCGACGTCGCCTGACTCGAAGACGTAGGGATCCGTTTCGTAGACCTTGGACAGCGAGCGAATGCCATGCGGCGACAGGAACTCGGCCTCGTCGAGGAGACGGGCCAGCACGCGCTCGAGCCGTTCCCGGGACAAGATCGAGAAATGGAACGCGTCGGTGCTCCCCGGTGCATCGAGCGCCGCCATCGCCCCCGCCAGATGGCCACGCTTGGACACGAACCACCACATGCGGCGGTTGAAGTCGTGGAGGGGCTCGATGACCGTTGCGGGGATGGTCTCCACGGCGAGGAGTGCGATCAGACCCACCAGCGACCGAACGCGGAGTTGGAGCTTCTCGCCGTCCGGCAGGTGGACGGCGTCGTAGAAGAAGCCGTCATCCTCGTTCCAGAGGCCCGGCCCCTCAGCCTCACCGTTCATCGCCGCCGCAATGGTGAGAAAGTGCTCGAAGAACTTCGTTGCGGTGTCCTGGTAGACGGGATTGCGGTCTGCCAGCTCTAGTGCGATCTTCAGCATCTCGAGGGTGTAGAACGCCATCCATGCCGTGCCGTCCGACTGGTCGAGGTGGCCGCCGGTCGGCAACTCCTCGCTTCGGTTGAACACACTGATGTTGTCGAGCCCAAGGAAACCACCTTGGAACACGTTGTTGCCGTCGTGGTCCTTGCGGTTCACCCACCAGGTGAAGTTGATGAGCAGCTTGTGGAACATCGCCTCGAGAAAGGCGATGTCCGGCTCGCCGCTGCGTTCGGCGTCGAGGGTGTACACCTTCCACACGGCCCATGCGTGCACCGGTGGATTGACGTCGCCAAATGACCATTCGTAGGCGGGAAGCTGACCGTTCGGATGCATGTACCACACGCGAGTCATCAGCTGGAGCTGCTGTTTGGCGAACTCGGGGTCGATCAGGGCGATCGGGATGGTGTGGAAGGCGAGATCCCATGCGGCATACCAGGGGTACTCCCATGCATCCGGCATCGAGATCACGTCGTAGTTGTTGAGATGGCGCCACTCGCGGTTGCGGACCCGCTCGGCGGCCATCGGTGGCTGCCAGCCCTCCGGATCTCCGGTGAGCCACTGGGCGATGTCGAAGTAGTAGAGCTGCTTCGACCACATCATCCCGCCGAGCGCCTCGCGCTGGATGCGGGACTCGACGGGCGTCATCCCCGGATCGTGCACGGCGGCATAGAAGGCATCTGCCTCGACCCGTCGCGCCTCCAGCTGAGCGTCGAAGTCCGCAAACGGTGCCGCAGTGTGGCCGTGGGTGAGCCGCAGCCGGATCGTGCGCCGCTCCCCTGCAGCCAGGGGGAGCCGGTGGACGGTGGCCGCCTTCGTGCCGGTGCCATCGGTCCGCACCGCGCCCACGTCGCCGTCGACGACATAGGTGTGGAAAGCATCCTTTGCGTGGGCCGGACCCGGCATATCGAACAGCCGTTCGGTGTTCGTGTCGTTGTCGGTGAAGAGCACCTCGTCCGGAGCGTCTGCGGCGAGGCAGTACTCGCCGATCACGGGATGGACGGTCCTGATGGTGTCGCTCCCCTCCCCCGCCCACATCGCCGGCTTCGACAGCGTGTCTCCCATCGGCCCGGCCGGGTAGCCCCAACTCCACGTGTTGCGAAACCACAGCGTTGGAGCAACGGCACACTCAGCCGGGTCCGGGCCCCGGTTGGCAACATCGATGCGAATCAGGATGTCGGTCTCTGCGGCCTTCGCATACGTCACCTCGACGTCGAAGTAGCGAGCCTCGTCGAAGACACCCGTATCGAGTAGCTCGAGCTCGGGCTCGTCTGGCCTCGCTTCGTGGCCGCCGGCCACCAGCCGGTCGTAGGGATACGTCGCGTGCGGGTACGCGTAGCGCATGCGCATGTACGAGTGTGTGGGCGTCGAGTCGAGGTACCAGTACTCCTCTTTCACGTCTTCACCGTGGTTGCCCTCCGGCCCGGACAACCCGAAGAGGCGCTCCTTGAGGATGGGGTCGCGGCCGTTCCACAACGTGATCGCAAAGCACAGGAACTGCTCACGGTCGCTGATGCCCGCAAGACCATCCTCGCCCCATCGATAGGCGCGGCTGCGGGCGTGGTCGTGGGGGAAGAAGCGCCAGGCATCGCCGTCGTCGCTGTAGTCCTCGCGCACGGTTCCCCAGGCACGGTCGCTCAGGTAGGGGCCCCACAACCGCCAATCAGCGGCCCCGGCCTTCGTGGCGGCAAGCCGGCGATGCTCCGCGCTGTCTGAGACCGGATGCGACACGACCGGAGTGTACGTGAGGTGGCGCGAAACCATGGGAGGCAGATACGATGCGCCTATGCCTGTGATCATCACCGTCGTCGTGCTCGCCGCCATCGCCTTGTGGTTGGTTCTCGGCTACAACCGGCTCGTCCGGTTCCGCAACCGCACCCAGAACGCATGGTCCCAGGTCGACGTACAGCTCAAGCGCCGCTACGACCTGATCCCCAATCTGGTCGAGACCGTCAAGGGGTATGCGACGCACGAGCAATCCACCTTCGAGGCAGTTGTCGCCGCACGCAATGCCGCACAGGCAGCGGGGAGCATCGCCGACCAGGCGGTCGCCGAGAACATGTTGACCGGTGCGCTCCGCCAGCTCTTTGCCCTGGCCGAGGCCTATCCCGAGCTCAAGGCGAGCGAGAACTTCCGCACCCTCCAAACCCAGCTTGCCGAGACCGAAGGCAAGATCGCGGTTGCCCGCCAGATCTTCAACGACACGACCCTGTCCTACAACAACGCCGTCGAAACCATCCCCACCAACCTCATCGCATCGCTCACGGGATTCCAGCGAAGCGAGTTCTTCGAGGTCGAGGACGAGGGGCGCAGTGTGCCGAAGGTGGAGTTCTGAGGCGAGTCCTCGCCCTCGCAGCAGTCGTCGTTGCGCTCCTGTCGGTTGCCGCCCCGGCGCTTGCGAAGTCCTTTGGGCTGCCCGAGGCCCGCATCGACGTCGAGCTGCTCGCAGACGGGTCGGTGGCGGTGGAAGAGCACATCACATTCTCGTTCGATGGGGACTTCTCCGGTGCGTATCGCGACATCCCGCTGCGAAGGGGCGAGGCGATCACAGACGTCGTCGTGTCCGAAGATGGCATCGCATACCAGCCCGGAGGATCGACGACTCTTGGTTCGATCGACGCCCCCAGCCGGTACGGCGTCGAGGACCGCGGCAGTGTCGTCCGAATCGTGTGGCACTACGAGGCGATGAATGAGGTCCGCACGTTCACCGTGAGCTATCGGATGACGGGGCTCGCCATCGCCTACGACGACGTCGTCGACATCAACTTGCGGGTCTGGGGCGAGGAGTGGAACACAGGCGTCGGCGTGCTGGCGGCGACGTTCCAGTACCCAGAGCCCGCACTTGGGGACGAGACTCGGGTCTTTGGCCACCCAGACACGGTGGCGGGCGAGACCTTCCTCGTGTTCGACGGCGCTACACCAGCGCTCAGGGCAACCGACATCCCCGCCCATCAATGGGTCGAGATGCGGGTTGTCGTGCCACGGACTGCTCTGACGGACACTGGCGGTGCGAAGGTCATCGCCGGCGACGGCTTGCAGGCGATCCTCGATGAGGAGGCGGCCTTTGCGTCTCGCGCCGACCGGGAACGCCAATCGAATCGCACGGCCCTCTTCGGTCTTGCCGGCCTCCTGGTGCTCGTCCCCGGCGCGCTCGTCGCCGGCTACTCGCGCTTCGGCAAGGAACCGCGCGTCGACTACGACCTGGAGTACGAGCATGCTCCGCCCAGCGAGGACACCCCCGCCATCGTCAGCGCATTGATGCGACAAGGCGCACCCGACGAGGATGGGTTCACCGCCACCATGTTCGACCTCCTGCGCCGCGGAGTGCTCAGCGCACAGCCGGTGACCACGGAGCGCTCGACGTGGCTGGGGCTTCGCAACGAGGACATCTCCGACCTCGAGATCGAGCTCGCCAAAGATCCCGGCCCGCTGCGGGCGTGGGAGCGGCCCGTCATGACCGTCCTCGAGCGGCTGCTCGGCGACGGCCCGCTCCCGCTCACAGAGTTCCGCAGCAAGATCCGCGAGGACGCCTCAGCCAACCACAGCAGCTACTCCGCATACCAGAAAGCAGCGGTCAAGCACCTCGAATCAGGCAAGCTCCTCGACCCAGCCGGCCTCCGCTACCCATGGATCGTCCTCGGGATCGTCGTTGCCGTCGCGGCGCTTGGCTGGGTCGCGATCACGCCGCTGCTCGGTGCGATCACGGCCGTCAACCAGGACCTGCTGAGGTTCGGGATCGTCGTGTTCGGTGTCGTCGGCGGCGTGATGGCCATCGCCTTCGGATCGGCCCGCAAAGCCTGGGTGCGACGCACCCCGCAGGGAGCGCTCCTCGACGCCAGGTGGCGGGCGTTCCGTCGCTACCTCGAGGACTTCGGGCGCTTCGAAGAGGCGCCGGCGCTGTCGATCGCCCTGTGGGAGCAATACCTCGTCTACGCCATCGCACTCGGCGTGGCCGACGCCGTGCTCGCCGCCGCTCGCATCGCTGCACCGGCTGAGCTGGAGCGGACCTCGTCGCTGTACTGGTACGGCAACCACGGCTACACGAGCGGCCACAGCACCAATGCGATCGCCGGAGTCGGTGCCGCGCTCCATGGGGCGTTCGCCCCGCCCTCGTCCAGCGGCGGCGGCGGAGGCTTCAGCGGTGGAGGCGGTGGCGGCGGCGGAGGCGGCGGCGGCGGCGCCTGGTGACATGACTCGGCGCGGTTGGGTCGACCGAGGGCGATAACATCCTCGGAGCCGACCAGCGAGGAGCATCGATGAGTCAGGCTCGTCCATATCTCAGCCAGAAACTGCAATCGTTGCACGGGCCCTTTGGCGCCGACGCCTTCGGACAGAAGGCTGAGGCTTTTGCCCGGTTCTTCGGGACGCCGCGCTTCCTCATCGGGCAAACCGTCCTCGTCGTTGCGTGGATCGTCATCAACGTCGTCGGCGCGATCCACCGGTGGGATCCATACCCGTTCATCCTGCTCAACCTGGCGTTCTCTCTCCAAGCCGCGTATGCGGCGCCGCTCATCCTCCTCGCCCAGACACGGCAGGCCGACCGCGACAAAGTGATGAGTGAGACCAACGGCGATCACCGCGAGGCGCTCGCCCAGGCGGCCCTCCGGCGTGAAGAGATCGCAAGGCAGGAGATTGCGCGGCTGCGAACGCTCCTCGAGACGAATACGGCGCTGACCGAGCAGGTGAAACGCCTCACCGAACAGATCCACCTGCACGTCGTCGGCGCTGCAGGGACGGGAGTCGCTTCGACCTCGCCGGCCGAGTCCTGACGCTTGTGACCGCCGACGCCGGCCGCCGAGGCCCCCTGTGGCGCACGATCGTGTGGCGCGGACTCCTTCTGGCCATCGGCGCAGTCGCCATACACACGCTCGCTCCGCTGCTGGTCGATGTGTTCTCCACTGCCCCACGGTTGCAGGGGATCAACCCGCTGTGGTTCGCTGTAATGCTCGGGCTCGAGACCGGGAGCTTTGCCGCAGCATGGGGGCTCGCCCGCCTCGCCGTGCCCGGACTCTCGTGGCGCGCCGCCGCGACGTCCCAGCTTGCCGCCAACAGCGCCTCCCGCCTGTTCCCCGGCGGAGCGGTCGTCGGAGGCGCCGTCTACTACCGCATGCTCTCCGCTGCGGGGACACAGCCGGCGCAGGCAGCGGCCGCTCTCACTGTGAACTCCTTGGTGTCGACGATGGTGCTCGTGGCTTTGCCTGCCATCGCAGCCGGCGTCGCTGTGCTGACCGCACCGATACCCCCCGGCCTCGTCCCCATCGCTTTTGGTGGAGTGGCGATCTTCGCTGCCCTTTTCGCCGCCGGCTTTCTCGCTGTGCGGTTCGACGGACCGCTGCGGCAGGCGGCAAAGGTGGCCGATGCCGTTGCGCGGCGGCTTGCGGCCCTCCGGCATCGCAGCGCCTCGGTGTCCCCCAACAAGGTGCTGGCCACCCGCGACGAGGTGATGGCGGTCGTCGGGCCTCGCTGGCGCCAGTCGATCGGTCTCGCTGCGCTCAACTGGCTCCTCGACTACCTGACGTTGGTAGCCGCTCTCTACGCAGTTGGAGCGCGGCCCCGGCTCAGTGTGGTGCTGTTGGCATATGCGGCGTCGGCTGTCCTGACGATGATCCCGATCACACCCGGCGGCCTCGGCTTCGTCGAGGCCGGTCTCACGGCGATGCTCACGCTGGCCGGTGTTCCGGCGGCCGATGCGCTGCTTGCAACCCTCGCCTACCGGCTGTATTCGTTCTGGCTCCCGATCCCGGCAGGCGGTCTCGCCTATGCGCTCGCCCGGCGCACCCGGGGCCGTGGAGCGAACACGAATCCCGAGGGCGCCACCTTCCAGTGACCGCGACCGCGCCGCGTGGTGCGTGCAAGCCGACCTCTCGTAGAGTTGCTGTCCCGCTCCTAGTGTGGATCGCACCCCGCATGAGGAGACGGCCGCCTTGACCACGCCGATCAGTGAGACGTCCGAGTGGTACGAACTGCATGCTCACCACGCCGATATCGCGCCCCGCCACCTACGCGACCTCTTCGCGGAGGACCCGGAGCGAGGCGAGCGTATGGCACTCGCAATCGGTGACGTGTATTTCGACTACTCCAAACACCTTGCCACCTCGACCACCATCCACAACCTGGTGTCGGTGGCAGAGCGGGCAGGTCTTCGCCAGCACATCGGCGCCATGTTCGCCGGCGAGCACATCAACACCACCGAAGACCGGGCCGTGATGCACGTGGCGCTGCGAGCTCCCGCGGGGCCACAACATCATGGTGGACGGACACGACGTGGTGCCGGAAGTGCACGCTGTGCTCGACCACATGGCCGAGTTCGCCGAAGCGGTGCGGTCCGGTGTGTGGACCGGGGCCACGGGTGAGCGCATCCGGACGGTGGTGAACATCGGCATCGGCGGTTCAGACTTGGGCCCTGCGATGGCGACGAGGGCATTGGCCCACCTGGTGCACCCCGAGATCACGCCGCGCTTCGTCTCCAACGTCGATGGCGCCGACCTCTCGGCCGCACTGGCCGCAAGCGATCCAGCGACGACGCTCTTCATCGTCGCGTCGAAGACCTTCACGACCCGCGAGACACTCACCAATGCCCGCAACGCCCGCACGTGGCTCGTAGAGGCGCTCGGCGAGGAGGCAGTGGCTCGCCACTTCGTCGCCGTGTCTACCAATGCCTCCGAGGTGGCCGGCTTCGGTATCGACCCGGCGAACATGTTCGAGTTCTGGGACTGGGTGGGCGGCCGATACTCGCTGACGTCTGCGATTGGGCTGAGCCTCATGATCGCCATCGGCGCCGCGGCCTTCTCTGAGATGCTCGCCGGCTTCCACCTCATAGACGAGCACTTCCGCACGGCGCCACTCGACCGCAACGTGCCGGTGCTCATGGGCCTGCTCGGCGTCTGGTACCGAAACTTCTTCAGTGCGCAGAGCCATGCAGTGCTGCCCTACAGCGACCAGCTTGCCCGATTCCCTGCCTATCTCCAGCAACTCGAGATGGAAAGCAACGGCAAGTCCGTGCGGCGCGACGGCGCCCTCGTCACCACCGATACCGGCCCGATCGTCTGGGGTGAGCCGGGGACGAATGGCCAGCACGCCTTCTACCAGCTGATCCACCAAGGCACGACGCTCATCCCGGCGGATTTCATCGGCTTCAACCGGCCCGTCGCCGACCCAGGCGGCCACAACGACGAGCTCATGGCAAACCTCTTCGCACAGACTGAGGCGCTCGCCTTCGGCAAGACCGCCGAGGAAGTGAGGGCTGAGGGTGTCGCAGAGGAACTGGTGGTTCACCGGTCGTTCTCCGGCAACCACCCGACGTCGACGCTTCTGGCGACCGAGCTCACGCCCTCGGTGCTCGGCCAGCTGATCGCCCTCTATGAGCACAAGGTGTTCACGCAAGGAGCGATCTGGGGCATCAACTCCTTCGACCAATGGGGCGTCGAGTTGGGCAAGGTGCTGGCGCGACGCATCGCCGGTGAGATCGCCGCCGGAGCGGTCGAGCCGGGGGCGCATGACGGTTCGACGTCCGCCCTGATCCGCCGTTACCTCCACGAGCGTTCGTGACCCGCACCGCCTTCCCCGACGGCTTCCTGTGGGGCGTAGCGACCTCGGCCTACCAGATCGAGGGCGGCGCAACCGCAGACGGTCGCGGACCGTCCATCTGGGACACGTTCAGTCACATCCGGGGCAACACCTTGGGTGGCGACACGGGCGATGTCGCAGCCGATCACTACAACCGTGTCGCAGACGACGTGGCCTTGATGGCCGGCCTCGGGCTTCGGATGTACCGCTTTTCCGTTTCGTGGCCTCGGGTGGTGCCGGATGGAGACGGGGCAGTGAACTCGGCCGGTCTCGCCTTCTACGACCGACTCGTGGACATGCTGCTCGCTGCCGGCATCGAGCCGATGGTCACGCTCTACCACTGGGACCTGCCCCAAACACTCCAGGACGCCGGCGGCTGGCAGCGCAGGCAGACGGCCGACGATTTCGCCCGCTACGCCGGCGTCGTGTTCGGGGCTCTCCACGACCGTGTTCAGTGGTGGGCGACCCACAACGAACCGTGGGTTGCCGCGTATCTCGGCCACTACGCAGGGATATTCGCTCCCGGTCTCGCCGGAACCCAAGCCGCCCTCTCGGCACACCACCACCTCCTCCTCGGGCATGGGAGGGCGGTGCAGACGATGCGGGAGATCGACGCGCGCCCTGCGCAAGGGATCATCATGAACCTCGAGCGGGCCGAGGCGATCGTGGATGGGCCGGAGGTCCACGACGGGGTGCGCCGGTTCGAAGGCCTCATGAACCGGGCGTTCTGCGACCCGGTCTTTGCCTCCCGGTATCCGGCCGACGTGATCGCCGACCTCGCCCCCGATCACTTCCCCGTCGACGATGGCGACCTCGAGGTCATCTCCACCCCGCTCGATTGGCTCGGGGTGAACTTCTACCGGCCGTGGTTCCTCGAGCCTGCGGTCTCCGGAGAGCCGACGCTCGGGGACCAGTTCCCTGGGTGCGAACACGTGCGCAACGTCACGGCCGGCCGTCCGGCGACCGACATGGACTGGCCCGTTGAGCCGCACGGCCTCATCGACATCCTCACGTGGCTGGCTGCGACCTACCCGAACCTGCCGGCGCTCTTCCTGTCCGAGAACGGCGCCGCCTACGACGACCCGATCACATCGGACGGGCAGATCCACGACACCCGGCGCATCGCCTACCTGGAAAGCCACATTGCTGCGTTGCGCGCAGCCATGGCGGCAGGCGCCGACGTTCGCGGCTATCTCGTGTGGTCGCTGCTCGACAACTTCGAGTGGTCCTCGGGCTACAGCAAACGATTCGGCCTCGTCCATGTGGACTACGACACCCTGGTGCGCACGCCGCGCGAATCGGCGAATTGGTACCGCGACCTGATTACTCGCAACGGGTCAGCCGTCCCGGCGAACTGAGCCTCCCCAAGGTCGTCGGTGCCGCCGTATTATTGCGAACACCATGGCGCGCCCTGCGCCTGCCCGTTCCCCTGGATGGTTGTGGCCGTTTCCCTTGCCGCTCTTGCCGCCGGCGTCGCCCTGCTTGCCTGGGCGGCGGATCAACTCGTCATCGGCGCTGCCCGCATCGCAGTCGTGAAGCGCGTCGCACCGATCGTGATCGGTGTCGTGATCGTCGGCTTCGGCACCAGCGCCCCGGAGCTACTGGTCTCTGCGATCGCCGCCCGCACCGGGGAGGCCGAGATCGCAATCGGCAACATCGTTGGCTCGAACCTCGTCAACCTCACCCTCATCCTCGGCGTTGGCGTGCTGATCCTGCCCCTCGCCGTCGACTCCAAAGCCGTCAGGCGCGAGGCGCCTCTCACCGTCGGCGGAATGGCGCTCTTTGGTGTCCTGATTCAAGACGGGCTCGTTGTGTGGGAGGGCCTCGTCCTCGTCGCCGCGATGGCGGCCGCACTGACAGTCGTGATCCGCCGGGGCGGAGACGACTCGCTCGGCGAGGAGGCGATCGACCTTGCAGGCACCGACCTGCGCTTCGGTCGCGAAGTCGCTCGCACTCTGATCGGCCTTGCCGGGACGCTGCTCGGCGCTCGGCTGCTGCTGTGGGGGGCCGTCGATCTCGCCGCACGCGCCGCCCTCAGCGAAGGCTTCGTGGGCGCCACGCTGGTTGCCGTCGGGACGTCACTGCCGGAGCTGGTGACGGTGATCCAGTCGGCACGTCGCAAGGAAGGCGACCTCATCCTCGGCAACCTGCTCGGCTCGAACCTCTTCAACGCACTGACGGTGGGCGGGGTCGTCGGGCTCGTCGGCCCGGGTTCGCTCGACGCCCCTGCCCTCACCGGTTTCGGGGTCGCCGCCTCGGTGCTCGTCGGCCTGGTCGTGTGGGTGATGATGCGCACCGGGAGGCGCATCAGTCGGGTCGAGGGTGTTGCGCTTCTCCTCGGCTACGGTGCCATCATCCCGCTCCTCCTCGGTGGCTGAGCGGCGGCCGGTCGCTCCGTCGTACCATGGCGGCCCGATCGCCAGGAGGTGAGGCTCGTGCCAGTCGTCCGTGCCCCCCGAGGCACATCGCTCGCCTGCAAGGGCTGGCCGCAAGAAGCTGCGATGCGGATGCTGATGAACAACCTCGACCCCGAAGTTGCCGAGCACCCGGATCGGTTGGTCGTCTACGGGGGCAGCGGGAAGGCGGCCCGCTCATGGGAGGCCTACTACGGCATCGTGGCTGCGCTGCGAGACCTCGAGGGTGATGAGACGCTGCTGGTGCAATCCGGAAAGCCGGTGGGCATCGTGCAAACCCACGAGTGGGCGCCGCGAGTCTTGATCGCCAATTCGCTGCTCGTGCCTGAGTGGGCCACGCAGGACGAGTTCCGCAGGCTCGAGGCGGCAGGCCTCACCATGTACGGGCAGATGACAGCAGGCTCGTGGATCTACATCGGCACCCAGGGGATCCTCCAGGGAACGTATGAGTGCTTCGCAGAGATCGCCCGTAAGCGCTTCGAAGGGACGCTCGCCGGCACGATCACGCTGACGGCGGGGCTCGGTGGCATGGGCGGTGCGCAGCCACTCGCTGTGACGATGAACGGCGGCGTCGCTCTGTGCATCGACGTCGATCCCCACAGCGTCACGAGGCGGCTCGACACCCGGTATCTGGACGAAGCTGCCGTTGACCTCGACGATGCGATCACCCGGTGCAATATTGCCAAGCAGGAGCGTCGGCCTTTGTCGGTCGGCCTCGTCGGCAACGCCGCCGAGGTTGTGCCTCGCCTCCTCGATCTCGGCTTCTCGGCCGATATCGTCACCGATCAAACCTCGGCGCACGACCCGCTGTCGTACGTCCCCGCCGATATGTCCCTCGAAGCTGCCGAGCGCCTCCACACCGAGGACCCCGACGGGTATATCCGTCGATCACGAGCGTCCATGGCGCGTCACTGCGAGGCAATGGTCGGGTTCATGCGCAGCGGCGCCGAGGTCTTCGACTACGGCAACAGCTTGCGTGCCGAAGCCAAGCTCGGCGGCTTCGAGGACGCCTTCGCCTACCCGGGTTTCCTGCCTGCGTACATCCGTCCCCTGTTCTGCGAGGGAAAAGGCCCGTTTCGCTGGGTCGCCCTGTCCGGCGATCCTGCCGACATCGCCGTTACCGACCGCGCCGTGCTCGACGAGTTCCCCGAGGACGAAGCGCTCGCCCGTTGGATCAACCTCGCCGCAGAGCGCGTTGCGTTCCAAGGGCTGCCGGCGCGCATCTGCTGGCTCGGGTACGGGGAGCGATCCCGGCTCGGCAGGCGTTTCAACGAACTGGTCCGGTCTGGTGCAGTCAAGGCGCCCATTGTCATCGGCCGCGACCACCTCGACTCAGGCAGCGTCGCCTCGCCCTACCGAGAGACCGAGGCGATGATCGACGGCAGCGACGCCATCGCCGACTGGCCCATCCTGAATGCGCTCGCCAACACCGCCTCGGGAGCGACGTGGATCAGTGTCCACCACGGCGGAGGGGTGGGCATCGGCAGATCGATCCACGCCGGCATGGTGGTTGTTGCCGACGGGACCGACCTGGCCGCCCGCCGCCTCGAACGAGTCCTCACGACTGATCCGGCGACGGGCGTGATGCGTCACGCCGACGCCGGCTACGTACGGGCCAGGGAGGTGGCCGACGCTCGCGGCGTGCGGATCCCCATGGACGGCCGGTGACCCGCTACCACGCCGACCATGCGTGGCTGGGCGGGCCGGCGGTTGCCGTCGACGTTGCTATCGACGTCGACCGGCACGGGGCGATCGTCTCCGTCACGCCGGACTCACCCAGACCGACGGGCGCCATCCGGCTCGAAGGCCTGACGCTCCCTGGCTTCGTGAACGCGCACTCGCATGCCTTCCATCGTGCACTCCGAGGGAGGCGGCAAGGCCCCGGCGACTTCTGGCGGTGGAGAGAGGCGATGTACGAGGTCGCCATGCGCCTCGGCCCGGCGAGCTACGAGGAGCTCGCCACAGCCGTGTTCGGGGAGATGGCATTGGCAGGCTTCACTGCCGTCGGAGAGTTCCACTATGTCCACCATGAGCGCGGCGGTGCCGTGTACCGGGACCCCAACGAGATGGGCTGGGCTCTGGTCCGCGCCGCCGAGCGAGCCGGCATCCGCATGGTGCTGCTCGACACCTGCTACCTGAGGAGCGGATTCGGCCGACCACCCACCGGAGTGCAGCTGCGCTTCGCCGATCACGACGTCGAGATGTGGTCCGAACGCGTGCACGCTCTCGCCAAGGGCCTCGTCGGGAATCCGACCGTCTCGGTCGGTGTCGCCGCTCACTCGGTGAGAGCCGTCGCCGGCGACGACTTGCCGACGATCGTCAAGGCGCAGCGCGATCTGGGTGCGCCGCTACACGTGCATGTGAGCGAACAGGAGGCCGAGAACGAGGCCTGCCTCGAGGCGACCGGCCTCACGCCGACCGGGCTACTCGCCGAGTCTGGTGTCCTGAACAACGCCACGGCCGTCATCCATGCAACCCACCCGACGGGCGACGACATGCGGCGGCTGGGTGCAGCAGAGGTGACCGTGGTCGCATGCCCGACAACAGAGCAGGATCTCGGAGATGGTCTCGGCCCGTTCGAGGAGCTGGCTGCGGCAGGCGCCGCGTTGGCCCTCGGCACCGACAGTCATGCGATGATCGATCCCTTCGCCGAGATGCGTGGTCTCGAGATGCATGACCGCGTGCGGCGGGGCGCTCGTGGGGTGAACGAGGCGTCGGCCATTCTCACCGCGGCCACCAGGGGGGGCGCCCACAGCCTGGCCTGTGGCTCCGGCATTCTCGCCGCGGGCGAGCCGGCCGACTTCGTGACGGTGGGCCTCGATTCGGTGCGACTCGCCGGATTCGATCGCAGAGACCTGCTCACAGCAGCGGTATTCGCAGCGACGGCTACCGATGTGACCGATGTCGTCGTTGGAGGACGTCGAATCGTCGCCGCGGGTATTCACCAAACGGTTCCTGATCTGCCCGACCGCCTCGGCGGCACGATCCGGGCCCTCATGGCCGAGCTGTGAACCCTCCGCGCCGGATCGCCCTCGTCGATCTCGCCGTGGCCACCATGGTGCCCGGTGGGCCTGCCTACGGTTTCGAGCCGGACGGGGTCGTCGTGATAGCGGGCGAGACCATCGAAGCAGTGGGGCGGCGCGGCGAGGTCACCATCCCACCGGAAGCCGAAGTGCGCTCAGTTGGCGGCCGCCTCGTGACCCCGGGCTTCGTCGATTGCCACACCCATCTGGTCTTCGGCGGGGAGCGGTCGGCGGAGTTCGCGGAGCGTCTTGCCGGAGCCTCATATGCAGATATCGCAGCTGCGGGCGGTGGCGTCACAGCGACGGTGGCGGCAACGAGGAGGGCCACCACCGACCAACTGTACGAGGCAGCACTCCCCCGGCTCCTCCGTCTGCACCGCACGGGAGCGACGACCGTCGAGATCAAGTCGGGCTACGGCCTCGACGTGCGTTCTGAGCTCGCCATGTTGGAAGTCGCCCGCAGGCTCGGCGCCGATGGGCCTGTCGACGTGCGCACGACTCTGCTCGCAGCACACGTCGTGCCTCCCGAGTTCGCCCGTGAGCCTGATGCATACGTCGACCTGGTGATCACGAAGATCCTGCCGGCGGCCGTCGAGCGACGGCTCGCCGACGCGGTGGATGTCTTCTGCGACCACATCGCGTTCTCACCCGAACAGGCCGAGCGGATCTTTGGAGCTGCGCAACTCAGAGACCTTCCCGTCAAGATCCACGCAGCTCAGCTCGCCCCGAGCTCGAGTGTCTCGCTGGCGGCCGCACACGGCGCCTTGTCCGCCGATCACCTCGACTACGCAACCGAGGCTCAGGCTGCCGAGCTGGGCAGATCTGGGACGGTAGCGGTGCTGCTCCCCGGGGCGACCCACACCCTCCAGGAGAGGGAGCGGCCACCTGTGGCCGCACTCCGGCGGCACCGCGTGCCGATGGCTCTGGCGAGCGACCTCAACCCCGGTACGTCGCCTCTCGGCGACCTGGCCCTCGTGGGCAACATGGGAGCCATACTCTTCGGTCTGACGCCTGAGGAAGCACTCGCAGGCCTCACTCGCCACGGGGCGCAAGCGCTCGGGTTGACCGATCGTGGGATGCTGCGGCCGGGATTGCGAGCCGACCTCGCCGCGTGGGACGTGTCGCATCCTGCAGAGATCGTCTACTGGACCGGGATGGATCTGTGTTCGGCGGCATGGGTTGCGGGCACTCCCAGCTTCGACAGGAACAGGTGAGAGGAGACGCCGATGGCCGTGCTCGAGATCGCTCAGATCGGACACCCGGTGCTGCGCACACCGGCAAGGCCGGTGAATCGCGAGGAGCTGGCAACGGGCCGAATCCAGGGATTCATCGACGATCTCATCGATACGATGCGACACGCCGGCGGCGCGGGTATTGCGGCGAATCAAGTTCATCAACCCCTGCGGATCTGCACCATCGAGGTCGATCACAACCCGCGTTACCCTTACAAGCCGTCGATTCCCCTCACCGTCCTCGTGAACCCTGCCCTCGAGCCCGTGGGCGAGGAGATGTTCCGCCTCAACGAAGGATGTCTCAGCGTCCCCTTGCGGGGTGACCTGCGCCGCCATCTGCGGGTGCGAGTGCGGGCCTGGGATCGTCACGGCAACGATGTGGTCCACGACTCCGCTGGACTCACCGCAGGCACGTTTCAGCACGAGATCGATCACCTCAACGGGATGCTGTACATCGACAGGGTCGAAGACCCCACCACGTTGAGCACATGGGACGAGTTCGACGTCCACCGGCGAGATGAGTTCGTCGCCGAGATGGAAGCGTTCGTCCGCCGCATCGGCTCGTGACAGCACGGCCGCGGCATGTCAGCCGCCGCCGATGGCCCGTGGCTCGACGTAGGCGGACCGAAGCGGCAACGCCGCCTCCAAGAGATGGACGACCGCCGCTCGGTACACATCGACGTCCGGTTCCTCGGCCAGATCGCGCCGCACATCGTCGCAGGCTGCTTCGAGCACGTACAGGCGGTCGTTGAGACGGGACAGCGTCGTCCGGTCGACGAGCGCATCCCTGGGGCCCAAGCCGTGCCGCTCAGCCACGGTCCGCGCCTCGTAATGGCGCTGGCGATGGCTGCGCCGGCAATAGAGGGCAGGTCGACCGGGCCCAGACCGGGCCTCGAACTCCCGGCCGCACCAGCGGCAACGGAGATGCGGTTTCGTCACAGTGACCGAATCATACGTCAGCAGACGGCAACGCCACAGGACCTGCCTGTGGTGTTCCGCCAGGATGTCACACCCTGTCGGTACGATCGCTGCCATGGATGTCGAAGTCACACGGAGCGCCCGGCGCAAGAAGACCGTCCAAGCGAGGATCGTCGGCGGTGTCCTTCACGTCGCGATTCCCGGCCACATGACGAGGGCCGAGGAAGATGAGTGGGTGGAGCGCATGCGGCGCCGGTTCCTCGACCGTCAGGACGCCGAGCGCATCGACCTCGTGGCGAGATCACGTTCACTCGCAACCGAGCTCGGTCTCCCCCGTCCAAACGAGATCGTATGGTCGGACCGCCAGACGACACTGTGGGGGTCGTGCACCCTGGCGTCGGGGCGCATACGTCTTTCACGCAGGCTTGCCGCGTACCCGAGGTGGGTGCTCGACTACGTCATCGTCCATGAACTCGCCCACCTCGCTGTCAGCCGCCACGATGCGAGGTTCTGGGGTCTCGTCGAACGTTACGAGCTGGCGGAGAGGGCGCGCGGCTACCTCATCGCAAAGGGGGAGGAAACCATGCCGTGAGGCCCGTCAACAGACACTCGCCGGCGAGCCGACCATTCCGCACAGCCGGGCATGGTCGACGATGTGCACCCTGCGGTAGCCCGTCTCGGCTATTCCGTCCTTGCGGAGGTCCGCAAGCGCTTCATTGACCGACTGGCGGCTTGCGCCGAGAAGGGTCGCCAACGTCGATTGGCTGAGGTGGACGTCGCCGAAGCGGTCGGCTTCCTCGAGGAGCAGTTCGGCGACCTGTTCCCTCACCGTCCGATGCATGAGGCGAACGACCCTCCGTTGGGTCGACTCGAGCTGGGCAAGACCGGCAACGAGCCAGCGCATCGTGATCCGGGGGTGCTCGAGCAGGATCGGCAGCAGCCGAGATCGTTCCATGCGGAGGGCGGTTACAGGCCCGACAGCTCGCGCTGATGAGGCATGGGCGTCGTCACGGAACATTGCGACGTCGCCGATCACGCCACCGTCCTTCACGTGACCGACAACCCGGCGGGAAGCTCCGCGGGTACGGTACAGCTCGACATTGCCCGACCGAATCACGAACGCCGCCCGCGCCGGCGCCCCTTCACGAAACAGGTGGATTCCGGTGCGCCACGTGACGTACTCGCCGGCACCGGAGAGCGCTTCGACATCGGTGGTCGACAGCGGCAGATAGTCGGTCCTTCCGAACGAGCGCGCCAGCCATGCGAGGTCCTGCTGCTGGGCCGTGACCATGAGGCGTGCGCTCCCTTCTCGGTTGGTGAACCGGTGCAGCTCCGCATGTGTTCCCGGGTTCCTGACAAGCTGCCCTACAACGGGGAGGACCACCGCGCGAGTCGCGGGTCTCTTCGGGACCGTCCGTTCATCGAGCTCGGAGCCAGTCGGAGAACGCAGCGACGTCGAAGAAGAGCGCATCGGGCTCTTCCGCTTGGAGAAGGTCCGCGTCGGCGGTGGAGGCCCATGCGGCTGCCACCGCAGTGATGCCGACGGCTCGGGCAGCATGCACGTCGCTCGGCGCATCCCCGACCGACACGATCGTGGTGCCGCCGACGCCCCACGCATCCAGGACCCGTCGCATGTTGCGATCCTTGACGTTTCCGTGGACGGCTCCCGGCTCGACGAGCGTGAATCGCTTCGCCAAGCCCCACGCCTCGAGGGAGATCGATGCGCTGCGGCCGCCTTTGCCCGTGACCACCGCCACCGGCACATCGCAGGATTCGAGCTCATCCAGCAGGGAAACGATGCCCGGAAAGGGCGACGGGGCGGCGTCATGGTGCTCTCTGTAGAGCTCCAGGTAGCGAGCGAAGGGTTTGCCTCCATCCTCGGGGAGGTGAGCTGCCAGGATGCCTTCCTCGGACGGGCCAAACATCCCCCGAATCTCCGCGTCCGAGTATGTGACGTTGCGAAACTCCTCGAACACACCGCGAAAGGCGGCGAAGCACACAGGGAGGGTGTCGCCGAGCGTGCCGTCGAGATCGAAGATCACACCGTTGAGCATCGGCGGCGAGGCTACCGCAAGCCGGCGCCAACCGGAGCGGATGGGACACGCCATCCGCTGGATGGAAGCCGCTGGGCCGTACCACCCAGGCGGGACCTTGCGAGAGCCGGCGGTTCGGCGCCTCAGACGAGCGATTGCGGTTGGACCGCACCTGTGGTCTCGCCTCGGCGCGGTGACGCTACGCTCGCCGACCATGAGCAAGGGAGGCTTCGTGCCGTATGCGTCTCCACCGCCCCTTCCCGACGACGAGTTGGTGGCTCAGGCAGCCGCCGTGTTTGCGGAGATGGATCGCCGGCGCAGCATCCGCGAGTTCTCCGATCGCCCGATCCCCCGAGAAGTGATCGAGTATGCGATCCGCACCGCCTCGACTGGTCCTTCGGGGGCCCATCGACAGCCGTGGACCTTTGTGCTCGTCGGCGACGCCGGCGTCAAGCGCCGCATCCGGATCGCCGCCGAGCAGGAGGAATACGAGAACTACGAAGGCGGGCGAATCCCTCCGAGCTGGCGGCAGGCCATCGCACCGCTCGGTACTGACTGGCACAAACCGTTCCTCGAGATGGTCCCGTGGATCGTCGTCGTGTTCGAACAGCGCCACGGCGTCGAACCCGACGGGTCGCGTCGCCAGCACTACTACGTCAAGGAGAGCGTCGGAATCGCTTGTGGGCTCTTCGTCACGACGCTGCATCGATTGGGGCTCGCCACACTCACGCACACACCGAGCCCGATGGCGTTTCTGACCAAGCTCCTGGGCCGGCCGGAGAACGAGCGCCCCTTCATCCTGTTCCCGGTGGGCTATCCCGCCGAAGGATGCCAAGTCCCCGACCTGACGCGCAAGGGGCTCGACGAGGTGATGGTCGAGGTCACAACTGCCGATCTCGAGGCGTAGCCCCTGCTCAGCCGATGGTGAGGCGGATCCGACGAAAGCCCTTGCCCTTCGACTCGACCTTTGCGATCCGAACCGTGCCGACTTCTGCCGTCGAGTCGACATGCGTGCCACCGTCCGCCTGCCGGTCGAGACCCACGATGTCGATCACCCTCACTTCGGTGAGCCCCTTTGGAAGGAGGTTGATCTTCGTCCTTATCAGGCTTGGGTCCTCGTCCGCGACTTCCCTGGGCAGGAACGACACTTCGACAGGCAGCGCCCGGCCAACTTGCCGATTCAGCTCTTCCTCGAGCGGATCGCGGTCGACGGGATCCCACTGCGGCAGCTCGAAGTCGAGGCGCCCCTCCCCGGGGTTCATGTTTCCGCCGGTGACCGGGCTCCGGTATCGCTCCCAGACCACGCCACACAGGGCGTGCATGGCGGTGTGCGTCTGCATGAGGCGATAGCGACGTTCCCAGTCGAGCTCACCGCGCAGCGCGGTACGGCGCGCCGGGAGCCCACCTTCGACCCAGTGCCACACGCCGTCGGCGTCTGAGGTGACCCTCACCACGTCGAGCCGGTCGTCTCCGATCCAGAGGTACCCGGTGTCGTGCGGCTGGCCGCCGCCACCGGGATAGAACACCGTTCGGTCGAGCAAGAGCCGACCGTCGGCCGCATCGGTTTCGACCACGACGGCATCCATGCCTTTGGCGTATGCATCGGTGGAGTAGATGCGGTGGGTCATCGGCCCTCCTCGACTGATGCAGCCACCCTACTCAAGGGCCCGTTGCCCCTCTCCACGGCCCGCCGTGCGCATGATCAGCACCGGATACGCGACCATCACGATTGCGGCAAACGCAAACCATTGAACCGCATAACTCAGATGGGGTGGTCCACCACCGGGCACCGGCGCGTCGATGACGAGCGGGAACTCGCCCGTTTGCGGCGGGATCTGCGTCGCCAGTTGGATCCAGAACGGCTGAAGCGGGGCCCCGGTTTGTGACGCGAGCCGCTCGATGTCGACCCGCGAGATGCGTTCGAGACGGCCGTCCGGCGGATCGATCGGGCCAAGGCCGCTGCGGACCTGGGGCAATCGAATGAAGCCCGTGACTTCGACGACCCCAACTGGTGGCACGGCACCCACGACCGGCGGGCCATCGACGTCGATCGGCACCCAACCGCGGTCAACCACGACTGCCGTTCCATCGTCCAAGACGAGCGGTGTCAACACCTCGTGTCCAGATCGCCCGTTCAGCGACCGAGCCTGCAAGATGACCTCATCGTCGACCAGGTAGGTACCGTCAACCAACGTTCGCCGGTACTCGAGGTTCGCCGGGGGCAGCCCTTCGTCGAGGAGATCGCTGAGCGGCACCGCCGGAGACTCGATGCGTTCACCGATGAGGACGTCGAACGCGCGTCGCTCGTCATGGCGCTGGAGCTGCCAGAGCCCGAGAAGAACGAACCCAACCGCTGCGGTGAGAGCGATCAGGTGGCCGACGATCCACACGGGTCGGCGAGCGAACGCATAGCTGCGATGGGGCACCGACGCGATGGTATCCGAGCTAGGGGCGTGTCGGGAGTCGAAGCCGTGACCTTCCCGCCGCGGTCAGCTATCGATGTGTGAGGTGGAGACCTCGTCTTCGCCGAGCGCAGGATCGTACCGCCCTCCGGTTCGCCAGTACACGCCGTCGGCTCGGGTGAGAAAGCCCTCGTCGACCAGGTAGCGGCGCAGCGCGGCGTAGTCCGCGTGGAACATCTGGAGCGTGAAGTTGACCTCGGCCTCCTGGTAGCGCAGGCCGGGCTCGAACTCCTGCGCCAAACGCTCCAGCACGACGAGTCGTTTGCCGTGTGCGGAGGGGATCGCCGTGAGTCGCGTCCCGGAGAAGAACCGGCCGAGCACATCGGCTTCCTCCATCGACCACCCATCGCCGAGCAGCTCAGGGTCGGGTGGGGCGACGTGCGGCAGGCTCACGGCCAGCTCGCGCAATTGTGCAACGTCGAGACTGAGGTCCTCGCAAATGAGGCCGGCGCTCCGGAGCTTCCCGAGCGCAACGCGGACGGTGCGCTCCGAGACATCGTGCGCCGAAGCGATGGCCGCAGTGTCGATGGCTCCCTCAGCGGCCCGACCCAACAAGTTGAGACGCAGCGGGTCGAGCGCAAGGCGGAGGAACTCTCTTGGATCCATGACGGCTCAATCCTACCGGTGAACAGGCTCCCGGCCGGGGGGTAACCTTGCGCTCATGCGTGCCCTCTTGATACGCCACGGCGTCACCGCCGAGACCGGCAAGATCCTGACCGGTCGGCTCCCCGGCGTGCCCCTCTCGGATCGGGGGCGCCTCGATGCGCGTGTGGTTGCCGATCGGCTTGCCGAAACCAAAGTCGCCGCCGTGTATTCGTCGCCGATTCGCCGCTGTCGCGAGACGGCCCGGATCATTGCCGAGCCTCACGACCTCACGCCCCTCACCGACCGACGCCTCGTCGAAGCCGATTATGGGAGATGGGCTGGACGCCAGTTGAAGGACCTCGCCAAGCTCAAGGCGTGGCAGCGCCTGATGGCGGCTCCCGCACGCTTCCGTTTCCCCGACGGCGAGACGCTGACCGAGGTCCAAAACCGTGCCGTCTCTGCGGTGGAAGAGCTCGCTGCGACCCACGGCGACGAAACGGTGATGGTTGTCAGCCATTCAGACGTCATCAGGGCGTTGCTGTGCCACTACCTCGGGACTCCGGTCGATCTGATCCATCGGCTACACGTGGGACCGACGTCTCTCTCTATCGTCGATCTCGGTCCTGCCGGCGGCGTCCACGTACCAGTGGTCAATCAGCGTTTCGACAGTCTGGGCGCATCGTGAGTGCGGACCTGCCGGTCGCCCGCTTCGTGCCAGGCTTCACCGGATCCCCGGGCAGCCGGACGTTCTACTTCGAAGTCGAGACGGAGCCGGGGGGGCCCAGCTACTGGTATCTCGCGGAGAAGACGCAGGTGGCGGATTTCGCAGCTCAAAGTGCGCTCCTGCTCGCTGAGATGGGGTTCACGGGTGCGGGTGCCAAGCTCGACGTTGCACCGCTGCGCGAACCAACGGCCGTTCAATTCCGCGTCGCCGAGATGACGATCGAATACCGCGAATCTGCAGGCCTGGTTGTGGTGACGCTTGGTCCGGGCGACGAGTCTGAACCCGATGCGGTTCATGCCATCACCCCGGCCCAGCTCGATGCGGCGGTGCAGATCGGGACGAATGCGGTGAAGGCGGGTCGCCCGCCGTGCCCGCGGTGTGGCCTGGCGTTGGATCCGACAGGTCACGTCTGCCCCACCACCAACGGCGATCTTCGCGGGCACCGGCCATGAAGCTGCGGTGAGCACCTGGCGGCCACGAGTCGTCTCCATCGAAGGCCGCTTCATGTCGGCTTCGAACGCCACCCTGCTTGGCACAACAGGCGACGGAACCGCCGTTGTGTACAAGCCCGTTGCCGGTGAGCGACCGTTGTGGGACTTCGAACGGGACACCCTCGCCCGGCGGGAGGTCCTCACGTACGAGGTCTCCGAGGCGCTCGGTCTCGGCGTCGTCCCCGAGACCGCACTCGGCGATGGTCCCTACGGACAGGGATCGGTCCAGCGGTATGTGGACACGGACGAGTTGTTCGATCCGCTGCAGATGGTGCGGCGCGGCGACGATGCTCTGTGGCCTATTGCATTGCTCGACCTCGTCTGCAACAACGCTGACCGCAAGCTCGGCCACATCCTGCGAGACCCCAACGGGGTGCTCGTCGCCATCGATCATGGGCTGACGTTTCACCCGGAAGACAAGCTTCGCACCGTGCTCTGGGCTCTTGCGGGACGGCCGCTCCCCAACGACCTGCTGCTGACGCTCGAGCACTTCATCGCCGACGGCGCCGACGAAGTCGCGGTTCGCATCCGGCGTCAATTGGGCACGGCCGAGGCGCTTGCGTTCCGGTCACGCATCACCGGCATCATGCGCGACCTCCACCACCCCGACCCCCCCGAGGATCGTCCCGCGCTTCCGTGGCCCCCGTATTGAGCGCGGCGGGAGCGCCGGTCATCCGCCGCGAGCGATGCCCCCGACTCTTCGCGGGTCGGCGCAGGCAAACAAGCCGGTTGCCGGATCGGTGATGACCGCTTGGACACCGCCGAAATACATCGACAGGTCCGGGAATCGGCGCACGTCGAGCCCGTCGATCGCTTCGACGGGGATACCCGGCTCGAAGGCGATAGTTGGACGGCCCTCGAAGACCTCCGTGTGGACCCGAGGATGATCGACGGCGTCGCTCAGCGACATGCCGACAAGGAGGAAGTTCAGGAGAACCGTGCTGACAGCGGTTGTGATCCTCGAGGCACCGGGCGACCCCAAGGCAAGCGTCGAATCGTTGCGTCTCGCAACGGTCGGCGCCATGTTCGACGTGAGCCGGGTCCCCGGAGCCAGTCCATGGTATCCAGCCGGGTGGAGCTCCATCTCACCCAGGCAGTTGTTGAGGTAGAAACCGGTCCCCGCCGGCATGGCGCCGGAGCAGTATCCCGCAGAGACGGTGATCGCACAGCCATTTCCGTCGGTGTCGCCCGTCGAGGTGTGCGTGGTCGACGGTGACGAGTTGAGCCGGTGGAGATCGCCCGCCTCTGCGGCGTCGAGGAGGCGGGCGGCATCACGTTCGACGTCGTCGGACTCTGCGAGCACGTTCCCTCGGTAGGCGAGCACGTCACGCTGTGCCCGGACCAGAATCGGAATGTGCTCAGCCGTCCAATCCGAGAAGCCGCGGTGCGCCGCCAGCATCGTGATTGCGGCCATCGAAGCGCCTCCAAGTGCAGGCGGGGGGTTCGTGAAGACCTCCCACCCCCCGAGGTCGAAGTGCGTTGGCACGCGGACGATCGGCTCGTACGCAACGAGATCCCCACGTGTCAGCAACCCGCCCTGTGCGGCGACGGCTGCGGCGATCGCCGCGCCGAGGTCTCCGTGATACAGAACATCGACACCCTCGTCGGCGATAGCCCGCAGCGAATCTGCGAGGTGGGGGATGCGCACGATCTCTCCAGCCCGGAGATGCGTCCCGTCGGCGTGATGCAAGATGTCGTACGAGGGCGGGTCCCAGCCGAACACCACGTCATGGCTGTAGGCCAGATACTCGGCGGAGGCGTTCGACAGCGGGAAGCCGCGCGCGACCGCATCTATGGCCGGCTGCATCAGCTCCGCCCACGGCATGGTCCCGTAACGGGTTGCGGCGAGTGCAAGGCCGGCGAAGATGCCCGGAGTTGCGACCGATCCGTAGCCAACGTAGGTCCGGGTTGCTCCCCCATACTTCATGAAGACCTGGTCACCGTTGCCGAAGTTCTCTTTCGGAGCGTCCCTGCCGGGCATCTCGGCATACGCATCGACCACGACGGGATGCTCCCCTGCCGGCGCAACGACGATGAAACCCGCGGAGCCTGGTGCGATCACCCCCGGATCGGTGCACATGGCCGTGATCATCGCCGCAACAGCAGCGTCGATCGCGTTTCCGCCTTCGTCGGCGATAGCAGCTCCCGCTTCGGCAGACAGGGCTGATCCAGAGGCAACAACAACACGGCGCATCGGCGTGAATCTAGTGCGGTGGTGGGATGGTTCCGCAGGATGACGCAACGCCCCCTCCTCTGGGCTCGCCTCATCAGGCAGGTTTGGGGATCCGTGGCCGCTCAGACGCTTGGGGCCGGCGCACCATGACCCACCTCCACGCGTTGCACGTGGCGAGCGACGATCTCGAGCCGGCTCCGCCGTCCGTCGGGTGCCTCCCAGAACCGCCTCTCGACGCCGCCCGTCACCCACACTCGGTCGCCGGCTGCCAAGTCGTCTCCGATGAGCTCAGCCGGAGGGTCCCATAGGGTGACAGGTACCACATCGACTCGGCGGCGCGGTTCGTCGGTTCTCACAGTGACGAGGAGACGCACCAGGCTGGCTCCCGACTCGAAGGCTCGGTGCTCCGGATCCGTCGCGAGCCGTCCGGCGAGCACGACGAGGTTGAAATCCATAGTCCGCATCTCCTGACTGGGGAGTGCGGGGATGGATCTGAATGTATCTGGGGGGTGTGACAGGTTCAGGCGGAGGCGATGAGCTTCTCGAGCTCGTCGATACCCGGGAAGCCGGGGTCGTTCTCCAAGATGTCGTTGCGGAGCTTGCCGGCAGTCGCAGCGTCACCGCGAAGGGCCGCGACCCGCGCCGCCACATACCAGAGGCGCAGGTCTTCGGGGAAGGGGTCATGGCGGAGGCGACGCGGCGCAACGACGGCCCATGCCCCATCGAGGTCGCCCTGGTCGATCAGATGAGAGCCGTAGACCACTGCGCCCTCCTTGAGTACCGCCGGCTTGCCTCCACGCTCTTGGAGGGTCTGCCACGCAGTCTCGACGTCGCGACCACGGCCGAGCGCGCGCAACACATCCATCTCAACCGGCAGGTGGGTCGTTTCTCCCGCGAGGCGGCGAAAGGTCCGCAACTCGGCCAGCGCCGTCTGCCAGTCACCGGTTCGGTAGGCAGCAAGCCCGAGGGTCTCGCGCACCGTGGTGTCGCGTGGGGCCAGGTCCTTCGCCTGTTGGGCTTTCCGGACGGCACGGTGGTAGGAGCCTTCGGCGAACGCCTCGGATGCTTCTCCCAAGGCCTCGAGCGCTGCTCCGACTCGCCCGTCGGGAGTAACGCGGGCCAGAGCTTCGATCACCCAGTTGGGGAGGTTCGCCGCAGCTCCTCGGAGATCACGACGACGAGCCTTCTGGTGAGAACGGTCACCCTCGGAGCGGCCGCGTTGGGCGCCGCCCCGCTGGCTCCCTTTGCCCCCGGCGCGTCCACCGCTCGCCGCTCCAGAGCGGCCCTTGTCGTCTCGGGGACGACCGCTTCGATTGCCGCCCGACTGGGGCCGGCGAGGGGGTGGGTTGGGCACCGAGCTCTCCTTGCAGATACGACTGAGGGCCGCCCACGAATGAGCGGCCCTCAGTGCAAATATGTCCGGCGGCGACCTACTCTCCCGGGGCCCTGCGGCCCAAGTACCATCGGCGCTGGCAGGCTTAACTTCCGTGTTCGGAATGGGAACGGGTGGGTCCCTGCCGCTATGGCCACCGAAACGCTGTGAAGGCTGTCCACAGACGGCTCTGTGAGCCCTCCATAGCGAGCACGAGAAAGCGGCGGTATTCAAATCCAAGCCCTCGACCTATTAGTACCGGTCGGCTCCACGCATTGCTGCGCTTCCACCTCCGGCCTATCAACCTGGTGTTCTGACCAGGGGTCTTACCCGGTTGGTCCGGTGGGAGATCTCATCTTGGAGACGGCTTCGCGCTTAGATGCTTTCAGCGCTTATCCGTTCCGGACGTAGCAAATCAGCGGTGCTCTTGGCAGAACAACTGACACACCAGAGGTCCGTCCATCCCGGTCCTCTCGTACTAGGGACAGATCTCCTCAAATCTCCTGCGCCCGCGACGGATAGGGACCGAACTGTCTCACGACGTTCTAAACCCAGCTCGCGTGCCTCTTTAACGGGCGAACAGCCCGACCCTTGGGACCTGCTTCAGCCCCAGGATGAGACGAGCCGACATCGAGGTGCCAACCCCCGCCGTCGATATGGACTCTTGGGCGGGATGAGCCTGTTATCCCCGGGGTACCTTTTAGCCGTTGGCCTTGGCGCATCCACATGCCGCCAAGGGATCATTAGGCCCTACTTTCGTACCTGCTCCACTTGTAAGTGTCGCAGTCAAGCTCCCTTGTGTCCTTACACTCAACGCCTGATTGCCGACCAGGCTGAGGGAACCTTTGGGCGCCTCCGTTACACTTTGGGAGGCCACCACCCCAGTGAAACTGCCCACCAGACACTGTCCCTGATCCGGATAACGGACCGAGGTTAGAAGACCATTATGAGAAGGGTGGTATTTCAACATTGGCTCCACAAGAGCTAGCGCCCCTGCTTCAAAGCCTCCCACCTATCCTACACATCACATAACGAACTCCAATGTCAAGTTGCAGTAAAGGTCCCGGGGTCTTTCCGTCCTGTCGCGGGAAGTGAGCATCTTTACTCACAGTGCAATTTCGCCGAGTCTCTGGTTGAGACAGTGCCCAAGTCGTTGCGCCATTCGTGCAGGTCGGAACTTACCCGACAAGGAATTTCGCTACCTTAGGACGGTTATAGTTACCGCCGCCGTTTACTGGGGCTTAGATTCAAAGCTTCGCCGAAGCTAACCTCTCCTCTTGACCTTCCAGCACCGGGCAGGCGTCAGAGCGTATACGGCGTCTTACGACTTAGCACGCTCCTGTGTTTTTAGTAAACAGTCGCTTGGGCCTGGTTTCTGCGGCCCCCTCAGGCTTCGGACGTATGTCCTACACCCTACCGGGGCGTTCCTTCTCCCGAAGTTACGGAACCATTTTGCCGAATTCCTTAACCAGAGTTTTCTCGCTCGCCTTGGTATTCTCTACCTGTCCACCTGTGTCGGTTTGGGGTACGGGCACCATGTGAACTCGCTAGAGGCTTTTCTTGACGGCTTGGGCGTTCAGTGGCTTCGCCTTATGCGGCTCGGTATCGCACCTCAGGCTTTGTGGAGTCCGGATTTACCTGGACTCCGCCCTACATGCTTGCCCCGGGTCAACCAACGCCCGGGTCCACTTACCCTTCCGTGTCACCCCATCGCTGACCTAATACCAACTGGGTCGGTAGGCCCCGAAGGGCTTTCCTTAGCAAGTTGGGTTCGGTCTGGACGCGCACATGGTGGTACGGGAATATCAACCCGTTGTCCATCGACTACGCCTCTCGGCCTCGCCTTAGGCCCCGACTAACCCTGGGCGGACGAGCCTTCCCCAGGAACCCTTGGACATCCGGCGGAGGAGATTCTCACTCCTCATTCGCTACTCATGCCGACATTCGCACTCGAGCGGCCTCCACGGCTGGCTTCCGCCGCCGCTTCCCTGGCCGCTCGACGCTCCCCTACCGATCCTGTCCCCTGGACGTGGGTCCCGCAGGAGTCCACGCCGGGGTTGATGACAGAATCCCGCAGCTTCGGTGCAGTGCTTGAGCCCCGTTACATCATCCGCGCGGAATCACTCGACCAGTGAGCTGTTACGCACTCTTTAAAGGGTGGCTGCTTCTAAGCCAACCTCCTGGCTGTTTGGGCGACTCCACATCGTTCCCCACTTAGCACTGACTTTGGGACCTTAGCTGGCGATCTGGGCTGTTTCCCTTTCGACCATGAGGCTTATCCCCCAAGGTCTGACTGCCATGCTTGGCGCTCTGAGATTCGGAGTTTGACTGGGGTCGGTAAGCTTGTTGGCCCCCTAACCCAATCAGTGCTCTACCCCCAGAGCGGAACGCATGACGCTAGCCCTAAAGCTATTTCGGGGAGAACCAGCTATCGCCGGGTTTGCTTGGCCTTTCACCCCTATCCACAGGTCATCCCCCCAGTTTTCAACCTAGGTGGGTTCGGGCCTCCACGAGGTCTTACCCTCGCTTCACCCTGCCCATGGATAGATCACCCGGCTTCGGGTCTATGACACGCGACTAGACGCCCTATTCAGACTCGCTTTCGCTGCGGCTACACCTCTCGGCTTAACCTCGCCACGTATCGATAACTCGTCGGCTCATTCTTCAAAAGGCAGGCAGTCAGGATCCGAAGATCCCTCCTACTGCTTGTAAGTTGATGGTTTCAGGTACTATTTCACTCCCCTCACCGGGGTGCTTTTCACCTTTCCCTCACGGTACTAGTCCGCTATCGGTCGCTAGGTAGTACTTAGCCTTACGAGGTGGTCCTCGCAGATTCACACGGGATTTCACGGGCCCCGTGCTACTTGGGAACACCAACAGGAGACCTGAGAGATTTCGTTTACGGGGCTGTTACCCTCTGTGGCGCCGCTTTCCAGACGGCTTCACCTATCTCCAGGTTTGGTAACTCCTCGACGGTTCCGGCACACCGTCAGTCGGGTCCCACGACCCCCACATGGCAACGCCACCGGGCTATCACACCATGTAGGTTTAGGCTCTTCCCGTTTCGCTCGCCGCTACTCAGGGAGTCGCTGTTGCTTTCCTCTCCTCGGGGTACTGAGATGTTTCAATTCCCCCGGTTGCCTCAACTGGCCCTATGTGTTCAGACCAGAGTGACTGGGCATGACCCCAGTCGGGTTTCCCCATTCGGACATCCTCGGATCAACGCTTGCTTGACAGCTAACCGAGGCTTATCGCAGCCTGCCACGTCCTTCATCGGCTCCTAGCGCCTAGGCATCCACCGTCAACCCTTTGTAGCTTGGATTGAAAAGAATACTTTGGCTTCTCGTGCTCGCTATGCAGTTCTCAAAGAGCGCGAGCCCGCAGGCAGCTCACCACGAGTTTGCGGCGTGGCCGAAACTCATGGACGGGGACGCAGTTGTCGCCAACTGAATCCCCGCATCGCTGAAGGAACACGAGCCTCCTCTCGGAAACTCGAACCCGATGCGAAGCATCGGGCTCCTTCACGACTGAACAGCGTGTCCGGTCCTCTGACCACGCGCACCGAAGTGAGTGCGCATTGCCGCCTGAGACCCGAGGGTCACAGACGATGCCTTCTCATCCGTGCGTGTGGCGAGAAGACCGAATAGCCAGCATATCCACTAGGTTGCGCGAGCCGGCGAGCCGGCTCTTCTGGCGACCACCGAAGTGGTCGCTGTGTGCGCTCCTTAGAAAGGAGGTGATCCAGCCGCACGTTCCCGTACGGCTACCTTGTTACGACTTCATCCCAGTCACCAATCCCACCTTCGGCAGCTCCCTCCTTGCGGTTGGGCCACTGACTTCGGGTGTTACCGACTTCCGTGATGTGACGGGCGGTGTGTACAAGCCCCGAGAACGTATTCACCGCGGCTTTGCTGATCCGCGATTACTAGCGACTCCGGCTTCATGGAGTCGAGTTGCAGACTCCAATCCGAACTGAGGACTGTTTTAAGGGATTAGCTCACATTCACATGATCGCAGACCCGTTGTACAGCCCATTGTAGCATGCGTGCAGCCCTGGACATAAGGGGCATGATGACTTGACGTCGTCCCCGCCTTCCTCCGAGTTGTCCCCGGCAGTCTCCTATGAGTCCCCGGCATTATCCGCTGGCAACATAGGACAGGGGTTGCGCTCGTTGCGGGACTTAACCCAACATCTCACGACACGAGCTGACGACAGCCATGCACCACCTGTCACGGGCGCAAAGCACCCTGTGTTTCCACAGGTAGACCCGTGATGTCAAGCCCAGGTAAGGTTCTTCGGGTTGCATCGAATTAAGCCGCATGCTCCGCCGCTTGTGCGGGGCCCCGTCAATTCCTTTGAGTTTTAGCCTTGCGGCCGTACTCCCCAGGCGGAACACTTAATGCGTTAGCTGCGGCACAGCAGACGTGGATAAGTCCGCCACACCTAGTGTTCAACGTTTACGGCGTGGACTACCAGGGTATCTAATCCTGTTTGCTCCCCACGCTTTCGCTCATCAGCGTCGGTACCGGCCCAGTGAGCCGCCTTCGCTACTGGTGTTCCTCTCGATATCTGCGCATTTCACCGCTACACCGAGAATTCCACTCACCTCTACCGGACCCTAGTCACAGCAGTTTCGACCGGCGTCCCGGGGTTGAGCCCCGGGTTTTCACGATTGACTTGCTGAACCGCCTACGAGCCCTTTACGCCCAATAAATCCGGACAACGCTCGCCCCCTACGTGTTACCGCGGCTGCTGGCACGTAGTTGGCCGGGGCTTCTTCTGGAGGTACCGTCATTTTCGTCCCTCCTGAAAGCGGTTTACAACCCGAAGGCCTTCATCCCGCACGCGGCGTCGCTGCATCAGGCTTTCGCCCATTGTGCAATATTCCCTGCTGCTGCCTCCCGTAGGAGTCTGGGCCGTGTCTCAGTCCCAGTGTGGCTGATCGTCCTCTCAGACCAGCTACCCGTCGTTGCCTTGGTGAGCCGTTACCTCACCAACGAGCTGATAGGCCGCGAGGCCATCCTGGAGCAGCGGACTGTTTCCTCACAAGACCATGCGGTCTCGTGAGCATATCCGGTATTAATCCGAGTTTCCTCGGGCTATCCCGGTCTCCAGGGCAGGTTCCTCACGTGTTACGCACCCGTTCGCCGGTTTCCCCAATCTCACCTTGCGGATCAACTGGATCTCCCTCGACTTGCATGCATTAGGCACGCCGCCAGCGTTCGTCCTGAGCCAGGATCAAACTCTCCATCGAAAGTTTGAAGAACCTGAGCTCCCAAGCCGCCGAAGCGGCGTCGGAGTCAGACTCAAAGGTCGACCACACCAGAGAACGGGGTCTCTGCTCCTGGGTTGCCCCAGGGGTGCGATCGTATTGGCTTGCAACGCCACACCGATGCTCGCTCTCGCGGGCGCCGATGCGACGCATGCTGGCTTTTGACACGCTGTTCAGTTGTCAAGGAGCCCGGATCCCTCAGAGCGCGCAAAGCGCCGGGGGGCCTCTCAGTATATCACCGTCCGAAGCGGACGGGCTAGAGCGACCAGCACAACGGCTGGTCGCTGCGGACCGGCATTGTGGCACACCCGGTGCGCGAGAGCAACTCAACCCGGCGTCAACGCCGAACGAGCTGTTCAACCGCCCCCGCGGCGCACCCAACGGGCGGCCGAGAGCAGGCCGACGACGACGATCACCAATGCGATGAGGCCGGCGAGCCAGAGGATCATTCCGATGACGCGCCGGAGGAGCCACACGGCAACGATGAAGACGGCGACCGCCACGAGGACGTCGGCGATGGCCGATCGGGTCCGGTTCACTGCGTTGCCTCCCGCTCGATCCTCACGAACCTCCGCTTGCCCACTTGAATCACATTGCCGACCAACTCGGACACCTCCACGAACTCGAGCTCGATCGGTTGCCCGCCGACTCTGACGGCACCCTGGCCGATCAATCGCCGCGCCTCCGAGCGAGACGCCACGAGCCCTGCGTCCTGGAGCAGCACGGCAAGCGATACCGAGGCCCCACCGTCGGACAGAGCGATGATGGGGACGTCGTCCGGTACGCCCTTGTCACGAAAGAGGCGGTCGAACGCTTCTTCTGCCGACGTCGCGGCCTCGGCACCCCAGTACAACGTGACCACCTCCCGGGCGAGGAGGCGCTTCGTCTCGCCGGGATGGCGGGTGCCGTCACGAACCTCACGGATGATCACGGCAGCGTCATCGTCGCGGCGCCCTGCGGCCAACACGAACCACTCCCCCATGGCCTCGTCGGGAATGCTCATGGTCTTGCCGAACATCTCGTCTGCGGGATCGCGCACAGATATGTAGTTGCCGTAGGACTGCGACATCTTGCGCGAGCCGTCGGTGCCGACGAGGAGTGGCACCGTCAACGCGAACTTGGGGCTCCTGGTCGTACCTGACCTGGACGTGGCGGCCGATCATGAGGTTCCAGAGCTGGTCCGCACCTCCCAGCTCCACGTCCGCTTCGACCGCCACGGAGTCGTAGCCCTGAAGCAGCGGGTACATGAACTCGATCATCGAGATCGGCCGGTTCTCGGCGAGCCGATCGCGAAAGTCGCCACGCTCGAGCATCTGGGCGACCGTCAACGCCGACGTCAGCTCCAGGACGTCCTGCATGGTGAGCCGGCCGAGCCACTCCGAGTTGGGCCGAATCTCGAGAGGTGCCGGCAGCAGCAGGTCTCTGATCATCTCGAGGCAGCTCGATGCGTAGTCGTCCACAACGGAGGCATCGAGACGCTGCCTGGTTTCGCTCTTGCCGCTGGGATCGCCAACTTGCGCCGTGAAGTCGCCGAGGATCAGGACCGCCAGGTGGCCGAGCTCCTGAAAGCGACGAAGGAGCCGAAACACAACCGCCCAGCCGAGCGTCACGTCCGGTGCGGTTGGGTCGACACCGAACTTCACCCGCAGCGGCCTCCCGAGTGCGAGGCGGTTGCGCAACTCGTCTTCGGGAACCACGGTGTCGATACCTTGGAGCAAGTAGTCCAGCTGTTCGTCCACAGGTCGCACCGCACACCTCCGACCCGGGAGGTTAATGCCGGACGGCCAGCACGAACCGCCATGGCAGGTCGACGGCTCGAGAGATGCCGATCCGCGGTGTCGCGATGATCGACGTCTCGGGCGGCGGCGTCCCCGGCAGCAGTCGGACGGGGCCATCGAGCACCGATGTCCCGTCGTGCTCCCCCACAACGCCCAAGGCCTGGGTGAGCTTGCCGGGGCCATCGGTCAACCGGTCGCTGCGCCCACGCCTCCGAGCCATCGTCTGCTCGCCTACCAGGGGCACGCCGCCGCGCAGGAGCACGGCGTGCGCAACACCGGGCGCGCCCGTCACGATGTTCATGCACCAGTGGATGCCATACGACCGATAGACGTAGAGCGTCCCGGCCGGGCCGAACATGGCTCCGTTGCGGGCGGTCTTTCCTCGGAATGCGTGGCTCGCAGGGTCGTCTTCACCTGCGTAAGCCTCCACTTCCGTGAGCATGACCTCGGTCGGGTCTCCAGCCACCTCGGTTCGCATTCGCATACCGATGAGCTGGGTTGCCACGTCGAGCACCGGCTGCGACAGCATCCCTGCAAGTGGCGGCCCATCCGTCATTGTTGGTCCTCAGCAGCGTCCTGTTCATCAGCCGTTGCCAGCAGGGAGTCGATGGAGCCAGGATGGTCGTCGATACCGTCCATGAGGTCGCCGACTCGTCGGTAGCGCTCGGCAAAGCCCACCATCGGGAAGTCGGCGGGTTCGGCGTCCGGCACCTCTTCCCATGTCAATGGCGCAGATACGAATCCAGTCGGCCGCACCGAATACGCAGACGCAATGGTGTGGTCCCGAGTGTTCTGGTTGTAGTCGATGAACACGCCGTGTCGCTCGTTCTTCCACCAGGCCGTGGTCGCCAGGTCGGGGATCTTCCTCTCGACCTCGCGGCCGACCGCGAGCGCCGCTCTGCGCACCTCGGTGAAACCCCAACGGGGGAAGATCCGAGCGTATACGTGCATGCCCTTCGAGCCAGACGTCTTCGGCCAACCAACGAGGCCGTGGTCGGCGAGAACCTCGCCAGCCACGAGCGCCACCATGCGGACTGCCTCGAAATCCGCCTCAGGGGTCGGGTCGAGGTCGATGCGCAGCTCGTCCGGCTGCTCGACGTGCTCGGCGCGCGACGTCCACGGATTGAGATCGAGGCAGTTGAGTTGCGCCATCCAGATCACGTCTGCCGGCGCACGCGGCACGAGATACGCGGCCGAACGGCCCGAGGGGTAGCGCACCGTGATCCGCTCGGTCGCCGATTCGGGTGCCCGCTTCTGGTAGAAGGGCTCCTTGCCCACGCCGTTCGGCCATCGCTTGAGCAGCGTGGGACGCCCGAACACACCCGTGAGCGCACCGTCGACGCATGCCAGGAAGTGGTCGACGACGTCGCGCTTCGTCCACCCACGGTCAGGGAACATCACCTTGTCCGGGCTGGTGATGCGCACCTCGTCCCCATCGACCTCGACCGTCAGATCCTCGTCCGCCACCTCGTCAGTGTGACACGGGCCGGCGGCCGTTTCAGCCGTTGCCGGTGACGTGGAGAAGCAGCGCCTTGAACGAATGCATACGGTTCTCGGCTTGATCGAACACACGCGACCTCGGGTGCTCGAGCACTTCGTGGCTGACCTCTTCGCCTCGGTGGGCGGGGAGACAATGCAAGAAGATGGCGTCGGGTGCGGCGCGATCGAACATATCCTCGTCGACGTGGAACGATGCGAAGAGAGTCTTGCGGTGGGCGGCCTCTGTTTCCTGCCCCATCGACGCCCAAACGTCCGTGTACACGACGTCGGCGCCTTCGACCGCCGCTGCCGGGTCGTTGCCGACCGAGATGGAGCCTCCGTGGTCCCCGGCGTGGGCTGTTGCGGCGGCGACGATCTCGGCAAGCGGCTCGAAGCCGCTCGGGACGGCTACCCGCAGGTTCACCCCGGAGAGCCCACAGGCAAGCATCAGCGAGTGGCACACGTTGTTGCCGTCACCGATGAATGCCACGGTCGAACCGGGAAGCGATCGGTTCTCGGCGATCGTTTGGAGGTCGGCGAGCGCCTGACACGGGTGGCTTCGATCCGACAAGAGGTTGACCACAGGGGCGGTGGCGTTCTCGGCGATGGTCACGAGGTTGTGGTGATCGAACACCCGCAGGGCGAGGACGTCCAGATACCGGTCGAGGGTCCGGGCAACATCTTCGACGGCCTCGCGCTTCCCCAGTCCCACCTCGTCGGCCTTGAGCACGACGGGGTGCGCCCCGAGATCGACGGTGGCGACCTCGCACGACACCCGGGTGCGTGTCGACGGCTTCTCGAAGAACAGCCCGACCCTGGCGCCGCCGAGACGACCTGCGTAGGCGGCGGGATCGGCCTTCACGGCTGCGGACAGGTCGAGCACCGCCGCGAGCCCGTCAGGCCCGAGATCGGACACCATCAAATAGTCACTCATGCCCCCTCCTTGGTGGCGGCGCCTCGCAGCGTGGCGCCAAGGGCGCCGGCTGCCTCGATCATCGCAGCACGGACCGTGGCAAGGTCGTCGCCACCGAGCGTGCGGTCGAGGGCTCGGAGTCGATAGCGCACGGCCATCGATCGCCCTTGCCCGGATTCCGGGCGGTACTCGTCGAACACATCGGAACTCTCGACGAAGGTGGAGACGGCGCTCGTTGCCGCGACCAGCGCCACCGCCGTCACCGACTCGGGCACGTCGAAGGAGAGATCGAAGTCGACATGGGGGAACGTCGAGAGCGGGGTCATCTGGCGCGGCACCGGGGGTGTGACGATCTCACTCAGAGCGAGTTCGACGACCGCCACCCTCCCATCGATCTCGAAGACGGCTGCTGCATCGGGATCGAGCTCGCCGGCAACCCCAACGACGCGTCCATCGAGGATGACTTCGGCAGACCTCATGGGATGAAGGCCGGGGAGCCGAGCAGCGCGGCGCTCCAGCGGCGTTCCGAGCTGCGTGGCCACGCTCGTGAGAACGGCAAACGCAACAGTCGCATCCGCCGGTTGCTGCGGCCGCCCCAAGCCTGCGCCACCGAAAGGTCCCGCAGCTACCACGCCGAGGCGCATCGGCTGTTCGGGGACGCGGGGGTCATCGTCCCATGGGCGGGCGAAGAAGACCCGACCCGTCTCGAACATCGCGACACTCCCGGCCCCCCGATTGAGGTTGTCGCGGGCGTTGCGGAGCAGGCCGGGCAGAAGGCTCTGGCGAAGCTTCGACTGGTCGTCGCGAAGCGGGTTTCGGACGTTCACCACATCGACAACACCGCCGGAGGAAAACACCTCGAGCTCCTCGGGAGCAACAAAGGGGAGGTTGACCGCTTGGTACAGCCCAAGGCCTCGCAGCAGATCGTGTAGCCGCTGCAGCCGTCTCTGCTCGGCCGACAGGCCTCCGGCCGGTCCAGTGGGGAGGGTCTCGGGGAATGTGTCGTAATCGGCCAGCCTGGCCAGCTCCTCGATGAGATCGGCGGGTCGAGTCAAGTCGGGTCGATTCGTCGGCACGGTCACGTCGACGTGGTCCCCGTCGATCTCGACGGCGAGCTCCAATCGTTCCAGCGCAGCTGCGGCACTCGCAACGGTGTAGCGATCCCCGAGCACGCGCTCCACCTCCCCGATGGGCAGCGTGATCGACACGGATGAGACGACGTTGGCGACGACGTCGACGACATCGGCAAGCACCTCGCCCCCTGCGATCTCCACCAGCAGGCGGCACGCACGAGCGTTGGCGTCCGGGCTGAGGTTCGGGTCGACGCCGCGTTCGAAGCGAGCGGATGCTTCCGACCGGAGGTCGTGGCGGCGCGAGGTGTACATCACGGTCGCCGCGTGCCACGACGCCGCCTCCATGAGAACCCGAGTGGTCGTGTCGCCGACCTCGGAGCGGGCGCCGCCCATCACGGCCGCGAGCGAGGTGGGGCCGTCCGCATCGACGATGACGAGATCGGCCGGGGACAGTACCCGCTCGACATCGTCCAGTGTCGTCAGCGTCTCACCCTCCTCGGCCCAGCGTACGTCGAGGCGATCCCCTGCGATCCGCGCTGCGTCGAATGCATGCAGCGGATGGCCCAGCTCGAGCATCACGTAGTTCGTGACGTCGACGACGTTGGATATCGCACGCACGCCGGCCCGCCGCAGCCGCTCCCGCATCCACAGCGGCGACGGTCCAACGGCGACTCCGCGGATCTCGCGAGCGACGAAGCGGTTGCAGCCGTCCGGGGCCGAGATGGTCACCGAGGTGCTCGGCGTTCCCGCCACCGTGTACGGCAGGACCTCCGGCTTCCTGTAGGGGACCTCGAACCACGCAGCGAGCTCCCGAGCAACGCCCACCATGCTCATCACGTCGGGCCGGTTGTTGGTGATGTCGAGATCGAACACGACGTCTGGCAGGTCGAGCGCAGAGGCGAACGGAACGCCGAGCGGCGTGTCCGGAGGCAGCACCATGATCCCGGCGGCGTCGTCGCCGAGGCGGAGCTCTCGCTCAGAGCAGATCATCCCGTGCGATTCCACACCACGGATGCGCCTCCGCCCGATCTCGAACTCGCCCGGTAGCACGGCCCCCGGCACCGCGACGGGCACCACTGCCCCCGCCTCGAAGTTCCAGGCCCCGCAGATGATCTGGTGAAGCTCGCCGTCACCCAGGTCGACGAAGGTCACCCGCACCTTGTCGGCGTCGGGGTGCGGCTCGATACGGTCGACGCGCCCGACGACCACGTCTGTCCATTCGGCCGTCACCTTCTCGATGCCTTCGACGCCGTGACCCAGCATGTCGAGAGCATGTCCGATCTCGGCAGGGTCGGCGGTCGGGAGGTCGATGTAGTCGCTCAGCCAGCGAAGTGGAACACGCATCGGTCACCCCGGGAACTGTGCCAGGAAGCGCACGTCGTTGTCGATGAAGTGGCGGATGGAGTCGATGCCGTGGCGCACCATGGCGAGGCGCTCGACGCCGACCCCGAAGGCGAAGCCGGACACCACGTCCGGGTCGTAGCCAACGGCCCGGAACACATTGGGATCGACCATGCCGCAGCCCAACATCTCCAGCCAACCGTTCCCCTTGCAGACCCGGCACTTGGATCCGCTGCCATCGCAGTTGAAGCACGACACGTCGAGCTCGGCAGACGGCTCCGTGAAGGGGAAGTAGTGGGGACGCATACGCACGGTGGTCTTCGGCCCGAAGTACTGGCGTGCGAATTCCGCAAGGGTGCCCTTCAGGTCCGAGAAGGTGATCGCTTCGTCCACTGCGAGGCCCTCGATCTGGTGGAACACCGGCAGGTGGGAGGCGTCGATGGTGTCGTTGCGATATGCCTTGCCCGGAGCGACGATGTAGACGGGTGGCGGGTGGTGTTCCATGTATCGGGCTTGAATCGGTGACGTGTGCGCTCGCAGCAGCATCTCGTCCTCGGGCGCACCGAAGTCGAGGTACATCGTGTCGGATTCCAGCCTCCCCGGATGGTCCGGCGGCGTGTTGAGGGCGTCGAAGTTGTACCAGGCGAGCTCTGCCTCAGGCCCTTCGGCCACCTTGTACCCAAGCCCAACGAAGATGTCGGATACCTCGTCGATGACCTGCTGGATCAGATGGAGGCCGCCCGTAGGCAAGGTCCGGTAATCGAGCGTGACGTCGATTGCCTCGGCTGCGATCTGCGCCGCACGCGCGGCGCGGGCAAGTTCCGTGCGGCGGGCGTCGATTGCCGACTGGATGGCCGAGGCGGCTTCTTGAATTGCCCGGCCTGCGTTCTTGCGCTCCTCGGGGGCGAGGGCGCCGAGACCGCGCCTCGCCTCGGCAATGGGCGAGCCCTGCCCAACCATCTCGGTCTCGAGGTCACCGATCTCCTCGAGGGAAGCTGCAGCAGCTGTCCTCTGGGCAGCGCGAGCGCGCACGTCGGCGAGTGTGGTGTCGAGATCCATGGGGCCCTCCACGTTAGTTGGCGAAGGTGCGCCCTCCTTTCGTATGTCCATGGTCATCTTCCTCCAACGAGAAAAGCCCGAGGCCGGGGCCTCGGGCATCAGGATGGCGGTTGGTTGCGGATTCAGTCGCGTCGTGCCGGCCAGGCTGATACCCAGCAGGGAAAGGCGTAGACGACACGGCGGTTCTTCATGGTGAGGAGGCTACCGCAGGATCGCCCAATCGAGAAGTCCTTGTCATCGCCGTCTGCTCAGCGCGTACATGACGATCCCGGCCGCCACGGCAGCGTTGAGGCTCTCGACGCCGCCATGGAGCGGGATGGATAGGTGGGTCGGCGCTGCCTCGGCGACATCCTCGGGGAGCCCTTGCGCTTCGTTTCCGATCAGAAGCGCGACGGGCCCACTCGGTTCCCACTCCGCGGGGTCGGTGCCGCCCGCCGGGACGGTGGCAGCGAGCTGCAACCCGGTCGCCACCAGTTGCTGGAGCGAGCCGGAGGCGAGCGTGGTCATCCGGGTGCCGAATTGAGTGGCGGCTGCCGTGCGGACGACGCGGGGCGACCACAGGTCCACGGTGCCTGGGGTGGCGGCGACGCCGAAGCCGAACGCCGCGGCGCTGCGAATGATGGCGCCGGCATTGCCGGGGTCCTGAACCCCCCACAACACAACGGTGTCGCTCAGCGCCGGGCGGTCTGCCTCCGGAATCTCGACCACAGCCACCGGGCCCCGCGGGTGGGTCGTACCGGCGAGCCTGCGCAGCACGCTCTGGCCGACGGGAGTAACCGGTGCTCCGCTTGCCTGTGCAGCGACGAGCCCGTCCTCATCGCCTTCGAGCGTGAAGATCTCCCGCACCACGGCGCCGAAGGCGATCACGTCGGCGAGCTGATGAGGGCCTTCAACGAGTGTGAGGCCGGTCACGCGGCGCCGACGCGGGTCGTGGAGCTTGGCCAGTTCGACAACCCGCGGGTTCCGCGGCGACGTGAGGACTCCGGTCACGGCCCGCCGTCAGCGGGTGGACGCAGCAGCGTTGGAGGCGGCAGCGACCAACGCCGCAAAGGCATCAGGGTCGTTGACGGCCATCTCCGCAAGCATCTTGCGATCGACCTCGATCTCGGCTGCCTTCAGGCCGGCCATGAGCTGCGAATAGGTGGTGCCGTTGAGACGGGCTGCAGCGTTGATGCGCTGGATCCACAACCTGCGGAATTGGCCTTTTCGGGCACGCCGGTCCCGGTAGGCGTATTGCCGCGAGTTGAGCGTCTGCTCTCTCGCCGCCCGATATCGCCGGCTCCGCGCCCCGGTTGCCCCGGAGGCGCGCTCGAGTACCTTGCGGCGCTTCTTCTTCGCGCTGACGGCGCGCTTGACTCTCGCCATGGTGGTCTCCTCCTACCGGCCCAGCAGGCGGGCCGCCCGCTTTGCGTTCCCGCCGGTCAGGGTCGCTTCACCGTCTACGCGGCGCCAACGATTGGCCGACTTCTTGTGGCGGTTGTGGCCGCGCCACGCCTTCCTGTGCCGGATCTTGCCCGATCCGGTCACCTTGAGGCGCTTCGCGGCACCGCGATGCGTCTTCTGTTTCGGCACGTTCTCACGCTCCTCGGCGAATTCCGTCACTCTTCGTCGGCGACGGCTTCCTCTGGTTCGTTCTTGTGTTCCTTCTGGGCGGCGTGGCGCCGCACGGGCGCCAGCACCATGGTCATCTGCCTGCCATCGAGCCGCGGCATGGTCTCGACGACGCCGAGGCCTTCCACGCTGTCGACGAGCCGTTCGAGGATGTCCCGTCCCAACTCGGGGTGGGTTACCTCACGGCCGCGGAACCGCATCGTGACCTTCACCTTGTCGCCATCACCGAGGAAGCGCTCGACCCGCTTGCGTTTCACGTCGAAATCGTTCGACGAGATCTTTGGCCTGAACTGCACCTCTTTGATGACGGTGCGAGTTTGCTTCTTTCGTGCTTCCCGAGCTCGAACCGACTGTTCGTACTTGTACCTGCCGTAGTCCATCATTCGGACGACGGGCGGTCGGGCATCTGGGGCGACCTCGACGAGGTCGAGACCGAGCTGGTCGGCCAGCCAACGGGCCTCCTCGATCGACTTCACTCCGATTTGGCCCCCGTCCGGATCGACGAGACGGACCTCACGGGCGCGGATGCGATCGTTGACCCTCGGTTCCTTGCTGGTGATAGGACGCACCTCCCAGGTGGCTGCTCGTGCCGACACCCGACGACCCGCCGGGAAAGCCCGGAACGCAAAGCAGGCAGCACAACGAGTGCTGCCTGTCGGGTAGTCGACCTCGGCGCACCTCACACGGTGGCCGGGTGGGAAGCAGCGCCTCCGCTTGGCGTCGGTTGTGGACGGGAGTATACGTTCGACGCTGCAGCACCACAACGCAGCAAGCGTGCCGGCTCAGCGAGGCCGGAGCCCGCTCAAGAGGAGAGCGGTTCGGACGGCCGCCTCTGCGGCCTCTGCTCCCTTGTTTTCCGGCCCGGGGGCGCTCCGGAGCCGGGCGTGCTCGGGATCGCGAACCGTCAGGATGCCGAAGGCAACCGGCGTTCCGGTGTCGAGCATCACGCGCATCAGACCCTCGGAGGCCCGATGGGCGATGTGTTCGTAGTGGTCGGTTTCACCCTCGATGACAGCACCGAGGGCGACGACGGCATCGTGGGCCGGGGCGAGCTCTTGGGCGATGAGCGGGAGCTCGAACGCTCCGGCAACCTCGACGACGGTGACGGCTGCCCCGCGCGCCTCGAGCCACCCCACGGCACCTTCGAGCAGCCCACTCGTCACTTCGTCGTTGAAGGTGGCGCGAGCGACCGCGATGCGCAGACCAGCCGCATCGACCGGATCACCCGAAGGCAGGCCCGTCTTCACGCACCCTCCTCTTCGATCAGGTGGCCGAGCTTGCTCCGCTTCGTCTCGAGATAGCGCACGTTGAACGGTCCCACCCCTGCAAGGTGAGGGAGGCGCTCGGCGACTCGGACGCCGTAGAGCTCCAGCTGACGCTGCTTGTCCGGGTTGTTGGTCATGAGGCGGACGCTGGATACTTTGAGCGCCGTGAGGATCTGCGCATCCAGCCCGAAGGAGCGGAGGTCCGCCCCGAAACCGAGCGCGTGGTTGGCTTCGACGGTGTCGTGGCCCTCGTCCTGCAGCCGGTAGGCGGAGAGCTTGTTGAGCAGGCCGATGCCTCTACCCTCGTGGGAGCGGTTGTACACGAGGATTCCGCGTTCCTCGGCGGCGATGCGCACCAGCGCGGCCTGGAGCTGTGCCCGGCAGTCGCAGCGTTGCGAGCCGAGAACGTCGCCGGTGAAACACTCGGAGTGGATTCGCGTGAGCACCCCTTCGACCCCGGCTACCTCGCCCTTCACGAGTGCGATGTGCTCGGAGCCGTCGAGCGTCGAGCGAAACCCGATGGCCCGAAAGTCGCCGTGATCGGTCGGGAGCATCGCCTCTGCTTCTCGCCGCACGAGCGTCTCGGTAGCCCAACGTTGCGTCACGAGATCGCCTACCGAGAGCACGGGGATGTCGTGGGCGACGGCGAACTCCACCAGGCGGCGGCCCCGCATCATCGTTCCATCGTCTTCGACGAGTTCGCACAGCACACCGGCCGGCACCCGCTCCGCCATGCGACACAGGTCGACAGCCGCCTCCGTGTGCCCAGGGCGAATCAGCACACCGCCCTGCGTGTAGCGCAGTGGGAAGACATGGCCGGGCCTGGCAAAGTCGGCGGCACCGAAGCGGCGATCTGCGAGGGCGCGGATGGTGGCGGCACGGTCGGCAGCCGATATCCCGGTGGTCGTGCCATGAACGACATCCACCGAGATCGTGAAAGCCGTCTTGAAGGACTCGGTGTTCTGAGCGACCATCAACGGGAGCCCGAGCTCGTCCAGTCGCTCTCGGCCGAGTGGCACGCAGATCAGCCCGCTGGTGTGGCGCACCATGAAAGCAATCTGATCGGCCGTCACCGCCTCCGCGGAGACAATGAGGTCGCCCTCGTTCTCCCTGTTCTCGTCATCGACCACCAGCACGAACCGCCCCTCGGCAAAGGCGGCTACTGCCCGGTCAACAGCCCCACTCACGATCTGGCCCCCATCATTCGCTCGACGTACTTGGCGATCACGTCCATCTCGAGGTTCAGGGCATCGCCAACGCGGCGACGTCCCAGAACGGTGACGTCGAGCGTGTGCGGGATGAGCACGACCTCGAACCACGCATCGTCGGCGTCCGCAGGCGACACCGCAGTCACCGTCAGGCTCACCCCGTCGATGGTCACGGATCCCTTCTCGACGATGTAGCGGCCGAGCGGCTGGGGCACCCGCACCCGCACCCGCCTCGCCTCGCCCTCCGGATCGATACCGGCCACCACGCCAACCGCGTCGACGTGGCCTTGGACGATGTGTCCGTCGAACCTGCCGACGGCGGGCATCGGCCGCTCGAGGTCGACGGCGTCGCCCACATCGAGGGTGCCCAGGTTGGTGCGTGACAGGGTCTCCCCCACCACATCCAGCGCGAAGTGGGCGTCATCGGTGGTCACCGCGGTGAGGCAGACGCCATTGACGGCAACCGAGTCTCCGACGGTCATGCTGGGGGCCGTCGTAGGGGCGGCAACCACGAGACGGCGTCCTGTCGTGGTCGGCTCGCTGGATACCACGGTGCCCAGCTCAGTAACGATTCCCGTGAACATCAGGAAGCCTCTCCTACGGCAGCGGTGACCCGGATGTCTTCCCCGAGCCGCGTCGCCTCGAGCAGCCGAAGGGGATGTGCTGCGGCCATCGTGGAGAACACGCCGTCGACGACCGGACGACCCACGCCGCCTCCGAGCTTGGCGGCGAGGTACACGACGAGACGATCGACGAGGCCGCGGTCGAGCAAGCGGCCGGCGAGTGTCGGACCACCTTCGACGACGAGATCGAGGATGCCACGCGCGCCGAGGTCTTTCACGACGGCATCGAGGTCGACCCCGTTCGCATCCGGCAGCGTCACCACCTCAGCCGATTGCGGCACGTCGCCTCGGGCGGCCGGTGAGTAGACCAGGGGCGAGCGATGCCAGAGCAGGGAGTCGGACGGGAGCGGAGTCGCTCCGGCGACAACGACGGGCCGCGGCTGGTGTCCCGCGTACCCGGGCAGTCGAACGTCGAGGCGCGGGTCATCGACACGCAGCGTGCCGGCGCCGACCATCACGGCATCCGAGCGTGCGCGCAGCCGGTGACCATCCTCTCGCGCCGCCCGGCCGGTGATCCATTGCGACGTGCCATCGGCCGCCGCCGCCTGCCCGTCGAGCGTCGCAGCCAGTTTCAGCGTCACGAGGGGACGGCCGGTGCGACGGTGGTGGAAGTAGCCGGGGTCCAACTCCTCGGCCTCGTCGGGAAGGACGTCGGTCTCCACCTCGACTCCCGCGGCTCTGAGTCGCGCAACGCCGCGGCCGGAAACGCGACCGTCGGGATCTCCGACCGCGACCACGACACGAGCGACGCCGGCAGCGATGAGGACATCGGCACAGGGAGGGGTCCGGCCGTGGTGGGCGCAGGGCTCGAGGGTGACGTACATCGTGCCGCCCATTGCGTCCGAGCCTGCCTGCTCGACCGCGAGGACCTCGGCGTGGGCATCTCCGGCGCGTACATGGGCGCCCTCCCCCACCGTTGCGCCTGTTGCTGAAACGAGGACGGCGCCCACGCGTGGGTTGGGGTGCGGGTGAAGGGGGCGTGCGATCTCGATGGCGCGCCGGAGCTGCGCCATGCTGCGCCGCTCATCTGCTCGGTTGTCGGACTGCGCGCGTCGCGACACAGCGCCCTCCTTCTCCCATCCGGACTGTCACCGTCGGCTCCGGGGTTCCACCGGATCCACCCCGATTGGGGGTCGCGGGCTTTCACCGCCGGTCGGGAATTGCACCCTGCCCTGAAGGGGGCCTCTTCGTATCACCCATCGTACTACCGGCCTCTGCCTTCTCCTGCGGCCGGGTCGCCGTGCCGTAGGTGGTCCGATCCCTCAGCGCGTCCGGCGGTCGATCTGGTAGTTCGATCCGCTCTGCCGCTTGGCGTACTCCTTCATCTCAGCTGCCAGGGCGGAGGCCTCCCATTCCGAAGAGAAGCGGCGATGCTCGTTGGTCGCCACGCCCATCGAAAGCGTTGCCAGGGGGACTTCACGGATCTCCCCACGACGGTCCTTGACCTCGACGGCGCCCCGAGCTGCGTCGGCCGGGTCGTAGCGAGACCCGATCTGGTCGTCCCACTCGGCGATCGCATGGTCACAAAAGGCAGCCACATCGTCCGGGGGCAACAGCACGACGAAGTCGTCGCCGCCGATATGTCCGACGAAGGTCTCCCCGGTCGCGGCCACGGCGGCTGCTCCCTGGAGGCACGTTGCGCAGAACGAGATCACGCCGTCGCCACGCAGGAAGCCGTAGGCATCGTTGAAGGACTTGAAGTTGTCGATATCGACGTGCACGACCGCCAGCGGTTTGTGCGTGGCGATGCGGGCCGCGAGCTGCCGGGTGATGCCGGCGTTGCCGGGCAAGCCGGTCAGCGGCGACAAGTCGCGCAGCTGGCGCGCCCGGCGCAGCACGGTACGCACGCGGGCAGCGAGCTCGTCGACATCGAACGGCTTGGTGATGTAGTCGTCAGCGCCCATGCGGAGCGCCCGCACCCGATCTCGGCTCAGGCGCCCTGCGGTCACCACGATCACGGGGACGGCGGTCGTCACGCGGTCGGACGCTATACCCCGCAGGAGCGCCAGCCCGTCGCCCTCGGGAACGTCGATGTCGAGCAACACCAGGTCGGGCACGCCGCGCTGCATCGCCTTCCAGGTATCGGCCGCACCGTCGACGCTCTCCACCTCGAAACCCGCAGCCTCGAGATGGCGGCGGACATAGTCGACGACCTCGCGATCGTCATCGACCATCAGGATCCGCTGTTTCATGCCACTCTCGATGTCGCGCAACGCCAACCGCCGCTGCGGTCAGGGCCTGTCGTCGGCGTCCTCGGCGAGCTTGCGCAGCTCGACGGCGGCAGCGGCCGGGGCGTCGGCGCCGAATATGGCGCTGCCGGCGACGAAGACGTCCGCCCCGGCGCGTCGTGCAGCGCCGATCGTGTCGATACCGATACCTCCATCGATCTCTATATCGGTCGGCAGTCCGCGGAGGTCAACGTATTTCCTCGCGAGTGCCACCTTGTCGAGCGCCGATGTGATGAACGACTGACCACCAAAACCTGGATTCACCGACATCACGAGCAGTACGTCGCAGAGCTCGACAAACGCCTCTACAGCCGCAAACGGAGTCGGCGGGTTCACAACCAGCCCGAAGCCAAGCCCTTCCGACCGTGCCTGGGCTGCGATCGCCACCGGGTCGGGAAATGCCTCGATGTGGATGGTCACGAGGTCGGCGCCCGCCTCTTTGAGTGGGCGGAGGTAGGCATCCGGGTTGGTCATCATCAGGTGGCAGTCGAACAGCAGGTCGGTGACGGGCCTGATCGACCGGATGATGGGGATGCCCAGCGAGATGTTGGGTACGAAATGGCCGTCCATCACATCGATGTGCAACCAGTCCGAGTGATCCGCAACGCGCAGGATGTCCTCGCCCAATGTGCTGAAGTCGGCAGCCAAGATGGACGGAGCGATCCGAACGGCTTTGCGCATGATCCGAGCTTAGAGGCATGAAGAGGGCCGCCCCTCCCGCCGCCGAGCCGGGCGATCCGGAGGAGGGACGGAGGGACGCAGTAGATTCGGCGCTGATCGCGAGAGTTCGAACGAGGAGACGACATGCCGGCCCACTGCATCGAACCAGGAACCACGGTCCGGCTGGCCGACTTCGACCCCGCCTCTGTCGATGGGTGGGAGGAAGGCAAGAAGGCCGCCCGCAAGCGATTGGGCAAGCTGCGCGATCGGCTGGCCGAGCTCCAGCATCTCATGTGGGCGGATGGGCGTCATCGCCTGTTGATCGTGCTCCAAGCCATGGACAGTGGCGGGAAGGATGGTGCGATTCGCAAGGTGTTCGAGGGCGTCAACCCCCAGGGTGTGCGGGTGGCGAACTTCAAGGCGCCGAGCAGCCTCGAGCTCGCCCACGACTATCTGTGGCGGGTCCACGCCAAGACGCCGGGCAACGGGGAGATCGTGATCTTCAACCGCAGCCATTACGAGGACGTGCTGGTCGTGCGGGTACTCGAACTCGTGGCCCCGGAGCGGTGGGAACGCAGGTACGACCACATCAACGCTTTCGAGCGGATGCTCACAGACGAGGGCACGACGATCGTCAAGTTCTACCTCCACATCTCGAAGGAGGAGCAGGCGGCGCGTCTCCAAGCACGGCTGGACGACCCGACGAAGCGGTGGAAGTTCAACGCAGGCGACCTCGACCATCGCAAGCGATGGGACGACTACATGGTTGCCTTCGAGGCGGTGCTCTCTCGAACGAGCGCCGAACACGCCCCGTGGTACGTGGTGCCGGCCAACCACAAGTGGTACCGCGACGTGGTGATCGCCGAGACGCTGGTTGCGACGCTCGAGGGCCTCGACCTCCGCTACCCGCCCCCAGAGCCGGGCATCGGCGAGATCGAGATCATCTGACGCCGGGCTGATTCCTCACACATCGAAGACGGTGATGAACATGCCGTCGGTGCCGGTGAGGTGCGGCCCGAGCAGGAGGCCCCCGCCCCACTCCCGTCCAGGGAGGTCGCTGGGCGGCCGACCGCCGAACATCGCGGCAACCTCGGTCGTCTCCTCGGGGAAGACCGTGCACACGGCGTAGACGAGGCGGCCGCCTGGGCGCACCAGCCGCCGGGCCGCCTCGAGCAGCGCCCGCTGGCTGCGACCGAGGGCAGCGGGAGCCGCGGGGTCGAGGCGCAGCTTGATCTCCGGCCTGCGACGCAGGGTTCCGAGCCCGGAGCAGGGGGCATCGACGAGCACGCGGTCGAAGCTCCCTTCCTGAAACGGAGGCTCGGTACCATCCCCAACGACCCAGTGGGCGGTCACACCGAGTCGGGCGAGCCGGCGTGCGGCGCCGCGGAGGCGGCGCTCGTGGCGATCGGCGGCGACCAGACGCCCCTCGCCCTGCATTGCGTCCCACAGCGCGGACGTCTTGTTGCCTGGAGCGGCGGCGAGATCGAGTACATCCATGCCCGGCTTTGCGCCGACGGCAGCGGCGACGGCCGTCGACGACGGGTCCATCACGATCGCGGCATCCCCTGCGGCAGCGACGGCGTCCCGATCCGCCACCACGGTGGCGCCGGCGATTCCGGCAACCGGCTCACCGACCACGTGCTCGGCGCCGGGCCTCCAGCGCACACCGATGCCCGCAGGGGCGAGTGTTGCTGCCAAGAACGCTTCGGCCTCCCGTTCGCCCCATGCGGCTGCCAGGCGGCTCTGGATCCACGCGGGGGTGGTCGCTGCACCCACTGCCGCGGGGTCGGGCACGGCGGCGCGACCCGCCACGCGGCGCAGCACGGCATTGACGAATCCTGCGGCGCGTGGCGAACCACCCTCACGAACGGCTTCGACTGCGCTGTCGACGACGGCGTGGGGCGCTCCCCCGGTCACCAGCTCGGTCACGGCGACCCGCAGCACGCTGCGGACGAATGGATCGAGCTCTGCGAGTGGTCGTGAGCTCGCCGAGCGAAGCAGCCCATCGGCAAACGGCACCCAGCGCAAGGTGTCCATCGTGAGCCGGGTCACGGGGCTACGCAACTCGTCGGGGAGCGTGTCCGCTCGATCGAGCAAGACGTTGGAGTGAGCACCTTCGTCCACCACTCGGACCACGAGCTCGGCTGTGCGGAGGCGAGCCGCGACGCCCGGCTTCACGCGCCTGCCGCCGCTGGCGCGCCGCGCCGGCCATTCAGCCATGCCCTGCCGGACTGCGCCCCCTTCCCGGCGGGCTGCACCACGTCGAGGCGCAAGCCACCGTCGGCCGTGCCGAGCACCGGATGCCCGTCGACGCCCTCGATCATCCCGGCAGCCGGGCTCGCGGAGACCACGGACGCCGCAAGCACTTTGAGGCGGTCGCCGTCCACGGTGAGCCATGCGCTCGGACGCGGGTTGAACGCACGCACCCGGCGCTCGAGGTCTGCGGCGGTCGTGGCGTGATCGAGCCGCGCCTCCTCAGAGCTGAGCCTTGCCGCATAGGTCGCACCCGCCGAGATCTGGGCCGCGGGCTGCAGCGAACCCGCTATGAACCCGGGCAAGGTGTCGGAGAGCAGCACTGCGCCGAGGTGGCTCAGCCTTGCCGTCAGAGTTCCTCCAGTCTCGTCGTCGGCGATCGGCGTTTCGATCACAGAGATGATGGGCCCAGTGTCGAGACCTTCGTCGAGATACATGAGTGAGACGCCCGTCATCTCGTCACCGGCGAGGAGGGATCGTTCTACCGGAGCCGCCCCCCGCCAGCGCGGCAGCAGTGAGAAGTGGATGTTCACGTAGCCGACCCTGGTGGCTGCGAGCACCTCGGGGCGGAGGATGCGGCCATACGCCACCACAACACCGACGTCGAGATCCGGTACGGACCGCACAGCGGCCGCGAGCCCGGCAGCGTCGGCCGGCTGCGCGATGGGCAGTCCCCACTCCTGAGCTGCGAGCTTGACCGGTGACGGCACCGGTCGGGAACTGCGGCCCCGAGGCCGGTCCGGCTGTGTCACCACCAGCGCCACGTCGTCGACGTCGAGCAGGGCGGCAAGGGCGGGTACGGCCGCAGCAGGGGTGCCGAGAAACACGGAGCGCATCAGACCGACGCCTCGGGCAGCCCGAGCGCTTCCTTCCTCAAATCACGGAGAGCGGCCTTGCGGGTGCGCTTCGGCAGCCGTTCGAGGAGGAGGATGCCGCCGAGGTGGTCGATCTCGTGTTGGAGAACTCGGCCCATCACTTCATCGCCCTCGTACTCGACCGGCAGCCCGTCGAGGTCGAGGCCGACCGCTTTGGCAAACGCAGGCCGTTCGATCGACCAGAAGCGACCGGGCACGGACAAGCATCCTTCGTCGAACTCCCATTCCCCCGAGACCTCGACGATCTCGGGGTTCAGCATCACGAACGGGCCGTCTCCGACGTCCGCCACGAAGATGCGCTTGGAGATCCCGATCTGAGGCGCCGCAAGGCCGACCCCGGGCGCCTCGTACATCGTCTCCAACATGTCGTCGATGAGCCGCTCGAGGGCACTCGACACGTCATCGACCCGCTCCGCCGGGGTGCGCAGCACGGGATCGCCAAACGTCCGAATCGGGTAGACCGCCATCGAGCCGAGAGCATAGAGGCTGCCGCTCCGGCAGCCTTGGCGGCATGGGGTTGGGGCCCCCATGCCGCACAGCGATGAGCCGCCAGGCGAAGAGCCAACCGCACCCACGGCTGCCGCTCCGGCAGCCTTGGCGGCATGGGGTCGGGGCCCCCATGCCGCACAGCGATGAGCCGCCAGGCGAAGAGCCAACCGCACCCACGGCTGCCGCTCCGGCAGCCTTGGCGGCATGGGGTTGGGGCCCCCATGCCGCACAGCGATGAGCCGCCAGGCGAAGAGCCAGACTCGAGCGCCGGCCTTTGCCCACCGAGGCGTACAGTTGAACCGGTCCGACGAGGAGGAAGATCGTCATAGCTCCCCGCATGCGCATCACGGGCCCGGTGTTGGATGCTGCGGATCCGCTCGCCCTGGCGGCCTTCTATCAACGCCTGCTGGGATGGACGATGGTTGAGCGAGAAGGTCCCCGCCCCGGCTACCCGCCTGAGGACGGGTGGGCGAAGCTGCGCTCGCCGTCTGGGGACATGAAGATCGAGTTCCAATTCGAGCAACACTACGTCCCGCCCACCTGGCCGCCGGAGCCCGGCCGCCAACAGATGATGATCCACCTCGATATCGAGGTGGATCACCTCGACGCCGGCGTTGCATGGGCAACGGACGCCGGCGCCCGTCTCGCAGACCACCAGCCCCAAGAAGACGTTCGGGTCATGCTCGACCCCGCAGGACACCCCTTCTGCCTCTTTGCCGTCCCGGCCTGAGACAGCTCGGGGAGCGGGTGCCTGCCGTGCGCGAGGGCGGTTTGCGGCCCCGGCTCACAGCCGCACGGGGTCGGCATCGATGCGGACCTTGGCGCCTGCGTCGCGCCAACGCTGGACCTGGCTGCGCAACTGAACTTTGAAGGGCCGCAGATCCGGGGCGGAGACCAGCCACCGCAAAGCCTCGCCGGAGGGCCCGGGACCGTGGATGGACGCCGCACCCCCCACGCTGCGCAGCTCGGCGTCGGCCTCCGGCGTGGCATCTGTGATCTCGAGGGCCAAGAGCTGTGTCACGGGCGGAAACCCCTCCGCCTCCCTCTCGGCGAGAACGGCGCGGAGCAACCCGGTCGGCCGGCCGTGGCGCAGCGCCTCGTAGACCCGATGGGCCGGGTCGGAGGTCTGGATGAGACATCGGTGCCCGCGACCACGGACGACCCGCAACGCAACCCGGGCGAGCGTCCGCAAGGCATCTTCCTCGGCGCGGTAGTGCGGCGCCATCACCAATGCATCGGCGTCGATGACCACCGCTATGGAGACGTTGGCGATCTCCGTCAGGTCGCGCTCGGTGCCGACGGTGATCTTCTGGCCTTCGCCGACGGTGCCGACGATGTCGCCGAGCGTCCGCCGCAGCTCTGCCGCCACCCGCCCGACCCCGGCACCGAGGGCTTCGAACCGCTCCCCGCCGCATTCTGCGCAGCTCTCGAGCCGGGCACCACACCGGGCGCAGACATCACCCCTGCTCGCAGCTGCGCCACACGCCCTGCAGCGCCGCAGCTCCGAGCAGCGCACGCAGCGAAACGCCGCAGCGTCTCCGCGGCGAGGGACGAAGACGAACGCGTCGCCCCCCGCCCGTACAGCACCGCGGATGGCTCGCACGGTCGCATCCATCACCACTCCCCCGCCCGGCGGCTCCTCGGATCGGGAAACGACCTCGACCAGCGGCCACACTCGACTCGCCGGCTCATGGATGGCAGGACCTGCCGCCAAGGCCTCGGCCGTCGGCACCGGGCCGCAGTAGACCATGCTGAAGCGCTCGCTGGTGGCTCGCCGCCGCACGATGTCCCGAACGTGTGTTGTCGGCGTCTGGGGGGCCTTCATGGCCGGCCTCCCTTCCTCTACCACAACGACGGTGGCCGGGCTGCCCAGCGGCCAGAAGGCGATCTCGCGAGTGCCGACGACGATCTGACCACGACCCACCGCCATGGCGACCCAAGCGGCCGTGACGTCCTTGTCGGGCTCCGAGGACGACACGCACCAGACCTTGGTTCCGAGCGCCTCCTCCAGGCCCTCCGCCAGCGCTTTGGCCTCTGCGACGGTTGGCACGATGACGGCTGCGTTGCGTCCAGCGGTCAGCACCTCAGAGACAAGGCCTGCGATCGGGCTCACCCATGGCCCGCCGCCGATCAGGTAGTGGCTGCGCGCGTGGCGTCCGGCCGCCGCCGCCGATGTGACATCCGGCAGCGGTGACGGAACATGTAGCGGCCGACCGGCTGCGATCTGGCGGCGTCGGGCGACATTGGGCGGCCCGCCCTTCGCGAGAAGCGCTGCGACGGGGGCGACGTAGTGGATGGCGCCCCATCGCAACGTCTCGAGCAATCGCGGGGTGAACACCGGGTAGTCGCCGACCACGCCGAGCACGTCTCGGAGGTTTCCCGGGTCGGCGCTGTCGCGAAGGTGTGTCACGTAGCCGCGGACCCGTCGCCCGCCGAGCGGCACCCGAACCAGCGAGCCGACTTCGACACCGCCGAGCGTGTCCGGCACGCGGTACGAGAAGCCGTCGTCGACGGCGAAGGTCGCCAGGTTCGGCACGACCTGGGCGATGCGACTCAGCGCTCGTCCCCAATGCGCATCCGGCGGATACGATCCCACAGCAGGTCGGCGATGTCCCGCTTCGGCATCAGCTCCCAAGGCTCGGAGCTCCCGTCGGGCGTCACGAGCGCAACTTCGTTGGTGTCCGTACCGAAGCCAGATCCATCCTTGGCGACATCGTTGGCGACGAGCAGATCGACGCCCTTGCGTTGCGCCTTTGCGACCGCCTCATCGAGCGATCCCGTCTCCGCTGCGAACCCGACGAGAAACGGACGCGGGCTCATGGCGGCGATGCCGGCGAGGATGTCGGGGGTCGGCTCGAGCTCGATGACTGGCGTGCCGTCGGCGCGACGAAGCTTGATGTCCGCCGGGTCACGCGGTCGGAAGTCGGCAACGGCGGCGGAGAGAACGGCAACATGGCTCTCACCGGCCCGCGACCACACGGCGTGGGCCATCTCCTGGGCAGTTTCGACGGTGACGATCTCGATGTCGCGCCGTGCTCCCTCGGGCGGGGGTGCCGACGTGACGAGGGTGACGGCAGCGCCTCGGTCTGCCGCCGCCACAGCGATGGCGTTCCCCATCTTCCCCGACGACCGGTTGCCGATGTAGCGGACCGGATCGATGGCCTCCCGTGTGCCCCCTGCCGACACGAGGACGTGCCAGCCCGCAAGGTCACCGCCTCCGAGCATCCGCACGATTTCGGCCAGGATCATGTCGGGATCGGCGAGCCGGCCTGGCCCCTCATCGCCTCCGGCGAGCGGGCCGCTCTCGGGCCCAACGATGGTGTAGCCGTCCGCAACGAGGGCGGCGATGTTGCGCCGGGTTGCCGGGTGGTCCCACATCTCGGCGTGCATTGCCGGAGCCACGAGTACGGGCGTGCCCCAGGCGGCCAGCACCGTGGTCGAGAGCGCGTCGTCGGAGAGACCCGTCGCGAGGCGAGAGAGCGTCGCCGCTGTAGCGGGCACGACCACGACGGCATCCGCCCATCGGGCGAGATTCGTGTGTGGGCTCGGGTCATCGCCGCCGAAGAGATCGAGCAGCGGTGGGGCTCCAGTGATCGCAGCCAGCGTTTGCGGACCGAGGAACTCGGTGGCCGAGCGGGTCATGACCGCTCGCACCGCCGCTCCGCGCTCGATGAGACGGCGAGCCAGATAGGCGGCCTTGTAAGCGGCGACACCGCCGGACACGCCGAGCACGATCCGGCGCCCGGTCAGCATCGGGAGGTCACACCTCTTCGGTCTGGATCTCGAGCGTCACCTTGTCGGCGTCGATCTCCTCGAGTGCGATCGACAACGGCTTGCGAGACAGCGAGTGGACTTGCGGCGGGACGTAGCTGCCAAATCCCTCGCCGAGCTGGTTGAAGTACGCGTTGATCTGGCGGGCACGACGTGCCGCCAGCACGACGAGGCCGAAACGGGTCTGCGCCTTCTCCAACACGCGTCCGATGGGGGGCTCGATCATGTGAGTGCAATCTCCTGGGCAGGGAACCGGTCGCACGGGCGTGAACACCGGACGATCAGGACTTCCATCATAGCGCCTGCGGCTGGGCTCCCGGTGGGGCGTGGCCGGCGTCATCGTCGAGGGTTCGGCTTTCGACGAACTCCCGAATGCGGGCGACAACACCGGTGACGTCGAGAGCCGACGTGTCCACCACGAGGTCGAAATGCGCGGGGTCGGTGTAGTCGATGGCGTAGTAGCGCCTGTAGCGGTCGAACTCGGAGTGGCTCCTGGCCTCGATCGCGCGTTGCGTCGCTGCCAGGTCGACGTTCTCGTGTTCGACCCCACGTGCTGCGCCGTAGATTCGCGCAGCTGCGACGTCGGGTCGCACGTCGAGAAACACCTTGATCGACGTTGGGAGGAAGTGCCAGGCGAGGCGGGCGTCGATGACGAAGCCATCTCGGGTTTCACCGAGGTCACGGGTTCGAGCATCGATCTCGTGATCGATCGCGATGTCGTTCTCCGCGGCCCGCGAGAGCTCGAGGATCGACACGCCGCGTTCGCTCGCGATCTTCCGCATGAAGTCGCCTGCCGATACGTGATCCAACCCGAGCTGTGCGGCGAGCACCTTCGCAACAGCGCTCTTCCCCGACCCTGGCCGTCCCGAGATCGAGATGATCACGTTCGTATCACGAGAAGAGCTCGAGAAGTACCCGGCGCTGGCGGCTGCCCAGGCCGCGAATCCGCCGGCTCTCGTCGATCTCGTGCTCCTCGAGGAGACGCTTGGTGGAGATCTTGCCCATCCCGGGGAGCGAGACGATGACCTTGGTGATCTTGGTCCCTGCAACGATGTCGTCGGTCTCGGCCCGCTCGAACACTTCCGAGAGCGTGAGTGTGCCCGTCTTGAGCAGGTGGCTGATCTCGGCGCGCACCCTCCTCGCTTCCACCGCCTTGGCAAGCGCAGCGGCCCGTTGCTCGGCGCTCATCTGGGGTACGGCCATTGGCTACCTCCTCGCGGGTCGGTAAGACTCTATCAACCAACCTCTCCCATCTCGCGGATCGATGCCGCAATGGCGGCAGCCGCTGCGACCGGATCGGCGGCTCTGGTGATCGGTCTTCCGATCACCAGCCAATCCGCTCCGCGCTGGATCGCCTCCTGCGGCGTCATCACCCGGCGCTGGTCGTCGTCGCCCGGAGTGGGGCGGATTCCGGGGATGACGGTTGTGAGGCTCGGAGCGACCGTCGCGACGACGCCAAGCTCGAGCGGTGAGCAGACCAGCCCCTCGCATCCAGCGCGCTCCGCTACGCGCGCCATACGCGAGACGAGCTTGCCCGGCCTGGCGGTGATCCCAACCGCCGCCAGCGCCGCCTCGTCGAGGCTCGTCAGGACGGTGACCCCGAGGATGCCGGCCGGACCTCCGGCCCCTGTGCTGAGCCCTGCCACCGCCGCCTCGAGCATCGCTTGCCCGCCGGACACGTGCGCGGTGACCCAGCGGGCGCCAATTGCGCCGAGGTGAGTGGCAGCCGCCTTCACCTGTGAGGGGATGTCGTGGAGTTTGGCGTCGGCAAACACCGGTTTTCCGAGCGCCGCCACCGCCGCCACCGTGCCGGGTCCGGGGCCATGGAGGAGCCCGAGGCCGACCTTGAAGCCGCCAACGTGGGGAGCCACAGCTTTCGCGAGGCGGACCGCTTCCTCAGCCGACGGCACGTCGAGGGCAACCAGGATCGGCGGATCGTTCACCAGGGCACTGCCGCTCCGACGAGCTCCCCGACGCTGGCGATCCCGTGCCGCTCGCAATACGCATCCAACTCGGAGAGGAGACGGGGCCCGACCCGCGGCTCCGCGAAATGCGCCGTCCCAACCGCTACAGCAGACGCCCCAGCGAGAAGGAACTCGACGATGTCATCCCCCGTCCGCACACCGCCACATCCAACGATGGGGACACCCGGTATTGCCTGCGACACCTCCCACACGCAGCGCAAGGCGATCGGCTTGAGCGGTGCACCCGAGTACCCGCCGACAACTCCGGACAGCTTGGGTCGCCTGGTCTCGACGTCGAATCCGGCGCCCCACACCGTGTTGCCGAGCACCACCCACGAGGCTCCGGCATCGGCGACGGCGGCAGCCACTCCGGCAATGTCGACGGCGTTGGGAGACAGCTTGGCGCCGATGGGCACCGTGACGGCAGCGGCAACCTCCTTGACCACGGCGGATGCCGCCCCGGCATCGAGCGCATACATGGGGCCGCCGTCGAGGTTCGGGCACGAGAGGTTCACCTCGACGGCCGCTACCCCGGCAGCTTCGAGACCCTCGGCCACGACCGCGAAGTCGGCCACGTGGTGGCCAACCGCCGAGCCCCACACCTCGACGGGGAGGTCGCCGAGCCGCGTTCCGACTTCGGCCCGCCATGCGTCGATGCCGGGGTTCTGGATACCGATGCCGTTCAGCATGCCTTCGCCGGCGCTCGCCACCCTGGGGGCAGCACGGCCCGGCCACGGCACCGCGCTGACCGACTTGGCAACGGCAGCGCCGTACGCCTCCAACGCGGCGGTGCGGGCGAAATCGGTAACCGACCCAACGGTGCCGCACGCCGCCACCACCACCGTCCGCAGCGGGTGGTCGCCCAGGCGCGTCGAGAGATCAGCCATGAGCGGCGTGATGGCGCTGCAGGCTCGAAACGGCGGTGCGGGCGGGGTCGGCGCGCAGGCTCTCGACGAGGAGCCGGCCACCACGCATGGTGGTGATGCACGGCACGTCGTGACGGGTTGCGGCGCGGCGAATCAGGCTGCCGTCGCCACGAGCCTTGCTGCCCCGCGGCGTGTTGATCACCAGCTGGATCTCGCCGTCCTCGAGAAGCCGGACCGGGTCGTACGGTCCCTCCCCCACCTTGTCGACGTGGGTGACCGCGACCCCATGTCGGGCGAGATGCCCGGCCGTCCCGTGCGTGGCGAGGATCCGGAACCCGAGCTCGCTCAGGCGAGTTGCAACCCGAATGCCCTCGGGCTTGTCCCGGTCGTTGAGCGAGATGAACACCGTACCGGTCTCAGGGATCGCATGGCCCGCGCCTTTCAGCGCCTTGGCGTAGGCGGCTCCGAGCGTCGTTGCCAGGCCCATGACCTCACCGGTTGCCCGCATCTCGGGTCCGAGCACCCGGTCTTCTCCCGGGAATCGCTTCCAAGGCAGCACAGCCTCCTTGATGGCGACCCTGCCGGGCAGCGTGCGGCCCTGCGGGGGCAGAACGCCATCTCGCCGCAGATCGGCGAGCCGGGCGCCCATCATCACCTTCGTCGCGACCTTGGCGAGCGGCACGCCCGTCGCCTTCGATACAAACGGCACAGTGCGGGACGCGCGAGGGTTTGCTTCGAGCACGAACACGTCGCCGTCCTTCACGGCGAATTGGATGTTGAGCAGTCCGCACACCTCGAGCCCTACCGCCAGCCGGCCCGTCAGGTCGGTGATCTGGCGGACGACGGCTCCGCTGAGGGTCGGCGGCGGGATCACGCATGCCGAGTCGCCTGAGTGGATGCCCGCCTCCTCGACGTGTTCCATGATGCCGCCTACATACAGCTCGTGGCCGTCATACAGGGCGTCGACGTCGACCTCGATCGCCGACTCGAGGAACTGATCGATCAGCAGCGGGTTACGGTGGAGATCGAGGTCGTTTCCCACTTGGCTGTAGAGGTCATCGAGGTAGCGTCGGAGCTCTGCGACGTCGTAGACGATCCGCATGGCCCGGCCGCCGAGGACGAACGAGGGGCGGACCAGTACTGGGAATCCGACGTCGACGGCGACCGTCTCGGCCTCTTCGGGGCTCATCGCTGTGCCGGATGGCGGCTGCGGGATGTCCTGCGCCTTGCAGACCGCGGCAAACCGCTGCCGGTCTTCAGCGAGCGCGATTGCTTGCGGCGACGTGCCTGCGATAGGCACGCCGGCGGCGGCGAGGTCGGCGGCGAGCGATAGTGGGGTCTGCCCGCCGAGTTGGACGATGACGGCGACTGGTTGTTCCTTGGCGACGACCGCAAGCACGTCTTCTTGCGTCAGCGGCTCGAAGTAGAGGCGAGCGGACGTGTCGTAGTCGGTTGATACGGTCTCAGGGTTGCAGTTGACCATCACCGGCTCGTAACCCGCCTCAGCAAGCGCAAAGGAGGCATGCACGCAGCAGTAATCGAACTCGATGCCCTGGCCGATTCGATTCGGGCCAGACCCCAGCACGATCACCGTCCGGTCGCCTGCCTGCGGCGCCTCGTCTTCGTCCTCGAAGGTGCCGTAGAAGTATGGGGTGGCGGCCTCGAACTCGGCCGCGCACGTGTCCACGGTCTTGTAGGTCGTTGTGATGTGGCTGGCGAGACGGAGTCGTCTGACCTCTTCCTCATCGGCCTGCCACAGGTGAGCGAGTTGGACGTCGCTGAATCCGAACCGCTTGGCGAGGCGAAGCGCTGCGGATGTTGGCGCTCCGTGAGCCTCCAACTCGGTGCGCACTTCGACGAGGAGCGCCATCTGGTCGACGAACCACGGGTCGTACCCGGTGGTGGCGGCAACGGTGTGCGGTTGGGTCCCCCGACGCAGCACCTCGGCGACTTGGAAGATTCGCTCCGGCGTTGGCGTGGCCACCTGGGTGAGGAGGTCCTCCGTTGGGATGGCGGCGTACACGGCCTCGACGGGGTCTGCCCCGAAACCGCGACGCCCGATCTCGAGGCTGCGCAGCACCTTCTGCAACGCCTCCGGGAACGTCCTGCCGATCGCCATGGCTTCGCCGACGCTCTGCATTGCGGTGCCGAGCACCGGCTTCAGGCTGGGGAACTTCGCAAAATCGAAACGGGGCGCCTTCACGACGACGTAGTCGAGGGCGGGCTCGAAGGATGACGGTGTGGCACCGGTGATGTCGTTGGCGATCTCATCCAGCGTGTAGCCCACAGCGAGCTTGGCGGCGATCTTCGCGATGGGGAAGCCCGTCGCCTTGGACGCCAGAGCAGATGATCGGGAGACCCGCGGGTTCATCTCGATGACGAGACGGCGACCCGTCTCTGGATGGACGGCGAACTGGACGTTCGAGCCCCCGGTCGCAACGCCAACCGCCCGCAGGCAGGCGATCGCCTCGTCGCGCATCTCTTGGTACTCGCGATCCGACAGGGTCATCGCGGGGGCGACTGTTATCGAGTCTCCGGTGTGCACCCCCATCGGATCGAGGTTCTCGATCGAGCAGATGATCACCGCATTGTCGGCGTGGTCTCGCATGACCTCGAGCTCGAACTCCTTCCACCCGAGCACGGACTGCTCGACCAGCACTTCGCGGATCGGCGACGAATCGAGCCCGGCCGCCACGATCCGGCGGAACTGGTCTTCATCGTGGGCAAGGCCGGTGCCACCACCGCCCATGATGTACGACGGGCGCACCATCGCCGGGTAGCCGAGATCCGTGACGGCCTCGAGGGCTTCACCGAGCGAGCGAACGTAGTGGGAGCGGGCGGTGGCGATCCCAATCGACTCCATGATCTCCTTGAAGCGACCGCGATCCTCAGCCGCCTCGATGGCTTCGAGACCGGCACCGATCAGCTCCACGCCGTACTTGGTGAGGGCGCCGCGCTCGGCCAGCTCCATCGTCACATTCAGCGCCGTCTGCCCACCGAGGGTCGGAAGCACGGCGTCTGGACGCTCCTCATCGAAGATCGCTTCGATGGTGTCGGCGGTGATCGGCTCGATGTAGGTGGCATCCGCAAGGTCCGGATCGGTCATGATGGTCGCCGGGTTCGAGTTGACGAGGATCACTCGATAGCCGTCGGCGCGCAGCACCTTCACGGCTTGGGTGCCCGAGTAGTCGAACTCGCAGGCTTGGCCGATGATGATCGGTCCCGACCCGATGACGAGGATCGAGCTGATGTCGTTGCGTCGCGGCATCAACCGGCTCCGATCACAGAGGCGAACTGGTCGAAGAGGACGGTCGCGTCATTGGGTCCCGGCGCAGCCTCAGGGTGGTACTGGACGGAGAACGCTCCGGCATCGGGACACGCCAATCCCTCGAGCGTGCCGTCGTTGAGATTCTGGTGGGTCGGGAAGACGTCTCCGAATCGGCTCCGCGCAACATCGGGCAGGAGCCAACGCCCCGGCAGCGAGCCCGCCGCTCGTTGGGGACGTGCTCTCCCGGCCAGACTCCACAGGTCGACCGCAAACCCATGGTTCTGGGCGGTGATCTCGACGCCGCCGTCTGCAAGCCTCCGCACAGGGTGATTGCCGCCGTGGTGACCGAACGGCAACTTGTAGGTGCGAGCGCCGAGGGCCAAGCCGAGAATCTGATGCCCGAGGCAGATGCCGAAGATCGGGACACGCCCGAGAAGCTCGGTGACTGCGGCGATCGTGCTGCGTACGGGTTCCGGATCGCCCGGTCCATTGGAGAGGAACACCCCGTCAGGACCTTCGACCAGCACTGCATCTGCCGGAGTCCCGGCTGGGACGACGCGGACCTCGATGCCACGCGCCGTCAGCTGGCTGATGATGTCCCGTTTGAGCCCGAGGTCGTAGGCGACCACCCGCGCCTTGGCCGGCCCGACCGAGGCCGCAACGTACGCGGCCTCCGTCGAGACACCCGTCGCGAGGTCTCGCCCCCCCATCCCCCCGTGCTCGGCAGCCGCTCGGTGAAGCTCGGCCACCTCGGCACCCGTTCCTATCGCCGCAGGCATGGCCCCCGTCGTTCTGATGTGACGGGTGAGCTTTCGCGTGTCGACGTCGCTGAGGGCCACAACGCCCTTTCGACGCAAATAGCCGGCGAGGTCGCCGTCCGCCCGCCAGCTCGACGCCATCCGGCTCAGCGAGCGCATCACGAACCCGGCGCACACCGGGCGCTCGGCTTGGTCGTCGGCCGCGGCGACGCCGTAGTTGCCGATGTGCGGTGCCGTCATGGTGACGATCTGCCCTGCGTAGGACGGGTCGGTCAGGACCTCTTGGTAGCCGGTCATCGCCGTGTTGAAGACGACCTCACCGACGGCGATCCCGTCCCCACCGACGGCGACGCCGGGAAAGACGGTGCCGTCGGCGAGAACGAGTGCAGCGTTGGTCACCGAGCGACCCCCACCACGGTGTGGGTCAGCTCGCCTCGGTAGATCGTGTGGCGGACGACGCCCCTCCAGGTACGCCCGAGGTACGGCGAGTTGGTCGCCTGCGATCGGGTCGACGTCGCCACTTCCTCCGTCGCCGGGTCGAAGACCACGAGGTTGGCCGCAATGCCCGCCTCGACGGCTTGGCCGTGGCGATCAGAGATGCGGGCGATCCGCGCAGGAGCGGACGACATCCGATCGAAGAATCGCTCGATATCGAGCCCGACCGCCGTCGTGACGGCGGCGGCAGCCCACTCGAGACCGGTGACCCCGCACGGGGCGTCTTCGAATGTCGTGTCCTTCTCATGGGCCGCGTGCGGCGCATGATCGGTGGCGACACAGTCGATGACTCCGCTCGCAAGTGCCTCCCGCAGCGCAGCCACGTCCGCATCGGTGCGGAGCGGGGGCATCATCTTGAACACAGGACTCATCGAACGCACCTCTGCGTCCGTGAATGTCAGGTGGTGTGGGGTCACCTCGGCTGTCACCGGCAACCCTTCGGCCTTGGCGGCAGCGATCAGGGCGACGGCGCCGGCAGTGCTCACGTGTTGGACGTGGTAGCGCACGTTCGTGAGACGCACCAACGCCAAGTCACGAGCGATGACGACCTCCTCGGCGAGCGGCGGCACTCCCATCATGCCCATTCGGGACGACACGGCTCCTTCGTTCATGTGGCCTCCGGCAGCCAGCCCCGGATCGATGGTGTGCTGGGAGATGACCCCGCCGAGCTGGGCGACGTACTCCATGGCCCGTCGCAACAGCCCGGCGTCCGCCACCGTATCGCCGTCGTCGGTGAAGATCCGCACTCCCGCAGCCCACAACTCGTCGAGGTGCGACAGCTTCTCGCCCCGCCTGCCCTCGCTGATGGTGCCTGCGGGCACCACCTCGACCAGGCCGACCTCACGGCCCCGATCCGCGACGTAGCGAGCCAGGTAGCCGGAGTCTATGGCTGGGTTGGTGTTCGGCATGGCCACGACTGCCGTGTAGCCGCCCGCGGCAGCTGCGGCCGAGCCCGAGGATATGTCTTCCTTGTGCTCTTGACCGGGTTCACGCAGGTGGGTGTGGATATCGACGAAACCTGGGCCGACCCAGCAGCCGCTCGCATCGAGTACCTCCGCATCGGGCGCCGTCAGTCCGCTCCCGATCTCGACCACTTGACCGTCGCGAACCAGAACATCGGCCTCGACGGGGCCGCCGGACCTCAGCACGAGGCCGCCTTGGATCAACAGCTCACTCACTCCGCTCACCTCCGAGCAGCTGGAAGAGGACGGCCATGCGCACGGCCACCCCGTTGGCAACCTGATCGAGAACCAGCGACCGCGGATCGTCGGCGACGGCGGCGTCGATCTCGACCCCGCGAATCATCGGGCCGGGGTGGAGCACCACCGTGTCGGGCTTGAGGCGGGCGAAGCGCTCCCTCGTCAGCCCGAACCTCTGCCGGTACTCGGCATACGACGGGAACACCGATGACCCGCCCCGCTCGGCCTGAACCCGCAGCAAATAGACGGCGTCGAGCTCGGTCAGCACGTCGTCCAGGTTGCTCGTTGTCCGTACCGGCCAGCCGGTCGTGTCGAGCGGCAGGAGCGTCGGCGCCGACACCAGGGTCACCTCGGCACCCAATGCGGCCATGGCGAAGATGTCGGAGCGGGCGACCCGGCTGTGGCGGATGTCGCCGACGATGCCGATGCGCAGCCCATCGAGCGTCCCGAAGTGGCGGCGCAGCGTCAGACAGTCGAGCAGTGCCTGCGTCGGGTGCTGGTGCTGGCCGTCGCCGCCGTTGATCACCGGGATCTCAGCCCATTCGGCAACCCGCCAGGCGGCCCCGGTATCCGAGTGGCGGACGATCATGCCGTCGACTCCCATGGCCTTGATCGTGAGGATCGTGTCCTTCAGCGACTCGCCCTTCTTGAGCGCCGAGGTTCCGGGCGCAAACGACATCGTGTCGGCCGACAGGGCCTTTGCCGCCTTCTCGAACGACATCTTGGTGCGTGTCGACGCCTCGAAGAACATCGTCGCTACGGTCTTGCCGCGCAGCGCCGGCACCTTGGGAATGGGACGCTGGAGGACATCGACGAACTCGTCTGCGTCGTCGAGATAGCTCTCGAGCTCGGCCCGCTCCAGGCCTTCTGTGGTCAGGAGATGCCTCACTCCTGCGCTCCTTCCGTGTCGTGGCGGTCTTTGTCGTGAATGGTCACACCCTCGTCGCCGTCGACCTCGGCGAGGTGGACGCTCACACGCTCGGTGTGCGATGTGGGCAGGTTCTTGCCGACGTAATCGGCGCGGATCGGCAGCTCTCGGTGGCCGCGGTCGACCAGGACGGCGAGTTGCACCTTGCCGGGCCGGCCGAGGTCGGCCAGCGCATCGAGCGCTGCCCGGATCGTGCGGCCCGTGTAGAGCACGTCGTCCACGAGCACGATGGTCTGGCCGTCGATGGGCTCGGGAATCTCGGTGTGGCCGAGCGGCGTCGTCGGCCGGGTGTCGAGGTCGTCGCGGTACATCCCGATATCGAGCGAGCCAACCGGGACAGACGTTCCTTCGACCTCTGTGAGGAACTTGCCGAGCCTGATCGCCAGCGGGGCACCACGTGTGTGAATGCCGAGCACCATCACGTCGTCGATGCCCCTGTTGGCTTCGACGATCTCGTGGGCAACCCGGCGCAGCGCCCTGGAGACGGCCTCGCCGTCCATCACGGAGCGCATGGGTGACCCTTCGGCAAGAGGGTGAACGGGATCGGTGTCCGTGTGCGGACACCGCAGAGTGAGCGCATCCTGGCTCCTCCTTCCTTTCCGGCCTCGCAGGGCCTGGGCTTAAAGGTCGGTACACGCGAGAAGGTAGCACCGGACTACACGCGTGTCATTCTCATCCGGGCAGACGCCGCCGGGTCGCGAAAAGTTGGTGTGCCCGGCTGAGTTCTAGGACTCGGTGACGCTCGTCACGGCGGGCGGTGCGCTGAGATGCGCAGCGTCGATCGGGCTCGTGATGCCAACAACGAGTGGGCTCGGACCGCGGACGAGGGCGTATCGTGCTCCCCAGAACGCGTCGTACGGCTCACGGAGTGTCTCTTCGCCGAGGGCGGACCGCCAGCTCGAAGAGTTCGTCGACGTCGGGCCTCCGATCCATGGCAGGCGAACGGTGAGCTGTCGAGTTCGACGTCCAAAGCCTCGGAGGTGACGAGGGTCCGATCGGGCGCTCCCCACTCGGGCCACCCAGATAGTTCGTGAAGGTTCAGGACCATGCAGGCGAATCCCGTTGGGAGGCCTCCCCAATTGTGGAGTGAGAGTGGACTCGCCGAAGCGTGCGCCGGTTCAGTCCTGCTGCGTCTTCAGCTCGTCGGCCAGCCTGCCAAGCACGCCGTTGACGAACGCACCGCTCTTGGCGGTCGAGTATCGCTTCGCCATCTCGACGGCCTCGGACACGATGACGCCCACCGGAGTGTCGGTGTTGAGGAGCTCATACGTCCCGATGCGAAGGATGTTCCGGTCGACCGCAGGCATCCTCTCCACCCGCCATCCAACGGCAATCCGGCCGATCACCCGGTCGAGGTCGCTGCGCTGGTCCCATACCCCAGCCACGAGCTGGGCTGCCCTGGCATGGAGCACGGCGCTGTCCGGTGCAGCATCCGTGATGTCGGCGCTGTAGAGCGCATGGAGCGCCTCGTCGCGAGGCTCGACGGGGGTCACGTGACCCGCGTGATGTAGTCCCCGGAACGGGTGTCCACCTTCAGCACGTCGCCCTGCTCTACAAACAGCGGAGCCTGCACAACGAGCCCTGTCACGAGCGTCACCGGCTTCGTTGCCCCTGACACACGGTCACCCTTGACACCAGGTTCGGCATAGGTGACCTCCAGCTCGACCGAGGCCGGCAGATCGATCCCGATCGGGTTGCCCTCGTGCATGGGGAGCTGGGCCGTCATCCCCTCCACCAGGAAGTTGGCGGTTTCTCCGACGAGGTCGACGGGGACCACCATCTGCTCGAAGGTCTCGTTGTCCATGAAGTGGAAGCCCATGTCGTCACGGTAGAGGTACTGGAACTCGCGACGATCGATCCGAGCCAGGCCCACGGCCTCGCCGGCGCGGAAGGTCCGATCGAGTACGGCGCCGGATTCGAGGCTCTTGAGCTTCATCCGCACGAATGCCTTGCCCTTGCCGGGTTTCACGTGCTGGTACTCGACTACGGAGAACAGTCCACCGTCCAGGTTCAGCGCCATCCCAGGCTTCACGTCGTTGGTCGAGATCATTGTCGGTGCCTCTCTGTGGTCTTCATGGGCGGCCGCCCAATCGCAAGTCTTTGGACGCTGTGGTGAGGACCTCGCGGCCGTCTCGGGTCACGAGCACCATGTCCTCGATACGCACGCCGCCCCGGCCGGGGAGATACACGCCGGGCTCGACCGTGACGACGTCGCCGGGTTCGAGGATGTCCTCGGAGTCACGCTTCACCCACGGCGCTTCGTGGATTTCGAGCCCCACACCGTGGCCGGTCGAGTGTAAGAAGTGCTCCTCGAAACCTCGGTCGCGGAGCACAGCACGGCACGCCTCGTCGACATCGTGTGCCCGCACGCCAGGCCCGACTGCGGCGATGCCTGCCTCGTTGGCGGCGAGGACTGCAGCATGGATCGCCTCCATCTCCTGATCGCCGTGAGCGCCGAGCCAGACGGTGCGAGTCATGTCCGAGTGATATCCGTCAACCACGCACCCGTAGTCCATCAGCAGCAGCCCATCTGCGATGCTGCCGGTACCCGCCCGGTGATGTGGTCGCGCTGCGTTCGCTCCCATTGCGACGATGGGCGGCCATCCCGCCGCATCCGCTCCTGCGTCTCGCATCGCACCGACGAGTTGGTCGCCGAGGGCCCCCTCGGTCGCGGCCTGTGCGAGCAGCTGGTCGAGACGGGCGAACGCTGCATCGCCTGCACTCGCGGCCCGCTGCAGCGCAGCGACTTCCGCGTCGTCTTTGATGCGGCGGAGCCGCTCGACGATGCCTCGTGTGGGCACGACCCGGTGCGGCAGCGTCGCCTTCAAGTTGCGAGCGAAGGACCACGGGACGTGATCAGCCTCGACACCGAGCTCCTCAGCACCGTCGAGAATGCCCGCCAGGCTCTGGATCAGGTTCGGTCCCTGCACCACCAGCTCCGTGTCCGGAAGGAGTGCCACCAAATCGGCGGCCATCTCGGCATACCGGCCGTCGGTGACGAACGTGGCCGACTCCGGGGTGACTATGAGGCTGGCTGAAGTGCCTGTGAAGCCCGTCAGGTAGCGGATATTGACGAGCGCCGACACGAGAATCGGATGCTCGAGGCCGGCTTGGAGGCGCTCGATGCGGACGGTGTGGTCCATGGGGCTCACGGGGTAGGCGGCGGGCGGCGAAGCGGATTGCGGCATTCGTCGGATCGGGCGGGAGGGTAGTCGCAGATGCGTCAGGCGACGCCAACCGCTTCGAGGGCCAGATCTACTGCTGCATCGTCGATGACCCTCACAACGGGGTCACCGATCGCTCGCAGCAATGTCATGCGAAGCCCTGCGCTCGTGCGCTTCTTGTCGAGCTGCATCAGGCGGCGCACCTCTGTGCGGTCTGCTCCGGCGGCCGACACCGGCAAGCCGAGCCGGGTGAGGACCTCACGCTGGCGTCGCTGGTCGGCAAAGCCCTCGAAGTGCTCGGACACGGCGCCTTCGGCCACCATTCCGATCGCGACGGCGTGGCCATGGCTCACGTGGACTGCAAGCTCAACGCCGTGTCCGACTGTGTGGCCGTAGTTCAACCATGCCCGTTGCCCCGACTCCCGGAAATCGGCGGACACGATGCGGGCCTTCACAGCGACTGCCCTGTCGACGATCTCATCGAGTGGCGCATCCAGGCCATGGCGTTCGTACAGGTCGATGATGTGCACGTCTGCGATCAGGCCGGCCTTCAGCGCCTCGGCTGCTCCCTCGCGGAGCAGCTCCTGGGGCAGTGTTGCGAGCACCGCGGTGTCGATGACCACCTGCGATGGGTGCCGGAACACGCCGACGAGGTTCTTGGCGTCCACGTTGATGCCCGTCTTCCCGCCGATGGCGGCGTCCACGGCTCCGAGAAGCGTGGTGGGCACATAGACGGCCTCGACCCCGCGGAGATAGGTGCCGGCAACGAAGCCTGCGACGTCGGTGAGCGCGCCACCGCCCACGCCCACGATGGTGTCGTCCCGGGTGAAGCCGAGCCCGCTGAGCCGGCGGAAGCACGCCTCTGCGACGGCGAGCGTCTTGGCCTCGTCGCGGTCCGGCAGTTCGAGCGTATCTACGGCGAGCCCGCCGGCCATCAGCCGGTCGGCCAGCCGTCGAGCGACGGAAGCCGCCGCAGGCTGCGCCATCACCAGCACTCGCCGGCGGCCATCTCGCTCGGGCAAGGCAAAGCCCGTGAGCGCTCCGTCGCCGATGACGATCTCGGTTGCGAGGCGGCCGCCGTCGGTTATCAGATGGGTCGCCACGCTGCCGCTACCTCTCTCGCGACCTCATCGACCCCTTGGCCGTCGGTTGCGATCACCGCGTCCGCCGCTTCTTCGTACGACGCCTTGCGCTCCCGGAGAATCTCGGCGAGGCGGATGCCGGTCGGCACACCCGTCACCAGCGGGCGATCGATCCCCTCGCCAACGCGAGAGGCCAACACGGCAGGCGCGGCGGTCAGCCACACGACCTTGCCGCTGCGCCGCATGGCTGTCACGCTGTCGGAACGAACCACCACGCCGCCACCGGTGGCGATGACGTGAGGCTCCGCCGTACCGGCCAACCGTTCCACGACGGCCGCTTCCATCTCGCGAAACGCTGCCTCGCCTTCGACGCTCCAGATCTCGGCAACCGTGCTCCCGGCGCGGGCAGCGACCTCATCGTCCGTGTCGGCAAACCCGACATCGCATGCGGAGGCGACGAGCCGCCCAATGGTCGACTTGCCGGAGCCCATCATCCCGATGAGCCAGAGGTGGCCCGTCATCTTCAGAAGGTCGACAGGCGCTTCAAGTACGCCTCGACCCCGGCGGTGAGGTCGCCGATGGTGTCGCCGCCGAACTTCCGCTGCACCTCCTGGGCCAGCACGATGGCGACCATCTGCTCGGCCACCACGCCTGCCGCGGGCACCGCACATACATCGCTGCGCTCACGGAAAGCCTTTTCGGGCTCCTTGGTGGCCACGTTCACTGTGTCCAACGGCCGCATCACCGTGGAGATGGGCTTCATGGCCGCCCGTAGGCGCAGCACACCGCCGATGGTCATCCCGCCCTCGGTACCTCCAGCACGCGTTGTCACCCGATGGAACCCGGATTGATCGTGGTAGATCTCATCGTGCGCCTCGGAGCCACGCCGCGCAGCCGACGTGAACCCGTCGCCCACCTCGACCGCCTTGATGGCCTGGATGGACATCAGCGCTTCTGCGAGCCGTGCATCCAACTTGCGGTCCCAGTGGACGTGGCTCCCGAGACCGGGCGGAAGGCCGTACGCCAGCACTTCGACCACGCCGCCGAGCGTGTCGCGATCGGCTTTCGCAGCTTCGATCTCGGCGATCATCGCTGCCTCGGCAGCCGGGTCGAACGCGCGTACCGGCGACTCGTCGATGCGTCCGAGGTCTTCGGGCAGCGGGAGAGACCCGTTGCCTGTTGTGGCCTCCCCGATCGCAACGACATGGCTCAACACGTCGACGCCGATGTGGCGAAGCAGCGTCTTGGCGAGGTAGCCGACCACGGTCCGCGCCGCAGTCTCCCTGGCTGACGACCGCTCGAGGATGTCGCGAGCATCGTGCGTGTCGTATTTCTGCATGCCCGGGAGGTCGGCGTGGCCGGGCCGCGGCGTTGTGAGCTCGCGACGGGCAGACCCGGGCTCCGGAGACATCTCCTTCTCCCACTTCGGCCACTCGGTGTTCCGGATGACGACCGCAACCGGACTGCCGAGGGAATGCCCGAAACGAACACCGCCGAGGATCTCGATCTCGTCACGTTCCAGCTGCATGCGCCTTCCCCGGCCGAACCCGAGGCGACGACGGGCAAGCTCGTCGCCAAGCGCACGTGCATCGAACGGCAACCCGGAGGGCAACCCTTCGACAATCGTCACGAGCCCTGGGCCGTGCGACTCGCCTGCGGTGAGGAAGCGCAGCATCAGCCGATGCTAGACCCGGGCAACGTCACCGAAGGTACCAGCGGACCAGCTCCTCCCCGTACGCGATGGCGAGGTAGGCACCAACCGTGAGCGGCGGCCCGAATGCGAAGTGCTCCCGCATGCTGCGGAGCCGGAACACCAGCAGGACGACTCCGGCGAGCCCGCCGATGAGAAACCCGAGCACGATCGCGCTGACGAGCACATCCCAGCCGAGATAGGCCGTGAACAACCCGAGCACGACGCTGAGCTTCACGTCGCCGCCACCGAAGCTGCGCCCTCCGCCAACAACGAAGAGTCCGAGCGTCACGGCGAAGTAGATCGCCGCACCGATCGCCGCCCTGAAGATGGCGTCGCCGCCGTCGTCTGCGATCCCACCGATGAACAGGAGCCCTGCGGCGATCATGGTGCCTGGATAGTTGATCCGGTCCGGGATGAGGCGGGCTTGGACGTCTGTGACGATCAGCATCATCGTGAGCACGATGAACGCCAGATAGGAGGGCAGCACCCAGTCTCCGTCGACGAACACCGGAGCGAGGGCACACGCTGCAGCCGTGGCTGTGGCCGTGACCGGTGGCACCCAGGCAGGCTGGGGAGAGATCTCCTCGTCGTCGTCGTCGCGCTCAGCGAGCACACGACCGGCGAAGGTGGCGCCGAACCAGCCGCCCGCCGCACCGACAACGAGCCCTAGTGCTGCGAGCGCCGCACTCATACCGTGGCTCCCATCGCGTCGGACCCTGCGCGGCGGAGCACTTCCCGCATCGCCGCCAACGGGGCCCGTCGCCCCGTCCACAGCCGGAAGGCGGCAACGGCCTGGCCGAGCAACATGTTGACGCCGTCGACGACCGGCAGACTGCGACGGCTCATCGCGGCCACCGATGGCGTGGTGCCGGCGCCATACGCCATGTCCAGCAATCCGGCTGCCTCGGCGAGGACGCGATCGGGAAGACGCTCACCGTGCATGCCCAGGGGCGTTGCGTTCACCACGACGGAACCCGAGATGCCACTCCCCCAAGGTGCGACGGCGGCAGTGCCGCCAAGCCTCGCAATGAGCGCTTCGGCGCTCTCCGGCCGGCGTGTCGACACGAAGATCGGACGTCGATCGCATGCGACGTAGGCTGCGGCCGCAGCGCCTCCACCGCCGAGGATCAGAACGGGCAGATCGTTGGGCAGACCGCCCCACTCCCACGCCAGCCGTACTCCGTCGATATCGGTCGTGTGCCCCACCACTTCGGATCCCACGCGGACCAGGGTGTTCACAGCGCCGATGCGCCGTGCCGAACCGGCCAGCCGGTCGCAGAGGGCTGCGGCGGCCTCCTTGTGAGGCATCGTCACGTTGGCGCCATCCAACCCGCCGCTGCGGAGCTCGACCACCGCAGCAGCAAGACCGGCGGCGTCAACACGGCGAGCCACGTACTCGCCGGGGATCCCGACCTCGGCCAGCGCCGTGGCGTGGAGGAGCGGCGACAGCGAGTGGGCGACCGGATCGCCCAGCAACACCAGCCTCACGGGAGCACGCCGTCGGCCCTGGCCTTGGCGACCTTGGCGTTGTGCTCTTCGAGCGTCTCCGAGAATCCATGGCTGCCGTCGGTGTCGACGAGCACGTAGTACAGGTAGTCCGTCTGGTCCGGGTCGGCCGCCGCGTCGAGCGAGAGGGCCCTGACGCCACCGATAGGGGTCGGAGGGAGGCCCACGTTGCGGTAGGTGTTCCACGGCGAGTCGATGCGGAGGTCGCGCTCGAGGACCCTGCCCGGGTTCTCTCCCAGCGCGTAGATGATGGTGGCGTCGATCTGGAGCGCGATGCCGAGACGCAGCCGGTTGTGGATGACGCTCGAGATGACCGGCCGCTCGTCGTCGAGCTTCGCCTCCTTCTCGATGAGTGAGGCGATGATGAGCCCTTGATAGGGCGTCAGGCCCTCTGCCTCGATGCCGCTCCAGTCAACTGCTGCCATCCGGTTCGTCATCTCTGTTGACAGCCTGCCGACCACATCGGCTGCGCTGACTCCCACCACGAAGTCGTAGGTCGCCGGGAAGAGGAGGCCCTCCCACGCGGTCAAGGGGGGAACGGCTTCCGGGAGATCGTCGGGCAGGTAGGGAGATGTGATCGTGCCGTCGAGGAGCGGCGCCGCAAGCTCGTCGAATGTGTAGGGCGTCTGGGCGGCCAGCGAGTCGAGCATCTCCTCGATGCGCAGCCCCTCGATCACGGTGAGCCGGAACGTGTCGGGAGCCGGCGGGCCGACAATCAGCTCACGCACGATGTCCGTGTTCGACATGCCGCCTACCAACGTGTAGTCGCCTGCTTTGAGATCGGAGCCGACGCCTTGGATGCGAACCGTGCGCTCGAAGCTCCCCGCGTCGGCGATGAGTCCTGCCTCCTCGAGCAGCGCGCCGATGGACCGGGCGGTTGCACCGTCCGGAACGGTGAACTCGACGATCGTGCCGACCGCAACCGTTCCGACGGAGCGATCGCCGGCGACTGAGTCCGCCAATCGTGGCGCCAGATAGACGATGCCCGCGCCGACCACTGCGATCAGGGCGAGCACGCCGAGCAAGCCGGCGAGCACGGCACCGGGACGGCGCCGTTGTGGCTCCTCCTCGTACACCCACTCGTCCATCTCAGGAGGCGCCGTCAACTCTCTTCCCTTCTCTGCGCATCGAGGTAGCCCTGCAACATGATCGCAGCAGCGACCTTGTCGACCACATCCCGCCGCTCCCTGCGACGCACCTTGCCGCCGAGCAGTGCCTGCTCGGCCTGCACCGTCGTGAACCGCTCGTCGAAGAACGTGACCTCACAGCCGGTCTCCCTCTCTACCTCACCGCCAAGCGCTCTCGCCCGTTGAGCAGCAACGCCTTCCGTTCCATCGAGTGAGACCGGTAGGCCGATGACCACGCCGGCGACTCCGTGCTCGGCGACGATGTCGGCGATCAGCGACACGACGCTTCCGTGGCGCCGGTCGAGGACGACCAGCGGCTGAGCGATGATACCGGAGGGGTCCGACAAAGCGACGCCGACACGGACTTCACCGGGATCGAGCCCCAGCACTCGACCGCCGGTCATCTCGTCAGCAGGACGCCCTGCGCCGCCGCCCGTGCCTCCTCGAGCGCATCTTCCAATCGGTCGCCATTGGGGCCACCCGCTTGGGCCAGCTCGGGATCCCGGCTGCCCCCGCCGCCGAGCACTCGTGCCGCAGCTCGCAGGATGTCCGCTGCCGACACCCCCGCAGCGACGAGATCCGGGGACACGAAGGCGACCAGCGCACCCTTGCCTGCGTGCCGAGACCCGATGACGCCGATACCAGAGCCGAGCCGGTCCCTCACTTGATAGGCGAGGGCGCGTAACCCGTCCGCAGTGAGGTCGTCAGTGGCTGCCACGACCAGCTTGGCGCCATCGTGCTCGTCTGCCGATTCGAGCAGGCGCATCGCAGTCGCCGAACGTGCCTGCTGGTCGAAAGCTTCGAGACGCTCCTCCTGCTCGCGAACCCGAGTGGTCAATGCCGTGGCCGCGTCCACCACTGATGAAGGCTGCGTCCGCAGTACAGCGGCCGTCTGGGTGAGCTGGCGCCGGAGCCCGGACAGATAGCCGTACGCAGCCGTGCCCGTCAACGCCTCGACCCTGCGTGTGTTGGCGGCGACCGAGCCTTCCGCAACGAGGATCAAGGGCCCAATCTGGCCGGTGGAAGGAACGTGGGTGCCTCCGCAGAACTCCGTCGAGTAGTCGCCGGCACGCACGACCCTCACCCGCTCCCCGTACTTGTCACCGAAAAACGCAAGTGCACCCATGTCTTCGGCCTCGGCCTTCGAGGTCTCGAGGGTCGTGACCCCGGCGTTTTCGATCACACGCTCGTTGACCGCCTGCTCGATCCCCAGCAACTCCTCGTCCTCCAGGCCTGCGTAGTGCGAGAAGTCGAACCGCAGCCGGTCCGGCGCAACGAGCGAGCCGGCCTGGTGGACATGCTCGCCGACGATATCGCGCAATGCCCAGTGCAGGACGTGCGTGCCCGTGTGGTTCTTGCGGATGCGCTCGCGACGGTCATGTTCGATCTCGGTCGTCACTTCCTGTCCCGTCTGTACGACACCGGCCACCACCTTGCCGCGATGCCCATGGATCCCGGGCAGGGCATACCGAGTGTCGCGAATCCGAACCTCACCCGTCGGTGTCGTCACGGTGCCCGTGTCGCCCACCTGGCCACCCGACTCTGCGTAGAAGGGGCTGCGATCGAGGAACAGCTCGACGTCTTGGCCCTCTTCCGCGCGCTCCACGGTGTCGCCCTCGCGAACGATGGACAGGATCTGTCCCGAGCTCGTCTCGTGGTCGTACCCGACGAACTCCGTGGGTTCGATGCCGGGCAGCAGCGCCCGATATGCCTCGGCTTGGGTCGCCGCATCGCCACCCTTGTAGTGGCGGCGGGCCCGATCCCGCTGTTCGGCCATCATGCGGTGGAACTCCTCGAGATCGAGCTCCATGCCCTTCTCGGAGAGGATCTCCTCGGTCAGCTCGCGGGGGAATCCGTAGGTGTCGTGCAACTTGAATGCCGCGGCTCCGGGGAACACGTCGCCGGTCTCGAGCCCTGCGAGCTCTTGGTCGAGGAGCTGGTGCCCTGATTCCAGGGTGCGACGGAACCGCTCCTCTTCCCGCGTTGCCATCTCGATGATGCCGGCCTGCTTCTCGCGTAGCTCGGGGTATGCCGCGCCCATGATGTCGACGGTCGACGAGATGAGCCGGGGCATGACCAGGTCGCGCACGCCGAGCAGAGAGGCATGACGCACCGCGCGACGCAGGAGGCGGCGCAGCACGTAGCCCCTGCCTTCGTTGGACGGAACAACTCTGTCCGAGATGAGAAACGTCACGGCCTTGGCGTGATCGGCGAGGATTCGGAGGCTGACGTCCGTGCGCTCGTGGTCACCGAATCCGACCCCCGTGGCGCCCTCGGCCGTGGCCACGATGGGGCGCAGCAGATCGGTGTGGAACACGGACGGAACGCCTTGGAGCACCGTGGCGAGACGTTCCAGGCCTGCGCCGGTGTCGATGTTCTTTGCCGGGAGGTCACCCACGACGTGGTACGGCTCGTCCTGGACGTTCTGCATGAACACGAGGTTCCATATCTCGACGTGACGCTCGTCGTCGACGGCGGGCCCGCCCTCTTTCCCGAATGCAGGGCCCTTGTCGTAGAAGATCTCGGACGAAGGCCCGCATGGCCCCGGCACGCCCATCTGCCAGAAGTTGTCTCGGTCGAGCCGCTGCACCCGCTCCGCCGGCACCCCGACGTCGTCGATCCAGATCTCCGCCGCTTCGTCGTCGGTGACGTGGACCGTGTACCAGAGACGCTCGGGATCGAGACCGAAGCCTTCCGTGACCAGTTGGTAGGCCCACGGGATCGCCTTCTCCTTGAAGTAGTCGCCGAAGCTGAAGTTGCCGAGCATCTCGAAGAACGTGAGGTGGCGGGCGGTTGTGCCGATGATGTCGATGTCGATGGTGCGGATCACCTTCTGCACCGTGACGGCCCGGAGGTAGGGAGGCGTTTCCTCACCGAGCATGTAGGGCTTGAACGGAACCATCCCGGCGTTGGTGAGCAGGAGCGTCGGGTCGACCGGGATCAGCGACGCGCTCGGCACCTTCGTGTGCTCGCGCGCCGTGAAGAAGTCGAGGTACACACGGCGGATGTCGTCACCATTCATCAGAGTGGGAGGTTAGGCAGATACGACCGGCGAAGATGCGGACGCAATGGGCCAGGCTCAGCCGCCCAGGAGGCGCCGGCATGTTGACGCGAGATCGGTGCGGGGTACCGTTGCGGACTCGCCGCTTGCCAGGTTCTTGACCTGGACCGTGCTCGAAGCCCGCTCGTCTGGGCCTGCGATCACCGCCAAGCGATGGCCTCGCCGATCCGCATACTTGAGTTGTGCGCCGAGCTTGCGCACATCGGGGTAGACCTCGGCGCCGATGCCGGCGGCGCGGAGGGCTGCGGCGAGCCCAACGGCGTCCCGACGGCCGGCGTCGTCGAAGACGGTGACGAGCACAGGAACCGTGCTCCCTCGCTCGTCCACGAGGCCCAACTCCTCCATGGCGGCGAGCAGCCGATCGACCCCAAGGGAGCCGCCGACGCCCGGCAGCCGCTGTTTCGTGTACAACGAGGCGAGGTCGTCGTAACGCCCGCCGCTGCAACAGCTGCCGATGTCGGGAAGGTCATCGAGGAACGTCTCGAACACCATTCCGGTGTAGTAGTCGAGGCCGCGAGCGATCGACACGTCGATCACGACACGGCCCGGCTCGATACCCGCGGCGTCGACGGCAGCAACGATGTCCGCCAAGGAGGCGACGCCTGCTTCGCCCGTCGTGCTTCCCTCCACGAATGACGGCAGCGCAGCAAGGATCTCGGCGTTGGTCCCCGTGAGGCCGGCGAGTTCGAGGATCGTCCCGACCCGGGCGTCGTCGGCACCGGGAATCGCCGCGAGCTCCACCGCCACCTCGTCGGGCCCGATCTTGTGCAGCTTGTCGAGCGTCCGCAGCACCTCGACGCCATAGCCGTCGAGCCCGATCCGCTCGAGCAGGCCGTTGAGCACCCTCCGATCGTTGACGCGCACCGAGAAGCGGGAGAAGCCGAGGGCCACGAACAGGTCGTGGGTCACGAGGAGCGTGTCGATGTCGGCGAGGACGCTCTCCGACCCAATCGTGTCGAAGTCACATTGGAGGAACTCGCGATAGCGGCCTCGCTGCGTGTTCTCGCCCCGCCAAACGAGCCCGACGTGGTAGCGCTTGAAGGGTGTCCCCAGACCTCCGACGTGTTGCGCCGCAAAGCGAGCGAAAGGCACGGTGAGGTCGAACCGCATGGCGACGTCCCGGCCGCCACCATCTTCGAACCGATACGTCTGCTTCTCTGTCTCCGCGCCGCCCTTGCCGAGCAGCACCTCGGCGTACTCGAGCGCAGGCGTGTCGATCGGGGTGAAGCCGTAGCTGCGGAACACGCCAACCGCAGTCGCGATCAGCGACTCGCGTGCAATCGCAGCTGCAGGCAGGAAGTCGCGAAAGCCTTTGAGGGTCCGGGGTTGAATGAGGGGGGCGTCGGCCATGGCGTGGCGGTCCTGGGTGGCGGGAGCAACAAGGTAGCCGGATGTCAACGCACAGCCGCGCTCAGCGGGACTCCGCCCTCGGTGGCGCAATTCGATCGGCAGCTCGGAAGAGGAGCGACGCCATCGTCCTGCCGCCGCTGCGGGCGATTGCTTGTTTCGTGAGCCGCTCTCGGGCTCGTCTGACCTGGGCAGCGAGGTACATGACCAGCCCGAGCGAGCTGACGACGCCGATGCCGAACCATCTCATACGGACGAACATGGCGTGAGATGCTAGTGCCGCACTGCCGGCGTCCGTGGGGCGTTTCGGCAGCGCCCGCAGCGCTCCACCGACGGGTCGAGCGGCTAGTCGGGGCCCGCTGAGGGCCCGCGGCGGCGCTTGCCGAGAATTCGGTCGATGCGCTCGAGGCGCTGTGCGAGCTCGCGCTCGGCCCCATGCGTGGTGGGCATGTAGAGGATGGCGTCCTCGGCGCCGTCCGGCAGGTATTGCTGTGGTGCGACGGCTGTGGGGTCATCGTGGGGGTAGCGATACCCCACACCGTGCCCCAGGCTGCGCTCCCCAGCCGTTGCTCCGGAGCGCAGGTGCATCGGCACCTGGCCGGCAGGCGTGGCCTGCACGGTATCTCTTGCCCGCTGCATGGCTTCAGCGATCGAATTCGACTTTGGTGCGAGCGCCAGATAGACCGCGGCGTGCGACAACGCGTATGCGGCCTCAGGCAGTCCGACCACACGAAGCGCTGCGAACGCATCGGTTGCGACCTGGAGGGCGGTGGGGTCGGCGAGACCAACGTCCTCGGATGCGAGGATCAACATCCGCCTGGCGATGAACTCGGGATCCTCACCGGCGTCGAGCATGGTGTGCAGCCAGTAGAGAGCCGCATCCGGATCGCTGCCCCGCATGCTCTTGATGAAGGCCGAGATCACGTCGTAGTGGCGGTCACCCGCCTTGTCGTAGCGAATGATCCGCCGCTGGAGTGCCTCCTCGATCTCCTCATCGCCGATGGTGTCGCGCGTGCGGCCCGATGCGATCCGGGCGGCGACTTCCAGGGCGTTGAGCGCCAGACGTGCGTCGCCGCCGACGCGCTCGGCGAGCACCTCGAGCGTTGCGTCGGTGACCGCGGGATTCCCACCAAGGCCCCGCATCGTGTCGTCTGCCGCGCTGCGCAGCACCTGGCCCACCGCCTCCGGGCTCAGTTGCTCGGTGCGGAACAGCGTGCACCTGCTCACGAGCGGCGAGTTCACCTCGAAGAACGGATTCTCGGTCGTGGCGCCGACAAGCACGATGATGCCGTCCTCGACGCCAGGGAGCAGGGCATCCTGCTGCGCCTTGGTGAAGCGGTGGATCTCGTCGAGAAAGAGCACGGTCCTGCCCCTCCCCTCTTCGAGTCTCCGACCCGCCATCGCAAGCACCTCGCGCACGTCCTTGACGCCCGCCGACGTCGCGGAGAGCTGCTCGAATCGAGCCTGCCCTTCCGAAGCGATGAGGCGAGCCAGCGTGGTCTTGCCTGTCCCCGGCGGGCCCCACAGGATCATCGACACCGGGTGCCCAGACGTGACGATGGACGCAAAGGCCGCACCGGCACCCGTCAAGTGCTCTTGACCGACGACCTCGTCGAGCGATCGGGGCCGCATCCGGGCTGCAAGGGGAGCTGCGGTTGCCCGAGCCGCCTGGCGAGTCTCGGCGAAGAGATCGTCCTGCGGCCCCGTCACTGCGTCACCGCTACCCGGCCGTAGGGTGCACCGGCCGGCACGCTCACTGGTCGGTCCCCGCCTCTTCCTCAGCAGCCCACGCCACCCGCACTTCGGGTCGGACATCGATACCGAGGTCGGACAGCTGGTAGTCCTCGACACGGCTCGGCGAGCCGGTGAGCGGGTCGGCCCCCGTCTGCGTCTTCGGGAACGGGATGACTTCGCGAATGTTCCGCTCACCTTGGAGGATCGCCACCATCCGGTCGATGCCGATCGCGAACCCGGCGTGCGGCGGCGTGCCATACCGCAACGCCTCGAGAAACCAGCCGAAGCGTCGTTGGGCTGCCTCCGGCGAGATCCCGAGGATCTCGAACACCTGGGCCTGCACGACCGGGTCGTGGATCCTGACGCTGCCGGAGCCGAGCTCAGATCCGTTGAGCACCAGGTCGTAGGCCTTTGAGATCGCATGATCGGGATCGTTCCGCATCGCCTCGACCGAGACGGGCGAGGTGAAGGGATGGTGGAGCGGCGCGAGGTCACCGCCTTCCGTTCGCTCGAACACGGGAAAGTCGGTCACGAACAGATACGCCAGCTCGTCGTGCGCCGCCGGCTGCCCGAAATCGAGGCGAAGCTGGCCGAGCACCGCAGCGACCACATCGGCGCGATCTGCGACGACCACGAGCACGTCCCCTGGTTGTGCGCTCAACTCGCGTTTCAAGGCGGCTTGCTCGTCCTCACCGAGGTACTTCGCCGTTGGCGAGCGCAGCGAGCCGTCGGCCTCGACGACCAACCACACCAGCCCGGCAGCGCCGAGCTCCCTTGCCCTGACGACCAGCCCGTCCAGTGCCGATCTGGCCATCTCCCGCCCACCGGCATTGAGGCCTCGCACCGCCCCGCCGGCGGCCAGAACGCCCGAGAACGCCTTGAACTCGGTGGTGGCGAACACGTCTGACAGTTCGACGATCTCCATCCCGAAGCGAATGTCGGGCTTGTCCGTGCCGTAGCGCGCCAGCGCCTCGGCGTATGTGAGTCTTGGGAACGGCCGGGAAAGATCGATGCCGCGCACGGCTTTCGTCACGGCAACGGCGATCTCTTCGAGCGTCTCGAGCACCTCGTCCTGCCCCCAGAAGGCGCCCTCGAAGTCGAGTTGGGTGAACTCCACCTGCCGGTCGGCGCGAAAGTCCTCGTCTCTGTAGCACCGGGCGATCTGGTAGTAGCGCTCGACGCCACCGATCATCAGGAGCTGCTTGAACAGCTGCGGAGACTGCGGAAGCGCGTAGAACTGGCCGGGTCGCAGCCGGCTCGGAACGAGGAAGTCACGAGCGCCCTCGGGCGTCGAGGCGATGAGCGTTGGCGTTTCGACTTCCAGAAAGCCACGGCCCTCCATGACCCGGCGCATCGCTCCGACCGCGGTCGATCGGGCCCGCAGATTGGCCGTCATACGCGGCCTCCGGAGGTCGAGATAGCGGTAGCGCAGCCTGCGTCCTTCGTCGACGTCGGTGCGTTCGTCGATGTGGAAGGGGAGCGTCTCGGCAGAACTGAGGATCTCGAGGGCGGCAGCCTCCACCTCCACCGCTCCGGTGGCGAGGTCGGCGTTGACCGTCCCTTCGGGGCGCTGCTGTACCGTCCCGTCGACCCGGATGCAGTATTCACGTCGCAGCCCATGAGCAGCGTCGGTAGCCGTCGGGGCGGCATCTGGCCGGAACACCACCTGGACGACGCCGGATGCGTCGCGTAGGTCGACGAAGACGACGCCACCCTGGTCACGGATGCGCTCCGCCCAGCCCGCCAGGCGCACCACGGTGCCCGCATGCTCGGGGCGGAGATCGCCTGCATGGGTGTCGCGGTATTCGGTGCTGGCCATGGTCGTAACTCCTGGGAGGGCGGATGGGCGGCCCGCTCGGCGGGCGCCGTGAGCCGGTCGCTACCAGCCCTGGAGGAACGGGTTCGTCCGCTTCTCGCGAGCAAGAGTAGTCGCAGGGCCGTGTCCCGGAAGCACCTCGGTGTCGTCCGGAAGCGTCATCACGCGCTCCCGCATCGACCTCATGAGGGTGTCGTAGTCGCCGCCCGGAAGGTCGGTGCGGCCGATGGAGCCGGCGAAGAGCTGGTCGCCGGAGAACAACACGCCGTCGGAGGCGAGGAAGAAGCAGCAATGACCAGGCGTGTGCCCTGGGGTGTGGATGACGTCCAACTCGAGACCGGCCAGCTCGAGCCGCTGCCCGGCCGCCAGGGATGTGTAGGCGGCCGGAAAGGAGAATTGGTCGACCAGCTCGGGGGGCGCGGTGCCGAAGAGCAGTCTGAGCTGCGACGCCGGATCGAGCGCGAGGAACTCGTCGTCGGGGTGGAGATAGGCGTCGATGTCGTAGACCGCGGCCACCGCTCCGCCGCCCGCATGGTCGATATGGCCGTGTGTGGCGAGGAGCGCAACCGGTGCGAGGTCGTTGGCGGCAACGAGTGCCTCGATCGCAGGCACGTCGGGTGGGGCGTCCACGATGACGCATGGGCCGCCTCGTTCTGCCGCCACGACGTAGCAGTTCGTTTCGGCCAACCACAACGACTTGGTTTCGATCAGCACGCTCACCACCCGCCTCAGGTGGTCTGCGGGATGAGACGGTATGCGTCGAAGACGCCGTCGACCTGCCGGAGGTCAGAGATCACACGGTCGATCATCTTCGGGTCCGAAAGCTCCACTTCGAAGCGGAACACCGCAACGCGGTCGCTCCCGGTCGCTGACGAGGAGGCGGTGATGTTGGCACCGAGCTCCGACAAGACGATGGTCACGTCACGGAGGAGTTTCGGCCGATCGAGCGCCTCGACCTGGATCCACACGAAGAACGACCCGTTCTGCTCGGGAGCCCACGCAACGTCGATCATCCGCTCGGCTCTGTCCCCCAACGCCCCGATGTTGGCGCAATCGGCGCGATGCACCGAAACGCCGCGACCGATGGTGATGAACCCGACGATGTCGTCGCCGGGAACAGGAGCACAGCACCTGGCGATGCGTACCAGGAGGTCGTCCATCCCCTCGATGAGTATGCCGCCACGAGACGGCTCGGGCGTGCGGCGCTTCGGAGTGGTCGGAGGCTGCAGCAGGTCGTTGTCGTCGTCTGCGGCCTCCAACCGCTCGATGCGGCGGACCACCGTGAGGGGGCTGACATGCCCGTCGCCGATGGCGACGTACATGGCCGTCACATCGCCGAACCCCAACTCTGTGGCGACGTCGGTGAGCAGCGGATCGCGCCCGGCGGCATGAATGGGGCGGCCCTCGCGGCGCAACGCCTTGACGACTGCGTCTCTGCCATCGGCCAGCGCTGCCTCGCGCCGCTCCTGCGTGAACCAGCGCCGGATCTTGGCTGCGGCACGGCTCGACTTGACGAACTCGAGCCAATCCCGGGACGGGTGTGCGTCCTGGGCCCGCGAGGTGAGAATCTCCACGATGTCGCCTGACTCCAGCTTGGTCTGGAGCGGGACCAGCCTCCCGTTGACCTTGGCGCCCACACACCGGTGACCGACATCCGTGTGGATGCGGTAGGCGAAGTCAACCGGCGTTGCCCCCCGAGGCAGCGTCAGCACGTCGCCCTTCGGCGTGAGGGCAAACACCTCGTCCTGGTACAAATCGAGCTTCAGGCGATCGAGAAACTCCTGGGGATCTGTCGTCTCTTCTTGGAGGAAGCGCAGATCGGCGACGAACGGCAGATCGCCGCCGCCCCCACCCTCCTTGTACCGCCAGTGGGCGGCGATACCGTACTCAGCTCGCTCATGCATCTCGTGGGTGCGAATCTGCACCTCCAACGGCTTCCCGTCTGGGCCAACCACCGTGGTGTGCAACGACTGGTACAGGTTGAACTTCGGCATGGCGATGTAGTCCTTGAACCGCCCGTGGATAGGCGGCCACAGTGTGTGGACGAGGCCGAGGGCGCCGTAGCAGTCCCTCACGTCGTCGACGAGGACCCGGATACCTATGAGATCGTGGATCTGGTCGAATGCGAGGCCACTCGACACCATCTTTCGGTAGATCGAATAGAGATGCTTCGGCCGGCCCGTGATGTCGGCGGTCACACCCGACTCGGCGAGCAGGTCGGCCAGTTGAACGATCACCTTCTCGATCTGGGATTCGCGTTCAGGAGCGCGACGCGCCACCAGCTCTTCGAGCTCCGCCTTTCGCTTCGGATACAGCTCACCGAAGCAACGTTCTTCCATCTCGTGCTTGATCTCCTGGACACCGAGACGATGCGCCAGCGGGGCATAGACCTCGATGGTCTCCTCGGCGATGCGCCTGCGCTTCTCCTCAGGCAGAGGGGCGAGGGTGCGGATGTTGTGGAGGCGGTCGGCGAGCTTGATGAGCAGCACGCGAATGTCCTTGGCGACGGCGATGGCCATCTTGCGGATCGTTGCCGCCTGGGCCTCTTCACGACTGGAGAACTCGATACGGTCCAGCTTGGTGACACCATCGATCAACTCGGCGACCTCTGCCCCGAACTCGCCCGCGATCTCCTCGATGGTCACCTCGGTGTCCTCGACGGTGTCGTGGAGCAACGCGGCTGCCAGCGTGGCCGCATCCATGCCGTATCCCGCGAGGATCTCGGTCACGATGAGTGGATGCGTGATATACGGCTCGCCCGATTGGCGCGATTGGCCGGTGTGGAGAGCGGCGGCCCGTCGGTATGCCCGCTCGATCAGCGTCGCGTCCGCATCCGGGTAGTGGCGGGAGAACGTCTCGACGACAGCGCCGAACAGCGCCTCAGGAGACGCCGCAGGGCCCTCGTCAGCCGGTGCCATCACGCACCACTGAATGCACCGGCACCCCGTCGATCCGACGATCTGCCGTGCAGGAAGTCCAACTCGAGCAGCACTGTGAGCCCGACAACCTCGGCGCCGAGGTGGCGGAGAAGCTCGATCGTCGCAGCTGCGGTGCCGCCGGTGGCCAGCACGTCGTCGACGATCAGGACCCGCTCGCCTGGGGCGGCAGCGTCGGCATGGATCTGGAGCGCGTCGGTGCCGTACTCGAGGTCGTACTCCTGTTCGATCACCTGTCGCGGCAGCTTCCCGGGTTTGCGAACGGGGACGAAACCGGCACCGAGCCGTGCCGCAATCGGCGAAGCGAACATGAATCCGCGTGCCTCGATCCCTGCCACTTTGCTCACGCCTTGGCTCCGGAACGGGGCGAGCATCGCTTCAACGGCCATGTGGAACGCACCATGGTCGGCCAAGACCGGTGTGATGTCCTTGAACACGATTCCCGGCGTCGGGAAATCGGCCACGTCCCGAATGAGCGCACGAATCGCCGCTTCCGTCATCGTGGCAGCTTACTCATGAGTCGAGAGCTGCTGGATTCACCTGCTCCGCACGTGTCAGCGCCGCTTTTTGCGCTGTCGCGGCGGTCTCGGGACTGCGCCGGCGTCGATGGACTCGGCCGCCACCTCCGGAGCGGTGCTCCCACCGACAGTGGCGACGTCGAGACCGGTCCGGCGGGCAACCCGGCGCTGCATCCGCTGCCACTCCGGCTCCTGTTCCTTCCACACCGTGAGGAGCGGCGTGGCAACGAAGATGGACGAATACGTGCCCGCGGCGATGCCGATGAACAGTGCGAGGGCGAACTCCCGCAACGTCGCCGCGCCAAGGATGTACGAGCCGACGAACAGCAGGCTCCCGACCGGCAGCAGTGACGTGAGCGAGGTGTTGACCGATCGCATGAGTACCTGATTCGTCGACAGGTTGGCGATCTCGGTGAACGTGTGCTTCGTCGCCAGGTCGTGGACGTTCTCAGTGATCTTGTCGAACACGACGACGGTGTCGTAGAGCGAATACCCCAAGATGGTGAGGATGGCGATCACGGTCGCCGGAGTGACCTCGAAACGGGCAAGCGAGTAGATGCCGGCCGTGATGATGAGGTCGTGAAACAGCGCAGCGAGGGCGGCACCGGCCATCTTCCACTCGAACCGCCACGAGATGAAGAGCGACACCACGAGAAGGAAGATGATCAGCGCCTCGATGGCACGACGAGTGATCTCCCCGCCGAAGGTGGGGCCGACGGCGTCGAGATTCACCTCGTCGGTGGCGACCCCGGCGGTTGCTGCGACAGTCTCGACCAGTTGGTCCTGACCCTCGTTGTCGAGGGCCCCGGTGGAGATGAGCACCCGGTCTTGGTTGTCCCCGGTGAGCTGGACGCGGGCGCCGCCCTGGCCGATCGCGGTCAGAGCGTCGCGGTAGTCGGCAACTGTCGCCCCAGATGCGTTGCCCGTGTCGGCGAGCGTGCCCCCGGTGAAATCGATGCTCCCCTTGATCTGGAAGATGGCCAGCGACAGGATCGAGACGATGAGGAGGGCACCCGAGATCAGGAAATAGGTCTTGCGGTGCTGAACGAAGTCATAGGTCGTCTCGCCGCGGTACAGCCGGTTCAATACGCTCATGCCGCTGCCTCCGCCGGTTTGAGTCCGCCGCCCATCGCCCCTTCGACGGTGAGTCTGCCGCCGCGTGCCAGCGGTCCCCGCACCAACAGCATGGCCGCAGGCCTGGTGAAGTAGTACGCAACGAACACGTCGATCACGGTGGCCAAGCCGAGGGTGAGGGCGAATCCCTTCACCGGGCCGATTGCCAGCACGTAGAGAAGCACCGACCCGGCAAGGGTGACCGTATCGGCCGTCAGGATCGTACGAAATGCCTTCTTGAATCCGGTGTCGACGGCACCGCGTAAGGCGCGACCCCTGCGGAACTCCTCTTTGGTGCGTTCGAAGAACACGATGTAGGAGTCTGCGGTGATGCCGACGGACACGATGATGCCCGTCACGCCTGCAAGGGTGAGCGTCACCCCCTGAAGCTCGCTCAACATGCTGATGATCACCATCAACAGCGAGCCGAACACGGTCAATCCGACGACGGCGACCAAGCCCAGTGCCCGGTAGTACATCACCAGGGCGAGGGCAACGAGCATCAAGCCCCCGATGCCGGCAACGAGCCCTGCCCGCAGCGAATCGGAGCCGAGGGTGGCCGACACCGACTCGACGCGTTCGCGCTCGAACACGGTGGGGAGGGCACCGTAGCGCAGAATGGTGGCCAAGTCCTCGGCCTCGGCTTGCGGCTCGTCTGATTGACCAATCGTGATGAAGACCTGCCCGGGGTCGAGCCCCTCGCCGGGGGCGACCTCGGCCGCGATCTGGGGGGCCGATACCACCTCACCGTCGACGACGATCGCCATCTGGCGCCTCGGGTCGCTGATCGGGAACAGGGAGAGCTCTGCGGTGGCGTTGCGGAACTTCTCACCGCCGTCTGACGTGAACGCAGGATCGACAACGAAACCCGACCCGCCGCTGAACCCGGAGTTGAAGCCCGCCTCAGCCCCTGTGATGTCGGCGCCCGTCAGAAACGCAGGCCCCACCTTGTAGACGAGACCGTCTTGTCCCTGCAGGTACGACGTCTGGTCGGCCGCATCCACGATGGTGAGTCCGGTGTCAGCGTCGATGTTCGGCGGCGGAGGTGCGGGCGCTGCCGTCGTGGTGGTCGTCGTGGTGGTCGTCGTCTCGTCTGGAGCCGTCGTCGTGGTTTCCCCGGCGGCAACGGTCGTGCTGGTGAGGTCCACCGGGAGCTGCAGCGTTCCGTCACTGAACGCTGGGCTGACGACGCCGGCAGCCAGAACCGGTCGGAAGCTCAATTCGCCCGTCGTGCCCACCGCCTGCAATGCGCGTTCGCGGTTCGACACGCCCGGCAACTGGACGAGAATGCTCCGAGCGCCCTGGACCGAGATCTCCGGCTCCTGGACGGACCCAAGCGTTGCGATGCGATCGCGCATGATCTCGACTGCCTTGTCGAGGACCTGGGCGTCCGTGCCTTCGGGAGCCGTGAGCACCACGGAGAACCCACCCTGGAGGTCGAGGCCGAGTTTTGGCGTCCAGCCTGCGGCAAGCGAGGCGGCGAGAGAGCCCCACGCAAGAACCAGCGTCAGCACGAGCGTGATCCACAGGCGGCGACGGTTCACGTTGCTACTCCTGGACGTTGAGGCGTTCGGCTACGGCGCGCTTGACGACCCGAAGTGTGGTGCCCTGGCCGACGTCGAGCACCACCTCGTCGTCGTCCATCGACTTCACCACACCGTAGATGCCGCCGATGGTCCTGACCTCGTCGCCGACATTCACCCCTTTGCGCATCGTCTCGACGGCCTTCATGCGCCTGCGCTGCGGCATGATGAGCATGAAGTAGAACAGGCCGCCGATGATGACGAGCGGGAGCAGAAAGCCGACGATCGACCCGCCGGTCGGTTCGGTCGCATCTGTTGCGTCCGTGAACGCAAGCAGCCAAGTCGTAGCCAGGTTGAGCACGGGAGCCTCCAGTGCGGACATGAAACCGACGCGGTCAGACCGCGTCGAGCGAGCGCCAGGTTAGTGGTGGTTGGGAACGGCTGCGCTCATCCCCCCGTCGCAGCGGAAAGTGGGCGCCGCCGGTCGAGGCGTTGTGCACGCAGTTGGCTGAACGACCCCGCCCCAATCGCATCGCGCATCGATGCGATGAGATCGAGCGTGTAGCGCAGGTTGTGCAGGCTCAGCAGGCGGAGTCCGAGCAGTTCCTTCGTCGCGAACAGGTGTCGGAGATAGCCGCGGGTGTACCGACGACACGTGACGCATGGGCAGTCGGGATCGATGGGATCCGCCGAGCTGATCCACTCTGCCCGCTTGATGGAGAAGTCCCCATCGGGATGGAGGACCTTGCCGTGACGAGCCAGCCTCGTTGGGATGACGCAGTCGAACAGATCACACCCTCTGGCAACCGCATCCAGCAGACCCTCCGTGTCGCCGAGCCCCATCACATAGCGGGGTGCGTCGTCGGGAAGCACGCTGGTGACGACGTCGATCGCGGTGTTTCTCTCACCGGGATCCTCACCGACTGCGAGGCCGCCGATCCCGTAACCCGGAAAGCCGAGCGCTGCGGTCTCCTCCGCCGACCGTCGCCGCAACTCGGGGTCGACGCCTCCTTGGACGATGCCGAAGAGCGCCCGATCGTCGCGACGCTTCGCGGCGAGGGCACGCGCCCCCCACCGCAGCGTCCGCTCCATGGCGGCGGTCACCACCGCACGCGGGGAAGGCAGACCCACGAGGACGTCGAGCATCATGGCGATATCGGAGCCCAGCGACTCTTGCACTGCGACGGCGCCCTCGGGCGTGAGTGCCACGGGCGACCCGTCGTAGGAAGACCGGAAGCGCACCCCCTCCTCATCGACATCCGGGTCGAGCGAGAACACCTGGAAGCCGCCGGAGTCGGTGAGGATCGGTCGCTGCCATGCCATGAAGCCGTGAATCTCCCCCAGGCCGGCAACGACCTCCGCTCCGGGCCGCAGCATCAAGTGATAGGTGTTGGCGAGAACGATGTCTGCGCCGAGCGATTCCAGGTCTTCGGCACCCACGCCGCGGACCGTGCCTCTGGTGCCCACAGCCATGAAGGCTGGCGTGGGCACGTCACCGTGCGGTGTGTGGAGCGTGCCGCTGCGCGCCGGGCCGTCGCTCGCCCCGGCCTCCCACCAGACGGGGGCCGTCACGGTTGCGCCATGTCGTCGATGAACATTGCGTCGCCGAACGACAGAAATCGGTAGCCCCGTTGGAGGGCAACCTCATAGACGTTGCGCCACTGCGGGCCCAGCGCGGCAGCAACCAGGGCGACGAGCGTGGTGCGTGGTGCGTGGAAGTTCGTGACAAGCGCATCGACCACCGTGAAGGCGTAACCGGGAACGATGAACAGGTCACTCACGCCGTCGCCGGGAGCCGGCGCATCGGTTCCGCGTGCGGCCGTCTCGAGGGCACGGACGACCGTGGTGCCGACGGCCACGACTCGTCCACCGCCGGCCTTGGTGGTGACGATCGCATGGGCGCTCTCCTCGGGAACGGTGTACCGCTCTCGGTGGATCTCGTGCTGGGCAACGTCCTCGCTCGACATGGGACGGAAGGTGTCGAGACCGATCTCGAGCTCCACCTCCGTGATGGCGACACCCCTCTCGCCGAGGGCATCGAGCACGCCGCCGCGTGAAATGCAGTGCGGCAGTAGGTGCGGCCGCCGATCCCACGGTTTTGGCGAAGATGGTCTGGTACCGCTCCGGGCTGTCCAGACGTCCCGAGAAGTACGGCGGAAGCGGGATCTCGCCGGCGGCAGGGAGAACGTCCTCGACGTCGCCGTCCTTCGTGAGGAGACTCACCGTGATGATCCCGTCGCGCGGGGCGGTCACCACCTCTCCCCGAATCACACCGAAGTCGAGCTTCGTGCCGGGCCGCAGGCGGCGGGCGGGCCGCACCAGTGCCTCCCAATGTACGTCGTCCACCCGGCGCAACAGCAATGCCTCCAGCGATCCCCCGGTTTCCACCTTGCGCCCTCGCAAACGGGCCGCTCGCACACGGGTGCGGTTCACCACCAGGAGGTCGCCCGGCTCCAAGAGTGCGGGAAGATCGAAGAAGCGGTCGTCCGCCAGCGTCGACACCGAGAGGAGACGTGCAGTGTCGCGGGGCTCGACCGCTTCCTGAGCGATCGCAGCCTGCGGCAAGACGTAATCGAAGTCGGCAACACGCACCGGCTGAAGGGTACCGAGGCACACCGGCCCTGGACACGTCCATCAACCGGCGTCGGAGCTCAGTCGTCGATCAGCCGGCCTTGTCCGTCTTGTGCACCGGGCTCAGGAGGCGTCAACCCGAGGTGGGTGTAGGCCCGAGGGGTCGCAATTCGCCCGCGTGGCGTGCGCTGGAGGAACCCTTCGACAAGCAGGAACGGTTCGTAGGCATCTTCAACGGTTTCGGGCTCTTCGCCGACGGCGATGGCGAGAGTGGACAACCCGACGGGACCGCCGCCGAACTTGTGGATCACGGCATCGAGGATGAACCGATCGACCTTGTCGAGGCCTTTGTGATCGACCTCGAACACCTCGAGGGCAGCGTCCGCAGTCGGGACGTCGATCGTGCCGTCCGACCGTACGGCGGCGAAGTCCCGGACACGGCGCAGGAGCCGGTTCGCGATACGCGGCGTGCCCCGGCTGCGGCGGGCAATCACGGCTGCGCCGTCGGCCGAGATCACCACATCGAGAATGGACGCCGATCGAGTGGCGATCCGGGCGAGATCCTCCGGGAGGTAGTAGTCGAGTCTTGCGACGTAGCCGAAGCGGTCGCGGAGCGGCGGCGCTACGCGTCCGACCCTGGTCGTCGCACCGACGAGTGTGAAGTGCGGGAGCTCGAGACGAATGGAGCGAGCGGCAGGGCCTTTCCCGACGATGATGTCGAGCTCGAAGTCCTCCATCGCCGGGTAGAGCACCTCCTCGACCTGTCGCGGCAGCCGGTGGATCTCGTCGATGAACAACACGTCGCCGCCGTCGAGGTTGGTGAGGACTGCAGCGAGGTCTCCGGGTCGTTCGAGGGCCGGCCCTGAGGTGGCTCGGAAAGCGGAGCCCATCTCGTTGGCGACGATGCCGGCGAGGGATGTCTTGCCGAGCCCTGGAGGCCCAGAGAAGAGCACGTGGTCGACCGGCTCGCCGCGGCCTCGTGCCGCTTCGATGAGAATCGCAAGCCGCTCCTTGAGACTCCCCTGGCCGATGAAGTCCTCCATGCGGCGAGGGCGCAGCCCGGCCTCGATGACTTCCTCCTCAGGAAGCGGCTCACCCGTGAGAAGCCCTTCGTCGCGCATCAGGATGCCTCGTGATTGCGGCGGCCCAGCTCCTGAAGGGCCATGCGCAGCATGTCGGCCACGGCGAGATCCGCTGGGACGTCGCGCAGCGCAGCACGAATCTCGGCCGCCTGGTAGCCGAGGCCTTCCAGAGCGTCGCGCACCTCGGCGACGACGCTGCCGCCGCTCGGCAACTCGGCGTCGGGAAGGTCGAGCTTGGGCCGCAGCTCGAGCATGAGCTTCTGCGCCGACCGCTTCCCGATGCCAGGAACCATGGTCAGAGCATCGGCATCTTCGGTGACGACGGCGATGCGCAGCTCATCCACCGACAAGGTGCCGAGAATCGCCAGCGCCACCCTTGGGCCCACGCCTGAGACGCCGAGCAGCAGGCGAAACAGGTTGCGCTGATCTTCTGCGGGGAATCCGTAGAGCGCCATCACGTCTTCTCGTACATGGAGGTGGGTGTGCAAGACGGCTTCCTCGCCGACGCCGGGGAGTTCGACGAGGCCGCGAGGCGTTACGGCGACCTCGTACCCGACCCCGCCGACATCGAGCACGACCCGATCGGCGTGTTTCGCCGCCAGCAGACCCCGCAACCTGCCGATCATGTCGCCCGCTCCACGGCCCGCCGCATCGGGACCCCCTGAACGTGGCACAAGGCAACTGCGAGAGCATCTGCCGCATCGGCCGGAGAGGGAACCGCGCCGAGCCCGAGTCGCATGGCAATCACCCGGCCGACCTGGGTCTTGTCGGCAGCGCCGTACCCGGTCAGTGCCATCTTCACGGCCGTGGGCGTGTACTCGGCGGTTCGCAGGCCGGCGGCGGCCAGCGTCATGAGCACGACCCCGGACGCCCTGCCGACGCTGGTGGCCGTGTGGAGGTTGCGGTTGACGAACACTTCTTCCATGGCTGCCTCGTCGGGACGGTACTCCTGCACCACGCCGGCGAGGTCGCGATGCAGCTCGACGAGGCGGTCCCCGATGGAGGCGTGTGGGTCGGTGCGGATGATGCCAACGGCGACTGCGCGGGTCCGACTGCCGCGTGCCTCGAGCACGCCGTAGCCAGTCCTCGTCAGCCCAGGGTCGATACCGAGAACGAACATATGTTTGGTGATGGTAGGTCCGCGGAGGCCCGAGTCAAAGCACCTTCGGGGTCACGAAGCGCAGACAACGGACGGCAGCCATCAGCGACTCGGTGGCACCGCAGTCTGCCTTCTGACGTCCGACTTCTCAGAGCGCCGCCATCACGTCGTCGGGGATGTCGAAGTTGGCGTAGACGTCTTGGACATCGTCGAGGTCCTCGAGCGCATCGACGAGGCGCAGCACCTTGGGAGCCGTCGTGGCGTCGACCGGCACAGACGTCACGGGCATCTGGGTGACCTCGGCTTGGTCGACCTTGATGCCGGCATCATCGAGCGCCGCGCGCACGGCACCGAGGTCGGTGGGGAGGCACGTGATCTCCCATTGGTCGTCACTCGCCACCACGTCCTCGGCGCCGCCATCCAGCGCCGCCATCATCACGATGTCCTCGTCGCCGACGGCGAGCAGATACCCCTTCTGCTCGAAGAGATAGCCCACCGATCCCGGCTCGCCGAGGTTGCCGCCGAGCTTGTTGAACGCGGCGCGCACGTCAGATGCGGCCCGGTTGCGGTTGTCGGTGAGAATGTGGACGTACAGCGCAACGCCTCCGGGGCCGTATCCCTCGTACCACAGTTCCTCGTACTGGACTCCTTCGAGGTCGCCGCTCCCCCTGGCGACCGCCCGCTCGATGGTGTCCTTCGGCACCGATGCGTCCTTGGCCTTCTGGATGGCAGTCGCCAAGGTTGCATTTGCCGCCGGATCACCGCCGCCGGTACGCGCTGCAGACTCGATTGCCCTGATGAGTTTGGCGAAGAGCTTGCCACGCGCTGCATCCTGGCGACCCTTGCGATGCTTGATATTGGCCCACTTCGAATGCCCGGCCATCAGCCTTCCTCCACCATCGCCAGCAACATCTCGTGCACCCGGGTGTCGCCGGTGAGCTCCGGGTGAAACGACGTTGCCAGGATATTGCCCTGGCGAACAACCACCGGTCGGCGCTCCCCCGTAACGGGCTCGACGACGGACGAGAGCACCTCGACACCCGCACCGACCTTGGCGATCCACGGCGCCCTGATGAACACTGCGTGGATCGGCTGGTCGAGACCGGCAACCTCGAGATCTGATTCGAAGGAGTCCACCTGGCGGCCGAAGGCGTTCCGCTCGACCACCACGTCGAGGACCCCGAGTTGCGGCTGATCCGGTCCGGTGGTCGCAGCACCCAACAGAATCATGCCCGCACACGTGCCGAGCACGGGCATGCCCGCCTCGATCCTCGAGCGCAACGGCTCGAGCAAGCCGTAGATGCGTGCCAGCCTGCCGATCGTCGTCGACTCGCCGCCGGGGATCACCAGCGCGTTCGCCCCCGCCAACTCCTCAGTGGTTCGCACTTCGAACGCATCGACGCCAAGACGGCGCAACATCGCGATGTGCTCGCGAAAGTCGCCCTGGAGGGCCAACACGCCGACGAACGAAGTCATCGGCCCCTCACCGTCACAGGCCGCGGTCCTGCATCCGCTCCTGTGGCGTCAGCTCGTCGATGTTGATGCCCACCATGGCCTCGCCGAGGTTGCGGGACACCTTTCCGATCTTCTCCGGGTCGTTGTAGAAGGTGGTGGCTTCGACGATCGCCCTCGCACGGGCTGCAGGGTCGCCCGACTTGAAGACGCCAGACCCTACGAAGACGCCGTCGCAGCCGAGCTGCATCATCAACGCAGCGTCCGCCGGCGTTGCGATGCCGCCTGCTGCGAAGTTGACAACCGGGAGCCTGCCACTGGCGGCGACTTCCTTCACCAGGTCGTAGGGAGCCCGCAGCTCTTTGGCGGCGCCCATCAACTCGTTCGCGTCGAGGGTGGTGAGGCGGCGAATCTCGGAGTTCATCATCCGCATGTGCCTCACGGCCTCGACCACATTGCCCGTGCCCGGCTCGCCCTTCGTACGGATCATGGCGGCGCCCTCAGCGATGCGGCGCAGCGCCTCACCGAGGTCCTTCGCACCGCACACGAACGGCACGGTGAACGCGTGCTTGTCGATGTGGTTGACATCGACGGGGGTGAGGACCTCGGATTCGTCGATGTAGTCGACGCCGAGTGATTGGAGGATCTGGGCCTCGACGAAGTGCCCGATACGGGACTTCGCCATGACCGGGATCGATACCGCGTTGACGATCTGCTCGACCTTTGCCGGATCGGCCATACGGGCCACGCCGCCTGCCGCCCGGATGTCGGCGGGCACGCGCTCCAGCGCCATCACGGCTACCGCACCCGCTTCTTCGGCGACCTTGGCCTGCTCGGCATCGACGACGTCCATGATGACGCCGCCCTTCAACATCTCGGCAAGGCCCCGCTTGACGAGGTCGGTCCCGTGCTCGGGTGCTACGGACATGATGCGGCTCCTGTTGGCGTTCAAGACTGTGTTCCAGTGTACCGGTGGGCTCGATGCTGGGACGGCGTCTGGCGCCCCGAGACGTCAGTGCACTCGGTTCTCGTGACCGGCCCACTCGGCTCGCGCAGCACGTACTTCTGGATCTTGCCCGTCGAGGTCTTGGGCAATGCATCGAGGAACTCCACGGTGTCGGGAGCCTTGTACCGGGCGATGGCCGCTTTGACGTGGTCGATGATCTCGCCTTCGGTCGCCGTCGCACCGGGTTTCAGGATCACGAACCCCTTTGGGCGCTCGCCCCACTTCTCGTGAGGAACCGCCACCACCGCAGCCTCGAGCACCGCCGGGTGGCTCATGATGGCCTGCTCCACTTCGATCGTGGAGATGTTCTCGCCCCCCGAGATGATGATGTCCTTCGACCGATCTCTGAGCTGGATGTAGCCGTCGGCGTGGATCACACCGAGATCGCCCGAATGGAAGGCGCCACCTCGAAACGCGGCCTCGGTGGCCGGCTCGTCGGCGTAGTAGCCGGCCATCACGTTGTTGCCGCGCATGACGACCTCACCGATCGTCGTTGCGTCCGCGGGCACGTCTGCCATCTCGTCGTCCACGACCCGAATCGGGTCGGCGATCACGTAGGAGACGCCCTGGCGAGCCATGAGCCGCGCCTTCTCGTCCGGTGGCGCATCGGCCCACGACTCCTGGATCTCGCACACGGTGTGCGGGCCGTACGTCTCGGTGAGGCCGTAGACGTGGACGAGCGTCGCCCCCAGCGCCTCCATCTGGGCGATGATGGTCGGGCTCGGAGGGGCCCCGGCCGTTGTCGCGACGAGCGGACCGGGAAACGGCCCGGCAGCCGGGTCGTTGACGAGCGAGATGAGCACGGTTGGTGCCGCGTTGAGGTGTGTCACACCCTCGTCGCGGATGAGGCGCCATACCTCGTCCGCCCTGACTGCGCGGAGGCACACGTGGCGGCCGCCGATTGCCGTCACCGCCCAGGTGGTGCACCAGCCGTTGCAGTGGAACATGGGCAGCGTCCACAAGTAGATCGACTGCGGCGTATGCCGAGAATGGATCAGCTCGCCGAGCGCGTTGAGGTAGGCGCCGCGATGCGTGTACACGACGCCCTTGGGCCGGCCCGTCGTTCCCGAGGTGTAATTGATCGAGATGGGTGCGTTCTCATCGTCGACGGCCCACGGCAAAGGGTTCTCGCTCCCCTGCGCGAGGAAGTCGGTATACGCAATCGCACCAGCGGGGACACCGAGATCGGCATCGTCGATTGCGACCACGTCATGGATCCCGGCAACGGCGTCGAGATGGGGAGCCACCGTCGGGTGCAGCTCGGTGTCGATGACGAGCACCCTGGCGCCCGAGTGCTCGAGGATGTAGGCGATCTCCGGGCCGGAGAGGCGGGTGTTGATGGCGACCAGCACGGCACCGGCCAGCGGGACGGCGAAGTGGGCTGCCAGCATCTCGGGCAGGTTGGGGCACAGGTACGCCACCCGGTCGCCCTGGCCGACGCCCGAGTTTCGGAGCGCGTTCGCCATACGGGTCGCCTCGGCGGCGAGCTCCGCATAGGTGATGCGCCGGGAGCCATGGACGACCCCGATCTTGTCGGGAAAGACGACCGACGCGCGTTCGAGGAACGAGAGCGGCGTGAGTGGTGTGTAGGCGGCCGAGCCGCTCATCGAGCCGCCCTGGCCCCTGTCGACCACATGGGCGGACGTTTCTCCACGAATGCGGCAAGCCCTTCCTGGGCGTCCGCCGTGCCGGCGCTCGCTGCCATGATCGGCTCGGTGAGGGCATACGCCTCGTCCTCGGGGAGCCCCTGCTGAAGGTAGAAAGCGTCTTTGCCGATCGCGATCACTGCCGGGCTCCATCGCACGATCTGTGCCACGAGCTCGTCGACAGCTGCATCGAGCTCGCCGGCCGGCGCGATGCGGTTGACCAGGCCCCAGTCGCGGGCAGTTTCTGCGGTGATCGGCTCGCCGGTGAGCAGCATCTCCATGGCCCGCTTCTGCCCGACGGCCCGGATGATCGGCACCATGGGCGTGGTGCAGAAGAGGCCGATCCGCACCCCAGGTGTCGCAAAACGGGAGTCCTCCTCAGCGACGACGAGGTCACACGAGGCAGCGAGCTGGCACCCTGCGGCGGTGGCGATGCCGCGCACCTTGGCGATCACCGGTTGCGGGAGCTCGTGGACGGTCTGCATCATGGCCGTACATTGCGCAAACAGCCCGTCGTAGAACTCGGGGTCGCGACGCTGCATCTCGGCGATGTCGTGCCCGGCCGAGAACGCCGGACCTTTGGCTTCGATGACTATCACCTGCACGTTGGGGCGTGCGGAGAGCTCGCGCAAACCTGCGGTGATTTCCTCCATGGCCTCGTGGCTGAGCGCGTTACGGCGGTCGGGCCTGTTGAGTATGAGGCGGCCAAGCGGCGGTGCAGCCTCGACGAGGATGGTGGCATAGCTCATGGCCCCTCCGGGTCGACGTTGCGAGGAGTGTACCGAGCGAACGTCAGCCAGGTCCCGGAACGGACCTTCCCCTTGCCCGGAATCCGGCGGTGGCTTCTTCGTAGGCATCGAGGTAGGCCGTGGTGACGGCGCTCCGGTCGAACCGGGCGACCCTGGCCAGTGCGGCAGCCTGGAGCGACGCCCGGCGTTCACCATCGGTGAGCAGAGCGATCAGCGCACTCGCCAAGCCGTTGGCGTCGCCGGGCTTGACGAGCATGCCTGCATCGGCGACCACGTGTGCAAACGCAGGGAGCGCCGACGCCACGATCGCACATTGTGAAGCCATGGCCTGCACCAGCACGATGCCGAAGCTCTCGCCGCCGAGGTTTGGGGCGCAATAGACCGCCGCCTCCGACAGGAGCTTGCGGCGAGCATCCCCGCCAACCCCGCCGACGAACACCACGCCACGCACATCCCCGGTTCGATCGCCGGCTGCTACGACGAGCTCGGCATCCGGCACGGTCCGCCGAACGATCGGCCACGCCGCAAGCAGCACGTCGAGACCCTTGCGCGGGTCATCCCGGCCGAGGAAGGCGACCCGATGGGGCTTCCCGGGCTGTGGATCGAACTCTGCGGTGTCGATGCCGTTGGGAATCCGCCGGACGGGCCCGAGCGGTGCGACCGCGTGCTCGGCGACCGGGCTCACGGCCGTCACCACATCGAGCCTGCGCACCACTCGACGCAGGGCAGGCGCCGCCAATCGATAGGCACGCCGCACGAGCGGGGACGGGTCGGCGTGGAAGGTGCCGATGAGGGCCGCGCCGGCAAAGCGGCTCGCGGCGACCGACACTGCAGGGACGAGCGGCTCGTGGATGTGAACGACGTCGGCGCCCTCGAGCGCAGCCCGGACGCGAGCACCGACTCGCGGCCCGAGCGCGATGGGCGCTGCCGACCCGTTGATGGAGACGACCAGCGACCTCCCGACGCCGATGGATGCCTCGGTACCCTCCCCGGGTCCGACGACCCACGCTTCGTGGCCCCGGTCCCGCAGCCATGAGGCCAGGCCGGTGACCAGATCCTGGACGCCGCCGAACCTGCCCAGGTCGTAGGGGCAGACGAGCCCGATCCTCACGGAGCCGCCTTGTCGCTCGGCCAATTGGGCTGGAAGAGGTGCCATTGCTCAGGAGCGCGCCGGATCAAGTCCGCCAGCTTGTCGGCGTAGAGCTGCGTGGCAGCGGCGATCCGTGCGTCTTTGTCCGCGATGTCGGGGATCTCGATAGGCGGCTCCACCACGAAGTGGTGCCCGCGGCGCACGTTGAAGTAGCAACCGACCGGGAGCAGCGCCGCCCCGGTCCGGTCGGCGAGGGCGACGGGCCCGGCAGGAAGCGTTGTCCGCTCGTCGAAGAGCTCTACCTCAACGCCTCGCCCCGCCAGATCGCGATCGGAGACGAGAGCGATGGCCCCACCATCCCGCAGCCTCTCGATCAGCTTCTGCGTGGCGCGCCGATCTCGACCGACGATGACGACATCGATGCCGAGACGGCCGCGAGTCTCGACGAACCATTCCACGATCCTCGGATTCGGAAGCGCTTCTGCCGCTGCGAGCATCGGAACCCCGAGCCGCCGCGCCTGCGGCCCGGCGGCCTCCCAATTGCCGAGGTGCGGCAGGGCAACGATCACTCCCCTGCCGGCGTCGCGGGCCGCGATGATGTGCTCCTCACCCTCGACGACGGAGTGCGCCAGTATGGCGGGGACCCTCCGCGGCCTCACCCAGAACACCTCGGCCCAATAGCGGCCGTAACTCTTGAACATCCGCCTCGCACGCGCCGACGTGGCGGCCTCTCCGCCCACGACACGGGCGAGGTTGCGTTGCACGAGATCGAGCTTGCTGGGAGCGAGGAACGATGCGACCCACCCGGCTCCTTCACCGGCGCGACGCATCAGTGCCTCGGGGAGCACACCCACGACCGCGGACGCGGCACGATACGCGAGATAGCCGGTGAGGCCTTTCACGCTTCGAGCTGCTGCCAGGTCCGCCGGATGCGCTGGCCGACGGTGAATCCGGAGAGCAGCACGAACGCCCACAAGACCGGGAACAACACCTTGTTGCCCCCGACCATCCCGGAGATGCCCACACCGGCGAGGATCAGAATCATGCGCTCGGCGCGGCCCATCCATCCCCCCCTGCCTTCGGCGCCCCAGCTCTCGGCTTTGGCGCGCACGTAGGGGGTGAGCAGCGAGAAGGCCAGCCCGAACAGGCAGAGCATCAGGGCGGTCTCGTCGTCGCGGAGACTGAAGGCGAGGCCTGCGAAGATCGCCAGCTCGCCGAGCCGATCCGACATGGTGTCGATGAAGGCGCCCCGGATGGACGCCTTTCCCTGCAGGCGAGCCAGCGGCCCGTCCAACGCATCGAGAATCGACCCGATGGCAGCGACTAGCGCTCCCCATCCATAGGCGCCCGCCGCGATGAGCCAGGCCCCCGCGATCGTGACGAGCAGACCGGCGATCGTGATCATCGTGGGAGTGAGCTTGGCCTTGGAGAGGCCAATGGCAATAGGGTCGAGGATCGGGGCGAGTCGGCTCCGGCCTCTCAGGTCGAGCACGGGGACTCCTCCTTGGAGCGTGCCACGGGTGGTAGCACAACGCTACTCACGCCTCTTCACCCAGCGGCCGTCGGCGCGACCCGAGAAGACATCCCTGAGCCACACCCACGGTGACGGGCGCACAACGGTTCGGAAACCTAGCACGGGAGGGAACCACCGAGTCGGCAGCTACACTCGCCTACCGCCGGCCCGAGCCGGCATCGTCTCTGCACCGAAAGGGGCTTACTCGTCGATGAGTGACGACTCTGCAACGCTCAACCTCGGGGGCGAAGATTACGCCCTAACGATCGTCCCGGCCACCATCGGCAACACCGGGGTCGACATCAGCCGACTGAGAGCCGACAGGGGATACGTCACATACGACCCCGGCTTTGCCAACACGGCCGGTACCAAGAGCGCCATCACCTACATCAACGGTGCCGAAGGCGTCTTGCGCCACCGCGGCTACCCGATCGAGGATCTCGCACGCAAGTGCACGTTCCTCGAGGTCTCGCACTTGCTGCTCTTCGGCGACCTGCCCAACGAGACGGAGCTCGACAAGTGGCAGACATCCGTCAGGCGCCACACGATGTTGAGCGAAGAGATGAAGCGGTTCTTCGACGCGTTTCCCCGCAGCGCCCACCCGATGGCGATCCTCTCGTCGGCCACCAATGCGATCTCCACGTTCTACGAGTCGTACTACGACCCGAAAGATCCTGACTCGGTCGTAGAGAGCGCAACTCGACTCATCGCAAAGATGCCGACCATCGCGGCCTGGGCCTACAAGAAGTCCGTCGGCCAGCCCTACAGCTATCCCCGCAACGACCTGACGTACATCGAGAACTTCCTCCACATGATGTTCGGCCTCCCCGTCGAGGAGTACGAGGTCGATCCGGTCGTCGCCAGGGCGCTCAACGTCCTGCTCGTGCTGCACGCCGACCATGAACAGAACTGCTCGACTGCAACCGTGCGTTTCTGTGGTTCGAGCCAGGCGAATCTCTTCGCCTCTGTCGCAGCCGGTATGAACGCCCTGTGGGGACCGCTCCACGGTGGAGCGAATCAGGCGGTGGTCGAGATGCTCCAGCGAATCCACGACGACCCGACCATGACGGTCGAGACCGCCGTCGCCCGCGCCAAGGACAAGGACGATCCCTTCCGGCTGATGGGTTTCGGGCATCGCGTCTACAAGAATTACGACCCGCGCGCCCGCATCCTCAAATCCTTTGCGGACGATGTGCTCGAGCGCATCGGTACCCGTGACCCGCTGCTCGAGATCGCCCACTCGCTCGAGCAGGCCGCGCTGGAGGATGAGTACTTCGTGAGCCGCAACCTGTACCCGAACGTGGACTTCTACTCGGGCCTGATCTTCCGCGCCCTCGGATTTCCACTTCGGATGTTCACGGTGCTCTTCGCCCTGGGCCGGTTGCCGGGGTGGATCGCCCATTGGAAGGAGATGCACGAGGATCCGGAGACTCGCATCGGACGCCCCCGCCAGATCTACATCGGAGAGGCGGAACGGCCCTTCCCGGTCATCAGCGCCCGCTGAGCCTTTCGGCCGCGGGCCGCAGCTTCGGAATGTCCGGCTTCAGCGATCGTCTGTTGGCACGGCCTCGTCGTAGAGCTCCACAACCGTGCCATCGATGGCGTCGACTCTGACGAGCCCTCGCTTCGTCGGCGGATCATCTGCGGAGAACACGAGCACGTTCCATATCGGACGCGCCCGCCATCCGGTGAAGCCGACCGCCGCCGAAGCGTGGCCAACGGGGAAGCCGACGGCGCGGTTGGCCGCTTCGAGAGCGCGTCCCTCCCGCACGGCGAGGTGCCATCCCGCCAAGAAGTGATAGCCACCGATCAGTGCGAGGCCAATCACCATCAGCCACATGCCCGACGGGAGTCCGGCAACGATCGTGACGCCGGTGAGGACGGCGGCGGCTACGTAAACGACCCCCGCCCGTCGCCGCCGCACGGGGTCAGGGACCGCATACGGGTCGAGCGCCGACGCGTCGAGATCGTCCGGCATCCCCGCCGCAGACGCAACGTCCTCGGGGATCTCGATGCGGCGCGCCTTCTTGCGGTCGCTCATGCTCCCGGCACGCCCTCTGCCAACTCCTGATCCTGCAGCGCATGGTGAAGGGCGTCAGGATCGAAGGGCTCCTCCCCCCGGCTGCGGTGCCACCGGTCCCAGATGATGAGCATGCTTGGGAGCACCAGCACTGCGGCAATGAGGGCCAGCAGGATCGTGTACGCCAGGACGAACCCGAACTGGCGGAACGGGATGGTCGTCGACGTCACCAAGATGCCGAAACCCGCCATGGTGGTGATGGCCGAACCCGCCAGTGCACCGCCGGTATACGTGAGCGTGTGCTCTATGGCGTCATCGGCGACCGGGTAGGCAATCCGTTCTTCGAGGTAGCGGTGCGTCACGTGGATCATGTATGGGATCCCGATGCCAATGCCGAGGGCTGAGATGGTCGCCGTGACAGGTCCGAAGGCGATGTTGAAGGCGGCCATCAACCCAAACACCCAAATGACCACGATCGCAACGGGAAGAGTTGTGATGAGCCCCAGCATGGGCCGCCGAGACTCGAACCAGAAGTTGGCGACCAGAAGTAACAGAGCGGCGCCCATGGTCAGCAGCAGCGACGAGACCTGAGAGTCGCGGAGCGTACCAATCACGAGGTCGTTGATGATGAAGCTCGAAGTGGCTACCGACGACAACCCCGCGGATGTCACGGGCGCAAAGGCCTCATTGAGCCTCGATGCGAGATCGCCGGCGCCCGGCTCACCGCCCACGGTGTCGAAGTTGAACAGGGCCGCGTCGTATCCGCCGTTCGACGACGAGAGGACTGCGGCCATCGGTACTGGATACGTGGCAAACGCCGCGTCGTAGAGGGGCGTTGCGTCTGCCCCGGGCGGCATCGTCCGATCGTCCTGCAGCCCAACATCCATCGCAACAGCAAGAATCTCGGGATCGAACGTCTCGCTCTCCGGATTCACGAGCTGAAGGATCGTACCGGTAAGAGCTTGACCGGTCGGGAACGGACCGGCCGGTGTCTCCACGGCCTGGACGTCGGGCACTGCCCCGGCTGCGAGGAAGGACTCGAGCATGGAGTTCCACGCGTCGCCGGACGCGACGTCGCCCTCGACCAACACCGACGTTGTCTCCGGAAAGTCGAACCGCTCATCGACGGTGATCGCCGTGCCGCGAAGCGGGGACGTTGTTGGCACGAAGTCGAGCACGGAGAACTTGGTCGACAGGTTCGACATGCTGATCCCGGCAAGGACCGTCAACACCAACGCAACGGCGAGCGTCCCCCAGGCGAAGCGCTTCGGCAGCACAGAGGCACTCCCGATCATGCGCGGCAGAGCCCGCGACTCGCCGCCCTCCATGCTGTCGGAATCGAGCCGTCCCACGCGCTCGGCACGACGATCGAGCACCTCACGAACAGCGGGCACGAAGGTCAGCATGAGAAGGAACGACACCACGATCCCGACCGCTGCGAGCTCACCGAACTCGGCCAGCGCTGGGATGTCGTTGGTGACGTTGGTCAGGAACCCAACCGCGGTGGTGACCGTGGCGAGGACGAGTGCAATGCCCGTCGTGCGAATTGCTGTCGTCACCGCCAGGTTGACGGAACGTCCCGCATGGATTTCCTGCCTGTATCGGGTGTTGAGGTGGATCGAGTAATCGACGCCAAGCCCGATGAGCAAGATGGGGAGGATTTGGACCAGCTGCGACTGATCCTCGAATCGCAGGAAGCCGTATCCGTTCATCCACTGGATCGCGAAGCCGATCGTCAAGAACGTCAGGACGGTGTCGGCCGCCGTTCTCCGCAACGTGCGACTCCCGATGGACCACACGAGGAATGCAGCGAGATAGCAGAGCCCCGCTATCGAAGCAACGGATCCAACGGACGCATCGCCCCACGACTCGGGCAGCACGTCGGGGAAGATGAGCGCCAGGCTCGGCCCCACTGCGACTGCCGCGCCGATCACCATGAGCACGATGCCTGCGAAGAACATGCTGCGATCCCGCACGGTGCGCGGCCTCACCAAGAACACGATCGAGAGCACCAGGAGAATGATGAGCCCCGCTGCCAGGAAGAGGCGCAGGATCTCGTTCTGGAAATCGTCTCCAGAGGCGAAAACGAGCTCGACGCTGAAGGCTTCGAGGTTGACGGACTCAGGAATGGCCGCGGTGGTGACGCTGTCCGCAACCCCCCGGGCACGGTTCGCCAACTCGTCGAAGTCGTCGGTCGATTCGTAGGTGATCGCGCTCAGACCGATCTCAGCAGTGGCCGTCGTGAAGTCGGCATCGTCGGACACCAGCGCAGTGAGGAATGTCCGGAACTCCGGCGGAACCTGTTCCAAGCCCGAGAGGTAGAGCGCCTTGACCTCAGCGTCGGACGTGGGAGCAGGCGCACCGGCATCGATCGCAAACTGCACCGGAGCGAGGTAGGACAGCACGGCGGGCGACTGCGGCGTGTCGACGAGAAACTCGGCCGCTTGCCCGCTTCTCACGGACTGGTCGACCGCACTCGCCGCCTGGAGCGCATCGAGGGTGATGACGTCCCCTGTCGAGCTCGACGTGATCACCTGAAGCCGAGTTGCCGCACCGAATCGCTCTGCGATCACGCTGGATGCAGCCAGTTCGGGTGCTTCGGGAGCGAACGACTCGTTCTGGTCCTCGGCAGGCTGAAACTGCCCCCCGAAACTCCCCAACACCATCGAAACGACGATCGTCAGCGCGATGACCAGCCACGGAAAGCGGCGTACTGCAGCTGCGAGGGTGTTCACCAAGGTCTTCATGAGGGAGCTCCGATATCAGCGAGTGCGGAAGCCGGCAGGTTACGTGCCGGCGCAGAGTGTTCAAGTTCACGTGGGTGCATGCGTCTCCGACGACGCCGGGCAGGACGTCAGCGAGGCGGCCGGCAGAGCTCCTGGAGCTCGGCAACAGCAACGTCTCGCGGGACGGCGCGACGCTCGTGTTCCTCACCGCGCAACCGAATACCGACGGTGCCGGCTTTCGCATCCTTGTCCCCAACAACGAGCACCGAAGGGTGCTTGCTGGTGATGGCGCGGCGAATCTTCTCACCGACGGTGTCATCAGCCTCATCGACGTGCACGCGGAGACCGGCTGCTCGCAGCTGGTCCTGCGTCTGGTGTGCATAGTCGATGTGGCGATCGGCGACGGGCACGATCGTCGCCTGAACCGGTGCCAGCCATGCAGGAAACGCACCCGCATAGTGTTCGACCAGAATGCCGACGAACCGCTCGATCGATCCCATGAGCGCCCGATGGATCATCACCGGGCGCTCCCGTTGATTCTCGCTCGTCGTGTAGCCGAGGTCGAAGTTCTCCGGCTGGGCGAAGTCCACCTGCAGGGTGGATAGCTGCCAGCGCCTCCCGATGGCATCGCGCACGTGGACGTCGATCTTGGGGCCGTAGAAGGCCGCTTCGGCCTCCGCCAGCTGGTACGGAATGGATGCTTTGTCGAGCGCAGTGCGCAGAGCATCGGTGGCCTGCTCCCACAATGGCAGCTCGCCCATCCACTTGTCCGGATCGCGGGTGGAGAGATCGGCCTCGAACTCGTCGAAACCGAAGTCGCGCAGCACCATCAACGTGAAGTCGAGCAGATTCTCGAGCTCGTCAGCAATCTGCGACTCCGTCGTGAAGATGTGGCTGTCGTCCTGCGTGAACCCGCGCGCGCGCAACAGACCATGGACCACACCGGATCGTTCGTATCGGTAGACGGTGCCGAGCTCATACAGACGGAGCGGCAACTCTCGGTAGCTCCGCCCCCTGCTGCCGAAGATCAAGATGTGGAACGGGCAGTTCATCGGCTTCAGCCGGTACTCGGTGCCCTCGTCCATCTCCATGCCCGGGTACATGCCGTCCGCATAGAAATCGAGGTGGCCGGAGGTGTGCCAAAGGTCCGCTTTGGCGACGTGCGGCGAGTACACGAGCTCGTAGCCGTGTGCGGCATGGGTCCTCCGGCTGTAGTCCTCGATCGCCCGGCGCACGACACCACCGTTGGGGTGCCAGACGGCGAGACCACTGCCCAAGTCGGCCGGGAAGGAGAAGAGCTCGAGCTCGGCGCCCAGTTTTCGGTGATCTCGCTTGCGCGCCTCTTCGACACGATGAACGTAGGCCTCCAGCTCCTTCTTGGTTTCCCATGCAGTCCCATAGATGCGTTGTAGCTGAGGGTTCTTCTCGTCACCTCGCCAGTACGCCCCGGCGCTGCGGAGCAAAGAGAAGGCGGCGAGTCGACCGGTTGACGGCAGGTGGGGCCCACGGCACAGATCGACGAATGAGCGATTCCGGTAGATGCTCACCTCGCCGCCTGCCGCCCCCTCCGCCTCGTCTACGCCTTCGATGATCTCGAGCTTGAAGGGTTGGTCGGCGAACGCCTGCACCGCCTCTGACTTCGAGAGCACGCTGCGCTCGAACGCCTGGTCCTCGGCCACGATCTCGTGCATGCGGGCCTCGATACGCTCGAGGTCTTCCGGGGTGAAGGGCCGCCCGATGTCGAAGTCGTAGTAGAAGCCGTCCTCGATGGGCGGCCCGATAGCGAATGCGGCGCCTGGAAAGAGATCGAGCACGGCTTGCGCCATCACATGGGCTGCGGAGTGACGCATGACGTGGCGGCCCGCCTCGGTCGTCTCGGTGATGACTTCGATGACGCCGTCGCGGTCGATGGGGCGGGTCAGGTCCAATGCGACGCCGTCGTGGCGTACGGCAACGGCTGCCTTGGCGAGCCGAGCGCCGATCGAGGCAGCCACCTCCGCCCCCGTGACGCCGTCGGCGAACTCGCGAACGGTACCGTCGGGAAAGGTGAGATGGATGGCCACGTGCTCCTCCTCGAGAGTGCAGGTGCCAGGCTACCGTCCGTGGGTACGGCCTTCGCCCGCGCGTCACGGCCCCGAAATCCGCGAAAAACCGGCTTGCCATCCCTACGCTGCCCAGGTCGGCGAAGGAGGCGCGGCGGATGGTGGACATCCTGGTGGCAAGTGCATTGGTTGCGGCAGGCGTGACGGTGGCAACACGCAAGCTGGCGCCCGATCACCGCTCCGACGGTCGCAGTTTCGCTTTCCTCGCCGTGGACTCCGACCTCCCGTGCCCGTGGTGCTGCGCCCCGACCCGCGAGGACGACCGCCGATGCCCGTCCTGCCATCAGCCTTTCGGCTGATCCGCCCGCCGGTCACCCGATAGGCCCCGTCCCTCTCGCACGGCGAACTCGCGAGTGGTGAAGGCAACCCGAAATCCGAAGGCTCTGTAAAACGCGACAGCTTGGACGGCGGCGGCATCCACATACAGCATCGCCTCCCGGGCGTTCTGGCGTTCCGCCAGGTCGACGAGCCCAGCTCGAACGAGCGCAGTGCCGAGACCTCCTCCCTGGTAGCCGGGCACGACACCGATGATGTAGATCTCACCGACCCTTCCGGGATGGAGCTTCGTCCAGCACGATCCGATGAGGCGTTCGCCTCTCCATGCCAACAGGAAACCCTCCGGATCGAACCACGGCTGGCGCAGGCGAAGGCTGAGGTTCTCGAGGTCGAGTGCACCATTCTCCGGATGATCGGCAAAGGCTGCGTTGTTGGCGCCTAGCCACGCCTGCTCGTCGACTCCTGGTCGGAACCGCCGTATCTCGACGCCCTCCGGCACGGACACGCCGTCGCTGATCGGAAGCAGGCGGTGCATCTCGTACAAGGCTCGAACCTCGCGAAGGTCGAGCGCATGCGCTGCCGCGACATCGTCGGGCCGCCACGCCCACACGGTGAGGCGGGCTGCTTCGGGCAGGGTGTCGCGGGCCGCACTGATGAGATCGGCCGCAATTGCCGTGCCATCGCGGCATGCCGGGTCAACGACGACCTCGACCGCCCAGTGTGCCAGCTCGGGGCGGGCCGCATTGTGGTGTGCCGCATGTGCATAGCCGGTGATGACGCGGCCTTCGGCAACGAACTCGACCTCCGACCCTCGAAAGAGCCGCGCGGCTTTGTGCTCGGACAGGGCAGGCCGACCATCTGCTGCAGCGCGCGCGGCGAGAACCGCCGCAACCGCGGCGTGATCATCCACAACCATGCGACGCACGGGCACGGACGGCAGCGTAGATGGCGTCGGCACTAGGGGCGTTGTGCCCTCGGTTGGATGCCGGTCGTCGGTGATGCCCGGTATGGCGCCACGCCCTATCCTCGGAGGCAATGGCGACGGTAGGGTTGGTACTCGGAGGCGGTGGCATCACCGGAGCGTCGTACCATCTCGGAACGCTCCTTGCGCTCGAGATGGCGACGGGCTGGCACCCGAGTCAAGCGGACGTCATCATCGGCACGTCGTGCGGCGCATTCACGGCGGCGATGGTCCGAGGTGGGCAGCTCTCCATCGACGCATTCCTCGACGAAGCGCACTCTCGCGACGAGGTGGCGCGCCGGCTTCGCGCCAGGGTGTACCGCCGCAGCACGCGCCCCAAGGGCGTGGTCCGATGGTTGCGCCGTGGAGTGCTCCCCGGCCTGACCCGCCCCGACCTCCGACTCGTAGCCGGCTCGCCTGCGCTCTACACAACCGAGGGCATCGTCGACTGGGTCGAGGAGCGGCTCGGCCCGCTCGCCGATGCCTGGCCGGCGGAACCGACGGTGATCTGCGCTTTCGACCTGGCCAAGCGGCGCCGTGCCCCGTTTGGCACCGACGCCGCCCCCTCCGTCGGCCTCAAGTACGCAGTCGCAGCCTCGGTGGCCGTACCGATGGTGTTCGAACCGGTTCAAATCGAAGGGCGATGGTACGCCGACGGGGGTATCGCCACGGGCACCAGCGCCGACCTTCTTCTCGGTTCACCAGAGCAGCTGGACCTCGTCATCGTCGTCGCTCCGATGGCCGCGTCCGAGTCGCGAGAGGGAGCACGGTTCTACGAGGATGCCTTCGATAGAGCGGGGCGCGCCGCCCTCACTCAGGAGCTCGACCGTATTCGAGCCGACTGGCCCGGAACAGATATCGTCGTCTTCCGGCCAGACGAGCGGGTGCTTGCGGTCACCCGCCCCAACCCGCTGTCGACGAAGGCTGCCGTGCCTGCCTTTCTGCGCACACTCCGGTCGCTCAAGGACGAGCTCGCGCGGCCCGACACCTGGCAGATCCTGCGCCGTCATCTCGTCACGACCAATGTCTGAGGAGACGGACGACGGCCGAATGAGGCGCCCGGCCCCTGGCAATGCCGCCGGGCTTTACGTATTGTACGGTCTATCGGTTGAGATGGCCGAAGCGTCCCGGTGTGGTGGGGCGTCGCTTTGTCGGGGGAATGGACGTCGGAGGATGGACGTGGGAGAGAGAGTTCTCGCCTGGCTGCACTCGTTGCCCGCGTCCGAACGCGGGGCAAGTCTGGTCGAATACGCATTTCTCGCCATCTTGATCGCCATGGCGGCCTTGATCGCGCTGCGGTTCATGGGCCAGGAGGTCAACGCCAATCTCGAGGACTTCAATACCGAGTATGGCAACCTCCGCAATGCAGTTCCCGCCGGATGAGCCACGCGCTCGGCTCGTCGAGCAGCTGAGGCGATCTCGCCCCGGCCTGTTCCCGCCTCCCGGCTGACTGCTCGCTCGCGGTGAAGGGCGGCATGTTCAGCCTTCGATGACCGGCACCCGCTCCATTGCCGCTGCCACCTTCTCTGCCGGATAGTCGTAGTCGACCATGTGGCCTCCGAGGTAGTCCTCGTAGGCCTTGAGATCGAAGTGTCCGTGCCCGCAGAGTGCGGTGAGGATGACTCGTTCTTCCCCGGCTTCCTTGGCCTTGTGCGCCTCCCTGATCGCAGCGGCAATCGCGTGGGTTGGCTCGGGTGCGGGGATGATGCCTTCGCTCTTGGCAAACATGATCGCTCCGTCGAAGCACTCGACCTGACCGATCGCTTCGGCTTCGACGATCCCGAGCTCGTAGAGGTGCGAGACGAGCGGCGCCATGCCGTGGTACCGCAAGCCACCTGCATGAATCGGATCCGGCACGAAGTCGTGGCCGAGGGTGTGCATCTTCACGAGGGGTGTCATGCCGATGGTGTCTCCAAAGTCGTAGCGGTACACACCCTTGGTCAACGACGGGCACGCGGCTGGCTCCACGCATCGAATGGTGGGGTTCATCCGGCCTGCCATCTTCTCGCGCAGGAACGGGAACGACAGGCCACCGAAGTTCGAACCTCCGCCCGTGCACCCGACCAGGACATCGGGCATCTCGCCGACCTTGGCGAACTGGAGGAGCGCCTCCTCGCCGATGATCGTTTGATGCATGAGGACGTGATTGAGCACGCTGCCCAAGGCGTACTTGACGGTGGGGTCGGAGGCAGCAGCCTCCACTGCTTCGCTGATGGCGATGCCGAGCGAACCGGGGCTGTCGGGGTCTTGCGCCAGGATCGTCCGGCCGGCATTGGTCAGGTCGGACGGGCTCGGGTGCACCTCGGCCCCCCACACCTCCATCATCGTCTTGCGGTGCGGCTTGGCGTCGTACGACGCACGTACCTGCCACACCTCGCACTCCATGCCGAACATCGCACAGGCCAGCGACAAGGCACTCCCCCACTGACCGGCACCCGTCTCGGTCGTGAGCTTCCGCACGCCCTCGGCGGCGTTGTAATACGCCTGTGGCACGGCGGTGTTGGGCTTGTGGGAGCCGGCCGGGCTCACGCCCTCGTACTTGTAGTAGATCCGGGCCGGCGTATCGAGCATCTTCTCGAGACGACGTGCCCGATAGAGCGGCGTCGGCCGCCACAGCCGGTAGATGTCCAGCACCTCGCCAGGGATGTCGATGTAGCTGTCCGTGGAGACTTCCTGGCCGATGAGGGCCATCGGGAACAGCGGAGCGAGATCGTCGGGACCGATCGGCTGATGGGTCCCAGGGTGAAGCGGAGGCGGCGGGGGCTCCGGCAGATCCGGGATGATGTTGTACCACTGGGTGGGCATCTCGCTCTCGTCGAGCGTGATCTTGGTGTACTCCGCCATTGCTCTCTCTCCTGACGTCGAACGGTCAGAGGCTGCGCACGATCCCCAGCAGGGTATCGACGTCGCCCTCATCGTGATAGATGCCGAACCCGATGCGCAACCGGTCACCCCGCCGATCGGTGACGACACCGGCTGCATCGAGACGATCTTGCAGTGTCGCTGCCTGCGTGGAACGAAAGGTGAGGAAGTGGCCCCGTTCAGCGACGGATCCCCACTCGGGAATCAGCTCCCCGAGGGCGGCATTCTCGAGGCCGGTCACGAACAGCTCCATCAGACTCAACACCCGGGCATGGATGGTCGAGACGTCGACACCCTCGCTCCCGAGCAGTCGCTGCACGGCGTTGAACCGGTAGAGCGGTGTCGGATCGAACGTTGCCCCCCAGAAGCGACCTGCATCGCCGGCGTACGGGACGCCCCCCTGCTCCCCTTCTAGTGCACCGAAGCCCGCAAACCAGCCGGTATCGATGGGCCGCGGCACCACGCCGGGTGGGCAATGCATGAAGGACGCACCCTCCCCCGCCATTGCGTACTTGTAGCCGCCCGACAGGTAGAAAACTCGCGTGGAGATGCCCCCCAGGTCCGTTGGGATCGCCATGAAGCCGTGGTATCCGTCGATGACCACCACGGGATCGACGGGAAGTGCCCCGACGATCCCGGCGAGGTCAGGCACGGCGTAGCCCGAGTCGTAGAAGACCTGGCTGACGTACAGCAGGTCGTGATCGTCGTGGGCTGCGTCGACGAACCGCTCCGGAAAGGTCACAAACGGCTCGACGGGCACACGGTCGACGTGGGCGAGCTTCTCCTCCTCCCACCGATCGGCTTGCCGCCGGAAGCTGTGGAACTCGCCGTCTGTGGTGAGGATGCGAAGCGGTCGCGGCAGAGAGGAGGCGAGCCGGATCACCAGCTCGTGCGTGTTGGGAGCGATGGCGATGGTGGCCGGATCCGGGAGTCCGAGGCGATCCGCGACGTGCCGTTGCATTTCCGGAACGACCTCCTGGAAGACGAGGTCCCACTTGTGGTCGGCATGCTCGGACGCGTCCCGCCACGCCTGGTTGTGGGCCGCCTGCGTGACATCGGGCCACAGGTGATGGGAATGTGCTGCGAAGTGGAGCCGGTCTGCGTCCAGGAAGCTCCGGAACCAGTGGCGATAGCTCACGTGGCGTCCCGGGTCGGGTGGAAGCGCATCGCCTCGGCGATCGTCGGAGGGAGGTCGGGCAGGACCGAGCGGGGGATGAAGAATGTCGAGAGGTCGAACAGGTCGGCCCAGACGCGGTGGCGCTGGGCCGTCTCGCGCAGGTAGTCGTGTCCCGTCGTTCCGCCCGTACCGATCTTCGACCCGATCATGCGCAACACCATGATTGCGTGCTTGGAGCGCCAGGTCGTGAAGCCCTCGTCGACGTCCATGAGGGCCTGCAACACCCGGAAGGGGAGCTGGAGAATCGGCTCGTCGCGATACAGGTTGATGAGGAGGGCGGCGAGAAACGCTTCGTGACCGAGGCGTCGTTCACCTTTCGATCGCAGCTCCTCATACCGCTTCGGGTCGAAGAGCGTCTCGAACATCTCTGCGGTTGCATCGAACCGGACGAGTTGTTCCCTCCTGCCGGCAGGGTTGAGATTCGGGTTGTCGCTGATCAAAGAGCGATCCGTGGCGAGCATGCGGTCGACGGCATCGCGATAGAGCTTCCAGAAGTCGAAGTCCCCGAGGTGGAGAAAAGGTGTGCGCTCGAGCCACGCATCGACGAGCTCGAACAGCGACGGGCGGGCGTGCGATGCCTCGAGGACGGCGCGATGCTCCGCTGAGAACCGAGTCGTGTAGTCCGCCTCGTTGATGAGCATCCGGCGCTCGTGTGGCAGGCCGAGCAGGTTCTCGATCAGCCGGAACTGCAGGCTCTGGAAACCGCTCGCGGGCACGAGCAAATCGCGGAAGTCGAGGAAGTCGAGCGGGGTCATGGTCTCGAGAACATCGATGTGGTCCATCAGGATCCGCTGTATCGCCACCACCCTTTCGAGGCGGGAAACGACGCGGCCCATCTCCCGCTCGGGGATGACGGGCCGGCTGAAGACCTCGAGGACATCCTCGAGCTCGTGAAGGATCTGCTTGAACCACAGCTCGTACGCCTGGTGCACGATGATGAACAGCAGCTCGTCGTGGGCTTCGTCGCCGAGCCGCGCCGACTCCGGTGCTTGGCTGCCCAACAGGCGGTCGAGTTGGAGGTAGTCGTGGTAGTACACCGGCTGTCGCTCAACCCAGTCTTTCATGCCGATGATCTCCCGCTGGCGTGGCCGGCGGGCAACCTGAGAACCGTTCGTGATGGCGAGGCCGCCTGCGCCGTGAATATCATGCTCATCCCGACGATCGCAGACCAAGCGCCATGCCGCAATCAGCTCCCGGCCGTGCCGTTCCCGTCGAGGTGAACCTGGCGGATGTCCTCCTCGCTGCCCGTGTCACCGAGGGCCGAGGTGATCGGATCGCCCTCCGGCTTTCGGATCGCACGATGACCTACGCCGATGTGGAGGCGCTTGCGGCGGGTTACGCAGCTGCACTCACTGATGCCGGGGTCCGTAGGGAGGAGCGAGTCGTGCTGATTGCTCGCGACGGCGCCGACTTCGTCGGAGCGCTCTTCGGCACCCTGAAGCTGGGTGCGGTGGCCGTGATGGTGAACCCCGACCTTGCGACGCCCCGCATCGCCGAGATCCTGCGCCTGGCTCGCCCAGGCGCCGTCGTTGCGGGACACGACCTCTCGGTGGCTGCGGCAGACGCCATGTCGATCGCCGGCGTTGCCCACCACCCCCTGCTCGACACGTTTGCCGACGCAATCACCCACGAGGTCTCGTTCCCTGCTGTGGCCACTCATCGTGACGACCCGGCCCTCTGGCTGTTTTCGGGCGGCACCACGGGCGTGCCCAAGGCCGTGGTCCAGACCCACGGGGCGTTTCTCAACACCACGCTCCGATACGCACACGAGACGATCGGCTACCGCGAAGACGACATCACGGTGGCGATTCCCAAGCTCATCTTCGGCTACGCAACCGGCTCCAACCTCTTCTTTCCCTTCTCCGTCGGCGCCTCGGCCGTGCTGTTCCCCGAGCACCCCACCCCGGCGATCGTGGCGGAACAGATTGCCCGCCATCGTCCGACGATCCTCGTCACTGTTCCCACGATGATCGCCAAGATGCTCGCCGACCCGGTCGTCGCCTCCGCCGATCTGTCGTCGTTGCGCTTCGCCACGTCGGCGGGCGAGGCACTCCCCGCTCAGCTCTACCACCAGTGGAAGGCGGCCTACGGCGTCGAACTGCTCGACGGGCTCGGCACAGCCGAGATGTGGCACATCTTCGTGACGAACCGGCCCGGCGACGTCAAGCCGGGAACCCTCGGCAAACCCGTCGCGGGGTTCGATGTCCGCATCTGCGACGAGAACGGGATGGAGGTCGCAGATGGTGAGATCGGCAGGCTCTGGGTGCGGGGCCGATCACGTGCGTGGGGCTACTGGCGCGACCTCCCGCGAACAGAACAGGCGTTCCTGGGCGAGTGGTTCGTCGGCGGCGACCTCGTGCGGCGAGACGCGGACGGGTACATCGAGCACCACGGCCGGGCGGACGATGCGATGAAAGTGTCCGGCAAATGGCTTGCGCCGCAGGAGGTTGAAGGCTGTTTGCTCGAGCACGAGGCGGTGGTCGAATGCGTCGTGGTCGGCGTCGCCGACGCCGCGGGGCTGGTCAAACCTGTGGCCTTCGTGGTGCCTCGCGAGCGAACGGCCGAGCTCGAGCAGGTGTTGATCGACCATGTCCTGGCGCGACTCGAGCCCTACAAACACCCCAGAAGCGTCGTTCTCATCGACGAGTTCCCCAAGACCCACCTCGGCAAGGTCGATCGGCGGGCGCTCCTCGGGATGCTCGCGGGCGAGTGACACCGGAGGACACGACTAGATCTCGACCTGAACGCCCACTTCGATGACGCGGTCGCGCGGCAGACAGAAGAACCCTGCGGCGCTCGATGCGTTGCGGTGCATGAACCCGAAGAATCGCTCGCGCCATATGGCCATCCCTGGGCGCTCGCTTGCGATCACCGACTCCCTGCCGAGAAAGTAGACAGCGTCGGTTCGGCTGAACCCGAAGACGGGAGAGACGATGTTGCCGAGGGCCGTCGGCACGTCCGGCTCTTCCATGAAGCCGAACCGGAGTTCGACCTGAGCGAAGCCCTCGCCGAGGTCGTGGACGTTGTGTCGCTGCGCCTGCGCGACGCGAGGCACGGATTCAGTTTGCACGGACACGAGCGCCACCGACTCGTGAATCACCTCGTTGTGACGGAGATTGGCGAGCAGTGCCGGTGGCGTTGCCCCAGACTGCGGGAACAGATATACGGCAGTGCCGGCGATGCGTCGCTGCGGGTGCTCGGTGATGGAGCCGATGAAGCGTTCGATAGGCAGGTCACCCCGTCGCAAGCGGGCGGCCAGCAACTCCCGGCCGCGTTCCCACGTGGTCATCGTCGTGAAGACCGCCGCACCGACCAGCAGCGGGAACCATCCTCCGGCAGGGATCTTGACGATGTTGGCGGCGAAGAACGCCATGTCGACGAGCCCGAACCCGATCGAGAGCGCGAGGGCAACGGCTCGCGGCCATCGCCACCGCTCGCGCATGACGAAGTACAGCAAGATGGTCGTGATCACCATCGTGGAGGTGACGGCGACGCCGTACGCAGCGGCGAGATTGGTTGACGACCCGAAGGAGAAGACCAGGCCGACGCAGCCGACCATCAGCGCCCAGTTGACGGTCGGCACATAGATCTGCCCGAACTGGCGGTCCGACGTGTGGTCGATGCGCACCCTGGGGAGATAGCCGAGCTGGATTGCCTGCATCGTCAGCGAGAACGCCCCCGAGATGAGGGCTTGGGAGGCGATGACCGTCGCCAGCGTCGCCAGCACCACGAGCGGCACCACCGCCCAATCGGGCGGCATGGCATAGAAGGGGTTCGAGATGGTATCCGGCTGTTGGATGAGGAGCGCGCCCTGGCCGAAGTAGTTGAGGAGGAGGGCGGGAAACACGATGGAGAACCAGCCGAGCCTGATCGGTCGCGACCCGAAGTGGCCCATGTCCGCATAGAGCGCCTCGCTTCCGGTGACCACGAGGAATACGGCACCGAGCGCGAGAAAGCCGAGCTTGGGGTGCGTGGTGAACAGTGAGAAGGCATGCGTCGGGACAACGGCTGCCAGCACTCCGGGCTCGCCCACCATGCGATACAGCCCCAGCGAGGCCAGAACGGCGAACCACAGGATCATCACGGGGCCGAAGATCGCCCCGATGCTCGCCGTTCCCTTGCGCTGGATGCTGAAGAGCAGGACGAGGATGACGGCCGCTGCCGGCACGACGATGGACTCGAGCGCAGGCGACGCAACGGCAACGCCCTCGACGGCGGACAACACCGAGATCGCCGGTGTGATGACGCCGTCGCCGTAGAGCAGCGCGGTGCCGAACAACCCCAGCAGCACGAGGCCCCAGCGGACCCCACCTCGGCGTCCCCGGTTGGCAGGCGTGATGAGCGCAGTCAGGGCGAGGATCCCCCCTTCGCCGTGGTTGTCGGCGCGGATGACGAAGACGAGGTACTTCACGGTGACCACGATCACGAGCGACCAGATCATCAGCGACAGCACACCGAGCACGTTCTCTCTCGTGACTGCCAAACCTTCAGCGGCGAGGAACGACTCGCGGAGCGCATAGAGCGGGCTCGTACCGATGTCGCCGTACACGACGCCGAGGGCGCCGAGCGACATGAGGAGCAGGTACTTGGGTCCGCGTTCGGTCGGCCTGCGATTCGGATGGGTCATGGTCCGCCCAAGCCTCGGCACAATCGGGTTGCGCCCCCGATGTCGCTGTGCACCGATACCTCCCGCTCGCTCGGGCGGCGCACGTTAGGGCGCACACGGACCGGTGACATCCGCCTCAGCCGTAGATGCGCCGTGCGATGATCGAGCGCTGGACCTCCGACGCACCCTCGTAGATGCGCGGAGCTCGCACGTCGCGGTAGAGCCGCTCGAGCAGGTGGCCGCGTTCGAGGCCGCGAGCCCCGTGGATCTGGATGGCAGCATCCACCACCCGCTGCGCCGCCTCGGTTGCATGGAGCTTCGCCATGGATGACCGAATCGTCAACGGCTCGGCGCCGACGTCGAAGGCGCGGGCGGCGTCGTGCACCACCAGGCGCGCCGTGTGCGTTGCCACTTCCATCTCGGCCAGCGCATGCCCAACGGCCTGCATGTCGCGCAAGGGCCCTCCGAATGCCCGCCGGGTGGCGGCGTGGTCGATCGCCGACTCGAGCGCAGCCTGGGCCATGCCGACTGCGAATGCGCCCACCGACGGGCGGAAACGGTCCAGGGTCCGCATGGCGACCTGAAAGCCGCGATCGAGCTCGCCGAGAAGGTGCTCCGGCGGGACGTACACCTCGTCGAGCTCGAGGGTGCCGATGGGATGTGGAGAAAGCAGCTCGAGTGGCCGTCCTCCGCGGCCTTCGCTCTCGGCCGGCACCAGGAAGGCCGACACGCCTCGCGCCCCCGCGTCTGCCGTGGTGCGAGCGAACACGGTGTAGACGTCCGCTTCCGGAGCGTTGGAGATCCACGTCTTGGTTCCGCTCAGCCGCCAGCCGTCGCCGTCGCGCTCTGCCCGCATCGCTAGAGCGGCGGCGTCTGACCCCGCACCCGGCTCGGTGAGGGCAAACGCAGGGATCATGCGGCCCGCTGCGACCTCTGGGATCCACCGGCGCGCAATCTCCGAGCGGCCCGATTGCAGTATCGGATATGCCCCGAGCCCTTGCATTGCCAGGGCCGTCTCCGCTTCCGGGGACTCGACTGCCACGGCCTCTCGGAGCAGGCAGAGCACCATCGCAGACACCTCACCCGGCTGCGCGCCGCCGTGAGACTCAGGGAACAGCTGGGGAACGAGTCCGGCACCGGCAAGAGCGGCCACGAGCGTTCGGTTGAGGATGCCCGGGGGCTCCGACTCTGCCAGAGGCGCCATGTCGCTGCGTGCGATCGCTCTCGCACGGTCGTAGAGGGCGGCCTCGGCGTCGCTGAGATCGGCCGGGCGCGGCAGCTGGGGTCGCCATTGCGCCGTCATGTTGTCGCGCTCACTGCCTCGGCACCCTGCGCAGCGGGTCCTGCTCGCGACGGCGGGCCGTGCGGCCGGACAGGTACTGGTCGGGCCATGGGTGGCCGCCGTACTCCTGGTCGATCGCTGCGTTCAGCGTCCAATAGGGATCGACGAGATGGGGACGGGCAAGAGCGCACAGGTCGGCCCGGCCCGCCAAGATGATCGTGTTGACGTCGTCGACGCTCGACACGGCGCCGACGGTGATCGTGGGGACCCCGACCTCGTGGCGGATACGATCGCTGAACGGCGTTTGGTACAGCCGCCCGTACGAGGGCGCCTGATCGGGATGCACCTGTCCGGACGAGACGTCCACGACGTCGCACCCATTGGCGGCGAGCGCGGCCGCGATCGCGACACCCTCCTCGGCCGTCACACCGCCCTCGACCCAGTCGACGGCCGAGATCCTGACAGACAAGGGCTTCCCCTCCGGCCAGGTCGAGCGCACCGCCGACAGCACCTCGAGCGGAAAGCGCATACGGCCTTGCAGCGATCCGCCGTACTCGTCCCTGCGCTGGTTCGTGAGCGGCGACAGATAGGACGACAGCAGGTAGCCATGGGCGAAGTGCAGCTCGAGGAGGTCGAACCCGAGGACCGCCCCGCGTCGCGTGGCAGCGACAAACTGGGCGACCACGTCGTCCATGTCGTTCCGCGTCATCGCGTGCGGCGTTTGCGACCCGTCGTGCCACGGGATCGCCGATGGTGCGAGGAGTGGCCAGTTGCCCTCGTCGAGCGGCGTGTGATCGCCGCCACCCTCCCAGGGCACCTTCACAGAGCCCTTGCGCCCTGCGTGACCGAGCTGGAGACCGATGGCGGCTTCGCTGTTTCGACGCACGAAGTCGACGATGGGCACCCATCCAGCCTGCTGCTCGTCGTTCCACAGTCCCGTGCAACCCGGCGTGATGCGACCCTCCGGCGACACGCAGGTCATCTCGGTCATCACGAGTCCTGCCCCGCCGATGGCTCTGCTCCCGAGGTGTACGAGGTGCCAGTCGGTGACGTGCCCGTCGACGGCCGAGTACTGCGCCATTGGCGACACGACGACACGGTTGGCAAGCCGGAGACCCGACACCTCGAAGGGATAGAACATGGGCGGCGTAGCCGGATCGTCGGGCCGCTGGTGCTCGGGCACCGTGGAGCGAAACCACGCAACGGTGTCGGCGACGAGTTGCGGATCGCGCAGCCTCAGGTTGTCGTGGGTGATGCGCTGGGAGCGGGTCAGCATCTGGAACACGAACTGCTGCATCGGCAGATCCCGGTACCGATGGACCGACTCGAACCATGCACGGCTCGTGTCGGCGGCTCGCTGCAGGCTGTCTGCCACCGGCTTGCGTTCGCGCTGGTAGGCAGCGAGGGCGGGCTCGATGGAATCTACTCCGTCGAGTGCGTCGGCGAGTGCGATTGCATCCTCCATGGCGAGCTTGGTGCCGGAGCCGATCGAGAAGTGTGCGGTGTGGACGGCATCGCCGAGCAGCACGATGTTGTCATCGTGCCAGCGCTCGCACCGGACCGTCGGGAAGGTTCGCCACACCGAGTTGTTGCCGATGACGCCGTGTCCATCGAGGTGGGCGCCGAACACCTGCTCGGCGAAGGCAAGCGCCGCTTCGTCGTCGTCGCCCGGCTCCCGCGGTGAGCTGCTCGTTGCGTCGAGGCCCGCGGCGCGCCACGTGGCGTCGTCCATCTCGACGATGATCGTGCTCGTCTTGTCGTCGAATGGGTAGCAATGAGCCTGCACGATGCCATACGGCGTTTCCTCGAAGAGGAATGTGAAGCTCTCGAAGACCTTGTGGGTGCCGAGCCACACGAAACGTGCCGTGCCCATGTCGATCGTTGGGCGGAAACGATCGGACCTCGCGGCGCGGGTGGCGCTGTTGACGCCGTCGGCAGCCACTACGACGTCGTATCCCGAGATGTCGTCGACCCCCGTCGCAGTCTCGAAGTGGATGTTGGCCCCGACCTCCTCGGCACGGTCGGCGAGGATCTGGAGAAGCCGGAGCCGGGAGATGGCCGAGAAACCGTGGCCGGTGGAGCGAATCCAGCCGCCGCGGTGATACGTGTCGATCTCTCCCCACGAGCGAAACTCGCTTTGAATACGGTCCAGGCTCACGTGATCCGCCGCTGCCAGGTTGTCGAGCGTCTCATTGGAGAACACGACGCCGAAGCCGAAGGTGGCATCCCGCGCATTGCGCTCGAACACGTCGACGTGGGTGGATGAGTCGCGGGTACGCAGCAGTATCGAGAGGAACAACCCGCCCGGGCCCCCGCCGATGCAGGCCACTCTCATCAGGTGTGCTCCTCCTCGCCGATTGGGCGAGGCCGAGCCTAGTTGCGCCCGCCTCGGCCACGGTGGACGGATCGGCACTGCCGGCACCCCATCGATTCCGCAGCAACCCTCCGTCCCCGGCATCTATCGTGGACTCCATGAGCGTCCGGCGGGCCGTGGTGACAGGCGGGAACAAGGGCATAGGACGCGCGGTCGTCGGCCGGCTCTCGGCTGACGGCTTCGACGTGCTTGCGATGGGCCGCGACGAGGAGGCCCTGGCCGAGACTGCGGCAGAGGCAGGCGGCCGAGTGGAGACGGTGGTGTGCGACGTTGCCGACCCGGCGTCGATCGCGACCGCATTTGCGGCCGCCGGGACCGTCGACGTGCTGATCAACAACGCCGGCATCGCTGATTCTGCCCCCGTCCACCGCCTGGATCTCGCATCCTGGGAGCGTATGCACCGGGTGAACGCAACCGGCCCACTGCTGTGTATCCAGCAGGTGTTGCCGGGGATGCGGGACCGCGGCTGGGGACGGATCGTGACCATCGCCTCGGTTGCGTCCCACCAGGGGGCTCCCTATATCGCCGCCTACGTGGCCTCCAAGCATGCGGTGCTGGGCCTGATGCGGTCGCTCTCGGCGGAGGTCGCCGGCACCGGGGTCACGGCGAACTCCGTCTGCCCGGGCTATGTGCGCACCCCGATGACGGACCGCACCATCGCCAACATCGCCGAGAAGACCCAACGCGGCGAGACGGAGGCGCTCGAGGCGCTGGTCGGTCACACCCGGCTGGGCAGGTTGATCGAGCCGGAGGAGGTGGCCGCCGCTGTTGCCTATCTGGTCTCGGAGTCGGCCGCCGCCGTCAACGGGCAGTCGATCCTGATCGACGGGGGCGACCTCCAGCAATGAGCCCGTTTCGTGCCTCCGATCCCATCACAGAGCGCTGGGACCACTTCGACTTCGCAGTGGGCGACGGTGTCGCCACGCTCACACTCGACCGCCCCGACCGGCTCAACGCGCTGACGTTCGACGTCTATGCCGACCTCCGCGATCTCTTGCGGGAGTTGCCGCAACGGGAAGACGTGGACGCGCTGATCATCACGGGCCGCGGCAGGGGCTTCTGCTCCGGAGGCGACGTCGACGCCATCATCGGCGCGTTGCTCCGCATGGACGCACGAGACCTCCTCGAGTTCACCCGGATGACCGGGGCGGTGGTCCAGAACATGCGGGAGTGCCCGATCCCCATCATCGCCGCCGTCAACGGCACGGCAGCAGGCGCGGGTGCAGTGATCGCGCTCGCTGCCGACTTCCGGATCGTCGCGGAAACGGCGCGCTTCCACTTCCTCTTCACAAAGGTGGGCCTGTCGGGCGGCGACATGGGCTCCGCCTACCTCCTCCCCCGCCTCGTCGGGCTGGGGAGGGCGACGGAGATCCTCATGTTCGGGGATCCGATCGACGCCGAACGAGCCGTCGAGATCGGCCTCGCCAACCGCGTGGTACCCGTCGGCGAGGTGGGTTCCGCCGCGACCGAGGTTGCCCGCCACCTCGCCGAAGGCCCTTCGTTCGCCTACCGCGCCACGAAGCTGCTGCTGACCCGAGAGTCAGACATGGGGCTCGCCGAGTCGATCGAGCTCGAAGCCATGACCCAGGCGCTCCTCATGACCACGGCGGACCATGCAGAGTTTCACGCTGCGTTCATGGCAGGACGCTCCGCAGAGTGGAGGGGCCGATGAGCCCGCACGAACTCTTCTCACCCGAGGGCATGGTCGAGGCGCGAGGCTTCAGCCACGCCGTGGCTGCTGGCGCCGGCCGCACGGTGTACGTCGCCGGCCAGATCGGCGTCGACGCCCGCGGCGTCCTCGTGGGCAACGACCTCGTCTCGCAGTTCGATGCCGCCCTCGGCAACGTCGTGGGCGCGCTCGCAGCTGCAGGGGCGGCTCCTGAGCACGTCGTGGCGATGTCGCTGTACACCACAGCGATGGATGAGTACCGCACCGGCCTGAGCGAGATCGGCCGAGTGTGGCGACGCCACATGGGCCGCCACTACCCGGCGATGGCCATGCTCGGCGTGACCGAGTTGGTCGAACCTGGGGCCGTGATCGAGGTCGTCACCACTGCCGTCGTGCCATTCGCCGGTTGACCACCGTCCGTTCACCTTCAGCTCGGGCACGTGTCACCGGCGGCGAGTAGGTTCAAGAGCACAATCCACAGGGAGGATGGAATGCGACGTTCGGGATGGGTACTTTTCGCCGTGGTGGCGATGGCCGCCGCAACCCTCGCACCGGCCACTGCGGCCGGGCGAGACGACACCGTTCGCTTTGCCACGTTCAATGCTTCGCTCAACCGGAGCAACGCCGGTGACCTCGTCGTCGACCTCTCGACGACCGACAACGACCAGGCGGCGACCGTCGCCGAGATCATCCAGCGAACCCGGCCGGATGTGCTGCTCATCAACGAGTTCGACTACGACGCCGCACATGAGGCGCTGGCGCTGTTCCAGGAGAACTACCTCTCGGTGTCGCAGAACGGCGCTGATCCGATCATCTACCCGTATGCCTTCACGGCCCCGTCCAACACGGGCGTCTTCTCCGGGTTCGACCTCGACAACAGCGGAGCCGCGGGTGACTTCCTACCCAACGACTCCTTTGGCTTTGGGTTCTTCGAGGGTCAGTTCGGCATGGCCGTCTACTCGATGTACCCGATCGACTACGACCGCATCAGGACGTTCCAGAACTTCCTCTGGAAGGACATGCCCGGAGCGTTGCTGCCCGACGACCCAACCACCCCTCGGCCCGCCGACTGGTACTCGCGAGCGGAGCTCGGCGTCTTCCGGCTCTCGTCGAAGAGCCACTGGGACGTGCCGATCAGGTTTGGCCGCGAGACGGTCCACTTCCTGGTCAGCCATCCGACGCCTCCCGTGTTCGATGGCGACGAGGATCGCAACGGCACGCGGAACCACGACGAGATCCGGTTCTGGGCCGACTACGTGACTCCCGGCCACAATCGCTACATCTATGACGACAACGGGACCAGGGGCGGGCTGTCGCCTCGGGCCATGTTCGTCATCGCAGGCGACCAGAACTCCGACCCGTTCGACGGTGACAGCATCCCGGGCTCGGCGCAGCTCCTGCTCGACAATCCCCGGATCAACACGTCACTCACCCCGACGAGCGAGGGAGCCGTCGAGCAATCGGCGCTCCAGGGAGGGGCCAACGAGACCCAGATCGGCGACCCGAAGTACGACACGGCCGACTTCAGCGACGTGACGCCCGGCAACTTGCGGGCCGATTACGTCCTCCCGTCGTGGAACATGGAGATGGTCGACGGAGCGGTCTTCTGGCCGGTGAGCTCGGATCCGCTCTTCGATCTGGTCGGGTTGTTCCCCTTCCCGTCCTCCGACCACCGGCTCGTGTGGGTCGATGCCATCGTTCGTTAGCCGGCGGGCGAGCTCAGGTCGATAGCATCGGGGGCCTTCCACGAGCGGAGGCCCCCGATGCGCACCTACGGCGCCCAGAGCATGATCGAACCCCTGCGGCGGGTTGCGGTTCGCCCGCCAGATGCGAGCTTCGGGTCTGCCGATCCCGAGGCGTGGCACTACGCAGAGTCCCCTGACCTGGACGCCGCGCGCAACGAGCACGCCGCCTTGGTGGCGCTGCTCGAAGACGACGGTGTCGAGGTGATCTTCCACGACGCCCCGCTCGCCGGCCGTGCCGACGCGATGTTCACCCACGATCCCGTTCTCGTCACGGACCAAGGAACCATCGTGCTCCGGATGGGAAAGGCACTCCGCCGCGGCGAGGAGGACGCGCTTGCGGCGACTCTGGAGGAACATGGCGTGCCCGTGGCCGGCCGACTCACGAGCCCTGCCATCGCCGAGGGGGGCGACCTGCTGTGGCTCGGCCCCGATCGCCTCGCCGTTGGGCAGGGCTTCCGTACCAACGCAGCAGCGCTCGGCCAACTCAGGGCACTCCTGCCCGACGTCGAGTTGATACCCGTCGCGCTGCCCTACGGGGAGGGTGCCGATGCGTGCCTCCACCTCATGTCGCTCGTCAGCGTTGTCGACCACGATCTCGCCGTCGTCCACCTTCCGCTCCTCCCGGTCCCCTTCTACGAACTGCTGACCGAGCGCGGCTATCGGCTGATCGAGGTGCCCGCGGCCGAGATGGCGACGCACGGCACCAACGTGCTGGCTACGGCCCCCGGCCGTTGCATCCTCCTCGAAGGCAACCCACGTACCGCTGCGGCGCTCGAAGCCGCGGGCTGTTCGGTGCGCACCTACCGGGGGAACGAGATCACACTGAAGGGCGAAGGGGGTGCGACGTGTCTGACCAGGCCGGTTCTGCGGGGCTGACGCCTGCTGAGCGCTCGGTGCTCGAGGCGGTCGATCGCCCTTGGATGGTCGCCCTCCTCACTGACCTGGTCGCACTACCGAGCGTTGCCGGCGCCGAAAGCCCGGCGCAAGAGCGGGTCGCGAGGGCGATGGCAGCGCTCGGCATCGACGTGGACACCTGGGAGATCGACCTCGCTGCGTTGCGTACGGATCCCGACTACTCGGCCGAGGTCGAGCGAGACGAGGCTATCGGGGTCGCCGGCACGTGGGGCGGAGACGGCGCGACACTGATGCTCAACGGCCACATCGACGTCGTGCCGGTTGGCGACGAATCGCAGTGGGAGACGCCACCATGGGAAGCGACCACCCGCAACGGCCGCATCCACGGACGCGGCACGGCTGACATGAAGGGTGGCCTGGTGTGCAGCCTGGCCGCCGTCAAGGCCGTGCTCGATGCGGGCGTCGGTCCCCGGGCCCGGATCCTGGTCGCGTCGGTCATCGGCGAGGAGGATGGCGGCGCCGGGACCCTTGCCACGCTCCGCCGCGGGCACACCGCAGACGGAGCCGTGGTCGTCGAGCCGACCGCCGGCACGGTGGCGCCCAGCCAGGCGGGCGCCCTCGGCTTTCGCATCACGGTCCACGGTTCACCCGCCCACGGAGCGGTGCGGCGCGAAGGCGTGAGTGCCCTCGAGAAGTTCGAGGTCGTACATGCTGCGCTCCGCGGCCTGGAGGCACGCCGCAACGCTGCGTTCTCGGATCCTCTCTACACCGCCTACGAATTGCCGCTCGCACTGTCCATCGGCACGGTGCACGCGGGCGAGTGGGCGTCGACCGTCCCCGACACGCTGGTCTGCGAGGGCCGATACGGCGTTGGGCCGCATGAGGATCCGGCCGCCGCCAAGCGAGTGTTCGAGCACGTCGTTGCGGCAACCGGTGACCCTTGGCTGGTCGCACACCCGCCGACCGTCGAATGGTGGGGTGGGCAGTTCCACCCTGCAGTGACTCCAGCAGACGCCGGCATCGTCACGGCAGTTGCAGCATGCCACGAAGCCGTCACCGGAAGGGTGGCCCCCGTCGCAGGCGTTCCCTACGGCTCCGACCTGCGCCACCTGGTGAATCGGGGCGGTATAGCCACCGTTCTCTACGGGCCGGGGGACGCCCAAGTCGCACATCGTGCCAACGAGTTCGTGCCGATGAGCGACCTCGTGACGGTCACCCGAGCCTTGGCGCTCCTCATCCTGCGCTTCGATGCGGAACCGGGCGTTGCGGCATGACCACAGCGGCTGTGGTGTTCTTCACCCTCGCCGGCGCGACGGCAGTCGTCGATTGGTGGGCGGTCGCCGGTCGGCGCCGGAGTCTCGAGTATGTGGCGAAGCCCTCGGTCATGGTGTGGCTCATTGGCGCAGCGATCTCCATCGACAGCGGCGTCGGGAGCGCAACCCGGTGGATGTTCGTCCTTGCGCTCGTGTTCGGCTTCGCAGGCGACATCTTCTTGATGCTCGAGCGCGAACGATTCCTCGCCGGGCTCGCCGCCTTCTTCCTCTGTCATGTCGCTTACACAGCGGGTCTTGGTGCAACGTCCCGGCTCACGGCCGGCGGGCTTGCCGCCGGAGCCGCCATCGTGACGGTGGCAGGCCTCGTCCTCGGACCACGCATCGTCAGATCCGTCAGGACGTCACACCCCGACCTCGTTGCGCCGGTGGTGGGCTACATCGTCATCATCTCCGCCATGGTGGCGGCCGCGTTCGGCACTGCAGTGCCGCTCGCCGCTGCCGGTGCTTCGCTCTTCTACACCAGCGACGCCAAGCTTGCATGGAACCGCTTCGTTGCGCCTCACCGTCTGGCTCCGTTGGCCGTCATCGTCCTGTATCACGGCGGCCAGGGCCTCCTCGTGGCGTCCCTCGTCGCTATCTGACCTGAGCCGTTCGCCTCTACCGGCGCCCGACCGGCGGATGCGATAGTTTCCGGACGACACCTTCGCAATGCTCTGCCCTGATGGAGGAACCATGACCGACACAACAGGCACCGAGTCGCCCGATGATCTCACCGACCGCATCGGCAAGCTCAACGAGGCCATCGATGCGTTCCAGGTCGAGGTCGACCTGTGGCACGACGACCGAAAGAGTGACTTCGCTGCTCTGGTCGTCGAGATGAAAGACGACCGAGACGTTGCCACTGCTGCGATGCGGCAGGTGGGTGCGACGGCAGGCGAGGAGTGGCAGAAGATCGCCGCCCAGGCAGTACGAGCCCTGCAAAGGCTCGAGAGCGAACTCGAAGCGGTGCGTGCCGACTTCGCCGCGGAACTCGCGGACGACGCCGATACCTTCAAGGCCGCCACCCACCGCCGGCTCGAGTCGTGGCGGGGGCACGTAGAGCAGCTCCGCTTGCAGGCGAAGCTGGCCGAGATGGACACTCGCGACGCCCTCGGTGACCTCGAGCGCGCCTACGAGGCCGCCCTGCCCCAGCTCGAGCAAGCCAGAGAGAACGCCGACGAGGGCCTCAAAACCTTGCGTGAACAGGGTCGTGAGGTCACGGATCATCTCCGGAGTGCCGCACGGGCGGCGTCGCGGAAGATGAAGTGACGCTTCCGGCCGGAACCGTCACAGCCGTGATGCACGACACCGCCGATCTCGACGGCGCCGTGACATTCTGGTCCACCGTCTTGAGGCTGGATGTGGTTCACCGGGATGAGCGGTACGCCTATTTGAGCCGCCTCAGCGAAAGTGGCCCGCACCTCGCGTTCCAGTTCGTGCCCGAGGCAAAAGCGACGAAGAACCGGTTGCACCTCGACATCCGGGTGTCCGACAGGGTGGCGTTCAGCCGCTGGGTGGTGGCGCTCGGTGGAGCGATCGTAGGCGACCACCAAGAGGGTGAATACCCCATGTGGACCGTGATGCGGGACCCGGAAGGCAACGAGTTCTGCATCTACGAGGCGCAATCCAGCTGATCCGATGACGCACGTGATCATGCTCGCCGCGGCTCCGCTGGGCGCCGGCGACTGCGAGGCCATCGGTCCCGGCTTCCTGGCCCAGCCTGCGAACGCGCTCTCGAGCCTGGCCTACATCGTCGCTGGGCTCGCCGTGAGTGTGCCGGCGCACCGCCGCAACCAGCTCGACACGACGCTGGTTGGATGGCTGATCATTGCCGTAGGCATCGGCAGTTTCCTCTACCACGGCCGGCCCGACGTGCCTGGTGCAAGGTTCGTTCACGATGCTGCGATCGCTGTCCTGCTCGGTGGTGTGACCGTGTGGTGCCGTCCATAGCTCGTTGAGCGCAGGTGGATGCTCGGCGGCGCTGGAGTCATGCTCATGCTGGCCCTCTTCCCCGGTGTGAGCGGCCCGGCACTCGGTGTTCTTGGTGCGATTACCGCGGGGACCGTCGCCGCGACGCTCTGGGTCGATGCTCGCCGGCGGCATGATCTGGTCGCGATCGGCGCGGCCATGGCAGCAGCCACCGCAGCCGGAGTCCTGGGCAGGACGGGTGGTGTGTGGTGTGTGCCCGGATCCCTCGTGCAACCTCACGGCGCCTGGCATGTATTGACGGCGCTGGCCGCCGCGCTGGTTGCGACCTCGCTGCCTTTTGCGAGACGCAGTGCTGGGTGAGGGAACGCAACGACTCGGTCGGCCCGTGATCAGGGCAGCGCGCACACCACGGCGCGGCCGTATCCGTTGAGGTAGGTTGCGGAGAGGAATGATGCTACGCGGGAGGGAACGGCGTGTTGGATTCGGTCGTCGTCGACGTCGTCATCGCCATCACGCTCATCTTCCTGGTCTTCAGCCTCGTCACGTCGGGTCTTCGGGAGCTGATCGCACGCCTCCTCGAAACCCGATCCAAGGAGTTGTGGCGATCTCTGCGCGACTTGCTAGAAGATCCCATCACGAGCGACCTGCGGGGGTTGCGCGCACTCGCGGGGACTCAGGATGCGCCCACCCGAGACGCGCTCCTGACGGGTATCGGCGCCGCGGAGAACCGACTCCGAACCGCAGTCGCATCTGGAGCAACCTCACGGGAGTGGCAGAGCACGGTTCGTGAGGTATTCGAAGTGGTCAGCGAGGTCGCCACCGCCAACGGCGTCGCTGCCGAGGTGGCACCGTTGGTCACGGCCGCAACTCGACGCGTCCTGCTCGAGCATCGAACCGGACGACGGGCAGTGTACGGCCTGGTGCGAGCCGGCAGGCGGGGCGGCGAGCGCCCTGTCGTGCCGGAACTGCCGACACCCGCAAACGTCGCGGACCTCGCACAACAGGTCCGTCGCGGGACGAAGACGCTCACCGATGCGGTCAACGAGCACCCCCTGGTCAGGCAGATCGATACGACCTGGCCGGGGTTCCACAGCCGCATGCGGGAGATCGGCAGCGGAGACTTCTCCGCTGCGCTCGTCGATATTCTCCACGCGGCGGGCGTTGAGCCTGCGGTCAAGTCGGCCCTCGCCGATGTGGGTCGCGCGATCGACGCTTTGCCGTTGACCGACGATGAGAAGGAGTCTGTTTGGGACCCCATCGGCTCCGGCTTCGGTGCGCTGGAAGCGTTCCTCGTTTCCGGCACCGCGACGTCGGCGGAGTACCACGCGGTGGCTGATCGCATCGAGAACGACCTCCTCCGCGACACTGCGGACCTCAACCTCACGCAGGCACAGCTCGACAGCGTGCGCAATAGGATCGCCGAGGCACGAGATCTCGTGACCGAGCTCCATGCCGACCCCCTCTCCCTTGTGCGGGTTGGCGCCGAGGCGCTCGAGAACGCTGCGCCGGTGCGCGACGTCGTCGAGCGGCTGGTCGCCAACGCTCGACGTTCGGGCGACGACGCATGGCAGAACCTCGGGGAGTTCCGCGACTCGATGGCCGAATGGTACGACTCACGGATGGACGTCCTCTCCGGCTGGTACCGGAAGCGCAGCCGTTTCGTTGCATTCGGCCTCGGCCTCATCGTGGTGGTCGCGTTCAACGTCGATGCGATTGGCGTGCCACAAGAGCTGTGGCAGAACGAGAACGTCCGCAACCTCGTCGTCGCTGTGGCAGACACGTCGACGGTCGACCTGAACGCGTGTGCGGAGTCTGCCGACCAATTGTCGTGCGTCCAGCAGACCGTCGATCAGCTGGTCGACATCGGTCTCCCGATCGGATGGGACGTCGGCACCGCCTGCGACGGAGCGTGCAACGGTCTCTTCGAGCGTTTCTCGTATGCGGTGGGCACGGGCGGAGGCGGCGTGCGCGCCGGGTTGGTCAAGGCGCTCGGCTGGTCGCTGGCCGCTGCTGCGCTCGCGATGGGGGCGTCGTTCTGGTACGACGTCTTGACACGGGCGACTGGATTCAAGAAGTCGGACAAAGGCGGCAGCGCCGAGGGCTGACGATGCACTGCCTCAATAGGCCCACATGCGGCCCTTGCGGCGCTTCATGCGGTCGACCATCACGCCCTGCAAACGGTCCCACAACGGCAGCCCGGTCCACGCCTCCACGTCGGCGGTGGTCTTCAGCATCTGGCGCAACGGCTTGCTCGGAACCTCGGCGTTGGCTATCGCAAACGTCCAAAGCTTCAGACCCCCGGTGCGCCGCTCGGCCAGCACCGACTTGAAGAAGCCGTGCGGGACAGCAACGTCTTCGCCGAGTTTGTCGACCTCGCGCTTGAAGTGGAAGAGCGGGCCGCAGATCGTGTAGACCTCGAGCATCTCGTCGCGGGCCGCCAGCGAACGCACGGCAGCCTCGAGCTCCTTCCATATCCCCCGGTTGAATCCCGGATACTGCGGGGCCATGTTCGACATGAGGAACGTCTCGCTGTTGGCGATGTCGGTGGCGAGGCGATCGGCGCTCGAGATCAGATGGCCTCGATCGAAGCCGGACTTGACGTAATCCACGAGGTCGACACGCCATTGCTCGGGCACCCGGTAGTCGGGACGGAAGTTGTCTGCCCTCACCGAACCGATCTGGGATGTGTTGGGATCGATCGTCTCCATCGCCCAACGCGGCTGGCGCATGAGGAACGAGTAGCCGACGATGTAGTGCCGGTTGAACAACAGCAGATCTGCGTTCGGCATCCCGTATCGAGTCTCGGCTCGGAGGCTCGGGACCTCGATCATGATCGGTCACTCCTCTTCCCAGCGTCGCCGACCAGGCTACGTCAACGACGACGCCCTTGCTGGACACGGTCGAGGAACGACGTCTGCGTAGCCCGACCGAACGGCCCCACAGCGTCGAACAGACGCGACGCGGCTACTCCCCTGCCTCTCGTGCTCCAGACGGATTCGCCATATCGCCCGTCATTGGCGAGCCGCGAGAGGCCGTTCGAGAAGTCTGACGCAAGCACAGCACGCTGCGCTGGCGACGTCTCCTCACCTGCCACGAGCAGCACGCGGAACCGAAACGAGACAGTGGCGGGTCCCGCCTCGGCGAAGCTTCCCATGGCTTGGCGAACGTCGACTCCGCGCCGCCCAAAGGTGATCGTGCCGTCGTCGGGAAACGGGACACATCGACCAGACGCATCTCCTCTGGGCCATCGGGTTCGCGAAGTACCGCCGCTGGTTGCCCGAGCGCCGGAGCCAAGTCGAGCTCTGCAACCCGTAGCCGCTGGACGAGACCGGGAGCCAGCTCGACCTCGCCTCCCAAGATTCCCGCCTCACACGTCTGGATGCCGCTCGCCCTCGCGGACTGTCTCGACGACCACCTCGAGCCGGGTCACCGGGACGACACGGTTGAGATCGACGGTGACTCGTGCGACCTCCATTGGTGCGAGAGAAAGCCGCCGTTCGGCGGCCCGCGCAATGAGTGCAGCTGCGACGCCTACGTGTTGCCCGTCCGGATACCACTCGGCGGCAGCGAGCCGCGTTGCGTCGAACAGCTCGCCTCCGCAGGCGCCGACACGGTGACCGGCAGGTGACACGCCTCGACAGTCACGCCAGCCACACGGCTGTGTCCGTCGGCAGACGCCGATCATCGACCGGTTCACTCGCCAGGATGATCTCGCCGGGGGGAAGCGCCACGGAGTGGCGGCCGAGATTCACGACGCACCTGACCCCGGAGCCTCGTCGGAAGGCCACCACGCCATCGGGCGCCTCCTCCCAGGCGAGGTCGACATCCGCCGTGAGCCGGCGGCGGCGAATCCGCAACGCCGACCGGTAGAGCTCGAGTGTCGACCCGGGCCGCCCATCTTGTGCCTCGACAGACAGATCACCCCATCCGGCGGGCTGCGGGAGCCATGAGCTGCCCGACCCGAAGCCGAACGATGGCCCATCGACCGTCCACGGGAGTGGCACACGACAACCATCGCGCCCCTTCTCCGTTCCGCGCGACCGTGTCCAGACGGGATCGTCGAGCATGTCGTGCGGGAGATCGTGGACTTCAGGAAGGCCGAGCTCCTCACCTTGGTAGAGATACACCGAGCCCGGCAGCGCCAGCATCAACACGATTGCTGCCCGCGCTCTGCGCAGCCCCAGCGCCGGGTCGTAGAGCGTGCGATCACCGTCGAGGAGCCACTTCTTTGCGGCCACGTGGTCGGGCAGCCCCAACCGGGTGGTGTGCCGCACGACATCGTGATTGGACAACACCCATGTGGGCACCGACCCGACGCCGCCCATGACCCGCAACGATGCCGCGACGACCTCGCGCAACGCGGAGGCGTCCCACGGGGTCTCCAGAAAGGCGAAGTCGAACGCCTGGTGGTATTCGCCCGGCCGTACGTACCTGGCGAGCCTCTCCAGCGACGCCACCCACGCCTCGGCGACCATCATCGTGTCGTCTCCGTGGGCATCGAGGATCTGCCGCCACTCCCTGATGATCCCGTGGACCTCAGGCCGGTCCCAGAATGGGTGCCTGCTGACCTCATGGGAAGTGAGCAGCGCCTCCTCCTGATCGCCGAGATCGGGAAAGGCTGGATCTTTGGCGAGGCTGTGGGCGACGTCGACCCGGAACCCGGAGACGCCGTTGCCGAGCCAGAAGCGGATCACATCGGCGATCTCGTCTCGCACCTCCGGGTTGCTCCAGTTGAGGTCGGGTTGGGTTGGGTCGAACAGGTGGAGGTACCAGTCGCCGTCCGTGGTCCTGGTCCAAGCGGACCCTCCGAACACGCTCGTCCAATCTGTCGGTGGATGGACGCCGGCAGGACCATTCCCGCGCCTGAAGTGATACCGAGCGCGCGCGGTGCTTTGCGACGGCGCCACCAACGCCGCCTGGAACCACGGATGCTCGTGCGAGGTGTGGTTCGGCACGAGATCGGCGATGACCCGCATGCCGTGGCGTTCGGCTTCTTCGGTGAAGGTCACGGCCTCTGCCAGTGTGCCGAATCGCGGATTGATGTTGCGATAGTCGGCAACGTCGTACCCACCGTCGTTGAGCGGGGAGACGTACCAAGGGTTCACCCATATGGCATCGACTCCGAGCGAAGCGAGATAGGGCAGCCGAGTGCGGAGACCTGCGATATCGCCGGTGCCATCGCCGTTCCCGTCGGCGAAGGACCGGAGGTAGACCTGGTAGACGGCGGCGGTGCGCCACCACGGCTCGTTCGGCATGGCCGGCAGGCTAGAGGCGCAAGAGCGGCCCGGGCGGCACGCAACCACGCACGACGTTGGCTGCATGTGCGATGCTCGCGGGTGAAGGCTCGCTGCGGCGGGAGTCCGCCGAGGAAGGACGACCCATGCCATTCGATATCGACGTTGCCCGCATGATGCTCGAACTGTCGAGGGTGGCCTACTTGGGTGAGCCGGCGGCTCGCGACGGCATCACGACCTTGGCGTTGCGCGATCCATTCTTCTTCTCCATGGGCGGCACCCAAGCGACCACGTGCGGGGACGACACGCGGTTGTTCGTTGCCTTCCGTGGCACGGAGGCCGACCCGCGGGATTGGATCACGGATGCGCGGTTCGGGCCGCGCTCGGGCGAATTGGGCGGCACGGTCCACTCGGGATTCCACGAGGCGCTCGACCTCGTGTGGCCGAACGTCGGCGAAGCGCTCGCCGGTGCCGGCGAACGACAGGTGTGGCTTGCGGGACACAGTCTCGGCGCAGCGCTTGCGATCCTCGCTGCAGCTCGGGTGGTCGAGGCGGGGGGCACCGTTGCCGGCGTGTACACGTTCGGCCAGCCCCGCATCGGTAAGTCGGACTTCAGGGAGGCATACCACGCCAAACTGAAGGACGTGACCTTTCGTGTGGTCAACCACATCGACCTGGTGACCCGAGTGCCACTCCTCGTGCAGGGGTACCGCCACGTTGGCCGCATGGTGTACTTCGACCACAATCAGAAGATGTCCGTCGATGCGTCTGCGTGGCGCGTCGCAATCGACGACCTTCGGTATCGCTTCGCGCACTTGGGCCGGATCGAGTCCGCCGGCCTGACTCCCCATTACATCGACGGCTACAAGGCCTTGTTGGCCTGAAGGGGCGGCGTCGCCTCGCGGCGCGCTATTGCTCCCTGGGAACGAGTTCCTTGATCTTCGTGGCGGGGATGCCCCCGACCACCCATCGATCCGGGATGCTTTTCGTGACAACGCTGTTCGCCGCCACGATGACCCTGTCGCCAATGGTGACACCCGGCATGACGATCGCGTTGAATCCGATCACCGAGTTCGAGCCGATGGTGATCGGCGCCATCGTGCGCCCACCGAACGGCAGCGGCTTCGAGAAGTCGTCGAGGATGTGTCCGTGGGTCGTGAGGATGGCACCGGCAGCGATCATGGTGTGGTCGCCTACGGTGATGGGCCCACGGTCGTCCAGGGTCGATCCGCGGTTGACGAACACGCCGTTGCCGAGCACCGTGTTGAGCCCGGAGAGGATGTAGACGTCATGGTGGAAGATGACGTCATCGCCGATCGATTTGAGCACCCGGCGGGCAAGAATTCGCCTCACCTTGATCGCGAAGTCCGCCATCATCGCGGCCGGTGTCCTGTCGAACAGCCGCCACAACATCAGGTAGTAGGCATGGTTGTCCGTCAGGAGTTCCGCATCTCTCCCCCCGAACGGATCGTCGGCGATCGACAGACTGCCCGTCTGCAGAAACGTGCCGACGACGGCACCGGCCCGCTCGAGGAAGGCCGCTCCTTCACCCCTCAACGAATCCGCATCGACCAGGCGCTCTAGCTCTGCGAGCAGCGCTCCCTCGTCGGTGGCGCCCGTGAATCCGGTCATGTCACCTCCGTCTCGTCCTCACCGTACGCACGGCAGAAGAATCTCGTAGCGGGGGACGGGATATCTCCTCCAACCACGCCACCAGGCGCCCCCCGAGCTTGGCACTCCCGAAGTGCTCCTCCGCCCGGAGCCGACCGGCGAGAGCCAGAGTTTGGCGACGTGACTCGTCCGTCAACAGATCGGCCACCGCCTCCCCCAATGCTTTCGGGTCCCGCTCGGTGAGAATGCCGACGTCGGGCGTCACAATGGAGTCGACGCCTCCGCCCCGGTACGCAACGGGGACTGCACCCGCAGCAAGCCCCTCCACATAGATGATGCCGAAGTGCTCCTTCTTCTCAGGGGCGGCTGCGAGTACGGCGGCACCGCTGATCAACGCGGCCTTGTCGCCATTGGGAACGTATCCGAGAAATCGGCCGCGCTTCCCGAGCCTTGGTTCCAGGTCGGTTCGGAGCCCTCCGTCCCCGATGAAGATGGTCGGCGCCAGATCGGCATACCGACAGCTTGCGCGCACGATGTTGTGGGCGCCCTTCAGCCAGGTGACGGCCCCCGGCGAGATCACGTACGTTGCCGGAAGGCCGTAGCGCTCCGCAATATCGCCTGCTCGACTCGGATGCAGCTCGTCGAGGTCGACGCCGCACGGCAGCACGAGAAACCGGTCGAGGGGCACCGGCACGAGCGGCCGGACGAGACCATCGCGCACGTAGGTGGTCGTGACGATGATCCCGGTAGCGTTCAGGATGGCGCTTTCGATGGAGGCCCACACCGACCTGGTGTAGCCGCCGCGGTGCATGGGCTCGATTCCCGTGCCGTGGATGAAGAGCACGTACGGGACGCCGCGACGGAGTGCTACTTGCGACACTGCAATAGCTGAGATGTTGGCGTGGTGACCGATGATGAGGTCGACTCCGTCTGCGGCCCCCGCCAAGGCAGCCACGTAGTCGGCTGTGTAGGCGAGTGCTTCCGCCGTCTCCATCGCGGCGACCTGGCGTTGTTCGCATGGTGCGTCGGGCAAGTACTCGTGGACAGGGAGCACCGGTGAGTGGAGGGCGACATTGCGGTTGTCGGCGCCTGGGACTCCCTTGTCCATCATCGGATGAAGAAACCGCACTTCGTGACCGCGAGCGATCAACGCACGTGCGTGCGAACGGGCCACCTCCCCGCTTCCCCGGCCCCGGTTCAGTGATAGAACGGCGATACGCATCGTGGCTGGACCGTACTGCACGCTTCCTTGTCAGGTAGAGGTCGAATGACTCTGGTTGCACGGCCACGCGGTCTACCGTTTCCTCCGGCACGGGGCTGCCGACAGTCTTCGCGACCCCAAAGCGGCCGCACGGCTGCGTGCCGGGGCAGGCATACACGAGGGCCGGGAACGATGCGGTTCGTCACCTACAACATCCACTTCGGGGTCGGGCGCGATGGATATCACGATCTCGATCGAATCGCTGCGGCCGTCGATGGCGCCGATGTCATCGCTCTTCAGGAGGTCGAGCGGTTCTGGCCGCGGTCGGGCATGGTCGATCAGCCGGCCGAATTGGGGAAGCGCCTCCCCGAATACTGGTGGGTGTTCGGACCCAACATCGACCTGCACACCCCCGCCGCCTTTCCCGGCGAGGATGCAGGGCGGCGGCGCCAATTCGGCAACATGATCCTGTCACGCAACCCGATCCGCGCTTCGGAGAACCACCCGCTCCCCCGGCTGGGGGGTCGACCGCAATCCATGCGCCGAGGTGCACTCGAGGCGATCCTCACGGTCGGCTCTCGACCGCTTCGCGCCGTCTCGACGCACCTCTGCTACCTATCCACTGCGACGCGACTTGCCCAGGTCGAGGAGCTCCTCCGCCTCCATGACGAAGCCGAGCGGGATGGTGGGGGCTGGATGGGCGAACACCCGGTCGCTGGTGAGTGGCACCTTGGCGACGAGCCCATGATGCCCTCCTCTGCGGTCATCATGGGCGACTTCAACTTTGGGCCGGACAGCGTCGAACACGCTGCCATGGTGCGGGGCGCGAACTCTCCGTTCGTCGATGCGTGGGCGCTCGACGGAGCCAGCGGCACCGGCGGCGCCTCCAAGGACGGCCAGCGCATCGATCACGCGTGGGTCACCGCCGACCTCGCACCGCACGTGCGGTACATGTGGGTCGACGATGAGGCGGCGGGATCCGACCATCAACCCGTCTGGCTCGACCTCGAGATCTGACCACGGTCTCGCCGGAAGATCGCCTCTTTACCGGTCTCGCGTATCAGGCCGACCGCGGCGCGCTCCCACTTTTGTGCCGAAATGGAGCGAGAAGGAAATGGGTCGATCGACGCACGGAATTGCCGTGCATTCGGCGTATGTGTATGTAAGAGTTTGGGGAGCACGGGAACTCGATTGCGAGGGGAGCCCGAACGTCGGAGTTTTCTCCGCCGCAGCGCTCTCCAAGCACAGGTCGACACCCAGGCAATTCGGCCCGTCGCAGGCAGACGGACGAGCCGGAGTTCAGGTGGGGTCTGCCGCTGAGCGGGGAGAGGCTCATGGTCAGGAAGTTCACTACGGTGTTTGGGGTATTGATCGTGGTTATTCTCGGCACATTCCAGGTCGCCGACGCCCAAGCGGCTCGCACGCCTTCGGTGCAGCTACGGTGCGATCACGGCACGGCGGGATGCGCCGGAATGGCCGGCGACTTCGCGGCTCCTGACGGCGGTGCGATCGAGACGGTGGCCATCGAAGTGCATGACATCGCAACCGGCCGCATCGTCGATGTCACAACCGACGGCTGCGAGGTGACGACCCGCGACGGCACTCCCAGCACGATCCAGGTGCACTGCATGATCGAAGGGGCGGCCTTCGGTATTTCAGGCGACATCACGTGGTCGGTCGTCATCAACGGTGTCGTCGTCTGGACTTCACCGGTCACGCCGACACGATGCGACGCCGGGCCAACGACGACGACGACGACTGTCGCGCCCGACACGGGGGGTGTGGAGCCGCCCGGGACGACGACTACTACTACTGCCACTACTACCACCACCACGATCGCCTCGCCGCCACCTGCGACGACTACCACGGTGCCGGACGACCAGACAGTCATCGAGACGACGATGGTGTCGTCCACCACGAGCACGCCGCCGGACCAAGCCACGACCACAACGGTTGTGACCTTGGTTTCACCGACCGGGTCCGCGCCGCCGCCGGCTACCACTGCCGCCGACACCGCCGACGAGGAGATCCTCCCAGTGACGGGGGTTTCACTCGGCGCTCTCGGTGGCGCAGGCGCCATGATGCTTGCGCTCGGTCTCGGCCTCGAGGCCGTGAGTACGAGGCGGCGCATGAGTTGAACGATTCGAACCGGCGGGCTGAGGTCTTCAGGGCGCGTGCGACACGGCACGCGCCCTGACCTTGCACGGCGGGCACCGTTCGTGATCCGTCGTGTCGAATCGGCCCTGGCGCGATCGTCGCAAAGGCACGAGAGGACACCGGGTCCGCTCGATGTCCCAAGGAGGCAGCCATGGCCACGTTTCTGATCACGACACACGGCGGAGCGATGCCCGAGTCCGAGGAAGAAGGCGCCGCTCTCATGGCTGCCTGGGGCGAGTGGATGGGTTCGTTGGGCGACTCGCTCGCCAACCCTGGCGCTCCGCTCGGGGCAACGAAATCTGTCGCCACCGACGGGTCCGTGACCGACGGGGCCGGCACAGACGCCCCGTCCGGCTATATGATCTTGTCCGCCGACTCGCTCGACGCTGCAGTCACTCTCGCCAAAGGCTGCCCCCACCTCGGGGGGTTCGGCGGCAGCCTGGTCGTGTACGAGACAGTCGACATGTGAGGGTCGCAGAACTGGTCGACGCGCTGGGGAGGTTTGCCGGCGATCCCCCCAGCACGCGAGCCGGCGGATTGCCCTCGTGACAGCGCTTTGCGCTGGACATGCCCCTCGCGCCGCCAAGAGAGCCGTGGAGCGACTACACTCGTATGCAGCGTACGCACCGATGCGTACGGCGCCCCGCTCCACATCCTCGTTCCGTCGAGTGGAGCCAACCGCAGGACATGCGGGTTTGTCGTTGCTTGCGCAACGGCCCCCTCTTCAACCGGCGAGGCGTTTGTTCCCGACGGTTCAGGAATGAGTTCGACATGTCCAGCAATCTCTACGTGGGGAATCTCACGTTCAACACCACCTCGGCCGACCTCGAGTCGCTCTTTGCCGCGACACGGCGAGGTCAAGAGCGCCCAGGTCATCACGGACCGGGACACCGGCCGCTCACGAGGCTTTGGCTTCGTCGAGATGGCGACTGACGAAGGCGCCAAGGCTGCCATCGATGCGCTCAACGGGCGTAACGTCGACGGCCGCGACCTCACCGTCAATGTCGCCAAGGAGCGCTCCCGCTGAAGTCGGCGACCCCACGAAAGATCGACGGCGGCAGGCAGCGATGCGTGGAATGCGGGCATCCCCGCAAAGAGCATCGGGACATCGATGGGTGTACCGTGCCGAAATGCACATGCAGCGTCTACGTTCTGCCGGGAGAGCCGGTTTCCGCCGGCAAGAAACCGGCTCCGACCGAACTGTGAGTCTGCCCCGTCCCGTCCACCCTCATTTTCGGTCCGCGGCCCCAATTGGGGCTGCGCCCCGAGGGGGTTGAACATGGCGTTCGAGGAGCACGTCGAGCTGCTCGAAGCCGTGCAACCCACGGTTGAGCGACTGATCGACGAGCATCGCACCCGGCGGAGACACTGGTATCACCACGATCTCGTGCCGTGGGAGCTGGGCCGCAGCTTCACCAAAGAGCCCTGGGAGGAATCCCAGTGCTCGATCAACGAGCGAGCGCGCACCGCACTCGTCTTGAACCTCCTCACAGAGGACAACCTCCCCTCGTACCATCTCGCGCTCGACACGTACCTGCCGGAAGGCTCGGCGTGGAAGGAGTGGACCGGTCTGTGGACTGCGGAGGAAGGCCAGCATGCGATCGCCATCCGCAGCTACCTCCTCACGTCCCGCAACTGCGACCCTGTCGAACTCGAAGACGACCGCATGGCAACGATGCAGACGGGCTGGCGTCCGAGTTGGCAGCACCCCGCTGAGCTGTTCGCCTACACCTCGGCCCAAGAGCTCGCCACCAGGATCTCACATCGCAACACGGGAAAGATCACCGAAGACCCGATCGCTTTCGAGTTGATGCGCCACATCGCAGCCGACGAGAACCACCACTTCGTGTTCTACAAGGGCGTCATGGCGGAGATGCTCCGCATCCAGCCGTCGATGGTGCTCGAAGGCATCTACAACACCTTCCGCAACTTCGAGATGCCTGGGGCGGGAATCCCGGGATTCCGGCGCCGTTCGATCGATATGGCACGTGCAGGGGTGTACAACCTCCGCATCCATCACGATCAGATCGTAAGGCCTCTTCTCGAACAGTGGGGAATCGCCCGTCTGAGCGGTCTCACGGCCCGAGCCGCTGAGTTTCAGGAGAAGCTCTTGGCACTCCCGGCCGAGATCGCTCGCCAAGCCGAGCGCTTCGAAGCCCGCTTCGCCACGGCCTGAAGTCCGTCCCGGCGGCGCCTCCGATCTCATCGCCATACGACCGGCGTCCCCTCGGAATGGCCGATTCACCTCCTCGTGCCCGCACGACTGTCCGGCTCGCCTCGCAGCGTCGCCAGTGAGGCGAGCGTCGGTGATCGCCAAGTCTGCCGTCACCACCGGTCGCAACGTCTTCGTTCCGGGAATCGGTGCGAAACCGGGAACGAAGACGGTTGTCGAACTGGCAAGGCTCGCGACGGGTGCCAAACGCCCGCCGCCCGCCCGGTACCGTCAGAAGCTGGTGCCGGCCCCCACCTTGATGGCGGATACCTGCACGCGATCGGCGCTGAAGGCGGTGACGCCGCCCACTGTCTCGTTGCAGTCGATGGTGATCGCCTGTGCACCGGTGACCGTGATCAGCGCCGACCAGCTCAGCATCTCGATGTCGGTACCGCCTCCCGTCAGCGACACGGTCGCCTCGGTGGCTCCCGTCGGCGACGTGAATGCCCCTCCGAGAACGCAGGCGACGACCCCGCTGGCACCCCCGATGGCGCTCATCGTCACCTCCGGGAACAGCACGTAGTCGCCGGCTGCCGGAAGGGTCACCGTCGCAACGGTGACCGGGGTGCCGTCGTCGGGGATCGCTGTAGCGGTGGTGTTCACCTGGGCGTAGCCGTCCGAGGGACCGATCGGTCCTGTTGGCCCCGGCGCCCCATCGGCTCCCGGCGCCCCATCGGCCCCATCGGCCCCCGGTGCTCCATCGGCCCCATCGGCCCCCGGCGCTCCATCGGCCCCTGCTGGACCCGCCGGCCCTGCAGGCCCGGTGGCGCCCATGAGGTCCGCTGCGGTCATGCCCTCCACCGTTGCGGCGTCGACCACCTGGCCCTCGGCGAGGCGCCGCATGAATGCAGCCATCTGTTCCCTGGTGACCGGCGCCTTTGGGCAGAACATGTCGTTGGCAGGCGGGTTGCAGCCCTTGGTCACCCCGGCCCCGGCCAGCCAGGCTATGTCATTGTGGAAGATGTTGTCGTCATCGACGTCATTGAACCGGTCGGCAGCCCCGACAACCGTCGGCAGTGCAACGACGAGCACGATGGCGGCGACAATCGACCGTTTCGTGAATCGGTGCATGGGAAGCCCCTCTCATGTATGGCTTTGGCTATCAACCCTAGGAGGTTGGCCGGAGAGAATGGTGGCTTGGCATCACGGCCCACCAGAACGAGGTCCCGACCACGAACATGGCCGCACGGGGCCAGAGCCGACGTCAGGGCACCGAGATGCCCTCCCCGGCACCGCAGTCGCCAGTTCGTCACGTACCTGTCGCCGGTCTCGAGGAGCGTATGGAAGATGCACAGCCGATCAGATCGGAGGGCGGCTCGAACGTTGCGGCAGGGTCGGCGGCGGCTCCCACATCCAACAGCCGATCGAGCGGCCGTGGCGGCGACCCCGCCGATGAACAGGACACGCCACGAAGCCACTGCCAGCGAGGTTCATGCGAACATCACATCAGATAGCGACACGTTGGCCGGACGATCCACGCCACCTAGCATCAGCCCGTGCCTCTCTACATGGACGTCCATCCCGGCCTCGGCGATGCAACCGCCGACGATGTCGCCGATGCACACCGCCATGACTTGGCCATACAGGACGAGTACGGGGTGAAGTTCCTCAGCTATTGGTTCGCAGACCCGCAGGGCAAGGCGTTCTGCTTGGCCGAGGCGCCCGACGTCGACTCGCTGGTGGCATGCCACAAGGCAGCCCATGGGCTCATGCCCCACGATGTCATCGAGATCCAGGCTCCCACGCTTGCGCAATTCATGGGCACGACGGAGAACGACGACCACGACCGGGCGAACGTGGACGGCCATCCCGATTCGGCGCTGCGGGCGATCATGTTCACCGACATCGAGGGGTCGACTGCGGTGAGCACGAGCCAGGGCGACCGAGCGGCGATGGCATTGGTGCGCCGCCACGACGAGATCGTACGCGATGCGCTGCTGCGGTTCGACGGCCGGGAGATCAAACACACGGGCGATGGGCTGTTCGCAAGCTTCACGTCGGTCAGGCGGGCGGTTGAAGCCTCCATTGCCATTCAACGGGGCAGCGCCGATGGGGTCGATCGTCTGTCCCTCAAGATCGGCCTCTCGGTCGGCGAACCCGTTGAGGAAAGTGAGGACCTCTTCGGCGCCTCGGTGAACCTGGCGGCCCGCATTTGCGCGCATGCGGCCGGTGGCCAAACGCTCGTGTCGGGCACGGTGCGTGATCTGGCAATCGGCAAAGGCATCGACTTCATCGAACAGGGAGCTGTCGGTCTCAAGGGGTTCCCCGACCCCGTTCCGCTATACGAAGTCGCCTGGCGGTCCGATCCCCAGCAGGCGCGACGGTGACTGATGGGCGTTGAAGGTGCGCGCTACTCGGAGCAGGTGGGAGAGTTCGCCGCCGAGCTCGTCGACGTCCTGTCCCCGATCGGTGACGTGTCGTGGAAGAAGATGTTCGGCGGAGCGGGGGTCTTCGTGGACGATACGATGTTTGCGTTGATCGACTCGGCGGCGACGCTGCATCTCAAGGTGGGCGACGCCAACCGAGCGCAATTCGAAGCGGCAGGATCCCACAAGCACAACCGGATGCCGTATTACGTCGTGCCGGCCGACGTGCTCGCCGACGACGATGCGCTGGTGCAGTGGGCGCGCAGCTCGGCCGACGTCGCACGGGGGTAGCCCTGGGCCGGGAGTGCCCAGCCGCCCTGCCCTGTTTGGCGCAACGGCCGAACCTCAGGGAGCCTGCCGTGGCCTCGACGTCTCCTGTGCTGTTACGCCCAGGAGAACGACGGCATCTTTGGTGCCGAGTCGCTCGGCAGTCCGTACTTGGTGAGAACGATGCCGAGCAGAATGACGCCAATCGGCACCGGACGTGTCGCAAGAATGCTGACCGGGTTCCGGTCCAGAATCGCGACTTCGTCCTCGAGATGGCGGAGCACCCACGTGCTTCGACCGCGCCGTCGCGCACCGGCCCGATACAGGACGTAGGCGGCATCCTTGGTGTTGATCCCGTACGTTCCGTGGCTCGCTCCTGCCAGGGCCACCTTGCGTTGTTGTGCATCGACGACGACCGGCCAGATGTCACCTGCAACCGCAACCGAACGCAGCCGCCAGCGACTCCCGTCCGGCAGTTCGATTCTCTGACCGGCGCCCAGGAAGATCTTGAACCACCCGGCACGTCCCAACAGCGCCAGCCGGAATCCATCGCGGGTCAGTTCGTAGACGGGGAACCGCCACCATCCGATACGGCGTAGTTGCGCCTTCCCGACGAGCTGATGGGGGATGGCGAGTTCCTCAATCTCGATTCGGGCCTCGGCGGCGTCCGCTTCCGATGCTCGTTGATCCATGGTCTCTCGTTGCAAGCTAGTCGGGGGTCATGTCATTCGGGCCGAGTGGTCACGCATCACCTGCGCGCCTCTTCGTCTTACCGGCGCAAAATGGGTAGTGGCTAGAGGCAACCGACCTCAGCGCCGCGCCGACCGGCAACACCTGCCGAAGCGAGCTCACCGGCCTCAGTCTCGATGGACTGGTCCGGTTTGGCTGCCGACGTCAATGTCCGCACCAGCTCGATCACCAGACCTGCGAGCGGCACCGGGAGGAGCACGAACCACAGAAGACGTCGATTGCCGGCACAAGCTGGGACGCTGGTTCGGCATCCCTCACGGCGATCGGCCTGACTCCCCCGCCGCACACCCCGAGGTACTGTCGGCCCAACGTTGCCCACCCGTCGGGAGATCCCGTGACCCTCAGCCAACCACGCCAACTGATCGAGGGTTCCCCCGTCCTGGTAGTGATCGACATCCAAGGCGGTGCGCCTCCCAGCGGAGGGGCGGCCGCTCTCCCATTCATGCCCGGCTATCAAGACGCCATGGATCGAGTACCTGCACTGATAACCGGGGCGCGCGAGTGCGGCATCCCAATCGTGTTCTTCCAGGAGGCCCATCGTCGGAACCTCGTCGACTTCGGCCGCGAGTTGGACGGAGCAGAAGACGTCCATCTCCTCGAAGGCGACTCGGGAACTGAGGTCGCCGCAGCTCTCGGCATGCGACCGGACGACTACTTCATCCGCAAGCGCAGGTATTCGTGCTTCTTCGGCACCGAGTTCGAGATACTGCTCAAGGGACTGAAGGCCACCACCCTCATCCTGGTCGGCGGCCACACAGATGTCTGCGTGCACTACACCTTCGTCGACGCCCACCAGCACGACTACTTCTGCCGGGTGGTCGAGGACTGCGTAGCCGGCTCGAGCGCGGAGGCTCACGAGTCGGCACTGCGCGCGATGGAGTACCTCCAGACCGGGGCCCGGCGTTCGTCTGCGGACGTCATAGAGGCGTTCGAGCACCACGCCCGCCACGCCGCCTCTGATCGCACGCACGCTTGACCCACGCTGACGCGTTCGCCGACGTGCGCCGACGTGCGCTCCGGTTCGCGAAGGCACCCGAACGGGCAGACCAAACGGGTTGACCAGTGGTAGTTACCACTGGTAATCTGAGCGAATGGGCAAGACGCTCAGAACCGGGCCCACGGCGGACCGATTCGTCGAGACGGCGCTCGATCTCATCGCCGAGAGCGGCGGTTCGGAGAAGGTCAATCTGCGGCAGATCTCTCGCAGGATTGGCTGCGCTCACACCAACGCCTACAACTACTTCGCCGGCTATCAGGATCTGCTGTGGGCCGCATTCCGTCGCACTCTTGCCATCTACGGCGAGTGGCTCACCAACGACCTCGACGAGTCACTTTCCCACGACGAGTGTCTGCGCCGGCTCCTCGTCAACCTCGCCACGTTCCCCCAGGCGCACCCCGGTCTCTATCGATTCATCGCATCGGATCCCCTGCCGAGCAGCCCCATACCCGCCGACATTCTCGACACCGTGAGCCGCATGAAGAGATGGCTCTCCGAGACCCTCGGCGCCGTGTCCGGAGCGGTGGTCGGTGCGCACGATGCAGCGACCATCGCCGACATCGTCTTGGCCTACGTCGATGGCGAGACGCTCAACCTCATCAACCAGCGGGTGGTACCCGGCGAGGATGTTCACGGTCGCATCGTGCACAACGCCATGCGGGTCTACGGGTTGCTCGTCGCCGATGCAGCGAATGGCACGCCATCGACGAGAGCAGACGCTCCTCATCCGCCGTTCCCGAAGCTGCATGCCGGCCCTGTCGAAAGAGGCGAGTGACGTGGCAATCGTATGGGGTGCCGTTCTCGTCGTGTTGTCTGCCGTGTGTTGGGGCGGCCAGGCCGTCGCGTGGTTCTCTCCACAGACGGCGATCCGCCTGTCCCTCACCGAGGCGGAGCCCGATGTCGAGCCTGCGTTCTACGCAGACGTCCGTGGCGAGGCAGTCTGGGACACGCTCACCCTCTGGGTCACGATCGTGGCGGGCGTCGGGCTGATGGCGGGGCACGCCGCGTGGCCCTACTTCGGTCTCGCCGGAGGTGCGGTGTACGTGTACTTCGCCGGACGGGGACTGCTCACGCGCCGGACCATGCAGCGACGCGGGCTGCGGATCGGGACGGCGCAGAACGTGGCGTCCGCATATGTGGCCTTCACGACATGGGGCGTCATGGGTGTCGTGACGGTGATCTCCGCTGCGGTCTCCCTCGCGGCGTAGCGCAACAGATACGTCTGGGACAGAAGGAGAAGGCGATGGAAGTCACACCCCTCACGTGGATCGTGGCCGTCGGGGGTCTGCTGCTGATCGTGCTCCTCGGCGGGTTCCAAGTAGTCGCACTTCTGAGGCCGCGCAGCGAGTGGGTCATCGCACATGTCTACGGTGGGAGCCCTGAGGGCACGGACCCACTCGCGTATTTCGCCTTCAACCAGGGCTATGCCTGGGCGGACCCGCTGTTCTGGGCGCCGCTGCAGATCGTCGGGAGCATCGGCATGGTGCTCGGGCAGCGGTGGGGGTTCCTGCTCGCACTCATGGCGTCGGTCCCGTTTTGGTATTCGGCCATTCCGCTCTTCATCTGGGACCGCGACATGGGATTTCGCCAGAACACACCGAGCTATTGGGGCGTGTGGGGCATGTTCCCGGCATTCGGAATCATCGCCGGGGCGTATTGCCTCGTCCGACTCCTCCAATAGACCGTCAGCAGGAGACACGGCGGCATGCGTATCGACGCACCTCGGGACCGACGACCATCTCCTTTCGAGGAGCGGACGACGAACCCCGGCGCAAATCGCCTCGAAGACGGTCTCGTCCTGCGCCACCCTCCCCGGCCATCGACTGCCCGAACTCGACCGGAGAGTCCGGCATCGAGTCACTGGTATATTACATGGCAGCAGGAACGCCGGCCGTCACGCCGAGGAAGTGCAATGGCAACTCACATCGATTCACCACGCCCAATCCAGACGGAATTGGCCGAAGAGGGGGAGGCCGAGGCCTTCATAGCGTACCCGGCGATCGGGGAGCATCTGGAGCACGTCCCGATGAACGTGCGACCCGACCTCTCGTACTACGTCTCCCGAATGGGGTTTCTGCCGAACACGTTGAAGCTGTATCTCCACGTTCCTTGGGCGGCCGAGTATCTCTTCCGACTCAACAACGCCATCATGCGCGACGAACGCAATTCGCTGTCCGAGCACTTCAAGTACAGGCTGTCGTTCATTGCCAGTAGGGACAACGTGTGCCGCTACTGCACCGCCCACACGGTGCTCGTCCTCAAGAACCGTTGGGGCTACTCCGAAGAGGAGCTCGAGAAGATCCTCAAGCTGGAGGATCCGGTTGACGAGCGGGAGGCGGTTGCCCGTGAGTTCGTCGCGGCGGCGAGCTCGGATCCGACTGGCGTTCCCGAGGACCTGCTGCAACGTCTTGGTGAGCATTTCACCCCGCAGGAAGCGATGGAGATCGTCCTTCTCGTCGGGTTCTGGAAGATGTACAACACGATGCACTCGGCGATGCGAGCGCCGCTCGAGGATCCCGTGCTTCCCTACAGCCATTGGGTCGACGTCGCACCGGACGACTGAACCGCCCGAACGTATCGCACGGAAGGCAACGAGTGAAACCACGAATACCCGCTATCGAGCGGACCGACAGTCTTGCCCAGCAAGCCTATCGGCTGCTGCGGCTCGCCATCCAACGCCAGGAGCTCGTACGAGACACCTTCTATAGCGAGAGCGAGCTCGCCGAGTTCATGGGTATCTCCCGGACGCCCGTCAGGGAAGCGCTGATCGAGCTCGCGCGGGAGGGTCTCGTCGAGATCATCCCGCAGCGCGGGTTCCGACTCCACGTACTCGACGAAGACGACCGGAGAGAGGTCTTCGAGCTCCGTGAGGTGCTCGAAGCCCATGTGGCGGAGCAGCTGGCGAAGCAGGCCACCCCAGACGACGTGAAGCAGCTCGGTGCACTCCTCGACCGCCAGCGAGCGCTCGTTGACGACCCGGACGCCTTCCTCGAGGTCGACGAGGAGTTCCACATGCTCATGCCCCAGCTCGTCGGGCTGCGACTCGGACACCAGATGCTGGGGACGCTGCGCGGTGCGATGTGGCTGCTCGGAAGTTCGGCGCTTGCGCTTCCCGAGCGCATCCCAACGGTCCTCGAGGAACACGCGGCAATCCTGCACGCCATCGAGGCAGGAGATGCCGCGGCGGCACGACGTGCGGTGAAGCGTCACGTGAAGCGGAGTGCGGCGGCGGCAGCGGCAAAGGCCAAGTGACGGTCAGATACCAGACCAGCGGTCGATGAGGCCCGCATCGATCCCGAACTGATCGAGGATCTTGGTGGTCGTGTGATCGACGAGCGCTTCGATCGTCTGCGGCCGCGTGTAGAAGCCGGGCACAGGCGGGAGGATCACCGCCCCCGCCTCGGTCAGGTTGGTCATGGTTCGAAGGTGGCCGAGGTGGAGAGGCGTCTCGCGCACGACGAGCACCAATCGGCGTCGTTCCTTGAGGCACACGTCCGCAGCGCGGGCGATGAGGGTGGCGTCGTATCCATGGGCTATCGCACTCATGGTCTTGATCGAGCAGGGGGCGACCACCATGCCATCAGTGAGGAACGTGCCGGACGCGAGGGCGGCGCCGACGTCCTTGTCGGCATATACGACATCGGCGAGGCCCTTGATGTCTGCGGGTTCGTACGCCGTCTCGTAAGCGATCGTTGCCTCAGCCCCCGAGGTCACCACGAGGTGGGTCTCGACATTTTCGATGCCCGCGAGCACTTCGACGAGACGAGCCCCATAAATGGCGCCACTGGAGCCTGAGATCCCAACGATGATGCGGTGCATGGCCAGCCACTGTTGCGCCTCACCGGCGGGGCGTCAACTGAGCCGCGTGTGGTAGCTTCGCAAGGTGTCCACCGGCGACAGTCATCGCCACAGCATCGAAGAGCGCAAGCGTCAGCAGCTTCATCTTGCCCTCGCTTCGTCGTCGCAGAGCACGGTTTCGCCACTCTGGGACGACGTGTACCTCGTGCCGTCCGCGATGCCGGAGGTGTCCGTTGCCGAGGTGGGGCTCGCCGTCGACTTCCTGGGCCACCGACTCGATGCTCCCATCCTCATCAGCGGCATGACCGGTGGCCACCGCGATGCTGTCATCATCAATCGGCGCCTCGGCGAGCTCGCCCAGAACCTGAACATCGCCGTCGGCGTTGGTAGTCAGCGAGCTGCGCTCGTCGACGAGACGCTCGTAGGCTCGTATGCGGCCGTGCGCGAAGCGGCCCCCCATGCTCTGGTGCTCGCCAACATCGGCGCATCTCAACTGGTCAGGCAGGCTGGCAGCCGAGCGCTCGACACGAACGACCTCCGGCGCGTCATCGACATGGTCGAGGCGCAGGCGCTCGCCATTCATCTCAATGTGCTCGAAGAGCTCGTCCAGCCGGAAGGGGATCAAACGTCGACGGGGATCCTCGATGCGATCGCTCGTGTCGTCGAGTCGATCGACGTCCCCGTGATCGTCAAGGAAACCGGGGCCGGTATGGACCGGGGCACTGCAAAGCGACTGGTCGGCGCAGGCGTCGCAGCCGTAGACGTTGGGGGGCTCGGCGGCACCAACTTCGCGCGAGTCGAGTCGCAGCGCGCCGCCGATGCCGGCGATGTGCGCCGAGCGCGGTTGGGGGCAACCTTCAGCGCCTGGGGCATCCCCACGGCGGCGGCCATCCTCGAGGTCCGTGGGGCCGGCGTTCCAGTCGTGGCGACGGGAGGAGTACGCAACGGCCTGGACGCCGCCAAGGCCATCGCACTGGGAGCCGACGTGGTTGGCGTCGGCAGGCCGATGCTCATCGCCGCCGTCGAGGGGGCATCACAACTCGAGCAGGCTGCGGGACTGTTGCTGGACGAGCTTCGAACGGCGCTCGTGCTCACGGCGAGCGCTTCGGTGGGAGCTCTGCAGCATGCGCCCGTCGTGCTCACCGGCCTTCTGCATCAATGGAACGAAGCGCTCGAAAGGCGATGAGATGGACCCGACGCTGCTCGAAGCCTTCCTCGAGGCAATCGCTCTCCTGCCGACGGGGTCGGGCGGTCGGGCCGTCATCGCAGTCGTCGACTCAACGCCGCCGGCGGTGGCGATGCTGGCGACCGGCAGCGTGTACTGCGCCGACGAAATGGTCCGGCTTGCAGTCGAGAGCTCGAGCTCATTCGCTGCCGCGCAAGGGCGCAGCGCAACCCTCTTGACCGCCACCGACACGCTGGTGCTGCGGGTCTCGATCGCGCCGCTCACGACCGTTGCCCATGGATCCGTCTCGGTCGTCTCGGGCCCGATCGTTGCCATCCGGCCGTCGGTCGAGCTGCCGTGGTCGCTCTCGCTGTCCTTCGTCCCCAGCGGCGCCCCGGGCGCTGCGCGCTTCGTCGAGTACTGGCGAGCCTGCCGTGCCTGGCTCCGGGATCCATCCTCCGGTCCGCCACCCGAGCGGCCCACCGCGAGCCCTGGCCGGTGACGCTGCGGTCGGCGAATCGATCGACGGCCTCAGGTTGTGCGCTCGAACTCGTGGTCTTCGACAACGTGCCAGCGGACCGTTCCGTGGAACGGCGGGAAGTTCGCCATGTCGGCCTTGGTGATGCGCCGATGGTCTGAGGTCACGGCTTTCTGAAGGTCTGCGACGTTGTCGAAGACCAGTCGGGTGATCATGAAGAGCTCACCCTCACCGTCTCCGCGCATGATCTCGATGCGACGCAGCTCCGGAAAGCCCCAGACGAGCGGCAGGTGCTCGTCGACGTAGTACCGGAAGAAGGCCCCAGGATCCTCCGGCCTGCCGTCGTAGTGGATCAGGTACGAAGCCGTCACGTCGTGAAGCCGTACCGGAACTCGACGAGGAGGCAGCCTCCGTCGCTTCGGTACGGCCCATGCGGCATACCCACCGGTCGACATGCGTACATCCCCGGCGTGATACGTCTCGCCGAGGGTCAGGTCCGTGAGGTCACCCTCCATGAGGTATGCCTCCTCACGGAAGTCATGGCGGAACACACCGAGGTCGCTGGTGTCGGTTCCAGGGTCGAGCCGGGCGAGCCGCGTGTAGGCACCTGTGGCGGGATCCTCAGAGAGGATCTTCTCCCAGAACCCCGGTGGACCGGCCGGTCGCCACTCTGCCTCGGGTGTGTGGAACTCGAGTTCTGGCTTACCCATGACGCCTCCTCGCGTTGGTGGTCTGCCGGCGGGCGTCAGGACAGATAGTCGCTCAGCCTGACCTCGCCCCAGCGATCCGGCCACGCGCGTTCGTAGTTGGCTCGCTCCTCCCTGTAGGCAGGTGGCTTTGTTGCGTCTATCCCCCACTTGCCGACGACGCAGGGGAACCGGGTGTCGGCGGTGTTGGGGAAGGCGCCGATGACGGGAACGGCCGTAGGATCGAAGGGGAAACCGCGGGCGTTGGGGATCGTGAGTACGTCTTTCGAGGGATCGACTCGCACTGAAAGGGCGTAGAGGACATCCCGATAGTCGTAGATGTCGATGTCGGGATCGACGATCACGACCATCTTCACGTTCGGCCACGACGACCCCAGAACCGACAGCATCGCATCCGTGACCTGACCGTCGTACCGTGGTTCCGCTTGCACGAACACCGACAGCGATCCGCCTCCCTGGGAGAAGTGCACGTCGCGCACGTCGAAGCCCATTGCCTTGAGCTTGTCGTAGATGATCGCCTCGTGGAACAGCCGGGGCATCTCCTGGTGGTCGGTGAACGGCGTCATCAAGTGGTTGCGGTAGATGGGGTCCTTCCTCATCGTGATCGCAGTCACCTCGAACACCGGCTGCTGTGACGCATAGGGGTTGAAGAGCATCGTCGGCCCCGGCGACGGGCCATCCTGTGCAGTCCGCTCCGGATGGACGAAACCTTCGATGACGACCGATGCATCTGCGGGAACGATGAGATCGACGGTCTTGCACCTCGTCACCTCCCCGACCTCGCCGGTCATGGACTCGAAGAGCTCGAGCTCCCACCAATCGTCGTGCGGGTGCGAATAGCATCCGCACAGCTCCCATGCGGGGTGGGTGCCGATCGCCACCGCCTGGGGCATCTTCTGTCCCGCTGCTTTGTACTTCGCGTGGATGCGCTGCACCGTCCCCGACACGAAGGACGCCACCATCTCATTGCGGCTCAATACGCCGCAGCGAGGGAACATCTGGTTGTACGCACCGGTCTCCGGGTCGCGGTGGATGGCGAAACTGGTCGTGTACGGATACGGGTCGCGGTCCGTGTGCGTGACGATGGGCAGCGTCGCGAGATCGACGTCGTCGCCCTCCATGACCACCTCATGGCATGGGGCGTCTTCGACTTCGCGCAGCGGTTTCGGCCCTCGCCTCAACACTTCCGCGAGCGTTGGCACGACCTCGGTCGGATCGCAGCCGAGAACGCGAGCCTGGGCGGCGCGATTGACGAAGAGATGGTCCACCAGCCGCCAACCCGGGAAGCCGTCGATGTGATTGAAGACGACCGTTTCATCCGTCTGCCCGGTGAGCGCACCGACGTGGTCCAGGGGCACCGGTTTGTCGATCTGAACGAGCGCGTCGCCGTGCTGTTCGAGGAACCGCTGCAAGTCGGTCATAGTTCGCCTCCAGGTGAGAGAACGAGTCCGAGCTAGTATATTACATGCCAGATGGAGCCCTGGCTCGGACACCCGGGCGCTTCGGAGCGGACGAGGAGGTGCATGATGCCGGAGGTCGATGGCGGGGGCACTGAGCGCGAGCCCTTCTTCCCTTACGCCGACACCACAGATCTCCCCCGCGAGGTGGCTGCGCAGCTCAATGCGTATGAGGCGCGGATGGGGTTCCTTCCCAATGCGCTCAAGCTCTACGCCCACAGACCCCACATCCTGCGTCAGATCATTCGCCTCAACAACACGGTGATGCGCCACGAGTCCAACGATCTCTCGGAGGAGTTCAAGTACCGGCTGTCGTTCATCATCTCGCGAAATCATGGCTGCCGGTATTGCTCCGCCCATCACGCCAACACCATGAAGACCAAGTTCGGCTACGACAACGAGGAGCTCACGGACATCCTCCGACTGAACAACCCGCGGGACGACAGAGAGCGTGCTGCATGGGCGTTCGTCGATGCCGCATCTCATGGCCCCGAGCACACCACCGATGAGCTGCGTAGCGACCTCGCCCGCCACTTCACCCCGGAGGAGATCGTGGAGATAGCCACCACTCTCGGGTTCTGGGCCTTCTACAACCGGATCCACTCGAATCTGGATGTTCCGATCGAAGAGCATCTCCTCCCGGAATCGGGATGGGTCGATGTCACCAAGGACGGATCGACCAACGCCTGACATGAGTGCCCCAGTCGCCGGCAGGCCGCTCCTGTTCGAGCCGATCCATCTCAGGCGGGTGACCGCCCGCAATCGCATCATGCTCTCGCCGATGTGTCAGTACTCGGCAAGAGATGGCGTCCCGACGGAGTGGCACTACATCCACCTCGCGACCCGGGCCGTCGGCGGTGCCGGGATCGTGATGACCGAAGCTACCGCCATCGAACCGGTCGGGCGGATCTCTCCGTGGGATACCGGTCTGTACAGCGATGAGCAGGAGGCGGCATTCGCCCGAATCGCCGAGCGCGTTGCCGAATACGGCGCGGTCCCCGGCATCCAGTTGGGTCACGCCGGCCGCAAGGCGTCGCACACCCGTCCATGGGAGCAGCGAAGACCGATGCGCCCCGAAGAGGGTGGGTGGGACGTGATCGGACCGAGTGCGGTTCCCTGGGAGCCGGGCGACGTGGTGCCGAAGGCGATGACGGCTGACGACATCGCCGCCGTGGTCGACAAGTGGAGAGTCGCAGCAGAGCGTGCGCGCCGCGCAGGCTTCGAGATCCTCGAGATCCACGCCGCACACGGGTACCTCCTGCACTCCTTCCTCTCGCCGCTCTCGAACAAACGAACCGATCGCTACGGGGGCGAGCTCGAGGGGCGAGCTCGGCTGCTCGTCGAGGTGGTCGACGCCGTCCGCATGGCTTGGCCCGACGAGTTGCCGCTGTTCGTGCGGTTGTCCGCCACCGACTGGGTCGAGGGTGGCTGGGCGCTCGATGACACGGTGGCGGTGGCGCGAATCCTCCAGCAGCACGGTGTGGACGTCATCGACTGTTCCAGCGGAGGATCGGCGCCGGAGCAAACGATGCCGCGTTACGCGGGCTATCAGGTCCCTTTCGCCGCAGAGGTGCGCAGGCAGACGGGGATGATGACCGCAGCAGTCGGGCTCCTGACCGACCCGGTGTACGTCGAGGAGATCCTCCAGTCTGGGCAGGCGGACCTCGTCGTCCTGGGACGAATGATGCTGTGGGACCCATACTGGCCGCACCACGCAGCGGCTGCGATGGGCATCCCGCTGTCACTGCCCGTCCAGTACGAGCGTTCGGGCATCCACTCGCGGCTGCATCGAGACGCTACGGCCGCGCCCGAACACGACGGTTCTGCCCCGCCGCACTAGACGGCGAATCACTACCGGAGGAGCGCTTCGACCGCGGCGCCGGCTTTCAGAACGACGTCGTCGCTGATGCCCATGAGCTGCACTCCGATGGGGCTGCCCCTCACCGGGATCGGAACGCTCAGCGCAGGCAGTCCTGCGACGTTGGCGATGCGGGTGAACGACACGAGAGCTGCCGACACGGATGGGTCGTGCGCTTGGGTCAACGACGGAGCCGCTGCCGGTACGGTTGGCCCGATGACGCAGTCGACGTCGGCCATGAGGTCGTGGACCTGCTCACGCAGCTCTGCCTGACCGCTTCTGGCGCTCTCGACGTCGCCGGCCGGAATCGCCAGTCCTTGGATGAGGCGCATCCGCACGTCCCGCCCATACTCACGTGCGGCCACCTCGAGCATCTCGCGATGCACGGCGGCTGCCTCGCTGAACATGATCGCGGTGCTCACTGCAAAGACCCGCTCGGCTTCGGGAAGGACGACATCGACGAGTTCGAATCCGACCTCACGCAGACGGCGTATCAGGTCTTCAACCGCGATCCGCACCTCGGGCATGCTCGCCGCCAGATCTCTGGTCACCACGCCGATCTTCGCCACCGCTGCTCCCCCGGCATCGCGCCGGCCGAGCACGCGATGGGCGGTGTCGATGTCATCGACCGTTGCTGCCATGAGCCCGACATGGTCGAGAGAGGGCGACAGCGGGAACACGCCGTCGATCGTGTACCTCCCAAAGCCGGGCTTGAAGCCGACGACCCCGCACAGCGATGCCGGGATTCGGATGGACCCACCAGTGTCGGTCCCCAACGCCAACCGAGCACTGCCGTCGGCCACCGCGACTGCCGACCCCGAACTGGAACCGCCGGGTATTCCTCGAGGCGCCGCCGGGTTGATCGGGGTCCCTGTGTAGTCGTTGACGCCAGTCACACCGAAGGCGAACTCATGGAGTGCAGTCGTTCCGACCACGTGGGCGCCCGCTGTCCGCAGCATCGCGACGCACTTCGCATCGTCGCGCTCGAGCGCCGCCGAAGCGCGGACGCGCGAGCCGGCGCCAAGCGGTGTGCCGGCGACGGCCATCAGATCCTTGACGGCGAGTGACCATCCGCTGAGCATCCCCGCCGATTCCGCAGCGGCGGTCGAGGTCTCGTCGAGCATCGTGATGTACGCACCACCTTGGCCAGCCGACATTGGGGGTCGGGGAGCAGTCGGCGGCGGCGTCGCCTCTGCCTGAACGCTCCCGCCGGGCGGCGGCGATCTCATCGGCTCAGGTCGTGACGCGGCTGGCCATTTCCGCCGCAGGGCCGCAGCGATGCGGTCGAGCAGTTGGGCCGCGCCGGCCACCTCCGAGTCATCCAGCGTCACCTGGACGCGCTCCGCTGCGTCCACGATGCGTTGCGGGCTCGATGTCGTCATGAAGCTTCGAGATCGTCACGTGCGGCGATCTCGTAGGCGAGGTCGATCGATCTGCCGGAAGCTGGGTCGTGCAGTCGCGCGGCGAACCGGCTACTCGCCCTGATGGGCCCGATCGCCGGCAGAGTGCCGGTGAGCAGCACGTAACTCCGTGGCCGCCTCTTGAACGGGATCGCCGCCTCGATCTCGGTGACAGACAGGATCTCCACGGCCGCACCCGATTGGTAGAGGGTCTGTTCGCCGCCCTCACGAATCCATGACGCCAGCTCGAGTTGGTCCCACCGGTCGGCCACTTCCGAGTAATCCCATGCAACCGAGGCGATGGGCTTGGGACACACCCGTTTCGAGAGTTCGATATCGACTGCCTCGGCGGCGCGATCCGTGTGGTCTGAGGCCAACGTGACCAGCTTCCGATCGTCGATCCTGATCAGCGCGATCTCCGCCTCCCCGGAAGTGTGCAGTCCGGTAACCGTGATATGGCTCCGCTGGGTGAGCATCGCGGGCGCGACGGAGTAGAAGCTCGGCAGGTGGCCCGGAATGGGCACACCATGCCCCCGAAGCTCGGCGACGTGTTGCTCCACCAACTCCCGGTTCCGACCCGTGAACCCGGCGACGATCACCACCTCCGGTTCCACCTCCACCCTGTCAACGCCGACGACGTCGAAGATCACGAGCGTTCTCCCCCCAGGTAGGCCGTGATGAGCCGTGGGTCGTTCGCAAGAGTCTCCGGAGCCTCCTGTGCCACGATCTCGCCCAGGCTGAGGACTACGGCGTCGTCGGCGAGCTTGAGGGCGCGATGGACCTGCTGCTCGACGATGAGCATCGTCATCTCTGTCTCACGCAGCGCTTCGAGCTGTTCGTACACGGCTCCCACAGCAAGCGGAGAGAGACCCAGCGAGGGCTCATCGAGCAGCAGGAGGTCCGGTTGCGACATCATGGCCCGTCCGATCGCCAGCATCTGTTGCTGGCCGCCCGACAGGTGCCCAGCCGTGTCGCTCGAGCGCTCTCGCAGCACGGGGAACAGGCTGGTTGTAGCGTCGAGCCGCTCCGCGAGGTCGGCGCTTCCCAAGTCGAATCCGCCGAGACGGAGGTTCTCGGCAACCGTCAAGTCAGGGAACACGCCCCGGCCCTCGGGTACCAGGACGATGCCGGATCGAGCCCGTCGGTCGGCGGCCGTATGGGAGATGTCGTCGCCACGCCACAGCACCGCCCCACTCGAATGACGCACGATCCCGGCGACAGCGCGAAGCAGAGACGACTTCCCCGCCCCGTTGCGCCCCAGCATCGCGGTGACGGTACCTGCCGGGACCACGAGGTCCACCCCATGGAGGGCGGTCACCCGACCGTAGCGGACCCCGAGTTGTCTGAGCTCGAGCGCCGCCTTCATGGCACTTCCTCGCCGAACCCACTGTCGGGCCCCGGTGTGCCGAGGTACGCCTCCTGAACTCTGGCGTCGTGAAGTATGTCGCTGGCGGAGCCCGCTGCGATGACCTCGCCGAAGTCGAGGACCACTACCCGCTCCGCCGTGCCGAGGGCGAGGTCGAGGTTGTGATCCACGAGCACAATCGACATGCCCATGTCGCGCAGTCTTCGCACGAGGGTGGCGAGCTCCGCTCGCTCGTCGCCGTTCATGCCGACGGAAGGCTCGTCGAGGAGGACGACGAGTGGGTGCGAAGCAATCGCCCTGCCCACTTCGAGCCTCCGTTGCTCCGCGAGGGTCAATCGGTCCGGCAGGCTGTCCTTCCGATGGCCCAGCCCGATCAGATCGAGGACCTGCGCAACCGTCGGGCCACCCGGGGAAGCCGCTTGCGCTCCCAGACGGATCGTCTCTTCGACGGTGAGGTGAGCGAAGACGCGTACGCTCTGGAACGTCCTGCTGATACCCGCACGCGTCCGGGTCTCGGCCCGCTGGTGGGTGACGTCCTTGCCGGCGACCCGGATGGTGCCCGCCTGGCACGGCAGGCCGCCGCTTGCGACGTTGATGAGGGTCGTCTTCCCGGCTCCGTTCGCACCGATGAGGGCGACGATCTCGCCGGCGGAGATGGTCAGATTGACGGCGTTGAGCGCGCGAACACCGCCGAACCGGTGGTCGATCGCCTCCAGCTCGAGCAAGGGGCGATCCGAAGCCACGTCGGTGCGAGCCCCCTTGGGACGCTCGGGCTCACGCTCGGTGAGCCGCCGTCTGACCGCCCTGATTGGGGCGGTCAGCCGAAGCCCCGTCTGCCGGCTCACGAGGCCTTCCGGGAGCAACGGCATGAGCACCATCACCAGCCCGCCATACATGACCAGCCGCCAGTTGGACAGGAAGTGGAACATCGAGGGGACGTAGTCGAGATTCGAGGTCTCGCCCAGCACCTCGAGGAGGACCGAGATCGTGATCGCGCCGGCCAGTGCTCCAAGGAGGCTGTGTACGCCGCCAACCAAGGTGTAGAGCGCGATCTGGAAAGAGAGGGCGATAGCGAAGTTGCGCGGTGCGATGAACAGCAGCCACTTGGCGAGCAGACCGCCGGAGACCGCAACGACCGCGGCGCTGGCGACAACGGCAAGGACTTTGACCCGCCTCGTGGCAACCCCCGCTGCTGCAGCTGCATCCTCGTCGTCGAAGATCGAACGCATCCGCAGCCCGCGCCCGCTCGCCATCAACGCTGTTGAAAGGATGACCACGACGCCGAGCGTCGCATAGACGCCGGCGCTGCTCACCGGGTCCTGTCCGCTATAGCCCTGAAGGCCGCCGACGGCGTCGATATTGCCGATCGCCACGCGCACGAGCTCGCCGACCGCCAGGGTGCCCATGATCAAGTAGATGCCACGCACACGATTGGCGCCGATCGCCACCGGCAGAGCGACCGCTGCGGCAACCAGGGCACCCGCGACCAACGTCGGCGTCAACGCCCAGCCGAGCTCGACGTCCACCACGGCAACGGTGTAGGCGCCGATCGCAGCGAACCCTGCCTGGCCGAGGTTCAGCTGGCCGGTCACGTACACGAGGTTCATCCCGACGGCGGCGATGGCGTTGATCGCTACCAACATGAGGAAGCTCTCGCTGGTGAGGGCGTCGATCATGCGTGAGCCGTCGGGATGAGGCCCCTCGGTCGTACCAAGAGCACGACGACGAGAAGAAGCCACGGGATCGCAGCCTGGAATCCCGTCAGGCCGTAGTAGGCGGCGAACGACTGGATGACCCCGAGTCCGATCCCAGCCACCATCGCTCCCGGCAGGCTACCCAAGCCGCCGAGGGTCATCACGGCGAGGCCGATGAGTCCGATCTCGAGGCCATTGAGTGGGGAAACGCTCCCGATCCTGATGGCGAGCAGGAAGGATGCCAGCCCGGCGAGGGCCCCAGCGATACCGAGCGTCAACACCGTGAGTCGGCGGATGGGAACACCCAGGAGCGCAACGGTTTCGGCATCGTGGGCGAAAGCCCGCATCGCCATCCCCCACTTCGTACGTCGAACGAATTGGTGCGTGGCCGTCATGACGAGGAGGGCGATCACCAGGCTCACGACCTGCGTCACCGAGATGAGCGTATCTCCGATGGTGATGTCGGTGGTCGGGACATTGAACGGTACGGCCACCGCCGTTGATGATCCCCTGATCTGGAGGAGGGAATTCTGGATGACGATGGCAAACCCGATAGTGGATACCGCGGCGGCGATCTGTCGCCCGTATCCGACGGGACGGAAGCTGACGAAGTCGGTCGCGATGCTGAGTGCGGCGCCAATGGCGATGGCGATGAGGGCAGCGAGCCAGAGCGGAGTCGTTGGGGAGGCGACGATGAGCGCGAGCAAGCCGGCAGCCATGAAGACCTCACCGTGGGCCAGCGTCAGCAGGTGCATGACACCGAAGACAAGCGTGTACCCGAGTGCGAGCAGCGCGTAGTTGGCTCCAAGCAGGAGTCCATTGATCAGAACTTGGATCATGTCGCTCTCGCCCTACGGTCCCGGTAGGGCGGCGCTCCACCGGGACCGGTGACCGAGCCCATCGCGCCGGCGAGTGACCACAGCCAGTCAGTCGAGTGGCTGCAGCACGCCGGCAATGACCACATTGACGTAGACAGTCTTCTCGGCGTCACCGTTGGGCAAGAAGCAGATCTCCCCGGCCGCGCCCTGGAATCCGCACAGCGCCAGCAGGCCTTGCTGCACGGCGGCCCTGGCGTCGTCAGGTGACGAGTTGCCGTCGATGCCGGCCGATCGCAACACCTCAGCCAACATCAAGATGTTGTCGTAGTAGTTCGCGGCTTCGGGCACGGTGGGTGGCTCTTCATCGAGTTCGGCCATGCCCGTCAGGTACGCCTGCGTCAGCGGGTTGTCGCTCGCCGGGTTGAAGATCGAGGGCAGGACCCAGTTGTTGATCTGGTCCCCACCCTGCTCGAAGAACGTGCTGCCGCCTTGGGCCGGATGTCCGAGCACGGGCCGCGTCTCGCCCTGCCGCGCCAACTCGCGGGCGATGAGCCCGGCTTCTGCAGGAGCCGACATGATGATGAGCCCGTCTGCTTCGGTGTCGGCGATCCGCTGCACCGTCGTGGAGAAGTCCGTCTGCCCTCGCGTGAAGGTGATTGGTGCATCGCCGTTCACGATGTCTACGCCAACCGCGCCCGCAACGCCGGGAATGGCAAACATCGCCGCAGCGGCCGTCACCGGCTCCTCTTCATCGAAGACGAGGACTGCGGTCTCGATCCCGTACTTTGCAGCCCACTGCGGCATCGCCTCGGTATAGAGCGCCGTGTTGGTGGCCGTGTTGCGAAATGCCCAGCCCTCACCGAGGTCGGTGATTCCCTCCTTGTTGGCCGTGCCGGTGATGATCGGGAGCACCACCGTGGGCGCCTGGGCGAACAGCACCTCCGCCTCACCCGATGACAAGGGTCCGCTCACGGCGAACGCCCCGTCGTCGGCGAGTTGCCGGTAGGCGAGCACTGCCTGGTCCGGTTCGCCACCGGTGTCGATGAGCGTCAGCTCCAGCATCGAGCCGTTGACTCCCCCAGCGGCGTTGACTGCGTCGACGGACAAATTCGTCGCAGCCTCGATGTCCTTGCCGAAGCTGACAAAACGTCCTGAGACGTCCGTGATCAAGCCGACGACGATGGGCGGTTTCTCCTCTCGAGGGGCCGTTGTCGTCGTCGCTGTCGCAGGGGCCGTTGTCGTCGTCGTAGCGGCGCCAGCGACCGTCGTCGCCGTCGCCGCTGTGGTCGTAGAGCCGGTGTCGTCTGCACCGCCGCACGCTGTGGCAACGAGCGCCAACACCATTCCTAGAAGGAGAATCAGTCGAATGGAGATACGCATGGGTCGTTCCCTTCATTCACCAGTTTGGCTGGAGGCTCCGTGCGGCTGTCGGGGAATGCAGCTTCGTCTAGAGCGGTCGATCGACCGGCTCACCTCCCTGCGCTACGTCCCATGTAGCATAGCAGCTCGCACCCATTTCTCCCTTGGGCGTGTGAGATTTCTTCGCCGTGACTCCCGGCACGCTGCTCAATCGAACGACTGATCGCAGGTCGCCTCGAACCCGACGCCGTCCTGAGTGTCGAGCTGAGCGGTTGGATCGTCCATGAGCGCGCGGGCGTCGGCCCTGATGCGCTCCAGGTCGTAGATCTGATAGCCGGCATGGCCCGAGGTGCCGTAGGTGTAGCTGGTGATCCGCAGAGTGCCGAGACGGTCCATGTCGACCCGGGACAGCACGTCGACGAAATCGATGAGCCCTTCGGCCGGGATGTCGGTCTCCACGTGGTCGACCACGGCCGCTATGAAACCCCGATACCCGCCCGCAAGGTCGGACAGGTCGATCTGCTCCACCAGTGCGCCGAGGAGGCACCGCTGGCGATGCATCCTGGCGAAGTCGCCGGAGTTGCGACGGATCCGCGCATACGCAAGAGCGAGATGGCCATCGAGGTGTTGCGTGCCCTGCTCGATCACGACGCTCTCGGTGCCGCCCTTCTCATGGGGGTAGCTCCCGTCGACGATGGTCTTCGGCACGTCGATCGTCACGCCGCCCAGGGCATCGATCAAGGCGACGAAGCCGGCGAGGTCGACCTTCGCGTAGTAGTGGACGTCGACTCCGAAGACGAGCCCAATCGCACCTTTGAGGGCGTTTACTGACGGCGACTGTGGGCCGGGGAAGGCATCGGGATACCACTCACCATTGGCCCAGAGGTGGGTGATGATGTCCGGGAAGCATTTGCACGACCACACGCCCATGCCATCGGGAAGGGGCGCCTCGGTGAGGTTGCGCGGGATCGAGAACATCGCAATGTCACCGGTCTCTGGTTCGATGCTCACCAGGATGATCGTGTCGGTGCGGGTTCCGATTCGCCCTACCCCGGCATCGCTGCCGAGCAGCAGGATGTTGAGGCGCTCGTAGCCGTCCCAAACCCGGGGCGGGTCCGGTGTCGTCGTTGTGGACGGGACCTGCGTGGGCGGCGGTGACGTCGGCAGCTCGAGTTCGCCGGTCGACGGTGCAGTGCTCGAGTCCACCACCGTGCTCACGCGTCCCGTTTCGCCGACCTCTCGGGCTCCTTCCTCCACGCATGCAGCGAGCAGCAACGCCATGACAAGCAGGACGATCGCGAACCCTGTGCGCCGGCTCGGGGGCCGGCGAGCGGCTTCTCCAAACGCCGGGGCATTCTGAGCCATACCCCATTGAACACGTTGGGAGGTCCAACAGACTCGTATGAGTGACGCGGGAACCGTGGCGGCTGCCCATTGCCGGGAGACCGCTCTGGGAAGCGGCGGTCCAGCCGCACCCCGGATCGGCGCAGAGTCGCCCGTGTGAGTCGAGCCGTTCAACCCGGCTGCAGCTCGTCTGCCAACCCTGGTGGCCGGTCGGCCGTCTCCTCGACCCGAGGCACCGTCAGCGTCTCGGGTCCTCGACCATGACGGAGACGACCGGCGAGTCCGCGCGACCGGCCTGCAATGCGTCTGTGAGCAGCGCGTGGAGTTGCTCCTTGCTCAGCTGCGGACTCGGCAGCAGCTCATCGGTCAGCCTGACGTAGATACGCGCCCGATATTCCTTGCGTGGTTCCGCCATGTGGGCTCCCTTCCCGATCACGCAAACATAGGCGGTGGCGCATGCCGTGTCTTCGGCACCTTTGCGACGTCGTCGCGCAACTGCTCCTGCGCTCAACACGCGCTGCGGCCACCGCGGCGGGCGACCACAACGGTAAACGCCGTCAGAACGGCAGTGACGGGCGCCAAAACTCGCTGCTCGATGAGGTTCTGGGAGGCGACGTTGCCCAGGGTGTTGAGCGCCATGAACCCGGCGACCGCCCACGTGAACCCGGCCAGATACGCCCGCTTGACCGGATCGATTCGGGCCACCCCCGCTCGAGCGAGCACGACGAGCAGCATCCAGATCAGCATCACTGCAGCTACGGCGCTGGCGATGCGGAGCCCCGTTGGCAGAACTGCATCGTGGCCGCCGCCCCAGGCGACCTCACCGAGGGGCGCCCCCATGGCGAGAGATATCTGAAAGACGGCGATGACGGCGTAGATGTGGGCGGCGATCAGGGCGACGATCCGCACGCCGCGTGTGTCGGCGCCCGTGGTCTTGTGGTGGGTCGATGCGTTCATGGGTGGTGCTCCTCGTGTTTGGTACGGCGCCGTCGGACAGCCGCCGTCACGGGAGGGTTCGTGACGGCAGCTCGTCGCAATCTCGGCGTCCCGTATCGGAACCGCTTCTCTGCCGGTCAGACCTGAGCCAGCGCCGACCGGCCACGGTCCTGAAGCTCGCCGGCCGAGCTCGATCGATCTCGCAGCGACGGTCCAGAGGACAACGTCACCAGTGGCCGGGGCACCGTGCCGCAGCCGGCGCTCGGCGGAGGCCGTGTCTCAACCCGTCGATCGGTAAGCTCGATCCACAGGGTGGCGCACCGTCAGCCGACCTGAAGTGACCGGAGTACCGAGGACGCGCGCCAGCGGTGAGGTACCGAGACTTGGAATGGGACGACCATGCATCGGCTCTCGCGCAGGCAGGCTCGGCGGATCGCAGTGCGGGCGCAGCTCCTGGACGGGGTGCGGCCGACCGACCTCTTGGAAGTGGTGCGCCGGCTGACCCTGCTGCAGATCGACCCGACCGCGGCCATTGCGCCGAGCGCGGACCTCGTAGCGTGGAGCCGGCTCGGCTCGTCATATGAGCCCGCCCATCTCAGGGAGGCTCTGGAGCAGGACCGCACACTGGTCGAGTTCAACGCTTTGGTCCGGCCGATGAGCGACCTGGGGCTGTACCTCGCCGGTGCCGCCGATTGGCCGCCCTATGAGCGCCATCGCACCTGGCTGCGCGACAACGAGTCCTTCCGCTGCGACGTCCTCTCCCTTCTCGGCCAATCCGGTCCCCTGACCTCCCGCGACGTCCCTGACACGTCCGTCGCACCGTGGCCGTCGAGCGGATGGACCAATGCCCGCAACGTGACCCAGATGCTCGAATTCCTGATGATGCGCGGCGAGGTCGCCGTAGCCGGGCGCATCGGGCGAGAGCGACTCTGGGACCTCGCCGAGCGCGTCTATCCATCCGACGTCGGCGTGCCCCCTGTCGAGGAGGCGACCCGACGGAAGAACGAGCGGAGGCTGGCCTCGCTCGGGATCGCTCGAGCCAAGGCGAGGGCGATGCCGGTCGAGCCCATCTCCGTCGGCGAGGCAGGCGAGCCGGCGGTGGTCGACGGCGTCAAGGGAGAGTGGCGTATCGATCCGGCAGCGCTCTCGGACGATTTCGGAGGTCGGACGGCGCTGCTTTCGCCGTTCGATCGGCTCGTTCACGACAGGGTCCGCGCCGGGCAACTGTTCGACTTCGAGTACACGCTCGAGATGTACAAGCCCGCCACAAAACGCCGATGGGGCTACTACGCCCTCCCAATTCTCCACGAAGACCGCCTGGTCGGGAAGCTCGATGCCGCGGCGGACCGCGATGCATCGGTCTTGCGGGTGAACGCCATTCATGAGGATGTGAAATTCACCCGCCCGATCACTACGGCGGTCAACGACGAAATCGAGCACCTCGCAGAGTGGCTTGGTCTCGCCACGATCGAACGAAGCTAGTCGGCCCGCCGGCGCTCGAGCCGGCCTGAAGTTCGACGGGCGGCGCGCCGGTGCGACAAGGAGGGGATCCCAGAGTTTCCGAAGGCTACCGCTCCCGGCCGTAGCGCCAAGCTGTTGTTCGCCGCCGAGCCCTCCCTCGACCCTCCGATGTTGGAGTCCTGGAAGGTGCGAATGGCACCTCGATTCGATCCCATGCACGACGACCGTGAACGGCCAACCTCGTCGAGCGACGATGCCCGGTCGCCTCAGCGGCCGGGCAACTCAGCCGACGTGCGCCGGCGTACCGGGAAAGAGCCTCGGGTCCGACGACGACGCCTCATCAGGCGTAGGATCCGAGCTACGAGGAGGGTAGGTGAAGGGGTCGTCGACATACGTGATGGTTGGGTTGGCGGTTGGACTCGTCCTCGGCTCATGTGGTGGAGGCGGCGAACTCCAAGACGCAACGCCTCAGTCCAGTACGCCGAGGAGCACGACCGACGCCACTCAGGTCAGAGCGGCCACGACGACGACGGCCGGCGCGACGACCGTGGACGAGCGGCCAAACGATGTGCCGGCCCCTGATCCGTGCTCGTTGCTCACCGCTGCGGACATCGAGGATGCCACCGGAGTTCGCTTTGGCGAGGGAGCGTTCAACGCAGACCTCTCGGGGGACATGCAATCCATATGCGATTGGATCGGGACCGTCGGGTACGCCACCGTGCAAACCCTGATCGTGCCAATCGATGTGTGGGCCGCGCAGCGCGAATCGGCGGCCATTGTCTTCGCGGTCGTTGATGTGGACATCCCGGGAGCGGATGCCGCGTATGTCACCGAAGAGGGGAGCCTCATCGGGATGCAAGTGGCCGGCATGTTCCTCCAGGTCTCCTACATTCCGCCGGGACCAGGCGATGTGCTCCCACAGACGACGGCACTGGCCGCGACTGCAGCCGCCAACTTCCGGGGATGAACTGCGTGTGCATCCGCCTGCCTCGCAACGGACTCTGGAACCCACCCACCTCAGAAACAACCTCCAGGCATCACACCCCACACTCTCTTTGACGGCACAACGCACGGCGTAATCGACGTTCAAGGCGACGGCAGAACCTCAGCCTTGCCTCCGGGACCCACAATGCCGGTAGCCAGCCGCCTTGGGCAAGCGGCCCCCTGCTAACCCCGGACCCCGCCGGAGGACCCACCACCCATGGCGCTTGCGAACAGGTCGAGGAGCAAGCCGATCTCGACATCTTGCTCATGGGGGTGGCGAAGCGTTTCGCTGGGACTGATCCTGTAGCGATTGCGCCGGCCGATCCGGTCGTGACTCAGGTAGCCGGCCGCCTCCAGGTCGGCGATTATCCGCTGGGTGGACCGTTCGGTGAGGCCGGTCACTGCGGCGATGTCCCGAGCGCGAATGTCGGGGGTCTGGGAGATCACGATGAGGACTCGGGCGTGGCTGGTCAGGAACGTCCAGGGTCGGCGGTCTTCAGAGGTCACGGCAGCTCTTTCGCCGAGGTCGAGAACGACGATGTGCCGACTCAGCTCGCGACCCCCTCAGGTGTCTCCCTCCTGAAGGCGGCACCTGTTCTCCGCTACGACCCATTCGTGACGACAGGAGCGGGAAGTCTAGACACGTCATTACTATCATGTTATCTTTAGCAGTATAAGGGGAGTATCCCACAACAAGCAACGCCGTCAGTACGGCCGTCAGGCCCGGCATGCTGGCCCATTCTGGGCGGGAGAGACCTTCGCAGCGGACGATCAACGTCTCACGAAGGTGACGGGAGCCGGGAATGGCAACCACAGTCCCCCGATTCGCAAGGACACGGCCCGCGTTTTCTCTTGACTCGCTGCTGGCCAGTCGCGCGACCGAGACCTACGGATGCTGCCGCGGCGATGCGAGTGGTATTCGCGCGCAGCGGCTGCGGGTGTTGCCGGCAGCCGCACGTCGTGTCGAAAGCAACGATCGGTCGTCTCACCGGACCCGCGGTTGTGACACCACACACCACGAGACGAGGCGCACGGCGCGCCGGTTGAGGGCACGAATCCGTTGCGGCTCAGACCTGGAGGTTGAACTGTGAGAGTCTTCACCCTTCTCGAGTGGCGCCAACAGTCGCGGCTCCTCGGCGAACGCAACCGACTGCTGAGTCTGCTCGAGGTTCTGCGGGCCTCTGCGATCAGTCGCGCAGACTACGAGCCTCACGACGTCACCGACGACGAGGCCGCGATCCAGGCAGACGTGATCGAGGCTCGCCTCGCTGGCATCGACGGCGCCCTTGAACGGATCAAAGCGGGCGGTTACGGGCTGTGCCTCATATGCGGAACAGCGATCGCCGACCCGAGGCTCGAGGCGCTGCCCGCCACCACGAAGTGTCGAGAGTGTGCTGGACGAGACGCAGGCAACCCAGCGACGAGGACGTGACATGCATACGGTCAAAGAGGCCATGTCTACGGATGTCGTGACCGTAGGACCCGATGTTCCTGTGACGGCGGCGGCGAGGATCATGCGCGATGCCGGCGTCAGTGGATTGCCGGTGATCGACAGCGACGGTCGTGTGGTGGGGATCCTCACAGAAGCCGACTTGCTCCATCGTGCGGTCGTTGCGGACCCAACCGAGATGACGACCCACCGTTCACGTGATCGGTGGTCGGCGTCGACCGTCGCCGAACTCATGAGCCGCAACGTGCTCGGAGTGCGGAGGGACGACCCTCTGGCGAAAGCGGCTCGACTGATGGAGACAGCGCGCGTCCGCCGGCTTGTCGTTGTTGGCGAGGGCTTCGCTTTGGAGGGCATCATCTCGCGTCGCGATGTCGTCGGCGCTCTCGCTCGATCCGACGCCGAAATCGAAACAGAGATCCGGTTCGTCGTGATCGACCAGATTCTCGGCCTCGACCCAAATGCTGTCGACATCAAAGTCCACGACGGCGTGGTCCGCATGGCGGGTGTGGTCCCCGACTGGCGGGAGGCGTGCCGGCTCGAGCGACTTGCCGCCAAGGTCCTCGGCGTGAGCCACGTCGAAAGCACCGTGGCATGGGGGGTCGATGCCACCTCTCCGCGGCGATGGTCCAGGCTCACTGGCTTCGCCACATCCCGGGCCGGACCGGACCGTGTCCGACAACGTCCGCAGAGGTCGCACGCAGCAACCTATGCGCCAGAGACGGAACAGCCAACGACCGAGGGGCGGTGACGTGATGGATCGGTTCAAGAGCATTCTGGTGGCGGCATCTCCGGGGCATCTCGAACCGATGACGCTGCGCGCGGCCGTCAAGCTCGCAGAAACGAATGCCGCACACCTGACCATGCTCGACGTGGTGGCCCCGGCCGCGCGCATGCTCAAACACATCGAAGTCGAAGGCCGGGTGGTGGACATCCAGGCCGCACTGTTGCGCGACCGGGAGGATCGACTGCGGCGCCTGGTGGAGAACACCCGCGGCAGCACAGACACCGAAGTGAGCGTGAACGTAGGTGAGCCGTTCCTCGAGGTGATCCGGCACGTGCTCACTCACGGCAACGACGTGGTCATTGTGGGTACCAGCGAGGTTGGATCGGGTGAGCTACCGAACTTGGAAAGCGGAGTGATGCACTTGCTCCGCAAGTGTCCGGTCCCGGTGTGGGTCATGCGCCCCTCCCGAGCACGCAAGCTGCGGATCCTGGCGTTGGTTGACCCGGATCCAAGCGACCATGTGCGAGACGGTCTGAACGATCTCGTCTTGGAGCTGGCCACCTCGCTGACGCGCCGCGAGAGCGCAGAGCTCCACGTCGGCCACGCGTGGGGTCTCGAAGGCGAGGCGACGCTCCGGACGTCGGCGTATGTGGCCCTCCCCGGGGAAGTCGTCGACGCCATGGTCGACTCGGCGCGGTCGCTGCATCGCGAGCAGCTCGATTTGCTGACGGACCGTCATCCGGTTGCCGAGGTGGGAGCGGCGGTACACATGGTGCCCGGCGATCCGCGGAAGGTATTGCCTCGCCTCGCAGAGCGGCTCGACATCGGACTGATCGTGATGGGAACGGTGGCCCGTACCGGACTCAGTGGCTTGATCATGGGCAATACGGCCGAGTCGATCCTCAGGTCCGTGAGTTGCTCAGTGATGGCGGTCAAACCGGAAGGCTTCGTCACGCCGGTCAAGCCCGCACGCAAGGACCGTCGTGTACGGTCCTCGGCCGGTCGCAGCTGATGCCCCAGGACCTACCGATTGTTTCGACCGCGGCACCTGACCGCACGACCGTGACGCCGACGGTTGAGGGGTTGAGCTCAGGGGAGGCGGCTCGTCGCTTGGCTGAGCACGGACCCAACGTACTCCCGGAGGGTCGTCGTACGCCGTGGTGGGAACGAGTGTGGCGACAGCTGCGAAGTCCGATCATCTACATCCTGCTGTTCGCTCTGGCGTTTGACGCCGTGATCTGGGTGATCGAGGGCGCTCGAGGCTGGCCGATCGAATCGATCGCGATCTTGGTGATCCTTGCCTTCAACACGATCATGGGTGTGTGGCAGGAATACCGGGCTGAAGATGCCCTCGCCCGGCTCAAGGAACTCGCCGCCCCGCAGGTCTGGGTCCGCCGCGACGGCCATCTCACTGAGATCCCAGCCGCACAGCTCGTGCCTGGAGACCTGGCACGGGTGGAAGCGGGTGACCGCATCCCCGCCGACGGCGTCCTGACCGGCGAGCAGGCGCTGATGGTGGACGAGTCGATGCTGACCGGCGAGTCGGTGCCGGTCGATCGGGCCATCACCGAGGAGGTCTTTTCCGGAACATTGGCGGTGCGGGGCCTTGCCTGGGTGGCGGTAACGAGGACCGGGTCGGCGTCGGCGATGGGCCGTATCGCCGGCATGCTGGCCGACGTGGTGGCCGAGGCGACGCCACTCGAGCGACGCTTGACACATTTCGGACACCGTATCGCCCGCTGGGTTGCGGCCCTGGCAGTGATCCTCATGGTGGCTGGGGTCGGCATCGAGGGGATCGACCGCATCGACGAAGCCCTCCTCTTTGCGGTGGCGGTCGCCGTGGCGGCCGTACCTGAGGGTCTCCCCGCGGTGCTGACGCTCACGCTGGCCCTCGGCACCGAACGGATGGCCTCCCGCAACGCCGTCGTACGGCGTCTCTCCGCCGTAGAGGCGCTGGGGTCTGTCACGGTCGTCGCCACGGACAAGACCGGCACCCTCACCGAGAACACGATGACGGTGCGCACCCTGGACTCACCGGACCCGCGTCGGGCGCTGCTCGCGATGGTGCTCGCCGCCGAGGCCGAACCAGACGGAGGTTCGGGCGATCCTCTCGAAATCGGCCTCTACACGTATGCGGTGGAGCACGGCATCGATCCGGCGAGCGAACGTACCCGCCACAAGCGGGTCTCGGAGCGCCCTTTCGACTCGGAGTGGAAGTACATGCGGGTCACCGTGCTCGAAGACGGCGAGCCGGTCTCATACCTCAAGGGCGCACCCGAAGTACTCCTGGGCATGAGCCACCTCACCGGCGCGGAACGCAGAGCATGGGGAGCACGAATCGACGCTGCGGCCGCCGACGGCAACCGCATGCTTGCCCTGGCGTGGGCACCCGGCGAAACCGACACCGAGATCACCTGGCTCGGTTCCGTGGCCCTGTGGGATCCTCCCCGACCTGAGGTGCCGGCCGCCATTGCGGCCACCCAGCAGGCGGGAATCCGGGTACTCATGATCACCGGAGATCATCCCGCCACCGCCAAGGCCATCGCCAACGCCATCGGCATCGCTTCGGACGAAGTGATGACCGGCGACCACCTCGACCGGCTCAGCCCCGACGAACTCGCCGAAAAGGTGGGACACGTGGGGGTCTTCGCCCGGGTCAACCCGGAACACAAACTCGCCCTCGTCGACGCGCTCAAAGCGAATGGCGAGATCGTCGCCATGACCGGAGACGGTGTCAACGATGCTCCCGCCCTGAAACGAGCTGACGTCGGCGTCGCCATGGGTCAGCGAGGAAGCGATGTCAGCCGCGAGGTCGCCGACCTCGTGCTCCTCGACGACAACTTCGCCACGATCGCCGCCGCGGTGGAAGAAGGCCGCGGCATCTACGCCAACATCCTCAAGTTCATCCGGTTCCTGTTCTCCACGAATGTGGCGTTGGTGCTTCTCATCGCCATCGGTGTTACCGGCGCCGCTCTGTTCGACCTTCGCGATGAAGCCGGCAACCTGCTGGTTCCCCTTCTTGCCGTCCAGCTGTTGTGGATCAACATCATCGCCGACGGGCCACCCGCCCTCGCCCTCGGTCTCGACCGCAACCCGGGCATGATGACCCAGCGACCGCGGTCTCCGTCGGCGCCGCTGCTCACCCGGGCCGGGATCCGGTTCATCCTCACCACCGGGATCCTCAAAGCCGCCGCCGGCCTCGCCTTGTTCTTTGCGCTGCCCAACTTCGGCTACGCGGCCGCAGCCACGATGACCGCCATCTTTCTGTACGAATCGCTGGCCCAACTTGCCTTCGCCTATCCGGCACGCCGCATCCACACCCGACCGACCCCCAACCGGGTCCTCAACGCAATCATCGTCGCCAGCGTCGCCCTCCAGATCGCCACCATCACGTTCTCCCCACTGCGCACCATGCTCGGCCTGGTAACCCTCGACGGGCCCGCCCTCGGCTCAGTCGCAGCCGCGCTCGTTTGTCACAATCCTCGGAGCCGAAGCCTGGTCGAGGAGCGCGGTCAAGCGTGGCGCAACGACATGACGACCGACCGGCAGGTCGCGGCGCGGCGTGACCTCCCGGTCGAAGAGGCCTTGTTCCTCCTGTCCACGGAGCCAGCTCATGACCCGGGAGCCACAGACGGAGAACCACACCAGCCTCGCGCGCTGGTCCGCGCCGGCATCTGCGCCGCCCCCCACCTCGCCGGCAATCGGGAGACCGGACGGCGTCTTCCAGAGCGCGAGCGACTCGCTCGGCCGGTAGGTGTCGGCCATGTGATACTCGATCGCCGTTTGGGCGCCGGCTAGGCCCGGCCATGGACCTCGTGATCATCCTCGTAGCCTTCGTCCTCGGCTTCGGTTCTCGGCGCATCGGTCTGCCGCCGCTCGTCGGGTATCTCGCTGCCGGATTCGTGCTCCACGCCTTGGGTTACGAAGCCAACAACGCCATCGAGCTGGTCGCTGAACTCGGCGTATTGCTGCTGCTGTTCGGAATCGGCCTCGGCCTTCGTCCCTCAACGCTGGTTCGCAAGGAGGTGTGGGCCGTCGCCAGCGTCCACATGTCGGTGACCACTGCGGTCATTGGAGGGTTGTTCCTGGCCCTTGGCGCCCTCGGCCTCCCCCTCGCGGCAGAGCTAAGCGTTGGTGAGGCTGCTCTGATCGGATTCGCCTTCTCGTTCTCGAGCACTGTCTTCGCCGTCAAGGCGCTCGAGGAACGCAATGAAGCTGCGTCGCTCGCAGGCCGCCTCGCAGTTGGCATCCTCATCATGCAAGACCTGTTCGCTGTGGTGTTTCTCGCTATCGCGGTGGACAAGGCTCCGTCGCTGTGGGCGCTCCCTCTGCTCATCGGCGTCATCGCAGCCCGGCCCATCCTCGAGTGGTTCCTCAGACACAGCGGCCACGGAGAACTTTTGGCCCTCTTCGGTTTGGCACTGGCGTTGGGGATCGGCGCAGCAGCCTTCGAGGAGGTTGGACTCAAACCGGATCTGGGAGCTCTCATCGTCGGGATGACATTGTCAAGGCAACCCAAGGCCCGCGAGTTGTCCGATCGCTTGCTTGGTCTCAAAGACCTTCTCCTCGTCGGGTTCTTCGTCTCGATCGGCCTCGGCGGAACGCCTGCGCCACCGGCAATCGCGATCGTGGGGATGGCGCTCTTGCTGGTTGCCGTCAAAGCTGCCGGGTTTCTCGTAGTCCTGTCCAGGTTTCGCCTCCGCGCCCGCACCTCGCTCCACACCTCCCTCACGCTGGCCACCTACAGCGAATTCGGCCTCATCGTGGCCGCGGCGGGGGTCGAACGAGGGTTACTCGGAAAGCAGTGGCTATCCGCCGTCGCGGTGGCGGTGGCCGTATCGTTCGCGGTGGCCGCCACCCTCAATAGAGCGCGCTACAAGCTCTACGGTCGATGGTCGGAGCTCCTCGTCAGTCTCGAACGGCACCCGATACAGGCCGAAGACGCCCTCGTGGAGCCCACCACAGCCAGCAGCGTCGTCTTCGGCATGGGCCGTATCGGACAGGGCGCCTACGAGGAACTCGTACGCCGCCACGGCCCAGTCGTATTGGGCATTGACCGCCGCGACGAAACCGTCGCCTCGAACCTCGAAGCAGGAAGGGTTGTCGTGCGCGGCGACGCACTCGACCGTGACTTCTGGGAGCGTCTCCGCCTCCGCCCAGGAATCGAGCTGGTGGTGCTGGCAATGAACGACCATGACGCCAACCTCGAAGCCGCCCGCCGAGTCAGAGACTTCCTCCCCGCAGCGCAGATCGCCGCTGCCGCCACCTACCCCGACCAAGTGGCCGCACTCGAAGCAGCCGGCGTCGACGTCGCCAAGAACCTCTACGAAGAAGCTGGACAAGGCCTCGCCGACGCCGCCAGCGACCTCCTCGAAACCCGCCCACCCGAATGACAAGGCGTTCCTACCCCACGTCGAAGCAGACACCGGACGAGGCCACCCCAAAGCCATGTCGAACCGATTGCCGGATCGAGCCGACGATGAGCCTCTCTCTCGCCCTCGTCGTCTTCCTCTTCAGCGCAAGGTTTGAATCCTGTTTGCCAGTCGATGGGCACAACGCCGGCAGCAGGGCAACACCGCAAGATTGCGACCCGAGCGACTATCGGCTTCGAAGAGCTGGTGTTGCAACCATGCCGATCAGATCACAGTAGCGAGAGGGGTGGCGGGCGGTTACGCGGGCGGCAATGTCACCGACCGCATCGACGACGTGTGAGATCCTGATGCGCTCAACATCCACCGGGCAAGAGCAGAGCGCGATCGGCGAACATCGTCCTCGCCCGGCTGCGGGCGAGTGCCGATGGCATCGCAAGCGCCGGGTTCGTGGAGCCGACGGGGGTGCCCATCTTCCGAGTCTCCAGGGCGCCACGAGTTGCTCCCGCGGCGACGACTTCCCTCGGCTGATGTGGTGGCCGCTAGCGGCGAGCGGACCGATTGCGGCCGATCCGGGCCGCATCGACAACACGATGCCACGACCCGGTCGGACCTACCCCAGGCCTCGGCCCGGTTGCGCCGCGCCACGCGTCGCGCACCCTCAGCGTTGGCCCGATGCGAAGCACGGCGCCGGTGTAGACGCGGCCTCCGAACCATGCGAGGCCGGCGATGGTGAGGAGCGTGATGACGACGGCGACGATTGGCTCCCACCAGTCGGTCGCGGCCATGGCGATACGGTTGGGCATGGCGAGTGGCGCCGTCGGCGGGAAGAACGAGGCCAGCTTGGCCAGGCCACTGTCTGGTCGTCCAACGGCGACGAAAGAGGCGAAATAGCCGGCGATCAACACGGCGGTGACCGGTCCCGCAACGCTCTGTGCGTCTTCGGCACGCGATACCAGCGAGCCGAGCGCGCCGTACACCATGGCGTAGAGGGCGTAGCCGACGACGAACCACACGACGACCCACGCAAGCACAGCGCCCCGGGCAGCCGGGATGTCGACCGAGTCGACCATGGCGAGGGCCGCGAGCGCAACGAGCGCGGTCACGCCGATCTGGGCGATTCCGAGCAGCCCGATGCCGGCCACTTTGCCGGCCAGGAGATTGCGGGCGGGCATACGCGCCAGGAGCACCTCGACGACCCGGCTGGCCTTCTCCTCCGCCACGCCGGTCAGCACCAGGCTCCCGTAGGTGGTGATGGCGAGGAACAACACGACCGTCATGACCATGGCAGCCGTCTCGTCGTCGGGGCTGCGACCCTCTACCGAGCCGAGCTCGACGTCTGTGACGGGCACCGGCGCCACCAAGGCGAACACATCATCGGTGGTGATCCCGGCAGCCGCGGCACGCTCGCGCACCGCAACGAGTTGGATGGCTCCGGTCACTGCGGCCCGAAGCTGCTGGTCGGCCTGGCGCCGCCATTCGAGCCGTTGCCCATCGACCACGAGCACGTCGACGTCGCCGAGACGAACCCCCTCCTGACCTGCGGCCAGGCTCTCGTAGCGGTGTATCCGTACGGTGATGTCGGCGGCTTCGCCCTGGTCCTCGATGGCGCGAGCGAGCTCGATCGGAGAGAAACCGGTCAAGCCGATGTCGCTCGTTCCTCCGCCGCTGTCGACCAGGGTAGGCACCATGATCAGGCCGAGCACGACGAGGATCATCACCACCATGGAGGTGCGAAACGCACCCGAACGGCTGCGCTCGCGCATCTCGCGGGACGCCACGAGCCACCCTTGACGCACGCCGTTCATGCCGCCACCGCCTCGCGAAAGAGCTCCGAGAGCGTCGGGGGCTCGTAGGAGAACGAGACGATGTCGGTGGTGTGCCGTGCAGCGGCCACCAAGGCTGCGAGATCGATGTTGCGGTCTATCTGGAGGCGGGCGTGGCCGTCCTTCGAGTCGACGAACTCGACCGACGGCATCCCCGACCAGTCGGGTGGCGAGCCGCGATACCGGATGTCCACGAACCGTTGCGGCATGGCGGCCCGCAGCTCAGCCAGGTCGCCGGCCAGGACGATCCGCCCGTGATCGATGATCACGACGTCCTCGCATATGTCTTCGACGAGATCGAGCTGGTGGCTGGAGAACAGCACCGTTGCGCCCGCTTTCTCGACGTCGGCGAGCAACTCGACCATCGCCCGGATGGCGATGGGATCGAGCCCGGCAAACGGCTCGTCGAGCACGAGCAGGTCGGGCTCGTTGACGAGGGCGGCGATCAGCTGAACGCGCTGCTGGTTGCCGTGCGAGAGGACATCGAGACGGTCTTCGGCCCGGTCGGCGAGCCCGAGCCGCTCGAGCCACGTATCGACGCTCAGACGCACCTCCTTGCCCGAGCGACCGCACAGGCGGCCCAGGTACACGAGCTGATCTCTCACCCTCATACGGGGGTAGAGACCGCGCTCCTCCGGCATGTACCCGAATCGTGAACGCTCGTCTTCCCCGATCGGATCACCCCGCCACAGCACCGTGCCGGCGTCCAGTTCGACCAGCCCGAACACCGTACGCATCGCCGTTGTCTTGCCGGCGCCGTTGGGCCCGACGAACCCAGTCAGACGCCCAGGACGGGCGGAGAAGCTGCACGAGTCGAGCGCAGCCAGCGAACCGAACCGTTTGCTCGCCGAGATGAACTCGAGCAAGGCGTCACGTGAAGGATGGTTGGTCCTGTGCATGAGAACGCATGCCTCCTGAACCAAGACCCCCGCGCAGGGGGATACAACCTCAGAGATACCAGCAGTCGCGAACGCCGAAGCGGATACCTGCCATCGACTCCCTTCAGCCTCTCACGGAGGGTTGCGTGATCGTATGTCAGACCCAAGAGGGCGCACAGGACCGAAGCACCCGATTTGCAGAGCCAAAGGGCTTCGATTGAGGGTCGCGTCTTCCTGATCTCGACCGGCTCGGCGAGCTCCAAGACGCGATGGTCGCGTACCGAGCACGCTGACCCCGGCTTCACCCTGGGCCCGGTGTCGAGTGCAGTGCAACCGGGCCGCTCTCCCCCAGCAACGCACATCGTCGCGTGAGCAACGACCACGGTTTCCGGTCGGCGCGACGTCGCTGGAGCTCCCCCGCTTGAACCTGCACGAGCCGGCGCTGACGGAGACCTGATCGCCCGCCGAGACCGGGCGCGGACCCTCAGCGTGAGAGCGGCCCCATCGCTGTGACCTTTGGACCTGGCGCACCCGCGGGCTGGGTCCGACACTAGGACCATGATATCAACGGATCTTGAAACAAAGTCTCTTGAAGCAAGAGCGCAGTTGTTGTCCGCGCTCGGCGACCCCATCCGGCTTTCGATCCTGGATCTTCTCGCCGACGTCGAGCGCTGCGTGTGCGACGTCCGGGACAATCTCGACATTGCGCCGAATCTGTTGTCGTATCACCTGCGGGTGCTGCGCGAGGCGGGCCTGGTAGAAGCGACTCGGCGGGGTCGCTGGGTCGACTACCGGATTGCCGGCGATGCAGGTCGGTCCGTTGCCGAGAGCTTGCCATCGCGTTTGATGGGAATGGTCGAGTCGTGACCACAGGAGTCGACGCACCGTCGATCGAGCGAGACAGCGCCCGCCCGTGGACGTGGGCGATCGGTGCGGCGGCTCTGTGGTTGGTGACCTACTCGGTCAACCGGCCCGTGTGGGAATGGGCTGTCTTCGATGCTGCCGGCCTCGATCCGCAATCGCGATTCGGGTCGGCGGTGGAGTTCTTCGTGTACGACACCACCAAGATCTTGCTGCTGCTTGCGGGGATCATTTTCGTGGTGACGGTGCTGCGCAGTTTCATGAGTGTGGAACGCACCCGGGCGCTGTTGGGTGGCCGCAGGGAAGGCATCGGCAACGTCGCCGCCGCCGGCCTTGGCGTAGCGACACCATTCTGTTCGTGCAGCGCGGTGCCCGGCTTCATCGGATTCGTGGCGGCCGGGGTGCCGCTGGGGGTGACGATGAGTTTTCTCATCGCCAGCCCGATGGTCAACGAAGTCGCCATCGTGCTCCTGTATGGGCTGTTCGGCTGGCGAGTCGCCGCCCTGTACATCACAGCCGGGGTGTCCATCGCGATCGCAGCGGGATGGGTGATAGGGCGGCTGCGGCTGGAGCGCTGGGTAGAGCCGTTCGTGTACGAGATCACCGTTCGAGGCCGGCCCGCCGACCCTTCCCGAGATTTGTCCTGGTCGGATCGATTCACCATGGGCCGAGAAGAAGTGGCCACCATCGTGCGCAGGATCTGGCCCTACCTGCTCGTCGGGATCGGCGTCGGCGCGGCCATCCACGGCTGGGTCCCGGAGGACTTCTTCGTCAAGGTGGCCGGACCATCGAACCCGCTCGCCGTCCCTGTCGCCGTGGTGTTGGGGATCCCGCTCTATTCGAACGCAGCGGGCGTCCTCCCGCTGGTCGAAGCGCTCCACGCCAAAGGTCTCGCCACCGGCACCGTCCTTGCCTTCATGATGTCGGTCGTCGCCCTGTCCCTGCCCGAGATGATCCTGCTGCGCCGTGTCCTCAGACCCCGACTCTTGGGCACCTTCGTTGCCATTGTGGGCGCCGGGATCCTCACCGTCGGGTTCCTGTTCAATCTCGTGCTGTAGTCGACAAGGAGTGGACCACGATGGAATTCAGAGTCCTCGGATCGGGGTGCGCCAACTGCAAGACACTCGAAGCCCGCACCGTCGCAGCACTCCACACCCTCGGGATCGAAGCCTTCGTCGAAAAGGTGACGGACTCTGGCCGCATCGCGTCCTACGGGGTCATGACGACTCCGGCACTCGCCATCGACGACCAGGTCGTGATTGCCGGCCGAGTGCCGAGCGTCGACGAGCTCGCCGACCTCATCCAGAACGCAACGCCGTAACCGACACCATCACAGCAACCAAGACCCAACGTCCTGGACGAACTCTCGCTCCTCGATCGCTTCCTGTCGGCCCGATCGGCGCATCATGTGGCCCTGTCTCCCCCTCAGCCGCCAGATCTGTGAGCGAAGTGACCGGAGGTACCCACGCAACATCCGACGCTACGCTCCCTCGCACCTTGACCGACCGCTTGGCGGGCGGCAGCCGTCGGTTGTTCCAAACGCTCGATGTGCCGCACGAGGCGAATTGGTATGTCCTCATGCGGCTGCTGGAACGGCACACGGCCCCTGTCGATAGCCGAGGTCGCCATCGTGTTGGGCATCAGCCGTCCGGCCGTGATCGAGATGGCCGGAAACATGGAAGAGGCCGGCTTGATCGCCGGCGACCCCGATCTATTCGCAGAGCCAAATGGCTTCGATTGAGGGCCGGGTCTCCCTGATCTCGACCGGCTCGGCGAGCTCGAAGACCCGATCGTCGCGTACATCGATGCCGGCCGGCTCTTGGAGTTCTGGGTCTCCGAAGTCGGGATCGACGGGACGTTGGACGAGTACCCGGGCGACCGCATCGCACTCGATGTGGGGACCAGTGTCCCATCTGACCCGGCTGGTCGTCACACCTAGCCTGCTCCGGTGCCAATCCAACCAGCACGCTGTCGTGCGCGGCTTCGCGTGGTGCAACGACAGCGGTTCCGGTCCCAGCGTGCCCGCCGCTCACCGCTCAGGCGAGCGGGCGATTGATAGAATCGGACCATTCTCGACCGATCCAGCATGACCGTTCCGAGGGAGTCAGCCATGGCAAGAGTTGTTCTGTTCCATCATGCACAGGGCCTGACGCCAGGCGTAGCGGCGTTCGCCGACGAGTTGCGGGGCGCCGGTCACGAAGTCCACACCCCGGACCTGTTCGCGGGTCGAACGTTCGACTCCATCCAAGCCGGCATGGCCCATGTCGGAGAGATCGGCTTCGGAGAGATCATGGAGCGCGGGACCCGGGCAGCCGACACCATCGGCGGCAACCTCGTGTACGCCGGATTCTCGCTGGGTGTCGTGCCGGCCCAGATGCTCGCCCAAACCAGGCCCGGGGCCATGGGCGCGGTGCTGTGCTACTCGTGCGTTCCCGTTTCGGAGTTCGGCGAGTCGTGGCCAGACGATGTGCCGGTGCAGGTCCACGGGATGGACGCCGACCCGTTCTTCGTCGACGAAGGCGACATGGATGCAGCCCGCGCGATCGTCGAGTCGGCCCCGCGTGCCGGTGCCCAGCTGTTCCTCTATCCCGGCGATGAGCACTACTTCGCCGACAGTTCACTGCCGTCCTACGACGCGGCGGCAACCCAGCTGCTGCTCCAGCGGGTCATCGCCTTTCTCGGCCAGGTGCCGGACGATCCGTTGTCATTCGGTCGTGGGTCTCCTGCGCGGTAGTTTGCTCAACGCCGCGGGACCCCGCGCGACGGAACTCACCCGGCACCGGCGGCTGTGATGCGGCCGACGAGCACGAGGGCCCATACGAGACACGCAAAGGCAGTCGCGGTCAGCATGGCTCTGGCGAGGTTCCAACCGACCCACCTCGCCTCGTTGAAATCCCGGCGCACCACTGCGAGGTCCGTGACGCGGTCGGGCGACCCAGCCGCTTTGATCGCATCGTTCAGCGGGACATTGACCACGACGGTGATGACGACGACAGCCAGATAGAGCGCGAACGCAACAGCAACCCAGGGAAGCACGGACCGCCACTCCTCGTCAACAAGGAGTGCGGCGGCGCCACCCGTCGTCACGAGGCCGCCAAAGAAGGTCGCAAGGAACACCGGGTTGATGATCGCCGTGTCGATCGCCTGAAACGCCCCAACGAACGTACGGTCGTCGGTACGGCGGAGGCCGGGCATGATCGTGTTGGCGTAGAGGCCCATCACGCCCGTCATGACCCCGACCGTCAGCGTGGCCATGATCAGCGCAGCTGTCCGCAGAACCTCCAACTCACCCTCCCGCCGCAAGCGTATCGACGTGTCCAGGTGCCACGGTAGACCCGCGTCCCACAACCATCGCCTGAGCTGGGTCGTGGCGCTGCCCCCGTCGCCCGACAATCCTTCGACATCGGCACGATGTGCCGCCGGGTGATGTCGCGAACCGGCCGGTGCTCAGAACTCCGCTGTAGTGATCAGCGCCGGTGCAGGGAATGCCACCCGGCCATGACCGTCCGTGAAGCGTGCGAGCCGGCGCTCGGCCTCCCGCAAGAGCACGTGGTATTGGTCGTCGTCGATCATGTCGGCGAGCGTCCAGCCGCGGATGTCGGTGTGGACCCACTGTTCGATGGACTCGAACCGGGCAGTCCCGTCATGGGTGGTGACCGTGGGGTTGGGCAAGACGGCTGCCACGACTTGGTGAACCTCGTCCGGATCACCGAGGACGAACGGAGCCCGGAGAGCCTCTGCCGCCTCATCGCCGAACAACTCGCCCAGGAGATCCACCATGGCGGCATAGCCGGGAGTGGTGTCGAGCGAGGCCCAAGTGGCGATCGCCACTGAGCCTCCTGGAACAACCACCCGCGCCATCTCAGAGAGAGCAGCGTGTGGGTCGGTGAAGAACATCATCGCGAACTGGCTCACCACCAGGTCGAATTCCCCGTCTGCATACGGGAGGTGCTCGGCCACACCTGCGTCCCACGTGACCGCGCGGGCCGATCGACGGGCAACGGCAAGCATGTCGTCGTTCGGGTCGACGCCCACCACTCGGCCGCTGCTGCCGACCCGCGCTGCGGCAGCGCGAGCCAGCACACCCGTCCCGCACCCGACGTCCAGAACCCGATGGCCATCTCCGGCACCGATCGAGTCGAGCACGCGGTCTGGCCACTGCCCGAACAGGGCGGGCACGAAGAACTCCTCGTACACCTCAGCGGCGGATCGGCCGACCAGTCCTCGTTCTGCAGCTGTCATGCGGCGAGTGTGCTTTGAGCGAAACCCGACGACTAGCGCGAAAATAGAACTCGCGACGGACGAGGGAGGAACAATCGAATGGGGAGCTATCGCCAGTACTGCCCGATTGCCCGGGCATCAGAGATCCTGGCCGAGCGTTGGAACCCGCTGATCGTCCGGAACCTGATGTTCGGAGCAGACACGTTCTCTGCGCTCGCCCGCGGGGTCCCCGCCATGTCGAGGTCCATGCTGATCAAACGACTCAGTGAGCTCGAGCGCGCCGGCATCATCGACAAGCACCCGAAACCCAACGGTCCTGGACACCTCTACCACCTCACTCCTGCAGGCGAGGATCTTGCCGATGTGATCGGAGCGCTGGGCGAATGGGGTGAGCAGTGGATCGAAGTCACCACAGAGCACGCGGACCCGGGCTTCGCCTTGTGGGCCTGGTGCCAGGTGCAGTTGAACCGAACGGCCCTGCCACAGCGACGCACCGTCGTCGCCTTCACCTTCCCCGATCAACCACCCGGCAACCGCCACTACTGGTTGCTCATCGAGAGAGGCGATGCAGAGGTTTGCTATTCCGATCCCGGCGGCGATCCCGACGTCGACGTGCGGGCCGAGTCGCCGGCCTTCGTCGACTGGCACCGGGGGACGCTCCGGTGGTCCGACGCGACCCGAGACGGACGGATCACGGTGAGTGGTCGAAGCGAACTCACCCGCGCCCTGCCTCGCTGGAATCTGCACGAGCCGGTAGGCACACGGATCTGATTTCGCGCACGATGGCGGACTCATCGCGGCCTGCCTCAGGGCGGCCGGCCAGGCGTCGGACCTCACCGCTCGACGTCCGCACCCCTGCCCCCGTCCCGGTCGAACAGGTCGGCGCCGCGCTGCGCATCGTGCTCGGAATGCCCAACGCCGATCACCAGATCGGGATCGAGAAGGAGCGCAGCGCTTGATCCCGCCAGAAGGGCCGTGCGCCGGCTGTGGCGATAACCTGATCGGATGTCCGACCCCGGAAGCATCGCACGACGCCCATTCCCCTGGTGGGCGCGGTTCGCCATTGCGGTGGTGACGGTCGGTGCGATCGTCCTGGTGGTTGGGGTTGTCAGGGGCTCACGAAACACTGCGAGGTCGGCAGCCGAGTGGATCCCCGCCTTTGCGGACACGACCGGAGCCATTGCCTACTGCGCCAACGGGTATGGAAAGGGCGTCGACAATGAGGTCCCGTGGTGGGAATGGACGCTTCTCGCCGATGGTTCCCCGGGCACCTATGCCGAGGAGTTGGCGGCGGAACTCAGGGCAAACGGCTTTGAGGTGGCCGGCTCTGAAGGCTCACCGGTCGAGTACGGGGAGTATTCGACCTTGAACGACCTGAACTACCTCGAATCCATTGGGTGGGCGACCTCATGGGTGCGCGTGGAGGGCTCGAACGCCGCTGGGATCACCGTGCTCGCCCGGGTGGCAGACGCCCCCACTCGGAGCAACTGTTTCCCCGACTTCGCTGACATCGTCACCGAGGCCGATCCCTCGGAAGCCGACGTGGTTGCCGTGATCCATTTCAGGGATCTCGGCAACTGAGTCCGGCGGCAACCCCAACTCCAGCCCCATCGGCCCGACGTGCGTGCGAGGAGTCACCCGGCCTCAGGCCGGAAGGGTCTCGCAAGCTACTGGGATCGAGCGACGGACTGCCGGCGGGGCCGCGATCTCGGCCGTGTGAAGGGAACCCGACGAGTAGCTCCCTCACCAGCTGACCTCGGTGCAGCCCCGGTGGGTGTCGGGTTCGACCTGGAGGGTGGCGTGACAGATCCGGTAGTCGTGTTCGAGGAGAGCTCGAGCCTGGTCGAGGACCGGGTGGGGGTCGGAGCCGTTGCGGATCACGAGGTGGACGGTGGCGACGTCCATCTCGGAGGTGAGCGTCCACACGTGGAGGTCGTGAACGTCGGTGACCGCCGGGATGGAACCGAGTGAGGTTCGTAGCTGGTCGAGGTCGAGTCGTTCGGGGGCGGCCTGGACCAGAACCTGCACGGCGCGACGACCAAGACGCCAAGCTCTCGGAAGGATGAAGAGGCCGATACCAGCCGCAAATATCGGGTCGGCGTAGACCCATCCGGCGTATCGCACCAGCAGGGCGGCGACGATCACCCCTATCGAGCCGATCATGTCGGCCAGCACCTCGAGAAGGGCTCCCTCGACATTGATCGACTCCCCGGCACCCGCGCGCAGCAGCCTCCACCCCACCACATTGACGGCGAGACCCCCAACGGCAACGACAAGCATCAGACCGGACGCCACGTCGGGCGGATCTGCGAAGCGAGTCACGGCTTCGAACAGGACGTAGCCGGCCACCACAAACAACACCATCGCGTTGGCGAGGGCGGCGAGGATCTCCAAGCGGTAGAGACCGTATGTTCGCCGCCCGTTCCCATCGGCCCGATCGGCGACCCCGATCGCCGCAAGAGCCATCCCCAGACCCAACGCATCTGTCGCCATGTGACCGGCATCAGACAGCAACGCCAGCGACCCCGTCACCAGGCCGGCTGTCACCTCGACCACCATGAACACGACCACCAACCCGAAGGCGATCGCCAGAGGTCGCTTGTGCCGTGCTCCGGCCCGCAACGAGGCGTGCTGATGCTCTCCGCTCATGGCGGGCCGTCGTGGTCGTGCAGGTAGTGCTCGACCGCCACATCCAGCAGCAGCCGGACATGGGTGTCGGCCACCCGGTAGTAGACGACCCGCCCGTCTCTACGGCTCCTCACCAGCCCGGCCAGTCTCAGCTGGCGGAGTTGATGGCTGGTCCCCGACTCCGACGATCCGACCACCGCCGCCAGATCCCCCACACACAACTCGCCTGCCTCCAACAGCGCATAGATCATCCGGAGCCGACCCTGGTCGGCCAGCAGCTGGAACCGGCCGGCCAGCCGGTCCGCATCATCGGTCGACACGAGGCGCGCCCGCACTGCGTCAACCCGTTTCGGATCCATCAGCCGTTCCACGGGACTTTCACCGTCCATGGTTGAAACGGTACCGAACCTTCCATCTGAATACCAGCTCAGATATTCATGTTTGGCGGTGAGGCTCGCTGCTCGATACTGGGTGAGCACACAGCGATACGGTTGTGGATGGTCCCGTCGGGACGGTTCGTGTTGCTCTGGACGCCGGTGATGTGAGGTGTCACGGTTGGGGTATGGCTTGTTCGTTCGAGGGACGTTTCCCGGTGCCTTTGGGTTTGCGGAAGGTGGCGCGTCGGGAGCTTTCGGCTCGATTGGGCGCGGATTTCGCCGATGCGACCGTGGCTCGGGCCGAGGTCGAGTATTTCGCTGTGGCCGGCCGGATTCCGGTTGCCGGTCGAGGGGCTCGTCACCTGCTCAGAATCGGTGCGTACGCCGTTGCGCTCCATCGGACGCTTGTTGATCAGGGTGCTGAGACGGAGGAAGCGACTGTGCTCGTCTCGGATGTCGTGTTCGCCGCCATCCGGCCTGGCCGCGACGCCCTCGTAGCGGTTGCACGGCTCCGACACCGTGACCGTCTCCGGCGCGCATGGTGGACTTCAGGCATGGCCCGACGCTTCGACGACACCGAGCCGGATTGGATGATGGAAGACGTACCGGTCGGGGCCGGCTTCGATGTGGATGTGACCCGCTGCGGGGTCGCCGAGTTCTTCGAGTCGTTTGGCATGAGCGATGTCTGCGAGCGTCATCTGCGATCAGGACCGAGGGGATGCGGCGCGTCGCAATATCGACTTCGAGCGGTCCGGGACACTGGCTGCGGGGGCGGCTCGGTGTGAGTTCCGCTACCGCCTACCCTCCACAGGGGCGATATCAATGAGCGGCAAGCACTCCTCCGCAGCGTCTGACCTGACTCCGGCCCGGAGATGAAGTACCGGGTGGGAGTCGCTTCGCGGCGCTTGGACCATTCCGTCCGGGTCGGGATTTCGTTCGGCCTCACCTCTGGAGTCATCACCACATTGGGGCTGCTCGTGGGTCTGTCGGCGGGCACGAGCTCTCGCCTCGCGGTACTTGGTGGCATCTTCACGATCGCGGTAGCCGACTCGATGTCAGATGCTTTGGGGATTCATGTCTCCGAAGAGTCCGAAGGTGTTCACACCCAACGCGAAGTCTGGACGGCAACGCTGGCGACGTTCGCGACCAAGCTGCTGACTGCCGTCACCTTTGCGATCCCGGTACTGCTTCTGGATCTCGACGTCGCAATTGTCGTCGCCCTCTTATGGGGTGCCGCTCTGCTCACCGTGCTCTCATTGGATCTGGCCCGTCGGCAAGACGTGAGTCCCCGGTCGCTCATCGTCGAACATCTCGGCGTGGCTGCACTCGTTGTAGCCGCGGCTCACCTGGTCGGTCTCGGCATCTCGGCCCTCTTCTCCTGACACGCCCACCACATCAACCCGAGGAACCTCACCGGGCACGCAGACCCAACCACGCCTCCGGCAGACCGGCGCGCCTATCCATAGGAGAAGACGCAGTGGTCCGCAGTCGATGGAAGGCAGCAGGTGCAGCCCTCCGGTGACGAGTGATTGAGCGGCTCGCGGCCCTGGTACGACCCCGCACAGCCGAGGCACAATGGCACTGCAGGTCGACAATGGAGATAGCCATGAGGCGACTGATCGAATCCATCGTGATCGACTCGCCACCCGAGCCCATCTGGCATTGGTTGACCGATCTCGCCAAGCATTACACGGAGTGGCATCCCGACCACGTCTCGGCCGAATGGGAACGCGGCGAGCCGAACCGTGTCGGGTCGATCCTGCGAGCTGTCGAGCGCTTGGGCGGGGCCCGCGAGGTACTTCGGTTCGAGCTGACGGCAATCGACCCTCCCCACAGGTTCGAATACCGGATGCGCGGGCCGATCTCGCTGCTGTTGCCGGGCGGCGCCTTCAACGTGCTGCCACACAATGGGACCTCGCAGTTCGTCGCATCTATCTCCTACCGTTTTGGGAGCCTCACCGAGCGCCTCTTCCGGCGCCGAGTGGCAGCGCTCAAACACCACATGACGGAGGAAAGCGAGAATCTGAAGCGCATCATCGAAACCGCGAAGTGAGTTGCGCCCGAATCGAACGCCGAGGCCACCGAATTGACGCCCATCGTGAGAGCCGACCTCTCCCCCGAACACGAGGCCGACCAGCGCCCAGCCATCGACGCCATCGACCAAGGCCTGGCACCCGCTCACTGTTTGGAGGAAATCCGCCTGCCGGCGAGCTCACATCCGCAGAACCAACTGATGTCCTGACAGCCTCGCTACCACCGAGCCCAACTGTGTGGTCCCTCAGACGTTGGTGGACCACCCACGGTGCGAGCACCGTGCCACCGAGCCGCTCGAGACGTCGCCCTGTCACGCGAGCTGGGAGCGCGCGGAACCTCTCAGCATCTCAGCACCCGAGCGCATACCTGACGGCAGCGCAGACTCGATGCATCGTCGTTTCGCCGGCGGCGCCGACGAACTCGGACAGCATCGTCTGGGGCACGGTGTGAAGTCCGTTGCAATTGACCGCCGAATCTTCGTCGAGACCGAGGCGGGTGTGATCGATAGGAACCTCGGCCGCGAGACCCCGCAGCGAGGTGGAGATCTCCGCCACGGTGACCACGGCGCGAGCCTGCCCCAGAAGAGGTTCGTCATCAGCCCATCCATCTCGCGTCGTATCCCCATGCCACATGATCTCAACGTCTCCTCCTGTGTGGATTGGACGGAGCGTTGCGGCGACTCTGCGGCTACCGGGCCTGGCTGAGATGCGTTCTTCGAGGCGCCGCGGGACCGTCTGAGCGTCGATTCACGGTTGACTCGGATCCCGCATGATGTCCGCGGCCTGCTGTTGGGAGCGCACGAACGCAACGATCTTGGCGACGTCGTCCCTCGTCAAGCCTGCAACCGGAGCCATTGGACCGAAGTTCCAGTGATGGGAAACCACACCGAGCGCAACCGCTCGCTGGAACGCTTCGTCGCCGTGATGGTTCGGCGCGTAGATAGCGTCCAGAAACGGCGGTCCCGTCGCGGTTCCCCGCAAGTCAGGCCCGTGGCAGGTTGCGCAGTTCGCCGCGTACAGGGGTTCACCGGCCGCAGCCAGCGCACCGTCAACCGCTTGCCCCGCGTCGGTGTCGATCGAGCCGCCACTGAGCATCACGGCCACAACCACGAAGACACCGAGGATGCCGACCATCAACCACGTCCATCGATTCCGGCCGCCGAAGGTGGTCGACTTCGCCCGGCTCGTCATACGTCGGGGAGGTCTTCTGGTCACATGATTCCTCGGGATCGGACCGCCATCGGCGCGATGGCGCACCCGGCGACTCCGGCGAGCGTCCGACTCGGCAACCGCCCTCATCGCCTTGGCTCCAGGTCGACTCGTCGCAGGAGTTGAGCGTTGGCGGCAACGATCACGGTCGAGGCGCTCATCAGGGCTGCGGCTGCGGCGGGGGGCAGGACGAAGCCTGCCCAGGCGAGGGCTCCGGCAGCGAGGGGAATGGCAAGGACGTTGTACCCGGCGGCCCACCCCAGGTTCTGGATCATCTTGCGATACCCGGCCTGTGACAGGAGGCGGATGCCGACCACGCCGCGGGGGTCGTCGGAAGCGAGGACGATCCCTGCCGATTCGATGGCCACGTCGGTGCCGGCGCCGATCGCAATGCCCACATCGGCCTGAGCCAGCGCAGGGGCGTCGTTGACACCGTCGCCGACCATGGCCACCCGGTTGCCGCGTTGTTGGAGTTCGGCCACTTTGGAGTGCTTGTCCTCAGGGAGAACTTCAGCAAGCACTTCGTCGATTCCGAGGTCGGCGGCGACGGCCTCGGCGACCTGACGGGCGTCGCCCGTGATCATCGCCACCCTCACGCCCAATTCGTGGAGCCGGTCGACCGCTTGGCGGGATTCATCACGAACCTCGTCCTCCAGCGCCAAGGCACCGACGATGCTCCCGTCGGCGACGACGTACAGCACGGCAGCGCCGCGGTCCCTCCACGACGCAGTGGCTTGGTCGACCCGGGTCGTGTCGAGGGCGCGTTCGGAGACCAGTGCCGGTCCGCCGACGGCGACTCGTGCCCCATTCACGTCGGCTTCGACACCGCGGCCACTCATGGCGGCGAATCCCGAGGCATCGGGTACGTTGCCGCGACTGTGGGCGGCACGCACGATCGCTCTGGCGAGCGGATGCTCGCTGTCGGCCTCGACCGCCGCAGCGAGGCGCAGCACCCGATCGTCATCGCCGTCGATCGCCGACACCCCCGTCACGGTGTGTTGGCCCTTGGTCAAGGTGCCGGTCTTGTCGAACAGGACGATGTCGACCGACCGCATCCGCTCCAACGCCAAACGGTCCTTGACCAGGATCCCGTTGCGCGCCGCCATCGACGTCGAGATGGAGATCACCAACGGGATCGCCAAACCGAGGGCGTGAGGACATGCAATGACCAACACCGCCACGGCGCGCACCACCGCCTCGTCGACTCGCCCCACCAGCAGCCACGCCACCACCGTCACCGCCGCCGACGCCACAGCAACGTAGAACAACAGGGCGGCCGCCCGATCGGCCAGCACCTGCGCCCGAGACCGCGACTGTTGCGCCTGCGCCACCAGTCGCTGGATGCCGGCAAGCGCCGTGTCATCGCCCACCGCCTCGATGCGGACGCGGATCGCCGAGTCGGTAGCAACGGTTCCGGCCACGACCTTGTCGTCGGCGGCTTTGGGAACGGCTCGGGATTCGCCCGTGACCATCGACTCGTCGATCTCGGCCGACCCATCTGCGATGACGCCATCAGCCGGGACGCGTCCCCCGGGACGGACCAGCACCACGTCTCCCACCGCGAGCTCCGAGATCGAGACGGTTTGGGTTTCGCCGTCGACGATCCTCTCTGCCTCATCAGGGAGGAGCTCGGCGAGGGCGGCCAGCGCACCTCGTGCTTGACCGATCGCCCGCATCTCCATCCAGTGACCCAGAAGCATGATCGTGATCAGCGCAGCCAGCTCCCACCAGAACTCGAGATCGAACCACCCGAACGTGGTCGCCGCCGAAGCCGCAAACGCCACCGTGATCGCCATGCCGATCAGCAACATCATTCCCGGCTGGCGGTCCCGCGTCTCGGATACGGCACCCCTCAGGAACGGGGCGCCGCCGTAGACGAAGATGACCGTTCCCAGAATCGGTGAGATCCAGTCCGACCCCGCAAACGTAGGAGCGGTGTAGCCGAACCACTCCTGGACCATTTCACTGAAGAAGACGACCGGCAGCGTCAGGATCAGCGACCACCAGAAGCGATCGCGAAACATGCCCGGACTGTGCCCCTCGTGTTTGTCGTGGGCACCATGGTCTTGGAGGGCCGCCCGGGGGTCGTGACCGGAGTGCCGATCACCGTGATGCTGCGAAGACGCACTCGCAGGACGGTCGTCGATCGTGGGCGAAGGCGTTGCGGTAGTCCCTCGATCAGAGTGTTCGTGGTGGTGATCGGTTGGCACCGTGGTCTCACTTCTCGTAGGTGATCGGGGCTCGTTTCGGCCCCGAAGCAGCCAAAGGCCGGCATCGTCTGATGACTGCCGATTCGATGAACCTATACCTTCCATGCGAATGGAAGGTCAAGGGGAATCTTCGAACCGCGGGCACCCGCGTGCCGGCCCTTGCCGCCGAATCCGAAGCGCCCACAGCGATCCGCTCGGGTGGCGCTCGTTTGGGGTCTAGTGATGGTGGCCGGAGGGTGCGGAATGCACGATGCGGCCGACGTGGGACGTATCCGCGTCGGCAGCGGACCCGTGACCGATGGTCTGGCACCGGTTCGGATCGACGCAGTCGGCGGGATCGAGATTCCGGGCCCGATCGGTGAGATCTGCGAGCTTCATGCGAGTCCGGCGAAGGGTGGCGATGTGGTCGTCGAGCGCGACCAGATGATGCTCGAGGAGGCCGACAACGTGCTGGCAGGTCGCTTCCCCATCGCTGCGGAGATCGAGAATCGAACCGATCTCGGTGAGGGTGAGCCCAGTCGCCTGCGCGTCCCGAACGAACATCAGACGGTCAACCGCCGCTTCTGAGTAGTCCCGGTAGTCGTTGGAGGATCGATCCGGTGCAGGAAGGAGCCCGATCTCCTCGTAGAACCGGATCGTCTTCGTCGTCGTGCCTGTTCGCCGTGCGAGCTCACCAATCCTCATAGGCACGAGCCTACCCGCCGGAACCTTCTAGCCGGATAGAAGGTAGTGACGATCCCGGCGTCACACTCCCTCAGGCCAGATCATCGAACCTGCAACGGCGTGGGACGCCAAGGGCGAGGCTCACCACGGCGGCACAGGCTGCGACCATCGAAGGTGATCGGCATGCGGGCGAGCATCCACAAGATCCACACCGCCGGCGGTCGATCGGCAGCCGGCGACCGGCGTAGTCGATGCACGTCGGTCTAGGAGCGGGTGACGGCCCGCCAGGTTGCCGTCACGAGGGTGTCGAGCTGCTCGTCCTCGAGTCGTGTGCCTGCGGCTACGAGTCGGACGACGACGCCGAGCGAGAGGGCGTAGATGACTTCGCTCGGTAGATCCACGATCAATGCCATGAACTCGTCCGATTGCGCCGCCTCAGACAATGGGTCACCCCTGGCAACGTGGCGGGCATGCGCCTCTTCGTAATACGGGGACTCCTCGAGCTGAGTGAGGAATCGGGCTCGCTCCGGCTCCTCCTCGAAGTAGCGGTACGACGCCTTGAGCATGTGGCGCCACTGGTCCAGCGGACTCGCCGACCGATCGAAGTCCTCAAGGACGGCATCTCCGAGACCGGCCTTGATCTCGAGATAGGTTGCGACCACGAGTTCATCTTTGGACTCGTAGTGGACATAGGCGGTACCCGTGGCCACGCCCGCCTCCTTGGCCACGGCACCCATCGAGGCGCCGTGAAAGCCGCGCGCCGCGACCAGATCCCTGAGGGCTTTGCGGATGGCAGCGGGTCGGTCCACGGTGGGGCTCATGCGTTCTCTCGTGCACTTTCGAAGTCGAACACGACACCGGTCTCGCGCTCGGAGACCATCCACAGTGTCTCGATGCCCCGATCGATGTCCCGCCGCAGGATCGGCTTGCGCACCGGGGCGCCGTTGTTGCCCCACCGTGGCCCGTAGAACGAGCCACCCTTGGCGGTCGGGTCCGTAGCGGCCCGCAGCTGAGAAAGTGCGCCATCGGCAGCAGACATGCCCATGTGTTTGGCCAGCCAGGCCCAGAATGGTGCCGAAGTGCCACCTCCACCCTGATCCACCGTATGGACTTGGAGATTCGTGTGCGACAGGCCGGGGTGGGCGACCAAGCTCTGCGCCTCGAGACCTCGCTTGGCGAACTCACGCTGGAGCCCGATACCGAAGTGGAAGTTGGCCAGTTTGGCCCGTCCGTAGGCGCTCCACGCCGAGTAATTGCCCTCCATGTTCACGTTGTCGGGGTCGACCACCCGCCCTGCGAGATGGGCAGTGCTGGTGACGGTGACGATTCGAGCCGGTTCGGCGGCCAGCAGTGGCTTCAGCAGTTCGGCAGTGAAGATCCAGTGGCCCAAGTGATTGACACCGAACTGCATCTCATACCCGTCGGCGGTCCGGCGCTCCGGCATCGCCATGAGGCCGGCATTGTTGATCAAGATGTCGACCACCCGATGCTTGGCTGCGATCTTGGCTGCAGCTGTCTTGGTGCTCTCGAACGAACCAAGGTCCAGTTCGACGATTTCGAGGGAGGCGTCGGGATGGGCTTCTTTGATCTGATCGAAGGCCGCCTGCGCCTTCTCTTGGTTGCGCGCTGCCATGACAACGTGGGCGCCGGCACCGGCAAGTGCCTTGGCCGACTCGAGCCCGAGGCCACTGTTGGCGCCGGTGACGACGGCGACTTTGCCGGTGAGGTCGGGTATATCGGCGGTGTTCCAAGCCATGCGAGGTGCTCCCTATGAGTGAATGTTCAGTCACTATGCATGAACGTTCATTCACTGTCAAGACGGCCGTCGAGATCGCAAGCCGGCAAGGTGTCGAAACTCACCCCACGGCAATCGTCGTCGTGTCATGTAGGGTCCCGACGAGGACCATGTCGTGAGAGGCGGGAGAACGCGGAGATGGCTTCACACAAGATCGTGCATTGGGAGCTGATGGGTCCGGATGCAGGCGCACTCAACGGCTTCTACCACCAGCTGTTCGGATGGCAAGGCGAGGAAGTGCCCGACTTCGGCGGTTACACGATGATCCCCGCTGACGACACCGGAGTCGCCGGAGCCATCGGGGCGGGCAACGAGCACATGCCGGCGTATCAATGCCTGTACATCGAGGTGGAGTCGATCGATGAGCATCTCTCCAAGGTGGAGGCAAGCGGCGGCAAGACCGCGGTGCCGAGAACCGTCGTCCCAGGAATGGTGACGTTCGGGATGTTCCACGACCCCGCCGGGAATCTCGTCGGCCTGGTCGAAGAAGAGACCCCACCGGCAGACTGAGCCGGAGTCCGGTTGCGCGCAACGACCGCAGGGCTTGTTCCTGAACCGTGACCGTGCGGCGGCGTTGGCGACCGATGAGTTCAGGTTTCCCGGCAGATGTGACTCAGAGTGAGTCGGCAATCCCGCGTCCTGAGTCAGCGAATCCGCTCGACGTCTTGCTCACCGGGTGTCGATGTTGACTTGCCCGGCCTCACCTGCTCAACCGGGCGACCGGTGATGACGACGGTCTCCTCTCGCGACCGGCGTGGAGGGATAGCCGGAGAGCGCCGCCTACTGTGAATCGACGGCACGAGAAGACTCGCGCTGCTCCGTCTCCCTGAGAGGTCCCCTTGGCAGTTTCCGATCAAGTCCCCACGAACTCCGGCTTCGCGGCCAAGACCGATGGCGCCGACGTGATAGCCGACATCGACCTCGCCGGCAGGACGGCCATCGTGACCGGCGGCTACAGCGGCCTCGGCCTGGAGACCGTTCGGGCGCTGGCTGCCAAGGGCGTCGCCGTCGTCGTCCCGGTCCGCTCGCCGGAGAAGGCGACCGAGAACCTGGCCGGAATCGAGGGCGACGTGAAGACTGCGCCGCTCGACCTTGCGGACCTCGCCTCGGTTCGCCGGTTCGGTGAGTCGATGCTCGACGACGTCGAACGTCTGGACCTCTTGATCAACAACGCCGGCGTCATGGCCTGCCCCGAGGCGCGAGTCGGACCGGGCTGGGAATCGCAGTTCGGCATCAACCACATGGGCCACTTCGCACTCACCAAGATCCTGCTGCCCCTGATCGAGAAGACCCCCGGGGCCCGCGTCGTCGCGTTGTCCTCCACCGCCCACAAGCTCACCGACATCCACTGGAACGACATCCACTTCGAGAGCGACGCATACGACAAGTGGCAGGCCTACGGACAGGCCAAAACCGCCAATGCGCTCTTCGCCAACGCGCTCTCGCGGCGCCTCGCCGATAGCGGCGGCCTGGCGTTCGCCGTTCACCCGGGCGGGATACTCACTCCGCTCCAGCGCCACCTCCCTCGAGAGGAGATGGTCGCGCTGGGCTGGCTCGACGAGAACGGAGAGCTCACCGAGATGGCCAAGGCCGGCTTCAAGACACCCGAACAGGGCTGCTCGACCACGCTGTGGGCGGCGACCTCGGCGAAGCTCGAAGGCAAGCCTGGCGTCTACTGCGAGGACTGCGACATCGCTGCCCCGACGAACCTCGACAGCCCCATGGCCCGCTACCAGGGGGTCAACGCCCATGCGTGTAGCGACGAGTCGGCAGAGCGGCTCTGGGAGATCAGCGAGGCATTGCTGGCCGAGGCGTGAGAAGAGCCGCGGGCGTCCCAGATGGTTCCCTCGCTCGATGACCGACGCTGGCGCCACGCCGATGTTCGATCTGATCTGTTCTCGGCCGCCGGTCGCATCACACTCGAGGAGTGAACATGCCGGCGAGCGAGCTCATCGATGCCTCACACACCGACCGCCGGCTGATGGGGCCTGCTGTCAACCCGCACTCTTGGGCGTCAGGTCGACATCGGATGGGCGGACATCATCCGGCTTCACGACGTGGCCGCGGGACGTGCGGTGCCAATGACGGAGGACGAAGCCCTCGATCAGGCTCGTCCTCCCGATCGGCGAGAAGACGACGCGTGTAGTGGCTCGAGAGACGAATCGCCGATTTGGCCCCGGCCGCGCTCGTTGAAGGCCGCGAGTTGAGCGGACGAGGAGACCCTCGCCCGGCGGGCGTGATCGTGACGCCACAACGCGTCGCGCCGCACGATGGTGGCGCGGAGACGCCTACCGGTCGCCGCGAGGGTTGACGGTCCCGATACCGGATACGACCTCGGTGACCTGTGGCGACCCGAAGAAGTCGATGCTCCCGAGTCCTGAGACCGTTGCGTCGAGCGACTCGGTGACCCATACCGTCGCCGCCCCGACTCCCGAGTTGGTGACGGTCGCCCGCACGCTCTGGAGGTCGGCTGCCTCATAGTCGCCGGCACCGGACACGGTCACCACCTGGGACTCGGCGGTGCCCGCAACGACGATGCTGCCCACGCCGCTGATCGTGGCGTCGAGAGCGTCCGTTGCGAGAGCGCCGATCTGTATCTCGCCGGCACCCGAGAGCTCGATCGCAAATGAGTCCGTTCGACACTCCCCCATTTCGATGCGCCCAGCTCCAGCCAGAGTGACACCGACGATGTCGGGAAGGGTGACCTCGTACACCACCGTATCGGTCGGATCGATGTCGATCCCCGGTTCTGTGAAGATCTCCAGGGTCGCGCCGGTGACGCGGGTGTCGATGTGGACGAGAAGGTTCTCGTCGGTTGCGATCGTGAGCGAGGTCTCGTCTCCCTCGGTGACGGTGACCGTCCCCTCTCCCCCGAGGTTGATCCGATTGAAGTCGCCGACGTCCCGGGCTTCGGTGACGATGATGCCGCTCCCTTCGACACCGACGCCACTGAACACGTCGCCGTCGAGGTTGACGACGAGCCCGTCACCGCACGCCGTGACGACAGTGGAAACCAAGAGCGCTGCACACACAGATAGGAAGGTACGACCCATTCCTCTGACCTCCCGACTCGACGTCACAGACCAGCGTGCCCGCCCCGCTGAGGGCGGGCCAGAGGCGCAAGTCCCCGGTCGGATCCGGGTCGCCGCCCGAGCGCGACCGTTGCCCGTCCGTGGGCGCCCCCAGCAATCCAGACGCGTCGACGACCAATGGCTCCGGGCGCCGAGCCGGCCCGGTCACGATTTGCTGACGTCAGGCCCTAGCCGGTGACGCTGGGCTCTGCTTGCGTGTCCGTCGACAGGGTTCCAAACCGGGAGGTCGAGCGTGGAGACGATCACCAAGAAGCGGCTCGACGGCAGAGGCAAGACGATCACCCCGTTCGTGGTGTTCGAAGCCGCGGCCGAACTCGAGACAATGCTCGAAGGGGAGGAGTTGGAGATCCTCACCGACGAGTTCGAACCCTTCGAATGGGACATCACGGCGTGGACCCAGGCCACCGGACACCTACTCCGCACGTCGCAGCCCGTGCCAGGGGGGCATCGTTTCGTCGTCGTGAAAGGCGCCCCGAGGACGAAGGACGCGCCGACGTCCAGCTCTACATCTGAGGAGCCCGAGCCCACCCGGCAACCGACTCGCAGAACGCCGCCTCTCTCTGGCGCCGCTGAGCAGAGGACGAGGGCGAGTGGCACCGAGTCGCGGTTCCCATCGACCGACACCAGCGCACTGGCGGCCACGATCCGGGTCACCTCACCTCCCAAGAGGAGGGAAACGCGTTGACGGGCAGCTCGAGCAGCGCTCGGCGGCCGCCAGGTCGGCAACGAGGCGCTCCCTACGCCGGCGGGCATCGGCGATCGTCACACAGAATCGATCGAGCTCGGCCTGCTCTTCGGCGATGTCCTCAGCGGCCATGGTGCGCCACCAGCGTTGGGTCAGGTAATGGATCTGACTCTCCCGCGTGGATGTACGGGCTCCGCATCGGGAGGATTGCAGCTAGTCGGAGATGGTCGGACCGGCGCATGTTTGGTCGCCCACGAGTGCCGCTACCACGCCCAGCCCAGAAATGCGGTACCGAGCAAGAGCAGCGCGACACTGGCTCCAGCAACCATCATCGCCACTGCGAATCTGGACCCGTGCCTCGTTGCCCGATACCGGACTTCGAACTCCGGGTCGTCCGCCAACGTGCCGCGGCGAAGGATCTCGACTGCCCTGATCGCCATGAACCGGTCTGATCGAGACAATGCATTCCAGTCGGCCGTCCGCTCCGTCTTGAGCCACTCGAGAAACCTTCGATGCTCGGCCTGACGCCGCACATCCTCATAGAAGGCGTAGCCCACAGATAACGCTACGACCACCACCAGGAACATGACCTGGACACTCGCTGTCATATGCGCCGATACGAAGCCACGTGCACAGCCTGATACTCAGTTGGCGACAGGACAAGTCAGTAGTCAGCATTCGACGGGCAGTTGAGCCTGGCCATCCATCATCGGCAAACGCTATCGGGCTCTGAGCTCCTGCCTGACCGATTCAGCTGCAGCCTCGAGGGTGGTGCCGATCGCCGCAGAGATTCCCTCGTCGACTACGCCGCTCCACTCGTCCATGTAGATCTTCTTCATCTCGATGGCGATCGCACAACCATCATCTTTGTACCGAGCGTTGATCCATCGGGGCATGTTGCCGCCTTTGAATCTCACGTTGGCCCGCACGTCCAGCGTGCCGTCGTAGAACGGGAGTTCGCCCATCGTCTTGGCGAAGGCCGAGACAACAGGGCTCCAACTCGTCGCGATCGACTCGGTGCCGAGATTGATCTCGGGATTCAATTCTGGGTCGTCGACTGCCGCATCGGCACCCTTGCGTCGGTGGTTGTACGAGTGGATGTCGAGCACGACGACACGGCCGTGGGCTTCGATCACCTTGTCGCACAGTTGCCCCAGCTCGTCGTAGTACCTGTCATAGATCTCGAGTGAGCGCTGAACCATGTCGGCACTCGGCTCGGATTCCCATAGATCGAGGCCCCAGGCATCTTCGGGCGTGACGTAGACGGCCTTCTCGCGTGGTCGGTTGAGGTCGACTTCGAACCGGGACACGTCGACGACGATCGAGTTCTCGGCCACACCGACCCAGTCGATCGGTGAACGGATCTTCCTCTCTGAGTCGGTGCGCCTCAGACAACTTGATGAGCGCCTCGACCTCGGGTCTCAAGCTGTGACCGGCATGAATGGCCGTCGCAACGATCGGATCGTCGCCGGTGGTCACGCTCCACTGCTGCGTGGTCACAGAGTGGCCATTTCAATGTTGTTGAAGTTGCGTTTGTAGTACCCCATGTAGCCGACTTTGCGCTCCAAGCTGTCGATCACGGCGTCGTTGAAGTTGACACCCTCCAACTTCTGGGACGATCCCAGCCCTCCGGGACTGAACACGTTGATCTCCATGAGCTTGTCGCCCACGATGTCGATGCCGACGAGGAACATCCCGTCCTGGACCAACTTCGGTCGAACGATCTCCGCCAGCCTGAAATCGTCTTCGGTCAGCGTGGCCTTGGCGAGCTTCCCCCCGGCGTGGAGGTTCGAGCGCATGTCGCCGCCGGAGCGGACCCGGCGGAACGCGGCATACCGTCCCTTGTGACGGAGCGGTTCGCCATTCATCAGAAACAAGCGAGTGTCGCCCTCTTCTGCCCGCGGCAGGTACTCCTGCGCGATGATGTAGCCGTCCCGGGCCACGGCATCGATCATCTGGTTCAGATTGGCTGGGTCGTCCGCTCGCACGAGGAAGACGCTCTCCCCACCGGATCCGTGGAGCGGCTTCAACACCGCTCGACCCTGATCTTTGACGAATTCCCGGATCAGGGCACGGTCCCTGCTGATCAAGGTGGCCGGCCGGACCTCTTCAGGGAAGAGCTGGAAGTACATCTTGTTCTCGGCCTTGGCGAGTCCATTGGGATCGTTCAGCACGATGACCCCATGACGCATCGCGACCCGACCGAAGTCCAGCGCCGCGGTCTTCGCCCACTCGCGCTTTCCCTTCTCGTCGGACGGCACGTTCCGAAGGAACAGAACGTCCAGGTCGTCGACGGTGATCCGCTCCCGGATCGCCGTCTTCCCGTGCAGGTCTCGCATGTACCCGATGCCATCCTTGTACCGGGTCTTCGGCACCCGCGCAGCGTTGGCTCGTACACGTTCGTCGGGGTCGTAGGCGAGATCGCCGACGCTGATCACCCAGGCCTCGTGGCCGCGGTTGGTCAATGTGACGCCGAGGCGAGTTGTTGTATACCCGGTCTCCTCGGTTCTGATGTCGTTGACGACAAAGCCTACGCGCACACTGACTCCCTGCTTCTGGTCGCTCACGGGTCCTCGGCCCCCTGAGTTGAGCTCGGTGGGCCAGAGCCTGAATGACCCTACTCCCCCAAGAGGTACCGAGAAACCGACGGCGTCGGATATACCCTATGTTGGCGCTGCGGTTGGAGGCGTCTCTACCTCGTCGGGAGAGCAGGTTCGTGTGGCCTCCCCTGACCGCACCGGCACACTGGAGAATGCATGACGAACGCAACAGCTCCGACGTTGGATCAGGATCTCATCAATTCGATCATCGAGTCGACTGCGTCAGGATCGACCGATCCGAGAGACCCTGCCGGGCGACGGCTTGCTGAACATCGATCGGCGACTTCCTTTCCTGCTCGTCTATCGGCCCGCCCCAGGTCAGTCGAGCTCTCTGTTCTCCACCATCCTGACCGGAGGGGCCTCGTACTTGCTCGCCCCGACCCCAAAGACGTCGAGAGCGTGGACGAGCCGACTGGTCGCCGCTGTCGCAAAGGAGCTGTCGGAGGGTTTCGGTGCGTTCTTGGTCATCGAGCTCTGGCCCAGTGCCAGAGTCGACCTGGGGCACAATTCGGCGGCAGCGGTGGCCAAACCCGGGTTCAGGCTGCACCACGGATCGGCCGATCGAAGTTCCGCCACGATCGAGAAGCTCGCATCATCGCTGGAGCGCATATCGATCATGAAGCAGCGGGCTGTCGTCGAGCGGGTGCCCGCCACCAAGATCTCCAGCCCAGGACTGCCGCAGCTGCTCACACAGAAGGTGAGGGATGGTCTCGACACCACCGTGGTCGGAATCGAAGTCAATCCGATCTACATCGATCCGGACACCGGAGACGTGCTGCCCCTGGTTGGACGCACTTTGGCTCGTCTGATGGCTCGCTCTCTGCAACAGGGCGCATTCAGGTTCGCTCAGGCCGAAACGAACGATCGCTCGCTGCACTATCACGCGCTGGGTCGCCGCACCTTCGTAGCAGCGGCCAAGAGGGTCGACCAACAGCTCACCGCCGTCGCCGAGTCGTTCGATCTCCTCATGGCGGTCACCCCGGTGAACTCCGAGGCCGCCTACCGGACGTTCCGACGATCGAAGTTCGAGAAGGCACCCCGATTCCACTATCGCCCAATGGCTGTCGATCCGGACCTGTTGAGGCGCCGGCTGTGGAACATCAAGATCGAACGCGTGGAGGACTCTGTCCTCGATCAGTTGTTCCGCGACAAGCGCCGAGAACTCGACCTGAAGCTCACCCTTCTGGCGGAGCGTGAACGTGAACGCTTCCTGCACACCAGCATGGCCCTCTACGGTCGTATCAGCCCCGACCTGCGGGCCTCGGCGATCGACATCCTCGAGAACGTGCTCGCCCGGAATGGTGCGAGAACCCAGCGGACCGTGAGCGCAGGAGAATTCATCGCTCGGGCACAAGAGGAGTTCCTTCGGCTCCGTCACCCTTCGGCAGAGATGAACGGACGGATCATCGTCGACAAGGACGTGTCGTCGTTGATGGTCTCATCAGGCAATCTGATCGTCGGCGCGCATATGTCCTTTCCGGTCAATCGCGTGGTGCCGCTGATTCAGCACGAGGTCGGAACGCACGTCCTGACCTACTGGAACGGGAGGGCTCAGCCGTTCAAGCTTCTGGCAACAGGGCTGGCCGGCCACGATGAGCTGCAGGAAGGTCTCGCGGTGTTCGTGGAATACCTCGTCGGGGGGCTCACGGCGGGCCGACTGCGAACTCTCGCAGCGAGGGTCGAGGCCGTCGCCGCGCTCGTTGGCGGTGCCACATTCGTCGAGACGTTTCGGCTTCTCAGGGATGGTTTCGGCATCTCCGAGCGAATGGCGTTCTTGATCACCATGCGGGTCTTCCGCGGTGGCGGCCTGACGAAGGACGCGGTGTATCTGCGAGGCCTCCAGGCGGTGATCCACTACTTGGCCAAGGGAGGGCGTCTCGACACCCTTTTTGTGGGCAAGATCGCCACTGTGCATACGTCGGTGATCGAAGAGCTCCAGCGTCGCCATGTGCTCCAGCCGCCCCCATTCCGTCCTTCGTACCTCGACCAGCCGGACTCCCATTACCGGATCGAGCGCATCAAGACGAACCCCCGCCCAGCAGATCTCGTCGACACGTAGCCCGCGCCTGCTCTGTTCCGCGGCTTTCGGTGTGCCCTGCTTCGCAAATGGCAAGCGCCTCCAGTCCGGAGGGCCAATCGGCGGCGGGATGATCGATCGGCATCGTCGTCCTTGCCCTGTGGGCCGCCGCAGTCGCGTCTGACTACGCCCCACCGGGTGAATCCGGGTGATGGTCCGGGCCGAGCCGCGACCTGGCGGTTGTTGGCGGCGAGTTCCTCGCCTCACCGAGCTGACCGTCGTCGGCACCCTGCTCGCCACCGTCGTCTCCATCACCCTCCCTCCGACGCTCGCGGTCGCGACGGGAGTGTCGACCGCTGCGTGAGGCACCGGTGTCGTCGACACCGTGGCGGCACCTGGCTCAACCTCACGATCGCCGGGATCTACGCTGCTCGCCGCAGTCGGAACCGCGGCCACGTGTTCCACCGCCGCGACCTCACATCGTGACCTCGAGGAAGACCTCCTCGACCAGCGTTGCCGCCGTGAACTGAAGCGCCGCTTCCCGGATCGAGCGGTCCGCGGCCGGCTCATGGCGCGCAGCTGGGCCTCACGATTCCGTGACCTGAAGAGGCACGAAGGCGATCGTGCATGAGTAGGTCTCGGTGCCTTCGTCGCCGCTCGCGGCGCGTAGGTCGTCCATGAGCTGGTCGAGCTTCTGCTCGAACCGTCTGGCGTCGGCGGGGCTGAGCCTCACCAAGGCGCGCCCGACCTGGGCGGTCGGATGCTCTCCGCCGAAGATCCGTTCGATCATGTCGGCCGCCTCCACCCGGGCGGGGTCAAACAGCAGGGCGGCGGCGGCGTCGGCAGCCTTCCGCCGGTCGCCGATGGTCTCGACGACGTTCGAACCGAGCCGCAGGTTCGAGGCGGTTCTCCGGTAGATCTTCTCGATCCGCGCCCCGGACTTGCGTTGATCGACGTGGGCGAGGAAACCGTCCTTCACCAGAAGGTTGACGTGGTAGTACAGGCGGGTGGCAGGCACGGCGAGCCGGTCGGCCATTTCTGAGACCGTGACCGGCTCGGCGGCAATGTGCAGGATCCGAATGCGCAACGGGTTGGACAGCGCCTCGATCTGGCCGAGCGTCGTGATGACGCCGGTGGCGACGTCAGCCGCCACGACGCTCGGATCTCGCTGTGGAGATCGACCGGCCGGTCAACGCCAGCAGGACGAAGGCAGCCACCAGGATGATCCACGCCCAGGATGCGACGGTGCCGGCAGTGGCCATCATGATCCACGAATAGATACCGATGAGCACAACCGCGGCGATCCCTGCGGTGAGCTGTTGTCTGGCTGACATGTCCTCTCCTCCTCGTTCGACATGCTCAATTGAGTTGAACATATCGGGAACCGGGATCATGTTCAAGCGATTCAAATATGACGCCGCCCGGTTGAACATGCGCCTGATACGCGCTGCAGCCGCTCCAGGCCTCGCGCGGCGTGCTTCTGAATAGTGGCCTTGGACACAGACAGGAGCTCGGCAACCTCAGCCATCGACCACTCGTACCCGTAGAGCAAGCCGACGATGACTCGCTGTCGCTCGGTGAGCCTGGCCAGGGCCGCAGGAAGACCTGGTTCCACCCACCGATCTCCACCTGCGGCAACCGGGGCAAACGAGGGCCTGCGCTGTCGTGCCATCCGTCGTGCTCGATCATGGCCCACCCGGTAGAGATATCCGGCTGGGTTGGCCATCTTCCCCACTCGACCCCAGTGCTCCCATCCATACGCCAGCGCCTCGGCGGCGGCCTCGCGGCCTCGCTCCGAACCGAAACCTGCGATCAGTGCTCTCCGCAGGCGGGACTCGTTCTCGGCAACGAACGCCGTGAACGCATCCGCCCGTATCTCGTCTCGCAACACAAGAGTCCCATCGAACTCTCATGTAAGTAGAGCAAAGATGTCCGCAACCGTATGACGAGAATCCAATGATCGGACTCAGCGGGCGTCGTAGGCGCTACGCGGATCGAACCAGTGACCTCTGCCGCGTGAAGTGGAATCAGCCGGTTGTCGGGCCCCTTGCGGCGGAGGCGAATCGGCCAACTCGCATCGATTGTCATCGATGCCGGGCGTTTCTCGGCAAATCGCGTCCGATATGCGTCCTGGAGGGAGAGGCGTCTCTTCGACTTCGCGCTTTTGGCCCGTCATTCGCCGACTCCCTCGAGTCTTCCATGGGCCAATCATCAGTCTGCAGGTCGGCGTGCGGTCGGCCATGCTGGCGGTCCAGGCCAACGGCAAGAGGCGAACCCGAACGCGGGACTCTTCGATCACGACCGCGGCCCCCCTCCTCGAGCGGAGCCGAGACAGAATCGAGATTGGCGAGGATGAGCGCAGCCAGCTCGCCGGCTCGGCGTTTGGTGAGCTGCGGGACTACTACGACGTGTTGGTGATCGAACGCGACACCGGCCACCGTGTCGAGGAAGGACTCGCCGTGATTGTCGAGTGCTACCGACCGGCAACCCCCGACGCCGCCATCCTCCACATCGTGCGCGCCCTCGGACACCTCGACGACGTCGCCGACGACCCCGCCTGCCCATCGACCGGACCAAGATCGAGACCTACTGGAAGCACCGTCACCCGAAATCATCCGCTCCCTCGACTGGCACGCCGGCCGCCAGACACACCACCCCGAACCACCCGATCCCTACCTCTCCCGGTGACGAGAAGCGTTGACAACCGCACTCCGACGTACCGCTTTGGGCGCGGTCAACGGTGCGGGAATGATTTCGCGATCTACCGTCGTTTCCCCAGGTCATGGGAGTGCGTCGCACTGATCGACCAGGCCGATCTCGGCCGCAAGACCCGCCGGCGGAGGCGATCGCCGGTCACTCGATGAATGCCCTGGCCGGCCCCTCATGCCGGCCAGGGCGAGGCTCACCTCGCGCTCTTGCGACGAGCGCAGCAGATGGGCGTTCGCGGTCAGCGGCCGCCGACCGTTCCGTCCCTCCGCTGATCGGCGCCTCCTACGAACCCGTCCGGGGTGACCTGGATCACCGACAGCCCCGATGTCAGGGCGCCCACGCTGACCGGATGACCGCGGGCCTCCAGAGCCGCCCGCAGGGCGTCGACGTCGTAGTCGTCCGTAACACCCGGGATGGGGGTCTCGAGGTTGGTTGAGCCGTTGCGGTTCTGATGGTGTGGAACGTTGACGGCCTCCTGCGCGTCGAGCCCGAAGTCGAGCACGTTCACGATCGACTGCGCCGTGTATCCGATGATCGACGAGCCGCCGGGGGATCCGGTGACCAACACCACGTCGCCGGCGGCGTCGAGGACGATCGTCGGCGACATCGAGCTACGGGGCCGCTTGCCGGGCTGGACCCGATTCGCCACGGGAACCCCCTCAGAGGTGACGGGCGAGAAGGAGAAGTCGGTCAGCTCGTTGTTGAGCAGGAATCCCCCTCCGGGCACCATGACACCGTTCCCGAACGAGCTCTCGATGGTGGTCGTCATCGACAGGGCGTTTCCGTACCGATCGACGATCGAGATCTGGCTGGTACCGCCCTCGGTGTCGTTGTCCTGGGGAGCGGATGGATCGAACTCGCCGGGAGGAATTCCCGGCATCGCCGTTCCCATGTCCATGTCCGTGATGAGGGCGGCACGGGACGCCAGGTACGCCTCGTCCAGCATCCCCTGGACCGGCACGGTGACGAAGTCGGTGTCAGCAACGTACAGGCCTCGGTCGGCGAAGGCCAGGCGGCCCGCCTGGGCGAAGAGATGCACGAACTCCTCCCCGAGCGGATCGTCGCCGAGGTCGAAGTGCTCGATGATCCCGAGGATCTGACCGACGGCGAGCGCACCGGACGAGGGTGGACCCATGCCGCAGACTTGGTGGCCGCGGTACTCGGCGCACACCGGGGCACGTTCGATCACCTGGTAGGCGGCCAGGTCGTCCACGGTCATGTCGCCTGGGATGGCCAGGTCGCCCTGGACGGCCTCGGCGATCGCCGCCGCCAGGTCGCCGGAGTAGAACGCAGCCGCCCCGCTCTTGCGGAGAGCCTTCAACGTGTCGGCGTAGTCCCGATTCCGCACTCGGGTTCCGGCGGGCACCGCCTCACAGTCGGTCTCGCTCCCGTTGGTGAAGTACTCGAACGCCACCGGATCGCGGAAGAACAGGCGATCTGTGCAACTGGGGTTGAGGGCGAGCAGCGCGTTCACCTGGTCGGCGGTGCGGCCGGTCACGTCGTAACCACCCTCGGCCAACCGGACCGCGCTGGTGAACAGGGTGGGCCAGGGACGATTGCCGTGCTCCTGCTGGACGACCTCCATGAGCATTGGCGTTCCGGGAACGCCGACCGAGAGCCCCGACTGCCACGCATCGAAGAAGCCGAGCCCGACGAACCGATCCTCGGTGGCGGCCAGCGGAGCCTTCTCACGGGCATCGTATGTGGTGAGGTCACCCGTCTCGGCGTCGTACCAGACGAGGAAGGCGCCCCCACCAAGGCCGCTCGACTGCGGCTCCACCAACCCGAGCACCGCTTGCACGGCCACCATGGCGTCGGCGGCTGTCCCCCCCTGTTGGAGGACCTTGGCGCCGGCAGCGGTGGCGAGCGGATTGGCCGTGACGACCATCTCCCTCTGGGTGGTGACCGCCTCGGGCGGGGACACTTCCTGGGCCGCGGCGGGTGCAGCGGCGGCCATCAGAAGCACTGCAAAGATGAGCGCCATGCGACGGGTCATGAGAACCTCCCCGATTCGAAGGACCAACGCAGAACCTAGCCGGGGACGACTTGCGGTGACGAGCGCTCGCGGCTTCTCCTCACAAAGGGCTCCCGGGTTTCGGTTCGCCGCCCACCTTCCGGCCTCGACGGTGATCCTCTGCAAACGCCATGAGAATCAGAGCCCATAGCCGACCTGGCCTCGGTTGAGGTGATCGTACTCGTGATCAGTCTTGGCGCCTTGGAGACTGCACGTGCCTCGGCCAATGACTGCGGTCACTCCGCGGGTGCCTGGGATGCGGTGACCAGGGGACATTTTCACGAACAGGCCAGGCGTTGGGCGTGGCGAGCTGGGTCTACCCGGGGACGGTGCGCAATTGGCGCCGTCCCCGGGACGAAATATCGGTCGCGCGTGCCCGATCTCAGCCGTCACCCATTGTGGTCGACGTAGTCGAGGTGGTCGACGTGGTCGAGGACGTGGTCGACGTAGTTGAGGACGTCGAAGAGGAGGTGCTGGTGCTGCTCGTAGGCGGGGGGATGATCGGCGACAAGTCGAGGGCCCGCGCCAGGAACGACGCCATCTGGTCTCGCCGGACGGGATCGTCCGGGCAGAACATGGTATTTGCCGGTGGGTTACAACCCTTTGTGACGCCGGCGGTTCCCAACTTGTCGATGTCGGTCTGGAAGATGGAGTCGTCGTCGTCGTCGAACAGGTTCGCACCCGCGCCTGCCGTGTAGTTGAAGCCGCGGACCAACAACGCCGCCATCTGCCCTCTGGTCACGATCGCGTTCGGGCAGAACTCGTCGTTGTCGGGCGGGTTGCACCCCAACGTGATCCTCTCGGCGCGGAGCGCGTTGATGTCACTCTCGAACAAGGAGCCCTCGTCATCGGTGAAGAAATTCTCCGTCGACGTGGGCAGATTGAGTGCCCTGTTCAGGAATGCTGCCATCTGAGCACGGGTCACGCCGCTGTCTGGGCAGTAGAGCGTATTGGCTGGCGGGTTGCAGCCCTTGGTGATGCCCAGCGCAGCGATTGCTTCGATATTTCCCTCATGGATGTTGCCGTCGTCGTCTGTGAACGTGCCGCCGGGCGCAAGCTGAAAAGCGAGCGCCAGGTTCATCACAGTCGCCACGGTGGCGATGACAATGAACACGACCCACGCCCGCACACCTACTCTGGACATTGCTCTCCTCCTCCTCCGTTGTGTTCTCGTGATGGTCGACGTCGAGGAGACCCTCGGCGAGGGGCCGTAGGTCCCATGTTGCGTGTAATTGTGATGGAGTCCGTGGCCGTCGCTTGCCGCGAATCGCCCACATCCCCACGTACACGTCCCACGATCCTGGTGTCGCCAATCCCGTGGCAGCGGTTGCCGCCGGTCACCACCGAATGGCGTTCGTAGCCGGCTTCTCGGTTCGGTATCTTCAGCCTCCATTCCGGTCGTATCGAGTCCTCATCTGGTCGCAAGGTGGTCCATGGGGTGACCGCGCTCTGCGGCGGCCCATTCGCCCGCCAAACGCTGCGCCTCACCGGCAATCTCGGCGACGGTCACGTCGTCGGTGGCGAGGGCTGACCAGCCGTGGACGATGCGGATCAGGGCGGCGACCCTGTGGAAAGCCATTGTTGGGGCGAGGATGCTATCGGGCCGTGCCCGGGCATAGGCAGCCGCCAGTTCCTCCCCGAGCGCCCATGATGCAGGTTTCCCGAGGGTGAGCTGCGTGACGAACAGCCACGCACCGTAGTAAGCCACGTCGCGAGCGGGATCGGCGAGCTGGAGTCTGTCGAGATCGATCATCGTGAGCCGGTCGGCGGTAGCGATGATGTTGCGGGGCGCCCAGTCGCCGTGCGTGGTGACCAGCTTGGGCTCGGTCGGGATGGACCCGGCGAGAAGCGCGAGTGCTGGTGCGAACAGGCGGCGCCGCACCTCCGGTAGCTCGCCGACCTTACGCATGAGTGACCGCACGATCGCCTCGCCGTCGCGCAGCGGAAGCCCCGGCACGTGCGTGCGGTGGAGATCCGCGAGGAGCGCCGCCACGTCCGTTGATCGGTCCGGAGGCAGCTCACCCCGTGCGGCGAGCTGGGCTCCGGGAACGTGCCGCATGGCGAGGAACCGCTCCGCGTAGCCGAGCGGTTCGGGGATTCCAGCGGGCGAGCGGGACGCTCCGATAGGCCCGCTCCACAAGTAGGTCATCCACCCAGACATGCGCCGCGCCTTGACGGGGTCGAGCTCCTTGAGGACGATCGGGCCGACCGTGGTCGGCGCCAGCGTCACGGGACGGTCGGGATGACGCTCGTTCAGCGGCAACAGCCAGCCGGTCGGCGTGTGCCCGAGCCTCCGCAAGGCATCGACCGGATGCTGAGGTCGATCGGTCGCTGCTGGTGGAGCCGCCTGCAGCCTGGCGGCGACCCCCGCAGCCAGAGCCGCGGCGGCTACGGCGTCGCCGTGCCGGGACTCGGCGAGCCCGGCAAGCCGGGCCAAGGCGAGCAACCGCCATTGATCGGTGTCGGCTGGCAGAGCCCCGTACCCCGCCACGAAGCTCGCGGCCGCGCGCTCGACCACCTCGGCACGTCTGCGTCCCGTGATCCGGACCTGATCGAGATGCGCCAGGAAGTTGCCGATGTCGAGCCCGGCAGGTGCCATTGCGGCGTCGTCGAGGTCGATCAGCCGCGCTGCGCCCTCGTCGGTGACGACAACCTGTTTGGGGTGGAAGTCGCGGTGCGAGGCGACGAGAGGTTGGTCGTCCTGCGGTGCGGCGGCTGTGAGTCTCGCGAGCAGAGACTGCGTGCGGGGCGTGGCGCGTCGCTCGAGCTGGGCAAGCTCGTCTGCAACGGTCCAGCTCCGATCGAGGACGGGCCCGCTCTCGTGGAGGATGCGCAAGGTCGCCCCGACCGCTGCTGCGCTGGCGAGCATCGCGGCGTCGTCCAGCTCGTGGAACGGAGTACCGTCGGTGAACTCCACGAGCCCAACCCTGCCCGCCCGATCCGCTCCGAGGGACATGGGCACGACCGTCCGTGCGCGCGTTTCTGCCAAAGCGGTGAGACGGCGATGGTTGCCCCGAGCCCTTGGTGAGGCAAACAGCTTCAAGACCGCCGGCTCTCCGTCGAGGTCGATGAGGCTGGTCACCCGTCGGTTGGGGACGTGGCGGAGAAGCGATACCACCGTTGCGTTTGGGCACAGCTCGTCCGCACCGTCCCGCCAGCGGGCGAGGTCCGGGTCCGTGAGCGCAGGGTGGTCAACGGGCCAGCGCACCGGCGACCTCCGTCAGGATCAGCGTCAGGCGCTCCGCCCGCTTGTCCCAGGAGTGGTTGGCGAGCGTCCATGCGCGAGCTTCGGCGGCCCTCGTGTGGGCAGCTGGATCGTCGAGGGTGGCGCGGATCGCTGCCGCCAGGTCCTTCGTCGAGCCTGCCGTGACCAGGCGGCCCCACGGGCCCACCAGATCGCTGATCTGTCCGATGCCCGAGGCGACCACGGGGACGCCTGCGGCGAGGTACTCGTACACCTTGAGCGGCGAGTAGAAGAACCCGGGCAGATCGGGGTAGGGGGCTACGGCGACGTCGAGCGCTGCGAGGAACGCGGGAACGTCGTGGTGGGCGAGCGCACCCATCCAGCGGATGCCCTCGGATAGTCCGCGTGAACGCGCTCGTTCCTCCAGCTCGGCTCGGATGGGACCGTCGCCGGCGATCGCCAGGACCGCGTTGGGGATCTCGCCCAGCGCTTCGATGGCGAGCTCCACGCCGTGCCACGGGCGCAAGGCGCCGGTGAAGCCGATGACCGAAGCTTCGGGGGGCAGCCCAAAACGGTGCCTGGCGAGGTCCCGGCTGGGAAGGTTGGCGAACAGTGCGGCCTCGACACCGTTCGGCAGCACGTCGACCGGCCGGCCGGTTCGGAGGCGAATTGTGGCAGCGAGCTCGTCGCTGACGGCAACCACGCGGTCTGCGTGCCCCAGCACGTTCTGCTCGCGGCTCCGGGCCAGGCGGCGAAGCCGCAAGCCGCGCCAGGCGGCGTCCTCGTCGGCGAGGAGGGCATTCACCTCGACCACGTGAGGCACCCCGAGCCGGGCGGCGAGACTCCTTCCTGCCGCGCCGAAGAGCGAGAGGCGCTCGTAGACCACGTCAGGGGCGAACCTGGCTATGTGGTCCAGCGCCACCGACGGCAGTTGGGCTACGAAGCGCAGCTTGCGCACCTCACGGCGCAGGCCCTCCGCTCTGCCGGGGTGCGGCAATAGGAGGTGGTGTCCGGGTGGCGGCTGGCCCGACCCGGCGACGGCAACGAGCGTCACCTCGTTGTCAAGGCGCTGCAATGCGTCCGTTATCGCCGAGAGGTGCAGCGATGCGCCCTTGGCGCCGGGGATCCGGATCCCGAGGTCGCTGCAGACGACGGCGATCCTCATCGCGCCACCCCCGCGAATACGGCCTGAAGGGCCGTCGTCGCCTCGGCAGGATCGAGCAGCCTTGCGGCGTGGGCGCGGCCCTTGGCGGCGATTTCGGCGGTGAGCCGCGGATCACGGCCGAGGAGATCCAGTGCGCCGGCGAGGGCGAATGGATCGTCGGGTGGGACGAGCAAGCCGGTCTCGCCGTTGCGGACGAGCTCGGGGATGCCGACGAGGTCGGTGCTCACGACCGCGATACCTCGCTGCATCGCTTCGCCGAGGACGGTCGGCATGCCATCCCGATCGCCTGACCCGTCGATTCGGCAGGGAAGGGCGAACATCGAGCAGCGGCCGTACGCTGCGTCCACGCCGGGGGCGGAGAGCGCTCCAAGGAAGCGCACGCTGTTGCTGAGTCCGATGGCTGCCGCCAACGACTCGAGCTCGGCCTGCAGCGGGCCGTCGCCGACGATCTCCACATCGCAGGGACTGCCCGCCGCCGCAAGCAGCCCCGCGGCGCGGATCAGGACGTCGATGCCTTTCTTGGGGACGAGGCGTGCCACGCACAGCACCGGCCCGGTCGGTCGCGGCTCCAAATGATGTGAGACTGCGACGCCGTTGTAGACGACGTGCACTGGCTGAGTGAGGATCTGGCGCAGATGTGCGGCGTTGTACTCGGAGACGGTGACCACGGCTGCCGCGCCCACCAACCGCCTGGCAAGGCCCGGCGCGTACTCCTCGTGGTAGATGTCCTTGGCATGCGCAGTGACCGTCACCGGGATACCGGCGATCGCACCCGCCATCCCCGCGACCTCCGCTGCGGAAGTGGCAAAATGGGCGTGGATTTGATCGAAGCCGCCTGCAACGGCGCGGGCCGCCACCAGCCGCGCCTGCTCATCGAGGGACGTGCGCGGAAGATGCCGTACCTCGGCGCCGAGCCTCGCCAGCTGCGGATGGAGTGGGCCCGGCTCAGGGTCGCGAAGCGAGTCGATGCCGATGAGGACGCCGGCCGCCTCGAGACGGAGCACTTCGTGGAGAATGAACGTTTCACTGAGTCGGGGGAACCGCTTGAGCACGTAGAGGACGCGACGTGACATCACATACCCCCTGAAGCTTGGAGCCGGGCGAACTGTGCGTATCGGCCATCGGCCCGCTCCAGCCCATCGGCATTCCCTTGCTCAACGATGCGGCCGCCCTCTAGGACGACGATGCGGTCGGCGTGACGGATCGTCGACAGGCGATGAGCGACGATCAGAGCGGTCCGCCCATCCATGAGCCGCTGCAGGGCACGCATGACGATGCTCTCGGACTCGGCGTCGAGCGCACTGGTCGGCTCGTCCAACAGCAAGATCGGGGCGTCGCGCAGCACGGCACGGGCGATGGCGATGCGCTGCCGCTGTCCGCCGGACAGGCCGACGCCTCGTTCGCCGATCTGGGTATCGAGCCCATCAGGGAGACGGGACGTGAACTCGGCGACGAGGGCGATCTCGGCGGCGCGCTCGACGTCGGTGCGCGACGAGCTGGCCCTACCCAACGCGATGTTGTCGCCGATCGAGCCGCGAAAGAGCACCGTGTCCTGGAGCACGACGGCGATTCGCCTGCGCAGCGAACGCACGGTGTAGTCGCGAACGTCGACGCCGTCGAAGCGTACGACGCCCTCGGTCGGGTCGTAGAGCCGTGGCACGAGGGACAGCAACGTGCTCTTCCCCGCTCCCGTCGATCCGATCAGCGCAACGGTCTCCCCCTCAGCGATGGAGAGGTCGATGTGGTCGAGCACCAACTCGCGCCCATATCCGAAGCTGACCCCTTCGAAGGCGATCGCCCCCCTGAGCCGCCCTGCGGGCCGGGCCGTGGGCAGGTCGCGGACATCCGGCTCCTCAGCCAGTATCGCTTCGATCCGCTCGCCGCCTGCGACGCCCTTGCCAACGATGGTGCCGAGTCGCGACAACGCTTTGAGGGGCTTGTAGAGCGAACCCACATACGCCATGAACACGAGGAGCACGCCGAGCGAGATCCGGCCGTCGAGCACCCGCGAGGCGCCGAAACCGAGCACCGAGCGCGAGCGAGATGGCAGATGCAGTGTCGACGAGCGGACTGAACCGAGCTTCCTGGCGGACCGCCTCCAGGGAAGCGTCGAGGCTTGCAGACCGGACTGCGAAGAACCGAGCGACGAGATGCTGCTCGAGACCGAGGGCTTGGACGGCGGGGATCGCGGTGAGCGTCTCGGCGGCGGTCGCCGCCACCTCGCCGCCGTGCTTACGAGCGATGCGGGAGGCAGCCTTGAGACGGCGGGTCGACCCGACAACGACCATCGCAAGGACCGGCAATCCCGCCAAGGCGAGCAGCGTGAACTGCAGATCGAGCGCCGCCATCACCGTCACCATTCCCCCGATGAGCAGAACGTTCGGGGCGAGCACGGCGAGCGCTTGGATCATCACGTCCTGGAGCCGATCAGCGTCGGAAGTGACCCTGGCCGTGAGGTCGCCGACCGCCTGGCTGCCGTGGTAACGCAACGAGAGTCTTTGGAGGTGCACGTACACCTCGCCGCGGATGTCGTTGCCGACCCGCTGGCCAACGCCGGCCAGGTGCCACGTCGACCAGTAGTCGGCGATGGCGGCAACGATCACGATGCCGAGCAAGGCGGCGACCGCGCCGGTGACCGCCACCTGAGGCGTCACACCGAGGTCGCCCTGCGGATCGAGTACGCGATCAACGACGAATCGCAACGGCCATGGCTGGGCGAGGCCAACCGCGACCTCGATGACGGCGAACAGCAACCCGACGACGAGCGCTCCCAAATAGGGACGGAGCCGGCTGCGGAACACGAGAAATATTCGGATCATCGTGCGGCTCCCGTCACCGCGGCGGCCGGCATCGTGCCGGCCATCAGCCGGCGAAGCGCCCCGCCCACGGCCCGGCTCCCATCGAGATCGAGCTGTAGCTCGCGTCGCTCGGGCCGGGTGAGCAGATCTTCGGCGTACTGCTCGAAGTGCTCGACCGTGACGTCTTCGGCGGCAACCGGGGTGAGATCGGCAACAGAGGCGATGCGTGTCGCCCTGAGCCACTGCTCGGCTCGCGGTATCCGGCGCGGCACCAGCATCGCAGGGAGCCCATACGCAAGGAGCTCGGCCACCGTGTTGTACCCGGCCATCGTCACGGCACCATCTGCCGTGGAGAGAAGGGTCTCCATCCGGTCGGAGAAGCGAATGAGGTCCACAGGCTTCTCGGTCGCAGCGAGGCGCTCCACCAGGCCACCCACCGGACCACCCGCCATGAAGGGGCCTGTGACGACGACAGAGCGGATCCGACCCGCAATCGGAGAACGCTCGAGGAAGCGGGTGTACGCCTCCATGACCGGCAGGCCGTCCCCGCCGCCGCCCGTGGTGACCACGATCGACGGCATACGACGTGGCGGCCCCGGGCGGACCGTCTCCCAGCCCGGCGGCGTCACATAGCCGACGTGCTCAACGGAGATTGGAATCCGCTGGCGGAGCCGCAATTCCTGAGCCGTGGTGAGCACCGCCGCGTCGCCGTACACCAGGACGCCGTCGTACACACCTGCAAGGGCCTCCCACACGCCAGACGCCGTCCAGTCGGCATCGACCTTCGCCGCCTGGTCGACGATATCGCGCATCCCGAACACCATCAGCGGACGTTCACTCAGCGAGCCAAGCCGATCGAGGGTGGGCAGCAGCTCTCCCGCCATTCCCAGCGGCGCATGGTCGACCATGAACACGTCGGGTCGAAAGCCGACGACCGCCGACCACACGATCTCGCCCCGGATACGCACAGTGTCGGCGAGATCGAGACCCAGCGTTCTCGAGCGATATCCACCGTCCGCGTCCTTGGTGACGGCAGGCATCTTGAGCACATCGATGCCGGCACCGAGGTCGAACGAAGACGCCTGGGGGGAGCCCGATGCGATGAGCACGTTGCGTGCAGCGCCGGTGGCGATGAGCGACGTCGCGATGCGGAGGCAGCGTCGCAAGTGCCCGAGGCCGTACGTGTCGTGCGAGTAGAAGAGCACCCTTGTCATTCTGCGAAGGTAAGGGCGACAGCCCGCCACGACCATCCGTCCATCCGGCCACTCCCCTGCCCCCATTTGGGGGTATCTGCGATCGTGTGACGCCGCGGTGGGCGCAGAGCATCGGGTTGGGGCCGAGAGGTGCGGTTCAGCCGAACCGCGGTGCGGCGCGGCAACGACCGGGGGTCAGTCGATGACGCCGAGGCGGATGGCTATCGCCACCGCCTCCGCGCGTGACGAGACGTTCCAGCGGGCGAACAGGTTCTTCAGGTAGGACTTGATCGTCGTCTCTGCCAGCCGGAGCTCGCGGCTGATCTGCTTGTTCTCCAGGCCGTCGGCGACCAAGCGGAGGATCTCCCGCTCTCGAGGCGCGATCGACGTGCGCTGCTCGCCTTCGTCGAGGAGTACGGCGGCGAGATCGCCCTGAACGTATTTCCCACCGGTCACCACGGTGTCGAGTGCCCGGCACAGCTCGTCTGCCCCGCTGCTCTTCAGCACATAACCAGCCGCCCCAAGCCGGAGCGCCCGCCTGACAAAGGTTGGTTCGTCGTGCATCGACATCACGACGATGCGGGCACCGAGCCCGAGGTCCGAGGCTGCGGCGAGTACGTCGAACCCCGACGTTCCTGCCATCCGCAGATCGAGCAGCATGACATCGGGAGACGGCTCGGCCTGCAGCAGCTGCACGGCTTCATGACTCGTTGCTGCCTCACCGATCACGCTGATATCCGACCGCGACGAGAGCATGAACCTGATGCCGTCTCGCACCACGCCGTGGTCGTCTGCGATCGCCAGCCTCATGCTGCAGCTCCTTCGGGTCGCACGGGCACCCACGCAGTGACAACCGTTCCCCTCGGACGTCGTCGCCGTATCGAGAATCCCCCATAGAGAGCTCCGAGCCGATCGCTCGTTGTCGTGAGACCGAGGCCTCGGGTCCCGTTCCACCCCTTGCCGTCGTCGGCGATCGTCATGACGAGACGATCCCGACCGGCCGTGAGCGAGATGATCACCCGATCGGCGCGGGCGTGCTTACGAACGTTCACCAAGGCCTCTTGCGTCGCCCTGAAGAGCGCGGTTGCCGCGACCTCGGACACCTCGGGTACATCGTTTGGCCGAAACTCCACCTCGAGACCGGATTCGGCATGCGTCGCGGCGGCGAGCCGGGCCAGTGCGTCGTTGAGACCGTCCTCGCCAATGAGCCCCGAAGCCTGTACTCGCAACTCGGACCGCAACGAACCCTCGATCTGGCGTACGAGTGTCGTCACGGCCTCCATCTCTGCAGCCGCCACAGGATCGGCGGCGACCAGCATCCGGCAGCCCTCGAGGCCGTACAGGACCCGGTAGAGGGGCTGGCCGATGTCGTCGTGCAGCGCCCCGATGAGCCGCCGACGCTCGTCGTCGGCGGCGGTCAGCGTCTCGCCGAGCATGACCTCGGCCTCGCGCCTGCGGCGATCGATCGCCCGGGCGTGTGCCAGGGCGACGGCCCCGAACGCCGTCAGCACGCTGCCGAGCCCAATCGCCACGTTCACCCAGACGTGCCTGCGGATTTCGCTGAGCGTGGCACGGAACGAGGTTGGGATCTCGTACACCTCGAAGACCGAGACCACCGAGTCGCCGACCTCAACGGGTATGTACAACTCGATCAACTGGCCGAAGTGCTGCTCCGTGACGTTCTCGGCGGCGTCCGGCGTACCGATACCGACATGAGTCTCGCCCGCGAGCGCCCCCGACACGTCGTCATCCAGCGGGAACTGCGTCCCGATCAGGTCGGGCGCGTCCGAGTAGACGATCTCGCCGGTCGGACTCCACAGCTTCACCCTCACAGCCTCTCCGCCGAGCAACCGGAGCCGGACCGCGTCATCGAGGGCACCCATGGCGTCCGGGTCGTTCGTGGGAAGCGGAAGCAGCCCCTCGCCGACCAGCCCGGCCACAACGTCCTCGAGGACCGCAGCGCGGACATTCAGCAGGTCGCGATGCGCCTCCCGCTCAACGCTCACCCCAATGGCGACCACGGCCACCACCGCGACGACGATGCCTGCCGCCGCGAGGCGCCTCCCCGTCGGGATGATGGGCCGCCTCACCCTGCGCCCGACACGACGCACGCGGCGAAACCAGTGCACCGACTCGGGCGGGGGCGCCGCGGCAGCGGGCGAGCGATCACTGACGCCGCGCCGACCGGGATCCGCGCTGGGGAGCTGCGTCACGCCGAGAGGCGGGCTTTGCGTCGCATGGGCAGCCATGATCGGATAGTGCGGTGGAGTTGCATAGCGCAACTTCCCCGGTGGGCTAAACCATCCTTAAGCGGACGCAACGGGATTGGATCTGTCTCTCTGCCAGGCTGAGCCCGGCAACCACAGAACCTCGACGGCAAGCCGGATCATCGTCGTGCGCGGGTTCCAGCCCGTCGGTCTTTGCCAACTCTTGCCACCGAGCGGTCTCGTCGCGTACTGGCTGCAGTCAGGACCGGCGGCGACGTCTTGTGGGCGTCGATCGTCGTGCAGCCCTCAGGCGCCGACGCACGGACGGCTACCAGGGGCCAATCCTCGGCTCGGCCGATCCGTCCGATCCGCGTCGTGGGCGCCATCGACTCCGAGCAGTTCGTACGCGCCCCGGAGTCAGTCGTCAACAAGTCGAAATGCGAGGCTCTTCACATAGACACTGGCTCGGACAAGGCATCCGCTCGCTACCAACGCTCGAGCACCAGGCCAGACACCGGTGTGGCCGTTGTCGCCCGCCGCTTGTGCCGCCAGGCTGGTCCGGAGGCTCAACGCGGGGACGTCAGCGAAGGAGATCACGATGGCAACCACGCGAAAGTCGCCCGAGGGCAGCACCCAGTCGGACACGGAGGCCGGCGGCTTCACCGCCGAGGAGCGCGCAGCCATGAAGGAGCGGCCATGGAGGCGAAGACCGCCAAGACCGGCAAGAAGGTCGACGGCACAGCCGAGGTGCTGGAGAAGATCGCTGGGATGGCCGACGCGGACCGGATCCTCGCAGGGTGCCTCCACGAGATCATCACGAAGGCCGCACGCGACCTCACCCCAAGACCTGGTCGAGGATGCCCGCCTATGCGCGTGACGGCAAGGTGGTCTGCTTCCTCCAAGACGCGGGCAAGTTCAAGGCCCGCTACGCCACCCTCGGCTTCCAGGACGCAGCCGACCTCGACGACGGCGCCATGTGACCGGCGTCGTATGCGGTGACCAAGCTGACCCCAGCCGTCGAGAAGCAGATCGTCGCGCTGGTCAAGAAGGCGGTCGACTGACCCTTCGTCACGGCAGCCCTGTGAGGTTGGCGAGTAGGTGATCTGGGCGGTTGGACGTCGGGTGACCCCCTACCAAGGCCTGCATGCGATGTTTTGTGCTGACATGCGTGCAGAGTACGAGTGTGCGCATCGATCAGGCAACGCACCAGGAGCTGAAACGACTCCGGACTCCGGTGGTGGTCGGGTGAAGAGTCGGCGATGTGGCAATCGTGGTTGGAGGCGTTCGCGGTGCTGTCGGAACACCAGCATCGCGGTGTGGCGAAGGTGGGGAAGCTCGGCCACCCCGAGGCTCTGCGCCGACGGGACTCCGCGCTCGAGCGCGAGCGCCTGGAGCAGGTGTACGGCCCGTAGTCGTGGCCACATCGCCAACCCCGCAGAGTGCGCCTGGAAACCATTGCAGCGCAACGGTTTCCGAGTGGGCGCTACTGAGATCGAACCAATGACCTCTGCCGTGTGAAGGCCGATCGGCGGTTTCGCGCATCCCTTGCGCCGCAAGGCCTATCGGCTGAAACCCTTTGTGTCGCAGACGTTTCCGTTGACCAACAGTGCTCATCGGTTCGCAACGATTCTCACCCGTTCGTGGACCACGCGCGGACCAGACGCGGACCAAGCCCGCGAAAAGCGGACGTACACGAATGGTCGAACAGAGGAGGTGCCCAACAGCGCACCGCTCTTGGCGAGCGACATGGAACGGATCCTCCGGACCGGATCACCCTAGACCAGCACTTTTTGATCTTGACCTGCCGGTTTGTTACCGCTGTCGCCAGCTGTCGTTCGTACCGCGCCCGCCTTCGGTCGCCCACACCTTCGGTCTGTACGATGTATGCGTCACCTTCACGTCTTGGAAGAGAAGAGCAGCAGGTCGTTCAAGCATGATCAAGCTCAGAGCCCACGGTGTTGCGGCGGCGTGCGGAATGGCCGCTGTGCTCCTCGCCTGCGGAGGCGGCCCATCCGGCACGCCCTCAACCGTGAGCGCTTCACCGACGACTACTACTTCGACCACCGTACCGGCGACGACGACTCACCGGCCCTTGACGACGACTCTGACAACGCACGCCGACTACATCGAGTCCGCAGAGGAACTCCACGCTCAGCTGGTCGATCGCATCGAAATGACTGCAGAGGAAGCCCTCGGCGGCGACGTTTATGTTGCGAGCCCGCATTTGTGGACCGAACAAGACCTTCTGGGCTACACGACAAGCGCTGTGTCAGACTGGCAACCGTACAGCCGTTATCCGCTGTTCGAGGAACGGGGCATCCCTAGCCGGCTGTTCACAGACGTCGACATGATCACGGAGGCACTGCTTCCCGCTTTATCGCGACTTCTTACAGGGTATGGAGCAGCTACGGCCGCCAACGAGCGACCAGGAGGCTCACACCCGCCTAATCGACCTCATCTCCGGAGCCCTTGATACTATCGAAGACGATCCCCTTGCCGCAGTGGTAGGTTCCGTCGACCCGCTCTCAGATGCCTTTGGATTCGGAGCGAGTCTTGGGATCATCAGTCTTGCGGATGACGGATGGCCACCATGTCCGATCCTTGGCATCACGAACTGAAAGACAACCGTCGGGACGCCTTGCGGTTAGGAACTCATCGTAGCCACGGGGTGGCGTGTGGATCTTTGGGATAGGCTGGCAAGAAAGCGCACTGCACAGGTCAGGAATGGTGCACCCGAGGTCGCCTCTGGCGGGCAGACGCAGGTTCAGAAGCTAGCGCACGCTGATACCCTGCAGGACGACATCGATGCAATGCTGAGTATCACGAAGTGGGTAGTCGCTTCGTTTGCCGTCTTCGGTGCCGCGCTAGCAGCAGGCGTTCAGCTCACCGACCTCAGCACAATTCAGGGGACTGCCGAACGGCTCATCGCGTTGGCCGCAGCGCTCGCGGTCCTCCTGGGCGTCGTAGGGATCATTGCTTCCGCTACTCGTGTGCTCGGGTTTCGGTTTCCGCCAGGCCGTCTAGCGGGCGTCACGACTTCTGGCGAGGACGAGTCGCGCCGCGAGCTTCGAGAACGCAAGGAGCTAGGCGAGGTGGTCAAGTGGCTGGACAAGGACCCAACTCTTTTCGTTGCTCAGGCAGATGACTGTGTCGGCCTGGTAAGGAAGTACAAGCAGTGCCTAGACAAGGGAGAGGGCGGCGACCTTGCGGCGCGCAAGAAGGCGTTTGCGCTCGACAGGATCCTCCGGCAGGTAGCGCGGTATGCACAATACGAACTGGTTCGGCGTCGCTTCCTGAGCGCCAGGCGAACCTTGATGGTTCTCGGTACGGTGATCGGTCTGGGAATCATCGCTTTCGCCTGGGCGGCGAGTACGCGTACTCTCGAGGGACAGTCGATCGTGCAGACGCCTGGGGTGACACCGTACGCCGCTGAAGTGCTCCTCACTCCGGAGGGCATATCTGCACTGACCAGAGACTTGGGTGAGGATTGCGCGACCTCCGGCCTGTCGGCGATTGTCCTGGGCACCGACAACGTCAGCTACGACCTGCTGATTCTCGAGAGCCCCGAGTGCCCGCACGCTCGATTGAACCTCTCGCAGAGCCTGGGAATGGTCGTCCGCAGATGAACTCGAACGCCAGCTGGCCCGAGTCCTCACGGGTTGGGACTCTTCCAGTCGATCCGACGCTGGGGAGAACGTCAAGCGTTCGACTGGCGTCGTCCTCCAAGAACTGATGTGGCCTGGACGGCGACGAAATTGCTGAGCGCCCGAACCATCCGACAGGTTGCCAAGTCGGTGTTTGAAGCTCTCCGGGTTTCGTGCAGGATCCAGTGTCTTCCGCCGAACCCGCGGCGATTCACCCCGACGATGGCGGCCCCCGCCGCCCTGCGACGGCCAGGAGACTGGTCGACCAGCTCATCCCTGACCTCTTCGTTGTAGGGGAAGATCAGGGGGTCCCACAGATCAAGGCGATTCCGGCGAGAACCGTTGAGCCGCAACGGTTTTGACCTTTCATCGCTTTGCGTCATTTCGCGTCGTTTTCAGTCCTCTTGTGGTCGCGATGTGGTCGCGGCACGCCGATCGAGGTCACCAGCTGCGCTGCGTGTCGAGCTCGCCCGGCACGGAGACACTGCTACACGCACCCACGACACAGGCAGGCGGGTGCCCTCGTCAACTCGAGGTGTCGTCGGCTCCTGGCGTGACCGCTTGATTCCGGAGCCAGTCGAGCACCTCGTCACGGAAGTACCGGAAGTTCTTCCCCCACCGATACGCCGGGATCTCGCCGCGGGCGACCTTGGACCGCACCACCTCAGGCGTGGACCCGAGCATCTCCGCCACCTGTGCCGTGTCCAGCGTCGGCGGATACTGCTCGCGGAAGCTGTCGATGATGTCATCGAAGTCCATCGGCATCGCTGGCTCCTATCGAGTCGTGAGGGCGCCGGCGCGGATGATCCCCGCCAACGTGGCCAGCGCATCCACATAGACATCGAAGGCAGCGCCGGTCGTGGTGGCGCGTCGCAGCTGACGGGCATGATCAGTGAGGATCCCCGCTCCTTCTCGGTCGATGCGGCGAGTCACCTGCGCCGCCACCGTGAGCTGATCCGCCGCTGCCGCCGCACCTGGTCGCCCGAGATGCTTGCCCTTGTTGCCCACAAGAGACGTGAGCTCCGTGTAGATCCCCGCAAGGTCCTCAAGATACGGCCGCACCGACTCGGGTGCGTCCGAAAGGTCGGGAAGAGGGACCGGCGTCCACGGCATCGCCAGACAGCGTACCGCACCACAAGCTCAGCGTCGCGACGTCACCAACAAGGCCAGCGCCACGATGCCCACCATCGGCGCATAGATCAACGCCACCGTGATCACCATGGCCACCAGGTCGACCAACGGCATCGGCCACGAACGGCCACCCAGGGCCTGAGCCAACGGCAACGCCACCAGCATCGCCGCCACGGGCGCCAGAAGACCCCAGACCGCCACACGCCTCAGCGTCGACTCGGAGGGAACCGGAATCACGTTCCCGCCACCCTACCCCGCCGCCGATCAGCCCCGACGCCGAGCACCGCCTCACGGATAACTGACATGGGAATTATACCATGACGGTAGGTATTCCGACGGCTAGCCTGGGGGCCTACTACCCAGGACGGTTGAACGTGCCGCTACACGATTGGCTAGTTGGGACTGTCGGGCGGCTCGAAACCAACGGCGACCGCCTGGGAACGTGCTTCCTGGTTCGCGTCCACGCAACAGACACGCAGCGCGGGTCGGCAGACCATGGCTATGTCGTGACTGCTCGACACAATCTGTACCTGGAGGACGGTTCCACGTCCAGAAGTTCTGTCGATGCTGTGGTGCCCACGTCGAATGGCCTCCCGCCGGGACGAATGAGCATTCCGTTCGACCGGTGGTATCGCCATCCACGTGAAGATCTCGCCGCGGCCTTGTGGTACGGAGCAGAGGACAAACGCAGAGTTCAACGCGATAACGCTCTATGACTATGCCATCGACAAATCGGGCATAGAACGGGTACGGCCGGGCGCGACAGCGTATTACGTCGGCCTGCTGGCAGAGAAGGCCTTTCGAGCGATGGACGTACCCATGGTGATGTCCGGCAATGTCGGGGCGGTGTGGATAGAAGGCGTTGAGTACGACCCGAACGGTCTACACGGCGTCGAAAAGGCCCATCTTCTCGACTGTCGGTCGAGGGAGGGATTCAGTGGTTCCCCAGTGTTCGTGCAAGGCACCTATCCGGGGAGTCGAGTTCATACCCTGCCCCGACCCTGGCAGCAGGAACACCCTGACGCAGATTCTCTGGGGGACCTCCACTACTTCGCTGCGTTGTTGGGTGTGTTCGTAGGTGGGCGCGATTTGCCGGAGTGGGGGTGGTTGCCCCAATTGAGTCCTTACATGAACTACTCGAAATGGAGGAGGTCGTGGCTGAACGCAGGGAACTAGATAGGGAACGACGAGAGAGGGAGGACGATGAGCCGTTGGGTGCCGCGCCAATGAGCGCCAACGGTGACTTCACGAAGGACGACTTCCTAGGCGACCTCCACAGGGCGACTAGGCATGTTGGTGAGCAATCCGACCCAGAAGCGTCAGGAACAGAGGGGTAGCGTCGTCCCGATGGTTGTACCGGAACGCATAGGAGTCGAGATAGCCTTGCAGATGCTTGGCACTGACCGCGTGGTGCACGCCGCCGATGCCGCCCTTCACCAAGGCCCAGAACCCTTCGATGGTGTTGGTGTGAACGTCGCCCTGGACGTAGACACCGGCCTTGTGTTTGATCCTGCGATGCCCATAGCCACGGTCAGCGAGCCGCCCGTAGGAGGGGTACTCGTCGGTGTAAACCATCGTGTCCGGCAGGACCCGCTTCTCAACAGGGCCCAGCAGCGTTCCCGCTGTGACGTTCGCGACAACGACAGCGCGGACCTTGCCGCCCCGCTCGACCATCCCGAAGACGGGGGTCTTCTGCCCATCGGTAACGGAGGGTCGGCCAGTGCGCCCTCGGCGCTTCCCGCCGACATACATCTCGTCGGCCTCAACAGTGCCGCCCAGCGGGTCGCCTTCGTCGCTCATCAGCATGTTCTTGATCCTGTGGAACATGCGCCATGCCGTCTTGTAGGTGACACCGATCTGCCGCTCCAGTTCCTTGGCCGATATGCCACAGCGAGTGGAG
>CAWBYA010000002.1:0-76700 GCA_963792895.1 uncultured Acidimicrobiia bacterium
TCGAGGTCCTGCCCGTGGCTCGCGCCTGGAGGGTCAGCACCATGTCGTGTTCGCCAACGGGGTCGGGCCCCTGGAGGTTCGGGGCAGGACATGGGCTTTGTACGGCGAGAGCTCCGTCATCTCGGCGGTCGGCGACGTGATCGCCCGAGCCGGCTCCGGACCCGAGACGCTACGCGCCACCCTTCGCGGCGAAGATCTCGAGCGCGCTCCGACGTGTTCCCCGTTCTGCGCGACCGCCGGCCCGACTTGTATGGGCTCTTGGTGGCGCCCCACGGGGAGTTCGGCATACTCGGTTCCGCTGCCCGTCCACCCGCCGCCGAATGACGAGCGGACTCGGACTGTCCGTGGGGTGGAGCGCTCGCGAGAACATTGCTCGGATGGTCGACCTCGTGCGACGGGCGGAGTCGCTCGGCATCGAGGCGTGCTGGGTGATCGACTCGCAGGTGGCGATGCGGGATCCGTTCGCCCTGCTCGCCGTGCTCGCTCGGGAGACCGATCGGATCTCGATCGGGCCGGGAGTGACCAATCTCGTGACCCGGCACGAGACCGTGGTCGCAGCATCCCTGGCCACCCTGGCGGCAATGGCGCCGGGGCGGGTTCTTGGCCGGTGTCGGTGTTGGTGACAGCGCGGTCTACGGCGTCGGCCTGCGGCCGCAACGTCTCGCCGAGTTCGAGATGGGCTTGCGGCGGCTCCGGGCGCTCTTGCGAGGCGACGATGTTGCCATCGAGGGGCAGATGGTCCGCATCGCCGCCGCTAGGGAGCCCGTCCCACCGTTGTTCGTCGCAGCCAGCCAGCCGAAGATGCTGGCGCTCGCCGGGAGGACTGCGGATGGAGTGATCGTCATGGGGCCGGCAAACACCGATATCTGTCGATCCCAGATCGAACAGATCCGGCAATCCGCGGCTGCGGCGGGACGCGATCCCGGCGAGGTGTTCGTCGACCTCTGGGTGACGATGGCCGTCGGTGAGCGTGGCGTAGACGCGGTCCGATCATGGGCGTCAGCCCAGGCGCGCTGGCTGGACCGCTGGGAGCGGATCCCGGATTCGCTGGCACGGTTTCGTCCCGAGCTGGCCAGAGCTGCGACGGAGTACGACTTCGCAGCACACCTCTCGGTGGGCTGCTCGGCATGCGTTCTCCGTCTCCGACGCCGCTCGCTGCGGAACTGGCCATCGCCGGCCCTGAGGAGCACTGCCGCAAGCGACTGGGCGAGCTCGTCGCACTGGGCGCGGACCGGATCACCGTGTCGCTCATGTCGGGCGGCCGCGAGCAGCGACTCGACGATCTGGTCTCCGTATGGGACGGGATCGCCCAACCGTAGCGGTCAGTCGAGGCTGCTTGCCCTTCCGGGGCGGGGGTCCCACCGCCGGACGAGTTCGTTCGGGATCCCGAGCTGATCGAGCACCCGTCCGACGGTGTGGTTGACGAGGTCATCGAGCGTTCGGGGGCGGTTGTAGAAGGCGGGCATGGGCGGCACGATCGCGACACCGAGCCGGGCTAATCGCAGCATGTGCTCGAGGTGGATGGGACTCAGCGGCGTCTCTCGAGGAACGATCACCAACGGTCGGCGCTCCTTGATCGTCACATCGGCGGCTCGTGCCGATCAACGTGTCTCCCGCGCCGGTTGCGATCTGCCCGAGCGTCTTCATGGTGCACGGGATCACCACCATCCCCATGGTCTGGAACGAGCCGCTGGAGAGCGACGCGGCAACGTTGCGGGCCGAGTGCACGGTTGTTGCCAGCCCCTCAACATAGTCGAGCGTGAGATCGGTCTCGATACGGACATTCGCCTTCGCCCAGTCGCTCATCACCAGGTGGCGGGGATCTCGGCGGCGGCGAGCGTCTCGAGCAGGCGGATGCCGAGAACCACCCCCGTTGCTCCGGTCATGGCGACGACGAGAGGATCCTCGGATGTCAAGGTTGGTGTGCTCCTGTGTGCTCGCCTCGATCCTACGAGCGTGAGCGCAGCGCGTCTGTCCGCGCCTTGACAGCACGGATCGTCATCAATGGGCGGCGGAGCAAGGGAGCTCGGCGTCCGCAACGGCGGTTCGGACGTGCGCCGCCTCGGACCCGTTCCTCGGCGCTCCGCTCCGAGCGGCCGGGATGGCGGGTGCTACAGTCGCACATCCAGATGGTGCTCCGGCGTCCCCTTCGCATTCACCACGTCGCGTTCGCCCACGGATCCGAGGCTGCGCTCGCACGCCCGACTGTCCGCGATGCTCGGCATGAACGTGTGTCACAGCGAGGACGTGGACGGGTTTGTCGAGAGGATGGTCCCTGTAGGCGAGTCGTATGTGCAGACTCTCGAGGCCATCGGTCCCGGGGTGGTCGAGAAGATTCGTGGAGAAGCGGGGCAACGCTCTTCACCACGTCGCTTTCGAAGTCGAGGATCTCGCTGGTTACCTGACCGAGCTGCGTGAGGAGGGCGTGCGTCTCGTGGACGACCACCCTCGACCGGGTGGCATGGGCACCATGATCGCGTTCATTCATCCCAGCGAGTTCGACGGCCTTCTCGTCGAGCTCGTGGAGGTCCCGGCCGGCGCATCGCCACCGTGATCGCCGGAATCGCCCCTCACCACCCGGATCCCCGCACGCGTGGCGAGCGGCACGGACGTCGATTCCGCAGCGCCGTGCAGAGCAACGTTGGCTCGTTCCTCAGGGCGGCTGCCTCGGCCGGATGGGACCTCGCGAGCGCTCGAGCGATGCGCCCTGGGAGAACGACGACGGCTCGATCGCGGGCTCCTGCGAGAGCTTCGCGGAATCGCCGCCGGCGCCGGCGTCGGCGAAACCGTCCTCATGCTGTTCCAGATGGCGCGGCACCGACTCGTACCCGACGAGTGCACCGTGGCGGCTGCCGTGGGCAGCGCCAGCGCTTCGGGCGCCACCATGCTCCTGAAGAACTCGGACAAGATCGGAGCAGACTCTCTCGTCGGCAAAGGCTTTCACCGGTTCAAGGAGATCAACGTCGTGCTGGACTGGCGAACCGACGATGGCGTGCGCATTGTCGGGGTCGCCGCAGCAGGGACGACCGGGCTCAAGATGGGCGTGAACGACGCGGGGGTCGTAGCTGCAAGCAACATCGCACGGACGACCGAGATGCGACAGCGGGATCCGGACGTGGATGATCTGCGAGCTCTGGATCGGGGCAGCTTGCTGCGGGAGGGGCTCGCTCAGCTCGATCCCGCGGCGGCAGCGAGGGCGGTGGTCTCCGCGATGCTGGAGACACCGATGGCGACGAGCGGCAACGTCGAGTTCGCCGACGCGGGTCGCATGGTCGTGATCGAGGGGTCCTACGAGCACCTCTCCGTCGAAACGATCCGCGATCGAGTGGTGGTTCGGTCGAACTCCTTCGTGACCCTCGAGCACCTCAACGACCCTGCGGACACGTCCAGTGCCGCTCGGGCTCGTCGCGCTCACGAGGTGCTGCAGCCCCTGAGCGGGTCGATCACAGTCGACGACCTTCGTGCGTTGTCCCAGGACCACGTCAACGGTCCCGGCGTCGACTCCATCTGCCGCCACTCCCCGGACCCGCACGACGAGACGTCGCTCTCGGCAATGGTGGCCGCTACCAACGCGAGCCATCCGGCGCACACGAGAGTCGAGATCGCACTTGGCAAGCCCTGCTGGGCCTGGCCGGGTGGCGCAGTGCTGGCGATGAGGATGGACGACCCGCCCGAAATGGTGGAGGAGAGGTTCCGCTCGGGTGCAGTGTGGAAGGCTCACTACCGGGAGGATCCCCGGACCTGAGCTGGGCGTGGTCAGGGCTCCCAGCCGCGCTCACGGACGGCCTCCGAGTGCTCACCGAGGATCGGTGGTGGTGTCGGTTTGCGGAGCGGCAAACCGGAGATCGGGTTCTTCACGAGCCGCAGGGGGCCCCGGACACGGTCGCTCACCGTGTCCACGATCGGTGCCGCTTCGGGCGAGGCGAAGACGGCCGACAGGTCACGCACGGGGGACACCGGAACCCTGGCCGCGGTGAGCCGCTCCACCCAATCGGCGACCGGTGCAGTACCGACGACCTCCGAGATCGTCGGGATGAGGGCGCTGCGGTTGACGACGCGGTTGGCGTTCGTGACGAATCGCTCGTCGGTCGCCAGGGCGCCTCGCCCCAGCACCTCGCACAGTCGCTGGAACAGCCGGTCGTTGGCGGCGGCGATGACGACGTAGCCGTCGGACGCGTGGAACGCCTGATAGGGCACTATGTTGGGGTGGGCGGTTCCCATCGGCCTCGGCACGATGCCACCGAGCAGGTGGTTGGAGGCCTGATTGGCGAGGGCGGCGAGGCTGGCGTCGAACAATGGAACCGTGATCCGCTGACTGCGTCCGGTGCGGCGCCGCACCTCCAGCGCTCCGAGGATCCCGACCGTTGCGTAGAGCCCGGCGATCACATCGAGGAGCGCAACGCCCATCTTGGCGGGCTCGCCGCTCTCGGGGCCCGTGATACTCATGAACCCTGTGAGCGCTTGCATTGCAATGTCGTAGCCGGGTTCGCGCTCTTTGGGTCCCGGTCCAAACGCAGTGACCGAGCAGTAGACCAGGTTGGAGTCGGCCAAATCTTCGTAGCCGAGGCTGAAGGATGCGAGCAGCCCGGGTCGGAAGTTCTCGACGACCACGTCGGCCTCGGCTGCGAGGCGGAACGCGAGGTTCCGGTCCGCATCATCGGCGAGATCGAGCGTGATCGACCGCTTGTTCCGGTTCACCGAGAAGTAGTAGGCGGCATCGTCACCGACGAAGGGCGGTCCCCAGTGACGCGTGTCGTCGCCCGTGTCGGGCCGCTCCACCTTGAGGACGTCGGCGCCGAGGTCGGCGAGCAGCATCGTGGCCTGCGGCCCGGCGAGGATACGCGTGAAGTCCAGCACCCGGATCCCGGCGAGCGGGACTGCTTCGGGCGAGGGGTCCACGGGCGGCGTTACATCGGCAATATCGGGCATCCGGCGATAGTAACGCCGCGTCTCGATGAGCCCACGTCGTCCGATCGAACGCACCTTCCGGTAGAAGCGTCGGGCTATCGTCGGAGACCCGCCTATTAGGGAGGACTTGGTGGCAGATCCGGTCACGGATGCCGGATACGACGTTGTGGTCGTGGGTGCCGGCAATGCAGGAATGTGTGCAGCGCTGTCTGCACACGAGCACGGCGCCGAGCGGATCCTCGTCATCGAGCGATCCGTCGAAGACGAGCGGGGCGGGAACAGTCGCTTCACGGCAGGCGCGTTTCGGTTCGCATACGACGGCGTCGAGGACCTCATGCGCGTCATGCCGGAACTCACGGAGGCGGAGCGGGCGAATACCGACTTCGGCACCTACCCGGAGGAGAAGTTCTTCGAAGACATGGCCAGGGTGACGCAGTACCGCGCCGACCCGGATCTGGTCGAGGTCCTGGTGACGAAGAGCTTGGACGTCGATCGTGTGGATGAGCGAGCAGGGCGTCGGGTTCCTGCCGGCGTACGGCCGGCAGGCGTTCAAGGTCGATGGCAAGTTCAAGTTCTGGGGCGGGCTCACAGTTGAGGCCAACGGCGGCGGGGTCGGCCTCGTCGAGTCTCTTCACCAGGTCGCGGCCAAGCGGGGCATCGACACGATCTACGAGACGCGGGCGGTGGGTCTGGTGATGTCGGACGGTGCCGTCGCCGGCGTGGACGTGACCCGGCGCGGTCGTCCCTCGACGTGCCGCGCGAGAGCCGTCATTCTCGCCAGCGGTGGCTTCCAGGCCAACACCGAGTGGCGCACCAGGTACCTGGGGCCGGGATGGGACCTCGCCAGGGTGCGGGGGACCCGCCACAACACCGGCGACGGGATCAGGATGGCACTCGATGTCGGTGCGCTCGCGACGGGGAACTGGTCGGGCTCGCATGCCGTCGGCTGGGATTTCAACGCACCGCCCTTTGGGGACCTCAAGGTGGGTGACGGCTTCCAGAAGCACAGCTATCCGTTCGGGATCATGGTCAACTCACGGGGTGAGCGGTTCGTCGACGAGGGCGCCGATTTTCGGAACTACACGTACGCCAAGTACGGCCAGGAGATACTCCGGCAGCCGTACCAGCTCGCCTGGCAGGTCTTCGATGCCAAGGTGACGCATCTGTTGCGGGACGAGTATCGGATCTCAGAGGTGACCAAGGTCAAGGCGGATACGTTGGAGGAGTTGGCGGAGAAGATGGAGGGCGTGGATCCCACGGGGTTCCTGGCCACCGCAGGGGCATACAACGCCGCAGTCCGCACCGATATCGCTTTCGACCCCACCATTCTCGACGGCCGTTGCACCGAAGGCCTCGCAGTGCCGAAGTCCAACTGGGCCAACCCGCTGGACACACCGCCGTACGAGGCCTACGCGACGACGTGCGGGATCACCTTCACCTTCGGCGGTCTCGGAATCGATGCCCACGCCCGGGTGCAGAGTGCCGAGGGCTGGCCCATTCCCGGGCTGTTCGCGGCGGGTGAGCTGGTCGGCGGACTCTTCTTCTTCAACTACCCAGGCGGCACCGGGCTCACGTCCGGGATGGTCTTCGGGAGGATCGCCGGGCGTTCGGCCGCGGTGGTGGCCACCGGCTGAGGACGTGCGCCCGACTCGGAGAAAGCGGCCTCACTCTGCGGTCAGCGCAAAGAGGATCGAGCCGGGCGGGACACATGGGTCGTCGTCGCATTCGTGGAGGTGGACATCCACCGGAGGAGTGCCGGGGGTCCCGTGGAATCCGCGGTGCCGTCGTGTGGTGTATGACGCGGGAATGCCTCGAATTGGTATATCATACATCACCGCCGCACCGGCGGTGCGGCCGTGCGTATGGTGGGGGGGAGCGCCGCTTTGGGCGCAGTGTCGGCCGGCATCAGAGGAGGCAATCGACATGACGGAGGCGCCGGGTATCGAGGACGTGCGTCGGATCGCCGCCCAGTGCTCGAATTGGGGCCGATGGGGCGAAGACGACGAGTTGGGCACTCTGAACCTGCTCACCGAGGAGAAGGTGCTCGAGGGGCGATCCTGTATTCGGAAGGGCAAGGTGATCTCCCTTGCGATTCCCTTCGACGAGACCGGGCCGCAGCGGGGAGGATGGGGGCGGTTCAACCCGATTCACCTGATGATCCGCGATGGGAACGACGCGATCACCGGCACGACCGTCCGAGATTTCTACGGCGGCAAGGACGGCTACGTTCGCGGCAACGACGACATCATCATCATGCCCCTGCAATGCGGCACCCAGTGGGACGCCCTTGCCCACATGGTGTTCGAGGGCAAGATAGTACAACGGCTACGACGCCACCCAGGTCAGCAGCCTCGGTGCCCTCAAGAACGACATCGCCAAGGCCGCGAGAAGCTGGTGGGGCGCGGCGTTCTGCTCGACGTCGCCCGCTGGAAGGGCAAGCCGTGGCTCGACGGGGGAGAGGCGATCTCGGGCGACGACCTCGAAGCGTGTGCAGCCGCTCAGGGCGTCGAGGTCGGATCCGGCGACATCGTGTTGGTGCGCACCGGACGAATGGCGCAAGTCAAGGCCGAAGGCGATTGGGGCGACTACGCCGCCGGGTACTCGGCACAGGCACCCGGTCTCGGACTCGAGAGCGTCCGCTGGATCCGTGAGAAGGACCTCGCCGCGGTCGCTACCGATACCTGGGGCGCCGAGGTGCTTCCCAACGAGACGCCCGATGTCAGCATGCCGCTCCACATCCTCCTGATCACACAGCTCGGCCTGACGGTCGGCGAGATCTTCGACCTCGAGGGGCTGGCCGACGACTGCGCCGAGGATGGCGAGTACGACTTCTTCTTTGCGGCGCCGCCACTGCCACTCACCCGGGCGGTGGGGTCGCCCATCAACCCGGTGGCGGTCAAGTAACCGTGTGACGTGCGCGAAGCGACCCAAACGAGGCGGCACCACGGAGAACGAAAGGCAGGATCATGGAGTATGTGATCGTGGCGACGTACACGACGAAGGCGGACGCAGCGGACGAGGTGGCGGACCACTTGCGGACGATGGCTGTCAAAACCAACGAGGAGCCGGGATGCCGGTCGTACGACGTGTATCGGTCTCGCGAGGACGATGCGGTCTTCGTGCTCGTGGAGGTGTACGACGACGAGGATGCGTTCGGGGCACATGCCGCGGCGGACCACTTCAAGGAGCACATCGTTGATGCCGTGTGGCCGCTGCTCGAGAACCGAACCGTGGTGCGAGGCAAGCTCCTGGGATGAGGGGCGCTGACGACGCTGTGGACGTCGCCGTCGTAGGTGTCGGCTCGGTCGGCGGGTACTTCGCTGCGCGGCTGGCGGGTGCGGGACATCGACTCGTCCTGTGTGCCCATCACCCGTTCGAGCGGCTCACGGTGCGATCAGGCGACGAGACGATCGAGGTAGATGCCCCGGTTCTGACCGATCCCGCCGACGTGGACGCCCGGGCTGAAGTCGTTCTGCTGGCGACGAAGGCTCACCAGATCCCGTCCGCCGCGCCCTGGCTGGCAGCGCTGTGCGGGCCCGAGACCACCGTCGCAGTTATGCAGAACGGCGTCGAGCACGAGGCCCTCGTCGCGCCGTACGCACGGGGTGCGACGATCGTCCCAACGATGGTCAAGTACGGCGGAGAGCAAGTGGCGCCCGGCGAGGTTCACCACTACACCTACGGATTCCTCACCGTGCCGGACACGCTCGCGGGCCGCCGCGTCGCATCGTTGTTTGCAGACACCCGAGTCGAGGTGCACCTCACGGACGACTTCACGACCGTCGCCTGGCGCAAGCTGTGCACAAACGTAGTGGCCAATGCGATCCCGGCGATCACGATGCGGCGCTTCCCGGTGTTCCGGCGCGCCGACATCGCCGAGCTGGCCAGAGGCGTCGTCGCCGAGTGTGTCGGCGTCGGTCGAGCCGTCGGGGCCGACCTCGACGAGTCGATTCCCGACGATGAGGTCGCGAGGCTGGCCTCCTTGCCAGACCACGTCGGCAGCTCGATGCTGTACGACCGGCTCGCCGGCAAGCCGCTCGAGCACGAAGCGCTGAACGGGGCGGTCGTGCGGTTCGGGGTGCGCCACGGTATCCCTACACCTCTCAATGCTGCGCTCACCGCCTTGTTGGCGGCGATCAGCGAGGGGGGCGACGAGTGAACCCGACCGTTCCGTTGGTCGATCTCGACAAAGAGACGCTGGCCTACCTGCGGCGGGTCGGAGCCCCGGTGAGCAACTTGTACCGGATCCTGGGTAATCACCAGACCCTACTCAAGGCATGGGTGGATTTCGCCTGGACCCTGCGAGGCGAGGCGAAGACACCCCGTCGGCTGCGGGAGCTGATGATCCTGCGGTGCGCTCAGCTGGCCGGGAGCGACTACCAGTGGAACGACCACAGCGTCATGGCTGCCGCCGCCGGCGTCGAGGGGGCGCAGATCGATGCGCTCGACGGGTGGCCGACGGCTCCCGAGTTCGACGACGAAGAGCGATTGCTCCTTCAGTTCACCGACGACGTCGTGGCCGGGCGTGTTGGCGATGACGTGCTCGAGGCGTTGCAGCGCAGATATCGACCCGATGCGATCGTGGAGCTCACCATGACGGTGGCCTTCTACGTCATGGTTCCCCGCATCCTCGACGCCCTTCGGATCCCGCACGACGGGTGACGGCCGGACCTGCGACACGAGATACGCGACCACAGATTGGAGGGACCGTGAAGGTCATCGACATGCATGTCCACTACTACCTGCCGGAGTTCGTGGAGGCCATTCGTAGCGCCGACGCATTCGACACATACATCCGCGACGATGGCCGCATCGTCGTGGTGTGGCGTGGTGGTGTCACTCTCACTGTGCCGCAGCCCCACCCGGACGTTGACGTGCGGCTCGCGATGATGGACCAACTGGGGATCGACGTGCAGGTGCTTTCGGTGCCGTCGCCCAGCGCCTACTTCGTGGAGGGCGATGAAGCCGTCAGGGTGGCGCAGATCGTCAACGACGGTTTTGCCGGCATCGTTGGGGATCATCCCGACCGCTTCCGCGCCCTTGCCGCCCTTCCCCTGAAGAACGTGGACGATTCCATCACAGAGCTCGAGCGGTGCATCGACGAACTCGGTTTCCCCGGGGCGATGCTGCTCACGAACATCGATGGCGAGATGCTCGACTCCGAGCGGCTCGAACCGTTCTGGGAGGCGGCGAGCGGGATGCACGCGCTCATCTACGTGCACCCGACGCTACCCACCAATACGCTTCATCTCGAGGACTACAGCCTCGCGATCGCGCTGGGCTTCTTCCAGGAGACGAATCTCGCCTTGTCCCGTCTGGTCTTCAGCGGCGTGTTCGAGCGTCACCAGGGGATCCGGTGGGTCTTCTCACATGCCGGGGGGACGATGCCGTTCATGTTCCCCCGCCTCGACAACTACTACCGCCAGTTCCCGCAGTGCCGGGAGCACATCGTGAAGCCGCCGACCGAATACCTCGCAACGCTGATGTACGACACGGCAACTACGCACGTTCCTGCGTTGCGGTGCGCCATCGAGACGTACGGCGTCGATCGCCTCGTGTACGGGAGTGACTATCCGCACATCCCAGGCGGGAGCGGCCCCTACATTCAGGCGGTCGAGGACCTCGCACTGGCCGACGACGAACGGGCTGAGGTGTTCGGAGGACGCGCACAGCGCCTCCTCGAGGGCGGTTACGCCTGAGCCGCGCCGGCGCTGCCTCTCGGCGGGCTTGAAGCGGCTGGCGGCCGCGGCATCGCCTCGCCGTGCTCGACATCGGACGCGGAGGACGGGAGCCTGGCTGAGGCGGATGAGTCGAGACGTCGCAGGGTCGCCGTGCGCTCGTTGCCTCCGGAGTGAAGGACATCGGTGCGCAACCCGGAATCTCGGCCGGCGAAGCTCGCGTCTCGGTCTTGGGCGTCTGAAGGTCAGCCTCGGCCGTATCGGACCAGCCGCTCTCGGGCAATGGGAAGGCGATCCACCGCGTGCTCGCCGGCCTCTCCGAGAGCGTCGGCGACGGCGTTGGCGATGGCAGCGCTGGCTCCGATGACGCCCGCTTCGCCGGCGCCCTTGGCCCCAATGGGGTTGTGCTCCGTCGGCCCCGACTCGAAGATGACGGCGGATATCGGCGGCACGTCCCCGATGTTGGGAACGATGTATTGCATCAGCGTGGAGGCCTGCGGCTGACCCCACTCGTCGTACGGGAGAGCTTCGTGGAGCGCTGCCCCGACTCCCATCGCGGTCGCTCCGACCAGCTGCCCGACGACCGACTCCCGGTCAATCACATGCCCGCAGTCGTATCCCACCACCATCCGTTCCACCCGGACGTCGCCCGTGGTGTCATCGACGCGAACCATGGCGAGGTGCGCCCCGAACCCGTAGGTAGGGCGCGCCATGACGTGGCGGCCCAACACCCGAAGCGGGGCAAGGTCCTTCCAGGCGAGCTCGTCGTCTCCGGCGATGAATCCCTCTGCGGTGTGGGTGACATGCGCCGGAGTCGTCTCCAGCATCGTCGCCGCTCGGGCGGCGGCCTCCTGGACCAGGCGCGAGACGGCGTCCACGATCGCGTTCGACACGAAGACCGTCGTGCGGCTGGCGAAGGTCGCCCCGGCCACCGTCGTGGGCCCGGCTGTCGCCGCTGAGAACGTCGACGAGATCCGGCGGCACTCCCAGGGCTGCGGCGAGCACGCGGCGCGCCATCACGTCGAGGCCCTGACCGACATCGGTGGCGGAGGTCCCCAACAGGAAACGGCCTTCCGGTGTCAACTCCAGCTCGAGGGTCTCCTCTTCGCCGAGGCCGGAATGCGTGACGAAGACCCCCCAACCGAGCCCAACCCGTTCCCCTGCCGAGCGGCGTTGCTCTCGCTCCTGTGTCCAGTTGGCGTAGCCGAGTCTGCGGCAGAGGTCGTCGAGCATCATTGGGTAGTCGCCGCCGTCGAAGATCGGGTCGTGGTCGCCGCGTCCGAGGCGCTGCCGGTGCGGGATCTCGACGGGACGGACGAGGTTGCGGCGACGCAGTTCCAGCGGGTCCATCCCGAGCCTTGCGGCAGCCATGTCGATCATCCGCTCTCGCACGAAGGCGGTCTCGCCCGCCGCCGGGCCACGAACCGTGCCGACCGGCGTCCGCGTCGTGGCGACGCCGTGGCACCGTAGGTCGAGGCCCGCCCACCGGTACGGACCGGGCAACGTCTCGACGATGATCTCCGCAACCCTGGCGCCGATGGGTCGCGGGATAGGCGCCGACGTCGTAGCGCACGTCATCGTGGAGGCTCGAGGAAGCGACCGCCACCGGAGACGACGATGCGGGCGCGATGATGTTGCTCGCCGGCGTGGTTGATGGCGACGAGGTGGTCGCGGCGCCGCTCGTTCCACCGGACAGGGCGTCCTGTGACCCTGGCAGCCCACGGAACGAGGAAGTCCTCCGGGTAGAGCTCGCCGCGCACACCGAACATCCCGCCGACATCCACTCGGTGGCAGATCACCGACGAGGGTGGGATGCCGAAGAAGGCGGCCACGCTGGACCGGGTGAATTGGACGAACTTCGTCGGGCCCCACAGATCCAGTACGCCGTCACGCCACTGTGGCGACGATGCCGCGCGGCTCGATCGGCAGCCCGGTGTGGCGCCCGGTGGTGAACGTCGCCTCGATGATCACACAGTCGCTTTCGGCGTCGACCTCGCCGAAGACGGCGGCGATCTCGGAGAGCACGTTGTTGCGTCCGTCGTCCCAGATCGGCGCAGGTTCGTCGGCGGTGACATCGGAGACTGCCGGCAGAGGATCGATGTCGGCGAAGCACCAGGTTGGCGGCCTCCTCAGCGAGGGCAGGACTGTCGGCCACCACGACGGCAACCGGCTCCCCGACGTAGCGCACCTCGTCGGTCGCGATGACCGGTTGGAGCCTGCCCGCCATCTCGTCGGTCTGGAACTTGCGAATCGGGATGGTGGGCACGACATCGAGGTCGCTCGCCGTCAGCACGGCGTGGACGCCTGGCATCGAATGGGCTTCATCGGTGTCGATTGCCGTTCAGCGTGCCGTGGGCGAAGACACTGCGCACGACGCTCATCGCCAGCTCGCCCGGCCGGTCGCACGTCACCGACATAGCCGCCAAGGCCGCGAACGAACCGCTCCGGCGACGTCATCGTGGCTGCTTGGATCTCGCGGATCGATGACGGTGAAGGGCTTGGCGCCGGTCGCTCAGTCATTGTAGGGACCACCCCGGCGACGGTCGTCGGGGGCGAGGAGCCAGGCAACCACTCCACATGTGGCCGCGTCCGTCGCCACCCGGTGGCGGCCACGCCAGACATCGTGACGAGGTCGGCGAGGACGGAGGTGCGTTCGGTTTCCCTTTGCTCGACACCGGCCGGCGGGCCCCTCTTGCCGGGCAGAACGGTGTGGGCGACTGCTTTGCTCGCCGTTCGCGCTCATCGGTTGCTGACACCTCCGTGCGGCGGTATACACTACACCAAGCGCCACGAGCCACCGCTCGACCGACGACCGGGGAGGTCACCGCCTTGCACGTTGTGCGCTGGAAGACCGCTGAGCCCTATGTGCCGGCGGGGCACGAAGGAGTCGTCAACCGTCTCCTCGCGGGGAAGGCCGAGGGAGGAGTCGAAGCCGTCAGCATTTGGCACGGGACCCTGGAACCGGGTGGCTTCGCCGAGCCTCACGTCCACGAGCGCTCCATCCAAATCTACGTTGGGTTGTCCGGACGGATGGATGTAGAGACCCCTACAGGGGCAGTCAGCATCGACCGCGGCGACGCGGTCGGGTCCGACGCCGGCACCGGACCTCGGCGTTCTGAGCGACTCGGATGCGGGTGGTGCTCGATGCCAACGTGTTGATCTCTGCGGCGATCAGTGAAGGTCCGTCGCACCGGATCGTGCAAGCTTGGCTGCAGAACCAGCGGTTCGAGTTGGTGATCTGCGATCGGCTGCTCGGGGAAGTGCGCAGCGCGTTGACCGAGCGGCGGCGTATTCGGAAGTGGAGCTCGGTTGACGCTGCCGACCTGTATGTGACGACCTTGGGACCCGATCCGGCGCCAGGTCCGGCGCTGACCAGGGACCCTGACGACGACTACGTGATCCGCCTGGCCCAGGCTCACGACGTCGACTACATCGTCAGCGGTGATGCCTACCTTCTCGGGTGGGACGAGCAGGATCCCCCGGTGATCCCACCGGCGGAGTTCGAGGCGAGACTGAGTCAATGCTGAGCGTCCACCGTCAGCGCTTGGGCCGCGGCTGGGCCGCGAGACGACGAAAACTGATGCAAGACGACTCGAACCAACAAGAGGCAAAACACAAGGTCAACGCACGATTCCCATGCAAACCCCGAGGTCATCCAAACCGGTCCGCACTGACTACGGATCAGAAGGATGGGGCCTGTCGCAAGCGACAGGGTCGAGTCCCTCCGGGCGCGCTGCCGAAAACCGTTGCAGCGCAACGGTTTCTGCATGATGGAGGTCTCTCGACCTTCTGACGTTTGGGAGCCAATCGCGCGCGTTTCAGAGCAGCTCGGTGAATCCCTCCACGGTGAGATCCGCCTGACGCAGAATCGAACGCAGCGTGCCTCGCGCCAACTCGCGATGCATTGGAACGATCACCGTCCGGTTGGCTTCGTTCCGTAGCTTCAGATGACTGCCGCGTCGACTCACCTCCAAGAATCCGATCTTGGCGAGGGCGCTAACCACCTAGCTGTACTCGGCCATCAGGTTGGTGACACTCGGCTGATGGGTGGTCGTCGTCCGAGTGAGCTGTGTTTGCGTTGATGGTTGTAGTTCTCGATCCATGATGGCAGGGTTTGGGCTCGTTCGTCGTTGCTGGTGAAGACCTGTTTGTAGGCCCATTCGGTTTGGAGAGTCCGGTTGAATCGTTCGACCTTGCCGTTTTGCCAGGGGCAGTGGGGGCGGATGGTGACGTGACGGACCCCCATAACGTTGAGGGTGTCGGTGAAGGCGATGCTTTTGGTATATGACCAGTGGTTGTCGGTCATCACCGCTTCGATCCTGCCGATGCCCTGAACAGCGAAGTATTCAGCGGCCCGCAGCAAGAACCCGGCCGCTGTGGCGCCCTGTTCATTGTTGTGGATCTCGGAGTAGGCGAGCCGGCTGTGGTCATCGACGGCTGAGTGGATGTAGTCGTAGCCGATACGGGCCTTCTTCTTTTCGGCGGTGACGATCTGTCGTCCCCATGCTTTCCAGCCGCCACCGTCAGGGATCCTGCCGATCTTCTTGACATCGATATGGATCAGCTCTCCTGGAGTGTCCCGTTCATAGCGGGTGGTCGTCTGTTTCGAGGCACGGATCACGGCTCCGGTCAACGGATCACACTCGAACAGATACGGCATCCGGTGGCGGCGCAGGATCCGACTGATCGTCCGCGCCGGCACACCGAGCTCGTCGGCGAGCCGATCCGGCCCCACCCGCAACCGACGCCGTGCAGCCACCACCTGCTCCTCAACCACAGCAGAGGTTCGGCTCGGAGACGTATACGGCCGCGATGACCGATCCACCAGCCCCACCTCGCCCTCAACGTCCCAACGGGCCACCCAACGATGTGCACACTGACGCGAAATCCCCATCGCTTTCGCCACATGAGCGATCGGCATCCCCTCCACACGGACCCGCTGCACCAGCAGACGACGCCCATAAACCGTGAGACGAGCATTACGGTGACCCATGAAGACCTCCAGTGGGTGTTGACGGCAATCACCACTCCACTCGGAGGTCTTCACCCAATCAAACTGTCACCAACGTCCTGACCGGATACACCTAGCGCCCAGACAGGACGGGCAGGCTCGGGCTCACGCCGGGATGACAACCGGAGCGATGATGGGAGAATCGATGTGATCGGGGAGCGGCTGGTCCTCGTAGTAGAGCTCGAGGGCCTCGCGGAGGTTACTCAAGGCTCCCTCCACGCTCTCTCCCTGGCTGGTGACCTCTACTTCGAGGCAGCGGGCGACGTACCGGGGCGGCCCATGGGTGACGGCGGCGGTGAATCGCATGGTCAGGAGTCTACGGCCACCAACCGTGTCCGTGGGTGCCCCGTGGTGCGGGTGCCAAGGGAACCATTCGCCGTTGATGGCTGTGGACGGCCACGGATGCCAGTGGAAGCAGAAGCCTTCCGATTCGGGCTGTGTGTCGGGCTGTGGATGTCCGTGGACGCTGCTTGGAGATCTACGGATCAGAAGGATGGGGCCTGTCGCAAGCGACAGGGTCGAGTCCCTCCGGGCGTGCCACCCGAAACCCCTGCGCAGGCGGGCGGGGGTTTCTGTCGCGCCGAGGGTGCGCCCACGCTCGGCGAACCGACCGTTGGGAGCCATTCTCTTTCTCCGGCGACGTTCGAGGAGCTCAAGGCCCTTCCGTGCAAGCGATATGTGCGGTTGCGTCATAACGCGATGACCGCTCGGGACTGCCGGATCGAGAGCGGTAGGAGGTGCGCGATATCGCTCTTGGCAGCTGGTGTTCTGGGTGGTTGCGGTGTCTCGATATCGCGATATCATGACCATATGGCGAAGGACATCAAACAAACCACCGTCCGGCTCCCCGAAGACCTCGCCGACGACGCCGAAACCGTCGCCCGCGTCAAGGGCACCAGCGTCAACGCCCTGATCATCGACGCCCTCAAGGCGGAGATCGAGCGGGTCCGCCAGGACGAGGACTTCACCAGCCGCGCCAAGCGGCTACTCGAACGCGACCGGGAACTGTTGGAACGCCTCGCCCGGTGACCCGCTACGTCACGCTGGCCGAGTACTTCTGGCTGGCAGAACAAGTCACCGGCGTCGACGCCGACACCCTCGCCAAGGCAGCACGCTCCGACCTGGCCGACTCCGCCTTGCATGCGCCACAAGCCGGGTTCGGGGACACCGAGTTCTACCCGGACGTGTTCGACAAGGCCGCGGTGCTGGTGTGCCGGCTGGCGTGGAACCACCCGCTGCCCGATGGGAACAAGCGGGCCGCGTGGGCGGCGCTGGTGTTGTTCATCGACTTGAACGACGGGGTCTGGGATCCCGACCCGCCCGACATCGACCAAGCCGAGGAAGCCATGCTGGCGATCGCCGCCGGCGACGTCGACGAGGCCTGGACGGCGCAGTGGCTGCGCGAACCGAGTCCGCTTCGAAGGAGACGACTGAGATTGCCGATGTAGAAATCGCCACACGCCGCCACGGCGATGTGCGGTTCTGGAGGCAATGGTCACTCGCACCTGCAGCTTGCCAATCCGTGCGGCCACGACCGACTTGCTCTCGACGTACTGGTACGAGAGCATCCAGACAAGCCTCGAGGGCAAGCGGCGGTGTGCATCGGTTCATGCTGAGACGGACCTCGACGATGGCAAGACCAGATCGACCCGAGGAGGAGGGGACCAGCGTGAGGGGAGGCTGGCTGCATATCGGCGGAATGAATCACCCCGGGTTTCGTAGAGGCTGGGTCTATTGGGTGACTGCCTCGGGGGTTGTGCTCGTTTGACGGTAGTAGGCGGTTTCGTGGGCGGCGGGGGTGGTGAACTGGCGGCGACCGGGGAGGATCTCTCCGTGACGGCGCCGGTGGTTGAACCAGTCGACGTACTCGAGGGTGGCGAACTCGACCTCCTCGATGCCCTGCCAGAGCCCGTGGGGGTAGATGAGTTCCCACTTGTAGAGGCCGTTGAACGACTCGATCATCGCGTTGTCGTAGCTGTCTCCTTTGGATCCGACGGATGCGACCACGCCGTTGTCGGCGAGGCGCTGGGAGTACCGAACGGACAGGTATTGACCAGGTTCAACCAGTCGTTGCAACACCAGCTTGTTGAACAGAGCGTAGGTGCTCATCGAAGGCTTCGGCTGGGGTCTTCCAGCCGAGGATCTTGCGGGGCCTGGTGTTCAGTGCGTGGGCGACAGCTTCGATCTCGTCTGCGGACCATCTCGCTAGGTCGGTGCCTCTTGGGAAGTATTGGCGAAGCAGACCGTTGGTGTTCTCGTTCGTGCCGCGCTGCCAGGGCGACTGGGGATCAGCGAAGAACACTGGGATGTCGGTCTCGACGGTGAACTGGGCATGGGCGGAGAGTTCCTTGCCTCGATCCCACGTGAGCGACCGGCGCAGCTGTTGAGGCAACCTGCTCATCGATTTCGCGAGTGCGTTCTTCATCGTGATGGCGCCGTAGCCGGCGAGGGCGGGCCCGTTCTTGGGGGTCATCTTGTGTCGATAGCCGGGCTCTCGGGGCAGGTGGACCAGGATCGTGAACCTAGTGGTCCGCTCGACAATGGTGCCGATCGCTGAGCGCTCGAGGCCGATCACGAGATCGCCCTCCCAATGACCAGGGACAGCACGGTCCTCGGCTTCGGCGGGCCGCTCGCTGATGAGTGTCCCGGGCGTGACATGGGCCCACGTCTTGCGGCGCGAACGCTCCCTGGGCGCTCTCAACGCTCGGCCTGTGCGCAGACACCAGACGAGTTCCCGTTTCAGCGCGCCGCGCCCTTCGATGTAGAGCGACTGGTAGATGGCCTCGTGGCTGATCCGCATGGACTCATCATCGGGGAAGTCGAGCTTGATCCGGTTTGCGATCTGCTCGGGACTCCATCCGTGCACCCAAGCCCGGTCCTTGCGATGCGGCTTGTTCATCCCCGTCCACCGGGGCGCAGGCGGGCCAGCGACCTCGGTGCCTTGTGGACCGCTGATCCGACCAGCGAGTCGGTTCTCGACGTACGCGTGCAGTCGCTTGTCCGCAACGAGTTTCGGGACCTTCGGTCGTCGTGCAGCCGTGTCCGCTTTCCATTGTGCTACCGACGCTCGATACTCGATCTTGCCGCTTCGGGTCGCAGCGTTGCGGCGTAGCTCGCGAGAGATCGTTCCGGGGTCACGACCGATTGCCCGGGCGATCTCACGCACTCCTTTGCCCTGCGCGCGCAGCAGCGCGATCTCCTCGCGTTCGGTGAAGCAGAGGTAGCGGCCTGAGGGCTGTTTGTTGATGTCGAACGGTGGCATGCCGCCAGCATGGCGGAACCAACGGGCACCCACGGCCTGAGCCACACCGGCCACCGCCGAAGCCTCCTCGGGCAGCAGACCCTTGGCGATCTGGGCCCAAAACGCTGCCTGAACCTCCCCGGGTTCGGTGGAGGAGATGGGAGGGCGGCTGTGGTCTCTCGATCCTGGGAGCCAAGCTGGGAGCCAGTCTCTGTGGCCGGGCCTTGTCCATATACCGATCAGAAGGATGGGGCATGTCTCAAGCGACAGGGTCGAGGCCCTCCGGGCGTATTGGCGAATCCCTGCGTGAGCGGGGTTTCGACGCGCTGGGTTGCGGCGGCGATCGGCTGAACTGAGGCTCGTGGGGCTGCGGTATCCCGTCTGACGTCCGCAGCTCCACTGTGCGGTGCTTCAGTGCAGCGCTCCTGCCCTGATCCGATCGGCGAGTTCGACGGACTCGTTTGTCGGAGTGGTCTGCAGTTCACTTGCGAGACGGCCGCGGAGGGCTGCGAAGTGGGAGAGGGCTGCGGCAGGCTCGCCGGCATGCACGAGGAGGCGCATGAGGGCGCGGTGGCCACGTTCGTTCCAGGGGTCCAGCTCGACGAGTCGGTAAGCCAGTGCCAGGCCAGCCTCGACCTCCCCTAGTCGCTCGTACGCGGTGACGAGCCGGTCGACGAGGGCTACGGTCGAGCGGCGGTAGTGCTCTCGAGTATGCACCAGCCACTGGTCCCAGTCCGGACTGCGGCGCACGATGAGATCCTCGAGGAAGGGACCCCGGTAGAGCTCGAGCGCGGTCTCTAGTGTTTCCACGTGCGGTGTCTGGGACTTGGTCATCCGGGCGAGGCGGTTGAAAGCCTGGACATCCACGGTCACCTCCGGTGGGCCAGCAAGCGACAAGTGGCGCCGATCCGCCTTCACGATCGGTCGTTCGCCGTCAACGTCACCGAGGGAACGGCGCAGCGTGCTCAGTGTGTGGCGGAGGTTCTTGCGGGCGGCACCAGGCGGCCGGTCCGGCCACAACAGCTCGGCGACGGCCTCTCGCGGGGTAAGGCGCGCCTGGTGGGCGGCGAGATAGGCGAGTAGCGCCCGGGCGGATTCCGATTCGAAGTGTGTCACCGGCCGCCACCCGGCGAGCACCTGAAGAGTGCCCAAGAGCCGCACCTCGAGCTTCGGGGACATAGCGCTCCCAGCGGACCGGTCTTCGCATCGTATGCCGCCTCGCATCCGGGATAACGGAGCTATTGGTCCCTTCCACGCCCTTTCCACGCCTTCGGACCGTATGATCGAGAGGGATGGTGGGAGAGAGGAGGTATGCGGTGAAGCGCATATTCTGTGTGATGGTGTCGGCGCTGCTCCTCGTCGGCGTTGCGGCGAGTCCGGTTGCGGCGGGCCGAGACAATTGTGTCTCTTTCGAAGGGCGCGAGTACTTCGACGACGTGGTCGATCCCGGCGTTGTGCGGGTCCGTGACTCTTCGCTTGCGATTCGGGGTGCGAGCTACAGCTCAACGGTGACTGGCCACCGCTACTTCGAGGGCGCAAGTGACATCGTCTTCAATCTCAACCTCGACCTGGAAACTCTCTCCGGCATCGGTTGGGGCTCGAACCACGTGACTTCGGCTCATTTCGAAGACTCAGGGTTCCAGGGTGTGTACCGGGTGATCATGTCTGACTTCGATCTCGACACCGGGGCCGGCACGTACGTCGGCCACTCGATCGGCTGGGGCTATGGCGACTTCGACGGGATGACGATCACCTCTCATGGTTCGCACACGATCGGCGACGAGTACCAGACCTCGACAGTGACCCTCTGCAGCGGCTGAGTCCGATCTTTCCTCTGCGCGAAGCAAGATCTTATCGGCCGATGCCGACCGACATCCTCACCTAGCTCCCACGCCGAGCAACCATTGGGGCGCACGAAAGCGCATTCCGACGGGTGCGCCAGAGCGACAGTTCCAGGATCCGTCCAGAGGAACGTCTCGCAGCCGGGTGGGGTGCGCGACTCCATGCCGGGCGCCGCCCAGCGGTGCCGGTTCAGGACCGTTCGGGCCGACGACACGCACCGGTGCGAAACGCGGCCAACCAATCGCCCTCCCTCGAATGCATGTCGATTTCGGAGAAGACCCTCTCGACATGCCGGCGGCGATCTCCTCCTCCGACGAGACGTAGTGGTAGATCGTCTTGGGCCTGGCGCCCAACGCGGTCGCGAGCTTCGGATCGTGAATGCTTCGATGCCGATCTCGTCGGCACGAGTAGCCGCCTCTTCCGGCACCTGGTTCCGGTTGAGCGATGGTCGTGCGATCTCTCTCACCCCGACCTTCTCCAAAGGAACGGCTTGACGAGTCGTACTAAGTACAAGTACCTTTTCGAACAGATCGTACTAAGTACGATCTGTTCGATGAAGGGAACATCCATGTCGACCTCCAACCACACCCGTCCCCCAGCAGCAGCCGGGACTCCGGAAGGCCAACGCAGGGAAGAGGCCAGGCAGTACGTGCAGCAGCTTCGTGTCTTCTACGTCCACGCAAGCGTGTTCGCCGCAGGCATGGGCATCATCTTCCTTGTGAATCTGGCCACCAACGCAGCGGCCGGCATCACCGGCGAATGGTGGGCATGGTGGTCGGTCTGGGCCCTGCTCGGCTGGGGCCTCGGCGTGGCGATCCACGGGCTCGTCGTACGCATGTCACGACCCCACAGCTCGAGCCCAACGTGGGAGCAACAGAAGGTAAACGAGATCCTGTCGTCAGAGGAGGCCGGACCGCCCCGATGATGCACGTGAGCCAAAGCTGCCGGCTCGGGGAATCCCGACCAGCACGACACCCAAACGCGATCTGATCAGCACGATCGCGCTCGCAGCTGGTGGGACACCTCTGCGGTTGGTCACTGTCGCGTCTACGAAGGGCTGGGTGTACTCGGCCATCAGATTGGTGACACCTAGGTGTGATGACCGGGTGCCCGATCGGTCGTGGCCGGATCAGAATCGTCGGCCGAAGCCCTCTCGCGATGCCGGATCGTCGTCGGCCTACGGTTGTGTAGCGGCGCCATCGGCTCACCTCGCGCCGCTCACCTGGCGTCGCTCGCGGCCTACTCCTCGGTCGGCTCGAGGATGACGACGGCCGTCTCGCCGGATCGACGCGCCGCGTAAGCATCGAGGTTGTCGTCGATGGTGCGCCATTGGCTCCACAACCGTGATCGCTCGTCTCCGGCGGCAGCTCGGCCTTTCACCGTGCGTCGTCCATCTTTGAGCTCAATCGTGGCGAGTGGATTCGCTTGGAGGTTCAGCCACCACGCCGGTTCGCCGTCTGACCATCCGTTCATCGCCATCGTGACGAGGTTCGGGCCCTCTTCGAAATAGCCGACCATGACGCTTCGCTCCTGTCCGGAGCGGCGGCCCGTCGTTGTCAGCCGGGCGGTACCCCACTTCCCGGGCTTTGGGCGCCAAAGACCGATGCGACCACCGGTGACCCGGTACAACCCCCGGTGTGTCGACCAGGCAAGTCGAACGAACCATCGCGGGGGCACCCACGCCCGCTTCTGCTCCTCTGCCATTGGATCTCCTGACGATGCGTTGTCAGCTCGCATCATGATTGGCGGATCGCTCCCGGTGCCAGGGCCAACGGACCCGCTTTCGACACCTCCGGCCCCAAGGTTCAAGACGCCATCTGCCCGACGGAGCGCCGGCGTCACCTGACGAGCACGACGAATCGCTCCGGACCCGGGCAGCAGCTGCCCAGCTGCGGGCCCTGTGGTGAGCTGAGCCGTTTCAGCCCTGGGCCCGCTGGCCCTCGGCCGCCTTGGCCACGATCGCCTCGACCCGGCGAGCCCGGGTGTCGTCCTTGACGGCACTGATCACCCACCACAGCATCGCCTTGCGGGCACTTGGGGGGAATCCGTCCCAGGCAGCACGCGCCGCCTGGTTCGCGTCGAGCGCAGCAGCGAGCGCGTCGGGCTCGATGAGGTCCTCGACCGGATCGAGGATCGTCCACCAGCCGTTGCCCTTGGCGATCTCGACCGCCCGACGTCCCGCATCGGTCATGAGCCCGGCCGCCTCGAGATCGGCGACCCGCTGCCGGTTCAGGCGGGTCCAGGTGCTCTTCGCCTTGCGCGGCGTGAACAGCTGCAGGCCGCGGTCGTCGTCGAGCGTGTTCACGGTCGAGTCGATCCACCCGAAACAAATGGCCTCCTCGACCACCTCGGGGTAGGGACACGCCGGTCTGCCGGTGGCCGTCTTCCACGAGCCGAGCCAGACGCCACGCTCCATGTCGTGGTTCGCGGCGAGCCAGGCTCGCCACTGCCGGCGCGATTCGGCGTGGTAGATCGGGTAGTCGAACTTCCACGTCGCCGGATGAGCCGACGAGGTGGGCGGAACCGAGGTCACCGCCGCCGAGCGTCGGCGATCATCGATCGCGGAAGCCCTTGCCCTCGAGGATCTTCGGGGCGTACTTCTCGACCCGGGCCTCGCGGGTGGCGGCCTGCTTCGCTTCGGAGAAGTAGAGGTTGTACTCACGCTGACGCCCCGGGGTGAGGGCCTCGAACGCCTTCCTGAACGCCTTGTCCTCGTCGAGGCGGGCCTGGAGCTCGTCGACGAAGACGACTTCGGGCGCCGGACCGACCTCGAGGCCGGCCTCCTCGACGTCGATCGCCTCTTCGACGTAGGCCCTGACGGTCTCGGCCAGTCGAGTCACGTCGTCGACCGAGGTGAACTCGATCCGGAGGGCCGATCGCGAGTTGGGGCCTTGTTCGACCAGGACGCCGTCGGGGTCGCTCAACAAGGCACCCTTGAAGAACATGAGGGAGAGGAAGCCCTTCATCTCCTGGAAGATGGCGATGTTCTTGCCGTCGTGGCTGAAGCAGGGCTTGCCCCACTTGATCTGCTCGGACAACCCACAGCTCAGCAGGATCGGCCTCAGCGTGGCCATCTCGTGGGGCCACTGCTCAGACCGCTCGATGTAGGCATCGATCTTGGTGTCGATGGTCCCTCCGATCACCACGTTGCGCATCGCGAGCGTAGCGACCCGTTTTGCTCATGCGACGCCGAGCCGGGCCGCGGCCCGGTCAGCGGCGTTCGGGTCCGCCCGCCTGTCGGAGAAAGAGCAGTCCATCGATGACCGCGATCGCAGGCGTGGTCTGGATGCCCGCCATGCTGGCAACGCAGTATCGGCTCTGTCGGGACTGAGCCTGGGTCGGGCCGCGCTGGTGGCTGCGCTGCCGTACGTCGCCTCGGCGACGGTGGCGGGCACAGGTTCATGTCACGCCAGGTCGAGCACCTCCTGTGAGCCGGTGGCGCGGCTCAGGCGAAGGCGACGCACGATGGCTGCGCCACCGCGGCGCGAGCGATCGGCTCCCCGACGTCCGATCCGCCGGCCAGCAGCGGCAGCACGACGACGTCGTTGCTGTACCGGTTTGCAGCCACGAGGTGTCGACCATCCGGCGCCAAGCCAAGACCCCGAGGCCACTCGCCCCCGCACGAGCGGACGGCGGTTCGGTTCAGGCCGTGCTGCGGGTCGAATGAGAAGACGGCCACGCTGTTGTGACCACGATTGGACACGTAGACGTGCGTGCCCGACGGCGAAACCCGGATGTCTGCAGCGGTGTTCCCACCGACGTGCGTCGGGACGGTCGACAACGTCTGCAGCTCGCTGAGGCCGCCCGCGTGCGCATCGTACCGATAGAGCGTGACGCTGCTGTCGAGCTCGCCCACCACCATCAGGTGACTCCCATCAGGATGGAAGGCCATGTGCCGCGGCCCGGCTCCCGGAGAGGTCGCGACGTCGCCGTGGCGAACCAGGGACCCGTCGGCCGCGTCGAAGGCATAGACGACGATCTGATCGATCCCGAGGTCGGCAACGAGCAGGAACCGGCTGTCTTTGGCGAAGACCGCCGAATGGGCATGGGGACCCTCCTGCCGATCGGCCCTTGGTCCCGAGCCGGAGTGACGCGCCGAGTCAGCCATCTCGCCAAGCCTGCCGTCGCGCTCGATCGGGAAGACTGCAACATCGCCGCTGCCGTAGTTGGAGACTGCGAGCCAGTTACCGCCGACATCGAGGTGGCAGGGATGATCGCCACCAGTGGAGCGCTCGTTCAGCGGAACGAGATCGAAGACCCCAGGCCCTCGTTCGATCCGGAAGGCGTGGACGGCTCCGTGCGCTCCGTCGCTGCGGAGGCCGGTCTCGCTGACCGCAAAGAGATGGTTCCCTGCCGGATGCAATGCGAGGAACGAAGGGTTCCGAATCCCGGTGAACGTCATGTCCAACTGCAATCCCGCTGCCGATTCGGTAGCGACGAACGCAGAGATGCCGGGCCCGTCTTCGGCCGCGTAGCTTCCCACGAGCATTCTCTCGTCAGGTGAGGAGAGCATGCGCTACGTCCGACGACGGGCCGTGAAGCCGAGCTCGGCCACGGACTCGGCCTCGCCATGTTCAGGAGCCGGTTCACGATCAGCGCGGCATCGTGCTCCCAGCCCAAGATCTCAGCCGCCTTCCGACAGTCGAAGAAGCCCCGCGTGCCGCTGAGGTCTCCCCGCACCGGCACCGTGGGGTAGTACGTGGCCCTGAGGTCCAGCGACGGTGTGTCGACCATGGTTTCTGGGGCCACGATGTAGAACGTCTCGTGCCCCGCGAAATCGGCCGTCACCCCGAGCAGAAAGGCGCGGGCCGCGGCTTCCCTCATGGTGTAGCCCCACAGATGCCGTTCTGCGATCTTCTGGTCCGTGTCGATCCAGCGGGCGGTATCGGCACGGTCGGCAACGACGCCGTGCAACCGCAAACTGGCGATCGTCACGTTGTCATGGCGACGGGCGATCGCATCCGCTTGCTGCTCGCAGATCCATTTGGACAAGCTGTAGGGATCCTCGGCGTAGGACGGATGGTGCTCGTCCAGAGGGAAGTAGTCGTAGCGCGGCGGCCACCGGCTGAACCTGCCACCGATCGCATTGACGCTCGACGCCTGACACACTCGTCGAACGTCTGCTGCGGCGGCTGCACGAAGTGCGTTGTAGCTGGAGACGACATTGTTGCTGTGAACCACCTGATCCGGAGCACGGCCGGGGCCGCTGATCGCAGCAAGGTGAATCAAGGCTTGACACCCTGCGATTGCCTGCTCGAGCGACGCGTAGTCCCTGACGTCGATCTCGAGAGCAGTTGTAGCTCGGGTCGCCGATTCGTGGTGGCTACGGTCGATGGAGACGACGGTATGGCCTTCTGCCACTGCGAGCTCGATGACGGCCCGACCGACCCGGCCATTGCCCCCTGTCACAGCGATCTTCATCGGCCGTCATCCTTCTGCGTTGCCGCACATGCTGTGGAGCCGGAGACGCCCCCTGGGCGCAGGGTCCGCTCCGGCGAGGCCGCGCACCTTACTGCCGGTCCGCAGTCGTCGGGCACGGTCGCGTGGGTCCGAGCCCCGGCGCTTGCACGACTGGTGCGCTCGGGCGCAGCATGACGTTGTCGAGACGATGGGAGCTTGCGAAGTGACGGCAGCCTTTGAGGACGGCGCACCGGCGGCTGGACCGTTCGACATGGTGTGTGTCGGAGAGACGATGGTCGCCTTCGTCGCACGTGGCGATCAGCGGCGGTATGTCGCCGTCACCGCAGGCGCCGAATCCAACGTAGCGATTGGCATGGCGCAACTGGGGTGCCGAGCGCGCTGGGTCTCGCGGCTCGGCGACGACCCGCTCGGCGCATTCGTCGAAGACTCGATCGCCGCCGGAGGAGTCGACGTGGCCGTGGCCCGAGACGAAACAAGGCCAACCGGCGTATTGACGAAGCACGTCACCGATGCAGGAACCCGCGTGCAGTACTACCGCAGCCAGAGCGCGGCCCGAGCGCTGTCGGCCGACGACTTGAGCCGCGCCGGCCACAGCCGATGGATGCACGTGACCGGCATCACCTCGGCGATCTCGACTTCCGCAGCGGACCTGGTCGAAGCAGTGATCGACCGCCGCACCGGTCACGTTGGACGCGTCTCGTTCGATGTCAATCACCGTCCCGCGTTGTGGCCGGACATCGCGACCGCTTCCCGGTCGCTGTTGTCGCATTGCCGTCGCGCCGACGTCGTGTTCATCGGCGACGACGAAGCGGAGGCGCTGTTCGGCACCTCGGAAGCCGCCGGGCTGGCCGAGCTGATCCTGCGGCGAGACGACCAGGAGCTCGTGTTGAAGCAGGGCGCCATCGGCGCTTCGGTCGTCACTCGTCGTGGTGAAGCGTTCGAGCCGGCGGTGCCGGCCGAAGTCGTCGACCTCACAGGCGCGGGGGATGCCTTCGCCGCCGGTTACCTGGCGGCGTCGTGTTTCGGCTGGCCCGTGCGGGCCCGTCTTCAGCTTGGTCATCTCTTGGGTTCCCGGGTCGTGGGCGTGCTCGAGGACGTGCCCCCGCCGTTCTCGCCCACCGAGGTCGAGGCGCTTTCGCCCGATGCGCTCGCGGCGAGGTGGGCCGCGCTCTGACCGGTACGACGAAGGGACACCTCCCGCTCGATCATGCCGATGCATTCCTGGTGGACCCGACGGGCGCACCGCTGTTCCCTCACGAAGCCGGCCGGCGGATCGAGCAAAGCCGAGGCGCAGGCCGGAAGGGTGCCGTCCGTCACGATCCCCACTGACCTGCCGGGGCTATCCCGAGTGAGATCGATCCCCGGCTCTGCTCGTTTCGGCTCGTTCCTTGACGGCGAGCAGCATCTCGCGGCTCATCACAAAGCCAACCGGTTCCAGGAGCAGCGGTGAGAAGAAGAGCCGTTCGGCCGTTGAGGCGCCGAACCCGTTCTTCCCGCGTTCGATGAGGCGACATGCATCGGGACCTTCGGGTATGACATGGAAGGCCCACAGGGTGTCGACCGTGTGGGTTGAGGCCGCGCCCGGTGCGTCGTCTTCTGGCCGGCTGGTCAGAACCAGCGATCGGCCGGGCTCCAAGAGGGCGACGTGGAGGGGCGGTGCCGTGGGGTGGAGGCGGATGGGGTCACCGACGGTGAGTGTCTGATGTTCGGGGAGGACGAGGTCGGTGTTCGTGATGTGGCATCCGATGAGGTTCTCGAGCCTCTCGAAGGAGTAGAACCCGCCTCGTCCCTGTCCCATCTGGACGATCCAGGGCCATACTTCTTCCGCCGGTGCCGCGATCGATACGGCGCGGGTGAACTCCCATGCGGCGTCGCCGATGAGGTCCTCGCCCGCCATTGTGGGGTCCGGCTCGTTCGGGCGGGCCCCCCACCGTTTGCGCCACGAGCTGCGCCACGGCGCAAACACGTGGTAGGTGATGTGCAGAAGCGCCCACCATGTGCGCCTGAACGAGCGCTGTCTTGCGCGGGTGTGGTCCATCGGCTCCATCTTGGGCCAGATCGCTCGGACGTGCCAGGGGCCTTCCGGTACGCAATCCCGAACCGGGTGTGTTGGAGGCGGCATCCCAAACCGGACGGCAGACTCGACGGCCTGGGCGGCTCACAGCCCCAGGGTGCTCCCCGAGTCGCTTGGCACAATACGCGGGTATGCCTCTCGTGACGGGCGCGTCCACCCCATGGATATTCTCTTGACATGGGTTGGCGACGATGGCGGGATTCGCCGCGGCCGCTCTCCTCGGTGTCGTCCCGGCGGGAGTCGCCCTGGGCGACCAGCCGCCACGCAAGGGCCAACGAAAAGGTGGCCGAGGGCCGCGCCCTCGTGGCAGCCGTGCCCAACGTGATCGAGGACGATCCGCAGCTGGCGCTCCTGTTGTCCGTGGCAGCGGCCGATCTTCTCGGGGATGTCCCGGCTGCCGCCTCTGCGCTGCACCAGAGCATTGGCGGCGAACGCACCATCTACGAAGCCACCTGGCCCGACGACCTGGACCCGCCGAGCGTGAACGGCGACATCAGCGGTGACGGTCGGCTGCTCGCCGTCGCCGGTGCAGCGGGCAATCGCGTCGAGGTGCACGACATCGATGCGGGAGGTGTGGTGTGGAGCCACGAATTCACGCTCGAGTCTCCCGAGGACGCCGAAATCTCGGCGAAGTTCGTGAACGACGACCGTGAGCTCCTGGTCGGCGTCGGCTGGTACGACGCGGAATCGCCTCAGGTCCCACCCGAGGTCGGCCTTCATGTCTTCGACGCAATCACGGTGACGTGATTCGCAGGTTGGATGCCGGCCCGTGTGGCCCGATGGCCAATCTGCTTGGCTTCGTCCGAGAGAACAGCGACACCTTCGCAGCGATCGTTGGAGTCTCCCTGGAGTTCTTCGAAGAGTCCGGCTGCACTCTGGAGCGGGACCTCGGCCCCAGGCTCGACGCACTGCGTGTCGACGTCCTGACCGGGGACGTGACCCCGATCGTGTCCGGATGGGATATGGGCGAGACGTTGCTCACCGCCGGCATGAGCGCCGATGGGCGGCGTGCCATCATCGGCCCTGAGAGTGACGATGACCCGGCCGTGGTGATTGACATCGACAGCGGTGAAGTCATCCAGACGCTCGATTTCGCGTTCACCAACAATGTCTTCACGCTGAGCCCGGACGGCACGCTCGCTACTGCTCCTGGACCCATTGGGCTCGCCTTGTATGAGGTCGAGACGGGAGCGCTCTATCTCAATCTGCCGCCACCGCAGGCCGAAACGGTCATCGTTGGTGCGAGGTGGTCGGAGGACTCGCGCCAACTCCTGGTCTCCGACATCACCGGCACAGTCACGGTCTACGACGTCGAGACCGCTTCCGTCTTCACGACTCTTGCGTCCCCAGGGGCCAACGTGGAGCTGATTCGCATCACCGAGGATGGCCAACGTGTCGCGACCGTCACGGCGGATGGGCCGGAGGAGCCGGACCAACACGCAGCCCGAGTGTCCACCATGAACGGCAACGAAGCGGGTCGCTTCGCACCTTGTTCGCCGAGTACGGGGCCGTTCTACCTCGTGGATGGCGTTGAGGTGCACGAAGACCTCCTAACCGTGTTCGCCATCTGCGAGGCCGGGAGAATCGGTCTGGCGAACCCGCCCGAAGCGTTCACCTATTCACGGGAGACCGGCGAACGGATTGCTCGGCACCAGGCCATCTTCCAGAACATCGACGTGGCCGACGGCAGTTTGGCCGCCATGCAGATCTGGACCGGGGGCGGCGAGTCCATCTTTGCGGGCGAGCTGGCGATCACCGACCTCCGGACAGGAGAGGTCGTCGATGTGCTGGCCGGCGTGTGCGGCTGGGAGTGGCAGAACGGACCTGATGAGTGCGCATCAGGATCGGGTACTCCTATCGTCAACACCGAGATCGCGATTTCGCCGGCCGCCGACGTCGTCGCCATTGCGAGCGAAGACGGCAATACAGGCCTTGCGTGGAATCGCTCATCAGGTGTGACCGCGCAGCTCGGTCGTCCCGAGTCTGAAACGGACGGCGCCGTATTCCTCGTTGAGGTCTCCGGCGACGGGACCCGACTGGCAGCAGCACAAGAAGCGCGCATCGGCGATGCGGTCGGCACGAGGTTGTTCTTGTACTCGACAGACGACTTCAGGCTGCTGGCGGAGGTGCTCTACGAAGATACGGCGCTGGTGAAGACCGGCATCCGTTTCAGCCCGGATGGGAGCATGCTTGCGGGCAATGCGGGTGCATCAGTGGTGTTCTTCGATGCAACGACGCTCGAACAGGTTGCCGTGCTGCCCGACCCACACGAGCTGGAGATCCGCAACATCGCGTACAGCAATGACGGCTCGATGCTGGCGACCACCGGCCTGGACGGTTTCGCACGCGTCTGGTCTCTCGACGGCCTCGAACTGCTGCATGAGATCGATGTCGGCAGCCTGGGCTCCGGAGTGGCGTTCGCCGCCGAGGACCGCCAGCTCGCTGTGCTCACCAGGCAGGAAGGGCTGCAACTGTTCCATCTGGACCACCATGCCCTGGTCGGCGAGGCCTTGGATCGGATCGTCCGGGGGTTCACAGAGGCCGAGTGCTCGGTGCAGTTCCCTGACGGCGGATGCCCGACTCTGGAGGCGCTCCGACAACAAGAAGGCGCAGCCTGACTGCCCGACGTCGAGGGTCACGGAACTCGGTCATGGCCGACGCCGGCCTGCGTATTGCCATCCGGCAGTTGCGGCTTCTTCGTGGTCGACCGCCGGCAGCTCTCGGGACTCCTGCTCGGGTACGCTGCCGGCATGGATGTCGAATCGACGGGCACAACGGCCGTCTGATGGAAACGCTCCCCATCGAGGCCCTCATCGAGGCGGCTACTGACGTGAGCCGGAACGCGTACGTTCCCTACTCGGGCTTCCGCACCGGCGCTGCAGTGCTGACCGAGGACGGGGAGGTCCACGTCGGGGCGCTCGTCGAGAACCTGGTGTTCGGCGTCGCCATGTGCGCCGAGCGCGTTGCGCTGTTCAGTGCAGTTGCGGCCGGTTCGTCCCCACCCATCGCTCTGGCTCTCGTGGCGCCCGAGACCGCCGGGCAGCTGACCCGTCCCTGCGGACCGTGTCTCCAAGTGGCCATCGAGCTCGGTGGACCCGAGATGACGGTCATCTCGGCGCCTATCGCCGGCGGGGACCGTGGCTACGAGACGACCACGGTCGCGGACCTCGCTCCCGGCATCCCGCGCCGGAACCGTCCTTCACGCTGACCGACGGAGCCTGGCGACCCTCGTGCTTGGGCCAGGCTGGCAACCACCGCCATTGCCCCGGCAGGTCCATTCACCATCGCCGCCGGCGAAGGCAGATGGGAAGGCCGGGCACGTGACTCGGTAGGTGACGTCGCCGAAGAAGCGGACCCATTCTGCCTCGGTGATGTTGCGGTCCGCCCGCCGACACCCTGCCTCCGCCAAAGCGTGGTGTCCAGGTCGCAGCGTGCCGTCTCGAACAGCGTGTTGCCCCCGGCAGGCGCCGTGACGATGGCGACCTCCTGATCGTCGTGAGCACGACGCCGCCGAGGTCGGTGCCCTGGTTGATGAAGGTCGGCGTGAACCGTGCGCTGAGGCGGTCTACCACCACGAGTCCGGTGGTGATGTCGACGAGCCGGACCTTTTGCGTACTCCCGGTGGGGCGAACGCCGGCGGCCCAGTGCTGTGATCGGGGGAGTCGGCGGCGGACCATCGATCCAGAACGCGCCACCACTCGCGCCGTTTCCCTTCGCCGTGCTGCCGGCGCCGCAAGCCCGCCGCGAACGACTACACCCACACGATGGCACTCACGGCGACACCCACGGGTGTCAGGAGCCATACGATCAGCCACCGCCTCTTCCAATCGAAGATCTCGGTCACGAGGTGGGCTTCGGCATTCTGGCGGTACTGCGGCGTGATGTCCTTGAGATCTCGAAGGAGCGCCGTGGAGCTGTTGCGGAGCTGCACTCGGCTCCACACGAACAGGGCGATCGTGGCTCCGGAGAGGAAGAGCCCCCAGCTGATCACCACCACGAGGACCTCGGTACGTCCTTCGATGCCTATCGCCGTCGTCGCACGCGAGTACCCCGCGGCTGCCACGACAAGCGTGAGTCCCGCCGCCGCCACCACGGCAGCGGCGGCCCAACTCACCTGGTCCAGCTCGCTGATGATGCGGGTGCGCTTCCCCAGCTCGAACTCGTGCGCAGAAGGCGACGTCCATGCCACTCCCAGCGCCGTGAGGATCCAGGGGCCGAGGAGGACGACGAATGACACCATCAACACCCAGGTTCGCGCGGCTCCCCACGCCAGCGGCGGTGACGTGGCGAAACCTGCGACCACCCAGGCGGCGAGCAGCAGAATGAACGCATAGGTGATCAGTACCGGTCGCCATCGGATACGCACCAACCCGCGCCCCACGAGGTGTGTCCAGAGATAGTGGTGTCCAACCACCGCCAGGCTGCTCCACAGCGCCAGTTCGATGACAACCGCGACAACCCAGGCCGTGTCGCGTTGTTGGAATCGCGCGGTCACGGCAGCGTTCCCGGGTAACGCGGTTGCCAGCATCAAACCACCGAAACCACCGAGTACCGCAGCCAGCACCGCGGCACCCGCCGGCAGTTTCCCGAGCCGATAGCGCGCGCAGGCTCGATCTCGTTTTCCAGTCCCTTGGTTCGGGCACGCTCGCGGTCGATCTCCTCGAGGTGCGACCGCAGACACTCCACCACCCCGTCGAGGTCGGAGGCTTCTGCGAACGGCACTGCATGGAGGTCGGTGAGAGCCGCAAGGTGGTCGGGGACGTCGCGCCGGGTCAGCGGTTCGGCCCCGTCGATCAACACAGGAAGGATCCGCTTGTTCTGAGCGAGCGCACTGCTCACCTCTCGTGCCACCCAGTCTGCAGGGTCGAGGATCCTGGCTCGGCCATCGCTGCGGGGCCCAAGCCAGTTGGGTCCGATGACCGCCACGAGGATGTCGCAGCCCCTGACCTCCTCCTCGATGGCGCCGGGGAAGTCGTCGCCGCAGCGCAGCTGGCTGTCTTGGAAGGCGGTCCTCAGATCGGTGACCACATCGAGCTGGCGAAGCCGCTCTGCGATCCAACCCACCGCATAACGTCCGTCCGCCCGCCGGTAGCTAAGGAACACCCTCGCCATGCCGGGATACTACGCAGACCGACCTCTCGACAGCCGGAGGGCGTTGAGATCGGCCTTGAACACGCGGGCCCGGGTGCCACAGGAGCGGGCGAGCGCAACCGGCGTTGAACCCTGCCCGCTCTCGACCGGACGCAGGTCGGCCGCCGAGGCTCGTACTCGCTGAGCAACCGGCAGCAAAGGAACCCGCCATGACGGGATGCGGGCCCAACATCGCCGACGCACGTGCTTCGGGCGCTGGAACGCATCGACGTGCTCACCCGGCACGCCGCTGCGCACGCGCGATCCGTGGTCGAGGCTACGGACACCTGCGCGGTATGCATCTACGAGTCCGAGGCGGATGTGTTGATGGTCCGGCGGCAACGCCTGTACAGAGATCCGCCTGGCCCTTGTGGCTGGGGGTGAGTGCTCGTTTGGTTGCGTGGAGATGTCGAGGAAGGCCGGCCACCTGGCTCCATCGCGCTGATCGCAAGAGTCTGCGGCAAGAGCAACACTGCAGAAGGCGCCTCCACTCGAGCCGTTCCAGTCGTGGAGCGGGCAGTGACCCTCCACCCGCACCGACCAGACACCGCATGACACCTTGAACCTGGTTGCAGGCCCTACTGGTTCACGACGCTTCGGCGCCGGTGATCTCCACCACACGCTGCGGGAACGGGATCTCGACGGAGGCCGCCGCAAGAGCTTCGTGGACTGCGCGCGTCACGGCGTCGCGCACCATCCATTGATCCGCGATGGAGGAGCCGTGCCAGAAGCGCAGGGAGAAGTTGATGCTCGAGTCGGCGAACTCGTAGGCATATGCCTGCGGCGCCGGGTCACCCTTCACGCCCTCGACAGCCTCGAGGGTCTCGACGAGCAGCCGGCCAACGTCGCCGAGAGAGCTGCCGTACGCAACGCCGACGGACAGCGTCGTGCGCCGGATCGGCTCGGCCGTATGGTTCACGATCGGGTTCCGCCACACGGCCGAGTTGGGAATGAAGACCCGCTCGCCGTCGTACGTTCGCATCGTCAGCTCGCGCAGGCTGATGTCCTCGACGACTCCCTCGTGATCGGCGGTCGTGATCTCGTCACCCTGGCTGAACGGTCGCCGCGCCGACAAGAAGACCCCGGCGATGAAGTTCTCGAGCACCTCCTGGAAAGCGAACGCCAACGCAAGCCCGAGCAACCCGATGACGCCGAGGAACGGTGCGAGTGACACACCGACTTGCTCGGTCGCATAGAAGAACCCGAAGATGAATACGACAATCGCCGTCACCCGCCCGATCAATCGGGCAACGAACGGCGCGATCTGGGGGGTGGACAGGCGGACGATCACACGGAACGTGATCAGTGCCGCGATCGCTGCACCGAGGGTGAGCCCGCCTGCCCACAGCCAGTCGGACAGCGTCAGAGCGCCGAGCTGCTCGAGCGTTTCCGCTGCGTCTGTGTCGGTCGCGGCCATCTGATGGATGCGGATCAAGCTCGGCTCCTCGTCGTCTGGTCGATCCCGGTCTTCCTACCCGCGACGGTCACGATAAAGCACACGGCAAGATGCCGGGTGACGTCGGTTCCCGGCGATCTGTTGCGGCCTCGGCTCGGCGCGGCGGCACCTGCCATGTGAGATCTCGCTGGGACCGGGCTTGGTTCTCGGCTCCGCCAGCCTGAGCGGTTTCGTGGCACGGACCGGTCAGCCTCCGAGTTGCGAGCCACTCCAACCGTCACGGCGCCGGCCCGCTGCCAAACGAGATCGGTCATTGGCAGAGGTGCGTGGCACCGGTCCTCATGTCGCAAGTTCGCTCCTAGCGCTCTCCAAGCTCCCTTGTCGACATTGTGATCCTCACGCCAGAAAGGCACGCAATGGCCACCGAACGCCGCAGCGCACTCCTCGCCATGTTCACGCTGCTCGCTGCAGCCTGTTCGCCAACCGCGGCGCTTCCCGTGGCCGAGCCAACCCCGAACGCCCCCGGCGACCCACCCAGCGTCGACTGGGGAGACTCGGGGCGGAGGGTCATCTTCGACATCGGGTGGTCGATCTACGCATGCGACGGAGATGCTCCGCTGCTCTGCGTGGAGAAGGACGGCAGACCGGTTGGCGTCGTCGAGGCAATGGCTCACCCGATCGGGTCGTTCCCCGATCTCGACACGGAAGAAAGCCCGCAGTCCACCCTGAGGACCTTCGCCGCAGGCTTCGTGGATTCACTGCGTCGCGACCGAGCCGAGGGCTGCGGACCCGACTACGGCTTCGCGCCGATGGCGCCGCAGCCAATCACGCTTGGCGACACACCCGGAATCTCATTCGGCTACATCGGAACCATGCGGGACGGCAGCCCGTCGGAGCTGAACCTGCAGTATGCGGCCGTCGTCGGCGACCAGATCGTCTCGATCGTGGCCATCGCCTACGACGACGAGGGTTGCCCCGGTCGCGACGACCTGAGTGGGTTCCGATCGAGTGAACTCGCTGAGTTCCGCCCGTATTTGGAGGAAGTGCTCACCACAACCCCGCTCCCCTCGTTTCGAGGGTGAGTGGCTCGTCCGGAGTCGTATCGACGCAGACGTCGCCCTGATCGGTCGGCATTGCGAGATCCTGCGCACGAGATGGAAGCAGTGGCTCGGTAGCGCCACCAGATCTGTCTTGCCACATGTCACAACGCTGGTTGTCCGGAACTCTCCGTCCTCGCAGGACGGAGGCGCTGGCTGCCCCAGCCCTGAGGCGCCACTCAGAGTGCTCGGGGATCGCCCGTTCGTGGGCTGACGTCACCGATCAGCGGACGACCGTACCGTTCCGCACGTGTCCGCTGTGCGCGACGACATCGCTGTGACGGTGGTCGAGCGCCGCTCAGGCGGTGTGTGGACGGTGCGTTGGGCCGAGATCGTCGCGTCTCCCGGAGGATCCGAACGCTTCGGCGTCGAGCTCCTCTCACTCGACGTCCGGTCGGCAGCAGGAGAATCCCGTGCTCGGCCACTGCTTCAGGAACTGTTCCTGTCAATCGCCGAGCGCCTCGTGTGGCAGCAGGCGTGGCCGAGGTCGCCCGGCGGCAACGCCGAATACAGATCCTTCGCCTCTAGCGGTTTGGACGTGCGCGTTCGTAGGTTGGGTGGAGATGTCGAGGAAGGAGCGTGCGATGAACGTACCCGCCACATCGGAGATCTTCGACGTCATGCATTCCTGCAGGGCCATGAGGCGTTTGGACACCAAGGACGTGTCCGACGAAACGGTGCTCGAGCTGCTTGATGCTGCGATTCGGGCGCCGAGTGGAGGCAACGCCCAGAATTGGCGATTCGTCGTCGTTCGTGACCCGGACGTCAAACATGCTCTTGGTGAGGAGGTGCGCAAGACCATCACGTGGATGGCCGCGGTCAACGATGAACGCCTCCGTGCCGGCCGGGCCACAGGCGCCATTCCCGAGGAGGCAGAAGCCCGAGACCGACGGGCGTTCGCAGCGGTGAACTACCTCGCCGATCACTTCGACACGACTCCTGTCATCATCTGCGTATGCGTGGAACCAGACCCGACCTTGAACCGCGCCGTTCGCTCACGCCCGGCGGTGAAGGCTGCTGTTGCCCAGTACGGGGTTGCCGGCGCCGCTCGCATGGGTGCTGCCGGCTCACGTTTGAGGGAGCGCGGGATGTGGGCGAGTGCCTACCCGGCGGTGCAGAACATCCTGCTTGCCGCCAGGGCCAAGGGGCTGGGAGCAGTGATGACGACGCCGCAGATCCTGGGACCTCCCGGCCGAGTCGAGAGTGTCATCGGCTTGCCGAAGAACGTCAGGTTGGCCGCTGTGATCGCGGTTGGCTACCCAAAGGGTCGCTTTGGACCGGTACGGCGGCGCCCGGTTCACGAGTACGTGTACCGGGACCACTACGGCAGGGCAGCCCCGACCGCGGCAGCAACGGAATGAAGTAGCGGGCGTCACCCGATCAGGGACCTTCGCTCACGCCCGCCCCGGTGGCGCCGGCTGTGGCGAGGGGACTGGGGAAGCGGCCCGCATGGGCGCTTGAAGCAACGCGGAGCCTGCGGACCGGTGGGCCGATCTGTGCAGCTCACCTCGAGCCGGCTTGGGTCTACTCGTCTTGGTTCTCGAGGTAGGCCTTGTACGCCGCCAAGAAGGCGTTGCCGATCTTGGAGCTGCCGAACTTCTGATAGAAGAAGCCCAGGAATCCGGGCGCCTCGACGTCTGTCATAACGAGGTGATACGACACTCCGGCGGCATTCGTTGTGAACTCCTCCCGGAAGTGCGATGTGGTCGTTACCTTCGATCCCGCTGCGTATTCCTCGTCGAACTCCACGACCACGCTGTCAGCTTCGACGCGTCGAGAGATGTTCGTCCGCTTCATGACGCCTTCGTTGGTCTCGATGATCACTGAGTCACCCCCTTGCTCTACGAGCTCAGCGCTCGTCAGGCCTGGCATGAGACTGGTGACTCCTGTAAACAGCGCGCCGGGGTTGTCGAGGGCGCGCGACACCTGTTCGATGGTGCAGTCGATGTCGGTATCTCCCTCGAACCAAACAACCATGACGGATCCTTCCCGAGAGACGTGTGGATGCCTCCGCAGACTAGGGATGTGTCCGACGATTCGACCGATCAGAACACGGCAAGGACAAAGCGCGCAGCGAGGAGACCCAGCTGCGGAACATCGAGGCATGCGGGTGAGGTAGCCGCAAGTGCGCGCTCGCATCGGCGAGCCCGTGGTCAGCGCTCGCGAGTCAATCGCTACGCCCATCCTCGTGATGCGTCCGGGGGACGGCCACCGGCAGGGCATTCCCCGAGCGGCAGGGCATTCCCCGAGCTTCGTACGATTGTCTCGCTGAGCTGGGCACGCTGGCTTCTTGGGATTCCTGCGATCACCCCATCCCCGGCTACTTCTCCCCTTGTGCGGCGGCGGGCGATACGAATCCGACGTCAAGCGGGACGCAAGCACCAAGGTCACCGAACCGGTCGGTGGAGGACGCCCCGGGCTGATCATGGCGTCCAGAGCCGACGCTGCCCGAGCCCAGCTCAGGTCGCCGTCGCGGGGCCACCTGGCGCGATGCTCCTTGGTTCCCGCTGCGCCATCGGTACGCTCGGGCTCGCCATGTTGAACGTCGAACCGCTGACGAATGCGAACCTGGCCGAAGTGGTCGACTTCGTGCACCGATCGAACCCATTTGCGCAGAACACGTGGGGTTGGGACTCAGGTCGCTTCATGGATTGGCGTTGGGGCTCCAACGCGCTGCGGGAGGCGGAGAGTCCTGGGTGGTTCTCCTCGAACTGCGAGGTGTTCCGAGACGGCGGATGCATCCGGGCGACGTGGATCGCCGAGTACGGAGGTGACGACGTGTGCATCGTCACGCCGGGCGAGGACGCCAACGCGGTTCGGTTCGTGATCGAACGGCTGGACGACTCCCGGACGGGACGGGGTCGGCCTCAGGCTCGAGTTCTCCGACGCTGCGGAGTGGCTGCGCGACCTCTGCCGAGATGCCGGGCTGCGCGAAGAGATCGGTACGGGCCACGAGTGGGAGTACGACCTCAGCCGTCTCTCCGGCACGGCGCCTCTTCCGAATGGCTTCACGATCGAGTCCCTCGGCGACGATCGGACGGGGGAGTACGCGGGCATCGCCGGGTGCATTCGAGAAGCGTTTCGCAGCAGTGGCGATGTCGGCGCAACGCTCCGCAATCTCGAGGCGAATCCGATGTTCCGGCCCGAATTGAGCGTCTTCGCCCGCAGCCCCGACGGCCGCATCGCCGCGTATTGCCGTGGCACCGTGAACCCCGACAACGGCGTATGCGGCATCGACCCGGTCTGCACCCACCCGGACTACCGGGGGATGGGGCTCGCCAAGGCGGTCGTGCACGCATGCTTCCGGCGCCAGCGGGGCTTGGGCGGCCGCTATTGCTACATCGGTTCGGCCCCCGAACCGGCCCTCTCTACCTTCCTCTACCGATCACTCGGTCCGGTCGGCCGAACCGTCACTTGTGCGTGGAGCCGTCCCGCCCAAACCATGAACCGACCCACCCCATGAGCCGGGGGACACCCGCACGGCCCGGCGCAGCGTGTACGGCGAGACGCGGCGCAGCTCGCCCACTCCGAATGCGCCTACCACGAATGAAGGCTCTCGGCCGCTCCCGCCGCACCGCGTGGGCTCTGGCGCTTCGGCTCAGCCAAAGGGACAGGGGTCGATGCCATACGCGGCGCACTCGCTGGCCGTGAAGGTGCGTGTGACCCGCGAGTCTGCGACTTCGAGGAGTTCTTCGACGTCAGTTGTCACCACGATGCCGGGCCCAGAGATCGGAATCACGAGCAAGTGGTGATCATTCAGCCAGGCCAAGTTGCGGATCGGCTCCCCGATGTGGATCTGCTGGAGGACGTTGAGTGTCTCGAACGAGTACACCTTGACGATCCCCGAGTCGTGCCCGCTGGCGATCAGTGTCCCCGACGGATCGACGGCGAGGAGACGCTCGGCGCCGATGCCATCTGCCTCGCGAATCGTCTCGAAAGAGCCGGCGTCGGCGATCGACAAACCGTCGCCTGAGTTGATGACGAGATGGCGGCCATCAGGCGTGAACACCTTCTCCTCGTGCACCCAGTCGACCTGCGCCGTGCCGACCTCGGTCCAGCCGACCGTTTCGAGCGCCGTGAGGTCCCAACCGTGGTCGAGCACCAGGACGCGGCTCCTGTCCGGGCTCATGGTGATGCGGCCTGCGAGCATGAGGGGCGGGGAGCGATGGATGACCTCGCCGGTGGCGGCGTCCCACACCAGCATCGGATAGCCGCGGTCGACCTCCCACATCCCTCCTATGAGTTGTGAGCCGTCGGCCGAGAAGTGGAGTTCGGTCACGAAGGCCGGGAAGGGAGCGTCCGGGAACTCGCCACACCCCGTACCCGTCCCACTGCCCTCGTCCCATGTGCACAGACCTTGCATCAGCACCGATCGATCGGTGAGGGTGTCGTAGATCCGCACACTGCCGATGAGGCGGCCCGCCCCCAATTGCTCCTGGACGGCGGCGTAGCGACCGTCGGGCGACAGGGCGATGTCGTCTCCCGCACCTGCCGGGATTCGGTACACCTCCTCGCCGGTTGCGATGTCGTAGACGCCGACAGGCCCGCCGATGTCGAGCGCGCCGTAGCGCACCACGAATCGACCGCCGGCGATCTCGATGTCGTTGAGCGTGTAGCGGCTCTCCCGCGGCAGGTTGAACGCGCCTACCTCGCCGTTTGCGCCGGCATTCCAGATCGACACGCCGGGTTCCGTCGTGCGCGGTGAGTCCCAGTCCCTATAGGACAGCGCAACGAGGCCGTCGTCGCTCAGCAGCGTGACGTACGGCCCGTCGAGCACGGTCAGCTCCTCTCCCGTCGCCGCCACCCAGATTCGGGTTGGGCCCCCGTTGTGCGACCCGATCAGGTAGCGCCCATCGACGCTGAACCAGGCGTCCTGAAGTCGCTCGGAGACGCCCCACAACAGCGTGTCGGTCGTCACGCTCCAGACCCAGTTGCGGTTCGGGCCAAGAGAGGCGAGGAGGCTGCCGTCGGGGCTGAGAACGATGATGTCGTCACTGGACCCCTCCGGGCCGTAGGCTCGCGACTCGCCGGTCGTGAGATCGACCACGGTGGCTCTGGCGTCGATGCTCAGCGCCATGAGATGACCGTCGCGGCTCGTGGTCCAACTCGCACTCGTTGGGTCTGATACCCCCTGGGCGTCGTACTCCGCAAGCTGCCGCGTCTCACCCTTCTCCCGGTCGATGCGCAGCACGACGAGGCGGGTGTCGGTGCAGGTGGCGGGCAGCGTGAGGGGGGCCTCTGCGAACCCCTCGGGCACATATGCGACCACAATCGGATGGACCGTGTCGATCCGGCCGGAGCCGTCCTTCACGATGCTGGCAACCTCGCACGTCCAATCGAAGGGGATGGACTCGAGGACCCCGTTCTCGGTGTCGAGGGAGAACAGGTTGGCCGGCTCCGCCCTATCTGCATGGAAGACGATCTCAGTGCCGCCTGGGGCGAACGCTCCCGGCAGGACGACCCCTTCGTATCCGCCTCGAGGTGCGTCGACGTCCCAGATCAGTTCGCCGGTTGCAGCGTTGCGCACTTGCATCTTCTGGTTGACGCGGTCGCTGGCCACGTACGCCGATCCGTCGGGGGTGAGAGCGGCCCAGTTCGACCCGAACAACCAGTCTGCCGGTGGCATGCGGAGTTGGGCGCGCTGACCGAGGATCGCTCGGTGGAGGGCGTTGACGGACTCGACTATCGGGTCACCGCCTCGCGAGGACTCGAGAGCCAGAAGGAGGCTGAGCTCCGGATCGGTGTCGGCAACAGCGATCGCCGACGCCGCCAGTTCGCGAGCCCGTGCCACTGCGGCGTTCCGGTTCGATTCGGTGCGCTGCGCGAGGGCGAAAACGGCGAGGGTGCTGGCCACGACCGCGGCCGCAGCGAAGCCGGAGAGGACGGCTCGCCGCCGCCGTCTGCGGCGAGCCCTGAGGTTGTCGGCCTGCTGCCTGCTCTCGTCGAGGTATGCACGCTCGTCGTCGCTGAGGGCGAGGTCCGTGGTCGTGGCGAATTGCTCGTAGTGCGCCAACCGGCCCCCACTGAGCAGGTAGCCGACTTGCCGGCCCGACTCGAGCCACTCGCCCGCAAGGGCAGCAAGCCGGCGATGGAGGACGAGGTCTTCGCGACGATCCTCGATCCAGCCCCGAAGCCGATCCCACCCGCTCATGAGCGCCTCGTGGGCCACCTCAACCGTCGGGCTGCGGGTCTTCGGGTCGCGATCGAACGTGAGAAGCCGGTGAGCGCCGAAGGACGTCAGGACCTCGTCGACCAGGGGTGCCTCGATACCGATGCCGCTCAGTTCCTGGATGGGAACCCGCCGCCGGGTGTCCGATCCGTCGTCGGCGACCTGGACGAGGCGCAGGAGCACCTGCCGGATGGCCTCCTTCCCGCTCTCCTCGCATCCGTTGAACAGCGTCTCGGCGCGGCGCCCGAGGGCGCTGGTCACACCGCCCATGGCCCGGTACGACTCGCAGCTGATCTCGGCCCCGCTTCGGCGGGCAAACAACTCGGTGAGGGCGTACTCCATGAGCGGTAGCCCCCCAGGCTGGTCGCAGACGTCGCGAACGATCTCGGTCTCGAGCCCAGGCTCGAGACCGACACCTACCGCGGCCGCAGGCCCTGTGACGGCTCGGGCAAGCGAGAGCTCGGACGGCGTTGCCACCGACACCAGGCCACGTCCCAATGCCTCGCCGAAGGCGGCAAACTCGAGCGGCCGATCGTAGAAGTCCGCTCGCAGCGTCACGACGGCGCGAACCCGAGCGCGAGGATCCTCCACCAGGCAGGCCAGGAGATCGATGAAGCGTCTCCGCTCGCCGTCGTCGGCGGTCAGGGTGAAGAGCTCTTCGAACTGGTCGACGATCAGCAGCAGTTCGACCCCTGGCGGAAGGATCGCCTCGGCCAGCCCCACCGCGCAGCTGGGGGCATCACGGAGCATCCGCGGAATCTCAGACGCGCTTCGGGTGGCGACACCGAGAAGCGCCGCCTCCAGCTCAGCCATCGGGTCACGTCCCGGCGACAAGTCGACGATCAGCCAGCGATCCGAGCCTGGCACGGCTCCTCGCCGCAGCTCGGGTATGAGCCCGGCGCGAACCAGGCTCGACTTGCCACACCCGGACGGGCCGACCACACCGACGAGGCGGTGGTGGGCCACTGCGGCCACCAACTCGGCCATCAGCTCGTCGCGCCCGAAGAAGTCGCCGGCGTCCGCCTCACTGAACGCTCGCAATCCCTTGTAGGGGTTGCGGGCAGCTGCGCTCGGCAGTGAACGTGGCGCCGTCCCGAGGGATTCGGCGAGCGCCGCCAAGAACGCTTCGGGCCCGTCATGTCGATCGTTCGGGCTCGCGGCCGTCGCCTTGGCGAGCACAGCATCCGCCGCATCGGAAACGCCACTGATACCCGATGCGATCGATGGCAGCGGTTGTCCGGGGGCGGGTTCTCGGCCCGTGAGCACGAAGTAGGCGAGGACGCCAAGCGCGAACACGTCCGACGAGGGCGTCGGCGGCTCACCGCCGAGCTGCTCAGGGGACCGGAACGCAGGGGAAGGCGTCGGCGAAACCCCCGCCCCTCGCATCAGCGACAGGATGCCGAAGTCGGCGAGGTACGGCCGGCCTTCGTCGTCCAGGAGGATGTTCTGCGGGGAGACGTCCCCGTGCACCACGCCATGGCGATGGGCGTAGGCGAGGCTGTCGGCGATTGTCGCAATCAAGGCGAGGCTCGCCTCGGGTTCGCGCGGGGACTTGCCCACATTCGATGCGAGGCTTCCGCCGCGCATCAGCGGCATGACGAGGTACGCCCCATCGGGGTCTCGCCAGAAGTCGAACAGCGGCACGATATTCGGATGCTCCAACGCAGCGAGCACTCGGGCCTCGGCCTCGAAGCCGAGCACGAATTGGGCGCGATTCGAGAGGTCGGGTCGGATCACTTTGACCGCGACGTCGCGCCCAACGCCCGGCTGCACCGCTTGCCAGACTTCACCGAATGCCCCTGCGCCAAGCCGCTTGCGGAGCACGTAGCCCCGCAGGCGTCCGGGAGTCGGCACCCGATCGGGCCGCATGATCTCAGGGTCCTGCAGGAGGATGCGCTCTTCGATTGCTTGGATCTCGGCTGATGGCTCGATGCCGAGCTCGTCCCCCAGCCGCCGCCGCAGGTCCTGATAGGCGGCGAGGGCATCGGCTTGGCGACCGCAGCGGGCCAGGGCCACCATGTACTGGGACCAGAGCCGTTCCCGCAAGGGGTGTTGCGCCGTCAAGGTCGCGAGTTCACCGACAATGATCTGGTGGTCGCCGATGGCGAGTGCAGCCTCGATCCGATCTTCCTGCGCTCGCTGTCGCAGCTGGTCGAGCCGGATGATCTCGAGCCGGGCGAACTCCTCGTCTGCGATATCGTCGAGCGGCGGACCGCGCCACAGCTCCATGGCCTCGTCGATGAGCGCATGGGCGCGCGCCGGGTCGGTGGAGAGCAGGTCGTGGGCCTCGGTGACCGTCCGCTCGAAACGAGTGGCGTCGATCTCGTCGGGATCGGCGAGCAGCACGTACCCGGGGGGTCGGGTGGCGATGACTCCATCCTGGCTCGATTGCCGGTCCGGATCGAGTGCATTGCGGAGTTTCCACATGTGGAATTGGAGCGAGCGTGGTCCGCCCTTCGGTGGGTTGTCGCCCCACACGAGTTCGACGAGTCGGTCGACCGAAACCACCCGTCCAGCGTTGAGGATGAGCAGGGCGAGAATCGCGCGTTGTCGGGTCGAACGGATCTCTACTGGTCCGTTGGTCATCCGCACCTGCAACGGGCCGAGGATCCCAAAGTCCATGACACCGTCCCTCTGACTTCATCGTGATGACTGATCGAGGCCTCAGCCAGACACCGAAGGTCCCCAATTCCCTCACGGATCTCGAGTGCGGAGCGGGTGGTGTCCTCACCCTCGCCGACAGGCTCAGCTGCTCGCACCGACGCCACGCCAGTGCGTCGTCGAGGAGACGTGATGCACGAACTCGGCGGTCGTGACGGGTGCGGTCGGCTTCCTGTGCCGGGGACCGATTCCGGCGACGACGTCCCCCCGGTGCGGCCGCTACGACGGCCGAAGCCAGCTGGATCGGCGCCTGGCCGGCGACGTGGCTCAGGACTCCTTGGCGCCGGATCCGGAGCCCGCCGCCGGCTTCGGTTTCGGCTTCGGTTTCGACGACCCTGACCCGGTTGAGCCGGTTTCGCCTCCAGAGGTCTCCGGCGCACGAGTGCCGCTGCGACCTCCGGGCTCACCGATGCCTCGGTAGACGTTGGGTTGGCTCTTGCTCAGCTTCTGGTGTCGAGGGCATGCGGATACTGGGCCATCTCGCCACTCGCCCTTGCAGAAGTGACTCGTCGGCATTGCTGGCTCTCCTCCTCCGTCGCCGTTGCGGTATTCAACCACGCCCGATCCGCGCACCTTCGCACAGGGGCGGGCGTGACGCGAAGCGGCGCTCGGCATCGCCGTTTTCGCACCTCCGAGGTGTTCGAGCGCGACAACTCGAGACGTGATCGAGATCCACGTACACGGAGATTGTGCTAAAACAGGTCCATCGCCTGGAGTTTCTTCGAACCGGGCCCTATTGGGAGGGGGATTCCCATGTCAACACCCGCTGGGTACACCGCGCTTGGCGGCGCACGACCAGGAAGGCGACGTCGCCTTCTTGCGCTCGTAGCCGCCTTTGCGATCGCCATGACGTCGCTTGCGCTCTTGGCGCAACCGGCAACCGCTGCGAAACCGAATCCACGAGGGCAGCTGGTGGATCTCCAACTGCTCGCCTTCAACGACTACCACGGTCATCTCGAGGCGAGCACGCCCGGCACCGTCGCAGACGTCCCCGCCGGAGGCGCCGAATACCTCGCCGCCCTGCTGCGGAAGCTCGAGCGGGGCAACCGGCGCACCCTCATCGTGGCTGCCGGTGATCTGATCGGCGGCTCACCGGCGTTCTCCGGTCTCTTCCACGACGAACCGTCCGTGGAGTCGCTCAACGCAATGGGCCTCGATGTGTCTGGCGTCGGCAACCACGAGTTCGACGAAGGCATCACCGAACTGCTCCGTATGCAAGACGGTGGATGCCACCCCGTCGACGGCTGCTATTTCCCGGATGAGCCGTACGCAGGTGCCGACTTCCAGTGGCTCGCGGCCAACGTCGTCAACGAACAGACAGGGGAGACACCCCTGCCGCCCTACTGGATCAAGAAGGTCGGGACGGTCCCCGTCGCCTTCATCGGCATGACGCTCGAGGCAACCGACACCCTGGTCGCCGCCTCCGGGATCCAGGGATGGGACTTCCTCGACGAGGCCGAGACCGCAAATGCGCTCGTGCCGATCCTGAAGGCGCAAGGTGTGGAGACCATCGTCGTGCTGCTGCACGAGGGTGGCTCGCAGACGCCCCCTCCAGGTGACGTCAACGCATGCGTAGGAATCACGGGGCCCATCGTCGCCATCAACAGCGCACTTGATCCGGAAATCGACGCAGTGATCACAGGCCACACGCATCTGCCCTACAACTGTGTGCTGCCGGACCCGGACGGCCATCCCCGCATAGTCACGAGTGCCTACTCGTTCGGGCGGGTCGTCTCGGAGATCCACCTCATCCTCGACACGCGCACTGGGGACGTGCGGCGCAATCTCAGCTCCGCCACCAACCACGTCGTGGATCAGACAGCCTTGCGTGCCGACGGGACGCAAACGGCGATCATCGAGAAGTGGCAACCGCTGTTCGATGAGGCTGGAAACGATCCCGTCGGGACCATCACTGCCGACATCAATCGTGGCGGCGATCCGCCGGGTGACGATCGCGGCGTCGAGTCCGCGGCTGGCAACCTGGTTGCGGATGCCCAGCTGTGGGCAACCTCATCCAGCTTCGCGGACGTTGCCTTCATGAACCCAGGCGGTGTTCGGTCGGACCTGACCTATGCCGAGTCGGATGAAGAAGGCGACGGCGTCGTCACGTTCGGCGAGGCGTTCACGTTCCAGCCGTTCGGCAACACGCTGCTCACGATGGAGATGACTGGGGATCAGATCATCTCGGTGCTCGAGGAGCAGTGCCAGCCCGCCGGTTCGAGCCGTCCGTTCCTGCATCTCGGCGTGTCGGAGGGCTTCACCTACGACCTCGCCAAGAGCTTCTCGGTCGATGCTGACGGCGTCACGAACTGCGACTCGGTGACGATCAGCAACGTGCAGCTGAACGGGGAAGATCTTGACCCGGCAGGCACGTACAACGTGACCGTGAACAACTTCCTCGCAGACGGCGGGGACAACTTCGGCACCCTTGCCGAGGTCACGAGCCCGAGGCTGGACGGCGGTAACGATCTGACGGCCCTCATCGGCTACCTCGGAGCGTTCAGCCCGGTGTCGCCCCCGAGCACCGATCGAGTCAACGAACTCGACTGACCGAATCCGATGGCTGCCGGGCCCGACCCCTCGCGGGTCGGGCCCAGCGTCGTATCGGCACGGACTCGAGTCCGCGCCCTCAGCAGGCGGGCGGGACGGACGTCCGCGTCATTTGCTGCGTCGTGAGCCCCCAAAGCCCCCGCCGAAGAGAATGCCCGCTCCGAGCACGAAGCCGAAGTCGTACCAGTTCCCGTTGTTGTGCACCTCGTAGAGGCTGACGTTGTCGGTGAACAGCGAGATGACGAACGTGACGGGAGAGATGATCCCCTGCCACAAGCCAAGCCAGAAGCCGGCCACGGCGGCGTCCGGTGCCGCCACTCCGACCTCGGGGTTCGCTCCCGCAGCACAGGCGGCCAGGACGAGTGTCACCACCACCAGGACCACGGCGACTCTCACGCGTCTCACTATGACCTCCCGTCTGTGGCGGACACGTTCACGATGCCTGGGAGACAGGTGATCCGTCTCGGGCCGTCGGTCACCGGCACCGCGCCGGGCGGACGCATGTGCCAGGCCGCATGTGAGCGTATCGGGTCGATGACCACACCGCAGCCGGAGATGGTTCGGTCGGCCCATGCCCCTGAACGCCGCCGGTCGGTAGCGTTGGCCGGAGCAGGTAGGCAACCCCCGCCCTTTCTGGCCAGAGGGCACTCCGGAGCATCCTCATGCTCGGCACCTCGAGTCGCGACGTTCTCGGCTTCCGCCGCCACCTCGGCGCGCTCCGGATCGCAGTGGCGGCAGTCGCGCTCGGTGTGGTCGGCACTGCTTGCAGTGCGGGTACGACCGTGCAGCCTTTGCCTGCTGGTGCGACGCCGGGGCCGACTGTCCCTCCGCTCGCGGCCGACTACCTACGCCCCTCAGTGCCGGTCACGCTGACGCTCTATGACGAATCCGGGACCCCGATCTCCGGTGCACGAGCGATGCTCGGCGACGCGGCCGTCGTGGCCGAAATCCGACGGCACGATCATCTTGGCGGTGGACCAACCCGTACTGGCGATCGTCGAAGCCGAGGGCTACCTCCCGGAGCCGATCGTCGTCACCCCCGAGATGGGCCCGGAGATCGGCATTCGTCTCTTCGGCCGCACCGCAGCCGACGGAACCGAGAGGGTCGCGCTCCATTTCGGGGGCGATTTCATGATGGGCCGCCGCTACCTCGACTCGCTCGGCGGCACCGCTCGCGTGGTCGACGGTGACGGCGGCGCCAGCGCCCGACAGGTCGTTGCCGCCGTTGCTCCGCTCTTCGCTGCCGCAGATATCTCGAGCGTCAACTTCGAGTCGGTGATCGGTGACCTCCCAGAAGACGCCGCCTATCCGGGAAAGCGCTTCCTGCTGCAGTCGCCGCCCGTCGCCGTCGCTGCGCTCGACGAGCTCGGGGTCGACGTCGCCACCTTGGGCAACAACCACATCAACGACTGGCAGGCCGATGGTCTCGCATCAACAGTTGCCGCACTCGCCGTCAGCCCAGATTGCAGCTCCGGGCGCCGGCCTCGATGACGAAGAGGCCCGGCGGCCTGCGCTGCTCCGCGCAGGCGGGATCGACGTCGGGTTTCTCTCCTACACCACGGTGACGGGAGATTTCGTCAACGACAGCCTGCCGGTCTCGGGCGACCCCATTCCGGCCGGCGTGGCCTCTTCCGAGGAATGGCAGTACGAAGCTCGGCCCTTCCGCTTCGTAGCGGGTGACGGCGCCGAGCCGCTGGACGCCGGAGCGTATCGAGCGGGCGACGCGTGGCGCGCCTACTCCTCAGCGGAACCCGACCTCACGGACGCCGTGCGGGACGAGCTCTGGAGGGCCTTGACGGTCGCAGATGCGTTTCCGGAACTGCAGGACTGGGTGGCCCGTCGCGGCCACGGGGGTGCTGCGCTCTTCCGGTCGGGCAGTGTCGCCGAGGACGTTGCGGCGCTTCGCAACCAAGGGGCCGACCTCGTCGTCGTCCAGATCCACGGGGGATTCCAATTCGCCGAGGTCGCATCGGAGTTCTTCGCCCGGGCGGCCAGGGCTTCCGTGGATGCCGGCGCCGACCTCGTCGTTGGCCACCATCCCCACGTGCTCCAGGGGGCCGAGTGGTACAACGACACGTTGATCGCGCACAGCCTGGGCAACTTCGTCTTCGATCAGGATTTCCTTGCCACGTTCCCGAGCGTCGTCCTGCGGACGGTATTCGAAGCGGACCAACTGCTGGAGGCCAAGCTCTACCCGGTGGTTCTCGATCAGTACCGGCCGGAGCCTGCGAGCGGTGACGCCGGACGTCGGATCCTGCGCATGGTCGCAGAGCGGTCCGCGGCGGATGCAGCGACCGTTCGCCTCCCAGACGCTTCCATCGGCGTCATACCGGAATCGCCACCGCCTGGCGTGGTGCGGGCCGGTCTCATCGTCGAGAACGGAGCGGCAACCATCGTCGCGGCCGGCATCCCCGCCACGAGCATCCTCCCTTCGAACGACCCCGATGGGATCACCATGATCAGCGGCGACGGGCTGGTCGAGGTTCCCGACGATCCCGAGGTGCTCATCGGGCGGGATCTGTTCGGCTGGGGTTCGTTCGAGGACGTCGAGGCCGATGCGCAACGCGCAGGCGGCGTCCAGTGGTCTCTCGCTGCCGACGGGCCCGTGCAGGTGAGGACGGCGGAGCGTGCCCCCTCAGGCAACTCCTACCTCGAGTTCGACGCCCGCGCCCCCGCCGGCAATCTCCTGGCACGACCCGTGGCTCGTGTCGTCCCGAGCCTGCATCGCCGTTACGACGACAATGGCCTGCCACTCGACGCTGCGGCGGAGTTCTCGATCATCGCAACGGTCAGGGTCGAGGGAGAGGGGCAACCTTTCATTCGTCTGGACGGCTACAGGTTCGTCGACACAGATCCGACGCGGGACCCGGAGTCGACTCTCCTCATGCGCCTCCAGCTCGCGCTCGATGTTGCCCCGGACGGGGAATGGCATCGCGTGGTCGTCGACTTGCCCGCCGATGTGCTCCAGCAGGGCGCCGGAGCGGTGAACTCGATCATGTTCTACCTCGGCGTCGCAGAAGCCACGACCCGTTCGGCGATTGTTGGTGTCGATGACCTGGCATTCGTGGAGTGGCGAGCGGCGGCATCGTGGGTTCCCGGCACTCCGATCGCAGCCGACTTCCTCCGCACCTCACCGCTCGGCTGAGATTCCTCCGCCGGCAGGTCAGAGCACTTCGACGTTCTGCACGGGGGCTCAACCTCGATGGTCTCGTGCCTTGTGCCCGTCTCTCGGGGGACCTTCGGCCCGAGGACGCGGCAACCGAGATCATTAGTCTCGCCATAAAACAAGCGTCCGGATTCCACAGCCATGCCAGAACACTCGTCCGCCGTTGCCCAGCCGGCCACCTCCGAGTCTGAGGAGATGTACCTCATCACGACGGCGCGTGCCATCGAGGAAGGCGTTCGTGAGCCCGTTCCGGTGTCGCGCATCGCTGCAGACCTCGGTGTGTCTGCGGTGTCGGCCAACCAGATGATCCGGAAGCTCGAAGCACGCGGGCTCATGCAGTACGAGCCCTACAAGGGTGCGTCGCTCACCGAGGACGGACGGCGCATCGCCTTGTCGATTCTCCGCAGGCGGCGCTTGTGGGGCGTCTTCCTCTTCGACCACCTCGGCTTGTCGGCGGCGCGTGCAGACGAGGTCGCATGCGACATGGAGCACATCACTCCCGATGACGTCGCCGATCTCCTCAACGAGTACCTCGGCGACCCGGCGGTTGGGCCCAACGGCCGGCCCATTCCTCACGACGGCTCGATGCCCCGGCCGGCTGCGCACCCGCTCGCCGAGAGCCACGTCGGCGTCCCGCTCGTCGTGTCTGCGGTCACGGCCCCCGAGACGGCGGCAGCGTACCTGCGCGACCAGGGAGTCGTCGCAGGTGCTCGCGTCGAACTCGTCGCCATAGCAGCAGACGGATCAGCGTTGCTGTCTGCCGCCGCAGCCAGCATTCGCCTCACGGCCGCTGCCGCCGCCTGGGTGCTCGTGGAGGCCACGTGAGCTTGCCCGCAACGCTGGCGGACCTGCCCGTGGGGTCGAGCGCCGTCGTCGTGGGATACGTGGATGGCGCCGCCGTCGGGCGGCGCTTCCTCGACATGGGCCTCGTCCCAGGGACGCGCGTCACCCATCTGCGGTCCGCCCCGCTCGGGGATCCGGGCGCATACGCCGTTCGTAGCGCCCGACTGGCAGTTCGCACCCGCGATGCCGCCTGCGTTCTCGTCGAGGTGGTCGGAGGATGACTTCCGTGGTTGCGCTCGCCGGCAATCCGAACACCGGCAAGTCGTCGATCTTCAATGCGCTGACCGGCTCACACCAGCACGTCGGCAACTGGCCCGGCAAGACGGTGGCCAAGCACGAAGGGCTGCTTCGGATCAACGGCGAGGAGTATCGCGTCGTCGATCTCCCCGGCACCTACAGCCTGCATACGATCTCACCGGAAGAAGCGATTGCTCGGGACTACCTCGTGTCCCGCCAGGCGGGCGTGGTCATCATCGTCCTCGATGCGGCAAACCTCGAGCGCAATCTCTACCTGGCAACCCAGATTCTCGAGATGGGCTGTCCCTCGGTCGTAGCGTTGAACATGGTGGACGTGGCTGCCCGGCGTGGAGAACGCATCGACGTTGCGTGTCTTGCCGCTCGACTCGGCGCCCCCGTTGTCACCACCGTCGCACGCACCGGAGAGGGAATCGACGGGCTCGGAGCAGCGATCGTGAGGGCTCGTGGTGCGGAGCCGGCGGCATGAGCCTGCTCCGCATCGACTACGGGCCGGTTGAAGCAGCCATTGCCGGCGTCGAGGAGGCCATCGACAGCATCCCTGCGGTCTCCACACGTCTTCCCAAGCGCTGGCTCGCCGTTGCGCTGGTCGACGGTGACGAGGCAGCGGCCGCGCTGGTGCGGCAGCATCCGGGTGGGGCGGCGGTCGTTGATGCCGCGGACGCGGCACGCCGGCGTCTCTGCGACGAGCTCGGGCCGAGCTCGGTGACGGCCATTGCGGCCGCCCGCTACGACTGGATCAACTGCGTTGTTGCCGAAGTGGTGGAGCGGCCCGGCGGCGACACCCGCACGCTCACCGACAGGATCGACGCCGTGGCCACGAACCGCTGGCTTGGAATCCCGATCTTCCTCGCTGCCATGTGGGTGGTCTTCAAGCTCACCACGGACGTAGCGGCGGTGTTCATGGGCTGGATCGGTGAGGCTGCCGCAGGGCCCGTCGCCAACTTTGCTGCACGACTGCTCGGGGTCGTCGGGCTCAGCGGCTCATGGGTCGAGTCACTCGTTGTCGACGGCGTGATCGCAGGTGTCGGTGCGGTGCTCTCCTTCATCCCGATCCTGTTGCTGCTCTTCGTTGCGCTGGCCGTTCTCGAGGACACCGGATACATGGCCCGCGCCGCCTTCGTCATGGACAGGGTCATGGGAGGTGTCGGTCTCCCAGGCAAGGCCTTCCTCCCGATGCTCGTCGGCTTTGGGTGCACCGTGCCCGCCATCTACGCGACGCGCACCCTCGAGCACCGGCGCGATCGCGTGCTCACCGGGCTGCTCGTCCCCTTCATGAGTTGCGGCGCCCGCCTGCCCGTGTACGTGTTGATGGCTTCGGCGTTCTTCGCGACTTCCGCCGGTACAGCCGTGTTCCTCATGTACCTGCTCGGGATCGTCGTTGCGCTCATCGTCGGTGCGATCCTGCGCCGCACCGTGCTCCGCGGCGAGCCGTCGCCGCCGGCGATCATGGAACTGCCGCCGTACCGGATGCCAACCCGGCGTTCCATGGGGCTCCACACCTGGGGACGGATGAAGGCCTTCCTCCGCGACGCCGGCTCGATCATCCTCGTCGCAAGCGTCGTGGTGTGGGCCCTCATGGCGATCCCGGTCAGCGGAGCCGGGCGGTTCGCCGACACCGAGGTCGACGACTCGGCATTTGCGGCGGCTGCCGGCGCCGTGGCGCCGGCGCTCGGTCCCCTCGGCTTGGGGAGCTGGGAGGCGGCCGGCTCACTCATGAGCGGATTCGTTGCCAAGGAAGTGGTCGTGGGCACGCTGGGTCAGGTCTACGGAGTCGACGACTCCGGTGTCGCTCCGGATGCACCTGCCGGCACACCTCTCGACGATGTTGCGGCCGTCGCGCACGGTTTCGGCGGCGCCGTTGCCGGAACGCTGCCCCGCGCCGTGGGGGCAGACCCGACTCGTGACCAAGGAGATGTCGCCTCGGCAGGGCTCGCCGGTCGCATCCAGGCCGAGTTCGCAGCGAGCAGCGGGGGACACGGTGCTCTCGCAGGAGCCGCGTTCATGGTCTTCGTGCTCCTCTACACGCCATGTATCGCGGCGGCGGGGGCATCGCGTCGTGAATTGGGTGCACGATGGATGGGGCTGAGCATCGTGGGGCAGACCACCCTCGCATGGGTGATGGCTGCGCTCGTGTTTCAGGTCGGCAGGGCGGTTGGCTTGTGACTGTGCTCGACCGCGTCGTTGCGGAGCTGCGCACTGTGCAGGGGCCGATCAGGATTGACGAGCTGGCCCGGCGGCTGTCTGTTCAGCCTTCGGCTCTGCGCGGCATGATCGACGTGCTGGTGGCGAAGCAGGTAGTGACCGTCCCCGCCACGACCGGGACGGAGGCAGCGTTCGCGTGTGGCTCGTCGTGCGGCAGCTCGTGCACCGGCCTCGAGGCTTGCGCCTTTGTCGCCCATGTCGGGTTCGCCCGTCCCGTCGTCATTGCCCGCCTCGGCGGCTTCGACTAGGGATTGCCCGGGCGGCAGGGGATCGACGGCCTTGCGCCGGACGAAGACGTGCCGTCCGCTCTGGACCCTCGGGCGGGCCGGGCAGGCCCGGCATCACGGGTCGGCTCTCCCAGGGTCTCGCCCATCCGATGACCCTTCAAACGCCGTGGCCTCGCCGTGGTCGACATCAGGGAGGTCGCCCTCGTGCTCGGGCATTCCCGTTTCGTTGAGTGACGGGTCGTTCGGTGGTGGATCGCCGGCGATGGCGACGTCGCCCGCCGCACGTCCCCCGTCATGCGGGTTCGAAACGGCGAGCCTGCTGTTGCTCGCCGCACCGAGGGATTCGCCGAGGGCCACTACGAGAGCCTCGGGCCCATCGAAGCGATCGGTTGGCAGAGCTGTCGTGGCACGGGCGAGCACGGCGTCGAGCGTGCCCGGCTGCGCGGGTCGTGCGCTGCGCAGAGCTGCAGTCGGCGCGCCGGGTGTGGGCGTCGCGCCGGTGAGGACCAGCGCGGCCAGCGCCCCGAGCGCATACACGTCGGAGCGGACGGTGGGCGGATGGCCTGCGAGTTGCTCCGGCGATATGTAGGCAAGCGACGGGGTGTTGCTGCCTCGCTCGATACCGAGCAGCATCGCGGTGATGCCGAAGTCGACGTACGGGTGGCCCTCGTCATCGAGGAGGACGTTCTCCGGCGAGAGGTTGCCATGGACGACGCCGCAGCGATGGGCGTACGCAAGGGCGTCGCTGATGGTCTCGAGAAGGGCGATGCCATTTCCCGGCGGTGGCCGAGCGGTCCGGATTGCTCGACCGAGGTTGCCGCCGCGCATGAAGGGCATCACGAGATATGCGGCATCGTGTTCGCGCCAGGAATCGAAGAGGGGCACGATGTTGGGATGCTCGAGGCCGGCGACCCTCCTGGCTCGCAGCTCGAAACCCTCTGCGAGGTCGCGTGGGCCTGCAGCCTTCAGGCGAATGACCTTGATCGCCACCTCGCGGCCGCTGCCCGGCTGGATGGCACGCCACACGACGCCGTACGCCCCCTTCCCCATCTGCTCGCGCAGCAGGTAGCCATGGAGAGAATCGGCCATGGGTCGTGTGGACGGATGCACGACCTGCGGCGCCTGTGTCACGATGCCGAGCTCGATCTCCTGGACTTCGGCAGACGGCGCGATTCCCAGCTCCCGGGCAAGGTGCCGGCGGAGCTGTTGGTAGGCGCGCAATGCCTCGGCCTGTCGACCGCAGCGAGCCAGGGCGATCATGAACTGGCCCCACAACCGCTCGCGCATCGGGTACTCCAATGTGAGGGCCGCAAGCTCTCCCACGACGGCTGCATGGTCGCCCAACGCAAGCGAAGCCTCGACGCGGTCCTCGACGGCGCGCCGGCGGAGTTCTTCCAGCCGGATCGCCTCGAGCCGGGCAAACTCCTCATCGGCGATGTCCTCCAGCGCCGGGCCGCGCCACAGTGCCAGAGCAGCTCCGACCATCTCCCTGGCGCGTTCGGGATCCGTAGCGAGGATGGCTTGGGCGGCGGCGGCCATTCGCTGGAAGCGGACGGCGTCGATGTCGAGCGGGTCGGCCAAGAGTACGTAGCCCGGTGCCCGAGTCGCAATGACTCCTTCTTCCGAGGTCTCACGTTTCGGCTGGAGCGCACTGCGGAGCTTCCAGATGTGGAAGCGAAGCGACCTGATGCCGCTCTGCGGCTGGTCATCGCCCCAGACGGCTTCGAGCAGGCGGTCGCTCGACACGATGCGGCCCGCATTGACGATGAGCACGGCGAGGATGACACGCTGCCGGGCCGACCGAATCTCCACGGGCCCGACGTCTGTCCGCACTTGTAGTGGGCCGAGGATCTCGAAGTCCATGAGGACTCCCCCCTCCGGCCCATCTTCGGCCGGATCGCAAACGGGGCACCAGACCCAAACGTCCCGATATCCTCCCGGGTTGGTGTGGTTCTGAGGACGCCGGCCACATGACTGCCGCATGATGCGTATCGTCGGAGCAACGCACGCCGGTGGGTGTCTCGCCGCCGACGAGCGGCCCAGGCGCCGGCCGAGAGGACAGAACGCAGTGCGGATCAGGTTTGAGCGTTCGGGAGGATTCACGGGCATCTCGCGATCGGCCACGATCGAATCCAGCGAGCTCGCACAAGAGGACGGCGAGGAGCTCCGACGGCTCGTCGACGAGGCGCAGTTCTTCGAGCTCCCGGCGACGCCGCCGAGCAGCGTCGCCGACGCCTTCAGGTACACGATCACGATCGAGCGGGAAGACCGCAGTTGGACCGTCACGACATCGGATGCGACTGCCCCAGTCGAGGTGCGCCGCCTGATCGAATGGCTGAATCGCGCGGCACGCTCGACCCCATGACTCGCTAGAGGAGGCATGAACGCCATGGCCCACCGACCATCACCGCTCCACTGCATCATCCCACCCTTCATGCTCGAGTCGATCCAAGCCCACGGCTCACCACCTCAGCGGGAGGCTGCGAGGACGAATCTGGCGGTGGGAGCAGAGATCCGTAGGCGGCGGGCCGCCGCCCCTGCGGAGGCCCCTCCCGAAGCTCAGGCGGCCGGCAAGGAACGCATCGTCTACTCGGCAAACAACGCAAGCGACCTGCCGGGGACTCCAGTTCGCTACGAGGGCGATGGTCCGTCAGGTGATGTTGCCGTTGACGAGGCATACGACGGTTCCGGGAGCACGTACGACCTCTTCAAGGATGTGTTCGGTCGTGACTCCATCGACGGCAACAACATGCGGCTCGACTCGACGGTCCACTATCAGGTCGGCTACGACAACGCCTTCTGGAACGGTGAGCAGATGGTGTACGGCGACGGCGACGAGGACCAGCCGGCCGAGCAGCGCCTCTTCAACCGTTTCACCGCCTCTCTCGACGTCATCGGCCACGAGCTCACCCACGGCGTCACCCAATTCACGGCCGGCCTCGTCTACCTCAACCAGCCTGGGGCGCTCAACGAGCACTTCTCGGACGTGTTCGGGTCGCTCGTCCTGCAGCGCACACTCGGCCAAACCGCGGAAGCCGCCTCGTGGGTCATCGGGTCTGGCCTCTTCACCGAGAACGTCAACGGCGTTGGCATCCGGTCGATGAGGGCGCCTGGGACCGCCTACAACGATCCGGTGCTCGGCTCGGACCCGCAGCCGGGCCACATGGACGACTACGTGACGACCCTGGAGGACAACGGGGGTGTCCACATCAACTCGGGCATCCCAAACCGGGCCTTCTATGAAGTGGCCGCCGGTCTTGGCGGCTTTGCGTGGGAGCAGGCCGGGCCCATCTGGTACACCGCCCTGACGGACGGCCGGCTCGGGTCGCAGGCATCGTTTCAGGAAGCGGCCAACCTGACCTTTGAGGTCGCCGGCGAGCTCTATGGGAGTGGCAGTGCCCAGCAGACGGCCGTCGTCGGCGGCTGGAATGCGGTGGGAATCGATGCCGCCGCCTCCGTCGGACCGGTGCCCGGCGGATGCTTGCCGCTCGGTTCGGTGCTCGGTCGGTTCCGGCGTGGCTGACGACGACAGCAGCACCGTCCATACACGCTGATGCCGCTCGCCGTACGTCCGCCTGAGGCTCTCAGTGCGTATGCTCGGATTCAATCCGCGGCGAGGAACGCACCATGACTCGATTCGGGATCTACCTCCAGGACGCCCACAGCATCGCCGAGTCGATCGAACATGCCCGCTACGCCGAGGCGAGCGGCTTCGATTCCGTGTGGCAGGCAGACTCCCGACTGGCCAGGGAGGCGACCGTGGCGATGGCAGCGCTGGCGGCCGCCACCGAGCACATCACCATCGGCAGCGGCGTCATAGATTGCTGGTCCCGCAACCCGGCTCGTCTCGCCACGTCGTTTGCGACGCTCGATGACTTGGCTCCCGGTCGGATCATCCTCGGTGTAGGGGCCTGGTGGGATCCGCTCGCTCGTAAGGTCGGCATCGACCGCGCCAAACCGTTGACGGTGATGCGTGAGGTCGTGTCGGTCGTACGCGATCTGCTCGCCGCCAAGACGGTCACCTTCCACGGCGAGTTCGTCGATTTCGACGGTGTCGAGCTCGACTACATCCACCAGCAGCGCACACCGAAGGACGTGCCCATCTACATCGGGGCTACGGGGCCGAAGATGCTCGAGTTGACGGGTGAGATCGCAGACGGCGTCGTTCTCAACTACCTGGTCTCCCCCCAGTACAACAACGCAGCGATGGAGCGGCTTGCCGCCGGCGCGGCTCGTGGCGGGCGGTCGATCGACGACCTCGATAGGCCCCAGCTCGTGGTCTGCTCGGTCGATCACGACAGGGATGCGGCTCTCGACGCCGCCCGAATGCTGGTCACGCAGTACCTCGGGCAGCAGCCCCACATCATGAAGGCGTCCGGCGTGCCGCAGGAGCTCCTCGACGACATCGCCCGCCACCTCACCTGGCCGGCAACCCACGAGCAGCTCATCGAAGCGGCGCAGCACGTGCCGGACGAGGTCGTCCAGCTCATCACCGCAGCCGGCACGCCGGATGAGTGTCGGGCCAAGGTCGCCGAGTACGTCGACGCCGGGTGCACGAGCCCGATTCTCTATCCGCTCGGCGCCGACGTTGAGCTGATGATCGACACGTTCGCCGATGGGATCCGGTGAGCCTGACGCCCTGCGTCCTTCCCTGACCGCTCCGCCTCGGACACCGGGACCGCTGCCGGCGAACTCTCGGCCATTGTGTACCGTTTCGGTACGGCCGAGCCTTAAGGCTGGACATTCCCCAGACGCGATCCGGGCCCCTGCAAGGAGCAGGGGCCCGGAAACTCGAATCGGTGTGTTGGTTGTGATCAGTTGGTGGGGACGATCTCCTTGCGGGCGTCCAGCATCATCTCGGGGATGGTGTCCGGGACGACCTCGTCCTTGCTCCGGGTCGCCCACACGAGGCCGGCGCCCGAGAACAGGAAGGTCAAGCCGAGTCCTGCGAGCAGGCCGGCCAGCGCCAGACCCATCTGCAGGGTGGAGTGCGTCACGGTGCCGACGCCGAGCTCGGCGATGAGGCCGTGAGCGGTGCCGGACCATGCCTGGCCGCGAGCCGCACCCTCCAGCGGGTTCAGCCTGTCGAAGTCCGTCCAGTAGCCACCGAGGCCTGCTGCGACCCGCTCAGGGCTGCCGACCTCGTTGACGACGACTTCGTACTCGCCTGCGGGAATGACGTCATCGCCGAATGGGGTGTCTTCGGTCAAGACCACGGTTTGGGTGCCGTGCAGCACGTGGAAGCCGATCGTCGCCATCTGGTACATGTACTCGGAAGCCGTGTTGACCAGCGGATCGTTCGGGTCGAGGTCTGCCATGTTGACCGGGTAGCCCCAGTCATCGGTGAGCAGGGTCATGATCGCCTCGGCACCTTCTGTGGTGCCACGGTCGATCAACTGGCCGTCTTCGTTGTAGCTGAGAGTGACGTTCTGGGCCTCGCTGAAGGACTGCAGCGAGCCGTAGCCATCCTGCACCCTCGTGTACGCGACGCCACCGGCGACCACGAATCCAAGTCCGATAATCGCCAGGACAACTCCGAGTGCTCGGAGGCGCTTTGCCATCAGATGCTCCTTACCTATCTGGGTGGACTTCTGTGTTTGTGAACGGATTCACAATCTGTAAAGGATGTTCTCGCCAATCGTCGATCGGCGATAGAGTCCAATGGTCCCTTCGCATCGAGTCCGTTTGGCCTTAAGTCGGGCTGCCTGCTGCCGTGCAGTCACGTATGCCGTCCCGCCTGGCCCCTCCTGACCCATCGATCATCCCCCTGCCAGGGCGCTTGTTGACTGGCGAAACGTGGCTTCGGTGATCCTCTCGTGGGCGATCGTGCCCTTCTCGAGAGGCCGTTCACCGGTCGGAAGGGCCAAACGTCCCTACCGTCGATCGACGATTGGCGAGATCATCGTCACAGTTTGTGAACTCGTTCACAAAGAACCTGGAGAAGGCGTGTCATGACGGCTGGACGGCCACCAGAGTGCTGTGAGGAGGGGCTTCCCCATCCGTCGCCGCTGAGCGACGAGCAGATTGCTCGGATCGCCAAGGGACTCGCGCATCCGGCGCGTATCCGCATTCTCGAGCAATTCGAGGAGTGCACGCCACACATCGTCCAGGACATCGTCGACGAGTGCGATCTCGCCCAATCGACGATCTCCGAACACCTTCGTATCCTTCGCGAAGCCGAGTTGTTGTTCGCTCGCAAGGACGGTCCGCGCACCTGGTACTGCATGCGCCGGTCGGTGTTGCGTCGCTTTGCCGCAGCCGTCGAGGGTCTCACGAGCGAGGCGACCGCAACACCCCTACGGTGACCGACGCACCGCGTTGGCCCGGCAACCTGCCGCCTCGGTGAGTAGCGTCAGCCGAACACGAGCCCTGCAGGGAGGTCGACATGGCACAGACCGTGGGAGGTCGTCTCGATGCGCTGGCCGGAGGCGACGTCAAGGGAATGTGGGCCTGGACGCTGCTTCGTCTCCTGCTTGGATGGTCGTTTCTCTGGGCCTTCCTCGACAAGTTCTTCGGACTGGGGTTCGCTACCTGCCGTCTGGAGGGAGGCGCCATCGACTTTGGCTGCGACGCAGCGATGATGAACGGCGGCTCGCCGACGTACGGGTTCCTGAACTTCGGCACGCAAGCGAGCCACACGGGTGGGCTCTTCGAATGGATGGCCCCTTCGGCGCCCGATGCGATCAACTTCGCCGACGTTCTCTTCATGGCAGCGCTTCTCATCGGGGGCGTCGCACTCATGGTCGGCATCGGTGTCCGCATCGCCGCCATCGGTGGGGCGATCCTGATGGCATTCATGTTCTTGGCCGGCGACGTGTGGCCGCCGAACAACCCGGTGAACAGCAGCCACGTGATCGAGATGGCGGCCTTTCTCGGCATCGCCACCGTCGGCGGAGGGAAGCTCGCCCTTCAGGGATGGTTCACCGAGCGGTTTCCCGCGTTGGGTTGGGTGAAATAGTCCTTCTCGTCTCCACGCATCTCCGCAGTCTCCGGGCGAGTACCCGGCGGCTGCTACAACTCAGCCCATGAACGAGGCGCAATCCGGCAGAGTGCTGATCGTCACCGGTGCGACCGGCATCGCCGCCGCCGGTGCAAGGAAACACGCCGCCGCAGGGGGGCGAGTATTCGTCGTGAGCCGCACCGCGGAACATTGCCATGCCCTCGAAGCCGAGATCACCTCGAACGGCGGCGCCTGCGCATCTGCGGCCGCAGACCTTCGCGATGAGGCGGCCACGGTGCGTGCGTTCGACCGTGCGGCATCGCAGTGGGGGCGGATTGACGGGCTGTTCGCAGTGGCCGGTGGCAGCGGCAGGAGGTTTGGCGACGGGCCGCTCCACGAGACATCGCTCGACGGCTGGGCGGCAACGGTCACTCTCAACCTCCACCCCCCGTTCCTGGCCGCACGGGAGGCGCTGAGCGTCATGGTCGACCAGTCGCCCGACGCCACGGGCAGCCGCGGCGCGATCGTCATCGTGTCGAGCGTGCTCGCCGGCCACCCTTCGCCTCGCCTGTTTGCAACCCATGCGTACGCCGCTGCAAAGGCGGCCGAGAACGGTCTGGTCGTTGCAGCCGCCGCTCACTACGCACCACACGGCATCCGGATCAACGCCGTGGCGCCGGGTCTCACCGACACCCCGATGGCGGCTCGCGCCGCAGGCGATGCCGCGATCATGGCGTATGCAGCTACCAAACAACCGCTCGTTGGCGGGTTCGTGTCCCCCGGGGCGGTGGCCGTGGCGGGGCTTTTCCTCCTCTCGCCGGATGCCGCGGCGATCACGGGTCAGATCCTCGCCGTCGACGGCGGCTGGAGCGTCTCCGAGGGCATCGTCTGATCCTCGGTTGCCGATCAGGTGGGGGCATCATGCGCCGCGAGCGCTGCGCCGACTGCCCCTGCCGCTGAGCCGAGCTCAGCGGGAACGATGCGAATCGCCTCCGCGGGGAGCAACGTGGCTCGACGTCGGGTCGCAGCCCGAATGGGTTCGAGGAACAAGTCACCCGCCGCTCCAATGCCGCCGCCCACCACGATGCGCTCAGGGCCAACGACGGTGAACACGTTTGCGAGGGCGATGCCGAGATAGCCGGCCGCTGTGTCGACGGCGGCGATGCAACGCTCCTCTCCGGCCCGCACCCCGTCGAACACGGCCGCGACATCGCGCTTGCCCGCCATGGCGGCCAACACGTCTGAGCGAGCCATCGCTTCGGCGCAACCTGGGTTGCCGCACCCGCACGGCGGGCCGTCTGGGGCAACCGTCTGGTGGGCGATCTCCCCGGCGATCCCAGTGGCGCCGGTGTGGAGGTTGCCGTCGATCATGATGCCGCCCCCGATGCCGGTGCCGAGGGTGAGGCAGGCGACGAGCGGGCTTCCCCGGCCGGCTCCGACCCTGCCCTCGGCGAGCGTGAAGGCTCTGGCGTCGTTGATGAGCGTGACCGGGCGATCGAGGGCCGTCTCCAACTCGGCACGCAGCGGCACCCCTCTCCATTGCCCGGGGAGGTTGGTGAAGAGCGTGACCACCCCCGTCGCCGCATCGAACAGCCCGGGGGTGCCGAGACCCCATCGCCCGCCGGCCTCATGACGATCGGCGACGCTGCGGACCTCGGTCACCAGCCGGGCGATCACGGCGGTGTGCCCCTCGTGGCCGCGGCTGGGGAAGCTCCCCGAGGCGACGATGTGCAGAGCCGTGGGGTCGGCGTCGAGCTCCAGCACGACCCACTTGATGTTCGTGGCCCCGAGGTCGACGCCGAGGACGCGTGACGCGGTCACTCGAGCGCCTCGGTCGAGTTGCGGCGCAGCACCGCTTCGAACTCGTACCTCTCCGCCGCATACCGGGTCTCGGTGTGCTCGAGTGGCATACCGGTCTGGTCCTCGATGATGCGGCGCTCGCACAGCACCACCCCCGTCCGCGGCAGCTCGAGGTAGCGGGCCTCGCGGGGCGTGACGAGTCGAGCGCTCACCGTGGCGAGAGCTCGCATCGGGACGTGCCCGAGCTGCTCGAACACGTCGTGCAGCGATAGGAACGTCGTTTCGTCCGGTAACGCAGACGCAACCTCTGGATGGATCACAGCCCGCTCGATCGCCATCGGAACGCCGTCGGCGAGCCGCAGCCGCTCGAGCACCACCACCGTCGCGGCGGCGGTGATGCGTAGCGCCACCACATCCTCCGAGCTCGGCACCTCGAGAGTTCGCATCAGCACACGCGACGTTGCAGTGAGGCCGCGGCGGCGCATGCTCTCGGTGAACGACAGCGGGGAGCCCAGCAGGCGGGGGACCCGCCGCGCCGCCACGAAGGTTCCCTGACCCCTCCGGCGGACCACCAGGCTCTCGTTGGCGAGGACTGCGACGGCGTGGCGAGCCGTCATCCGGCTGACCGAGAACTGCTCGCACAACTCGGCGTCAGACGGCAGGCGGTCACCAGGCTCGGCCGCAGCGACGAGCGCCCGCAGGTGCTGTGCGATCTGCTCGTACCGGGGGAGCGATGGTGTCGTCACGGAAGAAGGGATCGTCGCATGGTGACGCCCGGCGGGGCCGAACGAGCGGGTAGCATGTCTATACATTTCCCTGCACGACTCATGAGTGACAGGCTGGCGCGATGACGTCACGATCGCAACACATGCTCCGAGTTGCGCCGCGAAGCAGCGGAGGACCATCGATATGACGGCTGCGGGACGGTTCATCGCCGAAGCCCACGACCTCATCGACAGGATCGAGCGGACGCAGCTCCCGGCAATCGCGGCTGCCTCGGATCTGTGTGCCGACGCCATTGCCGCGGGCGGGTTTGCCCATCTCTTCGGCACGGGTCACTCGCGGATTCCCATCGAGGAGATGTTCCCCCGCTACGGCTCGTACCCCGGGTTCCACCCGATCGCCGAGCTGTCGATGACGTTCCACACGCAGGTGGCGGGCGCCAACGGACAGCGCCAGGCAATGTTCATCGAGCGCGTCGAGGGTCTTGCCGAGGTCATCCTCTCGAACTTCCACGTCCTGCCGACCGATGTGATGGCCGTGTTCAGCGCCGGCGGGACCACCGCCGTGCCGATCGAGATGGCCATGGCGGCAAAACGTCGCGGGCTTCCCGTGATAGCCGTCACAGCCGTGGCCCACTCCCGGGCGAGCGCGTCGGGCCACAGCTCCGGGACTCGCCTGCTCGATCATGCCGACATCGTCATCGACCTGTGCACGCCGCTCGGCGATGCGATGGTCGCAATCGACGGCGTCGATACGCCGGTTGGTCCAGGCTCGACGGTCGCGAACGCCGTCATCGTGAACGAGCTGAAAGTCCAGACGGCTGAGCGCCTCAGCGCAAGAGGGGCGCTGCCGCCCGTGCTGACCAGCTCGGCGGTCGTCGGGGCCACGCGATCGCACGAGCTGTTCGAGGCGGCCTATGACGAGCATGCTCGCCGGCTGGGCCGCCAGCTCGGCGGGCCCCCTGCCGCAGAGCCACCGTCACTGTGACCTCAGCCGCGAAGATGCTCGGCGCATTGGCCGTGCGGAGGCGGGCGCACCGACCCTTCGGGGTGATGGTGGCGTCCTTCGTCCTTCTCGGGGCGCCGATGGCTGGGGTGGCTGTGGCCTGGCCCTCCATCGCAGGGGACTTCGGTCTGCCGCTTGGCGCACTTGGTGTGCTGTCCGTCGCCTTCGGGGTCGGCTACACGGCGTCGACGCTTGCCGCCGGCGTATGGGCGCGCCACGCCTCCACCGAGGTGAGGCTCGCCGTCTCCGTCACGTTCGCCTGCAGTGCGCTCGCCCTCATGGCCGCTGCACCGGCGTGGGCGGTCCTCGTTGCCGCGACGCTGCTCTTGGGGATCGCCGGCGGCCAGGTCGACGCTGGGGTCAACGCCCACGTGTCGCTGCGCGGCGAGGTCACCTCGATGGGTGTCATCCATGCGAGCTATGGCCTCGGGGTCGCGCTTGCACCGCTCCTCGTTGTCGGCCTGAATGCCGAGGGCGCGTCATGGCGGCTGGCGATCGCCGTGCTGGCGGTCGCCGAGGCGGGGGTTGCGCTCGGTTTCTTGGCTGCCGTGCGGTGGGCACGTTCCGACCGGGTGGCGCCCGAGGCTGCGGCCTCGATTGGCGTCGCCCCGGCTCGCCGCCTGACGTTGAATCTCTCGGTTGTCGCCTTCCTGGTGTACGGCGGCATCGCCGCAGGAACCGGAACGTGGGCCTACACCGTGTTGACCGAGCAGGGTGGCGTGTCCGGGCCGGTCGCCGGAGTGGCGGTTGCGGGGTACTGGGCCGGGTTCACCGCGTCCCGGCTCCTTCTCGGTGTCATTGCCCGCCGGATCAGTCTCGAGGCGTTGCCGCAGGCCACGGTTCTCGCCACGGTGGCGTGCCTTCTCGTCTTCTGGCTGGCGCCAAACCCCGCAATGAGGATGACCGGCCTCGTACTCTCGGGCGTCGCCCACGGTCCCTTCTTCCCCGTTCAGACGTTGTTGACTCCGCGCCGCTTCGGGAGCGTTCGGTCGCCCGCTGTGGTCGGGTATCAGATCGCAGCGGCCACCTTCGGTGGGGCGCTCGTGCCCGGCACGATCGGCGTGCTCGTTGCATGGCGAGGGCTCGAGGTGGTGCGTCCAGCACTCGTAGCCGTCGCCGTCGGCCTGGTCGCCATCACCGAGGCCCTCCGGCGGGCGGCACCGAATCTGCCGGCCGTCTCGGGCGTACCCGTGAGTGGATGATGCGGCCGGCTTCTCCTCGTCGTCGCCCGGACTTCAGGCGTCCGTCGGCGCCAAAGCACGTTTCGTCAGCCTCGAAGTTGCGGGTACTTTGGCCTTGACGCCTACAAAAGCTGGTGGTTGACTGCCCTTTGATGACGGAGCCCGGGGCTTCCCCCCGCACCACGGCGTCCGGCTCGACCGGCGATCTACTCGATCTCATCCGCTCGGGCCGCGCCGGCACGAGGTCTGATCTGTCCCGCCTCACCGGGCTCGCCCGTTCGACGGTCGCCCAGCGCGTCGATCAGCTCCTTGCCAGCGGCTTGGTGCACGAGGTCGGCGAAGCGCCATCGACGGGCGGGCGACCTCCCACGGTGCTCGGCTTCAACGAGTCGGCAGGCATCGTCCTCGTCGCGGACCTCGGTGCGACCCATTCCCGGCTCGCCATCACAGACCTCGCAGGCACCCAGGTTGCCGAAACGACGGAGGACCTCGACGTCGCCCACGGGCCCGATGCCGTACTCACCTGGGTGGCCGAGGGATTGGCCACCATGATCGAGCGGTCCGGCTGGTCGCCCGATGACGTGCGCGGCGTCGGCATCGGTGTCCCTGGGCCGGTCGAGTTCGCCGCGGGCCGCGCCGTGCACCCTCCCATCATGCCGGGCTGGGACGGCTACGACATCCGCCGCCGCTTCGTCGACGCCTACGGCGTGCCGGTGCTCGTCGACAACGACGTCAACATCATGGCCTTCGGTGAGTACTGGGCGATGCCGCACCGTGTCGAAGACCTCATCTTCGTCAAGGTGGGCACCGGCATCGGGTCCGGCCTGATCCTCGGTGGACGGCTCCACCGAGGAGCACGAGGAGCGGCAGGTGACATAGGACACGTCCAAGCCGGCGACGCTGCGGTCATGTGCCGCTGCGGCAACATGGGCTGCCTCGAAGCCTCGGCCGGTGGGGCTGCCCTTGCGAGAGCTCTGGGGTCACAAGGGCACGACGCCGAGAACAGCCGCGACGTGGTAGCGCTTGTCCGCGTCGGCAACCACGACGCCATCCAGGCGGTGCGCGACGCCGGGCGGCTTATCGGCCGAGTGCTCGCAACGATGGTCAACATGCTGAACCCCGCGCGAATCGTGATAGGCGGCGACGTTGCCGAGGCAGGCGAGCAACTCGTTGCCGGGATCAGGGAGGTCGTGTACCAGCGCTCGACCGCTCTCGCCACGAATCAACTGGAGATCCTCACGAGCTCTCTCGGCGACCGGGCCGGCATCACCGGTGCCGCGGCGATGGTGATCGAGCACGTGCTGGCGCCCGCCACCATCGAGGTGACGCTGCGCACCGGTGAGATCTCGGTGAACGCGTGAGTATCGCTCACGCGTCGACGAAGCTTGGCTTCTCAAGTGAAGCCAATGACAGCAAACGACAACAGAGGGAGGAACGGATGCGACGTCCCAAGCTCACGGGACTCAAGCTCTTCGCGGTGCTCACTGCGCTCAGCCTCGTCGCTGCCGCATGCGGCGGCGACGATGACGCAGGCGCCACCACGACGGCGGCGACCGAGACGACGGCGGCGACCGAGACGACGGCGGCGACCGAGACGACGGCGGCCACTGACACGACGGCGGCGACTGAGACGACGGCCGCTGCGAGCGAGACCTTCACGCTCGGTGTCAGCAACACGCTTGTTGGCAATTCGTGGCGGGAGCAGATGATCTGTGCCATCAAGGCCGAGGCGCTCGCCCGCGGCAATGTCGACCAGGTGGTTCTCCAGAACGCCAACACCGACGTCGCCGGGCAGATCGCACAGATCTCGACCCTGATCTCGCAGGGCGTTGACGCGATCATCATCAACCCCGTCGACCGGTCGGCACTCGACGACGTGATCGAAGAGGCATCGGCACAGGGCATTCCTGTGATCTCCGTCGATGCTCCGGTCACCGCACCGAGTGCGTACTTCGTGTCGAACAACCAGGTCGAGTACGGCGAAGTCGGCGCCCGCTGGCTCTTCGAAGCACTCGGCGGCGAAGGCAAGGTCGCCTACATGCGGGGTCTGGACGGCCACCCGGCCGATACCGACCGCGACACAGGCTGGGACGCTGCCCTGGCGGACTACCCGAACATCGAGGTGGTATACGAGAACTGGACGGGTTGGGACCCGAGTGTCGGCGCTCAGCAGGCGCTCGAGATCCTGACGACCATGGAGGTCGACGGCATCTGGACCTCCGGTATCGATTACACCGTGGTCGAACAGTTTGCGGTTGCGGGTGTGCCCTACGTGCCGATCGTCGGCGCCGACAACAACGAGTTCGTCGGCCAGCTGATCGCCCTCAGCGGTGAGGGCCTCACGGGCGCCGCCGTCAGCAACCCGCCGTCGATCGGCGGCGTTGGTGCAGCGATCGCGCTCGACATACTGGAGGGGAAGAGTGTCGATCAGCAGACGCTCATCACACCTGCGGTGATCAGCACGCAAGCTGACCTCGAAGGGGTGTACGTCGATGGTCTGACGGCCGGCTGGTCCTCGTACATGGAGATCGAGCCGTACGTCCACTACACCGCAGATCAAGTCGTTGCCTGCAAAGGCCCCGGCGAGTGATCTGAACCCGATGCCGGTGCCGGGCTCCTGCGGGGGCCCGGCACCCACCTACTCCGTGAGGATCTGATGTGACCGAGCCTGTTCGCGCCTTGCTCGATGCGCAGGGTGTCGCCAAACGGTATGGACCCGTCGTCGCTCTTCACTCCGCAGATCTGACGGTGAAGCCCGGTGCGATCCACGCGCTGCTGGGAGCCAACGGTGCCGGAAAGAGCACCCTGGTCAAGATCCTCTCCGGGGTGATCACGGCGGATTCCGGCATGACGACGGTCAACGGGGCGCCGGTGCGGCTGCGCAAGCCCACCGACGCCATGTCCGCCGGGATCGCCACCGTGTTCCAGGATCCGGCGCTGATTCCCGACCTCACGCTCGCCCAGAACCTTCGGATCTCCCGACTCGGCCCACGCGACGTCATGCCGTGGCTGGAGCGCATGAACCTCGGCCACATCGACCTCGAGCTTCAGGTGAGGGACGTGCAGCTTGCGGTACTCCGGCTCCTGGACCTCGCCCGCGCCCTGGCCCACGATCCGCAGCTCCTGATGCTCGACGAGATCACGGCGGCGCTGACCACCGACCAGGCCGACTACGTCTTCGGCGTCATGCGGGAGTGGAAGAGCCAGGGTCGCTCGGTTCTGTTCATCTCACACCGTCTCGGCGAAGTCCTCGAGATGTGCGACCACGCCACCATTCTCCGCAACGGAACGCACGTGGCCGACTTCGACCTCGCAGGCGTCGACGAAGCGCAGCTCGTCACCGCGATGCTCGGCGAGCAACTAGTCGAGGAATTGGGCGAGAGGGTCGCTCCGGATGCTGAGGAGGTTGTCGCCGGGGCCGCGGCGTCCGGCGCTCCTGTGGTCCTCGAGGCGAGGGATCTCCGCCTGCGCGACAAGGTGAACGGCGTGTCGTTCGCACTCCACCGGGGAGAGATCCTCGGTCTGACGGCGCTCGAAGGCCAGGGCCAAGACGAGCTGTTCCAGGTGTTGTCGGGCGACCATCGGCTGACCTCCGGTGAGCTCCTGGTCAATGGCGAACGGCTCAAGGCGAGGTCTCCCTACGACGCGATCCGCAGGGGCCTCGTGCTGGTGCCGGCCGACCGGCAGCAGGCCCTCCTTCCGCAGCGGTCGGTCAGGGAGAACCTCTCCACCCCGCTCTACAACCGGGCGAGCAGGTGGTTCACCCTCGCTGGAGACGAGACGGAGCGAGTCGACCGCGCCGTCGACCGGCTCGACATCGACGTGCGAGCCGGGAGCCAGGTGCAGCGTCTATCCGGCGGCAACCAGCAGAAGGTCACCATCGGACGCTGGCTCGCCTCCGGCTTCGACATACTGTTGTGCTTCGATCCCACCCGCGGCATCGATATCCAGACAAAGGCCCAGATCTACGACTTGCTGCGGGAGTTGGCGGGTGAGGGTGCGTCGGTGATCCTCTACACCAGCGAGCTCAGGGAGATCCCCCTGGTGTGTGATCGTGTCCTCGTCATGTACAACGGCCGGATGGTTCACGAGCAGGCGGCGGCAACGGCAACCGAGGAGGCGCTCCTCACCTCGGCGCACGGACTCGATGAGGCCAGGGCATGACGACCACGACGCCGGATGCTCTCGCCACAGGGACGCAAGCAGCATGGCGTCGTTGGGTGCGTCGGCATGGCTGGACCGTCGGCGTGTGGCTCCTGCTGCTGGTGCTCGTCGCCTGGTACTCCACGCTCATTCCGAGTTTCGGCTCCTTCCAAGTCGCATCGATCATCAACAACGGGTCGCCGTTGGTCTTCTTGGCGGCCGCCCAGGCCGTCATCGTGATCGCCGGTGGGATCGATCTCGGTGTGGGCGGCATGCTGGTGCTCACCAACGTTGCATCGGCCCGCATCATGGAAGGGCAATCGCTGTCGATGGCCCTGGTGATCGCCGTCGCCATCTTGCTTCTGGCGGCGGCGATGAACGCCGCCGTCGGCTGGATCATCACCGTGTCGAGCGTCCCCGACATCGTGATCACACTGGGGTCGTTGTACGTCTTCCAGGGGCTCGCGCTCTCGGTTCTCCCCAACCCAGGAGGCGGTACCAGCGAAGGGTTTCGCTGGATCTTCACCGGGTCGAACACCGGGATCGGGTCGAATCCGTGGCCGGCGTCGCTCCTGATCACCATTGTGATCCTCGGCCTTGCATGGTGGATGGGCAAGACACGCAGCGGACTGGCGCTCTATGCGGTCGGGAGTGACAACACCGCCGCGTATCTCTCGGGGATCCGCGCCGCCCGAGTGAAGATCGCTGCCTATGCGGTCGGCGGGGCACTCGCAGCCATGGCCGGTCTCGCCACGACGGCGATCGCCGGTCGAGGAAACGCAACGACCTTCGGCGGCAATGCCACCCTCAACTCGGTGGCGGCGATCGTGCTCGGCGGCGTAGCTCTCACCGGCGGGGTCGGCTCGGTCATCGCAGTGGTTCCTGCCGGGTTGATCCTCTTCTTTCTCAACCCGATCCTCACCGCAATGGGCGTCGATCCGAACCGAGCCCAGATCATCCAGGGCGTGCTCATCGTGCTGGTGATGATGGTGACTGGTCTCATCGAGTGGCGGCGCAGGCGGAGGTCATGAGCAGCTACCCGGCGCCTCCGACCGAACTGCCTCCCGGCCCGCCTCAACCGTCGGCGGTGCAGCGTGGCGGCCGCTACCTCGCAACGCATCCCCACCTGGTGCTCATGGGCGTGCTTCTGACGTTGATCTTGCTGACGGGCCTCGTCGAATCCAACTACTTGAGCATCACGGGGCTTCGCAACTCAGCGCTGTTTGCTGTTCCCATCGGGATCTTGGCCGCGGGGCAGACGGTATTGATGCTCACGGGCGGCATCGATCTCTCCGCGGCGATGATCGCCACGGGCGCCGCCTACGTTGCTGCGAACCAGTCCCCCAATGGCGCCGTCATCGCGATCATCGCCGGCCTGCTCGTCGGGATCGTCGCCGGAGCCGCCAACGGAATCGGCGTTGGTGTGTTCCAGGTCAACCCATTGATCATGACCCTCGCCATGTCTGGCATCCTGCTCGGACTCTTCACCTCGTGGGCGCAGACGATCTTCTCCGGATCGACCCGGATGGGCGACTTCATCCGGACGCTGGGCGGCGGATCCTTCTTCGACCGGCGCATCCCGTGGGCGGTGGTCGTCTGGGCGGCGTTGTCGCTCGTCGTGGTCTACATGCTTCGTCGGAGCGGGTTCGGCCGGAACCTCTATGCCATCGGTGACAACGCCGTCGCCTCGCGCCTCTCCGGCATGCGCGTGTGGCAGGTGCTGGTCGTTGTGTACATCATTGCGGGTGTCTTCGGCGCCATCGCCGGCTTGCTTCTCGGGGGTCGCGTCGGAGCCGTCGATCTGCAGTTGGCAGGCTCTTTCCTGCTTCCATCGGTTGCTGCCGCCGTCATAGGCGGCACGTCGATCTTCGGAGGAGTCGGTACCTACACAGGAACGATCCTGGGTGCGCTCATTCTCGGTGTTCTCCAGTCGTTGCTCACGTTTCTCGGCGCCGGCCAGGCAATCCAACAGATGCTCTACGGCTCGATCATCATCGGGCTGTCCTGGCTCTACACCGCCACCGCCGCTCGTCAGTGAGGAGGAATCACGATGCGTCTGAGCGACATCAAGGCAGGAGTCGTCGGAGTCGGCTTCATCGGCGTTGCCCACGTGGAGGCGTTGCGCAGGCTCGGCGTCGACGTCGTCGGTGTCGTCGGATCGAGCCTTGAGCGTGCTCGGGCGAAAGCAGACGCAGCCAACCTGCCTCGGGTCTACGACGACCTCGAGGCGTTGCTCGCCGATCCGGCGATCGATGTCGTGCACATCGCCACGCCCAACCACCTCCATGCGCCACAGGTGCGGGCGGCGTTCGAGGCCGGGAAGCACGTGGTCTGCGAGAAGCCCCTCGCGCTCGACTCGGCAGCAACCGCCGACCTCGTCGCCCGAGCCGATGGCAGCGGTCTCGTCAATGCCGTGTGCTTCAACATCCGCTTCTACCCCCTGTGCCATCAGGCGCGTGCCATGGTGGCGTCCGGGTCGGTGGGGGAGCCCCGGTTCGTCACGGGAAGCTACCTCCAGGACTGGCTACTCCAAGACACCGACTGGAACTGGCGCCTCGTCCCCGACCAGGCAGGCGCATTACGGGCGGTCGCCGACATCGGCTCGCATTGGCTGGACCTGGCCCGGTTCATCACCGGGAAGCGTGTGGTCGAGGTGATGGCGGACCTCCACACGTTCGTGCCGGTGCGCCGCCACCCCGCAGGACCTGTGGAGACGTTTGCCGTTGGTGGTGGCGACGAGGAACTCATCGAGGAGGCGATGGCCAGCGACGACGGCGCTGGGATCCTGCTGCGCTTCGAGGATGGGGCGCGGGGCACAGTGTCCATCTCCCAAGTCTCGGCAGGGCGAAAGAACTCGGTCACGATCGAGGTGGACGGCGCGGACTCTGCCCTCGCGTGGCACTCGGAAGACCCCGACAGGCTGTGGATCGGGCATCGGGGCCGCCCCAACGAGATCTTGCAGCGGGACCCGGCGCTCGCCGACCCGGACGCGCAGCGGCTCATCGCCTATCCGGGCGGACACGTCGAGGGCTACCCCGACACCTTCCGCGCCCTGTTTGCGGAGGTCTATGTCGACATCGCAGGCGGCGGGCCGTCGCCTGAGCCCACCTACCCGACGTTCGCAGACGGGCACGATGCGGTCGCAGTCACCGAAGCCATCGCACGCAGTGCACAGGAACAACGTTGGGTGAACGTCGAGAGATGAGGAGGACCGAATGAAGCTCGGATTGCTGACCGCACCATTCCCGGAGACACCGCTCTACGAGGTCGCCGATTGGACCGCGGGCAATGGTTTCACGACCATCGAGATCGCATGCTGGCCTGCGACGAGCGGTGACACCCGCCGCTACGCCGGGACCAGCCACATCGACGTCGACGGCATCTCGGACGGCCAGGCTGCGGAGATCGTCGACGAGATGGGGAAGCGGGGCCTCGAGATATCCGGGCTCGGCTACTACCCGAACCCGCTGCACCCCGACCAGGAGCACGCTCGGATGGTCATCGATCACCTGAAGAAGGTCATCGTTGCCGCCGGCAAGATGGGAGTTCCCGTCGTCAACACGTTCGTCGGCGCCGATCGCTCGCTGACGCAGGACGAGAACTGGCAGAAAGCAACCCAGGTGTGGCCGGAGATCGTGTCCTGCGCCGAGGACAACGGCGTGAAAATCGCCATCGAGAACTGCCCCATGATCTTCTCGAAGGACGAGTGGCCCTCCGGCCACAACCTCGCCTACAACCCGAAGATCTGGCGCCGGATGTTCGACGAGTTCGGGGAGACGGTGGGCCTCAACTTCGACCCGTCGCACCTCGTCTGGCTGATGATCGACATCGAGGGCGCCATCCTGGAGTTCGGAGAGCGCTTCTATCACTTCCAGGCCAAGGACGTGATGATCGACTACGGGGGCCTGTACGAGAACGGGTCGCTGTCGTCCGGCATCGGATGGCAGATCCCGCGGCTTCCTGGGCTCGGCGACGTCGATTGGGCGGTCGTGTTCCGTTCGTTGTACCGCGTGGGCTACGACGGGCCCATCATCATCGAGCACGAGGACCGCGACTTCGAGAAGACAGACGAGCTGGTGAAGCGCGGCTTCTTGATCGCCCGCGACGTGCTGAGCCCCTACGTCCATTGACGTGATGGCGACCCTGCCGTCCGCCGGCGCATACGACGTGGTCGTCGTCGGCTCCGGCTCGGCCGGCTCGCCGGCGGCCATCGGTGCGGCCCGCGGCGGGTCCCGCACCCTGCTGATCGAGAAGCTTCCCTTTCTCGGCGGCAACTCGACAGCCGTGCTCGACACGTTCTACGGGTTCGTGACACCCGGCGAGCGCCTCCGAAAGGTGGTTGCCGGCATCGCAGACGAGGTGGTCGACGAGCTGCGCCGGCTGAGCGAGGTCGTGTCACGGCAGAACACGTACGGAGCCGGCATCCGTGTCACCTACGCCGCCGAGCGTCTGAAAGTGGTGTGGGAGCGCCTCGTCACGGCCGCAGGCGCCCGGGTGATGCTGCACTCGTTCCTGCAGGGCGTGGCGGTGTCAAAAGGGCGAGTCGTTGAGCTGGTCGTCGCCACCAAAGGAGGGCTGCGGTGGCTTGTCGCTGGCTTCGCTGAGATGCTGCTGAACAGCGGCCTCATCCGGGACGACGTCCACCGCATGTTCGTTGCCGATCCCGCCAGTTTCTTCGCCTTCGAGTCTCGGGAGGCGGCATGATCGACATCCCGACGACAACCATCGGTCTCGGCAAGCTCGCCCCCGGCCCGGGGAACGTAGGGCTTCGCGAGCAAGCGGTCCGCCGGCCGGGACCCGGCGAGGTCCTGCTCGAAGTCATCAGCGCAGGAATCTGCGGAACCGACCTCCATATCGCAGACGGCGAGTTCCCCGCTCGCCCCCGGTGACCATGGGCCACGAGGTGACCGGCGAGGTAGCGCTGCTCGGCGAAGGCGTCGACGGTGCCTGGCTGGACCGCCGCGTCGCCTGCGAGACGTATTTCGCCTTTTGTGAGCAATGCGCCTTCTGCCGTGCGGGGAGCCCGAATCTCTGCGCCGAGCGCCGGTCGATCGGTTCTGCCGTCGACGGCGGGTTCGCCAGGTGGTTGACCCTGCCGGTTCGCAACCTCCACGAGCTCCCGCCGCACGTGGGGCGGTATGCGGGCGCCCTTGTCGAGCCGTTGGCATGTGTGACGAACTGCCTGTTCGACCCATCCGTCGTGGTCGCCGGCGACGACGTGCTCGTGATAGGCCCGGGAGCGATGGGGGTGCTCACCGCGCAGGCGGCTCGCGCCGCAGGCGGCACCGTCACGCTGGTGGGGCTCGAGCGCGATCGTGCCCGGCTTGCCACTGCGGCGTCGCTCGGGCTCCAGACGGTCGTGCTCGACGCGGGAGACCTGCCCGACGTGCCGCCGCCCGCGGTTGTGTGCGAGTGCTCGGGTGCGGCGGCGGGAGCGGCGCTCGGTCTCCAGGCGGTCCGCAAGGGGGGCCGCTACGTTCAGGTGGGCATCTTCGGGCGACCGGTGACGATCCCCTTCGACATCGTGCTGTACAAGGAGATCATCGTGACGTCCGGATTCGCGAGCACGCCGCGGTCGTGGCAGCGTGCCATGTCGCTCTTGCGCCGCCGGCTCGTGAAACTCGACCCGCTCGTGACCGACGTCGTCGCGCTCTCGGAGTGGGGACCGGCGTTTGCGGCGACCCGGGCCGCCGAGGGTTTGAAGTTCGTCATCGATCCGAGAGAGGAACTCCCGTGAGCGCAACGTTCGACCTGGTTGGCCCAGCCGCAGTCGTCACCGGGGTGTCACAGGGGATCGGCCGGGCCGTCGCCGTGGCTCTCGCTCGAGCCGGTGCGAATGTCGTCGGGGTCTACCGGAGCCACCACGAGGGTGCTGACCTGGTGCGACGCCAGATCGAGGACGCCGGCCGCGAGGCTGTGATCGTTGAGGCGGACACCGGCGACCCGGAGACGGCCGACCGGCTCGCCGACGAGGCGATCTCGCGGTTTGGCAGCCTGGACATCTGGGTGAACAACGCTGCACGCCTGATGGTGAAGCCGCTCGTCGACACCAGCGACGAAGACTGGCATGGGCTGATGGCCGCCAACCTCCACGGCTACTTCTACGGCAGCAGAGCGGCCGCCCGCATCATGTACGGGCAGCGGCGTGGTCGCATCATCAACATCACGTCGGCCGCCGACATCCTGGTGGTGGCGAACCTCGGCGCCTACATCGCCGCCAAGGGCGGCATCCTCGGGCTCACCAAGACGCTCGCCCTCGAGGCGGCGGAGCACGACGTCACGGTGAACGCCGTCTCGCCCGGCGCCACCGACACTCCGCTCAACGCCTCGGCCTACACACCGGAGGTGCGCCGTACCTACGAGCACCGCATCCCGCTTGGGCGCATCGGTAGCGAGGACGAGATCGCCGACGTCGTCGTCTTCATGGCCTCGAAGGGCTCTCGCTACATGACCGGACACGAGGTCGTGGTCGACGGTGGGCTCGTCATCAACGGCACGGTCGGCCACGCCTTGGACGAGTCATGATCTCTCACTTCGGAGGAGGCAGCAGTGGCTGACGACATCTGGGCTGCCCTCGAGGATGGTCGGCTGCCCAACGTGGACGCCATCGTGCAGGCGCGCAGCTCCGTCTCCGCCGACGGTCGTAGCCACGGGACGCGTGCGATCGACATCCGGGTGTGGGGTGGCGTGGACCTGCGCATCCTCCCGGATCGTGGCTTCGATCTCGGTCAGGCGTGGTTCCGTGGCATCCCGCTTGCGTGGGTCTCGGCCGTGGGGGAGACCCGTCCCCTGGCCGATCCTCGAGACATGGCATGGAACGACGCCTTCGGCGGCGGTCTACTCGCGACGTGCGGGCTGCGCAACGTCGGTATGCCCTCTGAGGGCCACGGCCTCCACGGCACTTTCTCGCACCTTGCCGCTCACGAGGTCGACGTGCGCCGCTTCACCGGAGCGGCGTTCCGACGTGTCGCGGCGACGATCGACGACGTCGGCGTTGACACACCACCTCCGGGTGAGGCACACCATCCGCACCG
>CAWBYA010000003.1:0-695455 GCA_963792895.1 uncultured Acidimicrobiia bacterium
AGAGCGTCGCGATCCTGCGCCGGAAGGCGCTCGACCGCGGCTGCCGCCGCGGCCGGGTCGTTTCGGGCCACCAGCAGCTCGGCCACGCGCACCACGATCGCCGGTTCGAGGGACGCGGCCGGCGCCCACTCGACCAGCTCGTTCCAGTACGACACCGCCAGGTCGTTCTCGCCGTCGCGCAGCGCGCGGCGGATCACCTGCTGGATGGCCGGCGCCGCTTCCTCGGCCTGACCGTGGTCGACCGCCAGGTTCCACCACGCCAGCGAGGCGTCCACGTTGTCGGGCTCGGCTTCGACCGTGGTCCGGAGCATCCGCAGCGCCTCCTCGTGGCGTCCCTGCTCCCGCGTCGCCAGCGCGATCTCGACCACCGTGTTGTCGACCAGGGTGATCTTGTCCTCGATCGCGCGGTCGATGAAGCGCTCCTCGATCCGGAAATGACGCATGCCCACTGCCACCGCCAGACCGAAGGCGAAGCCCGCCACGTGCGCCCAGTGGGCGACTCCTCCCCCGCCGGAGTGTGGCGCCGCCGCGTCGATGCTGCTGGCCATCAGCCGTCGAGCGCGCCCTTCGCTTCGAGGGATATGAGGTGTTGACGGCTCGCGATGGCGCCGAGGCACTGTCGGCCGTCATGAACGAGCGCCCGGATGTGATCGTGCTCGACGTGATGATGCCGCACGTCGACGGTCTCGAAGCAACGCGCCGCATCCGCGCGCGGGCGACCGCACCCCCATCTTGATGCTGACGGCCCGGGAGGCCGTCTCCGACCGCGTCGCCGGCCTGGACGCTGGTGCGGACGACTACCTGGTGAAGCCGTTCGCACTCGAGGAGCTGCTCGCCAGATTGCGCGCCCTTCTGCGCCGGGCGAGTGGGGGCGGCACGGACGTCTTCACCGTCGGCGACATGGTGCTCAATTCCGCTACGCGGGAGGCGCGTCGCGGGGACCACACCATCGAGCTCACCAAGACCGAGTTCGACCTGCTGGAGCTCCTCATGCAGAACGCAGGTGTCGTGCTCAACCGCTCAGTGATCTACGACCGGATCTGGGGGTACGACTTCGAGACGTCCTCCAACTCGCTCGACGTCTACATCGGTTACCTGCGGCGCAAGACAGAAGTCGACAACCTGCCGCGACTCATCCACACCGTTCGCGGCGTTGGCTACGTCGCCCGCGAGTCATGAGCGCGGTCGCCCTGGACCGCCTCGAGGTGAGATGAGGCTGCGCACCCGGATGGCGCTGATCTCGGCTGCCGCAGTTGCGGTGGTTGTGGTCGTTGCCGTGGTGCTCGCCCAAGCCGTAGCTCGTCGGGAGCTGCTGCGCGAGATCGACCAGAGCCTCGTCGACAGGATTGCGGCCATCGAGCGGTTCCCCGCCAACGACCGCGTCGGCGATCTCATCGGCCGCGACCAGAGCCGCCGAGGATTCGGGCCGGATTCGATCTTCGGTCGCGGTGAGTCGGGTTTCGACGCGTTGTTCTTCCAATTCGTCGACGGTACGGGTCGAACCATCACAGCCGCCGGTCAGGCTCTGTCGCTTCCCGTGGACGCAAGCGACATCGCGATCGCCTCCGGAAGTCGGGCATCAGTGCTGCGCACGGTGACGATCGACGACGAGCGGCTGCGCATGATCACGAGCGGTGTTCCTGGCGGTGCCGTTCAGCTCGCTCGATCGCTCCAGGAAGTCGACGACACGCTTGCCGGGGTGACGGGCACGCTGACTCTGGCGGGGGCACTCGGAGTGCTGCTCGCCGGCCTCCTCGGGCTCGTCGTCGCGCGTAGCGCCCTGCGGCCGGTCGACCGTCTCACCGAGACGGTCGAGCACGTCGCAGAGACGAAGGAGCTCGCCGCCAGGATCGACGTCGTTCGCGACGACGAAGTGGGGCGCCTTGCGAAGAGCTTCAACGCGATGCTCGAAGCGCTCGAGCAGTCACGGGTCCAGCAGCAGCAGCTCGTGCGCGACGCAGGGCATGAGCTGCGCACCCCGCTGACCGCGCTGCGGACGAACATCGAGCTGCTCGCCCGAGCCGGCAACCTTCCCGACGACCAGCGACGCGAGCTGCTCGACGCCGCGACCTTCGAGCTGAGAGAGCTGTCCGACCTGACCGCCGAGCTCGTCGACCTCGCGGCAGATCCCGAGGCGGTGACCGAGCCTGCCGAGACGGTGCGCCTCGACGAGTTGGTCGAGCGCGTCATCGAGAGGTTTCGGCGAAGAACGGGTCGCGAGATCACGCTTGCCGCAACGCCTGCGACGGTGAAGGTGCGCGTCGCTTCGGTCGAGCGGGCTGTCGGCAACCTGATCGACAACGCACGCAAGTGGAGTCCGGACGGCGGGGTCATCGACATCACGGTGGACGGCGCGAACGTGCGCGTCGAGGATCGTGGTCCAGGCATCGATGCCGTTGACAAGGAGCGGGTGTTCGATCGCTTCTATCGAGCCCCGGCGGCCCGCACGAAGCCTGGCTCGGGCCTCGGTCTGGCGATTGTGAAGAAGGTCGTGGAGGAGCACGGTGGCTCCGTGTTCGTCACCGACCGATCCGGTGGCGGCACCACAGTCGGCTTCTCACTACCGGTCGCCGGCGCGGGCGCCTGAACCTGCGGGGACGGCGATCGGCGCGTTGCGCCGCGTGGCCGATCTCTCATTGGTTTCTCACAATCGGCTCAGGAGCCTCTCATTGGGCCAGACGACGATGTGAATGCTGAAATCGACAACCTGCCGAAAGGAACAGCACGATGCGCAAGGTACTGGGGGCTCTCCTTGTAGTGGGTCTGCTCGTTGGAGGTGGGGTGGCGTATGCATTGCTGTCGTCCCCGCCGTCGGCGACGGCCCAGGATGATGACTCTTCGACCACTGAGCCAGACGTCGCGGTGACGGACGACACGGCGGCGACCGACTCTGCCGCAACGGACGATGCGGCTGCCGACCGCCGCGTGCGACGTGACGTCCTCGGGGAAGTACTCGACCAACTCGTGACCGACAACGTCATCACGCAGGATCAGGCAGATCAGATCCGCGCCTCCTTCGCTACAAAGCGGGAGGAGCTGCGAGCCGAGTTTGGGGCGCAGCGTGGCGACGCGGCCGCTGATGGGCGAGGGTTCCGTGGCTTCGGTCACACTCTCGACGAGTTCCTCGCCGACGGCGTGATCGATGCCGACGAGCTCGCTCAGCTCCCGGAGGGCAATCCTCTCACCGACCCGGACAGCCCGGCGGCCCAGTATCTCGAAGACGGTCAGATCACGCAGGAAGAGCTCGATCTGCTGATAGCCGAGTTTCGCGCCGACGCTCCGGGGTTCCGTCACCACGGTCCGGACACCGACGACGAGACGACCGATATCACCACGACCACCACCGGGTAGGGCTGCGGCGCCAAGGAACCACAAACAACCAACACCGCACGGATCGAGCCCGCCACCCCTCGGCGGGCTCGATCGCGCCAAGGTTCACCTGGTCGAGAGGTGATGCATCGCTGGGCTGAGCGCCGGGTACAAGCTGCGGTAGATCTCGTGGAGTGGCGGGTAGACCGCGGGATTCACCGGTGGCGTCGCCTCCGCAACGTGCACCCACCCGGCCGCTCCGGCGTCGACCGACTCGTGCCACCCCGCTCCGACGGCGGCGAGCAGGGCCGCCCCGTACGCGGCGCCCTCGGTGGTGGTGACGGTGGCGACTTCGGCATCCAGCACATCGGCGACGATCTGACGCCACGTCGCGCTGCGGGCGCCGCCACCGCTGATTCTGATCTGCTGCGGCCGGGTCACTCCGGCCTCCACCATCACGTCGAGCGAGTCGAGCAGGCTGAACGCCACCCCCTCCATCACGGCACGCACCAGGTGGCCGAGCCCGTGCCGCGTGGTGAGGCCGACGAACGCTCCTCGCGCCAACGGATCCGGATACGGTGTGCGCTCCCCGGACAGGTAGGGGAGGAAGACCAGGCCATCGGCACCCGCCGGGGTCGCGCCGGCCAGGCTGGACAGCTCGTCGTAGGAGCGATCGGGCACAAGGGCGTCGTGCAGCCATGCCAGCGAACCGGCTGCAGCCAGCGTCACCCCCATCATGTGCCAACGTCCCGGGACGGCATGTGGGAAGGCATGAACCCGCCCTTGGGGATCGATGGCCGGACCATCCGTTGTGGCGAAGACAACGCCAGAAGTGCCGAGGGAAGCCGTCACGATGCCGGGGACAACGGCTCCCGTCCCAACTGCCGTCGCTGCCTGGTCGCCGCCGCCTGCGACGACGGGCGTGCCCTCACGAAGACCCGTCGCTGCCGCCGCTTCCCCCGACACGCGGCCCGTCACCTCCGGGCCTTCGAAGGTCGCGGGCAGCCACTCGGGCGGGATGTCGAGCGCAGCGAGGATCTCGGGCGACCATGTGCGGGTTGCATGATCGAACAGGATCGTCCCGCCGCCGCCTGCCCGGTCGGATGCGTACCCGCCTGTCAGCCGGAGCCGCACGAAGTCTTTCGGCAGCAGCACGTGGCGGATGCGCGCGAACAGGTCTGGCTCGTGGTTGCGCATCCAGAGGATCTTGGGGGCGGTGAATCCGGTCAGGGCATCGTTGCCCGTGATGGCGATGAGTCTCGCGCCCCACGCGGTCGCGGATCTCGTCGCACTCGGCGCCTGTCCGCTGATCGTTCCACAGGATCGCAGGCCGCAGCGGGGTGCCCGAGGCGTCGAGCGCAACGAGCCCGTGCATCTGCCCGGTGAGCCCGACGGCCGCAACGTCGTTGCCGGTGGCGCCGACCTCGGAGAGCACGGTGCGGATCGCTGTTTGGGTGGCGGTCCACCACAGGTCGGGATTCTGCTCGCTCCACAAGGGGTGGGGTGCGTGTGCGCCGTAGGTCGACGCTGCCACCCCTGCGACTGCGCCATCGTCGTCGACCAGGACCGCCTTGGTTGCGGTGGTGGAGGTGTCGATGCCCAGGACGTAGCTCACGGTTTCCTCCCTTCGATCAGCTCGGCCACCTCGACCGGCGTGGCGCCCGGGTCCACGGCCATCAGCTCCCAGCGTTCCTGGTGCTGCACCTCCTCGCCCGGTGGGAGCTCCCAGGTCGGGCTGAGCGTTTCCAATTCGAGGAAGACATCGTTGCAGTAGCACTCCGCGCTCGCTCCGAGATCGGGATAGCGCGCACCTTCGTAGTGGGCGGCGCGCTTGACGAACGCGGTTGAGCCGCTGACGTACGCCAGCCATCCCCTGCGTAGCTCGATGCCGAGCTTCGCCGGGGAAACCCGGCGAGCCTCAACCGTGATGAGGTCGCCTCCGAGGCCGAGCAAGGGGTCGGCGAAGTCGGTGTACGGCCACCCAACCAACAGCCGGTTCCCTTGGAGGCCGTGGGGGTCCGCCGGCGTCCGGGGCAGGGGGATGATGCCGGTGCCGCCGGGGGTCAGCTGGGTGATCGCCCATGCCGCGAGTGCCACCGGCCGGTTGCGTTCGTTGATCAACGTGTGGTCCACAACGAGCTGCGACCCGTCGATGCTCACCCGCACCTCCTTGCGGACGGGCACCTGCCCGGAGGCAGTCTCGAAGCGCACACCGTCTGGCATCGTCGTCGCCGTCACCGGGGTCCCGTCTGGCTCATACGTCCAGGAGGGGACCTCCGGCGCAACCCAGAGGCGGTGGCCGCCGTAGAACGAGAAGCGGCGGCCGTCGTCGAGATCGAGCCCCACCCCGGGCAACCATGCCAGCAGGTTGGGGAGATCGCCTGCCGTGAAGCTGAGGATGCGGGGGCCAACTCCGGTCGACACCACAGCCCGCAGATCGCCGCCCTCCACCGCAATCGCGTCGAGCCCTTCGAACCCGACCTCTTCGACCCTCAACGAGCGCCGAGCAGGAGGTCGATGACGAGCTGGTCGAGCCGCTCGTACGGTTGGGCACGGCCGGCCAGTGCGCCGCGATCGAACTCCGTGTCCTTCAGCGTCGCCGCCTTGTCCGCGGTATAGCCGCCACGCCAGAACGCATAGCTGCCGTCGTCGGCCGTGATCTGGGCGAGGAGCTCCTTGATCTCCTGATCGTTGCGGAACTGCTCGGCCTTCTCTTTCAGGATGAGATAGGTGCGCATGCACCCCCGGGCGAACGCCTTGACGTCCTCGTAGTCGGCCGTCCGGTAGGCGTGGGCGTCGAAGTGGCGAGGGCCGTCGTAGCCGACGTCCTCGAGGAACTTCACGAGCCAGAAGGCCTGCTTGATACTCACTGAGCCGAACCTGAGGTCTTGGTCGTAGCGGCCAGGCCACTGGTCGTTGAGGTCGATGTGGAACAACTTGCCCATCTCCCATGCCTGGGCCACCTGGTGCATGAAGCTGAGGCCCGCCATGTGCTCGTGCGCCACCTCGGGATTCACGCCGACCATGTCGCCGTGCTCGAGCGTCGAGATGAAGGCGAGCATGTTGCCCGTCGTCGCCAGGTAGATGTCGGCCCGCGGCTCGTTCGGCTTCGACTCCAGGGCGAAGCGGAGGTCGTAGCCCTGGTCCTTGACGTACGCAGCGAGGAAGTCGAGCCCTTCCCGGTACCACCGCAGCGCTTCGACGACGTCCTTGGAGGCATCGGATTCGACACCTTCGCGTCCACCCCAGAACACGTAGGTGGTTGCGCCGAGCTCGACGCCGAGGTCGATGGCTCGCATCGTCTTCTGGATGGCGTAGGCCCGCACGGCCGGGTCGTTGGCGGTGAACGCCCCGTCGCGGAAGGCAGGGTCGGTGAACAGGTTGGTCGTCGCCATCGGCACGACGATCCCGGTCTCGTCGAGGGCCTTCTTGAAGTCGGCGACGATCTTCTCTCGCTCGGCCCAGGTGGCGTCGATGGGGACGAGGTCGTTGTCGTGGAAGTTGACCCCCCACGCGCCGACCTCCGCCAGCAGATGGACGAGCTCGACGGGCGTCTTGGCCGGGCGGACTGCCTCGCCGAAAGGGTCCCGTCCGATGTTGCCGACGGTCCACAGACCGAAGCTGAACCTGTGCTCGGGACGAGGCACGTACATTGGATGTCCTCCTGTTGTGTCCGTTCACGAGGGCGAGACGCCCCGCCGAGATGACGCCAGCAACGCTACGCCCTTCCCGCACTACGAGGAAATGGCAGACCTCGTTCGCGGGTGACCTCGCAAGCGCTTGCCTCGGACAGCACCCTTCTCGAAGATACGCCCGCAGGCACGCAGGCCGCGATGAGACCGCCCACGCCCTCGAGAGGGAGACATGACCAGCTATACCTTTCCCGAGGGCTTCGTCTGGGGAAGCGCAACGGCGTCCTACCAAGTGGAGGGTGCGGTCGCCGAGGACGGACGAGGCGAGAGCATCTGGGATCGCTTCTCGCACACCCCCGGCCGCGTGGCGGGCGGCGACACAGGGGATGTCGCATGCGATCACTACCACCGATGGCGTGACGATGTCGCCTTGATGCGGTCGTTGAACCTCGGTGCGTACCGGTTCTCGATCGCATGGCCGCGGGTGATTCCCGACGGTGACGGCAACGTGAACCCTGCGGGGCTCGACTTCTACGACCGTCTGGTCGACGGTTTGCTCGACGCCGGCATCCGGCCGTATCCAACGCTGTATCACTGGGATCTTCCGCAAGCGCTCGAGGATCGGGGCGGCTGGCGATCGCGAAAGACGGTCGACGCCTTCGCCCGCTACGTCGAGGTGGTCGTCGATCGGCTCGGTGATCGTGTCACCGACTGGTGGACGATCAACGAGCCGTGGGTCATCGCAGTGGTCGGCCACGAAGAGGGCCGGCACGCCCCAGGGCGCCGCTCTACGCAGGAGTCCCTCGACGTTGCCCACCACGTGCTCGTGGCACACGCCAGGGCGGTCGACGTGGTGCGCAGCCGCGGCGCTGCTCGAGCCGGCATCGTCCTCAACCAGGCCGTCCAGGTGCCGCGGTCGAGCCATCCAGAGGACGTTGCGCTCGCTCGCTTCGAGGACGGCCGGCTGATTCGGTGGTTCATGGATCCCCTTGCCGGTCGCGGGTACCCGGAGGACGTGCTGCAGGCGATTGCCTGGGATCAGTCGGTGGTGCTTCCCGGCGACCTCGAGGCGATCGCCCGGCCGATCGACATGCTCGGCATCAACTACTACACCCGAGAGGTCGTCGCCGCTCCGGGGGTCGCCGACGAAGCCCGGCCGCGACCGCTGCGTCGGAGACCGGCGACGAGTGGACCGACATGGGCTGGGAGGTCTACCCGCGCAGGGATCGCCGAGCTGTTGGCGCGGGCGCACCGCAACTACGGGTACCAGTCGCTGTACATCACCGAGAACGGTGCGGCGTACACGGTTCATCCAGCTGGCGGTGGGGTGCACGACGAGATCAGGCGGGCGTTTCTCGAGCGCCATCTCGCCGCCGTCCACGGAGCGATCTCGACCGGCGTCCCCGTCGACGGCTACTTCGTGTGGTCGCTGCTCGACAACTTCGAGTGGGAGCGCGGCTACGCGATGCGGTTCGGAATCGTCCACGTCGACTACGGGAGCCAAGAACGGATCGTCAAGGACAGCGGGCATTGGTTCGCAAGGGTGGCGGCGAGCAACGGGTTCAACGCTGATTGATCGCCGGACCTCGCTCCCGGCGCGATAACGTGGCCTCGATGGATCTGCCCGCGCTCTTGGAGCGTTGCTTTCGCGAGTCGCTCGTCGCTGTCGATCCGCGTCGGGTTGTCGCCGGTGCGCTCACAGGGCGGGCCGACGTGGCGGATGCCGAGGACGTCGTCGTGCTCGCGCTCGGCAAGGCGTCGATCGGTATGGCGTGGGGCGTCGCCGACGTGGTGGAGGGCAGCATGCGCGGCGTCGTGGTAGCCGATCACGAAGGGCAGGTGCCCGAAGGCTTCGAGCTCACGATCGGCGGTCATCCCTTGCCGACGGCTGCCAGCATTGCCGGCGGCACGGCGCTCCTGGAGGCAGCGGCGAGCGCTCGGCCGAACGACCTCGTCGTGTGCCTCGTCTCGGGTGGCGGATCTGCGCTTGCCGAGGCGCTGGTTCCGGGGGTGGCGCTCGACGACGTGCGAGCGACCACCGATCTGCTGCTGCGTTCAGGGGCGACCATCGACGAGATGAACGCGGTCCGCACCAGCCTGTCTCGCATCAAGGGCGGAGGCCTCGCCGCGGCCGTCGGAGCCGCCCGGTCGGTGACGCTCGTGATGTCCGACGTCGTTGGTGATCGGCTCGACGTGATCGCCTCCGGCCCGATGATGGCGACCGATGGCGTGGCCGACCGTGCTCATGATGCGCTGGCCCATCACGGGTTGCTCGACGCCGTTCCCGACTCGGTCGCCTCGGTGATCCGGGTTGGGCGCGAGCCGCCGAGAGCGAGTTGCGACGACATCGAAGTGGTTGCGTCGCACCGGACGGTCGCCGCAGCGGCTGCCGATGCCGTCCGGGCCGAAGGTCTCAGCGCCGCCATCCTCGACACCGAGCTGATAGGCGAGGCGGCGCAGACGGCTCGTGCCGTGCTCGGTGTTCACCACCCGGCGCAGGTGCACGTCTATGCAGGCGAGACCACGGTCGTCGTTCGCGGCGACGGATGGGGCGGGCGCAACCACGAGGCGGCCCTGGCTGCAGCGATTGCGCTCGACGGTGCCGAGGGGCGGGCGTTCCTCGCCGCAGGGACGGACGGCGTCGATGGGTTCGCCGGGGGCGCCGGCGCCGTCGTGGATGGCACCACGGCGGCCGCGGCGCGACCAGCTCGGCCTCGATCCTGCGGAGTACCTCGCAAGAAACGACTCGGGAGGGTTCTTCGACGAGGTCTCGGGCCGCATCCAGACCGGGCCGACGGGGACGAACGTCGGCGACCTCTGGCTGATCGCCGGCCTCTGAGTCAACCCGTCAGCTTGGCCGTCACTCGTTGGGCGATGTGGTCGCCGATCGCAAGGGATGCAGTGGCTGCCGGAGATGGGGCGTTGAGCACGTGGACGGCATCGGCGGTCTCCTCGATGGCGAAGTCCTGCAGCAACGATCCGTCGGGCAGTAGTGCCTGGGCTCGAATCCCCGAGCGGAAATCGCCGAGATCGTCGGCCTTCAGACCGGGGAGGAGTCGTGTGGCATCCCTCACGAAAGCCGGCGTTGCCACCGAGCGCCACATCTCGGCGGCGCCCGTGCGCCAGTACGAGCGCGCCAGCGCCCACAGGCCGCGAGTGCCGAGAGACTCGGCGAGGTCTCCGGGGACGATGTCGCGCCGCCGGTAGCCCTCACGGGCGAAGGCGAGAACGGCGTTGGGGCCCACCTCCACGCGGCCGTGAACGTCCCGGGTGTAGTGCACGCCGAGGAAGGGAAAGCGGGGATCGGGCACCGGGTAGATGAGGCCACGCACCAGGTCGGAGGCGGGGGAAGGATCTCGTAGTACTCGCCGCGAAACGGGATGATGCGGATGTCGGTTTCGAGCCCCATCATCCTGGCCAGGCGGTCGACGTGAAGCCCGCCGCAGTTCACCACGACCTTCGCCTCGACCCATCCGGCTGGCGACTCCAGGCGGCGGCCGGTCTGGTTTCCCGGAGCGGCGACGACCTCGAAACCCGTGCGAATCTCGGCGCCTGCTGCGCTCGCGAGGGTGGCGTAGGCGCGCGCGACCTCTGCGAAGTCGACCACCGCCGTGACCGGCACCCACAGCCCGGCGATGCCGGCGGCGTGGGGCTCGTGGTCGGCGATGCCCGCGGCGTCGAGCCGTTCGGTGGGTACGCCGTTGCCGGCGGCGCGCCGCTCCAGCTCGGCGAGCGCCGGGAGCTGCGTCTCCTCGGTGGCGACGACCACCTTGCCGCAGTGGTCGACCCTGATGCCGTGCTCGGCGCAGAACGCCTTGAGGCGATCGGCGCCCTCGACACAGAGCCGGGCCTTCAGCGACCCGGGGGCGTAGTAGAGCCCGGCGTGGATGACCCCGCTGTTGCGCCCGGTCTGGTGGGTGGCGAGCTCGGTTTCCTTCTCGACGACGACGACGTCGAGCCCAGGGTGGGTGCGGGTGAGTGAGTGGGCCGTGGCCAACCCGACGATGCCGCCGCCGATGATCGCTACGTCATGCGTGGTCATGGGCGAGATGATGGCAGGCTGGCGAGCCTGTGGGATCCTCGCCGGGCGCGGCCCCGGTATGGTTCCCCGATGAGACGTCTCGGCTCGGCCTGCATCGTCTCGCTGCTCGTCCTTGGCGTGTGTTCGGATGACATGACTCCCGAGCCTGCGAAACCAACGACCACGTCGAGCGTCGACGTGACGGGGCCGGAGGCCGACTCGGCCGCGGTAGGCCCATCCTTGATGGGCTTGGCCCTCCGCCGGCTGATCGACGATGAGAGCGGAGACGGTGGCGACGGGTACCGGTTCTCGACGGTGCTGGTGTGGAACCAGACCGACCCGTCCGCAGGCGTGGGCTTTGCGACCCACCGGAGCCGCCCCCTCACCGAGTCCGAGCGCAGCGAAATCGAGTTGGCGCTCGAAGGGGTCGGGTCCATGCGGTGGATCGACAATCCCGGTCCGTGGCGCACCGCAGAGCTCGAGCCGGTGATCGAGGGTTCCGCAATCGTGGGAGTCGGAGACGTCATCTTCGACGAGGAAGGGGCGCTCGTTCCTGTTTCTCTGTGGTGTGGCGGACTGTGCGGAACGTGGTTCACCTACCGGCTCCGGGTCGTCGATGGCGAGTGGACCGTGATCGGGCCCGAGGGCCCCGTGATCGTCGCCTGAACCGTCGGCTGCAACCACGCTGAGGCTGGGGTGCCTTCAGCACGAGCGTGGTGCAGCCGTCGAGATCGATGGACTTGTCGAGGCGCGCTCGGCACGATCGGGTCACTTGCCGCGTAAAGCCCGTGGCGACGGCCCGTCCAGCTCGGGAAACCGCAGCTCCACCATGGGGCTGTTGGCAACGAGGTCGTCGAGCATGGTCTGGGTGCGGTACCAGGACGTGGTGGGGGCGCTCAGTACCTCGCGGCGGATGCCCGGATCGAGGATCGGAGTGGCGACGGCGTCGAGGTCGATCGGCAGCCCATCCTTCAGATGCAGCGTCATCCTGGGGTCGGCGAGCACGTTGGCGTACCAATCCCTGGGGCCGGGCGTCCCTGTGATGACGTAGCGGTCGCCCACCTTGAACATCCAGATCTCGACCCGCGTCGGCGCTCCCGACCGGCGTCCCGTGGTGGTGATGTCGACCGTGACGGCGCGGTCGAGCGCAGCACGGATCTGGTCGGGCGGAGGAGTCATTGCGAGGTGGATCGTAATCTGCCCCCTCAGTCGAGCCCGCGCCGTGGCTCAGCCCGCCTTCACCGGGTAGCTCCCCCGGTGGGGGAGCCGTTCAGACTCATTCCCCGGCCCCGGTCACTCGGGGTGGGACTCGGCCAGCGGGGGGCCTACGACCTCCATGAAGCAGTCGCGGGCGATCTGGCGGTAGCGCTCTTTGTCGACTGGGCCCGGGGGCAGCGCTGCGTGCTCTTCGAAGAAACGCTCCATGCCAGACGGCGTGAACATCACGAGGATTCTTGCCGGCGCGTCGCCGACGTTCTGGAAACAGTGGGCGGTGCCACGGGGAACGAAGACGAACGATCCCTGCGGGGCGTCCAGGATGTCGCCGTCGACGAAGAATCGAAACCGACCCTCGAGGATGTACCACATCTCGTCTTCGCGGGCGTGTATGTGGCGGGGTGGACCCTGCTTCGGTCCGATGACGTTCTCGAGGAAGGTGAACGTTCCTGCCGTCGTCTCGGTGCGGGCCTTGATCGTGGTTGGGCCGCCGGCCGGCCCCCTGATCGTGCCGCCTTCACCGTCGAGGACAACAAAGGCCTTGGTCGATCGAGCCACGGGTGGCTCCTCTCTGCCGCGACACGCCGCGGGTACGGGAAACGGGATATGGGGCTACGGATTCAGATGAACACCCAGGTCTGGATGTCCGCCGTCACCGGGGGGAACAGGGCGGCCATCAGATCACGCTGGTCGCCGAGAAGGACGTCGCCGTGGAGGCGCTCCAGCTCGAGCGCGCCGAGCGGGCTGAGCAGCAGCCGGGGAAAGATGTCGGGAGCCACCCCCGAGCCTCCCTCGCTGACCGGGTAGGGCACCGAACCGCCCGCGATCATGGGGCCGGTTGTCCCTCCCTCGATCTCGCAGGTCACCGAACCGACGTAGGTGGAAAGCATGAACCTCCCCGTGAACCCGTCCAACGCAGAGCGGGCAAGCCTGGAGTCGAGCTCCGGCCGCAGTGCTTCGAGCAACGCCGCCTCGCTCGGCACTCGCACGTAGTACCACCCGTGTTCGTTCACAGTCTGGCCGAGGCCCGCGAGCATCGCGGTCAACAATGATGCAGGGCGATGCACGACGGCCACGGTCGACTCCAGCTCACGTGCGTGGCCGACGAGCGCATGGAGTGCCGCCCGGGTCGGCGCCACGACGTCGCCGAGGAGAGCGGTGTCGCCGTCGACATAGATGCGGCCCATGGCAACCTGATCGCGGTGCTCGGCGATCACGACGTCGTAGTTGGGCGAGGCGAGAAGCCACCTCCACAGCTGCTCGGTGTGGTGAGCAGCGACGTCCGCTTCGATCTGCACCTCGGCCTGTGCCTTCACGATGGCGGGGAGGTCGGCGACCGCGGCTGGGCGTGGACGCCAGTCGCCCCCAGTGAGCGCCACCGTCTCGGGAACCATCTGGTATGCCTGCTGCGGGATGGCGTAGCTGTAGCCGAACTGCCGGTAGAAGTACGGGATGCCGACGATGAGCTGGAGCAGGTGGCCTGCGGCCGCCGACCGGGTGTGGATCTCGTCGAGCTGGCTGCGGACCAACCCCTTGCCGCGGGCTTCCTCCGCTGTGGCCACGAACTCGATCTGGCCGGCGGGAAACCGCGCCGCACCCACCCGGAATGGGGAGTCGAAGAGGGCGAGCGTCGACTCGACCCGTCCGTCGGCATCGCCGACGAGCCAGCGGGAGTGATCGAAGTCACCATCTTCGAGCACCATCCGCGCCTCTTCGGCGTCCTCGGGCTCGAGTGCTTCGGCCACGACCTCCTCGATGCGGTCGAAGTCGGCAGGCTCTGCGCTGCGTACGTCGGTGGCCATGGGCGCCAGGCTACCGGCCTCCCGGTGCAGTGAGCCTCAACCTGCCGCCGCGACCTCAACGGGGATGCCGTTCAGCACGGCGTTGCCGGACAACGGATCGAGCGGCGTGCCGTCGGTCAACACGTTCGTGTTGACACCGGGCCGTTGCGACGCAACGGACAGCTTGCTGCCCGGAGCGTCGTGACCCCATCCGTACGGGATGCTCACCACGCCGGGGCGGATTGCCTCCGTCACGGCGGCCGGGATCTCCAGCTTGCCGACGCGAGATCGCACGGTCACCGCGTCACCGTCGACAACACCGAGGCGAGCGGCGTCGTCCGGATGGATCTCGAGCGTGCAGCGCACCTTGCCCTTGACCAGCACCTCGACGTTGTGCAGCCACGAGTTGTTGGAACGTAGCTCGCGGCGGCCCACGAGGAGCATCTCGCCGTTGGGCTGGGAGACGGCGCCTGCGAGCCGGGGCAAGTCGGACAGGATGAAGTCGTGGGCGAGCTCGATGGTGCCGGACGGCGTTCCCAGGATGTCGGGGATGCGGGGCTCGAGCGGGCCGAGATCGACACCGTGGGGATGATCGGCGATTCTGCGCAGCGACCACCCATCGGGGTTCGCCCCGAAGTGGTCGCCGCCGTCGCCCGAGGCGGATGGTGAGGTCGAGGCCCTTCTCCGCCCCCTCCCATGCCGCCAGCTCGGCGAGGATCTCGGCAGCGTCCCGACCGTGGATCGGCGAGTCGGGGTCTCCGACCGCAGCCGTCACCTGCTGAGCGATGGCAGCGTCGAACAGCATCGCGGGATCGGCGGCCGCGCCGAACCCCATCGCGATTCCGGTCAGCTTCACCAGGATGTCGAATTCGGCCATCGCATCATCTGGCAGCGAAAAGACCGGCGGCGAGTACATCGCATGGTTGCGCACCGACAGTGTTTGGAAGGCGAGGTCGTAGTGCGACTTCTCGAGGGCAGGCGGGGCCGGGAGGATCACGTCGGCGTGCCTCGTCGTCTCGTTGAGGTAGGGATCGACCGACACCATGAAGTCGAGCCGCGCGATCGCCTCGTCGAGCCTGGCCGCATCAGGGGTGGTCAGCACGGGGTTGCCGGCGACGGTGATGAGGGCGTGAACTTGCCCCTCGCCCTCGGTGAGCATCTCGTCCGCCATCGTCGCTGCCGGGAGCTCGCCGAAGACCTCGGGTAGGTCGCGTACTCGCGAGCGCCATCGCCCCGGTTGGAAGGCGCGGCGGCTCTTTGCCGTGCGCTCGTGGATCGGCGAGGCGAACATCGCGCCACCCGGCCGGTCGAGATTGCCGGTGAGGACGTTCAACACGTCGGCCGCCCACGCGGCGAGCGTGCCAAAAGCGACGGTGTGGGTACCGATGCGCCCGTAGACGCAACCCGCGTCGGCGGCGGCGAGCTCGCGAGCCATCCGGCGGATGGTCGTTGCCTCGACCCCCGTCCACGCCGCCACGCTCTCAGGCGTGAACCCAACGGTTGCGGCAGCGACCTCGTCCACACCGGACACGTGACCATCGAGGCGGGCGAGATCAACGAGGTTCTCCTCGAAGAGCACGTTGATCATCGCCATCAGCAACGCGGCGTCGGTGCCGGGGCGGATGGCGATGTGCTCGTCTGCATTGGCTGCGGTCTTCGTTCTCCGCGGGTCGACGACGACGACCTTGCCGCCGCGCTCGCGGATGCGCTCCAGCCGGCCGGGCCAGTCCGGGGCCGTCGCCAGCGAGCCGTTCGACTCGTACGGGTTGGCGCCGAGGATCATGAGGTGGGCGGTGCGGTCGATGTCGGGCAGGGGGGTGGTCAGCCCGCCGCCGAACAGGAATGCGCACGCCACCTGGCGCGGCATCTGATCGACGGTCGACGCCGAGTAGATGTTGCGGGTGCGGAGCGCTTTGAGGAGCGGCTTCAAGGCCAACGAGTTCTGGAAGGAGTGGGCGTTCGGGTTGCCGATGTAGACGGCGACGGCGTTGTCGCCGTGTGTTGCCCGGACCGCAGTGAGTCGCGTCGCGACCTCGGCGAACGCCTCGTCCCAGGTCACCTCGACGTGCGTGCCGTCACGGCGGAGCAGCGGGCGCCGCAGCCGGTCGGGATCGTCGCGGAGGCGGCCGAGCGTCGAGCCCTTGGGGCAGATGAAGCCGTTCGAGAAGGGGTTGTCCTTGTCGCCCCTGATGACCTTGACCTGCTCGTTCTCGATCGAGATCTCGAGCCCGCAGGTCGCCTCGCAGAGCGGGCAGGTGCGGTAGGCGGTTCGCGTCGTCATGACACCCCGTTCGTCGTGATGGTCGAACCCTACCGAGACGCGGGGGAGGTTGGGCGACGCATACACCTCACTGCCATGCGTCGGCGGCTGCGGGTGTGCACGGGACGTCGGAGAGGCGGGACGAGACTCCGGATGCTTCCGAGAGCGTGACCCCGTCGGGGAGCACGGTCAGTTGAACGGTGGAGGCGTCTCGCATATAGCCCCACATGATCTCGCCGCTCGGCACGCCTGCGACCTCCGTCTCTTGCGTGATCGATGGGTCGTTGGTGGCGGCGATCGTGATCCAGATCGGGGTGATCCCGAGGTCGTCGAGGTAGGGCAGGACGTCCTCGGGGCGAAGTGGTTCACCCAGGGCGCACTGCAGACCGGCCAACGCCTCACCCGGCGAGAACACCTCGCTGGCGCTCTGATACTGCTCGCCGGGAGCCGCCGCAACGCTGACCTCGATGGTGAGGCGCTCGGTGAACACGGCCGGATCGATGGTCCACGTGAAGACCTCCGGTGTACCGTCCGGCCCTGAGCTGAGACCTGGGATCGGGTAGCTGGCGTCGGGCGGACCGAAGACATCGACATGGCCGACGAGCGATGGCGACGCCACGATCGTCGTGATCTGCACGTCGACTCCGTAGTCGCGCAGCTCGGCGGCGAGGGCATCGCCGTCACGGAAGCCCGGCGTGACGTTGACCTCGAGCACGCCGTTGGGGAGCTGGCGAACGGCGTATGCGGGCGTGCCGTCGAACAGCAGTCCCTGCATCAGGACGAGCCCGGCGGCTGCGATGGCGAGCCCGGCGGCGAGCCTGAGCCTCCGCCGGGGCGCACGAACCGTAACGGTGCGGGTGGTGGGAACGGTTGCTGCCGGCATCGTGGTGATCTCCTCGAAGAGGGCCTGTTTGGCATCGCATTCCGACCAAGCGGCCGCGAGCCGGTCGCCATCGATCGGGTCGAGCCGACGGATGTCGTCTCCCACCTTGCTCTGGCGCCGCATCACACGTCCTCCGGTTCGGGAAGGGCGGATGCCCCTCTGCTCTGTTGATGTCCGGTCACCACATCGCGTTTCAGGCCTGCCGCTCCGAGGTGCCGCTCGAACCGCAGCCGAGCGCGGTGCAGACGCACGCGGATGGTCGCCGTGCTGCACCCGAAGATCGTTGCGATCTCGTCCCGATCGAGGCCGTCCCACCCCACCAGGGTCAGCAGCTCCCGATCGTCGTCGCTGAGTCGAGCGAAGGCAGCGGCGATCTGCGCATGGTCGGTGCCGTCGACCTCGGCATTCGCCAGAGCGACGGATCGCAGACCTTCGGCGCCGAAACGCTCGTGGAGGCGTGCCCGCCTTTCGTGGCCGCGATGGTGGTTGGCGAGGACCCGGCGGGCGACCCCGTAGAGCCACAGCCGAGCCTCGTCGCCTGCCGGCACGTGATCGAGCTTGCGCCACGCAATGGTGAACGTCTCCGCCACGATGTCTGCGGCGTCTTCGACGCTGGCCGTGCGACGTGCGGCATACGCCAGGAGCAGCCCGGAGTACCCGTTGTAGATCACCTCGAAGCGAGTGCGGCCATCGTCCGGCATGTCCTGCATGCTTGCACCGTCGTGATCCGAAGTGTCGCGGCTGGAGCTGCCCATACCCCCACATGTCCGGGTCGCCGGCAGCGTTACACCAGCGAACGGTGGCCAATCGGGACGACGTGTCGATGAAGCTCTTGCTCGCCATGTCGTCTGGAGTGGTCGACCCGGTCGTGGTCATCGGCATCCAGCGCACCGCCACCATGACCGCCATCCAGGACTACACACGGCTGAAGGCCGACACCGACCCGCATGACCTGCCGTGGCTTCTCCACATCGACCGGCTCATCCTGCGAGCCGAGGCCGAGCTTCGATGGCTCGACAGGGTCGAGGAGCGGCTCGGCGAGCCGAGCCTCGCAGATCGCACCCGCCCAAACGCCGCACACCATCCCGACCAGACACGAATCACCACCGTTCCCACAGGAGAAGCGACATGACCGACATCGTCCTCTCGATGCGCCGCATCGGGCGCACGTACGGCAAGGGCGCCCAGCGCGTCGATGCGCTCGTCGACGTCGATCTCGACGTCGCTGTCGGCGAATGGGTCGCCATCACGGGCCGCAGCGGCTCAGGAAAGACCACCGTCCTCAACGTCGCAGGCGGTCTCGACGAGCCCACAACCGGCACGGTCACCGTCGAGGGCGCGCACCTCGGCGACATGTCGAAGACCGAGCTCGCCAGGCTCCGCCGCCAATCGATCGGCTACGTCTTCCAGGACTTCAACCTGCTCCCGACGCTCACCGCCGCCGAGAACGTGTCGTTGCCGATGGAGCTCGACGGTATTGGCCTCGCCGAGTCCAAGCGCCATGCGCTCACCTCGCTCGACCACGTCGGCTTGGGTCGCATGGCGAACCGGTACCCCGACCAGCTCTCGGGAGGCGAGCAGCAGCGGGTCGCCATCGCCAGGGGGTTGGTGGGGCCGCGCACGCTGCTCCTCGCCGACGAGCCGACCGGCGCCCTCGACGATCTGACCAGCGAGACGATCCTGAAGATGATCCGCCGCCGATGCGACGAGGGCGCGGCGGCCGTCATGGTGACGCACGAGCCCTCATTCGCTGCGTGGGCAGATCGGGTCATCCGGTTGCGCGACGGCCGTATCGAGACCGTCACCGAGGGATCGTCCGTGCCGCTGAGCGTGGCGGAGCTGCGCGGCATGAAGGCCCCCGAGATCGCCGCCGTCGCTCGTATCGCCCGTCGGACTGCACGGCGGAATTGGAAGCGTACGGCGCTCATCGTCGCCATCATCGCGATCCCGGTCGCCGCGTCGCAGCTCACCGCCGGCATGATCGCCGCCGGTCAGATCTCGGACGCGGAGTATGCGACGCAGCAGCTCGGCGCGGCCGACGTCGTCGTGCAGGGTTTCGCTCCGACGGAACAGTCGATGGGGTGGGTCGAGCGACAGGTCGCGGAGCTCGCCCAGGGCGCCGACGTGCTGCGGTTCCGCAACGCCTACGGGGCCATCCCAGATGCGACGGAATATGTCGAGGTCACAGATCTCGACGTCACCGCACCGCTGGCACGGGGGAAGCTCGGGCTCGTCGCGGGCGCTGTGCCGGATGAACCGGGCGAAGTTGCTCTCTCCGACCTCTTGCTGACGCTCACCGGTGCAGGAATCGGTGACGAGGTGACGATCGCGCTTGAGGGCCTCGAGGCGCCTTTCACCGTAGTGGGCACGGTGCGCGACGTCCTCTACCGCAACAGGAGTGTTGCGATCATCTCCGCGAGCGACATGGATACCGTCTACGCCAACGCCTCGAACAGCCTCGAGTTCGTGGGTCGGGACGCCAATTGGCTGATTGCGACGGCAGACCCAGATGGACTGCTCGGTGCGCTCTCGCAGCGCTGGGAGACGGCTCGATCCGAGTTTCGACCGCTGCCCGTGTCTCCGCGGCCCGAGGTCTTGACGTTCCTCGACGACGACCTCTATGCGTCCTTGAACGCCGATCAGGTCGCAGCGCTGGCCGTCTACGCCGAGTCCTCGATGCCGGGCGGGGCCGCCAACCCCGACTACGTCCCCGGCGATGCGGCGTCCCAGGAGGCGTTCTACGCGTTCCAAGACGCCCTGTACCGAGAGGCGTGGAGGGTCCTCGGCGGGTATCCGGCCATCTATCCGGAGGTCGGTGGGAGCACGGCAATGAACTACACCGGATTCGAATCTGGTGCGTCACGCGTGCTCCAGGCGCCCGCCGTGCTCGGAACCCTTCTCGGCGCCTTGCTGTTGGCAGAAGTGGCGCTCGTCGCCGGTGCGGCATACGCCACGGGGATCCGCCGCCGGTTGCGGGAGCTGGGGCTTCTGGCCGTGAACGGAGCGACGAGCCAGCATCTGCGGTGGATCGTCGTGGGTGAGGGCGTGGTAGCAGGATTGCTCGGGGCCGGGCTTGGCTCGCTGATCGGGCTCGTCCTGATGAACGCAGGACGGGCAACGGTGCAGCGCTTCGTTGAGCGCTTCATCATCGGAAGCCCGCTGGGCGTCGCCGAGCTACTCGCGCCGGCACTGGTCGGCGTGGCCGCTGCGACGCTTGCGGCGTGGGTCCCGGCACGATCGGCGTCCCGGGTGCCGGCGATCACGGCCCTCCAGGGACGCATGCCGCTGTCACATCCACGACGGTGGGTGGTGCCCTCGGGCATCGCAATCACTGGCTTTGGAGCCTTCTTGGTGATTGTTGCGAGGACCGCGCTCGGGTCGTCCGGCGTGGTCCAGGCCGGCCTCGGGGTGGCGCTGATGATCGGCGGGTTCGCCCTGCTGACCGGGCCGATCGTGGCCTGGGTAGGCACGCACGCCGACCGCTTCCCTGCCGTCACCCGTCTCGTCATCAGAGACTCCGCCAGACAGCGCACCCGAGCAGCGACGGCCATCGCAGCCACCATGGTTGTCTTGGTGGCACCCATCGTCGCCGGCGCAGCGATCCGAACGGACCAGGTGCGCAATCTCAACTACGGGCTCGCCGAGAATCCGGCGCACGTGCTGGTTGCCGGTGAGTCGGCGTACACGATGCCACCGCACAGCGATGTCGACCCCGCCGACGTCTCGGCAGTTGCGCAGGTACTGCCGGCGTCCCAGTACACCGAGTTTGCCGTCTACGGGGAAGCGGCAGTCGGCCGGATCGTCCGAGATGGGGTCGTCGATGCGTCGCGGGGACCGGGAGTCGACCCCGACGAGATGCTGACTGCCGCCGGATCGAGCGAGTTGCTGGCGCTGCTCGGTGTGGCGGAGGCAGCGGCCGACCTCGATGCCGGCAGGGCCGTCATCCTCGGTGTCGAGCGGCGGGACGTCGAGCGGCGGGACGTCGAGCTGCGCATCGGTGAGCACACGGTCGATGCAGTAGAGGTTCCCGCCCACGTGATGCGGTACCAGTTCCCCCGTATCCTCGTCGGCGAGCGGCTCGCCGCGGAGCTGGGCCTCGGTGAGTCACACACCGTCGCACTTTTCGTGAACGACCGTCCGCTGACCGAGAAGGAGCGGCTTCTCGTCGACGAGTCGGGGACCGCGAGGTCGGTTTGGGGAGAGCGCATCACGCCCAACCAGATGATGGTCGTCGCGGGCGGGGCGACCCTCCTCGTCGTGCTCCTCATCATCGCCCTCGTGACTGCACTGGCGGCGACGGAATCGGACCATGACATTCGCACGATGGTCGCAGTCGGTGCGCCTCCGAGGATCCGCAGGCGGTTCCTCGGGATACAGACGGCGTACTACACCCTGTTTGCGGCGATTCTGGCGACGCCGCTTGCGATGCTGCTGATGAACGTGGCGTCGGGCGACTCGTTCGTCGACGTCGGGCCGTTTGGCGCACTGCCGACCAACACGATCGTCACTCCGTGGCTGATGATCGGCCTCGTCGTCGTAGCCATCCCTCTTGCCGTCGGCGCAGTAACGGCCCTCGCCGCCCGGTCGGCGCCCACGGTCCCGCCGAGACGGATCGGCTGAGGTCCAGCGATTCGGACCGGCGACGGCGCGGCCGACGCCTCTCTGCTGGAGCACCACGAGGTCGCCTGTCGCAGTACGACGAACACGACCACTCTCACGCGAGTGCCTTCCGTGATGACCACCCGGGTCGAGCCCCGCCCGAAGGCGATCGACTCGTCCGTTGTTCGTTGCCCGCGACCGGTCCGGCCCGCTTTCGCTCGATGGGACGGGCCGCCGGGTATCAGTTCGCCGGGTTGAGCAGCAGGTTCTGGGTGGCGCGTCCTACCGGGCCGCGAGCGTCGAACAGTTCGGCGTCGGCGAGCCCGGTGCCGTCCCGCTCCCAGTGTGAGATGGCCTTGGAGAGGAACCACTCGCCCTCCGGGTCGCGCAGGAGCGAGACGAGCAGGTCGGTGTTGATGAACAGCACCCTGTCGAGGTAGTCGTTGTAGCTGATGCCGTTGCCGGAGTCTGCGAGCGGACAGATGCGCTGAAAGCCCGACGGCTCCTCGTCGGGAAGGATCGGGACTCTGGCGCGCGCCCACATCCATGTCGGGCCGCCTGTCCCGCGGGACAGCGCCGGGTCGTACCGGACCTCGATCGACGATGAGAAGGCTTGCTCGTCGTGCACGGCGGTATGGATGGGGAAGGGGCCCGGCACCGCTGCGGCGAAGTCCGGGACCTGGAAGGGGGCAGTCGTGCACTCGAGCCCGTCGAGAGCACGCAGGTGCATGCCATAGGCTCGGGCCAGCACTCGCTCTTCGTCGAAGATCTCTGCCTCGGAGTACGTCACAGATCTGCCCGGCCTTCGCACTTCCGCCTGGACGCGAAACCCGCTCATCGGGATGGGCCGCATCACCTCCACGGCGATACGTGCAAGTCGCTGATTCGGGGCCAGCCGTTCGAGTGCACGCACGAGCAGTGCCGTGGGTGGTCCCGCATGACACGCTGCAACGTCCCAAGGGCCGCGGGAGTAGTCGGTGGGTGTGAACCACGAGCCATCGCGAGTCGTGAAGTAGGCGTCGCTCATGAGCGCTCGAGCTTATCCGCCGAGGTCGAGCAATTCACTCGCCGCCGAGCCGAGCCTTGATCTCCTTGCACGTCGGGCACACGGGATAGCCGCTCGGGTCGCGGTTGGGTATCCACTCCTTGCCGCAGAGCGCCCGCACCGGGACACCCTCGACGTTGCTCCGCACGATGTCGGCCTTCCGTACGTAGTGAGCGAACCGGTCGTGGTCGCCGTCGTCGGTGATGCGGCGGTCGATCTCAGGTCGGGTAACGGTGTCGCTCACGGGACCATTGTCGCGCGCACCGCCCACCAACGCGCTGCGATACGCACGAGGGCGACCCGCCATGGCGGGCCGCCCCCTGGTGTCATCCCGGAATCGAAGTGTCCGGGGCCTCAGCCTCTCACCAACACGGCGAGATCAGTTCGACCATGCCCGAGTACTCGTCCAGCATGTAGGCACCGGCGAGTCCGTTCATCTCGGAGCCACAACCCCGCACGATCCTCACATAGCCGGTCTCGTAGTCGGCGTGGAACGCAATCGCCTTGGCCGGGGGAGTCGGGCTGCCGGCAACGGGCCCACCAAACCCAGCCTCGACGTCTGCGACGTTGTCGGTGAGCAAGTGGATGTCCGAGCTGTCGGTCATGATGTCGAACCCGATCGCTGAGCCGTGAGCCGACCGCAAGCCGGTGGCCGAGCTGCGGGACACGACGACGTCATGGCTTCCGGCGAACGTGTAGCCGCGCACTTCGGCGCCGCCGTAGCCGTTCAAGGTGGACGCTGGATGCGACACGCCTTCGAGATAGTTGCCGCACAAGCCCGAGCCGGCTTCGCCGAGGTTCACGAGGCCGTCGACGCTCGTCCCGAGCATCCTCACATTCGACGCAGCATCCATCTTGAATGCGATGACGCCCTTGTCGACATGGAACATCGAATCGCCGTTGCAGACGTAGGAGACCCCCGCCTGTGCGAGCGTCCGGTAGCCGCGTTGCCCTTCAACCCACGAAAGCACGTTGGCGGGGATGTTGAGCCGCGTCGTGCTCAGGTTGGACGTTGCGAACTCGCCGTTGGCCTTCGCCTTCGCCACGAACGCTTGCGCATTGGCCACAGGGTTGCCCGTGTAACGCCCGCGCTCGCCGTTGGTGGAGATGGTCACCGGGGCACCCGTCGCCGGGTTCAGGTTCCTGATCTGGAACACAGCGCCCACAGGATCGATGGCGGCGGTGCCACCACCGACGTCGATCGCAGGCACCTCGTTGATGAACGCCTGCTGGTCGATGACGTGCACGTTCTGGAACAGGATGTCCCTGGAACCCAGATCACCGGTCGGGGTGTAGGGGAATCCGTTCACTGCAACGCCGAACGCGTTGACCAGGAACGAATACGAGTTGCCGTCGAGAAGCCCGTGCTTGTTGTGGAACACGCCGTACTCGACCGGATGCGTCGCCGCATTGATCTGCGCCCGACCGTCCACCATGTGGGGGCTGACGATCAGGTCGGCGTGGGTGTTGTTGATCGCATCACGCAACGCCGACTGGATGCCGTACACATCGAGCACCTGTCCATCGACCGACAAGGTCGTTGACGAGCCCGCCCTCGCGAGCTCATCGACATAGGGCTTGATGAACTGCGCCGACGAGAAGGTCCCGAGCACAGGCACGTCTTTGCGGTTGGTGGCGGTGACGTTCCTGACCGTCAGACCATGCACCCCGTTGAGGGCTACCGCACCAACCTCGTATCCATCGAAGGTGACGTTGGTGATGGTGATGTCCTCGTTGCCATTGCCATGGATCCCATGGTGTGAGCTCAGGCCGATCGTGCCGTTCTTGATCGTGACTCGCGCGGCTGCGTCGATCCCTTCGCCGAAGTCCGATGGACCTTGGTTCGGCACGAACGGTTGGTCGGCGAGCTCGATGACAGCGAAGAACCTCTGGAGGAGGGCGTGTTCTGCGCTCTGCTCGATCGTGTGGCCATTCAAGTCGATCACGACGTCGTCGGCGGTGACGGCAAGCGCAGCGAAGAACCCGACGCCGTAGGCCGCAGGGTCATACGCCGGTGTCATCGGCCCCGACGGGCTGAAGTCGGTTGTGCCGCCCGGCAACAGCTGAGTGAACAGCGGCATACCGGCGCTATATGCGTCTACGGGGCTCGGCCACCCGAGCGCCCCAGCGACCCAGCCGGGAAGTTCACCGCTCGCAAGCGCAGCGTCGAGCGTCGCAGGCGAGTTGGGGTTGAAGCTGATGTCCTCTGCCAGGCGATACGTGCCGGGCTTGTCGATGATGTAGGTGCCGTACGTGAAGTCGGCGTTGCTGAGCAGCGTGACGGAACCGCCGCCTGCTGCCGGTCGAGCCTCGGCGCCGGGTGCTGCCACCACGCCGAGGAGCAACGCAAGCGCCACCAACGCGACCACAACGCGATTGCTGCGCACGCGGGAGAAGGCAGCAGACGCTGCCGTGTTCCCCGGTGCTACGAGTCGATCCCCGCCAAGGCGCGGATTGCGTCCGCGCTTCCAAACCGGAATACGTGTCGCCACGACATCCCCCTCCCTGTGTCATGCCGAACCCCCCGGTGCGGCAACCCCCAAGACGCCCTTTCGAGCGCCTCTCGACACCGCAAACACGGCGCCAGCGCCGAATCTAGGGAGACTGTCGGTCTCTGGTCAATGGGGTGATTGCCCCATACTCCTGTGGTGTCCCTCACCTCGGCGACGGGGCCACGAGCCTGCGCGATCTCGGTAGAAGGGGGCGGCACCGTGAGGCTGCCGCCCCCCTCGACGTGTGCCTCTCAGCCGCAGAGGGACAGAGTGAGTTGGGTCACCTGCCGGTCGAGGCGCTCGTACGCCGCCGGTCGGACCCCATTGCGGCGCCCCCCTTCGATGACGAGGTCGAACGTGTCGAGCAGCTTGCAGCCTGCACTACGCGGGCCACTCGAGAACGCACGTTCGGCTTCGATGATGATGGCCGTCAAGGCCCGCTGTGCCGCTCGGGTGAGATCGCGGGTGTCGCCGAGCTGGGCGACGGTCTCTGCGATCTCTCCGAATGGATCGAAGTACAACTCGGCCCACTGGTACGCCTGTTCACCTACTTCTCGCCCAATCTCGCGCGCTCGGAGGTCGCCATCCTGGAAGTGAATCCCGCCGTACCGGCGAGACACCCCTGCTTCGTCGGCGGCTTCGTAGAACGTGCTCCACGTGAGGACGATCGGGGCCTCAGGGCCTTCCTCGAAGAGGAGCGTTCCGGGCGTGGCGATGTGACGGCCAAACACGTCCTCGACGCCGTCACCGTCGTAGTCACGTCCGAGCGCCGTCACGCCGTCGTACATGGCGTCACTCCCGGTGAAGGCCGTCAACACCTCTGCGGCGGCCCGGCTGAAGGTGCTGTGCCCCGAGATGAACTCGGCGAAGGGCGGTGTCACGAAGGTCGCCGACTGATATGGCTGCCAATCGGCGCCGTCGATCCACTCCGTGCCGTGGCCGGGGCCACCCCATGCCTCCACGAGCTGCCCTGCGTACACGTACGGGATCGCCGAAGCCGGGCGAACGTAGTCGTATGCCCGCTTCGCCTCCCATGCCGAGATGCCCGCATCGAGCACGGCGCCCGTCAGCGCCATGAACATCTGGACGTCCTCGGCGGAGGTGTGCTGGTCACGAAGCGAGACCCCGATTGCGATCTGCACCCAGTGGCCCGGGGGTGTCCACGTGTGTGGACCGTCTGCCCAGAACTCGGCGATGACCTTGTGCTGGTCGGCGAGGGCGCCGCTGTGAGCCAGCACCTCGGCTGCCTGGTTCCGGAAGGCTTCATCTTCCGTTGTCGTCACCCCGAGCGCATCCGTGTACAGCTCGTCCGAGCCGAGCTGTGGCGGAGCCGGGGGACGGAATTGATCACCGGACGTGAGCGCAAATGGAGTGACCGCTCCCCAGTGCGGGGTGAGGAACTTCTGATCTACGTACGTCGTAGGGTCGTCATTGTCGACGATCGGGACGCCGTTGGCGTCAACCAGAGTTCCGGTTGGGACCCGCAGCGGTGTCCAGTGGTTCGGGTCGTAGTCCGGCCCGCTCGAGCGCGTTTGGCGCTGCCGGGTCGGCGCTGTTGCGCGGCGCATACGCCTCCGGATAGGTGACAGACGTGATCTGAGCGAAGCCGCCGAGTGCGTTCGAGCCGTCGGCGACGCGAGCGTCGATGACGGCTTGGGCGGCAGCGTTGCCCAGCCCGGCAGGCGTGCGGGTGTTCAGGCTCGAGCTCTTCGGCAACCCGAGTGAGGCGAGCACCCCATCGAACATGGCGGCCTGGTTCGGGTATGTGAAGGTCAACGCACGATGCGCTGCGTAGCTGATGGCGACATCAGCACTGTCGCCGGGGTGGCGGCGGGCAGCGTGTTTGAGATCCCATCCACCCTGGGTCGACAAGGCGTTGGGGTCGTAGGCGCTCCACGCATCGAACATCGACGACGTCACCACCCACATGCGCCAGGTCGTAGCCGTCGGCGCCGGCGGGTTCAGCTCGATTGCCAGGAGCATCGCATCGATCCAATCGACCACGACGCTGTGTGGGTGTGGGTTTGCGGTGAACGCCGGTTCGTCGGCGGTCGCCGCAGGCGTGACTCCAAGGACGAGCAGGCCGGCGGCGAGAATCGCCATCACCCTGCGGAGCTTCTCGATGACTCTCACTGTGTTCCCCCCGTTCACCGGAGCATCTCTCGGGGCCCTGCGCCGATGTGTGTCCGCGCCGTGTCTCACCCGAGGACGCGGTCGTCGCCTAGTTACGACGAAGGAAGTGTGATGCGTCAGAGCACGCCGCGATATCGGGTGACCTGGCCATCGGGGTGGGGTGTTACCGCCACCCCTTCCGCGCCCGCGATGTGCCGCCTCCGGTCAAGAGCCGTGGGATTCCCCGATTTCGGATGGCGTCTCCGCCGCGTCCCGCGCAGGGTCGATCGCATGTGGGTTGTCCCGAAAGCCGGCTGTGCGGTGGGACATGTCGCAGAACGGCTGATTCAGAGAGTGACCGCAGCGGCACAGCGCAACGCGGGGCCCGGCGCGGAACAGGTTCCCGGAACGATCGCGCACCTCGACGTCTCCCCGCACCCACAGTGGCCCGTTTGGCCATGGGATCACCGTCGTCGGTACGTCCGGCTGCTCCCCGGGGCCGGCTGCCGGGGTGTACGTGAGCGCACCGCTCGGACACCGCTCGATGGCGGCGACGATCTCGCCGGCGCTCGCCGCTGCGACGTCTACCCAGGGCCGACGCTGCGTGTCGAACACGTCCGGCAGGCTCTTCAGGCAGATGCCCGAGTGGACGCAGCGGGTCGAATCCCAGTGGACAGTGACATCGGCGGTCTCGTAGTCACGTCGTACCACGGCTTCTCCCTCGCTCGGCTCGCGGAAGCTACCAGAGCTCACGATGCCTTCGCGGGCTGCGGAACGTCGGGTTTTGGCGAAGTCGTCAATCCGAGTCGGTGTGCCGAAGCTGCTCGAACAGCGCCGCATCGGTCTCGAACGCCAGCGGAGGGAGCTCGTCGAGGGCGAAGAAGCCGGCGTCGTCTGCATCGTCTCCCGCCTCGAGCACGCCTCCCACGACGGTCCCCGCGAACCACACGCCGACGGTCAGCTTGGCGGGGTCGTGGAAGTTGGAGGCGACGAACACGGGAGCACCGACCTCGGCGATGAGGCCGGTCTCTTCCTCGAGTTCGCGAGCCGCTGCCGCTCTGATCTCCTCGCCGTAGTTCACGAAACCGGCAGGGACCGACCAGAGGCCTGCCCTGGTGGCTCCCTTGGCCCTCCTGACGAGCAGGATGCGACCGGATCCGTCGCGAACGAGCACGGCCGCCCCGACTCCGGGATTGCGCCAGTGCACGAATCGGCACTCGGGACACCGGTTGCGAGACTCGCCGCTGAGCTCGACGCGCTCGAGACGGGTTGCGCACATCGGGCAGTAGGTGTACTCGCCCGGCCAGGAGTCGTTTTCTGGAGTCACGGCACCTGAGTCTCGCATGCATCGGCCCGTGGCGTCGCAGTGCCGGCAGGGCATGGCTGCGCGGCCGTGCTCTAGCATCGGTGCATTCCACATCTGGGAGGAAGAGACAGTGTTCGACTTCGCCTCGGCTGCTGTCGAGGGGGCTCTGGCGGCTGGTGCCTCGTATGCGGACGCCCGGGTGGTGATCGCAACGACTGAGTCGCTCGACGTGCTCAACAAGGCCGTCGAATCGGTGGACCGCACCGAAACGGCAGGGGTCGGTGTTCGCGCCCTCATTGGTTCGTCGTGGGGCTTCTACGCAACGACGGACCTCACCGACGAAGAGTCTCGGCGGGCCGGTGCCATGGCCGCAGAGATCGCCAAGGCGTCTGCGATGGTGCCGGGCCCGCCGCTCGATCTCGTCGACGTGCCCATCGTCACCGACACCTACGTCACTCCCCACGACGAAGACCCCCTTGCGGTGTCGCTGTCCGAGAAAGTCGACCTGCTCGTCGAGGTCACCGGGACAATGCATGCAGTGGACGGCGTGGCCCTCGCCAGAGCGAACCTGACGTTCTGGGTGACGGACAAGTGGTTCGTGTCGTCGCAAGGGCATCGCATCCACCAGCGCCTCGTCGAGTCGGGCGGTGGCTACGACGCCACAGCCCTGGGTGAGCGCGAGACGCAGCGCCGCTCCTACCCGCAGTCGTTCGGCCAGTTCGAGACCGGTGGCTACGAGGTCATTCGCAAGTGGGACTTCGCGGGCAACGCACAGCGCGTGGCCGAGGAGGCAGCGGCGTTGCTGACGGCACCCGCCGTGGAGGAGGGTGAGAAGCAGCTCATCTTGGAAGGCTCTCAGCTCGGCCTCCAGATCCACGAGTCCGTCGGCCATGCAATAGAGCTCGACCGCATCTTGGGCTGGGAAGCGGCGTTCGCCGGCACCTCTCACCTCGAGCTGCCCAAGCTCAACATCCATCGCTACGGCTCTGAGCTGATGAACATCACCGCAGACGCCACCCTCCCAGGTGCGCTGGGAACCTTCGGTTACGACGACGAGGGCACGGCTGCGCAGCGCGTCGACATCGTGAAGGACGGCACCTGGGTCGGAGTTCTGTCTGGACGAGACTCGGCAGCGATTGCAGGGCTCCCTCCCGGCGGCATGGTGCGGGCCGACAACTTCAACCGGCTGCCGATGGTGCGCATGACGAACGTGGGGCTGGTCGCCGGTGACTCGTCACTCGCCGAGATCATTGCCGACACGAAAGACGGGGTGTACATGGCGACGAACCGGTCGTGGTCGATCGACGACAAGCGGCTCAACTTCCAGTTCGGCTGCGAGATCGCCTGGGAGGTGAAGGACGGCAAGCTGGGCCGGATGCTTCGCAACCCCACTTACACCGGCATCACACCTCAGTTCTGGGGGAGGCTGGACATGCTCGCCGGTGGCGACGAGTGGGTGCACTGGGGCACACCCAACTGCGGCAAGGGCCAGCCGATTCAAGTGGCTCACACGGGGCACTCCGCCGCGCCGGCCCGGTTCGACAATGTGCGCGTCGGGGTGAAGGCGTGAGCGAGCGGATGGACCTCGCGGAGGAAATCCTCGCTCTGGTCGGGGATCGCGGCGACGCCGAGGTGCGTATCACCGGTGGCAACCTCTCGCTCACCCGATTCGCCAACTCGTTCATCCACCAGAACGTTGGCGAAGAGGGTGACGCCGTGTCGCTCCGTCTCGCCGTTGGTGGCCGGGTCGTGTCGGCCACGACGACGAACACCAACCGGGAGGCGCTGAGCCGGTTCGTCGACGATGCCATCGAGCGGGCGGCGCTGCAGCCGGTCGATGAGGACTGGCCCGGTCTTGCCTCCCCCTTGCCAGACACCGCAGTCGACCACTTCGACGATGCCACCGCCGCCGCTGCCCCTGCCGCCCGAGCCGAGATGGTGCGCGACTTCGTCGCCGCAGGACCGGGGATGCGTGCTGCGGGCTTCTGCTCGACGCAAGGCACCGAGGTCGCCTTCGCCAACTCGAGCGGCGTCCGGCGGGAGGGCCGCTACACGCAAGCGACGCTCGACGGGATTCACCAAACCGACACCTCTGCTGGGTCGGGACACGCAACCTCCGTGCGTCTCAGCGACATCTCGGCAGGGTCGATCGGCGACCTCGCCGCGGATCGTGCTCGGCGCGGCGCCGAAGCCTATGACATCAAGCCGGGAGAGTACGAGGTGGTGCTGGCTCCCGAGTGCGTCGCCTCCATCGCAGTCTTCCTTGCGTTCTACGGCTTCAACGCAAAGCTCCATGCCGAGGGACAGTCGTTCGTGCAGATCGGTGAGGCGCAGTTCGACGACCACGTCGATATCGTCGACGACGTGACCGACGATCGAGCTGCGGCGTTGGGCTTCGACAACGAAGGAACGCCCCGGGGCCGGCTCGCGCTCGTGTCTCGGGGAGTATCGAGCAACGTCGCCCACGACCGTCGGACTGCCACGAAAGCAGGCGTTGAGTCGACAGGTCATGCCGTTCCTGGCGGCGAGGTGTTCGGACCCTTCCCGACCACGATGTTCTTCGGCGGTGGCGCAACACCCGTCGAGGACCTCATTGCAGGTGTCGATCGCGGCCTGTATGTGGCGACGTTCAACTACTGCCGTGTGCTCGACCCCAAGACGATGGCGGTCACCGGCCTTACACGGAACGGGACGTTCATGATCGAGAACGGCCGGCTCACGGGAGCGGTCACCGGCCTGCGGTTCACGCAGTCGTTCGTCGCTGCGCTGGGCCCCGGCAGGGTGCTCGGGATCGGTGACGATGCTCGGTGGGCCGATTCGGAGTTCGGACCCGGTCTCGTCCACGCACCGACGGTTCGGCTCGCCGGCTGGAACTTCACTGGGGGCACCGAGGCGTGAGCTGGTTCGCCCGGTTCCGCAAGCCACGCCTCGTGCCGATTGCAGAGTTCGCCGACCGGGCGACCGCCGAAGTTGCGTGGGCGCAACTCGAAGAGGCCGGTATTCCGGCAACGATCGAAACCGACCCGGCCATGCTCGGCGGACCCGTGGTCACGCGCGTGTTCGTAGAGACCCCCAACGTGCCCGCAGCGCAGCGCCTCATTGCCGACCTCGTGATCGACGGCGGGGGAGGCGGCAACGCCGGCTGACGCTCAGCCGGGCGCGGACGCCCAACGCCGGTCCCCTTGTCGGGCGGGAGCGGTGACGTGCTTCGTCGGTAGCGCACTTGTGTCTCGGTATTCGGGCGATCACCTGCGGCTGACTGAAACCTCCTCTGGGACGCCCTGGACGTCGCCACGCACCCACGAACGCGCCGCGTGCTGCCCGGCCCGTGACCGCAGAGATCGTCCGGCCGGCTACGACTTCAGAGACAGAGAACGCTCTCAGGGTGTCATCGCGCAAGGCGCCTGAGCCCGGTCGTCACACGGCGAGGTCGAAGGTGGCCTCGGCAACGATGCTGCCGGCGACCTGGAGCTCGACCGTGTGCGTTCCGGATGTGTAGGTCCGCGTCGAAGCGTTGACGATCCGGCGGCCTTTGGTGAGAGTGACCTCGGCGCCGGGCTCGAGATCGAGAACGGTCCACTTGAACACCTTCGACGAGGTGCCGCCGGACGCGGTCGGATGGTGTATCAGGAAGTCGACGACGAGATGCTGGGCGGCGTCAGCCGTCGAGCGCAGCGTCGCCGTGAGCTCTATACGATCGCCGAGTTCGACGTGTCCTGGCGCGACCTCGAACCCACCGACCTCGATCTCCACCGATGTGGTGAACCCCAGCACGGCGAGGGCGCCGGGGTTGCCCGATTTGATGAGCGACCGGAGGGCGTGGGCGACCATCGTGCGGTCCACCGGAGGTTGCTCCTCGAGCCAGCGAGCTGCGGCAGCGATCACGAGGCCGGGATGGTCCTTTGCGATGTCGTTGAGGTGGTTCGCAACGGAGCGACGGACGTCCTCCGACGGGTCGTGCCGGAGCCGCGTAACGAGCGCCAGCCCCGGCGCCGGATCGTCGATGAGCCGGGCGACGCGGGCGCCCCACGGGAGGCGCGGCCTGGTTCCCTCCGAGGCGAGGCGCCGCACCGCTGGGTCGTCGTGCGAGGTGAACGTGATGAGCTCGCCATACGCGGCGTCCCAGTGCTCCCGCAGGAACGGCCGGATGGCGAACTCACAGCTCATGCGCTTCGTGATGTGCTCCATTGCAGCAAGCGATGCCCCAGGATGATCGACGCCAAACAGCTCGACAAAGGTGGCCAGCGGCCAGGCGGCAAATCCCCCGATGGGCGGCTCAGCCCGGGCTACGGCGACGACGGCGGTGAGGGCGGTGAGATAGTCGTCGCCGAGCTCGGCTGCGATGCGGCGGGCGATGGCCTCCATCCTCGCCTTCAGCTCGAGATCGGGAAGACACTCCATGAGATCGGCAACGAAGGCTGCGCCGTCGAACTGACGGGCAACGGCGCTGAACCGTGCCGCGAGATCCTCGACCACCGTCCGGTCGACCATGTCCTTCAACGCCGTGGGCACGAGGCGACGGTACCAGCCCTGTTCAGTGCGCCCCGTGGTTCGGGACGTGCGTGTCAGCGTCCGCTGTCTCGGATCATCGCCCGCAACCTGTCGTTGAAAGCATCCGATCCGGCGAGGTCATCGATGGCAAGCTGGAGTCGGTAGCGCCACTTGTTGTGCCGGTTCGACGGATCGTTGATCCGCTCGCTCGCGGGCTCGTCGCGACGGAGTTCTCCGTCCATTGCCAGCAGATCGGACATCGGGATCACGCAGAGCATCGCCGGTGAGGCGAGCTGGCGGCGCACGATCGCCTCGCAAACCTCGGGTGTCGCAGAGGCGGGGGGGTCGCCGTGCTGCCCGAGCGCTTCGCGCCAGTACCGGCCGATCAGCTCGCGATCCTCCTCCCACCACATGCGCAGTGTCGTCGTGTCGTGGGTGCTGGGGCTGACGACGGAGAGGTAGGGGGCTTCTGCGGGGTCGGCGATCCAGGCGCCGAGACGTTTCGGCATGCGCTCGATCTCGAGACTGAGGAGCCCCATCTCGTTCATGAGGCGCGGCACGAGGTCGGGCACCATCCCGAGGTCCTCGCCACAAGCGAGCAAGTTGGTGGCGGCGACGACGGCCGGGAGTGTGATGCGTCCCTGATGTTCCCATTGCTCGCTGTGGCGGTGGTGGAAGAAGTCGATCGCCATGGCATCGAAACGTGCGCGCTGATCTGGGGAGAGCCTGCGGTAGTGCTCGGTGGACTCCCAGCTGATGCGGGGCTGGTAGCCGCCGCCGACCTCGACGAGCAACACCTCGGCCGCCACGTCCAGCAGCGCACGGCGGACCCCAGCGAGGTCCTCCTCCGGGAGTACGTCCAGAACACCGTCGCTGAAGGCGTGCATGATCGCCCGCTGCGTGGCGACGGTCGGCTTCAGCTCGAGCAGGCCATCTCGCATGAGGAAGAACCTCGACCGGACGGTGGCGGCGAAGCCCCCGAACCGGCTCTCGAGCCCAGCCTCGTCGATCATCGGCCGAACGAGGCGTGCGACGTCGACCTCTCCAAGCGCAGCGCGCACCTCGTCTGCGGTGAGCGGCAGCGACGGCCTGAAGTAGCCGAGCAGCCCATCGTCGGCCGACGGGGGGATCTCCCAGATCCGGAAGAAGCCGAGCACGTGGTCGATGCGATAGACGTCGACGTAGGCGGCGAGGGCGCGGAAGCGGGCCTGCCACCACTGGTAGCCGTCCTCGGCCATCCGGTTCCAGTTGTAGGTGGGGAACTGCCAATTCTGGCCGCGGACCGCAAAAGCGTCCGGCGGCGCACCGGTTTGGGCGCCGACGTGGAAGAGGTCGGGCTTGGTCCACACCTCGACGCTTTCGGGAGCGACACCGATTGGCAGGTCGCCCTTCAACGCCACCCCTCGGCTCCGTGCATGATCGGCGGCGCCCGTCAGTTGGCGGTGCAGGTGAAACTGCACGAACCAGTGGAAACGCAGCTCATCGTGGTCTGGCCCCCCTGGCATCGCCATGGCAGAGACCCGCTCCTCGTTGTAGGTCGCGTCGGCGCCCCACTGGTTGAAATCGGGGGTGCCGTGGCGATCGCGGAACATGCACCATGCCGAGTAGGGCCCGAGCCACTCCCACTCCCGATCGACGAACTCGAGGAAAGCGTCGTCACCGTCGAGACTCGCCGCCGCCGCCGCATACGCGGTTCGCAGCAGGTGCCATTTGAGCTCCATCACCCGCACGTAGTCGATCTCGGGCAGGTTGTTCACCGCTGCTCGAGCCGTTTCGATCTCACCGGCGATCACCGCTCCCGCCATCTCATCGAGGTCGATGTAGAGGGGATGGAGCGCCTGGACGGACACCGGGTTGTAGGGATACGAGTCGTCCCAGTCGTGGTTGAGCACCGTGTCGTTGACGGGCAGGAGCTGGATGACCGAGATGCCCACATCGGCGGCCCAGTCGGCGAGTGGGATGAGGTCCGTGAACTGCCCGACGCCAACGCCGTTCTGCGACCGCAGGGCAAAGACGGGGATGGCAGTTCCGGCGCCCCGCCAGCTCGTCAGCCCGTCGACATCGTCGTCGTTGACGATGACGGCAGCATCCGCATCCGTCTCCGGGAGGATGCGGTTTGGGCCTGTCTCCCAAGCGGTCACGGCACCGTTGGGGCCGAGCAGCACGTACTTGTACGCCCCTTCGAGGTCGTTCACGTGGGCTTCCCACCACGGGTACGGGCTCGGATGCAGCACCACGGCTCCCGAGGGATCCCATGCGCCAACAGAAGGTGATGCGCCGACGATGGCGGGCCGATGTCCCTCGGGGATCGCCGGCTCGATGAGCCTGACCGTCGCGCCTGCCGGGTGGGGGAGCCGCAATCTCCGCCGGGTACAGGGCGCTGCGGGCGCGGGCGAAGAAGGCACTTTGCTGCGAGAGGCGAGCCGAGTCATCCCTGCGCCACCGATCGATCACAGAGACCGGCCCTGGGATCTCAGGTGTCGTGCGGAGGGGACCGAGCTCTGCGGTAGTCACCGCCTCGCCGGACACGACTCGATAGTGGTACCCGGTGTGCGGTGCAACATCGACGGTTGTGGTCCACCAGCCGTCCCCGACCCACCCGAGCGTCGTCGGCGCGGCGTCGCCGAACACGATCTCGAGGTGTTCGCCGAGCGCGGTGGCGTAGTGGATGTGGAAGGTCGTCTGCATGGCGGCGCCGAACGATACAACCTCGGGCGCGCCGTAGCGCTTGCGTCGTCCCAGCTCAGCCGGCAGGGTCGTCGCCCGATGCGGTGCGCCTACCGAACGTGGTGCGCAGCACGGTGTGGGCGGCGTTGAACCCGCACATGCCGTGGGTGCCCGCCCCCGGGGCCGTCGCCGATGAGCAGAGGAACACGTCATCGAGGGGTGTCGCATACGGATGAGGCGAGAAGCGGGGCCTGCCGATGAGCTGCCCGAGCGTCACAGCACCGCCCGCGATGGAGCCGTTGACGTTGTTCGGGTTGTATGCCTCGTACGCTGCGGGACCCATCGTGTGGCGGGCGAGGATCGTGTCACGAAAGCCGGGGGCGTAGCGCTCGATCTGAGCTTCGATCGCTTCGCTCGCATCGCCGTCCCAGCTCTCCGGGACATGGCAGTAGGCCCACGCGACGTGCTTGCGGTCCGGTGCGCGGGTGGAATCGAAGAGGGTTGGCTGGGTGAGGAGCACGAAGGGACGCTCAGGGGGACGGTGCTCCCAGGCGGCACGTTCGCTCGCTGCGATCTCTTCGAGTGTCCCGCCGACATGAACCGTTGCGCTCTGGGACACGGAGGGGTTCACCCACGGGATAGGGTCGCTGAGGGCGTAGTCGACCTTGAAGGAGGCCGGACCGTAGCGCCAGCGCCGCATGCGTCTGCCGGAGAGACGGCCGAGCCGGTCGCCTGCAAGCTCAACGAATTGGGCTGGGGTGACGTCGAGCAGGGTCGCATCGGCGGCGGGGAGCTCGTCGAGCGATTTCACCCACCATCCCGTCCGGATCTCGCCTCCCAGCGTCTCGAGATACGACGCCATGGCCTTCGTGAGCTGGTGAGAGCCACCCTTGACGATTGGCCAGCCGTTGCGGTGACCGGCGATCGCAAGTGCCAGCCCCACCCCGTTGGTAGCGACATAGTCGAGCGGCAGCACCGAGTGTGCGGCAAGACCCGCGATGAGCGCCTTTGCCCCTGGCGTCTCGAACCGAGCGGCGAAACGGGTTGCAGGCAGCAACGCGGCCAGGCCGAAACGCGCCATCGTCAAAGGGTGGCGGGGGACCCGGAGGAGCGGCTGCAGGCTGCCGTCGATGATGGCGTCGGCGGCATCGGCGAGCGGCCCGATGAGCCGGCGGTAGACCGCCTCGTCCTCGCCCAGGTCCGCCGCGGTTGCCGACACGGAGCCTGCGAGGAGAGACACCAACCCGTCGTCCAGAGGATGAGCGACAGAAACCGGCGGGGTGATCCACTCCAGCCCGTGTTGGTGAAGCGGGAGGCGGGAGAGAAACGGCGAAGCGGGCCCGAACGGGTGGGCCGCCGAGCACACATCGTGCCGGAATCCGGGCAGGGTCAGCTCTGCCGTCCGCGTGCCGCCGCCGATCTCACCGTATCCCTCGATCACCAGCACTTGCTTGTCGTGGCGTGCCAGCTCGATGGCTGCGGCGAGCCCGTTTGGCCCCGAGCCGACGACGACCGCGTCGTATCTGTCGCTCATGCGTCCAGCGTACGGCTCTCCGTGTGGGTGACGGGCGTGATGTGTGCGCGCCTGCCCGCTCCGGGGGCGCCCCCGGCTGCGTCGGTGCTGCGATCAGCCGTGGGCGTGGTTCTCGTGGTCGTGGCCCTCGTGGTCGTGGTCGTGGCCTTCGTGCTCCTCTTCGATCTGGCGCCGAACCTCGTCCATGTCGAGTGCCTGCGCCTGCTCGACGAGATCCGTGAGTGCAGGCTCAGGGAGGGCACCGGGCTGCGAGAAGATGCCGATCTGGTCGCGGAAGATCATCAGTGTCGGGATCGAGCGGACATTGAAGTACTGCGCCAGCTCGGGCTCGGCCTCGGTGTCGACCTTGGCGAAGACGGCATCCGGATACTGTTCCGAGACCTTTTCGTAGACGGGCCCGAACATCTTGCACGGGCCGCACCACTCAGCCCAGAAGTCAACGAGCACCATGGTGTTGTCCACGATGGTCTGCTCGAACGTGTCCTTTGTCAGGTTGAGGGTCGGCACTGTCTTCTCCCGTCGATGTCGGCATTTCGGCCGCTGATGATGATGTCGGCACTCTGGCCGCTGATGGTCCGGTGGAGGAAACCCGCACGGTAGGCCAACGTATTCCACGACCCGAATGCGGGGCGCGACGCTGCGCCTGCCGCTGTGGCGCCGGTAGGGCCCGTACACTCGGTACGTGGTTTCGGCAGCTCCCGTCGTTTCGCTTGCCGGTGTCGCGGTCCGGCTGGGGGCGACGTCGATCCTCCGCGACCTCGACATGACGCTGGGGCCGGGTGAGGTGGTAGGGCTGTTCGGCGCCAACGGTGCGGGCAAGACAACCCTCCTCCGGCTCCTGGCGACGCTGGTTCGTCCGGCGTCGGGCACTGCGATGGTGCTCGGCGTCGACATCGCCACCGCCGGTCGGCTCGACGTGCGACGTCGCATCGGCCTCATCGGCCACAGCCCGGCGCTCTACCCGGAGCTGACACTGCGCGAGAACCTGGCTTTCGCCGCCGACGTCATGGGTGTTGCACCGCACGCCGTGGACGACGCCTTCGGGGTCGTTGGGTTCGGGGGCGTTGCCGACCGACGGGCGGCAGCGTGCTCCTACGGCATGCAGCGCCGGGCGGAGTTCGCACGCGAGCTGATGCTCGCGCCCGACCTGTTGCTTCTCGACGAGCCGCACTCGGCCCTCGATGCGGCAGCCGTAGACCTCGTGGGCCATCTCGCCGATGCAACCGCGGCGAGGGGAGGCGCGGCGGTGCTCGTCTCACATGATCGGGAGCGGGTCGAGAAGCTCGTGGGCCGCAGCGTCGAGCTCGTTGGTGGCAGCCTCCAATGACGGTCGCCTCTCCTTCGCTGTGGCCGCAGGCCGTCGCCGTTGCTCGCCGCGACCTGCTGCAGGGAGCGTCGCCGTGGCGAAGTCACCTGGGTCACCTTGCCGTTCGGCGCAATTGCCCTCCTCCTGATTCCGCTCGCCATCGGCATCGACGCCCCCACGTTGCGCCGTATCGGCCCTGGTCTCTACTGGATCGTCGTCCTCCTGTTCGGCGTGCTCGTCACTGTGCGGCGGACGGCGACGGAGGGATCTGCCGATCGTGATCTCGCCATGCGTCTCGGCATCGACCCGGCTGCCGCGTTCGTCGGGCGTTCCCTCGCGAACAGCGGACTCCTGTTGGTCTTCGAAATGGTCGTCGGCGTAGTTGCGGTCGCGCTGTACGACATCCGGCTCAGCCAGTGGCCGTGGCTGTTCGTGGTCGTGCCCGCGGCTGGGCTCGGCCTCGGGTTGCTCGGAACCCTTGCCGGGGCCATCGCCGCCGGGGAGGGTGGGGCGAACCTCGTCCCGTTTCTGGTGGCGCCGCTCGCCATCCCGCTGCTCCTCGGTGCGACCCAGTCGCTCGATGCCGGTTTGGGAGGGGGCGACGGTAGTCTCCCATGGGTACTGCTGATGGTGCTCGTAGACGTCATCTTGGTGATCGTCGGCGTCCTCACCGCACGGCCGCTTCAGGAGACACAATGACCGGTATCCCAGCGACGGCAACCCACCGCTCGTGGCTCGATACGGCAGCGATCGTCGCTGCTGCCGGTGCGCTCGGTCTTGCGTTCTTGACGCCTCCCGAGGCCACCCAAGGCAACGTCGCTCGCCTCTTCTACATCCACGTACCAACGATTCTGGTGGCCTATGCGTGCTTCGCGCTCGTGCTGATCGGCGGCGCCGGCTATCTCGTCACCAAGCGCCGTGGATGGGATCATCTCGCCGTGGCTTCTGCGGAGGTCGGGGTCGTGTCAACAGGGCTCACCGTTGTCATCGGCATGATCTGGGCCAAGCCGACGTGGGGCGTGTACTGGACCTGGAGCGCCCGGCTGACCCTCACCGCGGTGCTCTTCTTCACGTACCTCGGCTATCTGGCCCTGCGCCGTGCCATCGAGGACCCGGAGGCTCGGGCGCGCCGTGCCGGCGTGTACGGCATCTTGTCCATCGCGCTGATCCCCGTCGTCCACTTCTCCGTGCTGTGGTGGCGAGACGTCCATCAGCCGCCGACGCTGCTGCGCCCTGACGAGATGCAGATGGACGGCATCCTCCTCGGCGCCTTCTTCGCCGGTCTCGTCGCATACGCCGTGGTCGCCGCGGCACTCATCGTTCGCCGCTACCGCCTCGGCGCCGCTGAGGCCGAGTTGGAACGGCGCTTGCGCCACGGAGCCGGGGCGATCGCAGGCGATGCCGTGTCGGCTCCGCAGCTGGAGCGCAAGACATGAGCGGGTGGGGTTGGGTCGTGTGGGGTTACGGCGTCGTCGGAGTGGTGCTGGCTGCCTACGTCGTTTCCCTGACCACCCGACTGCGCAACGTGCGCCGCCGTCTCGACGAGTTGGATTGACATGCGGCGCTATTGGCGATTCGTGCTGCCCGCCGCACTGATCGCAGTCGTGATCGGTGTGCTCGTCGTGACGCTGCAATCCAACCTCGTGTTCTTCAACACGCCCACGGAGTTGATCGACGGGGGGCCGATCACGGACCGGGTGCGGCTCGGCGGGCAGGTCGTCGAGGGGAGCGTGACCTCGAGCGACGACGCCGTCGAGTTCGCCGTCACCGACGGTCGCCAGGTCGTGCAGGTGGTGCACGCTGGGGCTCCACAACAGCTGTTCCGCGAAGGGGTCGGGGTCGTCGTCGAAGGCACGTGGGACGGGTCGCGGTTCTCGAGCGACTCCATGCTGGTCAAGCACGACGAGCAATACCGCACGGAAGAAGGCGACGTGTACGAGCCGGGCGTCGATTACTTGCCAAGTGCGGGGTCGGGATCGTGAGCTCGCTCATCGGCTTGATGGCGGTGCTGGCCGCCCTCGCCGGCTCTGTGGCGCTCGCCTGGACCGGTTTTCAGGTCAGCCGGGATCGGAAACCAACGGCTGCACTGCGCACGCCCGTGCTCCTCGTGCTGCTGGGCGGCATTGTCGCCATGCTCGCTCTCGAGACGGCGATCCTGAGCCACGACTTCACGATCGCCTACGTGGCCAGCCACACGTCGACCACGACGCCGTTCATCTTCCTGCTCGCCTCTGGCTGGGCGGCACTCGAGGGGAGCATCGTGTTGTGGGGGCTCGTGCTGGCGGTGTTCACCTATCTCGTTGCCCGGACCGTCAGGGCGGGTGACGGGCTCGGTGCGGGTGCGCTCTCCGTGATGGGTCTCGTCGGGGTCTTCTGGTTTGGGCTGATGGCGACGGTCGCCAACCCATTCGAGGTGTGCACCGCCGCGGCGACGGTTGGCTGCACGGAGACGTCGTGGTGGCCGCTGGCGGCTGCCGTCGCTCCGCTCGAAGGGCGTCGGCGCCAATCCGTTGCTCCAGAACCACATCCTGATGGCGATCCACCCGCCGATGCTCTACCTCGGCTACGTCGGGCTCACCGTGCCGTACGCCTTTGCGATGTCGGCGCTCGCTCGAGGGGAGCGGGGAAAGGTGTGGCTCGACCGAACCCACCGCTGGTCGCTCGTCGCGTGGTGTTTCCTCACGTTCGGCATCCTGCTCGGCGCGTGGTGGTCCTACGAGGTGCTCGGCTGGGGTGGATACTGGGCGTGGGATCCGGTCGAGAACGCCGCGTTTCTTGCCCTGGCTGGTTGCGACTGCGTTCCTCCACTCGGCCGTGGTCCAGCGCAGGCGCGGAATGCTCCAGGCGTGGAACTTCGCCCTCGTCATCGCCGCGTTCTCGCTCACCATCCTGGGCACCTTCCTCACCCGGTCGGGCGTCATCCTCTCCGTGCACAGCTTCACCCAGTCGGCCGTCGGCCCGACCATCCTCGGGTTCCTCGGCGTGGTGGTCGTCGGCTCCCTGGCTCTGTTTGCGATGCGGGTCCACCTCGTGGCGTCTTCGCCTCGGCTCGAGTCGCTCGCCAGCAGGGAGGGCGTGTTTCTGCTCAACAACCTGCTGCTGACGGTGTTCGCTTTCACGGTCCTGGTGGGGACGATGTACCCGCTGCTCGTGGAGGCCTTCTCCGGCAGGCAGGTGTCGGTCGGGACGACCGTTCTTCGACCGCGTCACCCTTCCCGATTGCCTTTGCCCTGCTGCTGGCGCTCGGGGTCGGCCCGATCGCTCCCTACCGGGTCGCCAGACCGGCGGTGGTCTGGGAGCGCATCCGGACGCCGCTGCGTACGGCACTCGTTGCCGGGGCGGGAGCCGTTCTCGCTCGGGGTGCGGTCGGTGCCGACGGTCATCATCGTCGTCCTGGCGTCGTTCGTGATCGGGGTGATCGTCCGCCAGCTCTGGTCGCAGGTCGTCGCCCCTGCGGCCCGAGCTCGGGATACGGAAAGCCACCTCACGGCTGCTGCGTCGCGATGCGGGATATTGGGGCGGCCAGATCGCCCACGTCGGGCTCGCGCTCGTCGCCGTTGCCATCGCAACCTCTACTGCACTGGCCGTCCGTCAGGAGGTGCGCCTCACGCCGGGCGAGGCGGCTGCGGTGGAGAGCTACTGCATCCAGTACGAAGGTCCCTTCACCGAGAGCACGCCGCAACGCTCGGTCGAGGGTGCCCGGCTCGTGCTGTTGCGCGCCGACTGCACGACGGAGATCCGCCCGATGGCGCCGCGCCTCAATCGGTACCCGAACTCGGCGCAGGCCGTGGCGACACCCGATGTGCGTACCGGACTCGTCGACGATGTGTACGTGTCGCTGGCCGGCGGATCTGCCGACGAGATCGTGCTCGACGTGTTCGTCTTCCCGCTGATGTGGCTGCTGTGGGTGGGTGGCATGATCACCGTCGCCGGGGGAGCGTGGTCGTTCGTCGGGCGCAAGCCGCCGCGAGGCCACCCCGTCGAACGTCCGCCCGTCGAGGTGTCTGCGCGTGACTGAGCTCCGGCGATGGGCGGGATGGGCAGGCGCAGCACTCGCCGCAGTTGTGATCGTCGTCGGCCTCCTCCCGGGGAGCGCCGCACCTGTAGACGACGGGCGCGAGCCGTCGCCCTCGCCTCGAACCTGCGGTGCCCCTTTTGTCAGGGTGAGTCCATCGCCGAGGCTCCTTCTCAGGTCGCGCGCGACCTCGAGGCGTTCATCGTCGAAAAGGTCGGCGAGGGCTGGACCGATCAGGAGATCTATGCCTTCTTCGAGGCTCGTTATGGAGAGCGGGTGCGGCTCGACCCGCCGCTTGCCGGCTGGGGCGCGGCGCTCTGGCTCAGTCCGCTCGCCCTCCTCGGCGTCGGTGTGGCCGCGATCGTGAGCCGCAGACGGGCCCGTCCTGTGCCGACTTCCGTGGCGTCGGGAGTCGTCCCGAAAGTGGAGGCATCGTGATCGGTGCGGTCGGTGCACTGGAGGATCAGCTCGAGCAGGTCGAGCGCGATCTCGCCGAGGTGGATGAGCAGGTGGCTGCGGGGGAGCTCGACTCGCAGACGGCGGATGAGTTGCGCGCCACCTACCGGTCCGAGCGGTCCCGCATCGTGGACGAGATCGACGAATTGGCGGCTATGCCTGCCGGCGACGTTCCGCCTCGCGACCGAAAGCGGGCACTGATCGGGGTCGGCGTCCTCCTCGTTGCGTTCCTGGTGGTCACCGTTGCGCTCCTGAACACCGTGCAGCAGCGCGATCCAGGCGAACTCGTGACCGGTGGCATCGCGTCTGATGTTGCTTCGGGTGGAGTGGATCTCTCGCAGGTGAGCAACGAGGAGATGGAAGACGTTGTCGCCGCCAACCCCAACGTGCCGGCCATGCGCCTTGCGCTCGCCAGGCGATACTTCGAGGCGGGCGAATTCGACGACGCGCTCGATCACTACCTCGTCGTGCTCGAACAGCAGCCGGATGATCCGGAGGCTCTCGCCAGCATCGGATGGATGACGTTCCTCTCTGCACGGGCAGACGTCGCCGAGACGTACGTGGAGCGTGCGATCGAGATCGAGCCCGACTACGTCCAGGCCTACTGGTTCTTGGGGAACATCCGATTGCTGGGCCTCGGCGACGCCGTGGGCGCCGTCGCACCGCTCGAGCGGCTCCTCTCGTACGAAGGAGTGCCAGATGACGTGCGGAACCAGGCGGAGGACCTGCTCGCTCAGGCGCGCGCCGAGTCATGACGCAGCCGCGGCGTTCGCTGCTGCCCTTTGCCATCGTCGTCGCCGTTGGCGTGATCGTCATCGTGCTCGGCGTCGTCTTCACGAGCCGGTTCGGCACCGATCCGAGCCTCACGGCATCTCCCCTCATCGGCCAGCCAGCGCCCGAGCTGAGCCTGCCATATCTCGAAGTGGACGGAGACTTCGACTTCGCATCTCTCGACGGTCGAGTGGCGGTGGTGAACTTCTGGGCATCGTGGTGTCTCGCCTGCCGGGACGAGCACGAGACGCTGCTCCAGGCGGCAGCCGAATACGCAGATCTCGACGTCACGTTCGTCGGAGTCATGGTGCAGGATCAGCCCGGGAACGGGAGTCGCTTCCTCGATCAACTCGGCAGGGGCGACCCGTACGTCTACGTCGACGATGATCGATCGCGCGCATCCCTCGAATACGGGGTTCTGGGCGTTCCCGAGACCTTCTTCGTCGACCGCAACGGCGTCATCGTCGCCAAGGTCAGCGGGCCGGTCAACGGTGCGCTGCTGGCCGGGACCCTCGACGCCATCATCCTGGGGCAAGCCGATGACCTCGGTGTGGTCAAGACGGGCGAGGTCGAGAATCGCTGACGCGCTGCGGCGGGCGCCCTTCTGGACGCCCGCCGCGGGATCGGGTCGAGGCGCTCAGTTGCCGGCCACTGCGTGCTCGACAGGCGTTGGTGCGACCGGCGGATTCGGCGCTGGGGACACCGGAGAGCGGCGCACCCCGAAGTAGGTGATGGTCACGCCTCCGGCGAGCCCGAGCACGCCCACCACGAGGAGGACGGCAGCGAAGCCGCGAACGAAGGGGATTTGTGCCGCCGCACTCACCGTCACGTCGACGCCGGGTGCCCCGTCGGCATTGAGCACCACGACTGCCCACTCGCCATCGGTGAGATCCCAGTCCAGGCTCCCGGCCGTCGTCGAGGCCACCCAGAAGCTCTGCGAAGCGGGATCGGCGAGCACGCCCGTGCCCTCGATTCGGCTGAGTGAGGCGTCGCCTTCCGTGAAGATGTCGACGCGGTCATGGGCAGCGCCCGCAAGGTAGCGCTCGGCGTCTGCGGCAGGAGCAATGCCGACGAAGATGTCCTTGCCGTTGCGCCCGGTGACGTCGATCCGGGCCGGGACGTCACCGAATCCGATCCACGTCCGGTCGTCGACCGAATCCCCGAGGTCGACGCTGATGTCGTCCCCGACCAGGGCCGAAGCATCTGATGTCACTCGAACGGGACCGACCTCGATCCATCCATCTGAGTCGGCAACCGCGAGGGTGAACGCTCCCGCAGCAACCAGGCCGGCACTTCCGATGAGCATGAGGACGCCGATCACGGCGGCAATGAGTTTGGCGGGTCGCATGGTTCTCTCCTATGAGTTGGTGTCGGACGGGGTACGTGAGCGCTGGAACAGGAGTCCGGCACCCAGAACGAGCAGGCCGACCAGGACGACGGGACCGCTGAACGGCATCAGCACGATGAGGACGGCGGCAGCGATGAGGGCTGCTCCGAGCTTGCGGCCCGGCGTGGACAGCTCGCTGAGCCATCGCTCTGCCGCCGAGCGCTCTTGGCCCTCTGTCGGGATCAGTGCCCACGCTGCCGCATAGATGACGAGCCCGAACCCGCCGAAAAAGGCAGCGACGATGAATGCAATCCGGACGATGCCGACGGCGATGCCGGTCGCATCCGCGAGGGCGGTAGCGACGCCGCCCAGCATGCGGCCACTCGTCGGCCGCTCCAGCCGCTGCCTCCGCCCGGGAGGTGTCTGTTGGGTGATCGAGGTGGTTTCCATGAAGGCATCGTGCGCCTTGGGTGATCTCTCGGCTATGCGGATTCACCCTCGACGCACCCTGAGGGCGAAAAGGGTGATCGGGGGAAACCCTGAGAGACGATCGAGCGGCGAGTGCTCGTTGGGCCGAGCCGGGATGCGGTTCGGTGTCGAACTCGCACAGGATCCGGGCTTTCGGCGACGGAGAACTGCGGTTGAGGTCCACCCGGCTTTCCGCTTCTGCACCGACGGCGTGCGCACCTGCCGTGCCTTGCGGGCATCGGCGCGACCGCCGGTAGGGGAGGGTTCTGTTCCAGGTCGCGAACCCGAAAATAGGTCGATCGCTCACTTGACCGCGCAGGACCGAACTGGCAGTCTCGAAAGCGTCGGTTTCGGCCGACTCGGGCGCTGGGGGGCGCCTGACACGAACTCAGGGGGCACTTCTTCGGAACTGCTCTTGGGCCACAGGGGGGATTCCTTGGCGAACTTCGTGCAGCTCGCACCTGCGGTGCGGGAGCCGTCGTTCGTGATGCGCGTCTGAACGGCTTTCGCCGGATACGCGGGATGCGATCACCACCTTCCTCTGGTCCCGGTTTGCCGGGCTGTCCCCTCGATCGTGCCCTTCCGCAGGCGCGGTCAGCCCGGCACAGGCGGGCGGGGCCCCAGGGGGTGGCCCCGCTCCGCCGCGTCCGTGCAGGGGCAGTCGTTCTTCGATGCCGTCGTAGAGTCCTGGGCGTGTCGCGTGACGAACTCCTCGATTGGGAGCAGCGGTACCGGGAGCGAGGACGGCTTGCGACGGCGCCGGCTCGATTCGTCGTGGAGGCCATCCGCCGTTTCTCACCGTCACCGGGTAACGCCCTCGACGTCGCCGGTGGCACCGGCCGTCACGCGGTGTGGCTTGCTGCGAGAGGGTGGGACGTGACGCTCGTCGATGTGTCGCCAACCGCATTGGCAATCGCCTCCGATGACGCTTCGGCCGAAGGTGTGACGCTCACGACGGTGCAGAGCGATCTCGACGACCTGGTTCTTCCGTCGGGACCGTGGGATCTCGCCGTCGTCCACCACTACCTCAACCGTGCGCTCTTTCCGGTTCTCGCCGATGCGCTTGCCCCCGGCGGGCTGCTCGTGTTCGCTCAACCGACCGTCGAGAATCGGCGGAGAAACGATCGACCCGGCCCGCGACACTCGCTGGGTCTCGGTGAAGCGGCCGGGCTGGTTGTGGGGCTCGACGTTGTGTTCTCCTTCGAAGGGTGGACCGATGACGGGCGCCATGAAGCGCAGGTGGTGGCGCAGCACCGCAGCAATCGCGGCGGCACCGCGCCTCCGGGTATTTCGGCCCCTTGATCCATGGTCTGCTGAAGCGGACGATCGCGCCATGATGAAACGAGTCTTCTCTCGGTCGATGGTCGGGGTATGGGCGGCACTGGCGACGTACGGGATCTTCCTCAGGCGCTGGCACCTCAGGTGGGGAGCGACGCCGTTCGAGACCCAGCGTCACATCCCCGGCGACGAGGTGATTCCTCATCCTGAGCTCGAGGCGACACGGGCCGTCTCGATTCTGGCGCCGCCCGAGAACGTGTGGCCGTGGCTCGTCCAGATGGGTTTCGGCCGGGCGGGCTTCTACAGCTACGACGCGATCGACAACGGCGGCACGCCGAGCGCTGACCGCATCATCCCTGAGTTCCAGGCGATGCAGGTTGGAGACTTCATGCCTCTCGACCCGTCTGGGGGCGGTTTCGTCGTGTCGGAGATGGACCCGCCTCGCTCTCTCGTTCTGACCGTTCCCGACATGGAGGTGTTTGGGGCGACCGGGCGCGTCGTCGTCACGTTCTCTCTCGAGTCCGTAGGCCCGCGTACGACCCGCTTGGTCTGCCGACTGCGCGCCGAGTTCGGCCGAAACGTCCGGTCGCGGCTCTACTACGCGCTGTTCGAACCCGGCGACTTCGTCATGATGCGCAAGATGTTGTTGGGCATCAAGGGCCGCGCCGAACTCTCAACGAGCTCTCCAGCACGGGCCGCGTGAGCGAGAGCGGGCCGCCGGAAGAAGCCTCCTTGACCCTCACGTAACGTGAGGGTCTACGGTGGCGTCTATGGGGTCGACGACGGTTCGCACCGTGAGCGAGGTCGCCCGGCTTGCCGGGGTGACCGTCCGCACGCTGCATCATTACGACGAGATCGGGCTGTTGCGTCCAAGCGGGCGCAGCGAAACCGGCTATCGGCTCTATGGGCCGGCGGATCTGGCACGGCTCCACGAGATCTTGTTCTGGCGGGAGCTCGGGTTCTCGCTCGAGGAAATCGAAGGGCTCGTCGATGGGCCGGGTCACGACAGGGGAGCGGCGCTGCGCCGCCAGCGTGAGCTGTTGTACCGGCGGGCAGAACGTGCCGAGGCGTTGATCAAGGCGGTCGAGGATGCCCTTGCCGCGCACGAGGGAGGGATCACCATGAGCGACGAGGAGATGTTCGAGGTCTTTGGCGAATTCGATCCCAAGGAGTACGAGCAAGAGGTCGAAGAGCGGTGGTCGGGACCGTTGCTCGATGAGTCGCGGCGGCGCACGGGAAGGTATCGCAAGGAGGAGTGGCAGGCCATGGGAGCAGAAGGCGAGGAGATCGCCGTCGCCTTCGGCGAGCTGCTTCGCCGGGGAGCGCTCGCCGACGGCCCAGCCGCAACCGCGCTCGCCGAGCGCCATCGCCGGCACATCGACCGATGGTTCTACCCCTGCTCGTCAGAGGTGCACACGGGGCTCGGGCAGATGTACGTGGCGGACCCCCGTTTCATGGCGTATTGGGAGAAGTACGAGCCGGGCCTCGCCCGATTCGTTTGCGACGCCTTCGCGGCGAACGCTGCCGGAGCAGCCAAACCTTAGGCTCGGCTGTACCGCGACGGTACGCGATAGCCGAAGGTTGAGGCCGTCGGTCGAACTCTCGGCTCGGCTGTACCGCGACGGTACGTGATAGCCGAAGGTTGGCGTCGTTGGGCGAACCTTCGGCTCGGGTGAACCCCTCCGGTACACCGCCTGAGAGGCTGAGCGGACAGGCGAGCCGACCGGTTATGCCGGGGCCCGAGCCGCCCGACCGAAGGGAAAGTACGGACGGCGACGTTCGCCCGGCGCGGGGATGTCCCTCCCAATCCGTCGCGGCCACTCGGGTTCGTCGTGTACGGCCACGGTTCCGAATCGGGGGAGTTCCGGCGTGCGGATGCTGCACACGGGTCCTTGGGAGCGACGAGCTAGCCTCGTCGCGATGAGCATGTTTGATCTGAGCGGGCGAGTGGCGGTCGTGACCGGAGGCAACCGGGGCATCGGTCTCGGCATGGCGCGTGGCCTGGCGAAGGCGGGCGCCTCGGTCGCGATCTGGTCGCGTAACGAGACGCGCAACGCAACGGCCGTCGAGGAACTGTCCGCTCTCGGCGCCGATGCTGCAGCTTTCGCCTGTGACGTCGCCGACAGGGAGAGCGTCGAGGCAGCGATGGCACACACCACCGAACGCTTCGGAGACGTTCACAGCCTCTTCGCCAACGCAGGCGTGAGCGCAGGGGTGCGTTTCGAGGACATGGACGTTGCCGAGTGGGCCCACGTCATCGACGTCAACCTCAACGGCGTGTTCCACACGAGCCAGGTGGCAGCGCGGCACATGGTCGAGCACGGTGGAGGAGGATCCATGGTGCTGGTCGCCTCCGTCCTCGCCCACTTCGGCATGGCATCGGCCCCCCACTATTCGGCGAGCAAGGGCGCCGTGCTCCAGCTCGCCAGGTCGCTCGCCGCCCGTCTTGCCCGCTACGGGATCAGGGTGAACACGATCTCCCCGGGCTGGATCGAGACGGAGATGACCGAGGAGCTGCGGGCCGATGAGCGGCTGGCCGGGATGGGCCTGGCGCGGACCCCGATGCGCCGCTTCGGCACGCCCGAAGACATGGAAGGGCCCGCCGCCTTCCTCGCCTCAGACGCTTCCCTCTTCATGACGGGCGCCGAACTCGTCGTCGACGGTGGCTACTCCGTCGTCTGAGGGCCCGTCCCCCACGCCGGCGCGATCGAGGCGTTCGCCGGCTTCGATCGCCACCCGCAGATGATTCTCGGGTGGTGCCAGCGGGCAGGACCATTGAGAGCTGTGGACGCAGCTCGGGTGATACGCAAAGTTGAAGTCGAGCACGACCCCCCCGGTGCCGGCGCTGCCGAGGTCGGCGCCTTTGGCAGTATCGAGCAAGTAGCGGCCTCCGCCGTAGGTCGCGCGCCCGACGTCGCGTCGCGGAACGGCAAGAACACACCACCCCCGTAGCTCTCCATCCAGTAGAGCGCCAGAGCGACCTCCGTTCCCCTCACTGCGAACCGGACCCGGCCGAACCGCCGCAACGCCGTCTCACCTGGGCCGCTGTGTCCGGCGCCGAGGAAGAGCGGCTCCGCGGCTTCGACGGTTGCCCACACGCGGAGTGCCGGATCGTAGGCAAAGTAGTCGAGGCCGGTGAACCCTGATCGGGCGGACGCCGCGAGTGGGCTCTGTGGATGGGCGGCGAACAACTCGTCCCGCCCCGATCGCCACAGCTGCCATCCTGCCACCGGATCCGACCGGCTCCTCACTGCACCGTACAGGTCCGCCACGCGGCGCCGATAGTCCCACAGCGTCACGGTGGCATATGGCTCGATCACAGCGGTGCAGGGTAGGCGACGCCTTGGCCCAGTCCGGGTTTGGCTTTGCTCACCGTCGTTACCATCGGTGGTTCCCGCCGAGCAGGAGCGCAGTGACTACCGAGACCGATCATCGACTCCCACGCGACGTGGTTCCGCACCACTACGACCTGACGCTCGAGCCGGACCTCGGAGCCGCACGCTTCGCCGGCTCAGTTGCCATTGACGTCGAGATCACCTCGGCGACCAGTGAGATCGTCTTCAACGCCGTTGACCTGGACATCACGCAGGCGACACTGAGAACGAGTACAGGCGAGCAGGTATCCGGCGAGCTCGCTCTCATGCCGGATGCGGAACGAGCCGAGCTCCTCCTGCCCGACCCGGCTGCGCCTGGCACCTACCTGCTGAACCTCGAATTCAGCGGCACGCTGAATGACCAGCTGCGAGGCTTCTACCGGTCGGTGTCCACGGACGCGGACGGCAACGAGCGGGTGCTCGCCACGACGCAATTCGAGGCGACCGACGCCAGGCGGGCATTCCCCTGCTGGGACGAGCCCGATCGTAAGGCCACTTTCGACGTGACGCTCGTCGTGCCGGCGGGCCTGACCGCCCTGTCGTGCTCGCCCGTGGTCGGCGCCGAAGACCTCGGCGACGGGAGGAAGCGCGTGCGCTTCGGCACCACCATGCCGCTCTCGACCTACCTTCTCGCGTTCATCGTCGGCGAACTCGAGGCGACCGAGCCGGTCGACGTCGATGGCGTCCCCCTGCGGGTGGTTCACGTTCCTGGCAAAGGCGACCTCACGGACTTCGCCCTCGACTTCGGGGCTTTCGCCCTGCATTGGTTCGCCGAGTACTACGGCATCCCGTATCCGGGCGAGAAGGTCGACCTCATCGCCATCCCCGACTTCGCCTCCGGTGCGATGGAGAACCTCGGCGCCATCACCTTTCGTGAGTCGGCGTTGCTCGTCGATCCGGGCACCGCCACCCAGGCCGAGCTGTCCCGGGTCGCCGAGATCATCGCCCACGAGCTTGCGCACATGTGGTTTGGCGACCTGGTGACGATGAAGTGGTGGAATGGTCTGTGGCTGAAGGAGGCGTTCGCCACGTTCATGGAGGTCCTCTGCGTCGATGCGTTCCGTCCCGAATGGAAGAGTTGGCTGAGCTTCGGCGCCGAACGCAACGGAGCGATGGAGACGGACTCGCTTGCTGCCACCCGCCCGGTGGAGTTCCCGGTCGCCTCGCCGGAGGAAGCCGATGAGATGTTCGATGACATCACGTACGGCAAAGGTGCTGCGGTGTTGCGCATGCTCGAGCAGTACCTCGGCGCCGAGGCGTTCCGGCGCGGCGTGTCCCACTATCTGGTGACCCTGGCGCACGGGAACGCAGAGACCTCGGACCTGTGGGCAGCGCTCGAAGCGGCGTCCGGGGAACCTGTGGGCGAGTTGATGGACCCGTGGATCTTCGCCCCCGGGTTGCCGCAGATCGAGGTGACCGCCGACCCTGAGGGCTACCGGCTTTCGTCGCGGCGGTTCTTGCTGGTCGGGGACGAGGACGGCGTGTGGCCCGTTCCGGTGTTGCTCGGCGGCGACGATCGAGGGGGAAAGCTACTCCTTCGTTCCGAGACGGTCGTCGGGGGCGGAGCGGACTTCCTCGTCAATCGCGGCGGCCACGGCTTCTACCGGGTGGGCTACGACGCAACCTCCATGGGCCGGGTGTCCGCACGGCTGCCGGCACTGGATCCCCACGAGCGTCTGGCGGTGGTTGCCGACGCTCACGCCCACATGCTGGCCGGGGGGTTCAGGGCGGCCGACTACTTGACCGTGCTCAGCAGGCTGGCGGGCGAGCCCGAGACCGCGGTGTGGGATGCGATGGCCGCCGGGCTCGACGAGCTCGACCGGGTCGTGTCCTCCGACGTCAAACCCGACCTGCGCCGCTTCACGCGAGACCTCGCCGGGCCGGCGCTGGCGCGAGCCGGGTGGGAGGCTGCCGAAGGCGATACTGATCTCGAAAGGAGCCGCCGCGGTGTGCTGCTGCGCATCCACGGCGCTCTGGGCCGCGATCCGGAGACGGTGGCGCAGGCGAGGCGGCTGATCGGCGACATCTTCGCAAACAACGTCGAGCTCGACGGCGAGGTCGCGGCTGCCGTGGTGTCGATCGTGGCGTCCACGGGAGACCATGCCGACTACTTGCGGCTGGTCGCCGCATTCGAGGGTGCCGCCAATCCTCAGCAAGAGGTGCGCTACCTCCGCGCCATGGCGACCGTTCCCGAGCGCTCCGCGGCGGCCGAGACGCTCGAGATGATGCTCGCAGGCCGCATCCGCAGTCAACATGCAGCCTCGACGGTCGCACGATTGATCGGCAATCGCGACATCGGTCCCGCAGCCTGGGAGATGGTCAAAGCGCAATGGGACGACGTCGTCGGCATCTTGCCGCCGTTCAACGCCCGCATCGTGCTCGCGTTCGCCCATCTGCGTTCGGAGCCTGCGGTAGCGGCGGACCTCGCCGAGTGGTTGCGCACACATCCCTTGCCGGCAGCGGACAAGTACACCGCACAGCAACTCGAGCGCCTCGGCGTGCGGGTCGCCCTCCGCGAGCGCGAAGCGGGGCTGCAGGTTCCTTCGACTGCGGGAGATGACTGACGCACCCGGCGCCGAGGTCGGTGGAGGACGCACTAGCTTCGTGGTGATATGAGAACCGTTGTCCTCGATGGGGGGCCGCTCGCCCCGGCAGACGTCGTGGCCGTCGCCAGGGGTGAGGCAGGCGTGGCCCTTGGGCCCGGCGTTGCCGATCGTATGGCACCCGCCCGACGGGTCGTCGACGACGTCATCGCCAACAACCGCACCGTGTACGGCATAACGACGGGCTTTGGGGCCCTCGCCTCGACGCACATCCTTCCAGAGCTCGCAGAGCAGCTACAGCTGGGCCTCGTGCGAAGCCACGCCGCAGGGGTAGGTCCGCCGCTGCCGAACGAGATCGTCAGGGCGATGATGCTGCTGCGGGCGCGTACTCTTGCCCAAGGGCACTCGGGCGTGCGGTCTGAAGTGGTGGAGCGTATGGTCGAGCTTCTCGACCACGACCTGCTTCCGGTCGTTCCAGCCCAGGGATCAGTGGGGGCGAGCGGCGATCTGGCGCCGTTCGCGCACCTCGCTCTGCCGCTCATCGGGGAAGGGCTTCTTCGCCACGGCGACACCGTCGGACCAGCCGCCGAGCTGATGGCCGAGCACGGGATCGCACCGCTGCAGCTCCACGCCAAGGAAGGGCTGAGCCTCCTGAACGGCACCGAAGGGATGCTCGCGATGGGAATCCTTGCGGTCGACCGCGCCCGGCGGCTCGCCCACGCTGCCGACGTTGCGTGTGCATTGTCTGTCGAGGCGCTGCTGGGATCTGTCCGGCCGTTCGAGCCGCGCATCCATGCGCTCCGCCCGCATCCCGGCCAGGCCGCATCTGCCCGACTGATCGCATCGCTCATGGAGGGTTCGGAGATCTCCTCGAGTCACTCGGACGACTTCGAGCATGCGGTTCAAGATGCGTACAGCCTGCGGTGCGCACCGCAAGTTCACGGGGCCGCCGTGCGACGTCATCGACTATGCGGATGCGGTGTTCGGCCGCGAGCTGCAGGCGGTGACGGACAACCCCATCGTGTTCCCCGCTGAGAACGACGTCGTGTCCGGCGGCAACTTCCACGGCCAGCCGCTTGCGTTCGCACTCGATTTCTTGGCCATTGCCGTCACGGAACTCGGCTCGATCTCGGAGCGCCGCACAGACAGGATCCTCGACCCGGATCGCTCGAGCGGGCTTCCCCCCTTCCTCGCTTCTCAGCCGGGTTTGACGTCCGGGTACATGCTGGCCCAGTACACGGCGGCTGCTCTCGTTGCCGAGAACAGGGTGCTGTGCCACCCGGCGTCGGTCGACTCGATCCCGACGTCGGGCCTCCAGGAGGACCATGTGTCGATGGGGTGGGGCGCCGGCCGAAAGCTGTCACAGGTTTTGGACAACACCGTGCGCGTGCTCGGCATCGAGCTCATGTGCGCTGTCGAGGGCGTCGGCCACCGCTCTCCACTCCGTCCTGGCTCCGGTGCAGCTGCGGTCGTGGCGGCCGTACGCGACGTAGTCGCGCCGCTCGAGGTGGATCGTCCGATTGGGGTCGATATCGAGGCAATCGCCGCGTGGCTCGACGACGGGATGCTCGAAGCCGTGGTGCGACCGTGGACGCACACCCCCTGATGTAGCCCGTACAATGTGGCGATATCCCCCGACCGACAGGAGACCGAGATGGGTTTGATGGACACGGTGAAGAAGTGGTTCGGCTCGGCCAAGGAAGCGGCCGGAGATGTCGCCGACAAGGCGGGCGACAAGGCGGGCAGCGCGCTCACCAAGGCCAAGGATGTCGCCGGCGACGTTGCCGAGAAGGCGGGCGACGCGGCCGAGGGTGCCTGGGAGAAGACCAAGGATGCCGTCGAAGACGTCAAGGACAAGTTCGACGGTGACGACGATGGCGGCGCAGCCGCGATCCGTGACACCCCCGAGGGTGGTGGGGGAAGCTGACGCCTCGCCTCTCCTGAATCGACCGAGCAGCGACCGCCGACCGTCGAGGCCGGCGGTCGCTTCGCTTTCACATCGTATCGGGAGTGTCGAGCACGACCCTGCGCAGGTCGATGCCGAGCACCGGGAGGACCTCGATACTCCCGATACGAGACGCCGCCAGTCGCTCTGCAAGGCTGGCGGCAGCTTGGAGGTCGTCGGCCTCCACCAGGTAGATCCCACCGATCTGCTCCCGAGACTCGGCGAACGGCCCGTCGGTTGCGAACGGCTTGCCGCCGCGCAACCTGATGACCCGTGCATCGTTGGCCGCGCCCAGCCGGAGGCTCCCTACGTTCCGACCCGCCGCAGTGAGATCGGTATCGAATGCGTCTACTGCCGCTGCCATGGCCATGAAGTCTTCCGGCCTCTGTCCCTCTGTCACCTCGGGATCGGTTCGGATCATCAACGCGAAGTACATGGGTGCTCTCCTCGGCTCGAGTCTTGCCACAACGACGACTCGTCATCGCCAGTCTCGACGCTTCGCAGGCAGGTAGCGCCGGTGGCCTGCGAAGCCCCTGCCCGTGCCAGACTGCCGGGCGATGACGCACCCCTACTTCTCGCTCGAGCATCCTGCGCGCTTGGCGCACCGGGGCTCGCGGCTGTTGTGGCCGGAGAACACGATGGTCGCGTTCGCCGGCGCCGTCGAGGACTTGAGCTATCGCTATCTGGAGACCGACGTGCGGGCCACGCGGGACGGCGTGCTCGTGACGTTCCACGATGCCACTCTGCAGCGGACGACGAACGGCGTCGGCAGATGTCGCCGACTGGCTGTGGGAGGACCTGCGCCATCTGGACGCTGCGTGGAGCTTTGGGGCCGATGACGGCTTTCCGCTCAGGGGGACCGGGGTCCGCATCCCGCGGCTCGACGAGGTATTTGCGACATGGCCGGCGGTCAACATCAACATCGACCTCAAGGACGACAACCTCGAGTGGCCGGTCGCCGATGCCGTCATCAGGAGTCGGCGCGTGCAGAAGGTGCTGATCGGTTCGTTCTCCGACCGGCGTATCGCTCGGTTTCGTCGTGTCAGCAGAGGGGCCGTTGCGACATCGGCGGGCACTGCCGTCTCCGTCGCCGCGTGGGCGGCCTCACGCCTCGGGCGCCGGCTTCCGGCCCGTCCCGATGCGTATCAGCTTCCGTTTGCGGCCCGGGGTGCGCAACTCGATCGACGATTCGTGGATGCCGCACACAATGCGCAGGCGCAGGTGCACGCTTGGACGGTCAACGAACGGGTGGACATGGGACGTTTGCTCGACCTCGGTGTCGACGGCATCGTGACCGACAGGCCGGATCTGCTCAACGAGGTCGTGGCCAGCAGGCGGGGGAATGGCTGAGCTGATCGGACGCGTCGTTCGGTTGCAGTTGCAGCGAGGTCCGCTGCGCCGCAATGCGACGTACGACCCCTCTGCGCTGGTCGCGGTGGAGCGGGCAATCGTGAGCGGCCGGGGGTTCATCGGCTGCGGTGGCCGGGGGTTGGATGCTCGACGTTCATCATGCCGACCACCCCGAAGTCCGAGGCCGCGGCTTGCGGGGGCTCTCGATGGGGTTCAGCTCGCACTATGCCGCAATGGCGCAGCGGTTCGGGGATCTGCCACTCGGCGTTGCCGGCGAGAACGTGATCGTCGGGACGGAGCACCGGTGGACGGTCTCGGATCTGGAGGCAGGCGTCGCAATCCATCCCGCCGATGGCGAGTCGGAGGCCGTGTTCGCTCCGGTGCGGCCCGCCGAGCCATGCCTGGAGTTCGCGTCGTTCGTGCTCGGCCTCCCAGAACGAGCGGCGCGGGACGACGTTCGGGATGAGCTCGACTTCCTGAGCGGCGGGATCCGCGGCTTCCTCGTCGATCCCGCCCGACTCCGGTCGCCGCATCCCGTTGCTGTCGGCGATGAGGTGTGGACGGTCGGATGAGCCACCTGCCGGTCCGGGACCTTCGCCGCTTGCGCCGGTAGCGTTCAGGCGGAAGATGGGGGCACGCACAAAGGAGCAGACTCATGCGAGTGGCCGACTTCATGGCCCGCAAGCTCGTCACCGTGGAGCCGGGCGATTCCCTGCGCCGTGCCGCCGAGCTCATGGCGGACAACAGGGTGAGCGGGCTGCCGGTCGTCGAGGACGGGAAGCTGGTCGGCGTGCTCACGGAGTCCGATTTCGTGAAGCTGAGCACCGGCCAAGGCAGGCGGCGCTGGCTCGATGTGCTGTTTGGCCGCTCTCAGCCCCAGAACGAAGCGACCCGGGTCGGAGATCTCATGACGGCTTCGCCCGTCACCATCGCACCGGACCGGCGGCTTCGGGACGCGGGCCGCCTCATGCTCGACGCAAAGGTGAAGCGGCTTCCGGTCGTCGACCAGCACGGAAACCTGCTCGGCATCATCAGCCGTGCCGACGTGCTGCGCAGCTACGCCCGTTCTGATACGGAGATCGCCGACGAAGTCGGAGACCTCCTGCACGAGTACATCGTGAAGGGCGTCACCGTCACGGTCCAGGACGGCGCCGTCACGTTGGACGGTTCCGTGCCCCAACGCACGGAGTCCCGCCTGGCCGAGGAGTTGGTGCGTCGGGTGGACGGTGTGGTGGCCGTCAACAACCACCTCGGCTGGGACGCCGACGACTACCTCACCTGACGGCGCCGAGGCCGAGCTCAGCCTTCGGGCGAGAACGGAATGCCGTTCAACTGGATGAGCCGGTCGATCGCCGCATCCCGCGCCTCCGAGAAGGTTGCCCCGGCTACCTCGTGCTGCGGTTCCCCGCGCTCTTGGAGGTAGACGCGGTACGAGTCGCCATCGTCGATGACGTACAGCCCGTCACGAGGCCCGGCGATGTTGTTTCCCAATGCCAAGAGGGACGCAGGGGTCGGGATCTCGGAGATGAGATCGATGCGCTCCAGGTTGAACGCCGCGGCGAAGTCGGTCGTATTGGTGGCTCGCCGGCCGAGCACCTCGGACGCAAGCTGCCAGGCGCGACGCTGCAAGATGGCCGTTGCTTGCTCTTGGCGTGTTGGGCGGCTCATGGCTGTGCGAGGTTACCGGGCTGAGAAGGCACGCTGATCGGCGCTCAGGTTGCGGCCACCAACTCAGCGATCGCCTCCTCGAGCGTCGTGAGGGAGGATCGCTGCGTCGGGGCTGAGCTGCGGGCACGCAACGATGCCGACGTCGAGTTGGTCGAGGTAGCTCATCACCGTGATGTTGAGCCCGTTGCCGTCGTAGATCGGGGCGAGTGGATAGTTCGCCACCATGAGCGCTCCTCCCATGAACAGGGGTGTCGGCGAGCCCGCGAGGTTCGACATCGTGAGGTTGAACAGCGGTGTGACGCGGTCGGCGAGGTGGTGTGATGCGATGAAGCGAAACATGTGGGCGGTGAGCGTGGCCGGGGCGAGATCGCTCAGCTCTCGGACCGGATCACCCTCGCCCCCGCGCAGCTGTGCTTTTGCGCTCGACGTCTGGTCCGCAATGAAGCCGAGCCGCTCCAGCGGGTCGGCGAGGTCCGTGCCCAGCTTGATGAACATGTTCATCAGCTTGTTGGCGTCGCCGGTGGCCGAGTCGTCTCCGCGCACGGACATCGGCACCATCGCAACGAGGGAGCCGTCGATCGCCTCGCCGCGCCCCGTGAGATAGCGGGCGAGGCCGCCGCCACAAGCGGCGAGGATCACGTCGTTCACCGTTGTGCCGGTGGCGTTCTTGATGGCCTTGGCTTGGGTGAGCGACAGCGTCCTGAAGGCGAAGGAGCGCTCCGGCGTGAGCGGGGCGCTGAACGACACCTTTGGGGCTCCCGCCGGGAGCGTCTCAGCGAGGCTTCCGTGGCCCCCTTCCTGGATGATCTTGCGGCGTTTTCGGACGGCATGCGTGCCCCGGCGAATGGCTCGCACCGTACGCAGCGGTTGGGCCGCCATCGAGGCCGCTGCTCTTGCCAACAGCTCCAAGTCGCCGGGAACCCGATCGGGCTCCCAGGAACCTTCCGGCTTCGGGACGGGTTCGATGTCCGGCGTCGGGTCGAACATCGCCGCAACCATGCGGATGCCTGCCATTCCGTCCATCGCCGCGTGGTGCGCCTTCGTGAGAATCGCAAAGCGCCCGCCGGTGACCCCTTCGATGACCCAGACCTCCCACAGCGGGCGGTTGCGATCGAGCTGTGTCGACATCAGCTCACCCGCGAGGGTGGCCAGTTCCTCCGGCCCGCCCGGCGCCGGTACTGCGATGTGGCGGGTATGCCACCCAAGGTCGAAATCGGGATCGTCGACCCAATGGGGATGATCGAGCTGGAGCGGCACCTCGGCGAGCCGGCGACGGAACTGAGGGACCAGGTGAATGCGGTCGGCGTAGATCTCCCGCACACGGTCGACACCCCAGTCGCCGGGGGCGGTCGACGGGTCGAAGATCGCCAGGCTGCCCACATGCATGTGGGACGTCGGCGACTCGAGGTAGAGGAAGTTGGCGTCGAAGCTGGAGAGGCGGCGCATCTCCAGCCGATGTTACGTGCCTTCGCCGTGCCGCGCCGGGCGGCGCGTTTCGGCTGCGCGGTCCTGCGCCGGGGGCGCATGGAGGTCGATCGGGCAGCGCCCACCTGCCGCTCCTGCGGCGCTGAGGCGGTACGATCAACAGATGCCGAAGCCCGATGAAGTAGTTCACGACAGCCCTACAGGATGGGTGGCCGACCACATCGACTCCTACGTATCGAGCGATGGAGAGACGGGCCACAGCTGGCGGGGGGTCGACACGTTGCTGCTCACGACCAGAGGACGGAAGACGGGCAAGCTGCGCCGCACGGCCTTGATCTACCGGCGTGACGGCGATCGATACGTGATCGTCGCCTCGAAGGGCGGGCACACCAACCACCCGCTGTGGTATCTCAACCTGCAGGCAGAGCCGGAGGTCTATCTGCAGGTGGGGGCCGACGAGTTCACCGGTCACGCCTCTACCGCCGTCGGCGAGGAGCGAGAGCGCCTGTGGCGTCACATGACGGAAGTCTGGCCCGACTACGACGAGTATCAGAAGAGCACGGACCGCGAGATCCCTGTGGTCGTCATCGAGCCCCAACGGCCGTAGTTCTCCGAGGCGACGAGCTCCTCTTCCCGGCGAGGTGTCGGAAGCCGCTCGGCTCGTCAGCCACCGCCGGTGCTTTCACCGAGCGCTGAGGTTCCATGGCTGCGTGCCGGCGGGGCGCCGTCCCCATTCGACCTCGCCTGCGAAGGGCCACGTCGTCCACCTCATGAGACGTCCGTCGACGGGTGGGGCGCGAGCCGTTCGCAGAAGATCCCTGTCCGGGGTCGTTTCGGCAGTTACCATCTTCGCCTGCGCGACCGGCTGGAGAGAGGATCACGCTCGTGAGGTTTCTGTGGAGGCTGCTCATCAATGCAGCGGCACTCTGGATCGCCGGGATAGTGGTTCCGGGCGTCACGTTTGCCGACGGGGTCGGTTTCTTCGACGTGCTGCTCGTCGCCCTCATCTTCGGCCTCGTCAATGCGTTCATTCGTCCCGTCGTGAAGCTGCTCACGCTGCCGATCAACCTGATGACCTTGGGGCTGTTCACGATCGTGATCAACGCCTTGATGGTGGTCATCACGTCGGCGCTGTCGAGCACGTTCACGCTGGAAGGCGGCACGTTCGAGCAGTTCCTTGGGGCGGTGCTCGCTGCCATCGTCATCAGTGCCGTGAGCATGGTGCTCAGTTGGGTGCTTCCGGACGGCAAGTGAGCGGATGGGCGAGGCGCTGGCCGAGTGAGTTCGACCTCGCACCGCTGTGCGCCTGATCGCGTGAGGCACGGGGTCTGCTGACGCTGCACCGATGCGCCTGGCGACGAGCCGATAGACGCAAAGCACCGAAGCCCGGCGAGCCCCGTGTCGTGGCTCGGGTTACGCCAAGGAGGGCTTGAAGCTCGGACGGCTCGCCTCGAAGGCGTCGATCGCATCGGCGTGCTGCATCGAAAGGGCGATGTGGTCGAGCCCGTTCAGGAGGCAGTACTCGACGAATGGGTCGATGTCGAACGTCGTCTTGAATTCGCCTGCCGCGACCGTGTGGGTCTCGAGGTCGATCACGACCTCGTTCTCCGGGTCCTGAGCGATGCGGGTGAGTTCGGCCACCTCGCCCTCGGTGAGCACGACGGGTAGCAGACCGATCTTGTGGCAGTTGTTGCGAAAGATGTCGGCGAACGACGGAGCGATGATGGCTTCGAACCCGCGGTCCTCGAGCGCCCATGGGGCGTGCTCTCGCGAGGAGCCCGATCCGAAGTTGGGGCCGCTGACGAGCACTGTCGCGTCGGCATACCCGGGCCGGTTGAGCACGAATTCGGGTCGTGGCTCGCCTTCCTCATCCAAGGCCCAGTCGTAGAAGAGGAACGGCCCGAAGCCGGTGCGCTCCACCCGCTTGAGGAACTGTTTCGGGATGATCTGGTCGGTGTCGACGTTGGCCCGCGGGAGTGGCGCCATCTTTCCCTGGATGACAGACACGGGTTTCATGCCCAGCTCCTCACGTCGACGAAGCGCCCTTCCACAGCCGCTGCAACTGCCATCTGCGGGCTCACCAGATGGGTGCGTCCACCGCGCCCTTGCCTGCCTTCGAAGTTCCGGTTCGAGGTCGATGCGCAACGCTCGCCGGGAGACAGGATGTCGGGGTTCATTCCTAGGCACATCGAGCACCCGGCGTCTCGCCACTCGAACCCTGCTTCCTCGAAGATGCGGTCGAGGCCCTCCTCTTCGGCCTGGAGCTTCACGAGCCCGGATCCCGGCACGACCATGGCACTGACGCTGGGGTGGACCTTCTTGCCTACGAGGAGAGCTGCTCCTGCCCGCAGGTCTTCGATGCGGGCGTTGGTGCACGAGCCGAAGAACACACGGTCGATGGCGATGTCCGTGATCAGCGTGCCGGGCTCGAGGTCCATGTAGTGCAGCGCCCGTTCTGTCGCGTCGCGGTCGAGCGGATCGTCGAAGTCGTTCGGCGAGGGGATGGCCGCCGTGACCGGGAGCGTTTGCGCCGGGTTCGTGCCCCATGACACGTGAGGGGCGAGGTCGGCGGCGGCGATGTCGACGTAATGATCGAAATCGGCGCCGGGGTCCGTCGGTAGGGTTTCCCAGTAGGCGACCGCCTCGTCCCATGCAGCACCCTTCGGCGCGTGGGGGCGGCCCTCGAGATAGGCGAACGTCTTGTCGTCGGGTGCGATCATCCCGGCGCGGGCGCCGCCTTCGATCGACATGTTGCAGATCGTCATGCGCCCCTCCATAGAAAGAGCGTCGATGGCTGACCCGCGATACTCGACGACGTAGCCAACGCCCCCATCAACACCGATGCGGGCGATGATGCCGAGGATGATGTCCTTGGCGGTCACGCCCGCAGCGAGCTCTCCGTCGATCGTGATCGCCATCGACTTCGGCTTGGCCTGGGGGAGCGTCTGGGTGGCGAGAACATGCTCGACCTCGGAGGTCCCGATGCCGAACGCCAGCGCCCCGAAGGCGCCGTGCGTAGACGTGTGCGAGTCGCCGCAGACGATGGTCATGCCCGGCTGAGTGACGCCTTGCTCGGGGCCGATCACATGCACGATGCCCTGGCGCGGGTCGTCGATGCCGAACATCGTGATGCCGTGGCGCTCACAGTTGCGGACCAGGGTCTCGATCTGGATCTTCGAGAGCGGGTCGCGGATCCCGAGCGCGCGACCTTCGGTGGGGACGCCGTGGTCGACCGTTGCGAGGGTGAGGTCGGGGCGGCGTACGGGCCTGCCTTGGAGCTCGAGCGACTCGAACGCCTGGGGCGAGGTGACTTCATGGACGAGGTGAAGGTCGATGTAGAGCAGGTCGGGCTCTTCGCCTCCGCTGCGCACGACATGGTCGTCCCAGACCTTCTCGTACAACGTCCTCGGCGCCATCGCTCACAACCTCTGTGCAGGGGAGCCGGCATGGTACCTGCCCCTCGAGCGTCGCCTCCCGACGAGGGTTCCTGCGGCGATCGGCCCCCGGGACACCTGGAGACCCACCCAGAGCCCGGCTCTCGGTCGGGCCTCCACTCGGGGTGAAAGCGAACGTCGATCTCGCTCGGGTCGATCGGGTCGATGCGTCGGGTGCCCACCGCCGAGGTCGGCGTTGGAGCAGTCGTGGAAGAGGTCTGCTCCGTGGGTTGAACGTCCTCTTGACAAACGTACGATATATTCCGACAATACGGGATATGCCGACCATTGCAAACGTCGAGTCCCAGCCCGTAGGCGGACCGGACTACGAGCTCGACGCAGTCGTGGAAGCCTCCACATCCAGGCAACTCAAAGCCCTCGGGGATGAGATGCGGCGGTCGATTCTCGACTTGCTCCACGACCGGGCGGCGACGACCAGCCACCTCGCAGAAGCGCTCGGCAGACCGAAGGGCACGGTCGGGTACCACCTGAAGGTGTTGGAGGGCGCCGGGCTGATCCGGGTCGTGCGCACCCGCCCGGTGAGGGCGATGACCGAGAAGTACTACGGCCGAGTCGCCCGCACGATCGTCGTCAAGGCGCAGGGGGACGGCGAAGCGGCGTTCCCGATGCTCGCCGAGGCCATCGCCGAGGCGCGTGTGCTCGGTCCCGACGATCCGTTGCCGATGTTCACACTGCGCAAGGTACGGATCTCGGAGGACCGGGCGGTCGAGTTCGCCGGGCGCCTCGTGGATCTCGCCGAGGAGTTCGTCACGCAGCCGCGCGAAGGCGACGTGATCTATGGGCTCATCGCCGGCGTGTACCCGACGGATCGGCCGACGCTGAAGGCGAAGGAGAGCCGGTCGTGACGGACGCCTCCTCAGAGACCGGATCCAGGGTCAAGCTGGGTGCCAATTATCTGAAGCTGTGGACGGCCAGCGTGATCTCCAACCTGGGTGACGGGGTCGCCCAAATCGCCTACCCCTGGCTTGCGTCCGCCGTCACCCGCAACCCCATCCTGATAGCGCTCATCGCAGTCGCCCAGCGACTTCCTTGGCTCGTGTTCACGCTGCCCGCCGGAGTCATCACGGACCGGGTCGACCGACGGAAGATCATGGTCTCGATGGACGTCGTGCGAGCCGTCGTCACGATCGGGGTGGCAATGGCTGTCGTCGGCCAGACGTCGCGGCTGCCAAGTCCCGCTGACATCGGCGGCGGTATCGACACAGCGACGAACGCCACGCTCTACACGATCCTCGTCGCTGCCGCGCTCCTTCTCGGCTTCGCCGAGGTGCTTCGGGACAACTCGGCGCAGACGATCTTGCCTGCCATCGTCGTCCCCGAAGGGCTCGAACGGGCCAACGGCCGCCTGTGGGGAGCCGAGCTCGTGGCCAACAACTTCGCCGGTCCACCACTTGGGAGCCTGCTCATCGGGATTCTGTTCGCCCTCCCGTTCTTCGTCGACGCCGGCACGTTCGCCGTTGCTGCCGGGCTCGCCTTCCTGCTCACCGGGGATTTCCGCACCCACAAGGACGGTTCGCCCGGCAAGGTCCAGTGGCGCAACGAGATCGCAGAAGGCTTCGGGTGGCTGTGGCGTCACCCGCTGCTGCGTCCCATGGCCATCATTCTCGGGCTCCTCAATGGTCTCGGGATGATCAGCTTCGCCACCTTCGTGCTCTTCGCCCAGGAGGTGCTCCAGGTCGACGCCTTTGTCTTCGCCCTCCTCGGGACCGGGGCGGCGGTTGGCGGGATCGTCGGCAGCCTCGCCGCTCCCAAGATCAGCGCCAAGCTCGGCAGCGGCACGTCGTTGTATCTCACCCTCGTGGCCAGCGCGGTGACGGCTCTCGTGATCGGTTTGAGCTCGTGGTGGGTGATCGTGTGGGCGATGTTCACCGTTGCGACGTTCGCCGGCGTCCTGTGGAACGTCATCACCGTTTCGCTGCGTCAGACGATCATCCCCGACACGCTGCTCGGACGTGTGAACAGCGTGTATCGCTTCTTCGGATGGGGCATGATCCCGATCGGTCTCGCTGCCGGCGGTGTCATCGTCTCTGTGGCAGAGAGGGTGACGACCCGAACCATTGCACTCCGGATACCTTGGCTGGTTGCAGCCGCCGCCTATGCGATCCTGTTCGTCTATGCGGCGCCGCGGCTCACGACCGAGAAGATCGAGGCGGCGCGGGCGGACGGCATCGCCGGCAAGCGTGCGGCGACAGCCCCCGCCAACGAGGGGGAGCGACAGCCAGAGGGCGGCGGCGGCCTGCCAGGTTCCGGAGGGCCGGCCGCCGGCTGACGCCGGGTTTCCCGCGGCGGGGAGGTCTTCGCAAGTATGCTCGCCTCACCCTGCGACGGAGGAGCAGGAGCGATGACCTGGGAGGCATCTGCATGGACATGGAACGGCGCGATTTCCTCAGTACCTTCGGGAAGGGGGCCCTTGCGGTCGCTGCGCTCGGCGTCACGGCAGCGGCGTGTGACTCGGGTGATGACAGCACTAGTGGGACCAACGGTGGCGGAACGGCCGCCTCAACGACACAAGTGGCGCTCCAGGACGACTCGTTGCCCGAGATCCAGTGGCAGATGCCGACGAGTTGGCCGCTCAGCCTCGACACCATCTATGGCGGCGCAGTGGTATTCGCCGACACGGTGCGGGCGCTGACTGGGGGCAAGTTCGACATCACCCCGCGTGCAGCCGGTGAGATCGTTGGCGGTCTCGAGGTGCTCAACGCGGTACAGGATGGAGCGGCCCCGGTGGGGCACACGGCGTCGTACTACTACGTCGGCCAGAGCCCGACGACCGCCTTTGGCACTGCGCTGCCGTTCGGTCTCACCGACCGGCAGCAGAACTCGTGGCTCTACGAAGCCGGCGGTCTCGAGCTCATGCAGGACTTCTACGCCGACCGCTTCGGGGTGATCCAGTTCCCGGCGGGCAACACCGGGGTCCAGATGGGCGGCTGGTTCAACAAGGAGATCAACTCCGTAGCCGACCTCCAGGGGCTCACGATGCGTATCCCAGGGCTCGGCGGCGAGGTGATGAAGAAGCTCGGGGTCACCGTGCAGGTCATCGCCGGTGGCGAGATCTTCCAGGCGCTCCAGACCGGCGCAGTCGATGCGGCAGAGTGGGTGGGTCCCTATGACGACACCAAGTTGTCGTTCCAGGACGCCGCCAGCTTCTACTACTACCCGGGGTGGTGGGAACCGGGTCCGACGCTCGAGGTGCAGATCCCCTTGAGCGAGTGGAACAACCTGCCCGAGGAATACCAGGAGGTCGTCAAAGCGGCGGCGTTCACGGCGAACACCACCATGATGGCCCGCTACGACGCGCTGAACCCGCCCGCGCTCCAGCAGATCCTCGCCTCGGACATCGAGCTGCGCAGGTTTCCCGACGACGTGCTCATCGCAGCCGAGCAGGCGTCGTTCGAGCTCTACGACGAGTTCTCGGCGAGCGACTCGTCGTTCGGGACGATCCTCAGCCCATGGAACGAGTTCCGTACGGGCATCCAGCAATGGCACAGCCTGGCTGAGAAGGCAATGCTCGACTTCGGCGCTCTGGAGCGCTGAGCCGGCCGACGCTCGTGTGAGGGGTCCCCGGTGTGCCGGGGACCCCCGGCGCGCTGCGTTGGGTTGGCCCGGGCTTCCGGTTGGCGCCTCGCCTGCGTTGGTGAGCTTGCCCGCTACCATTCCGCCCTCGAGCTGATCAGCAGGGGGTTCTTGTGGTTCCGAGAGATGTCATTGGCGCGCGTGCGCTTGCGCTGGTGAGTCGTTGCCCGTCGTCGGAGTGCCAATGCGAGCGCACCGGCGCAGGGTCGGCCCGCTGATGGCCCGGACGGGACCGCGGTGGGTGAACCGCACGAAGAAGTTGGTCGCCCGCGGGTTGACTGCTGCTGTGGGTGATGCTGGTTACCGGAAGGCTACGGGACCGCAGAGGGCTCGCTCTTCGTCGCTGCTCGGCCCACTGGTGGATCCGAAAGACGTGCCCGACCCGTTCGCAGACGGGGCACCGGCAGGGTGCCGGACCGATCTCGCCCGGGATGCCATCGTTCCCGTGTATGACCCGAGGTTCGTGGCACCTGGTCGAGTGGAGTGGGACCCAGGCGACCTGGTGATTGGCGTGGAGATCGGAGGAGAAGCCCGGGCGTACCCGGTGGCTTACCTGAACAAGCGTGAGATGGTGCTCGATCGTTTCGGGGACATCCCGCTGTTGGTGACGTGGTGCCCGAGGTGCGCAACGGCGGTCACGTATCGCCGCGAAGTCGACGGCGAGGAGATCATCCTCGGCAACCAAGGCGCCCTGTGTGACGAGGCAATGACCTTCTGGGACCACGACACGGGATCGATATGGAGCCAACCAACCGGGATGGCTATCGCTGGTCCTCGCAAGGGTGAGACACTCGAACGCCTTCCTTCCACGCTCACCACTTGGCGCGCATGGCAACGCCAATGCCCAGGGACCGTTGCGCTTCGTGCGCCGGGCCGTCCGGGACACTACGAGCTCGGCCAACTGTGCGTAGTCGTGTCGCTTCTCGGTGACAGCGCCGCCTACCGGTTCGATTGGATGCGCTCCGAAGGCGTGGTCAACGACGCGATAGGTGGACGCGACATCGTTGTGATGGTCGATCCGACGGATGCCGATCGCTGGGGCGCGTTCTCCCGGACGGTCGATGGCTCGACGCTGACGATGGAGCGGCGGGACGATCGGACCGTCGACACGGAGACGGGTACTGAATGGTCGGCGAGCACGGGAGTCGCAGAAGCGGGCCCATTGGCCGGTCAATCACTCGCTCGTGTTGCGGCATTCACGGCAACCCCCGCTGACTACTCGAGGATCTGGCCAAGCGGGACGCTTCACGGCTGACGGCGGGACCGGGAGCTCGGGCCGGGTGGTGACTCCTCCCTCTCGGGAGGGCTCTGCCTGAAGCAAGTCGAAACGGCGACGTTGCGCCCTCCCGGAAGGAGAGGCGGGCCCGATAGGATTGGCTGCCGGGGAAGACGCACGTCCCTCGGCAAAGCCCCGGAGACAAGCGAGGCGTCATGACCCAATCGAGCGGGCCTCCGGCAGGGCGGCCGCCTCTCCCTCCGCAGCACGAGCCCCTCGGCTCGATGGCCACGAAGTGGTGGCTGGCGGCGATCTTTGCCCTGATCGCCCTCGTGGTTGGGCTCGCCGCCTGGACCTTCCTGCGCGACGACCTCGGCGCTGCGGTCGGCGACACGACCACGACCGCCGGTGAGACGACCCTGCCGAGCGAGTCGACCAATCCGGAGGAGGGCGCCACCACGACGTCGGGCGCAGACACCACTTCTTCGTTGGCGCCGTCGACCTCGATTGCCATGCCCACGGCAGAGGACGCCGTCCTCTCGTGGATCGCGGCGCTCGCCGACGGCGATCTCGAACTCGCTTGGGCGCTCATGGATGAGGCGTCCCGAGAAGCCGTCGGCGGCCGCAACACGTTCGAAGCGTTGCGGACCGAACTGGCCGAGGGCTTCGGTGCGTGGGACGATGCCGCCGATCGGGCCGTCTACGTGACGGTGGTAGAGGAGGCGCTCCGATACGAGATCGTGGTCGTCACGCTGGTGGGCGGAATCGACCGAGAAGGTGAGACGGTGCAAGCGACCGTCGCCATCCCGGCCATCGTCAGCGACGGCTATCAGGTGCTCCCCTTCCTCCGGGGCGACCTCGTCGAGTTCATCACCCCGGAGTCCACAGCCGAAGACGGCGCCGTCGCCCCGATGGCCGCCGATGGCGTCGTCGACGTGGTGGTGCCGGAGACGGCGGACTACGTCGTGCTCACCATCGACCCTGCGTCCTTCGTGATGCAGGTCGACGGCGACGGTCTCGTCGGCGCAGCCGGCGGCAAGGTCCAAGCGACATTCGCCCTCGATCCTCCGCTCGATCCGGGACGGTACGCAGTGACCGTGGTGTACGTGGGAACAGATGTGGTCCACGCAGACGCCATCCTCGTCGATGCGACGAGATAGCCGCGACGGCCTCAGAACGTCGACGTGGTGATGGCGTCGACGAGGAAGTTGACCGTCTGGGGGAACAGCGCAACGACGATGAGCGCCGCTCCCTGCAGCGCCATGAAGGGCAGGGCACCCCGGTGGATGTCCGAGGTGTGGACCTCCTCTGGAGCCACCGATTGCAGGTAGAACAGTGAGAAGCCGACGGGTGGCGAGATGAACGCCATGTTGAGGTTGATGGCCATCATGACGGTGAACCACACCATCGTCGCCTCGCCGAACGGATGCTCGGACACCGCGAACACCGCCTGTGCCGCCGGCACCAGGATCGGCATCGCGATGAAGCTGATCTCGAGGAACTCGAGGTTGATCCCGAGGATGAAGACGGCCAGGTTCGCCACGAGGATGAACGACCAGAACCCGCCCGGGATGCCGGCGAGGAGGTCGCTGGCGAAGCGCTGACCACCGAGACCGTCGAAGACCAGCCCGAAGTAGGTCGACGAGAACAGGATCATGAGTACGAGCGACGTGATGTTCGACGTCGAGCGGGCCGAGGCCACGATGATCTTCCACGTCAGGTTGCGGTTGAGGGCGGCCAGCACGGCGGCACCGAAGGCGCCAACGGCACCTGCCTCGGTCGGGGTGGCGATTCCGAAGAAGATGCTGCCCAAGACGGCGAAGATCAGCAGGAGCGGCGGAACCACGGAAATGAGGGACTGCCTGAACAGCGCGGCACCGCGCACCGTGCGCGCCTCGGGGGGCAGTGCCGGCGCCTTCTCGGGGTGGCGCCATGCCACGACGAGCACGTAGACCGCGTACATGCCGGCCAGGATCAACCCCGGGAAGAGGGCCCCGGCGAACAGTGGACCGATGCCGACGCCCACGACGTCGGACAAGACGACGAGCACGAGGCTTGGGGGGAGAAGCTGGGCAAGCGTTCCGGATGCCACGATGACGCCGGTTGCGAGTCTGTGGTCGTAGTTGTACCGAATCATGATCGGCAGTGACAGCAGCCCCATGACGATCACCGTTGCGGCCACCACTCCTGTCGCCGCAGCCAGCAACGTCCCAACGATCACGACGGTGAGGCCGAGCCCGCCGCGGAGCCCGCCGAGGAGCTGGCCGATCGTCGTGAGGAGCCGTTCGGCGAGACCGGACTTCTCGAAGATCGCGCCCATGAAGACGAAGAAGATGATCGCTAAGAGTGTGAAGTCCGAGACTGAGCTGAACCACCGGCTGGGCAGCGCGTTCACCAGAGCGAAGTCGAACGCACCGAGCAGAATGCCGATGAGCATGAAGATGAACGCGGTGCCTGCAAACGAGAATGCAACGGGATAGCCGCTCAGGATGAGGAAGAGGAACAACACGAACATGACGATCGCGATCCACTCGAAGTTCATCGCGGGTCCTCGGCCCGTCGTGTGAGGTCCGCCACCGTCACTCGATCCTCAATGGTTCTTCGACGTTGGCGACCTGCACCTCGAGCTGGTGCTCGCGATCGGTGACCACTGCCCACAGCTTCACCATCTCGGCGAGCGCCTGGAGGAGCAACAAGAGGAACCCGAAGACGATGATCGACTTGATCGGTGCGCGGGGGAGTCCGCTCGGATCCGGTGATTGCTCCCAGATCTCCCACACCCTCCATGTGGGCCATGTGCCGTCCGGGCGGCGTCCGAACGATCGCAGCGTGGGGCTCCACAGCACGTAGAGCGCGAGGACACAGAAGGGGATCAGCGCCACCGTGTGGCCGACGAGATCGATCCATGCCTTGCGCTTTCTCGGCCACTCGGCGTACCAGAAGTCGACGCGAACGTTGATCTGATTCTTGAGGATGTAGGCAAACCCCAGCAAGAAGATCGTTCCGTACAGGTTCCACTGGAGCTCGATGAAGACGTTTGACGTGAGGCGTTGCTCGGTTGCGCGGCCCACATAGCGAAGGACGACGTTGAGAAAGCCGACGATGACCACGAGGATCACGAGGTATTTGGCCACGGCACCGAAGAACTCGCTGATGCGATCCATCGTGCGCACATAGACCGCCGCGATGCGCACCGGCAGGCCAGGAGGCCGAGGTGTGGTCGCCTCGTCGACCTCAGCCGTCATCGTCTTCCTTCCCGCAGGCTGGGCGGGAGGTTACCGCGCTGGCGCAACGGTTGCCCTGTGCCGTGGTTTGCGTCGGGCTGCGCCGGTCAGGCGGTGCGGCGTTTGAGCAGAATCGCGGCCGCAGCCCCGAGCAGCGCGGCACCGATCGTGGCTCCGGAGAGCAGCGGGCCCCGCCGGGTGAGCGGGGACTCGAGACTCACGGGGCGTTGAAACTCGAGGACGGGCCAGTCACGTTCCTCAGCGATCCGCCGCAGTTCCTTCTCGGGGTTCACGGCAACAGGATGTCCGACGATCTCCATCATCGGAAGGTCGGTGACGCTGTCGGAGTACGCGTACGATGCGGCGAGGTCGATGTCCTCGCGCTCTGCCAGTTCGACGATAGCCTCGGCTTTGCCGGCGCCCATCGCATAGCGCTCCACCTCAGGCAAGAAGAAGCCCGCTGCGTCGGTCTTCACTTTCGTGGCGATGATCTCGGTGACACCGATGTGTCGTCCAACGGGCCGGACGATCTGCTCGGGACTCGCCGAGACGAGGAACACGCGCCTCCCGTTGCGCTTGTGATCGTCGATCAGCGTGAGGGCCTCTGCGTAGACGAGGGGGTCGGCGACCTCTTCGAGTGTCTCCTCGACGAGCTGCTCGATTTCGGCGCGATGCCAACCGGCGACGAGTTGGAGCATCTGGTCGCGGGCGCGTTCGAGTGTGTCCTCATCTGCCCCGAAGATCACGTAGAACAGTTGTCCGAAGCCCATCTTCATCAACGTGCGGCGTCCCACGAAACCGGCTTTGTAGAACGGCTTGCCGAACGCAAGCGTCGAGGACTTCGCGATGACGGTCTTGTCGAGGTCGAAGAAGGCAGCTTCCGGCATGCTCGTGATTGTACGGGCCGCGCGGGACATGACCGCGAGCATGACGCTGCGAGCTTCGCCTTCGCCCGTTCTCGGGACCCGGGGCAGACCATCGATTCCCGTGCTTCGCTCGGACGCCACTCTTGAATCTGTCACACCCGCCACATACCTTCAATGGAGCTTCCCCGACCGGTGATCCACTCAGTCAGGGAGGCTGCAATGACGGTGCTACGCACATGGTCGCCCCACGACGCGATGCTCGGAGCGGTTGCGCCACTGGCGCTGGCCACGGCCGCCCCCGGCACGGCGCTCGTCGTCGACCTCGACCCCACCTCGTCTGAGTATCGAGGAGTGGGAAGCCTCGCCGAACTCGTCGCCGATGGTCCTCGGCTGGCGGACCTTCGCCCCGTGCGTCGGGGCGTCGCCGTGCTCCGCAACGGTGGGATCGACGCTGGCGATGCAAGAGAGGTCCTGGCTGCGCTCGTCGCCGGCTGGCCACACGTCGTCATGCGCCTCCCGCCCACACCGCATCCCGACGTCGAATGTCTCGTGCCTGTCTTCCCGCTCGGGCCGGACGAGGCCGATCCTCCCGGCTCGCCGGCCGTCTACCAGCGCGGTCCATGGCCGTTCGATCGATCCCTCGAAGGCATCGTGCTCCCGAGGCCCCGTGCGGCGACCATCCGCAGCCTGCTCGAGGGCCGCCGCCCGGCTCCCTGCCGCTGGCTTCGGACCTGGAGCCGAGTGTGGAGCTTGCGGTGGCCATGATCGATCGGCTCGTCGACCGGTTGCTCGCCTCCGACGTCCCATTGGAGCGCGGTCCGCTCGAGACGGCAGCGCGCGGCATGCTTGCGGCCGAGGCGCCCCTCGCGCCCCCCGAGGTCGTGACGGCAGCCGTTGATGCGCTCGTTGGGTTGGGTCCCGTCGAGCCGCTCCTCCGAGATCCGGCAGTGAGCGACGTCCTCGTCAACGCCGACGGGCGGGTATGGATCGAACGAGCGGGCCGCCTGACGTGTACGGCGGTTCGTTTCCGAGACGGTGCCGACGTCGTTGCGGCCGTGGAGCGGGTCATCGCCCCGCTCGGGCTGCGCATCGATCGTTCGAGCCCCGCCGTCGACGCACGGCTCAGCGACGGATCGCGGCTCCATGCCCTGATCCCGCCGGCGTCCGTCGATGGCCCCATCATCGCCGTGCGTCGATTCACGCAAGCAGTCGAGGATCTCGAGGGGCTGCGGGCGACGGGTACCGCAGACGACGCCTCAACAGAGATCCTGCGCGCCGCTGTGCACGAACGGCGAAACCTGCTGGTCACCGGCGGCACCGGTGCTGGGAAGACGACCATCCTCAACGTGCTCTCTCGTGAGATACCCGCCGGCGAGCGGGTCGTCACGGTGGAGGATGCGGCTGAGTTGAGACTCGCCGGTCACGTCGTTCGCCTCGAGGCACGTCCGCCGAACCCCGAGGGTGCCGGGGAGATCACGCTACGCCAGCTCGTTCGTCATGCGCTCCGGCTTCGGCCCGACCGCATCGTCGTCGGAGAGGTCAGAGGCGCGGAAGCGCTCGACATGATCCAGGCGATGAGCACCGGTCACGACGGTTCGATGTCCACCGTCCATGCCAACGGCCCCGAAGAGGCGCTCTGGCGCCTCGAGTCGATGGCGTTGTCGGGTGCCGAGCGAGTCAGCGAGGTCACTGTCAGGCGGCAACTCTGGTCTGCCCTCGATCTCGTGGTCCACGTCGAGCGGCGCAATGGCGCGCGACGACTCTCGAAGATCGCACTGGTCGAGGGCGACGACCTGAGAGAGGTGTGGCCGTGTTGACCGCCGCCGTGCTCGCAGCTGCCGTGATTGCAGGGGTCCCCTGGCCCGTCCTAGCGATTCTCGGTCTTGCTCCCGTGGCGCCATGGCCGGCGGCAGCCGCCGTTGCAGCAGCCGCCTGGCACGCCGCCCGCAGGGCGACTCGGGCCCCAGGGCCAAGTGACGAGGCAGAGTGGCTCGCTGCGGTTGCGGCGGAGTTGCGAGCCGGGGCGTCCCTCCGGACCGCATTGGTCGCAGCGGGTGTTGCCGCTCCGGCTTTGGAGGTCGATCGCGTCGTGCGCATGGCGAGCGCTGGAGCACAGCTCGACGGCGTTGCGGAGGAGATTTCGCGCATGCTGCCGTCCCGCGGGCCTTCGGTCGCTGCGGCCCTCGGCCTCGCCGGTCGCGCGGGAGGACGCATGGCCGCCGTGTTCGAGCGGCTGGCGGCAGATGCGTGGGAAGACGTCGAGGCAGACCGCACGCGGAGGACGCTCACAGCCCAGGCGCGACTGTCGGCCGCGGTCGTGGGAGGTCTTCCGGTCGTTGCGGTCGTCGCGCTCGCCCTGACGGGCAGGTTGGGCGTGGTCTCTGATTCGGGTCCGGCCGGTCACATCGCGATGACGGCAGGGCTGATTCTGCAGCTCGTTGGGATGGCGATGGTCGTCGTGATGGTGCGGAGGTGGGGACGGTGACGTACCTCGTTCGCGGCGTGGTTGCTTTGGTGGCGATGTCGGCGCTCGGCAGCCGGCTTCGACCTTGGGGAGCAGCAATCGCCGTGGCCGTGTGGTCGCCGCTGGTCGGCGCTGCGATGGCTGCGGTCATCTGCGTGCTTCGGCTCCGCTCCCGTCTCCGCAACCGGCGCCTGGCCGATGCGAAAGCCATGGCCGAGCTTGCGCTGTTGGGCGAGCTGGTGGGAATCGGCCTCACCTCGGGGATGGCGCTTGCCGAAGCGCTCGCGTTTGCGGGCTCACGATTGACCAGCCGGCTCGCTTTCGAGGTGGAAGCGGTGAGGCGTGAGGTATTCCGCACGGGCGCAGTCGGTGTTGTCGCTTCGTCGGCTGGTGTCGCGGGCAGGCTCTACCTGCTCATCGGTCGCGCCATGGCCACCGGGGCTCCCGTCCTCCCTGCGGTCGAGAGCTTCGTCGCCGAGCGCCGCGCGGATGAGCGGGCGCAACGCGAGGCGGCACTCCGCCGGCTCCCGGTGCTGGTGCTGTTCCCGCTCGCCCTCCTGATACTTCCTGGCTTCATCCTGCTGATCGTGGCGCCTGCCTTGTCTGGCGCCGTGGAGCGGCTCGGCCTGTGACTTCCCCCCGCACCGGGCGGAACCCGGCACTACACAACGAGGAGAAGACCGATGTTCGAGCAACCCCATCCAGAAGCTGGGCAAGCAACCGCGGAGTACGCGCTGGTCATCGTCGCCGCTGCGGCGATAGCGCTGGCGTTGATCCTGTGGGCATCCTCAACGGGAACCCTTGCGAGCCTCTTCGACGCCGTGGTCGCCAAGGTCACGTCGTACGTGTGACTCGAGAAGTACGGCTGGGTGAACGCGGCAGCATTGTCGTCGAGTTCGCCCTGGTCATCCCCGTCGTGCTGCTCGTTCTGCTTGCCGCCGTCGAGGTCGCCGTCGTCGCCCGCACCCAGCTCGAGCTGGTCCACGCGGCCCGTGAGGGGGCGCGGGAGGCGGCCGCAAGCCCCGACCCGGCTCGGGCAGTGGCCGCGGTGCAGGCTGCGCTCGGTCCCGCCGCCTCTCGCGCCCGGATCACAGTCCGGCGGCCACACGTGGTGGGTGCAACCGCAGAGGTCGAAGTCCTGCTGGGTCACGAGCTCGGTTCCCCGATGTTCGGCGGTCCGGTGATCACCTTGCGAGGGCGCGCATCCATGCGGGTCGAGCAGTGACCACCATCGGCGAACGCGGGGCGGCGTCTGTGGTTGCCCTTGGCCTCGTCGGGGTGATCTTCCTCCTGACGGTGATCGTCGGCGACGTCGGCGTGTATCTGAGGGGGCGGGCGACGGCCGCAACTGCTGCCGATGCGGCGGCTCTTGCGGCCGCTCCCGTCACCTTCGCCGAGTTCGGCGCCGGCGGCTCGCCAACCGAGGAGGCAGCTCGATTCGCCGCAGCCAACGGGGCGACCCTGGTGGCATGTGAGTGTGCCGTCGACCGCACCTGGCGACGACGTGCCGTGCGTGTCGTGGTGACCGTCGCCGTCGAGCTCATCCTGTTCGGTCGGCGAGATGTGCCCGCATCGAGCCGCGCCGAGTTCGACCCGACTGCGCTCCCCGCAGGGTGGTGACTCGCCTGCCGGCATTCGGGATCCCGAGGGTCGGCCGGCTATCGGCCGTCGCTCATCATTCCAGCGGCGGGTGGACGGCCTTCTCTCCGAACACGGTGCGAGATCCGTTGGGCGCTGCGCCGTAGAACAGGTCGTAGCGTGTGAACTCGCCCGGATCGTTTTCCGTGCAAGCGAGCACCTCGCGCCGGAGCGCATCGACTTGGCCGGCTGCGATGCATCGATCGGCCGTATCCCGGTCGTCGAAGCGCAGCTCGATGACGACCGCCGTGGGGTCATCGTGTTCGAGGTACACACCGTGGAACGTGGGTGCGTACGGCGTGCCCATGACGTCCTGTTCCCAGCGCTGGACGCGGACGGTGAAATCCTGCATCTGTGCCAGTGCAACCCGGCATCGTCCAACGAGGAGGTGTTCCATACCCTCAACCTACCCGATCCGCATCGCATGGCTCCCAGAGCCGTATCGGCGGCCGAGACTGCGCAAACCAGGCGAGGAGAGGCGACTACGCCGGCGCGTGGCAGACCGCTTCGACGTTGTTGCCGTCTGGGTCTCGAACGAATGCCCCGTAGTAGTTGGGGTGATACTCCGGCCAGACGCGTGGTCTGTGAAGCACCTCGGCGCCGACAGCGACGGCAGCTTCGAAGAAGTCGTCAACGGCGGTCCGATCGGACGCGGAGAAGGCGATGTGTGCCTCGCGGAATCCGGTGCCTGTGTTCTGGCCGCCGATCCAGAAGGTGGGCATCGGTGGTGTGCCGTAACCGATGACCTGTCCGAAGTCCATCAAACGCGTGCCCCCAAGGGTCGCAAGCACCCGGTCGTAGAACCGGGCACTCTCTGCGACGTCTGCGCATTGGAGTGATATGTGATCGAGCATCAGGACATCCTCGCAGGTGTGAGAGACGGCGAGTAACCAACCGCCCGGATGCCGGTCGCCTGCCGGGAGCGGGGGGCGTGACCTCGAGCGCGTCTCACCCTACGTCCCCGAGCGAGATGGGCGACCTCTCCCGTGCCGACAGGATGGCAGCCTCCATGACCCGCTGCGTCACGTACGCGTCCGCGAAGTCCGGCAGTGGCACGGTTGGCGTCTCGCCCCCGAGACTGCGAAGGATGTCGGCTGCCTGGTTCACGAACGTGTGCTCGTAGCCGAGCCAGTGGCCGTCGGGCCACCAGTCCGCAGCATAGGGATGCGCCTCATGCGTCGCGAGAATCGTCTGCCAACCCTGCTGCCACGGCGCCACAGCACCATCGAAGAACTGAAGCTCGTTCATCCGCTCGAAGTCGAAACGGACGGCGCCTTTCTCGCCATGGACCTCGATGCGGTTCGAGTTCTTGATGCCCGTTGCGAGCCGGGTCGCCTCGAAGCTCGCAACAGCGCCACCAGCGAAGCGGGCGAGGAAGAGCACCGCATCGTCCACAGTGCTCGGTCCAGTGTTGCTCGGGTCGTCGACCAGCGGCCGCTCGTCGATGAACCGCTCCTCGATCGCACCGACCACCTCAGTGATCTCGTCCCCGGTGATGAAGCGCGCCATGTCGATGATGTGAGCATTGAGATCCCCGTGGGCCCCCGATCCCGCATCGCGACCCCTGAACCGCCACAGCAGTGGCGTACTTGGACCACCCCAACTCTGGAGATACGCCGCTCGCACGTGGTAGATCCTCCCGAGCCGCCCATCCCTCACCAACTCGTGGGCAAGGGCAACGGCCGGCACCCTGCGGTAGTTGTACCAGACGAAGGTCTGGGCGTCCCCGGCCTTCCGCGCAGCCTCTGCCATGGCTCTCGCGTCGGCAAGGGTGCCGGCGAGCGGCTTCTCGCATGCCACGTGTTTGCCGGCTTCGAGTGCGGCAATCGCTTGCTCGGCGTGAAGGGCGTTGGGCGTGCCGATATCGACGAGATCGACCGCGTTGTCCGTCGCCGCGCTCCGCCAGTCGGTGGTCCACCGCCGCCAGCCCCATCGCACGGCGAACTGCTCCAAGTCGGTTGCGTTGCGAGCCGCGGTGATCTCCATCACGGGCCGGCGAGGGACGTCGAAGAACTCGGCCACATGGCGCCAGGCGTTGGAGTGCGCCTTACCCATGAATTTCGAGCCCAGGAGGGCGATACGAATGGGGTCCATGAGGCAAACCCTAGGAGACGGCTGGGGGAGGAGCCTCTCGGGAGGGCGCAGTGCTCATGCCGGGTCGAGTGTGCCGTCGTCGAGGTCCCGGAAGAGGTCCTCGGCCGAATCGGAGATGAAGACGACGGACGCAGCACCCACAGTCCCTGTCCTCCCGGGCACGACCACGTTGACGAGCGACGTCGGCGAGGCAACGAAGGCGGAAGCCGCCCAGGTCAGGAAGGGCACGGTTTCGAGGTCGGTGAATCCATGACTGTCGTAGGCAGCGACCCACTGCGGAAGCGACAAGACACCTTGGCTCTGGATCATCTCCATCGCAGCCAGCATGATCAGACCTTGGTTGAAGCTCCTGTCGAAGTCGCCCGCAGGAAGCCCTTTGCGGATGCGGGCCAACCGGAGGGCGAGCTGCGGCGTCAGGGTCTGTGGCCCCGCCGGGTAGTTGTCCCAGTTGTTGCCGCTCCGCATCGCACTTGGCAGGTCGATCTCCAGTGATCCGAGCTCCTTCATCAGCGACAGGAAGCCTTCGAACCCGACTGCGACCCAGCCTTCGACGTCGATCGAGGTGATCTCCTCTATGACTTCCAAGATGTAGCCAGGCCCGCGACCGGGCATCAGGTTGGTGAGCTTGCTGTTGCGCACCCAACTGTCGCGGGGAAGCCCACGATGGCGCCCTCTCCAGTCGCCGGCACGATGGTGAGCAGGTGGACACTGTCGGCACGGAGCCCGAGCTGGTCCTCACCCACCCGAGCATCGGAGCCGATGACGAGCAACGTACGAGGGGAGACATCACCGAGCCAGGGAGCGATCCCCTCGAACAGCCCTCCCACGATCTGCCAACCGGTGCCGACATCGGCGAGGAGCAGTGCATCACCGGCCGCAGTGACGACGGCCACCCGATCGCCGTTCGACATCTCTGCCGACGTTGCTCGAGCCATCACAGGACCCGGTGGAGTGACGAAGCCCGCTACGTGGGCGGCGAGGCCGGGGGGCACCTCGGATGGCATCAACCCGTTCTGATCTGCCATCCAATCGTAGAACGCCTGGGCGACCGACCCCACGTCGTAGGGGATGCCGAACAGCACCCGGGTCGTCGGCGGCGCCGTGGTCGTCGGCGGGGAGGTCGTCGACGATGACGTCGTGGTGGGCGCGACGGTCGTCGGTGGCATCGTCGTCGGGGCCGGCTCTGCGGTCGAGCAGGCTGCGCCAGCGAGCGCGCACGCGAGAACAAGGATGAGGAGGCGTCTGGCCACGGCCGGGGATGCTACCCACGATCCCGGAGTACGGCGGCGAGGGGGCCTCGTATGGCATATCGAGCGCATGTGGCGGTACGCTCGGCGGAGTTTGGCGACGTGGGGACACCAATGCGAGTCGTGATCGTCGGAGCCGGGGCGGTGGGTTCGTACCTCGCCGAGCGGCTCTCGCTCGAAGGCCAGGATGTGGTCGTCATCGAGTCGGATACCCGACGGGCCGCCGAGGTCCAGGAGCAGATCGACTGCCTCGTCATCTCGGGCAACGGCGCCAGCCTCGAATCGTTGAGCGCTGCAGGCGTTGACAGGGCGGACCTCTTCATCGCCGTCAGCTCATCCGACGCCGTCAACGTCCTCTCCTGTCACGCTGCGACCCGGCTCGGCTCGGCGCGCAGGATCGCTCGGGTGGAGGACCCGCAACTACGCGACGAAGCCGAGCAGTTGGGCGTCGACCTCCTCATCGATCCAGGGGAGGCGACGGCCCGTGACCTCTTGCTGCTCGTCCAACAGCGCGGCGTGTCCGAGTTGATCGAGTTCGCCGACGGGCGCCTCGATCTCATCGGCGGGTTCATCTCGGCCGAAGCACCGGTTGCAGGGCTGAGTCTCGCTGAGTTGCGCGGCAAAGTGAGCGGATGGTCGTGGCTCATCGCCGCGGTCATTCGAGACGGTGAGACGATGATTGCTCGTGGAGCGACCCGGATTCTTCCCGGCGACCACGTCCTCTTCATGACCGACACGGACCGCGCCGAAGAGCCGTTTCGCCTGCTGGGCATCCACGAATCGCCGGCCAATAAGGTCGCCGTCTTCGGGGCCACCCGGCTTGCCGCCCTCACCGCCGACGTGCTGTGCGAGGCGGGCATCGCCACGGTGCTGGTCGACCAGGACCGCGAACGAGTCCGCCGTATTGCGACCTCGATCCCGCGGATGGTCGGTGTGTGCGGAGACCCGACCGACCCGCGCTTGATGCGGGCCGAGGGAATCGACACCGCAGATGCCGTGCTGGCGCTGACCGGCTGGGATGAGGTGAACATCCTCGGGTGCCTCGTGGCGAAGGCCGTGGGGGTGCCAACTGCAGTCGCCCGGTTTCATCGCACCGAGCTCGTGCGGTTGCTGGCCGGCGTTGGCATCGATGCGGGGGTGTCGAGCCGTCTCTCTGCGGCTTCAGAGATCCTCCGTTTCGTGCGACGTGGGCGAATTCACAGCGTGGTCACGTTTCAGGATTCGGATGCCGAGGCACTGGAGATCGAGGTCGGTGCTTCGAGCAGTGCCGCAGGCAAGACACTGAGAGAGATCCATCTCCCCCACGAGGCCATCGTCGGCGGTGTCATCCGCGGCGCCGAGGCGTTCGTGCCGAGGGGAGACACGATGATCGAGGTGGCGGATCGACTGATCGTGATTGCCCTCCCCAGCGCAATTCACGAAGCCGAACAGCTCGGCGGATAGATGTCGCTTCGGCCACTGCTGCACCTGATCGGCGTTGTGGTCGCGGCCGTGGGTGTGTCGATGCTGGCGCCGGCGGCCGTTGCGCTCATCTACCAAGAGTGGGCTGCGGCTCTCCAGATCGGCCTGGCTGCCGCCGTCACCACCGGGTTCGGGCTCGTTGCCCGCCGCGTATTCGAGGCGCCACGAACCCTCTCGACCCGTGAGGGGTTTGCGATCGTCGGTCTCTCGTGGTTCGTCATCTCGGTGTTCGGCACGTTGCCGTACCTGTTCACCGGCGAGATCGGGAGCTTCACGAATGCCTTCTTCGAGACGGCGGCCGGTTTCACAACCACGGGCGCATCGATCGTCCCGGATCCCGCCGAGCTCGGCCACGGCGTCCTGTTGTGGCGGGCGTTGACACAATGGCTCGGCGGCATGGGGATCATCGTGTTGTCGATTGCGGTCCTCCCGCTCCTGGGTGTTGGCGGCGTCCAACTCGCAAGGGCCGAGTCGCCGGGCCCGACACCGGATCGGCTCACACCGCGATTCCGGGAGACCGCCAAGCGGCTGTGGCTCGTCTACTTGGGCTTCACTGTTGGGGAGGCGCTGCTCTTGTGGATCGGCGACATGACCCTCTTCGAGTCGATTGCGCATTCGTTCACGACGATGTCGACCGGCGGCTTTGGCACGGACGTTCGTTCGCTCGGGGCGTTCTCAGCGTATGCGCAGTGGGTCGTCGTCGCCTTCATGGTGATCGCCGGAGCCTCCTTTGCGCTCCACTTCCGTGCTTTGCGGAACCCCACCGCCTACCTCCACAACGCCGAGTTGCGCATCTACCTCGGGATCCTCGCGGCAGCCTCCCTCGTGGCGACGATTGGCACCTGGGGCGGTGCGATTGGCGGCGTGGTGCGCGACGCCGTGTTCACCGTGGTCTCGATCGTGACGACGACGGGCTTTGCTACGGCCGACTTCGGGACGTGGCCCGTTGCGCTCGAGATCATGGTGCTCGGTCTCTTCTTCGTCGGGGGCATGGCCGGGTCGACCGGCGGCTCGGTGAAGCCCTATCGGCTCGGGGTGCTCTACGAGGCGAGTCGTGCCGACCTCCGTCGGGTGATCCACCCCAGAGGCGTCTTCGTCGTCCGTCTCGGCAAGGATCCGGTGCCGGACGAGATCGTCGAGTCGGTGCAGTCGTTCTTCCTCCTCTACATGTTCGCCTTCATGACGAGCACGCTCGTGATGGGGATCCTCGAGTCGGGGCTCGGGGTCGGCCTCGACCTCGTCACGTCGGCGTCTGCGGTGGCGTCGTCGCTCGGCAACGTCGGCCCAGGGCTCGGCGCGGTCGGGCCCACGTCCAACTACCTCGTCGTGCACGACACGACGAAATGGCTGCTGTCATTCCTCATGATCCTCGGCCGTCTCGAATTGTTCCCCGTGCTCCTCCTCTTCACAAGGGAGCTGTGGCGCAGATAGTCGGATCGCGCCGGCCTTCGGGCTCGTTTTGAGATTCTCGAGGCGAGCGAAGCGAGCGAATCTGCAGGGAGCGGAGTGACCGATCTCCGCCCCCTAACATCGCCCAAGCGAAAGGAGCTTCAGACGTGCGGATCGTGATCGCCGGTTGCGGCCGGGTGGGGTCGGACCTGGCGATCGGACTCGCCGAGGACGGGCATGACGTCTCGGTCGTCGACCACCGCGACGGCGTGTTCCGCGACCTCGGGACAACGTTCAACGGCACGACCCATCATGGCGTCGCCTACGACATCGAGGTACTGCGCGAAGCAGGCATCGAGTTCGCCGACTCGTTCGTCGCAGTGACCAACTCCGACAACGCCAATCTCATGTCGGTGCAGATCGCCAAGCAGGTCTTCGGCGTGCCGCACACGATCGCCCGGCTCGACGACCCGGCCAGAGCCGACTCGTACCGAGCCCTCGACATCCACTACGTGGCGGGCGCCAAGCTCACGTCGAAAGTCATCCGCGAGCAGTTGATCGACGAGGAGTTTCGCTACCACGTGACCTTCTCGGCGGGTGATGTCGAGATCACCGAGGTCGTGCTCGGCGACAAAGCGTCGGGGCTCAAGGTGTCGGACCTCGAGATTCGCGATGAGCTCCGGGTTGCAGCGGTACAGCGGCGCAACGTCGTCTACGTCGCCCGGTCCGACTTCGAGCTGCTTCCCGGAGACCTCGTCGTCGCCGCCACCAAGCCGAGTGCGCGGGGCAAGGTCCGTCGCTACCTACGTGCGGCCCAGCAGGACGGCAGCTGATGCGCATGCTCTTGATCGGGGGTGGAAAGGTCGGCTCGTTCCTCGCCCGCGAGCTCGACAAGGCAGGCCACGTGGTGTCGGTGATCGAGGAGGATCACGAGCGTGCTCTGGATCTGTCCGAGGACACGAAGGTGCTCGTCTTCCAAGGTGACGGCACGGATGTCGAGCTCCTCAATGCGGCAGACGTCGATCGCACGGATTGGCTGCTCGCGGTGACGGGCCGCGACGAGGCGAACCTCGTTGCGTGCCAGCTCAGCCTCACGCTCGGTGCCAAACGGGTGCTCGCCAGGCTCAACGACCCGCGTAACCGCCCTACCTTCGACGCGCTCGATATCCCCGTGGTGGCGGTCACCGACTTGATGGCGCAGCTGATCTCGCGGGAGGTCGAGGTCAGCGACCTGCACCGCATCGCCCTGATGGCGGGGGGGCAGGTGAGCCTCATCGAGCGTATCCTCAACGAGGGCGTGCCGGACACGCTCGTCGAGACGCTCGATCTGCCCCAGCCGTCCGTCCTCGTTGCCGGTCGTCCGCGGCGACGACGTGTTCGTGCCGACCGCATCGACGGCTCTGCGGGCGGGAGATCGAATCCTCGCGGTCACGTCCCTCGACAACGAACGGGCACTCTGTGACAGCCTCGACTCGCTGGGTGACGAGGGTCGCTGATGCCCAACCGGCCGGCCGACCGTCGCGAACGTCTCGTCTCGGACGCACGAGGCGGACTCGTGACGTTCCTCATCGAGGCAGGCGTCGTAGCGCTTGCGATCGTCATCGCCCTCGCGATCGCCGCACTCGCCCTGCTCGTGGCCTGACGTGCTGATCCGCCCCGTACGAGACGACTTCGTCACGATCGGGTTCTACCTCGGACGCGTCTTCATGGTGGTTGCGCTCGCGAGTGCCGCACCGTCGATATGGGCATTGGCCGAGCGGGAGTGGGCGCCGCTCGGCTCGTTCCTCATGATGGCGGGGATCTTCGCAGTGGTTGGGGTGGCCCTCTCACGCAACGTCCTGGTCGCACCTCGCCTCGACTGGAGCCACGGGATGGTGGTGGTTGCCTTGACCTGGCTTCTGGTCCCCGCCATCGGCTCGTTGCCACTTGCGATGTCAGGCCACTTCGGCAGCCCGCTCGATGCCTACTTCGATGCGATGTCCGGCCTCACTACGACCGGGTTGGCGCTGATCCAGGATCTCGACCACCTTGCCGGCTCTCTGAACTTCTGGCGGCACCTCCTGCACTTCCTGGGCGGACAGGGGATCGTCATCGCTGCCCTCTCCCTCTTCGCCGGAGGAGGTGCGATCACGCTGTACCTCGGCGAGGCCCGCGACGAGCGGATCCTCCCTTCGGTGACGTCGACCGCTCGTTTCATCTGGGCGGTGGCGATCGTCCACCTGGTCGTAGGCGTGAGCGTGCTGGGGGTCATCGCATGGCAGTTCCTCGGGTTTGGGCTGGCTCGCTCCTTCTTCCACGCACTCATGATCTTCTTCGCCGGCTTCGACACGGGTGGGTTCTCGCCGATGAGCACCAGCATCGGCTACTACCACTCGGCGGTCTTCGAAGCGCTTCACCGCAGTGCTGATGGTCGCCGGCGCGATGTCGTTCGGTGTTCACTTCGCACTGTGGAAAGGGAGGCGCAGGGAGGTGCTCGCCAACCTCGAGACGCGCACGATCCTCTCCACCTTCGGGTTGACCATGCTCCTGACGATCGTGGGGCTCGCCGTCACCGGAATCTACGGCAGCGTGTCAGGGCTCACCCGTCAAGGGCTCTTCCAGGTGCTGTCGGCGCACTCCGGGACGGGTTTTGCCACGGTGCCGCCCGTCGAGTTGGCGACATGGACCGGCCTGGCTTTTGGGGGGATGGCGCTCGCCATGGCTTTTGGGGGGATGGGCTCTTCGACAGCCGGCGGGGTCAAGGCGCTCAGGATCGGGCTCACGGTCAAGGCGATCGCGATCGAGGTGAAAGAGATGCTCCTCCCCGAGGGTGCCGTGGTCGGTCACGGGTACCACCAGTCCGGCAAGCGCCGCCTCACCGCCGGCATCGCTCAGTCGGTGATGGTGGCCTCGCTCCTGTACGTCGCGTTGTATCTGCTCGGCACCGGCATGGCCATGGCCTACGGGGTGCCGCTCGACGAAGCACTCTTCGAGTCGGTGAGTGCGGGGGCGAACGTCGGCCTGTCCGTTGGTGTGACCGACCCCTCGATGCCGATGCTGCTCAAGCTCACCTACATGCTGCAGATGTGGGCAGGCCGTCTGGAGTTCGTCGCCGGGTTCGCTCTTCTCGGCTTCGTCTACTCGTGGGTGCGGGGTCGCTGAGATGCGACGCTTCGCTCTCGTGGTGAGTTTCGTCGCCGTGGTGCTGGCGACGAACGCCGCCGCTTTCGCAGGGCATGTGGACGTCGAGGTGCTCCTCGCCGACCCCGAGGCGTTCCAGGGCGAGGTCAGCCTCACCGGGGAGTTGGTTGGTGACTACGGCTGGCGGGGTGACGGGTGGGTGTGGGCGCAGCTCAACGACGATCACTACGTGGACCAACCTCTTCTCGAGCACGGTTCTCTTGCAGGCGGGAACGTCGGCGTCGGCATCCGGATGCCCTACGACCTGGCAGAGAAGCTGGGACCCCCGGGGGGCTACCGCGAGCGTGGACCCGTCGTCGAGGCCACGGGACGATGGGTCTACCACGACGCATCGCGCTGGCGGAGAGTCCTACCTCGAGGTGACGTCGCTCGTCGTGATCGAGCCGCCGCGGACGCTCGAAGAGGGGCCGAGTTGGTTCCGAATCGTTGCCGGTACCGTGTTTCTCGCCTCGGCAGCAGGCCTGTGGGTTGTGAGACAGCGGGACGAGCCTTGAGCGGGATCGGTTCGGTACCCAGCGTGCGCCGGCCGGTGGAGTGGCCGATAGCGGGGGCTTGATACGCAGCCTCTAAGCTTCCGCCGGTTTGTCGATGTCGAACGGACTGGAGTGGACCCCGTGATCTGGCTGTATCTCGCGATCGTCGCCGCACTAGGCGCCCTTGCGCTCGCATGGTTCTATGCAGGGCAGGTGAACCGCGCCGACCCCGGCAGTGAGCGCCTCCAGGAGCTGATGGGGGCGATTCGAGAGGGCGCGATGGCCTTCATTCGGCGCGAGTACACCGCAGTTGCCGGCTTCGTCGCCATCCTCGCGATCCTCATCCTCGTCTTCCTCGACTGGGGCAGGCCGTGGGGCGCCATCGCCTACGTCTTCGGCGCAACACTCTCGGCGCTCGCCGGTTTCATCGGCATGCGGATCGCAACCGCAGCCAATGCCCGGACGACTGAGGCGGCGCGCCAGGGCGGCATCGCCCAGGCTTTGCCGCTGGCATTCCGCGGCGGTGCGGTGATGGGTTTCACCGTGGCCGGGCTTGGCCTCCTCGGTCTCTCCCTGGGCTACCTCTTGTTCGTCGAGATACTCGACCTCAACACGGCAGCGGAACCGACGAAAGCATTCAACGTGCTCACGGCGATTGCCCTCGGCGGTTCGTCGATCGCCCTGTTCTCGAGGGTCGGCGGCGGCATCTACACCAAGGCCGCCGACGTCGGCGCCGACCTCGTCGGCAAGGTGGAGGCGGGCATTCCCGAGGACGATCCTCGCAACCCGGCCACGATCGCCGACAACGTCGGTGACAACGTGGGCGACGTCGCCGGCATGGGCGCCGACCTCTTCGAGTCGTACGTGGGTGCGCTCGTCGCGCCGATTGCCTTTGCCGGCTTCGCCTTCGCCGGCCAAGGCTTCCAGTCCAATGCGTTCTTCTACCCACTCATGATCGCAGCGCTCGGCATGGCCGCATCGATCATCGGATCCTTCTTCGTCAAGGCGGGCTCCGGCAGCCTGGCGGCAGCGCTCCACCGAGGCACCTACGTCGCGATGGGATTGACGGTGTTGGGAACGGTGATCTTGACGCCGGTGCTGTTCAGCAACACAGACGGCGTGGAGAACTCGTGGGGTCTCGTGATCTCCGTTGTGACCGGCCTCGTCGTCGGTTGGCTGATCGGCCAGATCTCGGAGTGGTTCACCAGCGACCACCACAAGATCGTGAAGGAGATCGCCCGCCAGTCGCAGACGGGTCCGGCGACCGTAGCGCTTGCCGGAATCGCCGAGGGGATGCGGTCGGCAGCCTTCTCTGTCGTGGTGGTCTCGCTCGGCATGCTCGGCGCCTACGCAGGCGGGGAGATGGCCTTCGACGTCGATCGGGCAGGTATCTACGGCATCGCCATCGCCGCCATCGGGGTCCTCTCCACGCTCGGCATCACCGTCTCGGTCGACGCCTACGGGCCGATCGCCGACAACGCAGGCGGCATCGCCGAGATGGCTCACCTGCCGCCGGAGGTGCGCCAGGCTACCGATGCCCTCGACTCGCTCGGCAACACCACGGCCGCCGTTGCGAAGGGATTTGCCATCGGCTCGGCGGCCGTCACGGCACTGGCGCTGTTCTTCACGTTCCGTCAAGCCGTCGTGGACGCCGGCGGCGAGCTGGCGACGCTCGACATACTCGAGATCCCGGTCATCGTCGGGCTGTTCCTCGGCGGGATGTTCCCCTTCCTCTTCGCCTCGATGACCATCCAGGCCGTCGGCAGGGCAGCCAACCAGATGATCGAAGAGGTGCGGCGCCAGTTCCGCGAGATCCCTGGGCTCCGTGAGGGCAAGGAGGGCGTCAAGCCGGAGTACGCCAAGTGCGTGGACATCTCGACGAAGTCGGCACTGCGCGAGATGATCCTTCCCGGGTCTCTCGCCGTGATCTTGCCGCTCGTCGTCGGCTTCATCTCGGTGCGTGCGCTCGGCGGATTGCTGGCAGGCGCCCTGGTGACCGGATTCCTGCTGGCCATCTTCATGGCGAACGCCGGCGGGGCGTGGGACAACGCCAAGAAGTTCATCGAGGCAGGTGCCTTCGGCGGCAAGGGCTCGGATGCCCACAAGGCCGCAGTGGTCGGCGACACGATCGGCGATCCCTTCAAGGACACGTCAGGGCCGGCGATGAACATCGTCATCAAGGTCATGACCATCGTCAGCCTGATCTTCGCCTCGGCATTCGTCTGAGCAGTCGCAGATCTGGTCGGAGCGCCCCTTCGTGGGGCGTTCCGACGCGTGACCGTCCGTCACCCGTCTGAGCGCATGTCCGGATCCGCGTTGCGCCGGTCCTGCTCGCGTTGCCTCCGCTCCCAATACGCATCCTCGGACCGGCGGCGGGTCGTCGCGCAGCAGGAAATAGAGGCCGAGGATCGCGACCCCGATGATGACGAACAGGATGCGAGCTCCCGGGTCCGCAGGGACGACACCGTCGGACGCCTCCGTGAGCAGGATCGGCGCTACGGCCGGCGACCAGGCGCCCAGGCGTCGGCTCGCAGGATCGGGTGCTCGTTTCACGCTCCTACCCTACAAAGTCATGCCGGCACGCATCACCCTGGTTCGCCACGCCGAGACCGCTGCCAACGCAGCTGGGCTCTGGCAGGGAGCGACGAACACCCCTTTCAGCGCGCGTGGCGAGGATCAACTCGCCCGTCTGGCCATGCGGCTACGGGGAGCCATCCCCGACGTCGTGGTCGCGTCTGATCTCGGACGAGCTGCGGGCTCAGCAGGTGCATTGGGCTTCGACTTCGAGTCGGATGCCCGCTGGCGTGAGCCGAACGTGGGGGAGTGGGAAGGCCTGACCTACGACGAGATCCGTGCCCGCCATCCCGCCGAGCTGGCGGCGCTCATGAACGGCGAAGACGTTGCCCTCGGGGGCGGGGAGCGGCTGTCCGACGTCGCCGTGAGGCTCTCGGGAGCTTTCGCCGATCTCGTCACCGAGGTTGGGGAGGACGGCTCGGCGCTGGTGGTGAGCCACGGTCTAGCCCTCCTGACACTCGTGTCGAGCATCTTGGGCACCCCCGCCCCAGCCCCTCTCCAGCTCATGGCGAACACGGGCGTGACGGCGTTCTCCGTCAACTCTCACGGCCCACAGCTCATCCGCTACAACGACACCAGCCATCTCGCCGAGCAACCGGCGCACAGAGAGGGCGAGACAACCATCCTGCTCATCCGGCACGGGGAGACCGCCGCGAACGTCGAGCGGCGTTGGCAGGGTCACGCGGACTGGCCACTCACAGAAGACGGCGAGGCCCAAGCCGAGCGCGTTGCGGCCGCGCTGCCGCCACTCGACGTCATCTTCTCGTCGCCGCTTGCCCGGGCGCGGCAGACGGCATTGGCCGTGGCCGGTCACCAGGGCGTGCCGCTGCACGAGGACGAGCGCCTCAAAGAGATCGGCTTTGGATCTTGGGAGAACAAGACGAAGGTCGAGATCGAGGCGGCAGATTCGGAAGGCTACGCCCGGCTTCTCTCCGGTGAGGATGTGGCCAGGGGAGGTACGGGGGAGACGTTCCTCGGCGTGCGCCGCCGCATGACCGAGGCCATCGAGTCGATCGTGGCCGCACACCCCGGCGGCACGGTCGGTGTCGTGTCTCATGGGGGCGCGAGCAGGGCCTACCTCACCGGCGTGCTCGGCATCGCCTTCGGTGATCGCAACCGGCTGCGATCCCTCGACAACACCGCATTTGGGCGCATCGTCTACGGGCGGCGCGGTCCGTTCCTCGCGTCATGGAACACGGCACCACACCTCGATGCGGCGCGGGACGCCGATCTCAGGACCCGAGTCACGTGACCGGGGCGCCACGCCTCGCCGTCATCACCAACGACTACCCGCCCAAGCCCGGAGGGATTCAGCAGTATCTCGGCAACGTCGTCGACGCGTATCCCGGCGAGGTGCGGGTGCTGGCTCCTGCCGACGGCCCCGCGATGGAGACCCGTCGCGGCGAGTCGGTCGTGCGCCGCGCCCACACCCGCTTCATGTGGCCAACGTCGCGCATCGGGCGATGGTTCGTCGAAGAGCTCGAGGCGTTTGCCCCGGATGCGATCTTGTTCGGTGCCCCCCATCCGCTCCCTGCCCTCGGCGGCCGTCTCCGGGAGGCTCTCGACGTGCCGGTCGGCGTGCTGTGCCACGGTGCCGAAGTGACGATTCCTGCCGCTATTCCGGGCGTGCGCCAGGCCCTCCGCGCACTGGTGCGAGGAGCCGACGTTCGGTTCGCCGTCAGCAGGTTCACCGCTGCGAGGGTGGAGCGGCTTGCAGGCCGTGACGCCGTCTATCTCGGCGCCGGTGTCGATCCGTCTCGCTTCGCCGCAGTCCGGACGGCACACGCCGCTGCCGCTCCGATCGTCGGGTGTGTGAGCCGCTTCGTGCCGCGCAAGGGCCAGCTGCGCCTTCTCGAGGCCGCGGCGATCGTGCGCCGGGCGGGGTCTCCGCTCGAGGTCGTGCTCGTCGGGAAGGGCCGTGACGAACGGCGCCTGCGCGCTGCCGCCGAACGTCTCGGCGTTCCGACTCGTTTCGCCGTGGGTGTTCCGTGGGACGCTCTCCCGGGCTGGTATGCCCAGATGGACGTCTTCTGCATGCCGTGCCGATCCCGCTTGGCCGGGTTGGAGGTGGAGGGGTTGGGGCTCGTCTTCCTCGAGGCTGCCGCGATGGGACTCCCTGTGCTGGCGGGTGACTCCGGGGGCGCCCCGAGACGGTGGTGCCCGGCGAGACAGGGTATGTCGTGCACGATGTGGCCGACATCGTGCAGGCGTTGGAGATGCTCCTCGGCAATCCCGATGTGCGGTCCGAGATGGGCCGTGCGGGCCGGGAGCGGATCGAAGCAGAGTTCACCTGGGAGGCGGTCATCGAGCGTCTCGTTGCGGGCTTCGGGAGGGTCCTGGGGCAGTCGGCGTCTTGACATGAGCGGAAATGTCTCGTAGACATGCGGCGTTCCCGCCGTCCGCGATCGTTGATCTTGCATGCCCCAGAAACTCGTAATCGTTGAATCGCCCGCCAAAGCGCGCACCATCGCCGGCTACCTCGGCGGTGACTACGTGGTGGAGTCCTCCATCGGGCACATCCGCGACCTGCCGCGCTCGGCGGCGGACATCCCGGCAGCTCTCAAGGGTGAACCGTGGGCCCGGCTGGGTGTTGATGTGGACAACGATTTCAAGCCGCTCTACATCGTGCCCGGGGACAAGAAGAAGCAGGTGACGAAGCTCAAGCAACTGCTCAAGGACGTCGACGAGGTGTACCTCGCAACAGATGAGGATCGTGAGGGCGAGTCGATTGCGTGGCACCTCTTGGAGGTCCTGAACCCGAAGCAACCGGTGCGTCGCATGGTCTTCCACGAGATAACCCCGGCCGCCATCCAAGCGGCCGTCGCCAATCCTCGGGATCTCGACCGACGTCTCGTCGATGCACAGGAAGCGCGGCGCATCCTCGATCGGCTGTACGGCTACGAGGTGTCGCCCGTCCTGTGGCGGAAGGTCCGTCAAGGCCTGTCGGCCGGCAGGGTGCAATCGCCGGCTACCCGCATCGTCGTCGAGCGGGAACGGGAGCGGATGGCGTTCGTCGCGGCGTCGTATTGGGGGATCACAGGGACGTTCACGGTCGGGGCAGATCCTCAGACGTTTGACGCGGCGTTGACGACGATCGACGGCACCCGGGTGGCGACGGGGAAGGACTTCGGGCCGGACGGCCGTCCCAAAGGCGGCGAGCGGTTGATCCTCGATGAGGACGCAGCGACGGCACTCACCATCGAGCTTCGTGATGCCGACTTCTCGGTCTCGAGTGTCGAAGCGAAGCCTTACACCCGCAAGCCCTATCCCCCGTTTCGCACTTCGACTCTCCAACAGGAAGCCGGCCGCAAGCTGCGTTTCGCAGCACGCCGCACGATGTCCGCAGCGCAGCGGCTCTACGAGGGTGGATTCATCACCTACATGCGCACCGATTCGACCACGCTCTCGGCAGCAGCCCTCGATACGACGCGTCGCCTCGTCGCCGATCGGTACGGTGCGGAGTACCTTCCCGAGCAACCCCGGGTCTACGCAAGCAAGGTGAAGAACGCCCAGGAGGCCCACGAGGCGATCCGCCCGTCCGGAGACCGGTTCCCCGAGCCGGACTCGGTGGGAGGTGCGTTCGGGGGAGCGTCGGATGAGGCCCGGCTCTACGAGCTCATCTGGAAACGAACGATCGCCTCGCAGATGAAGGACGCGCACGGCGAGAGCCTCAGCGTGCGCATCTCGGCAACGCACTCCGCAGTCCAGTCGGGTTGTCGAGCTCGCAGCGTCCGGCAAGACGATCACCTTCCCGGGCTTTCTCCGCGCCTACGTCGAGGGCAGCGACGACCCTGACGCCGCTCTCGATGACCAGGAGCGGCCCCTGCCGGCGATGGCGGAGGGTGACACAGCGGACGCCCAGGACATGGTCGGCCGTGGGAGCGAGACGAAGCCGCCTGCTCGATTCACGGAAGCGTCGCTCGTCAAGCGCCTCGAAGAGCTGGGCATCGGCCGTCCGTCGACGTACGCCTCGATCATCTCGACGATCCAAGACCGCGGGTACGTGGTCAAGAAGGGATCAGCGCTCGTGCCGACGTTCACGGCTTTTGCTGCGATCGGGCTCCTCGAGCAGCACTTCGAGAACCTCGTGGACTATGCCTTCACGGCCCGGATGGAGGACGACCTGGATCGCATCGCCTCCGGTGACGAGGAAGCGATTCCGTGGCTCAATCGCTTCTACTTCGGGAATGGGCATTCCGGGCTCAAGGACCTCGTCACCATCAACCTCGACAAGATCGACGCTCGGGAGATCAACTCGATACCGCTCGGCCTGGATGCGGAGGGTCAGCCGATTGTCATTCGGGTCGGGCGCTACGGCCCCTACGTGACGCGAGGCGAGGATCGGGCAAGCCTTCCCGAGGGGCTCGCACCCGATGAGCTCACGATCGGCATGGCCGTCGAGCTGCTCGAGGCTCCGTCCGGCGACCGCGTCCTCGGAACGGACCCCGAGAGCGGCTTGCCGGTGCTCGCAAAGAGCGGCCGATTCGGGCCGTATGTGCAGCTCGGCGAGATCGATCCCGATGCCAAACCCAAGACGAAGCCGAAGACGGCGTCCCTGTTCAAGTCGATGTCGCTCGAGTCGTTGACGCTCGCAGACGGCCTGCGGCTCCTCACCCAGCCGAGAGTGGTCGGGATCCACCCAGAAGACGGCGCCGAGGTCACGGCGCTCAACGGGCGATACGGTCCTTACCTCAAGTGGGGCAAGGAGACGCGGAGCCTAGAAGACGAAGAGCAGATCTTCACGGTGACGCTGGAAGACGCCGTCACGCGCCTCGCCCAGCCCAAACAGAGAGGCAGGCGGGCTGCGGCGCCGTTGCGCGAAATCGGCGAAGACCCGGCGTCGGGAAAGCCGATCACGGTCAGAGAGGGTCGCTACGGCCCCTACGTCACCGACGGTGAGACCAACGCATCGCTGAAAGCAGCCGACACCATAGAGGGCCTCACCATCGAGAGAGCCATCGAGTTGCTCGCTGCCAGACGAGAACGTGGACCGGTGAAGAAGAAGCCCAGCGCAAAAGCCAAGAAGAAGCCCAGCGCAAAAGCCAAGAAGAAGCCGAGCGCAAAAGCCAAGAAGAAGCCGAGCGCAAGAGCCGCGGAGAAGCCGAGCGCAGAGGCCGAGCAGAAGCCCAGTGCAGAGGCCCCGAAGAAGCCCAGTGCAGAGGCCGAGCAGAAGTAGCCGGTGTCCGCCGGTCGGCATCCCGTAGCCGCGGAGAGTCACAGCGCAACCTGACCACGCTTCTAGGCTCCCGGCATGATCTCGGGCGACAGACCGCGTTCTGCCTACTCGATGGTCGGGCGCGGTCCGTTTGCTCGTCTGTGGTGGGCGAGCGTCATCGGCAGCACGGGCGACTGGATCACGATCTTCGCAACCATCGCCCTCGGGGACACCCTCGGCGGTGGCACTGGTGTGCTCCTTGCCCTGATCTCGCGGATCTTGCCCGGCCTGTTGCTCGGTGCGTGGATCGGCGTCATCGCGGATCGTGTCGACCGGCGGCGCCTGGTCTTCATCTCGGACCTCGGTCGCGGGCTCGTCGTCTTCTTTCTCGTGTTCGCGACGAGTCTGCCTGCATTGGTTGCCATCAACGTCGCTCTGGAGCTGCTCAGCCTTGTCGGGCAGCCGCCCCGCAACGCCATCCTTCCGAGCCTCGTCGGGCGAGAGAATCTCGTCACGGCGAACAGCCTCATGCTCGGGGCGACATACGGCACCGTGCCGCTCGGCGCGGGCTTCAACTGGGCGCTGTCGGCGCTTCCCGCCATCTCGCTCGGAGGACTGATCCCTGATGTCACCGCCGACCTGGCGCTCGCCTTCGGCGTCGATGCGCTCACCTTCTTCGCCTCGGCGGCGCTGGTCGCCACGCTTCCGGTGCTGAAGAGCAGGCTCGCCGACGATCCCTCGCGCACCGCCGACGGTGAACGCGTCAGCGCCGTCGCCGATCTCGTGGAAGGCGCCAAGTTCTTCTGGGAGCGGCGCTCGGTGCGGCGGGTCATCGTCGGTATGACGGCGGCGCTCGTCGGCGGCGGCACGATGATCGTCCTCGGCAAGTCATTCGTGGAGGACGTGCTCGATGCCGACCAAACGGGGTTCTTCGCCCTCGTGACCACGATGGGCGTCGGGGCGGGCATCGGGATAGTGACCGTGTCGCTGTACGAGTCGCGGTTGGTGCGGCGGGATCTGGTGTTTGCGGTCGCGCTGCTCGCCACGGGTGCGGGCCTCACGGCCGCGTCGCTGACGGCGACGGTCGCCGGTGCTGCGTCGTGGATGCTGCTCATGGGTTTCGGCGCCGGGGCGGCCTACGTGATGGGCCTCACGCACCTTCATGAGCAGGTGAGCGACGAGATGCGGGGTCGCGTGTTTGCGACTCTCTTCGGGTTGATGCGTATCGGCTTGTTCGTGTCGATGGCTCTCGCGCCCCGCTACGGGCGGTGCTGAGCGGGGTGGGCTTCGGCCGGCTCAGCGACCCCACGCGTCTCGTCGTCTTCCTCGGCGGCGCTGTGATCATCCTCTCGGGGTTGGCCATGCTCTGGAGCCTCCGATCGCTCTTCGGACGTCCCAAGCTCGGCGCCGAGGCTCGCGACATCCTGGCGCGAGCGAGCGACGCGTGGCAGAGCACGAGTCCGTGGACGGACCGGAGACGACGAAGATGAGGAGCGATGAGGGGTCGCTACATCGCATTCGAAGGTGTCGAGGGCGCCGGCAAGTCGACGGTTGCCGCGGCCCTGACGGCTCATCTCGGGGAGCGCGGTGTCGAGGTGGTCAATGTTCGTGAGCCGGGGGGCACTGCAACAGGAGAGCGGATTCGCGACGTTCTCCTCGATCCGGACGGTCACGTCGAGCCGTGGACGGAGGCGCTGCTGTTTGCGGCGGCTCGTGCCCAGCTCTCCGCGGAGATCGTCGGGCCCGCGCTCGACGCGGGAAGGTGGGTAGTAACCGATCGTTCCGTGTACTCGTCGCTGGCCTACCAGGGTGAGGGCCGCGGTCTCGGCGTGGATCCGGTACGGCGTGTCAACGAGCTTGGCCTGCGGGGCGTGTGGCCCGAGCTGATCGTCCTGTTGCGCATCGACCCGGAGCTCGGCATGCGACGCGAGGCGGTCCGGGACCGCATCGGAGACGAGGGGATCCAACTCCAGACCCGTGTGTCGCGTGCCTTCGATACGCTGGCGGCAGCGCAGCCGGAGCGGTTTGTGGTCGTCGATGCGGAACGGAGGCTGACGCAGGTGGTCGCGGAGGTGTGTGAGATCGTGGAGGCCCGATGGTTGACGTCTACGGCGACGTGATCGGTCACGGGTCCGTCGTGGCGCTGTTGCGCCGTGAAGCCGAGCGGCCCGCCCACGCGTATATGTTCGTCGGGCCGACGAACGCAGGCAAGGCAACGGTGGCTCGCCGCTTCGCTGCCGACCTGCTCTGCGCCGGCGATCCGGCGTGCCTTCGGCGCGTCCTTGCCGGCAACCATCCAGACCTCACGACCGTCGAGCCCGAGGGGAGGTCGGCCATCACGGTCGATCAAGCACGTCACACCGTCAGCCAGGCGAGCTTGGCGCCCTTCTCCGGCCTCCGCAAGGTCTTCCTCTTCGAGGAGGGCGGCGTCCTCAATGACGAGGCGGCCAATGCGCTCCTGAAGACGCTGGAGGAGCCGACGGCGTCGACCGTCTTCGTGCTGGTTGCCGAGTCGGAGGACGATCTTCCCGATACCGTGGCGAGTCGATGCCGAACCATCGTGTTCGGACGCGTCGGAGACGCCGACATCGTGTCTGGTCTCGTGGCGATGGGCTTGGCCGCCGACCAAGCGGAGCGGGCAGCGCGGATCTCGGGCGGACGACCGGGCCTCGCCCTTGCTCTCGCCACTCGCCCTGAGGTCGCCGAATTCCGCCACGCGTGGTTGTCGGTGCCGCTTCGCGTTCTCGCCGCACCCCGGTGACGCCTACGCGCTCGCCGATGAGGTGGCGGCGGCCTGCGACCCGCTTCTCGCTGCGCTACGCGACGACCAGACGGCACGGGAAGCGGCGGGCGCAGCTGAAGGAGCCGGGGGAGAGCGGTCAAGGAGCGCAACGAGCGTGAGCTGCGGCGGGCGACCGCAGCGCTCTATGTGTCAGGCTTGGAGATCCTCGCCGGCTTCTACCGCGATGCGGCCGCCGCCCAATTCGGCGCACCCGTGCGCAATCCCGACGTGCCGGCGACGGCGCTCGCATCGGTCCTGCCTGCGACCGCCGTCGCTCATGCCGAACGTGTTCTCGAGACGATCGAAGCTCTCGAGGCCAACCAGCGACCGATGCTGGCGTTCGCCAACCTCTTTGCAGACCTTGGCGCGGCGGGCTGAGCGTTCGCCGGGCGGGTTCACCCGGCGGTTCGTGGCAGTCGCCAGGCATCCGGTCGGCGCAGCCGCGAGGTGGCTCTACGACCTCCACGTCAGCGGCCGGGAACTCCTGCCGCAAGGGGCCTATGTGATTGCGGCGAACCATCTCTCGTTCGTCGACCCGGTCATCGTCACCTTGGTGGCGCAGCAGAACGTTCGGTATCTCGCAGTCGGCGACCTGTTCGACCAATCCCACCTGTTCGATCGCCTCATCACGTTCTTCGGTGCGATTCCCACGCCTCGAGACCGGCTCCCGATCGCCGCAATTCGCACCGCGCTCGCGGAGCTCGATGCGGGGAGGCCGGTCGGGATCTTCCCCGAGGGCAAGCGAGTCACGGAATGGCGCGAGCAACCGCCCGAGCGAGGCGCCGCGTGGCTTGCCTTTGCGGCCGGCGTGCCACTCGTCCCCTTGGCGGTCCAGGGAAGCCAGGGGACCCTCGCTGCGATCGAGAGGGCTTTTCGGCGGACGGCGATCGCCGCCTGGGTCGAGCCACCGCTCGACCCGTCGACGTTCATCGATCACGAAGACCCGGTGGGGGCACTGGCGCTGGCGTGGGTAGAAGCCGTCGGGCACAGGCTCGACCCGTGGTGGGAATCCGATGCGCCGGAGTGAACCGAACGAGAGATGACACGCGAGAGGAACAACAGCTATGCGGATTCTCATCAGTGGTTCGAGCGGGCTCATCGGAACCGCGCTTCGCAGCCATCTCGCCGATAGCGGCCACGACGTGGTGAGGCTGGTGAGATCCAATCCTCGCCAAGGCGAGCACGAGTGGGATCCAGCCGCTGGGAGGCTCGATCCCGCGGCGTTCGCAGGTGTGCGTGCCGTCATCAACTTGAGCGGTGCCGGCATCGGCGACCGCCGCTGGTCTCCCGAGCGCAGGAAGGAGATCATGAACAGCCGGGTGGAATCCACCCGCCTCCTGGCCCAAACGATGGCGGCGCTCGCGTCACCGCCCGCCGTGTTCGTCTCGGGTTCGGCCATCGGTTTCTACGGCGACCGGGGCGACGCCGTGTTGACGGAGGCCTCTGGGTCGGGGCCTGCCGACGACTTCTTGGTACAGGTCGCCACTGCGTGGGAGGCAGCAGCGCAACCTGCAGTGGATGCAGGGATTCGGACCGTTCTCGCTCGCACGGGCATCGTCCTCGACGCGAGTTCGGGTGCCCTCGGCAAGATGATGCTCCCGTTCAAGCTGGGCGTCGGCGGCCGGCTCGGGCGCGGTGACCAGTGGTGGAGCTGGATCTCCCTCATCGACGAGGTACGTGCCATCACACACCTTCTGACCTCCGAGCTTGCGGGTCCCGTGAACCTGACCGCTCCCGAGCCGGTCACCAATGCGGTCATGACCAAGGCGCTGGGCGCCGTGCTTCGCCGTCCGACGGTGCTGCCGGTGCCCGGGTTCGCGCTCGAGCTCCTGCTCGGCAAGGAGGAGGCAGAGGCGCTCGTCTTCACTTCGGCCCGCGTGGTGCCGCAGCGGCTGCTCGATGATGGCTTCGAGTTCAGCCATCCGGACGTCGCGTCTGGCCTGACCGCGAGTGTCCGTAGCTCCTCGTGACGATCACGGTCAGACGGACCTGATCCCTGCGTAGACCAGCGCAACGCCGAGTCCGACGGCTCCCCCAGCCAGCATCCGGCGCGCCCAGGTGACGAGGGCGGGCGATATGGCCGCGCGCTGCAGGCCGCCCGTCACGCCTGCGGCGACGGCGATGCCTGCGGCTGTCCACCACCAGCCACTTGCAGCCGTGGTTGCGATCACGGCGAAGACCAGGGCAGGTGTGCCGACGTCGATGAAGCCGAGCGCCATGGGGCGACCCGCATCCTGGTGCGGGGTAGGTCCGACGAGCCAGCGCGCCCCGGTGACGGCGATCACGGCACCTGCCGCCGTGCGGAAGGTCGGGGCAGAGACATCCAACGCGGCGAGGATCGAGTCGCTTGCGATAGCAACGGCCAAGGTCAACCCTGCTGCAATCGCCATGCCCATCCACCGCCTCGCATCGAGCGCGGGTGCCCGCTCCACGACGAGGGCAGGGTTCCACGATACGACGAGGATGGCCATGGCCGCTACGACACTCGTCATTGCTCGGCGCCTCGAAGCACTGCCTCGGCCCACAGCATCCCGGACGCGGCATGCTGCTGGTCGTCCATGCGCGTCTCGCCGCCTCTGAACCATGCCCCCTGCTCACGCTGCGGATCGGCGCCCACGATGCTGTCGGCCGTCGTCTGCGCCGCAGCCAGTCGGGCTGCTCCGCACACGAGGCGTGACGCCAGGTCGTCGTCGATATCGGCGAGGCGGTCGTCACGGGACGCGAGCACACCGAGACGGCCCAGACCCTCGAGCACCGTCCCGAATCCCGCGCCGCGCGGTTCGGGCGGGTGGACCATCGTGGCGATGCCGCCGCTGCGCTGCGCGTCCCACCGTACCTGCACGCCGAAAGCTGACGCCAGGCGCCGGGCATAGGCGATGTGATGGTCGGCAAGGCCCCAGGTCGACATCTGCCCGAGAGAGTAGGCCGCCCACTGGTCCGGCCATGGGTTCGGGAAGAGGCCCTCCTCGTCGTCCCTTCGTAGGCTGAGGTAATCGAGCGTGCGCCATGCGGTCTCGTCGAAGCTCTCGCCGGGGAATGTGTCGTGGAGGAACGCAAGCGCCCACAGCGCCTCTCCGGTGGCGTACCTCGAGCGCTGTGACGGGTCTGGTGCCTCCGTCGCCCGCACCCACCGCTCCAGCATCACCCCGTCCGAGCGCTGCTGGCCCACCATGAAGCGGCCGAGCTGCACCAGTTCGGCATCGTATGCCGCATCTCCCGTTGCCTGACGGCGAATGAGCAGCGAGATCGCCATGAGGGCCCCGGCGCCGAGCTGCAGGTCGCCACCCGGCTCTGCCCATGAGGCACCGCCATCCCCCGTGGCAACCATGCGGTCGAGCATGTAGCGGGTCGCCCGGTCGGCGGGATCGAGGAATTGTGTCTCGCCCGCGTCGACGAGTTGGTAGAGGCTCATCGTGGTGCCGGCGTGCCGGACGAGGTTGTACACGCCGGGTGTGGCGCCCGTCGTCCGGTCGTATTGGTACAGAAAGGTTCCGTCCGCCTTCTGGTTGGTGGCCACCCACTCTCCGGCGGCAACAGCCGCGTTCCGGGCGTCGTCTGCCGTGAAGTCGGGGCAGATCTCCGGCGCCAGCAGTGTCACCCGCAAGAGGGCAACGGCGACGATCCACGCCACGCCGAGCGTTGCGGCACGGCGGGGCGTCGAGCTGGGCGGCTCGGGAGCTCCTTGTGGTGCGGTCACGCCGAGAAGATACCGTGGAGCGACGGCGACGGGGAGGCGGGTCGGTCGGCCCAGTGACGCACACGCCCACCTCGGGTACCGTGGCTCGGGTCGACCAGAAGGACGTGGGGGCAATGAAGGTTGTGGTCACCGGCGGCGCCGGTTTCATCGGCGCGAACCTGTGCGAGGCGCTTGCGCGTGACGCTGCCATAGACGAGGTGATTGCGCTCGACGATCTCTCGAGCGGGTTTGCTGAGAACCTCGAGGGCATGGACGCAAAGCTCGTCGTTGGTTCGATCCTCGATCCCGCCATCCTCGACGAGGTGTGTGCCGGCGCCGATGCCATCGTTCACCTCGCGGCGCGGGGCTCGGTTCCCAAGTCGGTCAAGAACCCGATGAAGTCGCACGAGCGCAACGCAACGGGAACGCTCCAGGTACTCGAAGCGGCCCGGCGTGCGGGGGGCGTACACACGATCGTGTCATCTTCCTCGAGTGTCTATGGCGCTACACCCGGCCTTCCCAAACACGAGGATCTGCCGACACGGCCCATGAGCCCGTATGCCGTCAGCAAGGTGGCAACCGAGTGGTACACCTTGGCGTACCAGCACTCCTACGGCCTGCCGACGCTGGCGTTTCGGTTCTTCAACGTCTACGGGCCCCGTCAGCCTGCCGGGCATGCGTATGCCGCGGTGATCCCGGCGTGGATAGCCGCCGGCATGACCGGGGAGACCCTCTACGTCAACGGCGACGGGAAGCAGTCACGCGACTTCACGTACGTCGACACGGTGACGTGGACGTTGATCGAGGCCGTGAAGCGCCGGGTGACCAACGACATTCCCATCAACCTGGCCTTCGGGGGCGGGACGACGCTCCTCGAGCTGATTGCTCGACTCGAGAATGCGTTCGGCCGCCACCTCCCGGTCGAGCACCGCGATTCCCGGCCCGGCGACATCCGTCACAGCACCGCCGATCCGAGCCGCTTGTTCGAGCTGTTCCCCGATGTGGCGCCGATCGACTTCGACGAGGGGCTGGCACGCACGCTGAAGTGGTGGGAAGGCCGCATCTGACGGTCGACCGCCTGCGCGATCACCGAGCGACGTCTGTGTCGAGATCGTTGTGGTGGTCGAGCCGGAGAGGGGAATCGAACCCCTGACCTACGCATTACGAGTGCGTCGCTCTACCGACTGAGCTACTCCGGCGCTTGAAGCGGCGGCAGTCTACCCGGCCCCGGGCGCGCCACCGCATGCTGGGTCTCGCCGGCGATCCGATAGGGTATGGCACCCTCCCCAGCCCAGTGAGGACGATGGCGGATCAAGCCAACTTCGAGCGCGATGCGATGGAATTCGCCCCCCAGCTCTACTCGGCCGCGCTCCGCATGACCCGCAACCCCGCCGACGCTGAAGACGTCGTGCAGGAGACCTACCTCAAGGCCTACCGCGCCTACGGATCGTTCGAGGCCGGAACGAACCTCAAGGCGTGGCTCTACCGGATCCTCACCAACACGTACATCAACCGCTACCGCAAACAGCAGCGTCGCCCTTCCGAGGTCGAGTTGGGTGAGTTGCAGGACATATACCTGTTTCGGCGGCTGGGGGAAGCATCGGGCGCATCTGTGAGCGCCGAGGAAGAAGTGCTCGATCGGTTCGTCGACACGGACATCAAGGATGCCCTCGAGTCACTCCCTGAACACTTCCGGCTCCCCGTCGTGCTCGCCGACGTGGACGGGTTCTCGTACAAGGAGATCGCCTCCATCCTTGACATCCCGATAGGAACCGTGATGTCCAGGCTGCATCGTGGAAGAAAAGCGCTGCAACAGAAGTTGTGGAGGCTGGCAGAAGAACGAGGCCTGGCAGGTCCCACGCAATGAATCGCGGTTGCGAACACGCCGTCGAGTACGTGTACCACTACATCGATCATGAGATCACCTGGGCGCGGCGTGCCCGCATTCGGTGGCATCTTCGGCGCTGTGATGCCTGTTGCGGCGCCTTCGATTTCGAAGCGCACCTCAAGGCTGTGATTCGCGAACGCGGAAAAGATCAGCCACCACCGGAACTTTTTGACCGCCTTCGTGCGTTGATAGAGGAAGAGTCTGCACGCAACGACGGCCAGTGAAGGGCACGGGTGGGGTTGGCGTGCTGAAAGCGAGCAAACATGACTGAGAGTGTCATGAAGGGGCGCCGCATCCTCGGTGACAGCCGGGCCCCGAAAGCAAGAGTCGACATCAAGACGTGTGCGCTGGACGAGTGTGAGACGCAGCTGAGCCGCTACAACCGGCGCGAGTACTGCTACGCACACGCTCCGACCAAGTTCCCGCGTCTCCGTGGCCGGATCGTCGCCGACAACTGACGGCATCGACGCGGCGAGTAGACCAGCTAACCTTCCGACCCGATGCGAACTCGGATCTATGTTCTCGTTGCCGTCATTGCTGTGCTGCTCGTCACCACGAGCTCGGCATGGGCCTCGCCGCCGCTGGTCGTCACCTTCACCGAAGGCTCCACGGAGACGACGGTGCCCGACACGGGTGGTGCCGGGACGGAGACCGGCATCGTGCCCGCCGTAGAGGCGCCGCCCTTGGCCGAGACCCCGACCGAGGCCCCGTGGACGCAACGTTTCTTGGCTCCCACCATTCTCGCTCTCGGCGTGCTCGGTCTCATTGGATCCATCGTCTTTTACGGTGTGCGGATCCGCGCGAGATATCGCGTCGTCGACTGAGCCGCTGCGGCGGAGTCCCGCAGGCTGACTAACTTCCCGATATGACCTCCGTGCACTGGCCCCTCGTGACGAGAGTCGCATCGCGTATGTCGGGTCGATATCCGCTCGAGGGCACCTACCACGAGTCGCGTCTCCAGGCCCAGGCGCCGGGTCTCGTCCATCGTGCGGCGGATCTGGTTGCCGCCGAGACCGGGCTCGAAGGTCCGGGTCAACCGGACGTTGCGGTGGTGAGCCGAGCAGAGTGGGTCGAAGCGAACGTCGATTCCTTCAGCGTCCTGCTGGCACCCGCTGAGGAGCGGCTCAGCTCGCAGACGGCGATCGGGAGCGCCGTCGCCGGCCGGGTCGTCGCCATCGAGCTCGGGACCGTTCTCGGCATGTTGAGCCGTCGCGTCCTCGGCCAGTACGAGCTCGTTCTCCCCACCTCAGACGGTGGAGCGGGTGACACGGTCATGTTCGTCGGAGCCAACCTGCTCGCGCTCGAGCGTCAGTTCGAGTTCAGGCCGTCGGAGTTCCGGTTCTGGGTGGCGCTGCACGAATGCACCCACCGCGCCCAGTTCGTCGGTGTTCCGTGGCTTCGCAGCTACTTCCTCGGTCTGGTCGAACAGCTGGTCGCCGCAGCAGTGCCTGAGCCCGGCCGGCTCCAGCGGGTCGCTGGGGAGTTGAGGGAAGCCGCTGCCACTGGCGACCCGCTCGTCGACGAGCGAGGTCTCTTCGGGCTGTTCGCCTCGCCGGCGCAGCGAGAGGTCATCGACCGTGTGCAGGCCTTGATGTCGCTGCTGGAAGGTCATGGCCATGTGGTGATGGACCGCATCGGCGCCCGGGAATTGGTCACGCAGCGCAGGATGTCGGAGATTCTGAAGATCCGCCGGCAGGACCCGCGAACGGCGATGTTCATGCGGCTCGTCGGTCTGGAGATGAAACTCCGACAGTACGAGGCCGGCGCATCCTTCATCGGGGGTGTCGAGCGTCACGCAGGTTGGGACAGCCTCCAACTGGCCTGGCGGTCCGCCGATGACCTGCCAACGATCGATGAGATCGACAACCCGGTCAGTTGGCTCGAGCGCGTGGCATGAGGCGGGCCGCAGCCCGAGTGCGCGACGCGGCGGCGCCCAGATTCCCCACCGGACCACTCGTCGTTGCGCTGAGCGGCGGTCCCGATTCCGCGGTTGCGGCTTGGGTTGCGACGGTGCTCGAGCCCCTGCGCCCCCTTCGGGCGGTCTTCGTCGACCACGGGTGGGTCGACTCCCCGGTCTTGGCGAGCGCTGCAGAGGCGGTCGCTGCAAGGCTCGGAATACCTCTTCGCACTGTCTCCGTGGCGGCAACGGAGACAGAGACCGACGCGCGATTCGTGCGGCTGACCGCCCTCGAGGCCGCCGCCGAAGGCGCATCCATCATCACCGGGCATCACGGCGGCGACCTCGCCGAGACCGTCGTCGCCAACCTGCTTCGCGGGGCCGGGAGCACCGGTCTCTCGGGAATCCCATCGTCCAGAGGTCCCTTTGCCAGGCCGCTGCTCGGGCTGTCGGCCGGCGAGGTCCGCGCCGCGGCCGACGAGCTCGGCCTGCCGTACGCCGACGATGCGACCAATCGCGACCCGCGCCACCTTCGTTCCCGCATTCGTCACGAAGTGCTGCCGGCGCTTGCGGGCGCTGTCCCGGGAGTGCACCAGGCGCTCGCCCGCACGGCCCGCAACCTCGCCGCAGACGATGCAACGCTCGAGGAGCAGGCCGCACGGCTCCCGCTGGTGGAGGAGCGTGGTGCGGTTCGGATCCCTGTGGGTTTGCTGCGGACCCAGCCGTCGGCAGTGGCCTCGCGGCTCGTGCGCCGGGCGATTCGGATCGCCCACCCTCCGTACCCCGGCACTGCAGCAGACGTGGCGAAGGTGATGGCTGCCGTTGCCGGGCCCGCCGCCGAGCTCGGCGGCGGCCTGCGCTGCGAGCGGGAGGGGCCGTTCGTGACGCTGAGCGATCCGATGGTGGCTGCAGACGTGCCGGATCCCGTGTCCCTCGCCGTCCCAGGAGAGGCCGCGTTCGGCTCGTGTGCGATCCGGGTCGCGGAGACGGCCCGCAGCAGCACGCCACCGATGACCCGACGGCGGCTCCGCCTCGACCCCGGGCTCGGCCTCGTGCTCACGGTGCGCGCCGCAGCGGCGGGCGAGCGTATCGCCATTGCGGCAGGCTCCAAGCTCGTGAGAGATGCGATGGCGGAGGCGGGCATCCCGCCACGACTCAGGGCGGGTTGGCCGGTCATCGACGTGCGTGGGAAGATTGCGGCTGTTGCCGGCGCCCGCACCGCGGCGTGGGCCCGTGCGGACCCGTCGCACGACCGGATCCTCGAGCTCATCACGGAGAGATCGCAATGCTGGACAAGGTGAAGGTGCTCATCTCGGCCGAAGAGATCGACGCCAAGCTGGCGGAGATGGGTCGAGCGATCACAAAGGACTACGCCGGCAAGGAATTGCTGATGGTCGGCATCCTGAAGGGCGCTTTCATGGTGATGGCAGACCTCGCCCGCCACGTCGACCTGCCGGTCGAGTTCGACTTCATGGCGGTGTCCTCGTACGGGGCGGCGACCAAATCTTCAGGCGTTGTCCGCATCCTGAAGGACCTCGACGAGGAGATCGCAGGCCGCGACGTGCTGATCGTCGAAGACATCATCGACTCAGGGCTCACGCTTCGCTACCTGATGAAGAGCCTCCGAGTGCGCCAGCCGGCATCGCTCGAGCTGGCCGCGCTGCTCGTCAAAGACGGTGTCGATCGCCCTCCCACCGACATCAGGTACGAGGGCTTCCACATCCCGCCGGAGTTCGTGATCGGGTATGGGCTCGACTACGACGAGAAGTACCGCAACCTCCCGTTCGTCGGCGTGGTCGAGGGCGGCCTCGGCGAGTGACGGACGCCTGCTTCGGACGTCGGAATGCTCGCAACGAGACGTCATTCCTCCGGCGCCCGCATCTGAGGTCCGACCTCTGAGGTCTGCGGCCTCGAGTCGGCTTCTCGATACCGGCCCCGAGCACATAGACTAAGGGGGGCGCTCTGGCGCGTCCCTAGGAGCAGTGTGAACCGCAACGTACGAACCGTCCTCGTCTACCTGGCCGTCGGCTTCCTCGTGTTGATGGCGATCAACTTCTTCCTCGACGGCGCCACGGAGCCGACGGAGCTGACGTTGAACGAGTTCTTCGACCAGGTCGACGCGGGCAACATCGAAGAGGTGACGGTACGCGAGAAGTCCGAGCAGCTACTCGGTGAGCTGAACTCGAACGCCGTCCTGCCTGGGGCCTCATCCGAGTTCATCGTCGGGTATCCCAACGAATACGAGGGCACGTTGACTCAACGGCTGCTCGATTCGGGCATCACGGTGCGTCCCGATCCCGAGAACCCATCGCTCTTCCAGTGGTTCCTGGGAACGATCTTCCCGTATCTCCTGATCTTCGGCGTCTTCATCTTCATCCTCATGCAGATGCAGGGTGGTGGGAATCGCGTCATGCAGTTCGGCAAAGCAAAGGCGCGCCAAGTCACCAAGGACCAGCCGAAGGTCACATTCAAGGACGTGGCGGGTGCGCAGGAAGCCGTCGAGGAGCTCGAGGAGATCAGGGATTTCCTCTCGAATCCAGGCAAGTTCCGCTCGATGGGTGCCAAGATTCCCAAAGGGGTGCTGCTCTTCGGGCCCCCGGGGACCGGAAAGACGTTGCTCGCGAGGGCCGTCGCCGGCGAGGCTGGAGTGCCCTTCTTGTCGATCTCGGGCTCCGACTTCGTCGAGATGTTCGTCGGTGTCGGTGCCAGCCGCGTGCGCGATCTCTTCGAGCAGGCCAAGACCAACTCGCCTGCCATCATCTTCATCGACGAGATCGACGCCGTCGGCCGCCATCGCGGCGCAGGGCTCGGCGGCGGCCACGACGAGCGCGAGCAGACGCTGAACCAGCTCCTCGTCGAGCTGGACGGGTTCGATGTGAAGACCGGCATCATCGTCATCGCAGCCACCAACCGCCCAGACATCCTGGACCCGGCACTTCTGCGGCCGGGTCGGTTCGACCGGCAGATCGTCGTCGACCGACCCGATCTGAGAGGCCGGGAAGCGATCCTGGCCGTGCACTCCAAGGGCAAGCCGCTCGCTGAGGGCATCGACCTCGCTGCCCTCGCCCGGCAAACCCCCGGCTTCACAGGCGCTGATCTCGCCAACCTCATCAACGAGGCGGCGCTCCTGTCCGCCCGGCGCGGCAAGACCGAGATCTCGATGTTCGAACTCGACGAGGCCGTCGACCGCGTGGTTGCCGGTCCGGAGCGGCGGAGCCGGGTGATCTCGCAAGAGGAGCGCGAGCTCACGGCGTACCACGAGGGTGGACATGCGCTCGTTGGCCACGTGCTGCCGAACCTCGACCCGATCCACAAGGTGACGATCATCCCGCGCGGCCGAGCCGGCGGCTACACGCTCGCTCTGCCGATGGAGGACAAGTACTTCAGCCGCCGGAGTGAGTTGGTCGATCAACTCGCGTATGCGCTCGGAGGACGGACCGCAGAAGAGATCATCTTCGGCGATCCCAGCACCGGCGCTTCCAACGACATCGACAAGGCGACCAACCTGGCCCGGCGCATGGTGATGGAGTACGGCATGAGCGACAAGCTGGGGCCGCTTCGGTATGGCAAGCCGGAAGGCGAGGTCTTCCTCGGTCGGGACTACTCGCGCCCAACCGACCTGTCTGACGAGGTGGCTGCGGCGATCGACGACGAGGTGCGCAGGCTCATCACCCAGGCGCACGACGAGGCCAGGGAGATCCTGAACACTCATCGCGATGCTCTCGATGGCATCGCCGCGGCGCTCCTCGACACGGAGACCCTCGATGCGGGCGAGGTTGCCGAGGTGTTCGCCAACGTGCCGAAGTGGGAGCACACCGAGACCGGTGCGTTGCGGATCCAGCGTCCCCAAGGTGTCCCCGTCGGCGAGGGCAGGGTGGCTGCCCAGCCGCCGAGTGAGGACCCTCACCCAGCGAAGGCGTGAGCCTGCGGCCCATCCTGCTCGCATTGCGAGGAGCACAGTGATGCGGCCCTGGAGGCGGCCAAGCCCATGACGTTCACTGCGAGCGAGTGGAGGCTGCGGACGACGTCGCTGACCACAGCCGACCACACGCTGGTGATGGGCGTGCTCAACGTCACACCAGACTCGTTCTCGGACGGCGGCGAAGTCGATGGTGTCGAAGCCGCAATCGCAGAGGGCATGCGCCTGTGGGACGAGGGTGCGGACATCGTCGACGTCGGCGGCGAATCGACTCGGCCGGGTGCCCACCCCGTTGACGCAGACGAGGAGATCAGGCGCGTTCTCCCTGTTGTGGACGGATTGGCCGCCGCCGGCGTGATCGTCTCGATCGACACCTCGAAACCGCAGGTCGCCGGCGTCGCCCTGGCCTCCGGCGCCGAGATCGTGAACGACGTCACCGGGCTGCGCAGCCATGAGATGCGGCGGGTGTGCGCCGAGGCCGGTGCCGGCGTCGTGCTCATGCACATGAGAGGGTCGCCCACCGACATGCAACGCGACCCCCGCTACAACGACGTAGTGGGCGAGGTTGCGGCCTACCTGATGGATGCAGCCGGCGATGCCGTGGCGGCGGGTGTCGAGCGGACCAGGATCTGCATCGACCCTGGAATCGGTTTCGGCAAGACGTTCGAGCACAACCTCATGCTTCTCGCCGATCTGGAGCGCTTCGTCGCAACCGGCTATCCGGTGCTCGTCGGTGCGTCTCGCAAGGGCTTCCTGGGATGGATCCTCGAAAGAGCGGGACACCCGGCTGCCGCCCATCAGCGTGATGCGGCGACAGCCGCAACGACGGCTCGTGCCGTTGCGGCAGGGGCGGCCGTGGTGCGGGTCCACGATGTCGCCGGTGCGCTTCAGGTCACCAGGGTGAGCGACGCTATCGTTCGTTCCCGCAACGACGAGCAAACGGAGTAGACGTGGCCGGTCTCGAGCCGAGGGGCTTCAAGTGGGTGATCGCAGGGAAGCTCGCGGTATCCGAGAGGATCGGCGGCCACGGCTTCCAGCATCGCCGGGTGCGGCGGGAAGAGGAGATCCTCTGGCTGAAGGACCAGGGGATCAACACCGTCGTTTCGCTCCTGCCGGGGAACCAGAACCAAGCGGCGTATGAAGGCGCAGGATTCTCGTACTTCAACATGCCGATCGTGGGCGCTCTCGATCCCGCAGACATCGATGACGTGTTCGCCGTGCTCGACGAAGCGTCTCGTCCTGAAGGCGCATCGGTCCTGGTCCACCGCGATCTCATCGACGACACGATCGTCGGGATACTCGGCGGGCTTCTCGTTCACGCCGGGTTGATCAAGGATCCGATCATCGCCACCTCGATCATTCAGGAGATCACGGGCCGGCCGCTGGGTCCCGAAGGTCGCCGCCTGATCCCGACGCCGCGCTCGACGTGCCCAACCGGGCCGCGATCGGCCTCGGCTCGAACCTCGGGGACCGCGCTGCTCATCTGCGGAATGCGGTCGATGAGCTCGCCGAACGTATCGGGACGGTGGTGGCCGTTTCGCCCGTCTACGAGACTGCACCGGTCGGCGGCCCCGACCAAAGCCCCTACCTGAATGCAGTTGTTGTCGTCGAGACGGACCTGGCGCCGCACGACGTGCTCCGCCGGCTGCTGGAGATCGAGCGCCGGCACGGGCGAGAGCGCATTGAGCGGTGGGGGCCGCGGACGCTCGACCTCGACCTGCTGCTGCTCGGGAGCCAGGTCGTAGACGAGCCAGGACTGACGGTTCCGCATCCGAGGCTCACCGAACGCAGGTTCGCCCTGGAACCGCTCGCCGCAGCCTGGCCGCGCGCAGCGCTGCCCGACGGCACACCGGTGGCGGCCTTGCTCCATGCCGTCGAGCAGCAGGAGGCTCGCACGGTCGATCTCCCGGGTTGGCCGGTGTCGCAGACGGTTCCCTATGGTGACGCCGCGACAACAGCGAGGAGAGACGTGGCCGGCGACGTGATCGTGATCGACCATCCGCTGGTGCAGCACAAGCTGACACTGATGCGGCGCAAGGAGACCAGCACGGCCGAGTTCCGCAAGCTGCTGCGGGAGATCTCGGCACTCATGGGTTACGAAGTGACCCGTGATCTTCCCCTCGAGAACGTCGAGATCGAGACGCCGCTCGCCACGATGCAGGCCCCGATCGTTGCGGGCCTGAAACCGGTCATCGTGTCGATTCTTCGCGCCGGCGGGGGGATACTGGAAGGCATCCTCGATGTGATCCCTTCGGCGCGCGTCGGCCACATCGGGCTCTACCGAGATCACGAGACCCTCGAGGCAGTCCAGTACTACTTCAAGATGCCCGACAAGATCGAGGAGCGCATCGTCATCGTTGTCGACCCGATGCTGGCCACCGGTCACTCAGCGGTCGCCGCAGTCGACCGCATCAAGGGTCGCGGGCCGCGCGAGGTCCGGTTCGTCTGCTTGGTTGCGGCACCCGAGGGCATCGCCCACTTCCATGAGCACCATGCCGACGTGACGGTCTGGACCGCGGCGATCGACAGTCATCTCGACGAGGTTGGGTACATCGTCCCCGGTCTTGGCGATGCCGGCGATCGGATCTTCGGCACGAAGTAGGGGTTGGACGCAGGCAATGTGGGCGTTGGCCGGCTTGCTCCATGAGGACCTTTGGCTCTGGGGGCCGTCACCGACGCTGCGTACGGTTGCGGCATGGCACACCCCATCACGCTCACCCTGAGCGAGCCGGCCGCTGCAGCGTTCATGACTCTGCGTAACGCAGGCCTCGACCCCGATGGCGTCGTCGAGGCTGCGTTGGTGCAGCGAGCGGCGCACATCGTCGAGCGCGCCGAGGAGGCTGCCCACCTTCGCGAGCAGTCGGTCCAGCAAACCGAGCTCGGCAGAGCACGCGAACTCCCGCCGCAGATCGAGTTCCTGCAGCCGCCTCGCTGATCGACTCGCCGGGAGCCACCACTGGGCGCGGTGACCCGCAGGGTCCCTACACTCTCGTCCCGGTAGCGGTACCCACGAGGACTGAAGCCGAGGCATCATGCGCATCATCGTCGTTGGACCGGGCAGGGCAGGACTTGCGATCGCTGTTGCCGTAGATGCCGCAGGCCATCGCGTGGTCGCCGTCGTTGGTCGGGACCGTCGCCAGGCCGAGCAGCCCGCCCGAGGCCTCGGTGCTGCCGCTCTCGGGCCGGACGAGGATCTCCCGCCGGCCGATCTCCTGATGCTCGCCACCCGCGACCAAGCGATCGCACCCGTTGCTGCAGCTCTCGCCACCCGCTGCCGCGACGTGTCGGCCGCAGTGCACGTCTCGGGACTGACGCCGGTTGCGGCGCTCGAGCCGCTGGCCGCAGCCGGATGCGCAGTCGGGTCGTTCCACCCCCTCCAGACCCTGCCGAGCCCGGAGGCTGGTGCTGCGCGCCTGTCCGGTGCGTGGGTGGCCGTGACGGCCGAGGAGCCGTTGCGTAGCAGTCTGCACGAGCTCGCGACCTCGATCGGCGCCCGCTCATTCGATCTCGCCGACGACCGCAAGGCGCTCTACCACGCCGCGGCCGCCGCCGCGGCGAACTTCCCACTCCTGGCGCTCACGATGGCGAGCGACCTCTTCGACGCTGCTGGGGTTCCCTTTGCCGCGGCCCGCCCCCTGGTCGAAGCCGTTGTCGCGAATGCCTTCGACATGGGACCACGGCCGGCGCTCACCGGGCCGGTCGCGAGGGGGACGTGACCACGGTGGCGGCGCAGCTCGATGCCGTGGCGACATCGGCGCCGCAGTGGGTGAGCCCGTTTGTCGCCAACGTCGTGTACTTGGCGCGGCTGACGGGCCGAAGCGACGACTTTCGAGAGCTGCTCGAGGAGTGGGAGCCACCACTCGAGAATGTCGGGGGCGACCAATGAAGATCACGGCGACGTTCGCCGAGACCAGGGAACTCGCCGGCGAGTCCGCCGGACTGGTTCCGACGATGGGGTTCCTCCACGAGGGGCACCTCTCCCTTGCTGCCGCAGCGCGGCGACACAACGACACCGTGGTCATGAGTCTCTTCGTCAATCCGCTCCAGTTCGGCGAGGACGAGGACCTCGATCAGTATCCGCGCGACGTCGAGGGTGACGCGGCGCTCGCTGCCGAGGCAGGCGTCGATGTGCTCTTTGCGCCTGCGGTGGAGGAGATGTACACGTTCCCGCCATTGACGAGGGTGGCTGTCGCGGCCATGGGCGACCGTCTCGAGGGCGCCTCGCGACCAGGCCATTTCGCCGGGGTCGCGACCGTCGTCTCCAAGCTGCTCGCGGGCATTCGGCCCGCTCGTGCGTACTTCGGCCGCAAAGATGCGCAACAACTCGCCATCGTGAGGCGTATGGTCGTGGACCTCTCCTTTCCCGTCGAGATAGTGGGGGTGCCGATCGTGCGCGAGCAGGGGGGCTTGGCCCTCTCGTCTCGCAACTGGTACCTGTCGAAAGAGGAGCGCCTGGCGGCAACGGCACTGTCACGTGGCTTGATGGCGGCAGCCGACGCGGCCGAAGCGGGCGTAACCGATGGCGCCGAGCTCACACAGTACGCATGGGACACGATGACCGAGGAGCCTGCCGTCGCGCCCGAGTACGCGGCTCTCGTTGCCGTCCAGGACCTGGCGCCGGTGGAGCGACTCGACCGAGCCTCGTTCCTCGCCGTGGCGGCCCAGGTGGGGCCAGCTCGCCTCATCGACAACATCCATCTGGATCCCATCGCCGGCGGCTTCGTTGCCGACCGCGGCGTCGAGCTGGCGTCATCGAGCATCCTGTACCGGGACCGCGCCGCACAACCGGGCCGGAGTGAAGTCTCTCAACCCCACGACTCTGCGGAGGGCTGATGCTGCTCGTGCTCGATGTCGGAAACACGCAGACCGTGATCGGTCTGTTCGAAGGCGACCGGCTCGTGGGCCACTGGCGCCTCACGACGACGAGAGAGCGCACCGCCGACGAGCTGCGCATGTGGCTGAAGGGCATGCTGGAACTGGAAGGTTTCCACCCCCAGGACGTGTCGGGGGTCGCGCTGTCGAGCGTGGTCCCGTCACTCACTGCGCCGCTGCGGACGATTGCTGCGCTCGTGGCGGGCGATCGTGTGGTCGTTGTGGAGCCCGGCGTGAAGACCGGGATGCCGATCCTCATCGACAACCCGCGCGAGGTTGGCGCCGACCGCGTCGTGAACTCCGTGGCCGGTCGCGCCAAGTACGGGGCGCCGGTCATCATCGTCGACTTCGGCACGTCGACGAACTTCGACGTCGTTGGGCCAGAGGGAGAGTATCTCGGTGGTGCGATCGCCCCGGGGCTCGCCATCTCGACCAACGCACTGATCGGAGGCACCGCGGCCCTCCGCATCGTCGAGTTCGTGCCGCCGCGGTCGCCCATCGGGAAAGGGACGGTGGAAGCGATCCAGAGCGGAGCCATCTACGGCCATGCCGGCCTCGTCGACGGCATCATGGACCGGCTCGTCGACCAACTGGGCTCACCTGTGACCCGGGTCGCCACCGGAGGCCTGGCCTCTACCATCGTGCCGCATTGCCGCAGTGTGGAGATCGTGGACGAGTTCCTCACGTTGGAGGGCCTGCGGATGATCTTCGCGATGAACCAGGAGCCCGCATGACCGATCAGCCGGATGGCGAGCACGACGACGCAGCCCGTCTCGCCGACGACCCGTTGACGGCCGGTCGGCTCGCCCAGCACGAGGCCAGGCTGGCGGAGGGTGCCTACCCCTACCGGTACGAGCGAACCGTGATGGCCGCAGATCTCCACGCTCGCTACCCCGATCTCGCACCTGAGACGGACACCGGGGATCACGTCGTCGTTGCCGGGCGGGTCATGTTGCTCCGATCTTTCGGCAAGCTCGTATTCATCACGTTGCAGGATGGGTCGGGGCAGCTCCAGCTCTTCCTCGACCGCCGCGCGCTCGGAGACGATGCCTTTGCCGCCGTGGGCGACATCGACCTGGGCGATTGGGTGGGGGCGGGTGGAGCCGTGATGACGACGAAGAGGGGCGAGCTCTCGGTGCGGGTTGAGGACATCGATCTCCTCCAAAAGAGCCTCCGGCCGCTTCCGGACAAGTGGCACGGGCTCCAGGATGTCGAGCTGCGAAGCAGGCGCCGATATGTCGACCTCATGGTCAACGAGGATGCCCGAACGGTTGCGCTGGCACGAGCCCGGATCGTGTCGGAGCTCCGCCGCCAGTTCGAGGCCAGGGGCTACGTCGAGGTGGAGACGCCGGTGCTGTTGTCGCAGGCGACCGGGGCGCTCGCTCGCCCTTTTGCGACCGACCATCACGCACTGGACATGCGGATGTATCTGCGGATCGCCACCGAGCTCTACCTGAAGCGGCTCGTCGTCGGCGGGCTGGAGCGAGTGTTCGAGATCGGCCGGATCTTCCGCAACGAAGGCGTGGATGCCACACACAACCCCGAGTTCACGATGCTCGAGTCCTACGAGGCGTTCGCCGACTACGGCGACATCGCCGTCATGGTCGAGGAGGTGATGGCGGCAGTAGTCGACCTCGTCGCCGGATCACCGGTCATCCGCTACCAAGGGCGGGAACTCGACCTCTCGCCACCCTTCCGTCGCGCCCGCATGGTCGACCTGGTGGCAGACGCGGTGGGGAGGCCGGTTTCGTTCGACGAGCCGCTCGACGACGTCCGATCCCTTGCCAAGAGGCACGGGATCGAAGCGGAAGGGCACTGGGGGCATGGCAAGTTGATCGAAGAGCTCTTCGATGCGCTGGTCGCCGACGACATCTGGGAGCCCACTTTCGTCATGGACCACCCCAAGGAAGTGTCGCCGCTCGCCAGGGTGCACAGGGACGACCCCGACCTCACCGAGCGGTGGGAGCTGTTCATCGCAGGAGCCGAGTACGCCAATGCCTTCTCGGAGCTCAACGACCCGCTCGATCAGCGTGTCCGCTTCGAGGCGCAGGCCACGGCGCGCCGGAGCGGCGACGAAGAGGCACATCCGATCGATGAGGACTACCTCATGGCGCTCGAGTACGGGTTGCCGCCGACCGGGGGCCTCGGGCTCGGCGTCGACCGGCTGGTGATGTTGTTGACAGATCGCCACCACATTCGCGAGGTGATCCTGTTCCCCACCTTGCGTCCCGAGCATCATCGCGGCGAGGATGGCGGCTGATGGCGGCGCAAGCTCCCTTTGGCTCGTGGCGATCACCGATCACCGTCGACATGGTGACGGGAGACGCCGTCGGGCTTGCGATGCTCGAGGCCGACGGGGACGATGTCTACTGGACCGAGTCACGTCCACAGGACGGCGGCAGGACCGCCATCGTCAGATGGTCTGCCCGCACCGGCGTCGTTGATGTGACTCCACCGGAGTTCAACGCCCGCAGTCGGGTCCACGAGTACGGGGGTGGCTCTTTTGCGGTCTCCGGTGGGCTCGTCGTCGCCTGCTCCTTCGACGACCAGCGGGTCTACCGTCTCGACGGTCCCGAGCCGGTGCCGATCACGCCTGAGCCTTCCATCGCCTGCGGCTTGCGCTATGCCGACCTGGTCGTTCACGGGGACGTGGTGATCGCCGTTCGTGAGCGTCATGGCCGCGCCGGGGAGCCCGTCAATGAGCTCGTTGCGTTCCCCGTCGATGGGTCAGCAGACCCCGAGGTGATCGTCGCGGGCAACGACTTCTACTCGACGCCGCGACCGAGCCCCGACGGCCGGAGCCTTGCCTGGCTCACGTGGAACCATCCCAACATGCCGTGGGACGGCACCGAGTTGTGGGTCGGTGCCCTGGACGAGGACGGCGGGATCTCGGAACCGGAACGTGTTGCCGGTGGTGCGACGGAGTCGATCTTCCAACCCGAATGGTCGCCGCACGGCATCCTCCACTACGTCTCGGATCGCACGGGATGGTGGAATCTCTACCGCCTCCACGACGGCGAGCCCGGCGACCTCTATCCGGCCGAGGCCGACTTCGGCACCCCGCAGTGGGTGTTCGGCATGCGGAGGTACACCTTCACCCCCGACGGGTCGATCGTGTGCATCTACGATCTCGACGGTCGCCAGCACGTTGCGCACTTGGCCAACCACACCCTCACGACGTGGCGGGTGGGCCGCAACGTCCTGTCGTCAGCGATCGTGATCGCCGGAGGGCGGACTCTTCTCATTGGTGGGAGCGCCACCATGCCGTTGTCCGTGATTGCCGTCGACGGCGCCGGGAGCGTCGAGGTGTTGCGACCGTCGCTGACCGTCGATGTCCCCATCGATCGGATGAGCATCCCCGAGTCGATCGAGTTCCCCACGACCGACGGCGCCAACGCCAGGGCCTTCTGGTATCCACCGACCAACCCGGACTTCGTGGGTCCGCCGGGGGAGTGCCCACCGTTGCTCGTGCTGAGCCATGGTGGGCCGACGGGGCAGGCCCGTGCCGATCTGGACCTCGAGCTCCAGTTCTGGACGAGTCGGGGTTTCGGGGTGGTCGACGTGAACTACCGAGGTTCCTCTGGATTCGGTCGCGCCTACCGCAAGGCGCTCGAGGGCAAGTGGGGTATCGCCGATGTCGCCGACTGCATCGCCGCTGCCAGATACCTGGCCGATGCCGGGCACGTCGACCCCGACCAAGTCGTCATCAGCGGCGGCAGCGCCGGCGGGTACACGACACTCTGTGCGCTCACCTTCCACGACGACTTCGCTGCGGGAGCGTCGTATTACGGGATAGGCGATCTCTCTGCGCTTGCGGAGCACACCCACAAGTTCGAGTCTCGCTACCTAGACGGTCTCGTCGGGCCTTACCCCGAGAGCGAGGACACGTACCGGCTGCGGTCCCCGCTGTTCCACACCGACGAGCTGTCGTGCCCGGTGATCCTGCTCCAGGGCCTCGACGACGAGGTGGTCCCACCGGAGCAGGCAGGGCGATTGGCCGAGGCGCTCGCGGCAAAGGGCATTCCGCACAGGTACCTGGCGTTTCCTGGGGAGGGGCACGGGTTTCGCAAGGCGGAGACGATCGCCGAGGCACTCACAGCCGAGCTGGCGTTCTACGGGCAGGTACTCGGCTTCGAGCCTGCGAGCTGAGAGGGTGCCGAACGAGCACGCGTTGCACCCGCCTAGGTGACCTAGGACGGCGAGTCCATCGTCTCCAGGCGCTCGCGTTCGATCTTGTTCCGCCACAACCCCATACCCAGGCGGGTCGCTTCGTCTTGCGCCTCCCACGATGCCGCATCGGCACGATTTGCATCACCCATCGCCATTGCGATCCGCGCCCGCACCCACGCGAGGTAGGCCTCGGCCGACGGCAGGTCGGTTGCGGTGAAGAAGCGCTGCGCGGCGTTGCGGTAGTGCTCGGCGGTCGCGAGGTCCCCGGCTGCCGCCTCGATCCCTGCCGCCTTGGCCAGCATGACGGCCCTCGCCGCATGGTCTGCGGTCTGCTCTTCGGACCGGGAGAGCGCAGTGCGCATGAGCGTGCGTGCCGGTCCTGGACCTTCGAGGCGTTCGGTGACCTCGGCGAGGTCGAGCATCACCGTGGCCGCAGCGAGGGGATTGGCGCCCCGCTCGTAGCGGGCTTGCGCGGTCTTCAGTAGTGCCATTGCCTTGTCGAGGTCGCCCGATGCTGCGAGCAGCCTCCCGGTGAGGTGATCGATGGGAGCCTGGTCCATGTCGGTCCCTGCCGCTTGCACGGCGGCTGCGAGGCTCGTCTCAGCCGCACCGAAGTCGCCTCGCAGCAAGTTGATCTCGGCTTCCAAGCAGAGTGAGGCTGCTTTGTCGTGCGATACACGCGCGGTGCGAGTTGCCTCTTTTGCGAGCGCCACAGCTTCCTCGAACTCGCACAATCCTGCCTTGGCTGCGGATTGCATGCGGAGGAGCTCGGAGAGTGGCGCTACGAGCGAGCCGCGTTGCGTGGCTTCGATCGCTCGAGGGAGGTGGCGTACCGCCGTGCGGAGTGCGCCAACCCTCGATGCAGCCTCGCCGACGAGGAGGTGCGCCACCGTCACGGTGTGCGGGCTGAGTGCCGACCCGCGGATGACGTGCTCCCCGATGGTGAGAGCGTTGGTGTAATCGCCACGGTCCATTGCGACCATTGCCGCCTTCAGCGAGTCGTAGCTGGTGTGGAGGTCGGCGAGGCGTTGCGAGGTGGTGATGAGGTTTGCGCGGCGTCGGCGCACAACGACCAGCACGACGGCGATCGTCGCTCCGATGAGCGCGACGATGCCAACAACCGTGCCGACCACGGCGGCCTGAACCGACAGATCCACTTCCCCTACCTTTTTCTTCCGGTCCCTCAGACTCCTGGCCGAGCCGTGGGATCCTGGCCCCGATGTGACGGTAATGGGTTTTCGCCGAACCGTCGACGGGTTCGTCGCCCTATTTTTGCAGGCCCACGTGTCCGGATGGTCCAGGCGTCCGGCTTGGCGCAGCCCATCACGTCACCGAGCGATCGGGAGCGGCGGCGGTCGATGCGCCGACCACGAGTTCCGGAGCGAACACCTGCGGCGCAGGCGGGTCGTCGAGCTCGGGTGGGGCGACGAATAGCGAGGCAACTGCCGACGCCAGCTGGTCGAACGGCTGTCGGGCTGTGGTGAGCGGAGGGTCGGTGACGGATGCGAGCGGTGTGCCGTCGAAGCCCACGACCGACACGTCATCTGGCACCCGGCTTCCCCACATGCGGACGGCACGGACCGCACCGATCGCCATGAGGTCGCTGGCGGCCACGATGCCCGTGACCCCTGCCTCGAGGAGGCGCGCCGTCCCGGCTTGTCCACCCTCGACAGTGAAGAGGGACTCGGACACCAGCGCATCGTCGTATCGCAGGTCTCGTTGGGCGGCAGCCGACCGCCAGCCGGCGGTGAAGTCGCGCGCCGTCGTGTACCGGCGGGGTCCGACGAGACAGCCGATCAGCTCGTGGCCGAGGCTGGCGAGATGCTGGACGCCCATTGCGGCCCCAGCGGCGATGTCGACGGTCACGGACGCTACGGGAACGGGCGGGTCGACGGCGTTCACCAACACCATGCGCATGCCGCGGGCGGCGAGAGCGGTGTACGGCTCGTAGCCGACACCGATGTTCGCATAGCGACCGTTGATGACGACGGCTCCGGATGCGTTCGCCGCGACGAGCTGGTCCAGGTAGTCCTGCTCGTTGATGGTCTCGGCCGTTGTGGGGCAGACCATGCACACGTAGTCGTGCCTGGCGAGTCGCGCCTCGATCGACTGGGCGAGGAGGGGGAAGATCGGGTTGTCGAGCTCAGGGGTGAGGATCCCGACGACGCCCGTCCGATGGGGACGTGATGGCACGTCGCGATACCCGAGGTCGCTGAGCACGTCGAGTACCCGGCGCCGTGTGCGATCCGCCACGCCCGGCCGACCGTTGATGACGCGGCTCACCGTGGCCTCGCTCACACCTGCAACACCGGCGATCTCGTAGAGCTTCGGGCGCATACCTTCCCCTCGATGAGCCATCACTCTTGCCGATTCACGGGCGTCTTGCAAGAAGCTGCAAGGCTTGCAGAATCGAAGTGGAAACTTGCAGGCGGATGTGGTTTACTGCGTCTTCCGCTCCACCGGAGTGGTGAACCATTCGTGTGAAAGAGGAGGGGACGTGATTCGGTCCCGTATCAGAATCTTTGCCGTTCTGGCCGCGCTCGTCATGGTCGTCGCGGCATGCGGCGGCGACGACGACGCCACCGGCGAAGAGTCCACAACGACCGCTGCTGCGGTCGAGACCACCACCACAGCGGCTGCGCCCGAGACGACGACAACCGCTGCCGCAGAGACAACGACAACCGCCGCTACTGCGGACGCACTCGTGATCTGGGCGGACGAGACTCGCGCCCAGGTGCTCGGCCCGATCACCGATGCGTTCACGGCGGACACCGGCATCCCGGTGAGTGTCGAGCTCGTCGGCTTCGGTGACATCCGCAACAACGTCCAGACCGCCGCCCCGGCCGGCGAGGGTCCCGACATCTTCATCGGTGCCCACGACTGGATCGGCGAGCTCCAGGCGAATGGCATCCTCGGTGAGGTCGACCTGGCCGGCCGTGAGAGCGAGTTCTATCCGATCACGGTCGATGCATTCTCGCTCGACGGCACGCTGTACGGCCTGCCGTATGCGATCGAGAACCTTGGGTTGTTCTACAACACCGACCTGGTCACGACCCCGCCGACCACCTGGGATGAGCTGACGTCGATCTGTGACGGCCTCACCGACCTCACGGTGTGTATCGCCGCCCCGGCGCGCGATGCGTTCGCCAACCAGGCCTTCATCCAGGGCTTCGGCGGCTACATCTTCGCCTACGACCCCGCCACCGGGTTCGACGCAACCGACGTCGGTCTCGACGATGCCGGCGCCGTCGCCGGTGCGACCTGGCTGGATTCGGCCGTCAAGGCCGGTTACCTGAGCACGGATGTCGATTGGTCGAACATGAACGACATCTTCGCCAACGGCGAGGCCGCGTTCCTCTGGAACGGCCCGTGGCACCTGCCCGACATTCGTTCGGCCGGTGTTCCCTACGCCGTGACGACATTCCCGACCATCGATGGCAACCAGCCGGTTCCGTTCGTCGGAGTCCAAGGCTTCATGATCAGCGCCTTCAGCGACCAGCAGGTAGCTGCGCAGCTGTTCCTGACCGACTACGTGGCGACGCAAGATGCCATGGTGGCCTTGTTCGAGGAGGGCCTCCGCGGTCCCGCCATGATCACCGCCTACGAGACGGCGATCGCCGACGATCCTGAGGTTGCAGCCTTCAGCGAGACCGATGCCGATCCCGGCAAGCTGATGCCGAACATCCCTGAGATGTCCGCAGTGTGGGGCGCCATGGGAGATGCGTTCACCGTCATCTACAACCAGGCCTACGAGGGCGATGTCGCCGACCCGGCGGCCGTCATGGCTCGTGCAGCCGAGACGGTTCGCAGCTCGATCGCAGGCTGATCGTCCGACAGATGCAGAGTCCGGGGGGAGGGGTCTACCCTCCCCCCGACATCACCGGTAATCGAAGCCTTGGGAGGGACTTCGTGATCGTGAGCTCGACAGCGACCGCGCCCCTCGCTCGCGGCCTTTCGCACGGCTCACCCGATCGCTCCTGCCAGTTGCCGGGGGCCTCTGGATGACGGCTCGGATGGGAGGCGGTGGGCTCTCCCGCCTCGCCAACATGGGTCCGGCCTGGTGGCTGCGGCTCTTCTTCTTGTCCCTGCTGAACGGGATCGGCCTTTGGTCGCTTCCCTTCCTGCTTCGCGATCAGCAGTGGTTGCTGGCCGGGGCGCTCGTGGTCGGCGTTCTCGGAATCGACTACATCTTCTTGTCGCCCAAGGGCATGCCGCTGAGATGGCTCGTCCCGGGGCTGATCTTCATGCTCGCCATGCTGATCTACCCGATCTTCTACACGTTCTACGTTGCGCTCACCAACTGGTCCACCGGCCACACCCTGTCGAAGGGCCAGGCCATCGAGCGCACCGAGCTCGAAACCTTTCTCCCCGAGAACCCGCAGCGATTCAGCGTCAACTGGTACCAGGGTCCCGACGGTGAGCTGCGCGTCCTGCTCGTCGGCGAAGACGGGACGGAGTACTTCGGGAAGCCCCGGCTGGAATCAGTGGCCCCGGTCGAGGACGGTCTCGAAGACCTCGCCGCAGCCGACGTGACCGATGCCGACGGAGACGGAGTGCCGGAGCAGGTTGAGGAGTTCACCCTCCTCAACCTCGGCCAGATACTCCAGCTCCCGAACATCGACAACCTCGCACTCGACACCCCGGTCGGCCAGGCGTTGCTCGAAGCCAATCGCGCTGCCCTGAAGGAGCGCAGGTACCTCTACGACGAACCGCGCGACCTGCTGGTGGATCGCCAGCTCGGCGTCGATTGTGTGGCAGACAACGACATCGGCAATTTCGAGTGCCCCGACGGTTCGTTCGCCGGCACCGGATGGCGAGTGGTGATCGGCTTCGACAACTTCACGGACGTTGCCACCGACGCCCGCATCCGCGACCCGTTCGTCCGCGTCTTCACCTGGAACATCGCGTACGCGCTGCTCTCGGTTGCCAGCCAGTTCGCCCTCGGCATGATCTTCGCCCTCGCTTTCCAACGCGAGGATCTCAAGGGCAAGGCCATCTACCGCTCGTTGCTGATCCTCCCGTGGGCGATTCCCGGATTCGTGTCGATCATCGTCTGGCGCGGCCTGCTCCAAGGCACCGACTTCGGTCCGGTCAACAGCGCCCTCGGTCCGTTGCTGTCGTTGTTCGGCACGGATTCGATCTCGTGGCTCAACGACCCGTTCTGGGCGAAGGTGTCGATCCTGCTCGTCAACCTCTGGCTCGGCTTCCCCTACATGTTCCTCATCATCAGCGGCGCGCTCCAGGCGATCCCCACCGACCTTCAGGAAGCTGCGAGAACAGACGGGGCGACCGGGCCGCAGGTGTTCCGGAAGATCACGATGCCGTTGCTGCTCATCTCGCTCGCACCGTTGCTCATCGCATCGTTCGCCTTCAACTTCAACAACTTCATCAACATCTTCCTGCTCACCCGGGGTGGCCCGGCGATCGTCGGGTTCGACGTGCCGGTGGGGGAGACCGACATCCTGATCTCGTTCACCTACAACCTCGCGCAGGCGAGCGGTCGCGGGCAGAACTTCGGGCTGGCGTCCGCAATCACCTTCTTCATCTTCCTGATCGTCGTGATTCTCTCTGCGATCAGCTTCCGGTGGACCAAGCGTCTGGAGGGCATCTATGGCAATGAGTGACACGGGCGCCCCCGTCGAATCGCCACCGGTTGTGCGGCCCGCTGCGCGGTCGCGGCTGCCGTTCCGGGTGTGGTTTCGCCGCAAGGGGTGGCGTCACCTCGTCGGAGTGCTCGGCATCATGTTCGTGCTCTTTCCGGTCGCCTGGGTGCTGTCTGCTGCGCTCAACCCGCTCGGCGTCCTGTCGACGAACACGAGCATCATTCCCGAGGGACTGACCCTCCAGAACTTCCGCGACCTGCTCAACAACGACACCCTGCCGTTTGCGCGTTTCCTGTGGAACTCGCTCATGATCGCGTTGGTCGTCTCGTCGCTGCAGCTCGTGATGTCGGCAATGGCGGCGTTCTCGTTCTCGCGGCTGCGTTGGCGGGGCAGGCGTTCCGGGCTCCTCGTGATCCTCCTCGTGCAGATGTTCCCCCAATTCCTCGCCTTCATCGCGCTCTTCTTGATGCTCCAGCGCATCGGCGAGGTGTTCGACGAGTCGATCCGGGGCCCGGCCATCCTCGTGTGGGGTATCGCCGGCCTGCTGCTCGCCATTGCGGGCTGGCGCGTCATCCAGCGTGGCCCAACGAAGTTCGGACGCAACATGGCGTACATCATGATCGGTGTCGGGGTGCTGCTCGTCGTCCTCGGGATCCTCAACACCGGGGCAGACGCAACGATCATCCCCGTCGTGGGGCTCAACACGCACCCAGGCATCATCCTCGTCTACCTCGGCGGGTCGATCGGCGTGAACACGTGGCTCATCAAGGGCTTCATGGACTCGATCCCGTTCTCGCTCGACGAGTCGGCGGTGGTAGACGGAGCGACTCAGTGGGACATCTTCTCCAAGATCATCCTGCCGCTGTCCCGGCCCGTGCTCGCCGTGATCTTCGTGATCACCTTTGTGTTCATCTACAACGAGTACATCATCGCCTCGATCATCTTGCGCCAGACCGAGCAGCTCACGTATCCGCTTGGTCTCCAGCTCCTGACCACAGGGCAGTACTCGGCACAGTGGGGCCAGATCGCGGCCGGTGCGGTGATCGGGGCTGCGCCGATCGTCGTCGTGATGATGGCTGCGCAGGAGCAGCTGGTCGGTGGCCTCACCGCAGGCGCCGTCAAGGGGTGACATGACCCCGACGCCGCCGGTCCGGCTCGAGTCGGACTTCCAGGTCTACGGGAACGGCAACGTCCGACCACACCGGGTCCACTTCGACATGGGAGACCCCGCATGTCTGGCCCGGAACCCAGACGGCACGCTGACGTTCCGGCTGCTCGGCCCGGTCGAGGTCGTCGAAGGCACCTTGGCGGTTCGCGCGGGCCGCAAGGCGCTGGGCTACGGGCTGCAGCTCGTCGGGGCCTCCGGGGCCACGTCGCTGTGGCAGGTGACGCTCGAGCCTCCGGCAGAGTCGTTCTCGTTCAGCTTCGCGCTCCTGCTGGCCGACGGCTCGCCGGTCTACCTCGCCCCCACCGGCATCACGAGTGCGATCGAACGACTGGACCGATTCTCGATCGCCGTCGATGTGATTCGGCCCCATCCGGCGCCGGCTTGGGCGGCGGGCGCAGTGATCTATCAGGTCTTTCCCGATCGTTTCGCCAACGGCGACCCTTCGCTCGACCCGCCCGGAGTGGAGCCGTGGGATGTGATCCCGACGAGCCACAGTTTCCTGGGCGGCGACCTCGACGGGATTGCGGCGCATGTCGGCCATCTCGTCGACCTCGGCATCGATGCCGTCTACCTGAACCCGATCTTCGCGTCGCCCTCGAATCACCGCTACGACGCGGTCGACTACATGGCCGTCGACCCGACCGTCGGAGGGGACGAGGCGCTGCGCCGGCTGGTCGCCGCGCTCCACGGCAACGACATCCGGCTCATCCTCGATGCCTCGTTCAATCACTGTCATCCCCGGTTCTTCGCCTTCTCCGACATTGTCGAGAAGGGCCGCGACTCGGCATATGCGTCGTGGTTTGCAGTCCGCGAATGGCCGGTTCGAGTCCGCTACCGGCCGCACCTGCTCGACCCGACCACCTATTGGGGCCGCCATCTCGATCGTCTCCGCAACGAGACCGGCATCCCGGTGGAGGCGGTCGACGACGAGGGACCTGTGATCGAGCCGACGTACGACACCTGGTACGGCGTGCCGATCATGCCCCGCATCGAGCTCTCCGATCCTGCTGCTCGTCGCTACATGCTGGATGTCGCTACCCATTGGGTTCGCGAGTTCGGGGTGGATGGCTGGCGGATGGACGTCGTTCGCTACATCGACCACGACTTCTGGGTCGAGTTCCGGAGCGAAGTCAAGGCCGCCAAGCCGGAGGCCTACCTCGTGGCTGAGGTGATGGGCGACGCCCGCCGCTGGCTGCGTGGGGACGAGTTCGACGCCACCATGAACTACACCTTTCGGGAGCTGAGCGTCGACTACTTCGCGACCGGTGTGATCGGCACCGACGTGTTTCTCGAGGGAGTCTTGGCGATGCTGGCGATGTATTCGCCCGTTGTCACGGCGATGAACCACAACCTGCTGGGCAGCCATGACACACCACGCTTTCTCACCCTCGCCGGCAATGACCGGCGCTCTCTGCTCCTGGCGACGCTCTTTCAGCTGACATTCCCCGGTGCGCCGGGGCTCTACTACGGCGACGAGCTGCCGATGCCCGGTGCCGGCGACCCCGACAACCGACGAGGCTTCGACTGGGGGGCGGTCGGCAGCCAACATCACGATGCCGTACGTGACCTTCTCCGGCTACGCCGCCGACATCCGGCTCTTCGCACCGGGTCTTGGCGGCTCCTCGCCCGCTCAGGTGATGGTTTCGTGTACGCCCGCCAGGCTGAAGGCACTCCGGTGACGATCGGCATCAATGCCGGAGCGGGCAGCGCCGTTGTCCCTCTGGAGGATACGGGAGCCGAAGTGGCGTGGTCCGTCGGCGACGTCACTGTTCGCCTCGACGAGTTGCACCTCGGGCCCCGCTCGGGCGCCGTTCTGGCCTGATGGAGCCGCCAGGCCGCTGCCGCTCGAACGCTCTCCGTCCGCGAGATGGAAATCTCCCCCCGCAACAGAGAGCGCGTCGCTACGATTTCTGATGCCGAGAGGAGGTTGGAGTCCGTGGATGTGATCCCACCTGATGAGCCTGCGGGCTCTGCTGATGCGCAGTTGGTGACCAACGGCATGGTCGTCGCCATGGAGATCGAGCACATGGTCGAGCAGGCGATGAGTATCGAAGAGGAGATGCTGCTCGAAGCCGCAGAGATCGAGATGATCGAGGAGCGTTGACGCGCAGGTCAGCGCCGCCGAGCCGACTCGACCCTCTCGAGGAGGTAGCGGTCCAGGTTGGCGAATATCCGGCCGAGTTCCTCACCGGGCAGCCCTGAGATCGCCTTCTCTGCCATTCGCACGCGCTCTGCCGTCTCGTCGAGCACCCGATCGACGTGCCCACCACCGACAACCAGCTCGATCACTTCGTCGATGGCCTCTCGCTGGTGGGGGCGTCCTCTCTCGAGCAAGGCCCGGATTCGGTCGCCGTTCGGTCCGTCGAGCGCATAGAGCACCGGAAGCGTGAACGTGCCCTCGCCGATGTCCGAACCGGCAGGCTTACCGAGAAAGCTCTCGTCGGCAACGAGGTCGAGCACATCATCGGTGAGCTGGAAGACGAGGCCAACCTCCCATGCCCATTCGGAGACTGCGTCGATGGTTTCCCTGTCGGCGCCGCCGGTCATGGCGCCGAGCCTCGCCGAGGTGCGAATCAGGCTCGCCGTTTTTCCGCCGATCACCTGGTAGTACTCGCCGGCGCCGTGGTTCAGGTCGTCGGTGAGTTGGAGCTCGAGTGTCTGACCCTCGCACAGCGTCGCGTAGGTCCTCGCGATGAGCGCCACTGCCTCTTCTCCGAGCGGGGCGGCCACCTCGGAGGCCCGGGCGAGCAAGAAGTCTCCGGCGAGGATGGCGATCGTGTTCGTCCAATTGGCATTGACCGAAGCTGCGCCGCGTCGCGTCGCCGCCTCGTCGATGACGTCGTCGTGGTACAGCGAGCCGAGGTGTACCAACTCGACGGCGACGCCGGCTTCGACCGGCTCGTGTCCTGCGTTCTCTCCGAGCTCGGCCGCAACCTGTGCGAGCAGCGGCCGATATCGTTTTCCGCCGGCTTGAAGGCCATGCTGCGCGATCTCCGTCAAGAACTCCGTCGACGCGACGCTCACCTCGCTGAGGCGCTGCTCGACGCGCACGAGTCGCTCCCAGACTCGGGGAATGGCGACGAGGTCACGGAGAGGGGGAAGGTCCATCGCCCGGGAGGGTAGTCGTGTGTGTTCAGCAATCACCCTCCGAGGATCGTGACGCGCCAACGCTTCTTGTCGAAGCTGTGACGCCCGCCCACGAAGGGCCAATGTGATGCCCTTACAGCAGTGCCTCGAGTTCCGCGGAAGGTATGCGAGTCGCCGCGGCAAGCGTTCACGTCGACGCCGCTCTTCTCGACCGCGCAATGCTGCAATCAACCAGTCGTCTGCCGCACCGCCGGCACTCCGGTCCCGCCCGACTCAGGTCGTGAGAGGAGGCCATCAGCCTCTGGCGACGCATCGCCGGGTGTCGTGTGATGGAGTCACCGCCTACGTGCGGCACACAACGGGAATTCTGAAAGGTCCGGATGGTGTTGCCGACTGGAGAGTACGCCCGAGGGCTAGGGATACCCCCTGGCTATAATCTGCGCAGCGCCACGGGGTCATCCCGAGCGCTGCCGCATCGGAAGGTGACAAATCGTGTTTGAGAGGTTCACGGACAGAGCCCGCCGCGTGGTGGTGCTTGCGCAGGAAGAGGCGCGGCTGCTGAACCACAACTACATCGGCACCGAGCACATCCTGCTCGGGCTGATCCACGAGGGCGAAGGTGTCGCAGCCAAGGGTCTCGAGAGCCTCGGCATCAACCTCGAAGCAGTCCGCCACCAAGTTGTCGAGATCATCGGCCAAGGATCACAGGCTCCCAGCGGGCACATCCCTTTCACGCCCCGCGCCAAGAAGGTCCTCGAGCTGTCGCTGCGTGAAGCGCTTCAGCTCGGCCACAACTACATCGGAACGGAGCACATCCTCCTCGGGCTCATCCGCGAGGGTGAGGGCGTGGCCGCCCAGGTGCTCCAGAAGCTCGGCGCCGAGCTTCAGAAGGTCCGCCAGACAGTCATTCAGCTGCTGTCGGGAGTCCAGGGCGAGGAGGCCTCCGGGTCGGGCTCGCATCCGAGCAGCTCCAGCCGCTCCTCGAGTCAAGAGAACGCTCCGGGCGGATCCACTGTTCTCGATCAGTTCGGTCGCAACCTCACCCAGCTGGCACGCGAGCGGAAGCTCGACCCGGTCATCGGGCGCGCCAAGGAGATCGAGCGGGTCATGCAGGTGTTGTCGCGCCGCACGAAGAACAACCCCGTTCTGATCGGTGAGCCGGGTGTCGGCAAGACGGCCATCGTCGAAGGCCTGGCGCAGCGCATCGTCAGCGGCGATGTGCCAGACACGCTGACCAACAAGCACCTCTACACGCTCGACCTCGGCGCACTTGTCGCAGGCTCGAGGTACCGCGGCGACTTCGAGGAACGCCTCAAGAAGGTGCTGAAGGAAATCCGTACGCGCGGCGACATCATCTTGTTCATCGATGAGATTCACACGCTGGTGGGCGCAGGAGCCGCAGAGGGCGCAATCGACGCCGCCAGCATCCTCAAGCCGATGCTTGCGCGCGGCGAGCTCCAGACGGTCGGCGCCACCACCCTCGAGGAGTACCGGAAGTACCTCGAGAAGGACTCGGCGCTCGAGCGTCGCTTCCAGCCGATCCAGGTCGACGAGCCCTCGGTTGCGGACACCATCAAGATCCTCGAAGGGCTGCGCTCCAGCTACGAGGACCATCATCGGGTCCGCTTCACCGACCAGGCCCTCGTCAACGCCGCCAACCTCGCCGATAGGTACATCGCCGACCGCTACTTGCCGGACAAGGCCATCGACCTCATCGACGAGGCAGGCAGCCGGATGCGTCTCAAGCGCACCGACCTGCCGCCAGACATCAAGGAGATCGACGAGCGTCTCGCCGGCGTCCGCGGTGACAAACGGGAGGCCGTGCAATCGCAGCAGTTCGAGCGGGCCGCTCAGCTGCGTGATCAAGAGCGCAACCTCATGGCTGATCGTGGCGAGAAAGAGCGCGAAGCGTTCTCGTCCGGCAACGACTACACCTCGGTGATCGACGAAGAGGAGATCGCCGAGGTTCTCGCGCAGTGGACTGGTATCCCCGTTCACCGCCTCACCGAAGAAGAGACCGAGAAGCTCCTCAACATGGAGTCGGAGCTGCACAAGAGGATCGTTGGCCAGCACGACGCCATCCAGGCAGTGTCGAAGGCCATCCGTCGAACTCGTGCGGGGCTCAAGGACCCGAAACGGCCCGCAGGCTCGTTCATCTTCCTCGGACCCTCGGGCGTTGGGAAGACGGAGTCCGCCAAGACGCTCGCCGACTTCCTGTTCGGCGACGAGGACGCCCTCATCCAGATCGACATGTCCGAGTACATGGAGAAGCACGCCGTCAGCCGGCTCGTGGGCTCTCCCCCTGGCTACGTCGGCTACGACGAGGGCGGGCAACTGACCGAGGCCGTGCGCCGCAAGCCTTTCTCGGTGGTGCTCTTCGACGAGATCGAGAAGGCGCACCCCGACGTGTTCAACATCCTGCTCCAGATCCTCGAGGACGGCCGTCTCACCGACAGCCAGGGTCGCAGCGTCGACTTCAAGAACACGGTCATCATCATGACGTCGAACTTGGGCACGGCCGAGCTGCGCAAGAAGTCCCTGGGGTTTGGCCACGAGAGTGCCGAGCTGTCCTACATGGCGATCAAGGACAAGGTCATGGAAGCCCTCAAGGGGCACTTCCGCGTCGAGTTCCTCAACCGGATCGACGAAGTCATCGTCTTCCACGAGTTGACGATGGACGAGGTCAAGGAGATCGTCGACCTGTTGCTTCGCCGGGTGCGGACCCAGCTCGAGTCGCAGTCGCTCGACATGGTGCTCACCGAGAAGGCCAAGGAGTTGCTCGCCGTCAAGGGTTACGATCCCCAGCTCGGGGCACGGCCGCTGCGGCGTGCGATCCAGCGACTCCTCGAGGACCCGCTGTCCGAGAAGGTTCTCCAGAAGGACTTCATCGCCGGCTCGACGGTGCTTGTGGACGTCGACTCCGAGGAAGAGGATCGACTCTCCTTCAACGCCGTGGAAACGCCCGACCAGCCGCCGGTCGAGATGGCCGACCAGGGCTGAGGTTTCTGGCGAGCTGCTGAGGCGTCGCTTCGGCAGCTCGCTGCGGCTCTACCTTCGGTGCTCAGCCCGTTCTCTCGGCTCGGATTCCGGGCTGCGCCCGTTGTGCCGCTCGGTCGGCGGACCCGGCCCGGGCTGGAATGAGCGGTCACGGAACCTCTCCCTCATGCTGATCCTTCGGAGGGCGCTTCAGCAGGTTGGCGCGTACGAACGAACCGCACTCAGGCGGCATCAGCGATGTCGGGGCCCGAGAGGTCGCGAGCTGAGCTAGCGGTTGACAGTGCCGAAGAAGCGAACTTCGGCGAGGGCCAGCTCGATGAACGACGGCTGGTCGCCGACCGGCTCTCCTGGATAGGTGTCGAGCACGGTGAGCGTGAGGCGCCGAGTCTCGAGGGTCTTGAGGGGCACGCGGAACGGCTCGTTGTTGTCCGGCATGGTATACGGCAGCTCGATCGCCAGGTCGTCCACCGTCACCTGGAAGTCTTTGATGCGGTAGTTGCGCCGGAACGGACCGTCCTCCGTGATGTTCTGCAGCTCCATCTCACCAATAGCCACGGGCTGGGCGAACGTGAAGGTCAAGACCGCACCGACCCCTCGTTGCGAGTCATCGTTCCAGTAGGTGGTCGGATTGCCGTCGATGAGCTGGCCGGCTTCGAAGCTGGGGAGCGATGAGCTGGCCTCGACCGACGCGGGTTGGAGCTCGGTCTGCGCAACGAGTGCCTCGGACGTCGAGGTAGCGACCGTGGTGGAGCTGGCTGCCGTCTCGTCACCTCCGCCACGGAAGATGTTCAGGAAGAGGGCGAACAAGCGCAACGATCAGCACGACGCCGAACAGGATGCCGAGGGCGCGGCCCGCCCGGCGTCGATCGAATCATCGGCGGCGGCGCCACCGGAAGCGGAGACTGCGACAACCTGGCGCCGCACTCTTCGCAGTGGCGGTTGTGGGCAGGGTTGAGCGAGCCGCACGACGGGCAGCGCACGGTTGGCGTCGCCTCTTGCATCACGGGCGCAACGGGCTCGAGAGGAACGAGCTCGCCCGCCGGTGAGGCGTCGTTCGGATAGTCATCGAGCTCGAAGGGCTCGAAGATGTCTTCGAAGCCTCCGTTGTTCTTGTCGTTCGACACGCGATGGGTCCCCACGTCTATCGCCGGGCGGCACCGGGTTTCGGCCGGGCCCTCGCTATTGTGGCACGGATGGATGCGATTGCCGTGGTACGCGAGGCAGAACCCTGGACGACGGCCAACATCGCCGGCGCTGTAGTCCTCCTCGTCGCCACCATTGTGCTTCTCGCATGGGCGATCCGGCGGTATCTGCGCGGCTGACTGCTGCGCCGTTTCGATGGCGGCAGATGTTCCCGGCTGCTGCGTGACCGACGAAATCTGTCAGTGTCTCCCCGTACCGTGGCACCACGTCGTCAACTCGGGGTGCTGCAATGACACATCGGTGCCGCAACTGCGGCTACACAACTGCCAAGTGGATCGGCTTCTGTCCCCAATGTCGTACCCCCGGGGCCCTCTCGGAGGTCGCCGGCGCAATGGCGCAGCGCCCGGTCCCGATCCGCCAGGCCGCTGCGGCCGGGCCTGCCTCGCGGCTCTCGGTGGGTATCGGTGAGTTCGATCGGGTCCTCGGCGGCGGGCTGGTGGACGGGAGCGTCACTCTCGTGGGCGGCGAACCGGGGGTCGGCAAGTCGACCCTCCTGCTCCAACTCGCCGCGACGCGTGCGGCCGCCGGTGAGGCGCTGTATGTGTCGGGAGAGGAGAGTGCCCGTCAGGTCGCACTGCGAGCCGGTCGGGTTGGAGCGGACGTCGAGCGGCTGCTCGTGCTCGCCGAGACCGACGTCGACGCCATCGACGCGGCTGTCGACGAGACCCAGCCCACCGTCGTGATCGTCGACTCCGTGCAGACGGCGCGTTGCGCAGACGTCGACGGAACACCCGGGGGAGTGACGCAAGTACGCGAGTGTGGAGCTCGATTGTCCGCCCTTGCGAGGCGCACGGGCGTGCCCGTCATCCTCGTCGGTCACGTCACCAAGGATGGGGCGCTCGCCGGCCCTCGTGTGCTGGAACACATGGTCGACGCCGTCCTCTACCTCGAAGGCGATCCGGATCGGGGGCTCCGCTATCTGCGGGGCATCAAGAACCGTCATGGGTCGGTCGATCAGGTCGGGGTGTTCGAGATGACGGAGTCGGGGCTGGTCGAGGTCGCCGATCCGACGGGGCTCTTCATCGGCGGGTGGGCGGGCAGCGTGCCCGGCACGGTCGTGTTCCCTGCGCTGTACGGGCGGCGTTCGCTGTTGGTCGAAGTGCAAGCGCTCGTGTCGCCCGCTGCCACGCCGCAACCGCGTCGGAGCGTGAAAGGGGTCGAGGCGGCGCGCGTCCACCAGATCCTCGCAGTGCTCGATCGCCATGCCGACATCAGCTGCGCGGATCGAGACGTCTACATCAACGTCGTGGGCGGGCTCTCCCTGCGAGACCCCGCCGCCGACCTGGCCGTCGCGCTGGCCGTCGCATCGTCGCGGCTCGGCGTCCCCCTTGGGTCGCTGGCGGCATGGGGCGAGATCGGCCTTGCCGGCGAGGTGCGGAGCGTCTCCCACGCCGTCAGGCGCGCCGGCGAGGTGCGACGATTCGGGATCGAGAGAGTGATCGACGGGGGTGACGTCGATCGCCTTGCATCGGCTGTGGCTTGCGCGGGCATGGCGGGCGGCGGCGCCGTCAGACTCGCAGCGGGAGCGTGAGGCGCCGCGACGCACGAGACGCCACCCCAGCGGCTCGTTCCACTGCAATCACGGCTGTTTGGAGTAGCCTTCTGCTTCGATGACTCCAGCCCGGGCCGTGGACCCTCTCGAAATCCTTCGCCGTTTTGCGCCAGGGACCCCCCTGCGCAATGCCGTCGAGCTGATCCTGCGCCAACGGACGGGAGCGCTGATACTCCTGGCTTCGGGCGAGCGCCTCGACGACGTATGCAGCGGCGGCTTCAAATTGCGCGATGCCAAGTTCAGCGCACAGCGCATCGCCGAGCTCGCAAAGATGGATGCGGGCATCGTGGTGAGCGAGGACGGCGCCGAGATCCTCCGCGCCAACGTCCAGTTCATTCCTCGATCGTCACTTCCGACGTCGGAAACCGGAACACGCTTTCGCACCGCCGAGCGGCTCGCCCGCCAAACGGGATCTCCTGTCGTGGCCGTCAGCGAGGAAGGCCGGGCCGTGGCCGTCGTCTTTTCCGGGCAGGCGCGCTACGAGCTCCGGAGCCCGGCGGCGCTGCACGCCGAGGGCAACCAGAACCTGCTGTCGCTCGAACGGCTCAGCAGGCGCCTTCGAGATGCCGAGGATCGGCTGACCAGGCTCGAGGTGGACGACGTCGTGACCGTGCGGGACGTTGTGCTGCTTCTCCAGCGCGCGGCCCTCGTGGCCCGCCTGGGCACCCAGGTCGACCGCATCGTCATCGAGCTCGGCGGCGCAGGGCATCTGATCTCGGTGCAGGCGGCAGATCTGCTCGACGGCGTCGAGGATCTCGCTCAGCTCGTCTACGCCGACTACGCACGCCGTCGCAGCGACCAATCCGTGTTCGCCCGGCTCGACGCCGTCCCGATGAGCGACCTCCACGACGCGCAGACCGTCAGTGACGCAGTGGGCCTCGGGTCGATCGATGGCGCCGCACGACCTCGTGGTATCCGGGCGTTGGCCCAGGTGCCTGGCCTGCCCGAGCCCGTCAAGGAGGGGCTGCTGGCACACTTCAAGACCTTTGCCCGCCTCCTCAGGGCGACGGTAGGAGACTTGGCGGAAGTCGAGGGAGTAGGACGGACCCGGGGTCAGCATCTCCGCAGTTATCTCGATCGCCTGCAGCAGCATGGGACACCCTTCGCCATCTCCGACTGAGTCTGTCGCCAGAGCCGCCTACAATGCGGTCCCTTCCAACCCCGGGTGATCAGTGGCCGAGAAGAAGAGCACGTCCAAGGCTTCGCGCACAGCGAAGGCCGCCAAAGACTCCAAACCATCGAAGACGAGCGCGCCGAAGAAGCAGACTGGAGCGGCAGCAGCCGAGAAGCCTGCAGCGGCCAAGGCGGCTGGAAAAGCACCGTTCTCCGTAGGCGACAAGGTCGTCTACCCGCATCACGGCGCCGCCACCATCATCAAGAAGGAGAAGATCGAGTTTGCCGGCGAGAAGCACGAGTACTACGTGCTCGAGGTGGCAACCGACCAGCTCACCGTGCGGGTTCCGGTGTTGAAAGCGCTCGATCTCGGTGTTCGGCCCGTCATCTCGACATCGGTGGCCAAGAAGGTGTTTGCGACATTTCGCGATGAGCCTCAGGAGGCCGGCGCGAACTGGTCGCGGTGGTACAAACTCCTCACCGAGAAGATCAATAGTGGGGATATTTTCCAGGTTGCCGAGGTCGTTCGGGATCTCACCTACGCCCAGCAGGTCAAGGGAATCTCGCCGGCGCTCAAGCGGATGCTCGCCAAAGCGAGGCTCATCATCGTCAGCGAGCTGCGCTTTGCACTTCAACTCGATGAGGAAGAAGCGATCCGCCGGCTCGACAAGTCATTGCCCAAGGTCGAACAACCCGCCGAGTCCTGAGCCGCCAGATGCGCGTCGGTAACGGTTTCGACGCCCACCAGTTCGCACCCTCCGGCACGGTGATGCTCGGCGGCGTCACGGTCGAAACCACCCGCGGCGTCGCAGCAACTTCGGATGGTGACGTTGTGGCCCATGCCGTGGCCGACGCCCTTCTCGGTGCCGCTGCGCTCGGTGACCTCGGTGAGCTCTTCCCGTCTTCGGATCCCGCTTCGCATGGCGCCGACTCGATGGTGCTGCTCAGCACGGTGGTGCTGCGTCTCGAGCGGCTCGGTTTCCGAGTGACCTCGGTCGACGTCACGGTGCTGGCCCAGACCGTGCGCGTCGCCCCGCATCGGGCCGCGATTCGGGCGAATCTCGCTGCGGTTCTCCAGCTTCCACCGGACGCCGTCTCGGTGAAGGCGACGACGACCGACCACATGGGGTTTCTCGGGCGAGACGAGGGAATCGCCGCCCTGGCGGTGGCGTGTATGGAACGGTTGGTCTGAACGGCCCGCCGCCTGCCCCACGCGCCAACGAGCTATCCGGCGAGGGCGGCCACCGCACGGGCAGGGTCGTTGACCACGATCGCATCGATGCCGGCCGCGGCCAGCGTCTGCAACCGCTCGGTGCCGTCGACGGTCCAGGTCCCGATGCGCAGCCCGAGGGCGTGGGCATTGGCGATCACCTGGTTCGGATCCCTGCCGAGCGCAGCATCCGGCGGGAGGACCCAACTGTGGCCGGCGCGGGCTACCGCATCGATGAGATCGTCGAGCGGGCCGGTTGCCAGGAGTTGCCCGGTGGTGATGCCGGCGTCGAGCGCGGCGATGCGAGCCGTCGCAGCCCAGTCGAACGATGTGACGATGACGCGCTGATGGAGGTGATGGCGGGCGATCCACGCCGCGACGGCGTCGGCGGCGCCCTGGTTGGGATCGTGGTCTGGCTCGTTCGGGTTGTTCTTGATCTCCACGTCGATGAGGAGGTCGCCTGCGACCGCCAGCATCTCATCGAGCGTCGGAACGTGGGGTGCACGGCTGCGAAGGTCGTCGAGGTCGAGGTCGATGATGGCCCCGATTCCGGGCACGACTGCGTCGTGATGCAGCACGAGGCGGCCGTCTGCCGTGCGTCGTACGTCGATCTCGATGCCGTCCGCATCCTGGGCCACGGCAAGGGCGTAGGCAGTCAGCGTGTTGTCGGGTGCGGATGCCGACGCTCCCCGATGGGCAAGGATCAAGGGATGCGGTCGTGCCTGCATGAGGCGAAGCTACCAGGCGGCGGGTGGCCGGATGACCCCCGGTAGCATCAAAGCATGCAGGTCTTCAACACGCTCGGACGCCACCTCGAACCCTTTGAGCCACGCGATGCGGGCAAGGTGGGCATCTACGTCTGTGGTCCCACCGTGCAGGCCCGGCCCCACCTCGGCCATGGTCGTGCTGCGGTGTCCTTCGACGTGATTCGACGCTACCTCACGTGGCGCGGTTACGACGTCACCTACGTGCAGAACGTCACCGACGTCGAGGACAAGATCATCGCCGCTGCAGCTGCCGAGGGAGTCCCGGCCGCAGAGCTCGCCACGCGCTTCGCCGACGCGTTCGCCACTGCGTACCGCCGGCTCGGGATCCAGCCGCCAGACGTCGAGCCGCGTGCCACCGAGCACGTCCCCCAGATGATCGAGATGATCGAGGAGTTGATCGCTCGCAACCATGCCTACGCATCGGGCGGTGACGTCTATTTCGCGGTTCGCAGCTTCAACCGATACGGGGCGCTGTCGGGACGCGATATCGACGAGCTGCTCTCGGGTGCCCGTGTCGAACCGAAAGAGCACAAGCGCGATCCGCTCGATTTCGCCGTGTGGAAGGCGGCCAAGCCTGGCGAGCCGCAGTGGGAGTCCCCGTGGGGGCCGGGACGCCCTGGTTGGCACATCGAGTGCTCGGCGATGGCGTACAAGTACTTGGGTGCCGCCTTCGACATCCACGCAGGCGGTGCCGACCTCATCTTCCCGCACCACGAGAACGAGATCGCCCAGGCCGAAGGTGCGCTCGACACCCCGTTCTGCCGGTATTGGCTGCACAACGGCCTGGTGAACCTGAAGGGCGAGAAGATGGCCAAGTCGACCGGTCACGTCATCGATCTCATCGATGCCCTCGACCAGTGGCCGTATCAGGCGGTGCGTCTCTTCTACCTGCGAACTCACTACCGCAAGCCGCTCGACTTCAGCGACGAGGCGATGGAGGATGCCGTCGCCTCCCTCGAGCGGCTGTGGGCTTTTCACCGTCGCGCCGAAGGGCCGTTCGAGGACCCTGCCGATACGGCGGGGCTCAATGCGTTCACTGCGGCCATGGACAACGACTTCGACACGGCCGGAGGGCTGGCTGTGCTGTTCGACGCCGTGCGGGAGGGCAACCGGCGGCTCGACGCCGGTGAGTCGGTGGGACCGATCGTCGCACTGTTCGACGAGATCATGGACGTGCTCGGGTTGAGGGAAGGGGCGACGGACTTGTCAGATCTCGCCTCCTCGCTCGCTGAGCTGGCAGAGCGCTTCCAGGTTGCGTCTGCTGACCCGAGCGCCATCGTTGATGGGCTGGTGAGGCGCCGCACCGCAGCACGGGAGGCTCGAGAGTGGGCGCTGGCCGACGGGATTCGAGATGCCCTCGCCGAGATCGACATCATCATCGAGGACGTGCGCAGTGGCTCCCGCTGGCATCGGCGATAGGGTCGAGGGCTTCCACGCCGTCGTCGCCGCCCACGCCGCCGGTCGGGTGCGCTCGCTGACGATCGAGCTCCAGCGGCTCCGCCACGATGCCTACGCGGCCCTGGTTGCCGCTGTCGAGGCCGATGGGCTGGGCATCAAGACGGTCGACGACGTCCGCGAGATCGCCGTCACCGAGTCACCGCAGGGGGTGATCGCCGAATGCACGCCCCTTCCGGTGCGCTCCCTCTCAGAGGTGATCGGCATGGTCGATCCGCCGGCGCTTCTCGTGGTCGACCGCATCAACGACCCCCGCAACCTCGGGGCGATCGCACGCTCGACGCTCGCCGCCGGCGTTCCGGCGCTCGTCGTGCCAAGGCGCCGCTCAGCCCCCGTCGCCGCAACGGCCTTCAAGGCCGCCGCAGGAGCACTCGAGCACCTTGCCGTTGCGATGATCGGGTCGGTGGCTGACGCCGTGCTCGACCTGCGTCGCGCCGGTGTGTGGGTTGTGGGGCTCGACGGGGATGGGGAGCGGTCGTTGTTCGGGCTCGACCTCCTCGCCGAGCCGGTGGCCGTCGTCGTCGGCGCCGAGGGTCAGGGCCTCTCACGGCTCGTTGGAGAGCGCGTCGATCAGGTGGTCCACATACCGATGCGTGGCCCAACGGAGAGTCTCAACGCATCGGTGGCGGCGAGCCTCGCCGTCTTCGAACTGGCGAGGGTCCGCGGCTGGATAGAGTGATGCTCTCGCTGGCGTAGCTCAGTTGGCCAGAGCAGCTGATTTGTAATCAGCAGGTCGTGGGTTCGAGTCCCACCGCCAGCTCCCTAACTCACGTGTGGCAGGGCATGTGTGCAGCTCGGCTCCGTGCCCCGCCGACAGTGGGCTCGACTCCCCGAATCCTCGGCCACAAGGGTCGCAGTGCGGCCGCCTGCGGCCGAGTCGGCGTCTCCGCCGGCTATTCCAAGCTCGCAACGAATGTCAGAACGGGTACCACGGGGTGTTCTTCGTGCCTGACGATCAGTCGCAGGAGAGCGAGCAGGTTCCCAACCGCCATAGGTCACACGCGTCGTCATCCTGGACCCTTTCGCCCGGGCAGCAGGCGCCGAGAATCGGGACGCCGGCAGTGACCCGCGGCTCTGCCCAGACCCCCATGGGTGGCGGATGCTGAAAAGGAGTCACAACATGCGGCTCCCGGTCGTGAGAGGAGCGGCCATGCGTCTCCGTCGGTCGATCATCGCTGCGTTCGTTGCACTTGCGGCCGGGATCGTTGCCCCGGCGCACGGATCTGTGCCGTGGGTGGGTTTCGAGGACGTGTCTCCCGCAAACATCTTCTACGACGACATTGCGTGGCTCCGCGATCAGGGAATCACGAAGGGGTGCAACCCGCCGGCCAACACGATGTATTGCCCGAAGCGGGCCGTCACGCGCGGCGAGATGGCCGCGTTCTTGTCGAGGGCGCTCGACCTCCCCCCAGTCGGGGCCGGCGACTGGTTCACCGACGACGCCACGTCGATCTACCAGGACGACATCAACCGGATCGCAGCTGCCGGAATAACCATGGGATGCAACCCGCCCGCCAACACCTGGTTCTGCCCCACCCAGCCGGTTACTCGCCAACAGATGGCGTCCTTCCTCGTGCGCGGCATGTCGCTCGATGTCGGCGCCGGGCTTGATTGGTTCACGGACGATGACGACTCGGTCCACGAGAGCAACATCGACAGGCTCCGCACCTCATGGGTCACGTTCGGCTGCAACCCGCCTACCGAGAACCACTTTTGCCCGACGACGCCCGTGACCCGCGAGCAGATGGCCGCGTTCTTGCACCGAGCTCTCGTTCAGCCGGTCGAGGGGGCGGCAATCGCCACCCACGGCTCGACGTGGCCGGAGACCCTGTATGCCTACGTCGACATGGTGGCGACATTCGGCGTCCGCAATGCGGGGACGGAACCGCTCCATGACGTGACGGCGGCGCCGTACAGGCCGGACCCTACGGAGTCTCCGTTGGGTGACTGCACCGAGGCTGATCTCAACGGCCCGACCGAGCTCATCGGCAACGCAGACGACATCCTCGATCCCGGCGAGGTCTGGGACTGGTACTGCGCGTACGCTGGATATGGCGACTGGGGCGCCATGTACATCCAGGCTCGGGCGCTTCCCCCGACGGGGTCAGAAGTCACCGCGGTCGGCCACCTGGAGTACAGCTTCGTTGACCCCCTCGACATGGTGGTGGTGGTGTCGCAAGACCAGGTGGCGCCCGGAGGAACCGCAACCTGGACAGTGACCTTGACGAACCCGTCCGGCATCGAGGCGGTGTCTGTGCTCATCGAGGTCCGCGAGAACGGGCTCGGGTCCTATACCCAATACCGGAGCCCAGGCGCCGAAGTCGTGGGGGATGGCGACGATGTGTTCGAACTCGGCGAAATCTGGCAGTACACCTACGCGGGTGCGATCTGGGTCGATACGTATCTCGAGGTCGCCGGCTCTTACGCTCCCGCCTGGTCGCCCGGCAGCCATACCGGACTCGCCTATCTGTACAGCGACACCGTGACGATCGTGCCTGAGTAGTGCGATTTCGGCTCTAGCGCGGGTCGCCGCGATGGGGTACAACGGGATAGGAGCCCGGTGCTCCCGTCACCGATGCGATACGAGGAGGCTGCCATGACCGCAGGTCACACTCATGCCGATCACGACTCGCAGTTGGACGGCGCCTGGGAGCAGGCGGAAGGCGTTGAGGTGTTTGCGAACCCGGTGACACGCGATCTCGCCGCTGCTCGTACCTCGGAGGAGGCACAGGGCGTGGAGACGTTCGCCAACCCCGATGGTGCGATCTCACCGAGCGCTGCTCGAGAAGATGAACCGGGTCATGAGACGCTCAGCAGCGAGCAATCGGGCCTCGACGGCGACCAAGACGAGTACCGGAATGCCGAGGAGGCGTGGCAGGGCTGACGGCCCGGATTTGGAGTATTCGACCGGGGTACGTCGCGAAATCCGCGTTCTTGTCGCACCCCCTCGATACGCTGCTTGCATGCTGACCGAGAGAGATCGCAGAGTCCTCGACTTCGAGGGATCGTGGTGGCAATACCCCGGACCGAAGGACAGGGCGGTTGCCGAATACCTCGACATGAGCGCGACGCGCTACTACCAGGCGCTCCGCCGCCTCATGGACAGCGACGAGGCGGCGCGGTACGCCCCGCTCACCGTGTACCGCCTGCGCAAGATGCGGCGTGATCGCAAGGCGCAGATAGCCGAGCGCGTGCAGCACGGCGACTCGCTGGGCTGATCCGCATCGGTGGCCGGTGCGGGGCTTCGGTAGGTGATCGGCCCACCGACGGTCCGCAACGTCCATCCTCCCAGGCACGGAACGGCCGGGGCGGAGGGGCCGGCCCGGCGAGATCGCCAGCGGTCGCTAACGTCCGGTGCCCACCGGAGAAGGCAAGGCCGATGGACAAGAAGCCGCCACAACTCAGCGACATCCTGACCCGAACGGGGATCGCTGCGTGGAGCATTGTTGGCGTGCTGGCGTTGCTGTGGGTGATGCTCCTCGTCTTGGGTCGGATGCAGGTGCTGCTCGCTCCCGTCGTCGTGGCAGTGGCGCTGATCTACATTCTCAACCCAATCGTCAATCGTATCGCCCGGCAGGGTCGCCACCGGGTGATCGGATCGATGGTGGCGTTCGTAATGCTCACGGGCACGCTCGTGCTTCTCGGCTTCCTCGTGATCCCATCCATCAGCAGCCAGGCTGCCGGATTCACCGGCGACTTCCCGACGATCTATGAGGATTCTGCGCGACAGGTGGAAGACCTCGCCGACTCGGTCGGGCTTTCCGTGGACATCTGGTCCTACGATCGGATCCAGAACTTCCTCAACGACCCGGACAACCAGGACCAGTTCTTCTCAGCGGCCTGGGATCGTATCGGCGCCGTCACATCCGGGGTCTTGGAGGCGATTCTGGTGTTCTTCCTCGCTCCCGTGATCGCGTTCTACATTCTCATCGACCTGCCTCGGATCCGTGAGAACGCCGTGTCTCTCGTTCCCGCCGCCGACCGCGACGAGGTGCTCTATGTCTCGCGGGAGCTCGGGTCTGCAGTTGGCGGGTTCCTGCGTGGCCAGCTGTTCGTCGCCCTCATCGTTGGCACCCTGACCAGCTTTGGGTTCTGGCTGATCGGTCTCGACTTCTGGCTGATCATCGGGATGATCGCCGGGCTCCTCAACATCGTCCCGTTCGTCGGGCCGTGGGTGGGTGGGACCCTCGGAGTGATGGTGGGCCTCTTCACGGGCTCCGTAACGACCGCTCTGTGGGCCGCAGGCGTTGCAGCAGGAGTGCAGCAGATCGACAACAACTTCGTCAGCCCCACCGTCATGCGGGCCACAGTCAGGCTCCACCCGGCAGTCGTGATTCTGGTCCTCATTCTCGGCGGTGCCCTCGGCGGGCTGTGGGGCGTCTTGCTTGCCGTGCCGGCTACCGCATCGCTCAAGATCGTCGTCGGCCACCTCTGGCGGACCAGGGTGCTCGGCCAGTCATGGGACGAGGCCGCCGAGTCGCTCGTCGAGGCCGACGAGTTCCCCGATCCGCTGCGTGGTTTGCGCCGCCAACCGGACGACGTTTCCGGAGCAGCGGCTACCGGAGCGGTTCCAGGGTCAACGGCCGGCGAATCCGAGATGGGTGCTGACGACCCGCCCAGCCAGCCCGTTCCCAGCGACTGACATACCTGAGGCACATCCGATTGCCCCAATCAGCGCGAGTGCTACTGGTTGGGTGAGCGCTCGCCGGTCGTGTCATCCGAGCCGGGCCGGTCGTCGAAGATCCCGCTTGGGGCGGCAGGCTGCGCCACCGATTCGAGCGCATCCACCGAGCCCTTACGCTGCCGCTGCGTCCACACGAAGGCGGCAGCGATGACCAGGACCGCAGCCACGAGACCCAGGATCAGCGTGAGCGAGATGCCCCCGCCACCACCGCTGGTGGTTGCCTGAATATCGACCGTGCCGCCGAGAAGCGGGATGTCCCACTTGAGGCGGCCGTCCGACAGGGTTTCGTCGGCGTTGGAGTCCTCCACGGTGCCGGGTAGATCGACGATGAGGCTCGACGAGAAGATGTCTTGGCCGATGTCCTGAAGCCCGCCGGCACCGAGACCCTCGAGGGTCTCGCCCGAATCCGGCGCGTCGATCACTGCGTTGAGTCGAGCGCCTCCGTCCTCAACGACGAGGTCGAGCTCGGAGAACACGACATCGGCGTCGGCGAAGACGCCGGCCTGCTGTTGGAGGTCGGCGGTGTCTGTGAAGGACTGCTCAGCCGAATAGAACGTCATGTCGCCGTCGCGGCGGGTGACCACGTCCTGCCCCTCAGGAACGAGGTTGAAGAGATCCTCGGTTCCGCCTCCGAACTGTCCGATCAGCTCTTGGAGCTCGTCGTCGATCCCGACCTCGGCAGTCACGGTCCCGGAGCCGTCGTCGCTGACGTTCAGCAAGAAGTTGGCCTCCGCGCGACATGCGGTGGTCAACAGCACGACGGCGACGGCAAGGAGCAAGGTTCTCCGCATCGATCTTCTCCCGAGTTCAGATCGGCAAACTCTAGGGGCCGCACGGACAAGCGCATCCGATACGTCCCGTCGTTGCGGCGAGATCGAAGGCTGCGGCGCGCGAGCGCAACACCCGCAGCCCTCCTCCGTCATGGTTCGACCGAGTCCGTTGAGCAGACCCCGGCCCGGTGCTCGGACTCTCAGGAGGCGCCCGCTGGCTGCGGTCACGCTGGGCCGACCGAGTCGGCAGACGTAACCTGGGGGTATGGATGCCGCTAGGTACGCCGTGTGCTCACGCGAAGTGGCGGACGCGTTCGTTGCCGCCTACCCGCAGTACGTGCGGCGCCGCCTCGCCCAACTCGGTGTGCCTGGTGGAGCGGTGGAGGAAGCGATCGAGCAGGGCCGCTCCCTCCTCGTCGACGCCTTCGCCCCGTGGAGAGACGCAGATCCGGAACACCAGAAGGCATCCCCTCTCGAGCTCTTCCGCGAGGCGCTTACGTCGCCAACGGAGGCAGCGCGTGTGAGCGGTGTGCCGCCGCCGCTCCGTGACGCGCTTCAGGCACAGGCCCTTCCAGGTGACGTCTTCGAGCTTGCCCCGGCGACGTCCCGAGACATCGGAGATGACGCATGGCGGGCGCACGTGGCGTGGGGCGTCGCCCGCGCCGAGGCTATTGCCGGGATGGTGCCGCGGTCGGCTTCGCCCCCAGCCCACGGTGTTCGTGTTGCGCTCGTCGGGACTGATCTTATGGATCGTACGAGGATCGGCGACGCCGCTACGGCGGCCGGCTGTGAGCTCATCCTGTGGCGCAACCCTGGGGCGGTGAGTGCCGGGCTCGACGCTGAGCATCCCGCGATTGCGTTTGTCGATCTGTCGCATCCGTCGGCCAACGAGGCGATCGCCCAACTCGCCGCCGCCCGCGTGCGCACCATCGCATTTGGTCCGCACGTCGATGACGTGGCACTGGCTGCGGCAGGAGCCCTCGGTGCGGACGAGGTACTGCCGAGAGCACGGTTCTTCCACCGACTCGCCACGTTGTTTCCCAGGGCCTTGTGAGGTCAGGCCGCCTCGAGCGCAGGCTCGGGCACGACGACCAGGCTGCGTTGCGTGTTCACCGCCACGAGACCCATCAGGACCAACAACACCCCGAAGCTCTGGATGGTCGACAGCGACTCACCGAGCAACAACCAGCCCCAGACGACCGCAAGCATGGGCTGGGCGAGGATGATCATCGAGACGGTGAGGGCGGGAAGGCGGGGCAGCGCAAACGCCAGCAATGTCCAGCCGATCACCTGGCCGAGGACGGCGAGCGCAGCCAGCCACAGATGAGCGGGCCAGGTCGGCACGAGTGAGAGGTCGCCTGCCACCACGCCGATGATGGCCGACGCTGCAAGCATGCCGACGGTGGCGTCCAGGAGCGTCGATACCGCAGGGGCCGCGCCGCGGGGGTTGCTCGCCTGGAATCCGACCATGAAGCTGGCGTATGACAGCCCGGCGACGATGCCGAACACGGCGCCGCTCACCGGTTGGTCACCGAAGGCGTCAGCGCGCCCGAGCCCCGAGATGAGGGCAACGCCGCCGAAGATGACCGCACCGAACATGAGTGTTCGGCGGGTGGGGAGTTGGCGGTAGAGGACCCAGGCGAGGAGCCCGACAAAGACGATCTGGGTGTGAGCGGCCACCGTTGCGAGCCCGGCACCGAGTCGGGCGATGGAGTTGTGCCAGAAGAACAAGTCGACGCCCAGCAGCGCCCCCGCCGCGACCGCACCGAGCCTCAGCCGTCGCGGGCGGAGGTCACGGCCCCGCACGAAGTGGTGCAGCACGAGCAGGATCGGCAAGGCATAGACGCCGCGCCAGAACGCCGCCGTTGGCGGGCTGACGTCGGCGAGGGCAACGAAGACTGCCGAGAAGGAGATACACACCGTGCCGGCGGCCGCGACCCAGCGGGCGGGAGGAATCGTCATCGATCGAGGATACCGGTGCAGCGCCGCCGAACTTCCGGCCATTGCGTACCGTTTCGGTACAGCCGAGCCTTAAGGCTGGGCAAGCATCCCCCACGGTGGCGCCCGCGGCAGGATTCGAACCTGCGGCCTACTGCTTAGGAGGCAGTTGCTCTATCCCCTGAGCTACGCGGGCAGATGCGTCATGGTACCGGGTTGCTCCCGGCTCACTCCTCGTCTGGCGCAACCTTCGTCTCGCTCACTCGCCTTCAGGGAGCGCCGACGCGACGAAACTCGCGATGTCGGCCTTCAGCTTGGCGAGTTCGTCGAGGTGCACGTACATCATGTGACCTGCCCCGTAGTAGTGCATCGCGACGTTGTCGAGGAGCTCCGGCGCGAGCCCCAGGTGGGAGAACGTGTACTCGGTCGCAAAGTGCGGTGTTGCCAGGTCGAAGTAGCCGTTGCCGACGAACACCTTCATGAACGGATTGCGGGACATCACCTCGCGCAGCGTCTCGGATACGTCCACGTAGCTGTTCTTGAAGTCCTCGTAGTCCCACGGGTGCACTCGCTCGGTCAGGATCTCGTACGGCAGGTCGCTCTCGTAGGCGAGGTCACCCCGCACGTAGTCGTTGAGCGCCGACGTGTAGACGCCCATGGTCGCGTCGATGCTCGGGTCGTTCTCCATCGCTTCGCCCGTGGAGAATCGGTCGTAGCCCGTGTAGCGGCTGTCGATCCGGCCAACCGTGCGGCCTTGGTCCCGCAGCAGCTCCTTGCAGAATCGGAGGATCTCGATGCGCAGGTCGGACTGGAGCACATAGCTCTCCGACAGTCCGGTGTAGCGGGCGAGCGACACTGCGATCTCGCGGCGGCGATCCTCACTCATCCGACTCCCCTCCATCAGAGCGAGCAGGTACTCGCCCGAGGCGAACGCCTCGACCTCGTCCAGGAAGGTGCGCAGCTCCATGGCCTGGAGGTCGGGGGCCAGCCGCCCGTGATGCCACGCCGTCGCCGCGTAGGTTGGGAGGAACAGGACGTAGGGCAGGTCGTTGCCGCGGTTGAAGGTCCACGTCGTCCGATCGAAGCCCGCGGTCTGGAAGTTCAGGATCGACGACACGAGGATCAGGCCGTTGAAGTAGAGGCCGTGGCGCTTCAGCAGGTGGCCGGCGAGCCCAGCCGACCGCGTCGTGCCGTACGACTCGCCCGCCAAGAACTTCGGGGATCCCCACCGTTGATTGCGGGCAAGCCACAGCCGGATGAACTCGCCGACCGACTCCAGGTCCTTGGTGAAGTGGTGGTATGTCTTGGCCGCCTCTTCGGGGATCGCCCTGCTGTAGCCGGTACTCACCGGATCGATGAAGACGAGGTCGGCGACGTCGAGCAGAGAGTGCTCGTTGTCGGTGAGTCGGCCCGGTGGTGGCACCGCACTGCCATCACGCTCGAGGCGAACCCGACGCGGCCCAAAGGCCCCGAGGTGGAGCCACACCGATGACGAACCAGGTCCGCCGTTGAACGAGAAGATCACGGGACGGTCCCGGCCGTCGCCCACATCGTTGCGCACGTAGGAGATCGAGAAGAAGGATGCCTGCTTCTTGCCCTCTTCGTCCTTCAGGACCATGTGCCCCGCGGTGGCGGTGTAGTCGATCTCGTGACCATCGACGATGACTGAGTGGGCCGTCTCCGTCGACGTGTCCTCATGATGTGGGGGCGGCTCCGCAGCAGGCGTTTCCTGAGGCGAAGGCTCCTTCTTCGTGGTGTCTTCGACCATGCTCACGTCTCCATTTGTCGATGCGGCCCGTCACCCTACTCAAGACGCGGACGCGCAACGGGGGCGGCGCACAGCCGCCCCCGCGTTCGCGACAAGGGGTGATCAGGCCTCGACTGCAGCACCGCCCGGTGCCGGTTGCTCCTCACTCGCGGCGCCCTGGGCTGCGCGATCCGCAAGGAGCCCCCACACGCCGAGCAGCACCACGAGCACACCACCGATCAGCACCATCCACGAGATGGGGGCGAGGGTCGTCGACTTGATGGTGTTGTAGTTGTCGAGCTGGCTCGCAAAGACGCCGACCAGACCTTGGAAGCGGCCCATCGTGTCTGGCATCGTCTGGAGGGCGGTTGCGGTCGTCGGGAAGTTCTCACCGATGAACGCGCTCACCTCCTCGGTGCTCATGCCCAGCTGCTGAGCGAGTGCCGGGATCATTCCCGTCTGCATCTCGGTGCCCATGGCTCCGACGATGCCCAGCGCCTGCTCGGATTGGTCGATGAGCTCCTGGGTGTAGGCGGGCTTGAGGGCTGCGTTGAGGTCGTCAGCAGCACCCGACTTGCCGATGAGCGAGAACAGCAGCGTGCCTGCGACGACCAGGACGCCGAGCACGACGGCGAGCAGGGCTCCTGTGCCCGAACGGACGAACATCACCAACCCGACCAGCATGGTCAGCACACCGATACCTGCGATTGCCCACGGAACAGTGGTGACGGGCAGCGAGTCGGTGGGGATGGCGTCCGCCTGGGCGAAGTTGTCCTGCTGTGACTCGATGAGGTCGATCACGCCTGTGAACTGGGTAGCGATTGCGGGGAGCGCCTCGACTCCCGCAGCGACAGCCGGGAATTGCTGGCGGACGAAGCCACTGAAGGTCGGGACGTCCATACCGAGCGCCGCCGACATGGTGGGGACGACCGCCGATGCGAATTCGTCGCTGACGGCGGTGAGGCCCGCGATGTCGGTGCGCGCCTGGGCAACGGCTTCGTCGGTCATGACGTTGTCACGGAAAGCATCCGTGAGGTCCTCGAACGCCGGGGCCACCGAGAACAAGTTGGCCGCGATGGGCACGATCAGCAGCACGACGCCGACGATCACGACCCCAACGGCTGCGAGGCGCTTCTTCATGTCATCTCCTATGGGCGATGCGGGGGCCGGATCTCGCGACGCACGAAGCGCGTCCAACCGGCCGGGTTCTTCCCACTGTGGATTCCAGCAGACGGGGGGACAGCACCCTAGGGGCTTCGGTCACCCGCCACGCTGCCAGATTCGCAGGCGCCGGCTCTCGAGCGCCGAGACCACGCCGACGTAAACTGAACCGGCGGAGCGAGGTCACGCGTCGAAGTTGGTCAGCTCGCTCAGCAGGTCCAGCAGTTGCGACGTGCCGAGGCCTCCGAGCTGAACGTGAACCACCGTGCCGTTCTCGTCGTAGATGACGTTCGTCGGCGACCCACGGGCGCCAAATGCCTGAACGCTCAGCGCGCTGCCGTTGCCGTTGCCGATGTCGGCGGCGATGGGCCACGCCTCTGCGATGCCCCACTTCTCGGCGTCGGCCAGACCGCGCCCGTTGTCCTGGCTGTTGATGCCTACGAAGTTCACGCGGTCACCGATCTCACGGGACAATGCGAGGAGTTGCGGAATCTCGTCCTCACACACCGTGCACCACGACGCGAAGAAGGCGGCAACGGTTGGCTTGCCCTTGAACTCCTCGAGCGTGACCCGACCGTCTCCGCCGAGCTCCGGGAGGTCCCACGCCTCACGTGTGGTATTGCCGACGGCGGGCTCGGGCCACACGGCAATGAGCAGCAGGGCGAGCACGGCAACCGCAGCCGTACCTATGCCGACCGTTCGGACCAGTCGGGTGCGCTGCTCTTTGCGGCGTTGCTCCTCGAGCTGACGTTGCTTCTCTTCGTGTCGCTGCGCGCTCGTCTTTCTGGCCATTGCGGACACCAACGGTAGGGCGAACCGTCGTGATCCCGAAATGTCGCCACGACGACTATTGGTGGCCCCGGGCGGTGTGGCGGCTGAGACGTCTGAATCCCCGGGCGCGCCGGCCGTCGATACCCTCCGGTCGAGTGTCCTGACCCACCCAAAGGGGGCAACCATGGAGTTCACGAGCATCAGCTACGCCGTGACCGACCGCATCGCAACGATCATGCTCGACCGGCCCGAGCGGCTCAACGCCATCGACGATGCAATGCCCGCCGAGATTCGGCGTGCCGTGACGTTGGCTGAGGACGACGACTCGGTCCATGTCATCGTGGTGACGGGTGCCGGGCGTGCGTTCTGTGCGGGGTACGACCTCAAGGCGTACGCAGAAGCTCCCGGCAGCAATCGAGGCGTCCAGGACATGCCCTGGGACCCAACGGTCGATATGCGGTGGATGGGGCAGAACACCCGCGACTTCATGAGCCTCTGGCACGCCCACAAGCCGACCATCGCCAAGGTGCGCGGCTATGCGGTTGCCGGCGGGTCGGACATCGCACTCGCCTGCGACCTCGTGGTGATGGCTGAGGATGCCAAGATCGGCTACCCGCCCGCCCGGGTGTGGGGCTGCCCCACAACTGCCATGTGGGTCTACCGGGTAGGCGCGGAGCAGGCGAAGCGGATGCTGCTGACCGGCGACCTCGTCGACGGCACCGAAGCCGCCGCGATGGGTCTCGTGCTCGAGGCGGTCCCCGAGCCGCAACTCGACGGCCGGGTGGACGAGCTTGCGAAACGCATGGCCGGCGTGCCGCGCAACCAACTGCTCATGCAGAAGTTGATGGTGAATCAGGCCTACGAAAACATGGGCATGCGGACGACGCAGCTCGTTGCCACACTCTTCGATGGCATCACCCGCCATACGCCCGAGGGCACGTGGTTCAAACAGCTCGCCGAGACCGAGGGCTTTGCGGCCGCCGTGCGCCATCGCGACTCAGGTGACCCGATCGCGCCAGGGAGGTCGAAGTAGGCCATGTAGCCGGACGGGCGGCAGGGCCGTCGGCTGCGCCAGACCGCAAGCCGGCGGTGGGCTACGCCGGCTCGGCGAGGTCAGCTCTCTCGAGATTCGAGCGGTTCGTCCTCCGGGTCGAACCACTCGATCGATCCGAGCGCCGACTCCACGTCACCGGCAGCCTTGCGGGCGGGGCGAGAAGCGCGCGGGGCCGATGAGGCGGCGTGTGTGAGGGGCGCAACGGCCGGTGTCGGCTCGGGGGCAGCCTCGGGATCGGCCGGTGTCGCGCCCATGCCGGCAAAGTTCCGGAGGCGGGCGGTGAACGTGTGCCAAACCTCGGACTCGGTCGGCGGGTGGTCGCGCAACAGGTCGGGTACCTGGCGGACCCAACCAACGGCTTGGAGCGTGCCGACCATCACCACACCGGTGATGGCCACGATGCCGAGCGAGGCCAGCAGTACGACGGGTCGGGGCAGGTTCAGATCGAAGAACTCATGCGATATTGGACTGCACCATCGACAGGATCAAGAGACCCGCCATGGCTGCGATCAGCCACCGCTTCCACGGCAACAGCGGCCGGCTCACCATTCCGAGCGCAAACAACCCGATTGCCGTCAGCACGAGGGTGGCCACCGTCCGGGCCTCAGTGAGCTGAACCTCCTCGGCGATCGCGAGTTGATAGGCACTGATGGTGGCGACCGCGGCAGCGAGGCCGGTTGGCAGGGCGAAGCGCAACACCCGGCCTATGAAGCCGGAACGGGCGCGGCGAGCCGACGGAGCGAGGGCGAGGAAGAACGCAGGGATACCCACCGTGACCGCCCCTACCAGCGTCAGGTGGCGGGGCAGGAACGGGAAGGGCTGGGCGAGGACGCTGATGGCGAGCGCAATGGTGATCGCATACACCGTCTTCGTCACGAACAGGTTCGCCACGCGTTCGATGTTCGAGATCACCCGCCTGCCCTCGGCGACCACGCCGGGGAGAGTGTCGAACCGACCATCGATGAGCACCAGTTGGGCAACGGCGCGAGAGGCCGGCGCTCCTGCCCCGATAGCGATGCCGATGTCGCTGTCCTTGAGGGCGAGCACATCGTTGACGCCGTCGCCGGTCATGGCGACCACGTGCCCGCGGGATTGCAGGGCCGCAACCATCGCCCGCTTCTGGTGCGGGCTCACCCGACCGAAGACCGTGGCGCGGTCCATCACGTCTGCGAGTTCGGCGGGGTCGTCCGGAAGCGATCGGGCGTCGACCACCTCGTGAGACCCGACCACGCCGACCTCGCGGGCTATGGCCGCAACGGTGCGCGGGTGATCGCCTGAGATGACTTTGGCCGCAACGCCTTGCTCGGCGAAGTACCGCAGCGTCTGGGCGGCATCGGAGCGAATGCGGTCGCCGAGCATCAGCAGCGCAACCGGGCGCAGGCCGGCGGGGAGGTCTTGATCTGAGAACGTGGCTTCGCTCGTGGCCACGAGCAACACGCGGCGACCGCCAGACGCCCGAGCCTCGGCATCGGCGAGAAGGTCTGCATCATTCGAGGCGAGCACGTCGGGCGCCCCCATGACCCATGTCCCATGGCCCATGAAAGACGAGCCGCTCCATTTGCGCGCCGAGGAGAAGGGGATGCTGCGTATTGGGCGCCAATCGGGAGCCTCGGGGTAGGCGGCGGCGATGGCGGCGAGCGTTGCGTTTGGGTTTGCCTCGGCGACCGCCAGTGCGGCCAAACCAGCCGTTGGGTCGGTATCGCCGAGCAAGGCCACCTCTTGGACGACGAGCTTGCCTTCGGTGAGCGTGCCGGTCTTGTCGAAGCAGATCGTGTCGACCCGAGCGAGACCCTCGATGGCGGGCAGCTCCTTGACCAGCACGCTCTGCCTGCCGAGCCGGACGACCCCGACGGCGAAAGCGATCGAGGTCAACAAGACGAGACCCTGGGGGATCATGCCGACGGCTCCTGCAACCGCACCGCTGAGCGCCTGGGTGAAGCCCTCTTCGGTACGCATCTGACTCCAAACCAGCAGGGCGATCATCGGTCCGATCGCCCAGCTCACGCCTTTGATGATCAAGTCGACTCCGTCGCGAAGCTCGGAGCGCACCAACGTGAACCGTTTCGCCTCCATCGCGAGCTTTGCGGCGTATGCCCCGGCGCCGACGGCCGTAGCCCGGTAGCGGCCTGCTCCTGCGGCCACGAAGCTTCCCGAGAGGCACTCGTCGCCCGGCTCTTTGCGTACGGCGTCTGATTCACCGGTGAGAAGCGACTCATCGATCTCCAGACCAGCGGCCTCGATGACCGAACCGTCGACGGCGAGTTGGTCGCCGGGGCGGAGCTCGATGACGTCGTCGAGGACGATCCGGTCGACGGCTACGTCCTGGATCCTCCCGTCGCGCACGACCCGAGCGACAGGAGCAGTGACGAGTTCGAGCTTGTCGAGCGTGCGCTTCGCCCGTAGCTCCTGGACGATGCCGATGGCGGCGTTGGTGACGAGGACGATCCCGAAGAGAGCGTCCCGGGGCTCGCGCACGACGGCGAGCACAACCACGAGGAGGACACCGAGCAGGATGTTGAACCGAGTGACGAGGTTGTCTCTGACGATCTCGCGAGTGGTTCGGCTTGGGCTCTCGGGCGCCGCATTGAGGTGGCCCGCCTCAACGCGCTGTCGGACCTCGGCGGCACTCAGGCCGACGGCGGGAAGCGCGGGTTCGTTGTCGGCAGCTGGCATACACCGAGCCTACAGCTGCGCCGCAGATCGCCGGGATGAGACGCGATGAACTACACTGGTGTAACTCGAACGGGTGGAGGATGCGATGGCGGTGGCCGTACGACCAGATGTGATGCCGGGCGCCGACGTGGTGCGCGCCGCAGTCGGCCACTACGTGCGAAGCCATGAGCCGGTCGTCGAGTCGTGGCTCGCCGAGCTCACGGGAACCTCACTCGGCGATGAGCTGGCCTTCTTGCGGTGTGTAGCGGCTATCGAGCGCAAGATCGTCGAGATCGCGGTGACCGCAAACACCGACTGCACGGGCTTGAGCGCCCCGGTGTGGCGGCTCGCAGGCAGCGGCTGGCATGTTGTGTGCCTCGTACCTGTGGCATCGATGGGCGAGGCGCATGCTGCATTGCGTGGTGCCCCATGCCGGCTCCAGCCGTGGTGGCTCGCCGGTGGCGACGTCGCCTTTGGTCGCTGCGAGACCCCTTGACCGGGGTCGAGGGTCGGCGCGATCGCACCGCTGGGTAGGCTGGCTCGATGCCTGCTCCACTCCAGCCGCAACCGACGATTGCGTTCGTCTGGGACTTCGAACATGCGCTGATCACGACGCCGCTCCTCGCTCCCGTGCTTGCGGCCCACAACGTCGACACGGAGGAGTTCGAGGAAGAGGTTGCCGGTCTTGCGGCGTTCCACGCTGTTCGGGGCGAGACGCTCTCGCCGGATACGGCCCGTCTCCTGCACCTCCTCGCCTATGTGCGGAGCGGCAGGATGAAGAGCCTCACCAACGCGACTCTGCGGAGTCTCGGCAGCAAACTGTCGCCTGCGCCGGGCGCCGTGGAGCTCATCGCCGAAACTCGGGCACGCGTGCGGGCGGTGGCCGAGTTCGCCCGTGAGGGGATCATCGTGGAGCACTATGCCGTGACGACCGGGCCCGTCGTGATGGTCCAAGGGAGCGTGCTCGGTGAGCACCTCGATGGCATGTGGGGGAGCACGTTTCTCGGCGAGCGAGCCACGCCGGGCTACCTGGATCAGCTCCCCGTCGTGGCCGCCGCTCCGCTTCCTGTGAGCCACCTCGGGGTTGCATACGAGCACTCCTCTGCACCCCGGACGCTGTTCGAGATCAGCAAAGGCGTCAACCGCGAGCCGACTCTCCATGTCGACACCCGGATGGGTGACGACGAGCGCCGAGTTCCCCTCGCCAACATGGTGTTCGTTGCCGGGAGCACGAGCTGGGTGCCAGCGCTGTCGATCGTCAACACCGCAGGCGGCAAGACGCTTGGCGTTGCCGCGACGGCGTCGGCAGAGCGCGGGGTCGCCCGCCTCCACACCGAGGGCAGGGTGCACGATGCTGCGCCTGCCGACTATCGGAGTGGCCAGCCCGCTCATGACTGGCTGACCGAGGCCGTCGAGCAGATTTCCTACGGGATCGTCGAACATCGGCGCCGAGCATTCGCCGGCACTCCCGAAGCTCCTCCGACGGCTTGACGGCAGCATCGCAGAGATCGGAGACCGCTCTTGCCTGCCTACGCTGCGTTCGTCCGTAGCGAGGAGGCGGTATGACGATCGAGCGAGTCGGCGTGGTCGGCGGCGGCCAGATGGGCAGCGGCATCGCAGAAGTGTGCGCCAAAGCCGGAGTCGACGTGCTGGTGCACGAAGTCAGCGCCGAGCTGGCAGAGGGTTCGCGAACGCGGATCGAGAAGTCGCTGCGCCGGGCGGTCGAGAAGGGCAAGCTCGACGAGCCGTCCGCCGATGCGACTCGGTCGCGCCTCAGCTTCGGCACCGACCTCGCAGCCTTTGCCGATCGTCAGCTCGTCATCGAGTCGATCGTCGAGCGGGAGGAGCTGAAGCAGCGTGTGTTCGCTGAGCTCGACGCCATCGTGACGTCAGACGACGCCATCCTGGCCTCCAACACGTCGTCGATCCCGATCACGCGTCTGGCAACCGCCACGGTGCGACCAGAGTCCGTCGTCGGCATCCACTTCTTCAATCCTGCGCCGGTGATGCCGCTCGTCGAAGTGGTGGAGAGTGTCGTGACCTCCCCAGACGTGGTGACGCGAGCGGCCGCCTTCGCCTCGGACCAGCTCGGCAAAACCGTGGTCCATGCCAAAGACCGCGCCGGCTTCATCGTCAACATGCTGTTGTGCCCATACATCATCGATGCGATCCGGATGTATGAGTCGGGGTTCGCCACCAAGGAGGACATCGACGCCGGCATGGTCAACGGAGCCAACTACCCCATGGGGCCCCTTGCGCTGAGCGACCTCATCGGCAACGACACCATGGTGTCCGTGGCCGAGTCGCTGTTCGAGGAGTTCCGGGAGGCTCGCTACGCCCCACCGCCGCTGCTCAAGCGTATGGTCGAAGCCGGCCTGCTCGGCAGGAAGATCGGGTCGCGGCTTCTACGACTACGGGTAGTCGTTTGGTCAGTCGACCCTGACGGCACCGTTGCTCTCGAGCACGCGTGCCATTTGGTCCTTCTTGACCAGACCGGTCGTTCGCCATCGAGCGGTGACCTTCGCCTGCGTGACGGGTGGCTGCTCTTCTTTGCGCTGCTTCTTCTTGCTGCGCTTCTGCGGCGCCCGGCCGAGAAGCACGAAGGTCGGTGTGGACCGCACGTTGAAAACTTGCGCCGCGCCGTCGACCTTTGTCACGTCGACCTTCACGATGTGGGCGCTGTCGCCGTACTCCCCGGCCAGCTCGTTGACGATGCCGTCCATCACCTGGCACGGACCGCATCCGAGCTGAAAGAAGTCGAGCAGCACAGGCTTTCCAGAGTCGATCATCGGTTCGAGCTCTGCGAGCGATGCGAGCTTCGTCGCTTTCGCCTTCTTGCTGAACAAACCCATTCGAGCGTCCACTCCTCTGCTGGTCTCGCCCAAACCCCAACGCCGAGCGCCACTGGATTATGCCCTGGCGTTCACCAGGCGCGGCCGCGATCGAAGCGAATGCGCACTGCAACGGGGTAACGCAGGGAGAAGTCCTCCGGTGTCCAGCCGTTGCGTTCCATGAAGGCGTGGTACTTCGCGACGTACGCCGGGTTGTCCGACGCTGGTCGTTCGTCCGGGACTATCCGGGCGGTTCCCTCGATGGTGACGATGTCGCCGCCTTGCCCGTTGCCGTCGAGGTTGAGCGCAACATGTGGGTTCGTTGTGATGTTTGCGACGCGCGATGACCGAGCCGAGTACACGAGGAGCTCCTCGCCATCGACCATGAACCACACCGGCGAGGTCTGTGGCTGCCCGTTGGGTCGCACCGTGGTCATCCAGATGATGGGCTCGGTGGCAAGCCTCGCTCGTGCCCGCTCGCTGTTCTCGAACATGTCGCGAGCGTACCGCGACATTTCGGTACGCTCGGCGCATGAGCGGCCTCTCTCGCATCGAAATCGTGCCCGCAGAGGGCGAGCTCGCCGAGGCGATGGTGCGCGTTGCCGGAGTGGCCTTCAGCTTCTCCATGGACGCAGCGGAATTGGCACGCGTCGTGGCCTCCTTCGAACCGGGCCGGTATTTCGCGCCGGTCGATGCAGGGAAGGTCGTCGGGAGCTCGGGCTCAGTGCGCTACGAAGTGACCGTTCCGGGCGGCGCCCGGCTGTCGACGGCCGGCATCACGTTCATCACGGTGCTGCCGACGCACCGGCGGCAGGGCATTCTCCGCAGGCTGATGCGGCGCCTCCTCGACGAGGCGCATGAGCGCGGCGAGCCGCTTGCGGCGCTCGCCGCGTCGGAAGCGACCATCTACGGCAGGTTCGGGTTCGGCCAGGCCGTGCCGATGGTCGAGTGGCGGCTCGACTCGAGACGTGCCGAGTGGCGATCCGGGCAGCCCTACGGGCGCGTCGATCTGATCTCGCGCGAGGAGGCGCGCACCATCCTTCCGCCGATTCATGAGGCAGCGTGCGCTCGCCACGGGATGTTCTCCAGGTCCGACTTCCTCTGGGACACCTACGAGCTCGAGGACGAGGCGTGGATGCGCAACGGCTACTCGGAGCGGCGCATTGGCGTCTATTCCGGCGCAAGCGGGCCGGAGGGCTATCTCTTCTTCCGCACGAATCTCTCAGGCAAGGGTCGGGTTCGCGTCGCCGATATGCATGCCACCACCGACGCGGCGCACCGAGCGCTCGTCGGATTCGCCGCTGACATCGATCTGACCGAGCAGGTCAGGTTCACGCGCCGCTCCGTCGATGATCCGATTCGGTGGATGCTGGTCGACAGCAGGGCCGTGCGGCAGATCGAGACGGAGTACATGTGGTTTGCGCTGCTCGACCTGCCCACGGCGCTGGCCTCCCGCACCTACGGCGCAGACGGGCGGTTCGTCTTCGAGGTTGCCGACCCTTTCTGCCCGTGGAACGACGGACGCTGGGCGGTAGAAGTCGATGAGGGCCGTGCCGTGTGCGCCGCAACGAGGGCCGAGCCCGACGTCCGCCTCCCCGCGTCTGAACTGGCGGCCCTGTTCATGGGCGGCCGGGCGGCACTCCCGATGCGAGCCGCAGGAAGGATCGAGGCCTCGCTCGCCGATGCCGCCCGGCTGGATGCGTGGTTCCGGACCCCGGTGCCGCCATGGAGCATGGAGCACTTCTGAGCGTCACACCAGCACGAGCGCCAAGGCGCCGAAGCCGATGCAGTACCAGCCGAATGGCGCAAGCCCGGTGCGGCGAATGAGCCCGAGCAAGACCGCAATGGCGGCGTAGCCAACCACTGCGGCCACGAGCATCCCGAGCAGGAGTTCCGGCCCGAGGCCCGCAGCGTCCTCCCCGATGAGATCGATGAAGTTGAGCAACCCGGCTCCAGCGATGGCTGGGATGCCGAGCAGGAATGCGAGACTGGCTCCCTCCCGGTGTTCGAATCCTTCGACCATGCCTGAGGCGATCGTGATGCCGGACCGGGACACCCCAGGGATCAGGGCGATGGACTGGCCGATGCCCATGATGATGCCGTCGCGGCCGCGCACTTCGCGGGCATGGCGACGCCCATGGTCGAGCATCTTCGTGGACACGAACACGATGCCGGCACAGATCATCGCCACCGCCACCCATCGCGGCTGCTCGTTGAGCGTGTCGATCGGGCCGCGCAAGGCGAGGCCGACGACCGCTGCGGGGATGGTGCCGACCAGCATGAAGTTGAGGAGGCGTTTCCCTTCAGGGGTGAGCCTGACGACTTCGATCAGGTCGGCCCGGAAGTAGACGAGCACGGCCGCGAGCGTCCCGATGTGGAGCACCGCAGAGGTCGCCAAATCGGGGCCGTTGCGGCCGAAGAGCGCAGGGACCAGCACCAGGTGGCCACTCGATGAGATGGGAAGGAACTCCGTGAGGCCCTGGATGAGGCCCCAGAGGGCTGCGTCGAGCATGGCGCCGGAGCATACAGACCCCCCGGCGCGTTGCAGCTCACGTGCCGAGCAGAACCACGAGCCGTCCCGAGCCGGCAGCCCGAGCCACCGACCCGGCGCGGTCGTGAGGAACAGCCACGAGACCCGGCAATCTCGTGGAGAACGCGCTGCTCTGAGACGGCTGAGCTACGACTCCCTCGACATCCAGGGCGGGCTCGAGACTCACGAGCCGCACCCGATCTCCCACGGATGCCGATTCCGGAAGCTCGATGGGCACCGACCACCACCCGGTGGGAACAGCCGATGCGTCGGCCACCGCTCCCGCAACGAGGGGATCTCCGACGTCGAGGTCGTGCGCCGCCACGCCCCTTGGGGTGGCCGGACGACCGAGGAGTCCCGTTGGCACGTTGCGCCACTCGACGTCACCGGGCGTGATGGGCTCGCCGCCGGCCAGAGCGCTCACGACGAACGGGAACGGCGACTCGGCACGTTCCGTGAGGTCCATGGCTGCAGCCCCTGCGAGGAGCAGTGCCGCGGCAACCCACCGCACGTACGGAGGACGCTCGAGCCAGAACACGGGCGCACCGTATCGCACCAGACCACGCGGGAGAAGGCCCTTGGCAGCCACCCGTGCGGCGAGCCACATGGCCCGACCCCGGTTGACCTCCCCGTCCCTCCCTCCCGAAGGAGGGAGGGCGCCTCACGCAAGCAGGGGGAATGGTGGGGGGACTTGCGATTGGCCGACGGGGAGGGACTTTGCGCGATCCGCCACGGCAGGAACGACCGGGCTGTTGCACGCGGCAACAGCTTCTCTCCCGGCAGCAATCTGCCATCTGCGCCATGTTGTGCGAGGTGTCACGCCTACTCCCTCGGGACCCGCACTCTACGCGCACCAGGGGCCGCGTGTCCACGCGGGTCCGCGAAATGATGGCCGGGCTCTGCCGACCCACAACGGGCGGGCAGGACCGCAGGTTGTCCGCACTCCTAGACTCGCTCTCAGTGAGCACCCTCCTTGCCCTCGTGATCGCCTACCTCCTCGGCAGCGTCGACTTTGGCGTGATCGTGCCGCGTGCCCTCGGGATCGACATCTACGAGCAGGGGAGCGGCAATCCGGGAACCTCCAACGTCTTCCGCACGATGGGGAAAGGCCCAGCGGCCATCGTCATGGTGGGCGACACGCTGAAGGGACTGGTGGCAGCGGCGATTGGTTCAACGCTCGGTGGAGAGACCGTTGGTGTGGCGTGTGCGCTCGCCGCCGTGGCCGGCCACGTCTTCCCGCTATGGCACGGATTTCGCGGTGGCCGCGGCGTGGCAACTGCGATCGGCGCAGCCGTGTGGCTCCAGCCTGTGTTCGGCCTGATCCTCGCCATCGGTTGGGGCGCCACGGTCGCCGTCACCAAGACCGCATCGATCGCCTCACTCGTCGCCATGGCGCTGTACGTCCCGGCCTTTGCGCTCGGTGGCGGCAGCGGTTCGCAACTCCTTCTCGCCGGCGCCACTGCGCTCCTCGTGATCGTCCGTCACGGCGGCAACATCCGCCGCATCCTCAGCGGAGGCGAACGCCGCGTCGATACGGCATGAGGCCGCTCGAGACGGCGCAGTCCGACGTCCTGGCCGCCATGCGGCTGCTCCCAGTGGTTTCCGCTGGGTTGCGTGAGTGCCTCGGGCTCGTGCTCGCCGAGCCGGTCGACGCACCCCACGACCTGCCACCCTTCGCCAACTCGGCGATGGACGGATACGCGGTGCTGGCGGCCGACGTCGCCGACCCGCCGGTCGAGTTGACGGTGCTCGAAGACGTTCCGGCGGGCTCGGTGCCCACCCAGCGGATCACACCGGGCACTGCCATCAAGATCATGACCGGGGCGCCACTTCCCGAAGGCGCCGAAGCCGTGGTGCGGGTGGAGGACACCACGCCAGGCGACGGGACCGTCCAGATTCACGCCGCTGTTCCGATCGGCACGTCGGTGAGGCCTGCGGGAGGCGATGTTGCGGGTGGGAGCCCGGTGTTCGCTGCCGGCACCCGCCTCGGCCCGGCCCATCTCGGCATGCTGGCATCGCTTGGGGTCGCCCGCCCGCCGGTTCGGCGACGACCACTGGTGGCGATCCTGTCGACCGGGGACGAGATCGAGCCGCCGGAGACGGCGGATTTGCGGCCGGGCAAGATCCGCGATTCCAACCGGTTCGTGCTGCGAGGGCTCCTCGAGGAACTTGGCGCCGTCGTCATCGACCACGGGATCGTCGGCGACGACGCCGTTGCCCTCAACCGGGTGCTCGGCCATGCCGCCGCAAACGCCGACATCGTGCTGACGAGCGGCGGGGTCTCGATGGGTGACTATGACCTCGTGAAGGAGGAGCTGAGCAAGCTCGGTACCGTCGAGTTCTGGAAGGTGGCGATGCAGCCGGCCAAACCGTTTGCCTTCGGCACGCTCGGGGACACGCCCCTCTTCGGGCTGCCGGGCAACCCGGTGTCTGTCTTCGTGGCGTTCGAGCAGTTCGTGCGACCGGCGCTCCTGCAGATGATGGGCGCCGAGGCCTTGTTCAGACCGCGCGTCCACGCCGTGCTCGAGCACAGCCTGTCGACCGACCCGGAAAAGACCGTGTTCGTGCGGGCCGTCGCCGTCTCGGGCGCCGACGGCGTGTGGCGCGCCCGGTCGGCGGGTGGACAGTCCTCCAATGTGCTGTCGGCGCTCGCCGCCGCCAATGCGTTCGCCGTCGTACCTCGAGGCGATGGCGACGTCCCGGCCGGCGGCGCCGTCGAGCTCGAGATGTTCCGCTACCCGGAGACCCGCTCATACGAGGAGGTGCTCGGTGGATGAAGGTCTGAGCCACCTCGACGAGCACGGTGATGCACGGATGGTCGATGTTGGTCCGAAGGCGATCACGGCCCGAACAGCCGTTGCCGAGGCGCACGTCTCGATGTCCCGTGAGGTCCGGGAGGCCCTGTTCGAAGGGCGTCTGCCCAAGGGGGACGCTGCCGCTGTGGTCAGGGTGGCAGCGATCATGGCGGCGAAGCGCACCGCGGATCTCATCCCGTTGTGTCACCCCATCGGGCTCGACGCCGTCGACGTGTTGCTCGAGCCGACACCGCATGGGGCCCGCATCGAAGTCGTCGTTCGTGTCGAGGCCAAGACCGGCGTCGAGATGGAAGCGATGACGGGAGCGTCGGTCGGCGCCGTTGCGCTGTACGACATGATCAAGGGTCTCGACCGTGGTGCGGTGATTGGTCCGGTCCAGCTGCTGTCCAAGGCAGGCGGGAAGTCGGGGGAGTGGGCGAGGTGAGGGCTGCCGTCATCACGGTGTCTGATCGGGTGAGCCGCGGCGAGGCCGAGGATCGATCCGGCCCTGCCGTTGCGGCGGCACTCGGTCGACTGGGGTTCACCGACGTCATCGTCGACGTGGTTCCGGACGGGGTCGACTCGGTTGCGGGTGCGCTCCGAAGGAGGGTGGGCGACTATCCGCTGGTCGTCACGACGGGCGGCACAGGGTTCGGTCCACGAGATCTCACACCGGAAGCGACCCGCACGGTGATCGAGCGCGAGGCCCCCGGCCTCGCAGAAGCGATGCGGGCCGTGACCTTCGGCCGCAACGCCTTCGGCATGCTCTCGCGCAGCGTGTGCGGCATCGTCGGGTCGACCCTGATTCTCAACCTCCCCGGCTCGGTCAAGGGGGCGACGGAGTCGCTCGATGCGGTTGCTCCCGCCCTCAGCCACGGTTTGGAGTTGCTAAGCGCACATGAATCCGACCACAATGCCGGCGGATCTTGAATTGGAACGATCCAGAAATCCTTGGTTCATCGAGTTCGCGGACGTACGCTTTCGCGAAGCGGAGTAAGGGACCACTACATGGAACTCTTTGCGTTCATTCTCATCGGAGGGATCTGGGCGGCGTTTCTGCTCCCCTCCGTCATGGACGGACGACGCCAAGCCCCGATGTCGAGCATGCGTGGTTTCGCCCGCTCGAAAGACCTGCTGGCCTCCGTTGCCGGTAGCGACGCGCGTGCGGTGCGCCAGCGCCGGCGCACGAGCCTTCGCCGTCGCCGCGTCCTCGCCTCGCTCGGCGCTGGAGCGCTGCTGTCGCTGACACTGGCCATCGTGCAGGGCTCGCCGGTGTGGCTCGCCATCACGCTCGGATTCGACATCGCCTTTGCGGGTTACGTCACCTTGCTGCTCTACACCCAGCAGACCGCCCCGGTTCGGGCACCCGTCGTCCCGCTCCATGTGGTGGAGGAACCGGAGCCCGCAACCGTGCGGGTCGTCGCCGGCTGACGTCTGCGTGGATCAACGCCAACTCGACGCGGTCGAGGCATCCGTCCGCACGGAGCTCGACGCCAAGTTCAGTTCTCGTGAGCTGGCGCTGAAGAACTGCCGCCGCATCATCCGGTCGTCGGCCAACGCGATACGCGCACTGCACCGTTCTGAGCCTGATCGCGCTGCCGACCTGCTCGCCGAGGTGAAGGGCCTGATCGCAGAGACCGAGGCGTCACTGGCCGACCATCCCGACGTCCACTACACAGGTTTCTTCTACGACGCCGTGAAGGAGTACGCCGAGGCCGAGCTGACGAGGGCGCTGCTCGCCGATGAGCCCGTCCCGCTACCCGACGACTTGGGGCTCGACGCCGTGCCCTATTTGAAGGGCTTGGGCGAAGCAGTTGGGGAATTGCGCCGCCGCCTCCTCGACCAACTTCGGGTCGGCTCCCTCGATGATGCCGGAGAGACCTTCCGGCAGATGGAGACCATCATCGAGCTCCTCACTGCGCTCGACTACCCAGACGGCATGACCGGGGGCCTGCGCCGGACCACCGACGTCGCCCGCTCGCTGATAGAGCGCAGCCGCGCCGACCTCACGCTGACCGTGGTGCAGGAGCGGGTCCGCAAGCGTCTCGACGAGGTGGCCGGCGCTGCAAACCTCTGAGGGTGGGGCCGTGTACAATCACCGGCGCCCGGGGGTGTAGCTCAGCTCGGCAGAGCACTTCGTTCGCAACGAAGGGGTCACGGGTTCAAATCCCGTCACCTCCACCGGTCAGAAACCCTGTTCCTCGAGGGTTTCCGGCGTTTCTGGCGCCGATCTCGGCAACGGTTGCGGTGGGTCGTGTCCGTGATCTGTCCGTCACAGATCTGAAACCTGCGTCCAGCGCAGCGGCCGCGTTCTCGTCGAGACCATCCACTGGGTGGCCGTAGAGGTCGAGCGTTGTGCGGATCGAGGCGTGTCCGAGCCGGGTCGACGTACAGGTACACCGCACTCGTGTTTCTCCGCGGTTTCAAGTCGTCCACCTGGGCGAGGTGCAGCTCGATGCCTGCGCGCTCGGCGAAGGCGTAGGCGTCCGGACCTTCGTAGCGACGAACTGCGAGCCCAACCTCGTCGTGTGCTCACGACGCCCACCCGAAGGAACGCCGATCTACCAATCGGGGACACGAACGCTCAGTCCTCAGAGTGCGCGAGACCACCTCCAGCGCTACCTCCGTGTGCGGGTCGGCTTGGCTCTTCGCCACGCTGCGTGGTGAGCTGGCCTGGTTCGTGCAGGTTGGTTCCTCTCGGCAGGTGAGAGGAACGGGCCTCCGTTGTGACCTTCAGCCCTTTCACCGCCATCGGCGGATCGGCGTACGCTCACGGTGTGACTTCAATTGATCTTGGAACAACACCGGTTGAATCAAGAGCAGCGATGTTCGGGGCGCTGAGCGACCCGATCCGGTTGTCGATCCTTGACCGGTTGAACCGAGAGCAGCGCTGTGTCTGTGAGCTGCAGGAGGCGCTGGACATCGCCCCCAACCTGTTGTCGTACCACTTGCGGGTCCTGCGCGAAGCGGGCCTCGTCGCGTCGACCCGCCGCGGCCGGTGGGTCGACTACCGACTCTCCGAGGACGCCGCCTCGATGGTGGCGGCCGCCCTACCAAGGCCGCTCATCGACGAGGTGCCACGGTGACCGGCCGCGTCGACACCGAGGCGCCGGTTCTCGAACGTCTCACCCTGCTCGACCGGTTCCTTCCGGCGTGGATCGGGCTCGCCATGGCCGCCGGGCTCCTCTTGGGCCGGCTCATCCCCGACCTCAACGACTGGCTCGATACCGCCAAGATCGGCTCCGTCTCGCTGCCCATCGCCATCGGGTTGCTGGCGATGATGTACCCGGTGCTGGCCAAGGTCCGCTACTCGAAGATCGGCGAGATCGCCACCGACCGTACACTCATGGTCACCTCGCTGGTGCTCAACTGGGTCATCGGGCCGGCGTTGATGTTCGCTCTCGCCTGGCTGTTCCTCCCCGACCTCCCCGAGTACCGCACCGGCTTGATCATCATCGGATTGGCCCGCTGCATCGCCATGGTGCTCATTTGGAACGACCTCGCCTGCGGCGATCGGGAGGCCGCCGCCGTCCTCGTCGCCATCAACTCGGTGTTCCAGATCGTCGCCTACTCGATTCTCGGCTTCTTCTACCTCCAGCTCCTCCCCGAGTGGCTCGGACTCGACACCGCCACGCTCGACGTCACCATGTGGGACATCGCCAAGATCGTCCTCGTCTTCTTGGGTATCCCCCTCGCCGCCGGCTACCTCACCCGCACCTGGGGAGAACGAAGTCGCGGTGTCGACTGGTACGAGAACAGGTTCATTCCCCGAGTCGCACCGTGGGCGCTGTACGGGCTGCTGTTCACCATCGTCATCCTCTTCGCCCTCCAGGGCGAGACCATCACCGAACAGCCCCTCGACGTCGCCCGCATCGCCCTCCCCCTCCTGATCTACTTCGCCCTCATGTGGGCCGTGTCATTCGTCCTCGGCCTCTGGCTCCGGCTCACCTACGAGAAGAACGCCACCGTGGCGTTCACCGCCGCCTCCAACAACTTCGAACTCGCCATCGCCGTCGCTATCGGCGTCTTCGGCGTCACCTCCGGCGAAGCCCTCGCCGGCGTTGTCGGCCCCCTCATCGAAGTCCCCGCCCTCGTCGGCCTCGTCTACGTCGCCCTCTGGGCTCGCCGACGCTTCTACCCCACGCGACACCAGGCAAATCCATGAACTGTCACGAGTGCCACTACGACGGCCGGAAAACCGCCGCCATCGCCATCTGCCACGACCGCGGCGCCGGCGTGTGTGGCGAGTACGCCGCCCACGGCGATTCACCCTCACCGCGCGAGCAGCGACCACCTGGCAGGCATCGGTCGACCCGCCACAACGCCGGATCCACTGCCACACGTCCGCCGCCGCCATCACCGGCGCCGCCGACATGACGATCGGATGAGCAGCGACGCACCAGAACCATTGCAAGATGGGAACCGTGAACCGGATCACCATTCGATGCCCCACCAACTGGGGTCCTCGACCCGACATTCAGCCCGCCACGTAGCGCCGATCACCAAATCCCGGACACGAATGCCCCTTTCAGCGAGCGTCCCCGAACGCCACTTCTCGAGCTACGGGATGCGGGCGCCCTCGAACTCGCCAGATCGAGGCCGCGGGCTGGATCTGTGACCGAGGAGGGCGGAACCATGGAAGGACCGGGAGCGCACCGAGATCGGGCGTGTCCGTCGTTTGTTCGTCGGAGTCCGTGAAAAGTGGCAAAACGACGCAAGATGTCGGCAAGCGATGAGAGTTGTGAAACCCTTGTGCTGCAGGAGATACCATCTGATTGTGTTGGCGCCCAACGGCTTGCGGAATGGGGGCGATCTTCGTTCGCAACGAAGGGGTCACGGGTTCGAATCCCGTCACCTCCACCGGCCGGAAACCTCTGTGCCTCGAGAGTGTCCGGCGCTTCTTGCGCCTTTCTCGACTGCGTCCTCGTCGAGACCGTCCGGCAGGTGCCCGTCGCGGTCCGGCGTCGTGCGGATCGAGGCACGTCCAAGCCGCGTCCGGATCAGCTTCGGATGCTCCCCCTCGCCGATGAGCATCGCACGCGGGTGTGCTGGAGATCGTGGAAGCGAACCCCGGGAATCACGCCGCGGCGGTCCCCGGCAGCCACGTCGCCTTTCGGGTGCGTCGAACTCACGGCACGTCAGGTGGAGTGGCCCGTCGCGGCGTCTGTGACGCCTGGGACCAGAGCTCGCGCCCCGTCGTCCGGCATGGGGCTCCGGGTCGGCGGCGGCCGGGGTGGCGGCGGATGAGCCGGTCCCAGACAACCCGGCTGTCCCACGTAGCTCGGCCGGTGCTGGGTCGGCACTTCCCGTACAGCGCGACGCATGACGGAAGACGGAGGCGAGGGCCGGCCGCATGGAGTCGTCGACGACCGTGGTCGTGACCTCGCTGCCGATGGAATGGGCGGAGGGGGCGGTACGCTTGCCGGCCATGCGTCGCAGTCTCGTGCTCATCCTGCTCCTCCTCGTCCTGGCGGCGAGCGCGTGTACGAGCACGGCCGGAGCACCGGTCGCAACGACGACCACTTCGACGACCATCGGCGTCACCGTGCGTGCCACGGGGGAGCGAGCCGTGACCTTTGGGGCCGACGTCGACGCCGGCCTGGCCGATCAACTGGAGACCCAACTCGTCGATCTGGCATCCTCGACCGAAGTCCTGCGCGGGCTCTCGTTTCTCTCGCCCGCCCGCTTCGTGCTGCTCGGCGAGAGCGAAGCCCGCACCCGCTGGGAGGCGTACCTCGACGGGAGGCTCGATCCAGTGGCGCTGGCCGCGGACACGCGGCTCTTCCGGCTGCTCGGTCTGCTGACGCCCGCCCAGGACCTTCGGGCGTTGCTCCGTTCGGCGGTGGGCGGGGCATCGGTTCCGGCGTTCTACGACGAGACCACCGGCGAGGTGGTTGTGGTCGCCGAGCAGGCTGAGCTCGATCCGTTCACCGCAAGCGTCGTCGTGCGGTCGCTCACCGAGGCCCTGACGGACCAATACCACCGCTTCACGGCACGCACCGCAGACCTGCGCGCCGACGGCCGCTACGACGAGGCCACAGCACTTGCGACCCTCGCCGCGGCGGATGCGATCACCACCCAGCTCCGCTACCTCGAGACGTTGCCCGACACTGCCCGCGTAGCGGCAGCCGCGCAGGATGATGTCTTCGCCCCGCCGTCTGCGCCTCCTTTCGTTCAGGGCGAGCTGGCGTACCCGACCGACGACGGGATCGCGTTTCTCGCGGCTTTGCTCGACTCGGGTGGGCTGGGGGCCGTCGATCAGGCGTACTCCGCAGCCTTGACGACGGAACTGGTGTCCCACCCGGTCCGCTACTTCGCCGGCGAGGGCGTGCTGGCGATCGATCCGCCTGTTGTCGATGCGGCCGGTCTCAGCGTGCAAGATGCGGGTTCGCTTGGCGAGTTGGGGTTGCGATCCCTGCTCGTCGACGCAGTTTCGCCCGGTGTGCTCACCCAGACGGTGGACGGATGGGGGGCCGACCGATTCCTCACGCTGACTGATGCATCGGACGTCGCATTCGTCTACCTCTTCCGCGGCGATAGCGTCGCGGATACGGTCGAGGTTGCACAAGCCTTCCTCAATCATGCCGCATTCGTCATGGCTCTCGCCGAGCCGATCGCCGCCGGGGGCGGAGTCGAGTTCGTGGGACCGGCACCCGCAGAAGGGGAGGAACCGCCCGCCACCGAGGACGGTGCTCCGCCCGCTGGGCCGTATGTCTACGTGGACAGGGCGGGCGCCGGCCTGCTCGTGGTCATCAGCAGCGACGTCGCCGCCGGTCGGTCGCTCGTCCGGGAGATCGAGGTCCCCTGACCACGCCCCTTCCCGAGGGCCGCAGGGTCACCTACCGTCGGCAGTGTGCCCAGAGCGCGCCACAACAGCTCCAGCGATCGGGATGACGATCAGACCCGAACCGGAGCTGCGACGAGTCAGCCGCGCCCCGTGTTGGGGCGGCGGCCGTGGTTCGCCTTGCTGCGACGAGCGCGAAGCTTGCGACGTTTTGCCTTGGCCATGGCCGGCAGGCTACCAGACGGGGGCGACTGGGTCACCGGCGTGCGACTGGCGTCCAGTGCCGATAGGTGGGTGTCGCCGCCGACCGTGGTTGCCCGGAGCCTGCGTGCTCGACTCACGGGGCTGCGTCCGTGGTCGCTCGGCTATGGGATGCTCCTTGCGGGCGCTTCCGTGCATGGGCGCAGCATGGTCGAGCCGCTCGCGGTGGTGGGCATCGACCGGTGCGGGAGGATCCTCGGGGTCGAGAGGCTCGTCCCCGGAGGCATCGTGCGGATCAGGGGCGCCGCCATGATGCTCGAGATGGCTACGTCTCATCCGCTGCCAAGCACCGGTGCGCGCCTGACGGTGCGCCCTATGCTCGCGAGATGCCGGGACGTCTGATCATGTGCGCCACACCGATCGGCAATCTCGGGGATGCGCCGCCCCGGCTTCGCGAGTCACTCGAGGCTGCCGACATCGTGTTCGCCGAGGACACCCGCCGCAGCGCGACGCTGCTACGTCACTTCGGACTCGCGAAGCCGCTCCAGTCGTTCTTCGTCGGAAACGAAGAACAGCGGGTCGTTGAGTTGGCGCGGCGCCTGAACGCCGGTGAGACCGTGGCACTGGTCACCGATGCCGGTATGCCCGGGGTATCGGATCCGGGCGTTGCGGCGGTTCGTGCCGCTCGGGACGCCGAGGCACACATCGACGTCGTGCCCGGCCCGAGCGCGGTGACCACGGCCCTCGCCGTTTCCGGGTTCAGCGCCGACCGCTTCGTCTTCGAGGGCTTCCTGCCTCGACGGGGCCGGGGTCGTGCCGATGCTCTCGCAGCCCTGGCGGGTGAGGTGCGCACGATCGTGATCTTCTGCGCCACGCGGCGCGTGGGAGATGACCTCGCAGATCTTGCGACCGCCCTCGGCGCAGATCGCCCAGTGATGGTGGGTCGAGAGCTCACCAAACTCCACGAGGAGCTCAGTTGGACGACCTTGGCCGAAGCAGCTGACCGGTGGTCCGTCGAGGAGCCGCGGGGGGAGTTCACCGTGGTCATCGAGGGCGCTCAACCACCGGTGCCGAACATCGATGCTGCTCTCGCCGACGTCGGTGAGGCGATGACAGCCGGCGTTTCGCGCTCGGCGGCGGTTCGCGAGGCAGCGCTGCGGCATGGTGTCAGCAGGCGTGCGCTGTACGAACGTGCCGTGAAGAAGGGCGACGAGTCAGCGCTGTGAGATCTCGCCCTTGCACGTGGCGCACACGCCGCGGCTCTTGAACGAACCGACGTCTTCCGTCGATCCACAGAAGACGCACACAGCTTGCAGCTTGCGGATGACGATGGCATCGCTCTCCACTGAAATGGCGAGCTCATCGCCTTCGTGGATGTTGAACAATCGCCTCGTCTCGGCCGGAACGACGATCCGCCCCAGGTCGTCGATCTTTCGTACCATTCCAATGTTCACGGGCGCTCCTGCCGGTCGGCACAGTGTGTTGCGCCCTCGGCCGCATCCCCATGACGAGCCGAAGGTCCCTTGATCGCACTCTAGGCCCAGGTGGGGGATTCTGGTGACGGATCTGGACGGCCTCGCGACGGTCGAAGAGCGGAGTCGATGCCTCGATCGGGCTTCCCCACCGCTGGTACCATCTCGGTCTCGCCGCCGTCCTGGAGTCGTCGATGTCGACCCCCGCCCCCAAGAAGATCCTCGTTGCCGTCGCTTGGCCGTATGCACAAGGGCCGCTCCACCTCGGCCATGTGGCAGGCGCGTACCTGCCACCCGACATCTTCGCCCGCTACCACCGCGCCAAAGGCAACGACGTGCTGATGGTCTCCGGATCCGATGTCCACGGCACGCCGATCACCGTGAAGGCCGAACAGGAGGGCGTGACCCCTGAGGACATCGTGAACCGCTATCACCCCGAGTTCCTCGGGTACTGGGAGACGCTTGGCATTGCCTTCGACCTGTTCACGACGACGGGGACGGCGACGCACACCCGCGTTGCGCAGGACTTCTTCCTGAAGCTGATGGAGAACGGCTACCTCTACCGCAAGACGGTCGATCAGTTCTACGACGAACAGGAGAGCCGCTTCCTCCCCGATCGCTACATCGAGGGCACCTGCCCACATTGCGGCTACGAGCACGCCCGCGGCGATCAATGCGACAACTGTGGGAGGACGCTCGATCCCGTCGATCTCATCGCCCCCCGCAGCAAGCTCTCCGGTGGGTCTCCCGTTCTGCGCCAGACCGAGCATTACTACTGGAAGCTGAGCGCCGTGCAGGAGCCTCTACTCGAATGGCTTCGCACCCGCCGTGGGTGGCGGCCGCACGTCGTCAACTTCGCCATCGGCATGGTCCAAGAAGGGCTGCACGACCGCTCGTTCACCCGTGACCTCGAATGGGGCATCCCATTGCCGGTCGACGATCTCGGCCCCGGCAAGTCGATCTATGTCTGGTGGGAGGCGGTGATGGGCTATTACTCGGCGCCGCAGGAGTGGGCCGAGTTGCGTGGCGAGCCTGAAGCGTGGCGGGCGTGGTGGGAGGACCCGAGTGCCGAGTCCTATTACTTCGTCGGCAAGGACAACGTCCCGTTCCACGCCGTCTACTGGCCTGCGCTGCTGCTGTGTCACGGAGGGCTCAACCTGCCGACTGATGTGCCGGCCAATCAGAATGTCACGTTCGGGGGCCAGAAAGCCTCGAAGTCGCGTGGGGTGGGACGCTCCCTCTCGTGGTATCTGGGGCGCTTCGAGCCCGATGCCTTGCGGTACGCCATTGCCATCAACCTGCCGGAGACCAACGACACCGATCTCTTCGACGAGGACATGGTGCGCCGGGTCAACGACGAGCTCGTCGCCACTTGGGGCAACCTCGTGAATCGGGTCGTCTCCATGACCCATCGCTACTTCGATGGCGTCATTCCCCAGCCTGGACCCGAGGACGCTTCCGATGCTGCGGTGCGTGCGGTCGTGGCCGCCGGGTTTCACGACGTCGGGTCGCACCTCGAGGCAGTACGGCTGCGGGCGGGCCTCTCGACCGCCATGGCCGTCGCCCAGGCGGCCAACGTCTACCTGTCGGAGCGGGAACCATGGAAGACGGCGAAGACCGACATGGTGCGGACGGCAACAACGCTCTCCGTGGCGCTGGACGCGGTTGCGGGGGCGGCGACGCTCCTCGCCCCGTACCTCCCCTTCACCTCCGCCAAGGTGCTCGTCGCGCTCGGTCTTTCCGGGGCCGAAGAGCGCTGGCAGCTTGCCGCCGTGACGCCGGGCGGGCGGCTCGGCGAGCTCGGCCCGCTCTTCGCCAAGATGGAGTCGCTCGACGAGGAGTGACCTGGTGAACTGGGTCGACAGCCACAGCCACCTGTACATGGCCGAAGTCCCGGTCGCCGACCTTCTGGCGCGGGCGCACGCGGCCGGCGTTGCGTGGATGATGTGCCCCGGTGTCGATCTCGAGTCCACGCTGGCTGCGAGACGCATCGCCCGCATCCATCCCGACCGTGTCCTGTGGTCGGCCGGACTGCATCCTCACGACGCTTCGGAGTGGGCCGAGCAGGCAGCCCGGCTCGAAGCGCTCGCTGCGGATGCCCACGCGATCGGCGAATGCGGTCTCGACTATTACCGCGACCTCTCGCCCCGCGACGCGCAGCGCGATGCGTTTCGTGCCCAGCTCGGCTGGGCGGTGGCCTCGAGCAAGCCGATCATCGTCCACTGTCGGGATGCTTTTGCCGACGTGCACGCCGACCTCGAAGCGGCCGGGCTCGGTGAGCGCGCCATCCTGCACTGCTGGACGGGGGGACCGAGATGGACGAAGCGGTTCGCCGATCTCGGGGTGACGTTCTCGTTCGCCGGGCCCATCACCTATCCCACGGGGGACACGCTGCGGCGAGCCGCAGCGGTCGTGCCGCGGGACCGCACCATGGTGGAGACCGATACGCCTTACCTGACACCCCCGCCACATCGCGACCAGCCCAACGAGCCGGCCAACGTGGTGCGCGTCGGGGAGGCTCTCGCCGAGGTGTGGGGCGTCTCGCCTGCAGACGCCGCGGCGCTGACGACCACTACGGCTGAGCGCGTCTTCGGCGGGGCGCCATGAGCGGCGCGCAGGGCAAGAACGAGGTCCGTGACCTCCTGGCCCGCCACGGGCACCACCCGAACAAGTCGCTCGGCCAGCACTTCCTCGTCGATCCCAACGTCGTCGACCGGATCGTGCGTACGGCCCGCATCGGGCCGGGGGACAACGTCGTCGAGGTGGGCGCAGGAACCGGAACGCTCACCAGGGCTCTGGCAGCAACTGGGGCACGCGTCATGGCGTACGAAGTCGATCGTCACCTCGAGCCGCTGCTCTCGGAGGCGCTGGCCGGGGTTGCCGTCGACCTGCGCTTCACAGGAGCCACGGCGGGCGTGATCGCTGAAGCGCTCGATGACGTGCCGTGGGTGATGGTCGCAAACCTGCCGTACAACGTCGGAACGCCGCTGCTACTCGACGTGCTTCGGAGCGTTCCCGCCGTGACTCGCTTCGTCGTCATGGTGCAGAAGGAAGTTGCCGAGCGCCTCGCCGCGGGCCCTGGCAGCCGCGTGTACGGGCTGCCGAGCGTGGTGGCGGGCCTGCGGGCCGAGGTCACAGTGGCGTTTCGTGTCGGCAAGGAGGTCTTCGTGCCGCTACCCGATGTAGAGTCTGCCGTCGTCGTGCTCGAGCGCAGGGACCCGCCTGCTCGGGTCGATCGCGCCGAGGCGCTCGCTGCAGCAGCATTCGGTCAGCGCCGCAAGATGCTGCGCCGCTCCCTCTCAGCCGTGATCTCCGATGCCGCCACCGTGTTCGAGGCCGCCGGGATCGATCCCGCCGCCCGTCCGGAAGTGCTTGCTCCCGGCGACTTCGTACGGCTCGCCGCGGCGGAGGCGGCGTGATGCGTGCGGCTGCGTTTGCGAAGGTCAACCTCGGGTTGCGAGTGGGCAGCGTTCGCGAGGATGGTTTCCACCCGATCCGCAGCCTGTTCCAGTCGATCTCGTGGAGCGATCGACTCGAGTTGGTAGCGGGCGACGAGGACGGGATCGCCGGCTGGAACGGCGAAGAGGTGCCCGACGGCGACGCCAACCTCGCCAGGCGAGCGGTCGTCGCGATGCGTGAGGCGGTCGGGAGCACGGCATCGATATACCTCAGGCTGCAGAAGCGTATCCCCGTTGCGGCGGGCCTCGGAGGGGGCAGCGCCGATGCTGCGGCGGCGCTGCATCTCGCCCGGCGGATGCTCAAGGCGCCCGTGGAGAAGGTGGCCGAACTGGCCGCCGGGCTCGGTTCGGATGTGCCCTTTTGCATCACCGGCGGCACTGCGTTGGTCACCGGCCGCGGAGATGTCGTCACATCGCTCCGGCCGCTTCTCGGGTACGGGATGGCGCTCGTGGTGCCGCCTGTCGAGTTGGCGACCCCGCAGGTCTACCGAAGGTGGGACGTCTTGGGCGAGCCGACAGGCCCGGTGTTCGGTGCGACCGCCCTTCCGCCGATCTTGCGAGAGCATGCGCCGATCATCAACGATCTCTATCCGGCTGCAGTGACCGTCGCTCCAGCGCTCGATGATTGGCGGTCCGAGCTCCAGGCCACATGGGGACGGTCCGTCCTCATGACGGGGAGCGGGCCGACGCTCCTCGGCTTCTTCGTCGACGCCGAGGAAGCCGGTGCGGCCCTCGATGCCGTACCCGCCGGAGCGCGCGCCGCGTATGCGGCCCGGCCGGTGTCCGCCGGCTGGGCGATCGACGACTGACGAGGTCGCGGCGACCGGTCGAGGCCGCGGCGACCGGTCGAGGCCGCGGTCGTGGGCTACCGTCCCGCCATGCCAACCGCAACCCTGCTGCTGTCGTGTCCCGACGCCACCGGGATCGTCGCCGCCGTTGCCACGTTCGTCGCCGGGCACCGCGGCAACATCATCCATGCCGACCAGCACACAGATGTCGAAGAGGCATGGTTCGTGCAGCGGGTCGAATGGCAGCTCGACGGGTTCGACCTCGACCGGCGAGACATTGCTGCTGCGTTCGCCCCGATCGCCGAACGACTTGACATGCGCTGGGGCTTGCACTTCTCCGACGAGCGCAGGCGCACCGCGGTCCTCGTGTCCCGTCAGGGCCACTGCCTCTACGACTTGATGGGTCGTTGGGAGCTCGGCGAGCTCCCCACCGATCTCACGCTCGTCATCTCGAACCACGAAGACCACCGCACTGCAGTCGAGCGGGCCGGGGTGCCGTTCCACCACATCCCGGCCTCGGGATCCACCAAGGCAGACGCCGAGACGGAGATGCTGCGCCTGCTCGCAGAGCACGACGTCGACGTGGTGGTGCTGGCGCGCTACATGCAGGTACTGTCGGCCGGCTTCATCGCCGCGTATCCCGACCGCGTCATCAATATCCACCACTCGTTCCTGCCTGCCTTCGCAGGGGCGCGTCCCTATCACCAGGCCCACGATCGAGGGGTGAAGGTGATCGGGGCGACCGCCCACTTCGTCACCGAGGATCTCGACGCCGGGCCGATCATCGAGCAGGACGTCGCACGCGTGAGCCACCGTGATGCGGTGGCCGACCTGGTACGCAAGGGCAGGGACCTGGAGCAGGTGGTGCTTGCACGGGCGGTGCGCCTCTTCCTCGACAACCGTATCGTCGTCTACGGCAACAAGACCGTCGTCTTCGACTGACTGCGGGTCGCCGCGCCAACTGACGTCGGCGGCGCGACGGCTCGTTTGCGATCGCCACAGGCGGGCTCGCTGCCGATCCTTCCTGGACCTACTGGACGCCTGGTTGGCGTGCGGTGCCGGGTTCTGGATCTCCCGTGCCACATCGACCCGGCCGCGTCGGCGGCGCCATCATCCACCGGGTACCGGATCCGGAACCCGTCGAGGTCCGCTGCATCTACACTCGACGTTGTCCCCAATTGGGGGGTGGTGTAACTGGCAGCACAACGGGTTTTGGTCCCGTCAGTACGGGTTCGAGTCCTGTCCCCCCAGCCGGCGAGTGGTGAGCCACTCTCGAGCAGCGCCCCTCGGGGGCGCGAGTCTCGATGCGAGGAGAGTTGATGAGTGTGAAAGCGGTGCTCCTTGGTGCGGGGAAGGGCACCCGAATGAAGTCCGACCTCGCGAAAGTGCTCCACGAGGCCGCGGGGCGGCCGCTCATCAATTGGATGCTGGAGATCGTCGCAAAGGCAGGGGTCGACGAGAGCGTCGTGGTTGTCGGGCACCAAGCCGAAGATGTGGCCGCCGTGCTGCCCCCAGGCACATCGACGGCACTCCAAGAGGAGCAGCTCGGCACCGGGCATGCCGCACGAGTCGGTCTCCAGGGGCTGCAGGTCGAGGACGACGACATCGTCCTCGTCGTTCCCGGCGACATGCCGCTCATCCGTCACGAGACGCTGGAACACCTCGTCGAGCTTCACCGCGGCACCGGAGCGGCCGGGACGCTGCTCTCCTGCGAACCCAGCGACCCCACCGGGTACGGCAGGATCCTGCGTGGCGCAGACGGCCACGTGCTGGGAATCGTGGAACAGCGCGATGCAACGGATGCACAGCGCGCCATTCGCGAAGTCGGGACGTCCGTGTACGCATTCTCGGCGGGGCTCCTCGGTCCGGCGCTGGCCGCGCTGTCCAACGACAACTCGCAGGGCGAGTACTACCTCACCGACGTGATCGGCAAGCTCGTCGAGGCCGGTCACCGGGTGGAGGCGCTGATCGCCGCGGCCATCGAAGGCGAAGGCGTCAACTCGCACGATCAGCTCGCCGGTGCAGCAGCTGAGCTGCGGAGAAGGATCAATCACGGCCTGATGCACGAGGGCGGTGTCTGGATGCAGGATCCTGAGCGCACGTACGTCGATGCCGACGTGCGCGTCGAACCGGGAGCGCAGCTGTACGCCGACACCCATTTGGAGGGGGCGACCACGATCGAGGCTGGGGCCGCAGTTGGGCCCTCGACCTACGTGCGCGATTCTCGGATAGGGCCAGGGGCTCGTGTCTGGTACTCGGTGCTCCGCGCAAGCCGATGTCGGAGCACGCGCCGAAGTCGGGCCGTACGTGAGCCTGCGACCGGGGGCGACGCTGCTCGAGCGCGCCAAGGCGGGCACGTTCGTGGAGATCAAGAACTCCGAAGTGGGAGAAGGGTCAAAGGTGCCCCACCTGTCGTATGTGGGGGACGCCACGATCGGCAAGGGCAGCAACGTCGGCGCCGGCACGATCACCGTCAACTACGACGGGTATCAGAAGCACCGAACCGTGATCGGCGACGGAGTGAAGATCGGCTCGGACACGATGCTCGTTGCCCCGGTTGTGATCGGCGACGACGCGTGGACCGGAGCTGGATCGGTGATCACCAAAGACATCCCTCCCGGTGCGCTGGGTGTGGCACGTTCGCCTCAGAAGGAGGTCCCGGGCTACGCTGCGCGACGGAGAGCTCGGGCGGAGCAGGAGCACACGTGATGGAGATCTCGGGCCGCAAGCGGCTGATGCTGTTCTCGGGTTCTGCCAACGAGGGCCTTGCCCGAGAGGTCGCCAACATCCTCGGCTCGACGCTCGGCGGGGTTGAGCGAGGGGTCTTTGCCAACGGCGAGATCTACGTCCGTTATACCGAGAGCGTCCGTGGTGCTGACTGTTTCGTCTTGCAGAGCCACACCAAGCCCATCAACTTCCACCTGATGGAGCAGCTCATCATGATCGACGCCCTCAAGCGGGCGTCGGCCAAACGAGTCGACGGCTGTGGTGCCCGTTCTACCCGTACGCCCGCCAGGACAAGAAGGGTCGGCCTCGGGAGCCGATCACGGCACGTCTCGTCGGAGACCTGTTCGTTGCTTCGGGTGCGGATCGCATCGTGTCGGTCGACCTCCACACGGGACAGATCCAAGGCTTCGTCGACTTCCCGTTCGATCACCTCACCGCACTTCCTGTCTTCGTCGAGTACCTCCGCCAGGTCGTCGAGGCGCCGATCACCGTCGTCTCGCCGGACACGGGCAGGGTGAAGCTCGCCTCGAAATACGCACGCCACCTCGACGCGACCCCCGCTTTCGTGCACAAGCGTCGCCAGACCGACGTCCGGAACGTGGTCTCCGCTCTCGAGATCGTCGGCGACGTCGAGGGTCGTCACTGCATCGTCGTCGACGACATGATCGACACCGCAGGGACCGCCGTAGCCGCTGCCGAGTTGGTGATGGCGCGAGGTGCGCTCAGCACCCGGCTCGTGGCGACCCACGGTGTGCTGTCGGAGCCTGCGGTCGACCGGCTCAAGAACGCACCCATTGTGGAGGTCATCATCTCGAACACGCTGCCCGTGCCGGACGATGCCCTCGAGCTCGACAAGCTCACCGTGCTGTCGATCGGCAAGTTGCTTGCCGGTGCGGTGAATGCGATCTTCACCGACGCTTCGGTCAGTGAGATCTTCGGCGGCGAGAACATCTGACCGTCATGCCAGACGAAGCTGCCGGCGCCATTGCGTCCGTGGTCGCCGAGCACTACACGCGGTACATCTCGGTTTTTGCCGAGATCACGAGGCGAGCAGCCGGACGCTTCGCAAACCGTGACTGGTTGGGGCTGCAGGAAGACACCGTCGCCAGGCTCGACGGCTATGCGGAGGCCGTCGGAGCGTGCGTCGCAGCGATCCATGAAACGGTGGGCGACGCGGCAGACGTTCGTGAGGTGTGGAAGGGCGCCCGTCTCCGCTACGAGGCCATGGTTGCCGACCGGGCCGACGCGGAGATCGCCGCGACCTTCTACAACTCGATCACCCGTCGTTTGCTCACCACCCTCGGTGTCGACGCCGACATCGAGTTTCTCCGCAACCCGGAGACGACGGCTCCGCTGCCGGCGCCCGCCGTCGACTGGTACGAGGTCGTCGTCGACTTGGAGGCGACTCTGGAGCAGGCACTCACGGCGCCGAAGCTGGCCGACCAGTGGCACAACCTGCGTCGCGACCTCCGTCTGGCGGTCGTCGACATCCGCCGCAGCCTACGGCTGCATGGGATCGCCGGCGAGGTGGACCGCATCGAGATGCTGGTCACACCGTTCTACCGGGGCCAGGGCGCCTACCTGGTCGGCAGGCTCCATGCCGACGGGCTGTCCGTTCCGCTTGGCATCGCCGTACACCAGACGACCCGCGGCCTCACCATCGGGGCAGTACTCACCGAGGTGGAGGACACGAGCGTCCTCTTCAGCTACACCCGGGCGGCCTTCTTCGTCGACACGGTGGAGCCGGCGGGCCTGGTCGCCTACCTCGGAGCGTTGCTGCCCAACCTCTCGAGCGACGAGTTGTACACCGCCATTGGTTTCCGCAAGCACGGCAAGACCGAGTTGTTCCGTGACTTCTACCGCTACATCACCACGAGCGAGGAACGATTCGCGCACGCCCGCGGTATCCGGGGGATGGTCATGATCGTGTTCACCGCACCGGGGTACGACGTCGTGTTCAAGGTGATACGCGACCGGTTTCCGTGGCCGAAGCAAACCACCAGGCGCCAGATCATGGCCAAGTACCGACTCGTTGCCCGGCACGATCGCGCCGGGCGGCTCGTCGACGCCCATGAGTTCGAGCACCTTCGGTTCGATCGGGCACGATTCGCACCCGAACTTCTCGACGAGTTGGCGGATCAGGCGACCCGCTCGGTGACGATCGAGGACGATCAGGTCACCCTGCACCATGTCTACGTCGAGCGCCGGCTCGTTCCACTGGACCTCTACGTGCGGGAGGCCAACTCGGTCAAGGCCCGGGCGGCCGTCGTCGACTACGGGCGGGCCATCAAGAACCTCGCGGCGGCAAACATCTTCCCGGGGGACATGTTGCTGAAGAACTTCGGGGTCACCAGGGGCGGCAGGGTGGTGTTCTACGACTACGACGAGATCACCTCGCTCACGGACTGCAACTTCCGAGAGATGCCGGACTCGGACCGTCCCGACGAGGAGATGGCGGCGGAGCCGTGGTTCGGAGTGGGCGAGCACGACGTGTTCCCCGAGGAGTTCACGCGTTTCCTCGGCATCCGCCCCGAGCTCAGAGAGGTATTCGACTACCAGCACAGCGACCTGTTCGGCGTCCGCTTCTGGTCGCGGATGCAAGCGCGTCTCGCTGCCGGTGAGGTGATCGAGATCTTCCCCTACAAGCGAGCCAGGCGCTTGGGAGCGGCGATCCGGCGCAACCCGGCCCTCATCGAGTAGTGCTGTGGACACGAAACTGTTGACCATCCATACCGGTCACCGACGCGGCAATCGTCGATCTCACTGCCGAGGCGGCGCGTTTCGTCGCCGGGAAGGGCGACGGGCTGGTCTCGGTGTTCGTGCCTCATGCAACGGCGGGGGTTGCCATCCTCGAGACGGGAGCGGGCAGCGACGCCGACTTCCTCGACCGGATCGACGCCTTGATCCCCCGCGAGGACGCGCTGTATCGGCACCGACACGGGTCGCCCGGCCACGGCGCCGATCATGTGGTTCCCGGCTTCGTTGCCCCCTCGGTCACGGTCCCGGTCATCGACGGTGTTCCTGCGCTCGGGACGTGGCAGTCGATCGTCCTCGTCGACGTAAACGCCGACAACGCCACGCGCACGGTCAGGCTCAGCTTTCTGGGAGGGTGCTGAAAAGGGGCAACCGGGAGTCGGCGCGTATACCTGAGTGATGTCGACCGGCTCCAGATACCAGCGTTCCGAGTCGACGAGCCGCTCTCCAGCACGCTCTTCGGCGGCTCAGCAACCCTGCCGACTCAGCCTGAAGGGGAGGCCGCCAGGCCTTCGGCTGCCGTGAGCAGCGCTGTTGCCCCCGTTTCGGTCAGGTCGGGTGAGCACCCCTCTGCGAACGCCCACTGCGACGGCACCGGGGCGTCTCGGCGCAGCGAGGCGCACAGGTCGAGAAACGCCGCTTGGAGGCCGGGGTCGGTCTCGCCCTCGACGCTCGTGATGAGGAAGTCATCGACGAGAAAGGCGACCGGCTGGACCACCGACTCGAGACCGAGCACACGCACCAGCGGGCCCGACCACGTTGCCTCCGGGCACTTCACGACCATCTGACCCGCGTCCCACGGGGCGACCGAGCAGTCGCCGAGGTCCACGTCGTACACGACGCCGATCCAGCGCAGGAGGTCCGGGGTGGGCGAGACTCCCGACACGTTGGGATCTCGCATCATGCCGGGGAACTCGATCAGGACGAGCCCGCTCTCGATGTAATGGCGGAAGGGCTTGCCTGCGTCGAGCGCAGCGAAGAGCCCGCTCACGGTCCGGAGTGCGTATTCGGACTCCATCTGGGCGCGATCGGGCGACGGCCGCCCAACGGCGACGTACAGGGCCGAGAGGTTGCGGTGGAAGGGCAACGCCGCTTCACCCTCCTCGGGGCGGCAATCGGCATCGAACGCCTCTTGGGCGGCCGCAGCCGACTCGTCGAGCGCAAACTCACAGTACGCGGTGGTGTCGTAGCGGTCGCCCGAGTGGCCGCCCCATACGATCGACGTGATCAGGTCGTCTGCGACGCCGAAGATCAGCGATTGGCTGTCACCGTACCTGCCGATCGCTTGCGGATAGGTGCCGGTGACGCTCACCGCGGCGCAGCGGACGACGAAATCCGCAGTAGCCTCGCCGCGCGACGGCGTTGCGGAGCAGTCATCTACGGCGAGGTCGGCGACCATCGCACCGAATCGCACCGCATCGGTAGCGCGCCCACGCTCGTCGGGCCAGAAGGCGTCCCCAACGGTGCCCGGGATCTCGAGCCACGTCCAATTGGGTGCGATGAGATCGGTGGCGGCTGCAGGGTCGTCGGCGTTGAATGCCAATTCGAAGCTCTTCACCACGCCGACGGCCCGATCAGGTTCGGTCATCGGACCCGCAACCGTCGCTTCGCGAATCAGTTCGGCGTCATCCGCGAACGGCGCGCTCGGAGGGGTGGAAGCGACGGTGAGGAGGACCCAGCCCAGGAGCGCAACGCTTGCAGCGAGGGCGATGGGTGCGCTGCGGCCCGGCTCGCGGCGCTCGGGCTCGTGCCCCGTGTCGATTGTGCGAACCTGTCCAGGTGGCATAGGGCAACGATACGCTGCACCACCTGCTACCTCGCAGTGTCGGCCCGTAGCGCTTGCCACATGCTGTGCGGGCGACGATCGGACCGCCGCTGCGGGACCATTGGTCCTAACGCCTCCCAGGGTCCTAGGGGACCATCCCCACAGATGACTACGACCGAACCCACCCCCGCCCGGATCGTCGTCGACGGAAACGAGGCTGCCGCGCGCGTTGCGTACGCCTCGAGTGAAGTCATGGCGATCTATCCAATCACTCCCGCCTCTCCCATGGGCGAACTCGCCGACGCTTGGGCCCAAGCCCGCAGGACGAACCTGTGGGGCTCTGTGCCCGAGGTCGTCGAGATGCAAAGCGAAGCTGGGGCCGCAGGTGCGCTCCATGGATCGCTCCAAGCCGGTGCGCTGGGCGCGACGTTCACCGCGTCCCAGGGCTTGCTGCTCATGATCCCCAACCTCTACAAGATCGCGGGCGAGTTGACGCCGAGCGTCATCCACGTGGCCGCCCGCACGGTGGCGACCCATGCGCTCTCGATCTTCTGCGACCACGGCGACGTCATGGCGGCCCGGCAAACCGGATGCGCGTTGCTGTGCGCCGGCTCCGTGCAGGAAGCCCAGGACATGGCACTCGTTGCCCACTCGGCCACGCTTCGCAGCCGCGTCCCGTTCATCCACTTCTTCGATGGCTTTCGCACCTCGCACGAGGTGGCAACGATCGATGCCCTCGCCGAGGAGCAGATCAAGGCCCTGATCGACGATGACCTGATCGCGGAGCACCGGCTCCGTTCCTTGGACCCGAACCGACCAGCGGTGCGCGGGACGGCCCAGAACCCAGACGTCTTCTTCCAGGCGCGCGAAGCGTCGCAGCCCTACTACGACGCAACCCCCGGCATCGTGGAGGAGGCGCTCGTCCGCCTCGCCGAGGTCACCGGTCGCCGCTACGAGTTGTTCGACTACCACGGTTCACCCGATGCCGAGCGGGTCGTGATCGTGATGGGCAGCGCCGCAGGCACCGTGGCCGAAGCAGTGGACCACATGGTGGCTCAAGGCGAGAAGGTCGGCGTGCTCGCCGTCCACCTCTACCGGCCGTTCTCGATCGCCCACTTCACGGCGGCGCTCCCCGACACGGTACGTTCGATCGCCGTGCTCGACCGCACGAAGGAGCCGGGAGCCGTCGGCGATCCCCTCTATTTGGATGTCGTCGCTGCGCTCAGCGAAGCCGGGCGTGCCGCAGAGGTGATCGGCGTCCGCTACGGGCTGTCCTCGAAGGAGTTCACCCCTTCGATGGCGCTGCGGGTGTTCGCCGAGCTGGCGGAGGACCAGCCGAGGCGTCACTCGACCATCGGGATCACAGACGACGTGAGCCACTCGTCGCTCGAGGTGACCGAATCCTGGGACGAGCCGGCCGACATCGTCCGCGCGGTCTTCTACGGGCTCGGCAGCGACGGCACCGTCGGCGCCAACAAGAACTCGGTGAAGATCATCGGCAACTCCACCGATCGTCACGCCCAGGGCTATTTCGTCTACGACTCGAAGAAGTCGGGGGCGATCACGGTATCGCACCTCCGGTTCGGGCCCCGTCCGATTCTCTCGGCCTACCTCATCGACAAGGCCGACTTCGTCGCGTGCCACCAGTTCGGCTTCGTCGAGAAGATCGACATGCTGGCATCGGCGGCTCCCGGTGCGACCTTCCTCCTCAACAGCCCGTATGGGCCGGACGAGGTCTGGGATCAGCTGCCGCAGGAGGCGCAGCAGCAGATCATCGACAAGGGCATTCGCTTCTACGTCGTGGATGGCGACAGCATCGCCAGCGAAGCCGGCCTCAAGGGTCGCATCAACACGGTGCTCCAGACATGTTTCTTCGGTCTGTCGAACGTGCTGCCGAGCGACGAGGCGATCGCCGCCATCAAGGCCGCTATCCGCAAGGCGTACGGGAAGCTCGGCGACGTCGTTCTCGAACGCAACAACGCAGCGGTCGACGGCGCACTTGCCGGGCTCCACGAGGTTGCGGTGCCTGCAGCGGTCTCGGCGACGACCCGGCTGCGGCCCGCCGTCCCCGACCACGTCCCCGACTTCGTCGAGCGGGTCACGGGCGTGCTGCTGGCCGGCCACGGCGATCTTCTTCCGGTGAGCGCCTTTCCCGTTGATGGGACGTTCCCGACGGCGACATCGCAGTGGGAGAAGCGCACGATCGCTCACGAGATCCCGATCTGGGACCCCGAGATCTGCATCGACTGCGGCCGGTGTGCGCTCGTGTGCCCGCATGCTGCGATTCGGATGAAGGTCTACGACCCTGCGGTGGCCGATGCCGGCCCAGACGGATTCAAGACGAAGGCATGGAAGGGTCGCGACTTCGAGGGCATGAACCTGACGATCCAGGTCGCACCCGAGGACTGCACCGGATGCGGCGTCTGCGTCGACATCTGCCCGGCGAAGAGCAAGGAGGAGGTGCGACACAAGGCGATCAACATGGAGCCGATCCGCGACCACCTCGACGTCGAACGCGACGCCTTCAGGTTCTTCCTCGACATCCCCGAGTACGACCGTACGGAGCTGAAGGTCGACAACGTCAAGGGCTCGCAGATCCTCCAGCCGCTGTTCGAGTTCTCAGGGGCTTGCTCGGGCTGCGGCGAGACACCGTACGTGAAGCTGATGAGCCAGCTGTTCGGCGACCGGGTGATCATCGCCAACGCCACCGGCTGCTCGTCGATCTACGGCGGCAACCTGCCGACGACGCCCTATGCCGTGAACGAAGCTGGGCGTGGTCCGGCGTGGTCGAACTCGTTGTTCGAGGACAACGCCGAGTTCGGTTTCGGCATGCGCCTCGCGCTCGACACGAAGACCGAGACGGCGCGGCGTCTCCTCGCCGAGCTCGCCTCCGAGGTTGGCCCGCTGAGCGCCGAGATCCTGGAGGCCGACCAGAGCGACGAGGCCAGTATCGCCAAACAGCGCGCACGCGTCGACGACCTGCGCACCCGCCTCGCGGCCATGAGCGGTCCAAAGGCGGCGTTGCTGACGTCGCTGAGCGACGCCCTCGTCACCACGAGCGTGTGGATCCTCGGCGGCGACGGCTGGGCGTACGACATCGGTTTCGGCGGCCTCGACCACGTGCTGGCGTCCGGACGGAACGTGAACATCCTCGTGCTCGATACCGAGGTGTACTCCAACACCGGTGGCCAGGCGTCCAAGGCGACGCCGCGAGCGGCGGTCGCCAAGTTCGCCGCCGGCGGCAAGCAGACCGCCAAGAAGGACCTCGGCATGATCGCCCAGTCCTACGGCAACGTCTACGTCGCCCAGGTGGCGATGGGCGCCAACATGACCCAGGTCGTGAAGGCGTTCGCCGAGGCCGAGGCCTACCCGGGCACGTCGCTGATCATCGCCTTCAGCCCCTGCATCGCCCACGGCATCGACATGTCGACGCAGATGCAGCACCAGAAGGCGGCCGCGGAGAGCGGCTACTGGCCCCTCTACCGCTACGACCCGACGGCGAGCAGCGAGGGAAGGGCGGCCCTGCGCCTCGACTCGCGCAAGCCGACGCTGTTGTTCAAGGAGTTCGCCGCAACGGAGGCTCGCTTTGCCATGTTGACGAGGTCGAACCCCGAGCATGCAGCCGAGCTGATGCAGCAGGCACAACACGACATCGACGACCGCTGGCATCTCTACGAGCAGATGGTGAACATCGAACGCACCGCGGTCTACGGAGAGGTGGAGGAATGACGGTCGATCTCAGCACCCGATACCTGGGCCTCGAGCTCGCCAACCCGCTGGTCCCGTCGGCCTCACCACTCACCGGGGCCATGGATACGCTTCATGCGCTCCAGGAGGCGGGCGCCTCGGCAGTCGTGCTGCCGTCGCTGTTCGAGGAACAGATCGTCCACGACGCGCTCGCCGTTGCGGATGTCGCCGACTTCGGCGCCGACTTCTCGCCGGAGTTCTTCGGCGGTCAGCTGCCGGCGATGGACGAGTACAACACGGGGTCGGACTCGTACCTCGACATCCTCGTGCGGGCGAAGGAAGAGCTACGGATCCCCGTCATCGCCAGCCTCAACGGGGTGTCGCCGGGCGGCTGGGTCTCCTACGGGCACAAGATGCAGGATGCGGGGGCAGACGCCCTCGAGCTCAACATCTATATCGTCGCCGCGGATGTCGCCAAGGACTCGGCTGCGGTTGAAGCCGACTATCTGCGGCTTGTCGAGAAGATGCGCCAAGAGGTCTCGATCCCGCTCGCTATCAAGGTTGCTCCCTTCTTCAGCTCCATGGCCAACATGGCGAAACGGCTGACGGATGCCGGCGCGGACGGTCTGGTGCTGTTCAACCGCTTCTACCAGCCAGACATCGATCTCGATGCGCTCGAGGTAGGCCCCAACCTGGTGCTGTCGACCTCCGACGAGTTGCGGCTGCCGTTGACCTGGATCGGCATCCTGTACGGGCGGGTCGACGTGTCGCTGGGCGCCACGTCTGGCGTCCACACCGCAGACGACGTCGTCAAGTTGATCCTCGCCGGATCCGACGTCACGATGATGGCGTCCTCCCTCTTGAAGCGGGGGCCGGATCATCTGGCAACGGTGCGCATGGGTCTCGAGCAGTGGCTTGCCGACCGCGACTACACGTCGGTCGAGCAGGCGAAGGGCAGCTTGAGCCAGCGCTCCAGCCCCGATCCGAGCGCGTTCGAGCGCGCCAACTACATGCGTACGCTCGTCACCTACGCCCCCAGGCGTGGGTGACGGTCAACTCTCCACACGAAAGCGAAAGTCATGACGACAAAGTGGGTATACCGATTCAACGAGGTCGACGCAGCCGAGGAAGCCGTTGGTGGCTCGTGGGACAAGGTGCGGGGGCTCCTCGGCGGCAAAGGCGCCAACCTGGGTGAGATGTCCCGGCTCGGGGTACCCGTCCCCCCGGGGTTCACGATCACCACCGAGGCCTGCAACCAGTACATCGCTGAGGGGGGAAAGCTGCCTGAGGGTCTGCTCGACCAGGTAGCCGACGCGCTGAAGGTCATCGAAGCGCGCACCGGCAAGATGTTTGGCGACGCCCAGAAGCCGCTGCTGGTCTCATGCCGGTCCGGCGCCAAGTTCTCGATGCCGGGCATGATGGACACCGTTCTCAACATCGGTCTGAATGCCGAGGTGGTGAAGGGTCTCGCCGCGCAGAGCGGCGACGAGCATTTCGCCTACGACTCGTACCGCAGGCTCGTCCAGATGTTCGGGTCGGTCGTGCTCGGCCATCGCGACGAGCTGTTCGAGCAAGTGCTGTCCGAGTTCCGGCGCAACCGCAACGTCGCCAGCGACAGCGATCTCACCGTCGACGACCTGCGTGAGATCGTCGAGCGTTTCCGCCGCATCGCGTCTGGGTTCCCCGACGATCCCAAGGAGCAGTTGCGGCTCGCCGTCGAGGCCGTCTTCCGCTCGTGGAACGGGCGGCGCGCCATCGACTACCGCAACGCGGCAGGTATCGCCCACGACCTCGGCACGGCCGTCAACATCCAGGTGATGGTGTTCGGCAACCTGGGCAGCGACTCGGCGACCGGCGTCGCCATGACGCGCGATGGGGCGACGGGTGTCGCCGAGATCGAGGGCGACTACCTCATCAACGCCCAAGGCGAAGATGTCGTGGCCGGCATTCGCGCGACGAACGATCTGATGGAGCTGAAGGACGAAATGCCGCAGGCCTTCAGCGAGCTCGGCGACATCGCCGCGAAGCTCGAGCGGCATTATCGCGAGATGCAGGACATGGAGTTCACGGTGGAGCAGGGCAAGCTGTGGCTGCTCCAGACCCGTGACGGCAAGCGCACCGCCCAAGCCGCAGTCCGCATTGCAGCCGACATGGCTGAGGAGGGCCTCATCAGCCAAGAGGAGGCGGTGCTGCGCATCTCTGCCGATCAGGTCGACTTTTTCCTCCATCCCCAACTCGCATCCGAGTCGCGGCAGAAGGCGGTGGCGGACGGCCGGCTGCTCGGCAAGGCGCTCAATGTCTCGCCTGGGGCAGCGGTTGGGCAGGTCGCCTTCGATCCCGACCTGGCGCAGCGCTGGCACGAAGAGGGCCGCGCCGTGTTGCTCGTACGGCCCGAGACGAAGCCGGACGACGTGCACGGCATGATCGCCGCCGAGGGCATCCTGACCAGCCGGGGTGGCCGCACGAGCCATGCTGCTCTCGTCGCTCGCCAGTTCGGCAAGCCTGCCGTCGTCGGCATGTCCGAGCTCGAGATCGAGCTGGACAATCACCTGATGCGGGTGGGCAACATCCAGGTCGCCGAGGGCGATTGGGTGTCCATCGACGGTACGACGGGCGAGGTGTACCTCGGCAAGCTCGACACGTTTGTTCCCGATCTGTCCGATCCGTGGCTGGTCAAGATCTTGGGCTGGGCCGACGGCTTCCGCCGGCTCGGGGTGCGGGCCAACGCCGACTACCCGGCCGACGCCGCGCGCGCCAGGTCGTATGGCGCTGAGGGCATCGGGCTGTGCCGCACCGAGCACATGTTCTTCGAGGAGGAGCGCCTGCCGGTCGTGCAGCGGATGATCATGGCGACGAGCCCGATCGAACGCCGCGAGGCGCTCGACGATCTGCTTCCACTCCAGCGCGGCGATTTCTATGGGCTCTTCGTGGCGATGGATGGCCTGCCGGTGGTCATCCGGCTTATCGACCCGCCGTTGCACGAGTTCCTTCCTGCCTGGGAGAAGCTGATCGCCGAGGTCGCCGACCGCAAGATCCGTCTGCGTGCGGCCGACTCGCTGGAGTCGCTCGACGCGACACTCGCCCAACTCGAGCATGCCGAGCGGCTGGTTGTCGCCGTGGAGCGGCTGCGCGAGGCCAACCCGATGCTCGGCCTGAGGGGCGTCCGGCTCTCGGTGGTCTATCCCGAGATCACTCGGATGCAGGTGCGCGCCATCATCGAGGCGGCGTGCGATGCCGTGGCGGCCGGCTACGACGTGAAGCCCGAGATCATGATTCCGCTCTCCATCGATGCGGGTGAGCTCAAGTGGGTGGCCGACGTGCTGCGTGAGGAAGCGGCAACGGTGCTCGAAGAACGCAACACGACCCTCGACTACATGATCGGGACGATGATCGAGACGCCGCGAGCGGCTTTGACCGCCGGCGCCATGGCGGAGACGGCGGAGTTCTTCTCCTTCGGGACGAACGACCTCACGCAAACCACCTTCGCCATCAGCCGCGACGATGCGGAGGCCAGCTTCCTCATGACCTACCTCCAACTCGGCGTCCTCCAGGACAACCCGTTCGCCACGCTGGACGACTCAGGCGTCGGCGCCCTCGTCCAGATGGCGGTCAAGGCGGGCCGGGAGGCACGTCCGGGCATCGAGGTCGGGATCTGCGGCGAGCACGGTGGAGAACCGAAATCGATCGCTCTGTGCCACGGCTACGGGCTCGACTACGTGAGCTGCTCCCCGTTCCGGGTACCGGTCGCTCGGCTGTCGGCCGCGCACGCGGCGTTGAAGAGCTGAGATCAGGCGGGCCGAGGGCCGCAAACCAATCCCTCAACCGGCCGGGTCCTCCAGGGCCCGGCCGGCCCGCGTCACAGTGGTTTGCGTCGTCGATGGGGACTGAGGTCAGTCCTCGTCGTGGGTGTATTTGAACGAGACGTGAACCCGCGCCCGATACGCAACAACCTGGCCGTCGTCACCGAGCTGGAGGTCGAGCTCCTTGACCTCGGCGATGCGCAGGTTGTGCAGCGATTTCGCCGCCTTGGCGATGGCAGCCGATGCCGCCTTCTCCCACGATTCCGTGCTGGTACCGACCAGCTCGATGACCTTGTAGACACTCTCGGTCACGACCGCTCCTTTCTCGGCGCCACGGGCGCCGCTCTCAGCCAGCGTGCTCAGCCTATGCGGCAGATGTCGCCCGTGTGAGTGCCGAAGGTCACGAGGGCCGGAGAGAACCACGGCCGAGCGCGAGGGGTCCATAGCGCAGCGCTCAGCCGGGAGGGCAGATCCGCGAGGTGAACGACCGTTTCTCGAGCGCTGGGCGTGCTGCTGTCGCCCGTTGCGCGCCGGTGCCCCCCCCACAACGGACTGTTGGTCCTCGGGCCTGCTGCGGAAAGCCTCTAGGCCGCTTGTTGGTGCCTTCGTACGTTGGGAACGTTCCATCCAGGAGGTGCATGTGGTGGCGACTGGCGTCATCGACCGGGCGGGTCTCGATGCGCTCATCGCGGCGCTCAGGGACGACGGTTACACCACCGTTGGCCCCACCGTGCGAGAGGGCGCCATCGTCTACGACGAGATCTCGGGAACGGTTGACCTTCCCGTCGGATGGACCGACGAGCACGCTCCCGGCGCCTATGGGCTCGAACGTCGCGCTGACGATCGTATGTTCGGGTACGTGGTGGGGCCTCAGTCGTGGAAGCGATTCCTGTATCCGCCCCGCACCGTGATCTGGTCGGGCGTGCGCACAGCCGATGGGTGGGACTCGACGACGCCCGTCGAGGCCTCCCGATATGCCTTCATTGGCGTGCGCGGCTGCGAGCTCGCCGCCATCGCCATCCAGGACCGCGTGTTCCTCGCCGACGGCGACCGGCCTGCCGACCCCTCCTATGCCTCTCGGCGCGAGGGCGCATTCATCGTTGCCGTCAATTGCGATGAGCCAAAGGCAAACTGCTTCTGCACCTCCATGGGAACCGGTCCGGCGGCCGGCCCGGGCCACGACCTGGTGCTCACCGAGATGGTGTCGGAAGCCGGCGTCAGCTTCCTCGTGGAGGCAGGCTCGAACCGTGGCGAGGAACTCTTGGATCGTCTCGGCAGCGTCCAACCGGCCGGGGAGGCGGTTCGGCACCATGCCGCCCAGGCTGTGGCGGCTGCTGCTGCCGCGATGCCGCACAGCCTCGACACGACCGATATCCACGACCTGCTTCTCGGGAACCTCGAGCATCCCCACTGGGAGGCCGTGGCGGCGCGTTGCCTCGGGTGCACCAACTGCACGTTGGTGTGCCCGACGTGCTTCTGCGGCACGGTCACCGACGAGCTGGAGCTTGGCGGAGCTGCGGCGCGGCGTGTCAGGAGCTGGGACTCGTGTTTCACGCTCGAGTTCTCGTACATCCACGGGGGAGCCATCAGGCAAGGCGGTGCGGCACGCTACCGCCAGTGGCTCACCCACAAGCTGGCGTCATGGATCGACCAGTTCGGCACGTCCGGGTGCGTGGGCTGCGGACGCTGTATCACCTGGTGCCCGGTGGGCATCGACCTCGCCGCCGAAGTTGCGGCAATCCGAGACAACGATCTGCGACCCGTCGTGGCGGCGGCAACGGAGGTGAACGTATGACGGTGGTACCGATCGCCGACGTGCTCACGGCACACCCGTTCTTCGGCGGGATGTCGGCGCAAGCTATCGGCCTCTTGGCGGGGTGTGCTTCGGACGTGGAGTTCGCTGCAGGCGCCGCCATCTTCAAGGAAGGCAACGTAGCCGATGCATGCTTTCTCCTGACGGCAGGCGATGTTGCGCTCGAGATCGTCGTTCCCGGCCGCGGCCCGCACGTGGTGGAGACGCTGCACACCGGTGAGGTGCTCGGTTGGTCGTGGCTGTTCCCGCCGTACCGGTGGACGTTCGACGCGCAGGCCCTCACGACCACAACTGCTATCCGTTTCGACGGTGCTGCCCTACGTGAGGCGAAGGCGAAGGACAAGGAGTTCGGGTACGAGCTGATGACACGATTCGCCCAAGTCCTGGTGGACCGGCTTCAGGCCACCCGACTGCAACTTCTGGACATCTATGGCACTGCTCGCTGAAACACGCACCGCCACGCTCGACCCGATGGCTCCCGTCCCGTTCACGGTCAGGGGCATTCGCGACGAGCTCGAGGACACCTTCACGCTCGAGCTGGAGGGACCTGAAGGGCCGTTCGAGTTCCTGCCCGGCCAGTACACCATGCTGTACGTGTTCGGGATCGGGGAGGTGCCGATCTCGATCAGCGGCGACCCTGCTCGGCCCCGGCGACTCGTCCAGACGATCCGCGGTGTCGGCGCGGTCACTCGCGCGTTGCGCGACGTGCGCCCCGGCGACACGGTTGGGGTCCGTGGGCCGCTCGGCACGCCCTGGCCGGTCGACCGAATGGAGGGTCGCGATCTGGTGTTCGTGGCGGGCGGCATCGGTCTCGCCCCACTGCGACCTGCCATCTACCGGGTGCTCGCACGTCGCGACCGTTTCGGTCAGCTGGTCATCCTCTACGGAGCCCGCTCGCCGAGAGAGCTGCTGTTTGCCGAAGAGCTCCAGGCTTGGGGAGCGCGCTTCGACGTGAACGTGCTCGTGTCCGTCGACAATGCAGATCGCGCCTGGTTCGGCTCAGTCGGTGTCGTGACCAAACTCGTGCCGCGAGCGCCGTACGAACCCCGCGAAGCAGCCGCATTCGTGTGCGGGCCCGAGATCATGATGCGATTCGCAGGCCAGGAGCTCGAGGTACGAGGCGTGGCGCCCGAGCGGATCTTCGTGTCGATGGAGCGCAACATGAAGTGCGGCGTCGGCTTCTGCGGCCACTGCCAGTTCGCCACCAAGCTCGTCTGCCGCGCCGGCCCGGTGTTCCCGTACGCCGAGGTTTCCCGCCTGCTGACCGTGAGGGAGGTGTGATATGGCCCTGACGAGCCCACTCACCCGGAAGCCGACGCTCGCCGTTTTCAAGTTCGCCTCATGCGACGGGTGTCAGCTGAGCTTGCTCGATGCCGAGGATGAGTTGCTCGCCGTTGCGGAAGTCATCGACATCGCCAACTTCGTCGAGGCATCGCGGGAGGTGCGGCCGGGCCCCTACGACGTGACGCTGGTCGAGGGCTCCATCACGACCGCACACGACGCTGCTCGCATCCGCCGGGTCCGCGAGGAGTCGAAGTTCCTCGTGACGATCGGTGCATGTGCGACGGCGGGAGGCATCCAAGCGTTGCGCAACTGGAAGGACGTTCGCGAGTTCACGTCGCTCGTGTACGCCAACCCTGCGTACATCGACACCCTCGACCGGTCGACGCCGGTGTCGTTCCACGTTCCCGTCGACTTCGAGCTGCGGGGCTGCCCCATCTCCAAGGCGCAGCTGCTCGAGGTGGTGACCGCTTTCCTCCAAGGCCGGCGCGCCACCATCCCGACGTACAGCGTGTGCATGCAGTGCAAGCAGCGGGGAACGACCTGCGTCATGGTTGCGGACGGCACGCCGTGCCTCGGCCCGGTCACCCAAGCGGGGTGTGGAGCGATCTGCCCGGCCTACAACCGGGGGTGCTACGGGTGCTTCGGCCCCATGGAGTCACCCAACACCGAGGCGTTGTCCGCCTGGTGGAAGACGCTTGGTGTCGACGACAAGGGCCTCGTCGAGGCTTATCGGGGCTTCAACGCATGGGCGGCCGCGTTCAGAGATGCTTCCGATCGACATGAAGCCGCCATCACGGTGCGAGGAGCGAAGACATGACCAGCGAGAGCGGCACACGCCGCATCGACGTCGACTACCTCGCAAGGGTCGAGGGTGAGGGCTCGATGACGGTCAAGGTCGTCGATGGTGTGATCGAGGACGTGCAGTTCGGCATCTTCGAGCCGCCCCGGTTCTTCGAGGCGTTCATGCGAGGACGTATGTTCACGGAGGCGCCGGACATCACCGCCCGCATATGCGGCATCTGCCCCATCGCCTACCAGATGAGCTCGGTGCACGCGATGGAAGACGTGCTCGGGGTGACGGTCGATGGCCAGCTCCGAGCGCTGCGCCGGCTCATCTACTGCGGAGAGTGGATCGAAAGCCATGCGCTCCATGTGTACATGCTCCACGCTCCCGACTTCCTCGGGTACCAGAGCGCCATCCACATGGCTGCAGATCACCGCGACATCGTCGAACAGGGTCTGCGTCTGAAGAAGGCCGGCAACACGATCGTGACAGTGCTCGGCGGTCGAGAGATCCACCCGATCAATGTCCGCGTTGGCGGCTTCTACCGTGCGCCGGACAAGGCCGAATTGCGTGCGCTCACGGACGAGCTCGAGTGGGCCAGGGACGCTGCGCTGGCGACCGTGCGTTGGGTCGCGCAGCTGCCGACGCCGAAGATCGAGATGGATTTCGAGTTCGTATCGCTGTCTCACCCGGATGAATACCCGTTCAACGAGGGCAGGCTCGTCTCCAACAAAGGGCTCGACATCGCACTGCCTGAGTTCAACGACGTGTTCGAGGAGGAGCACGTCGCCCGATCCAACGCCCTCCACTCGAGGATCAAGGAGCGAGGCGCCTACCACGTTGGTCCGCTCGCCCGCTACAGCCTCAACTTCGAGAAGCTACGCCCGCTCGCCAAGAGTGCCGCGCTCGAAGCCGGGCTTGGACCGTTCTGCGCCAACCCGTTCCAGAGCATCGTGGTCCGGTCGGTGGAGATCCTGCATGCGTGCGAGGAGGCACTGGCCATCATCGACGCCTACGAGCGTCCTGACGCTGCGTACGTTCCGCTGGTGCCGCGGGCGGGCGTGGGCCACGGAGCCAGCGAGGCGCCGCGGGGCACGCTGTACCACCGCTACGAGCTGGACGAGGATGGCCGCATCCTCGATGCGCAGATCGTGCCTCCAACGGCTCAGAACCAGCTGACGATCGAGTCCGATCTGCGGGCCGTGCTCGAAGAGAATCTCGAGTTGCCGGATGCCGACCTCGCGTGGCGGCTCGAGCAGACCATCCGCAACTACGACCCGTGTATCTCCTGTGCCACCCACTTCCTCAACCTGCGCATCGAGCGGAGCGACTCATGAGCTCACCCGCTTCCCGCGTCGTCGTCGCCGGCATCGGCAACGTCTACCGGGGCGACGACGGTGTCGGTCCTGTTGTTGCCGCCCGGATCCGCTCGATGCTGCCGAGCAGTGTGGTGACGCTCGAGGGCCTCGACGATCCACTCGAGTTGATCGACGCATGGGAGGGCATCGAACTCGCCGTGGTCGTCGATGCCGTTGTCTCCGGCGAGAAGCCGGGAATGATCCACCTGCTCGAGGTGACAGGTCCGTTGCCTGCCATGTTCCGCCGCCTGTCGACCCACTTGTTCAGCGTTGCGCAGGTGATCGAGCTGGGCCACGTGCTGGGCCGGATGCCCGGCCGGCTCGTCGTGATAGGCGTCGAGGCTGCCGAACTGGGACGGGGATCCATTGGGCTCACGCCGATGGTCGAGGCAGCGGTCGATGAGGTCGTCGGCACAGTGCGGGGCCTCGTCACCGGCCATCTCGACGCCGATAGGGAAAGAGCCGTCAGTGCATGAGTCGGGAATCGTCGCATCGCTCGTGGCTCGAGCCGAGGCCATCGTCGAGGAGTCATGTGCCGAGGCGCGCCAGATCGGCATCAAGATAGGCGCCCTCAGCGGGATCGAGCCGGAGGCCGTGCGTGCGCACTGGAGTCGGTTCGCCGGCCCCCTGCTCGATGGCGCAGATTTGGACATCGAGGTCGAGGAGGATGTCGGCACGGCGGCCTCGCTTGGGGCGGTGCTCAGCTACGTCGAGGTGTCGGATGGCGGCACCTGACCTGTGCGCGGCGCCAGGGGGCGGATCATCGCCGGTGGACCGGCACGACGGCTGCGCACAGATGTCCTCGGCGCCGTAGGACCGTCGCAATCCTCGCCTCACCCCCTCGCCGCACCACTGCGGATCGCTTCGCCTTGTGATCCCGGCGTTGGGGGGCTCATCTCTCTCCTCATACCGTCGTCGAGTCGGCTGCAGACGTGGGCCGCCGCCTGCCGGCCGAGGTCCGACAGCTCGCCGGCGGCCGGAGGCGGGCAGACCGGTTTTCTCCCGGCAATCGTCTGCATCTATGATGCAGCCGTTGCCGGACGCTTGTGCTGCCGTGCCGGCGCGTTCCCGTGACGCCGAGTGTTTCACGGGCCACCCCAGATCAGCAACGAGGAGTCGACCATGGAACAGGTGTCGTTGCGCGCCGAGCGTCGCACAGATTCGGGAAGCCGACCTGCGCGCCGCATGCGTCGCGAGGGCAAGGTCCCCGCCATCGTGTACGGGCGCGGTCTCGAGCCCTTCTCGGTGTCCGTCGGCGGTCGGGACCTCTACGCCGCCCTGCACACGGACGCAGGCCTCAATGCCGTCCTCAACGTCGAGGTCGATGGTGGGGAAACCGTCCTGGCCGTTGCTCGGGAGATCCAGCGCCATCCGGTGCGAGGCGAGATCACGCACCTCGACTTCATCAAGGTCTCACTGGACGTGGCGATCGAGGCCGAGGTTGGCCTCGAATTCACCGGCACGCCACTCGGCGCGCAGGAAGGCGGCATCGTCGAGACGATCGAGAACATCGTGGTCGTCGAAGCGCTTCCGGGCGCAATCCCCTCCAGCATCCCGCTCGACATCAGCCAGCTCGAGGTTGGCGACACCTTGCGGATCGCCGACCTGCCTGCCATCGACGGCGTCACCTACGTCGATGAGCCCGACCGTCCGCTCGTCACCCTTCTCATTCCCCGCCTCGTCGAAGAAGAGGTGGAAGAAGTCGAAGGTGAGGAGGGCCTCGAGGGCGCGGAGGCCGAAGGCGCCGAGGGCGAGGGCCTGGAGAGCTCTCCCGAGGAAGACGAGAGCTGAGCGGGTCACCGCCACTCGTCGTCGGATTGCGCAACCCAGGTCAGCGCTACGAGCGGACCCGCCACAACCTGGGTGCCGAGGTGGTCGAGGTCGTGGCCGCTCGCGCCGGCGCACGTTTCAAGAAGGCGCCGCGCTTCATTCGCGCCGACGTGGCGGAAACTCGGGCCGGGGAGACGCGGGTCGTGCTCGCCATCCCTCGGACGTTCATGAACGAGTCCGGGCAAGCTGTTGCGCCGCTCGTCAGGTACTACTCGACGTTTCCGGATCGGCTACTCGTCGTGCACGACGACATCGACCTTCCCTTTGCGAAGTTGCGGGTGCACTCCGACCGCAGTGCCGGTGGCAACAATGGCGTCTCGTCGGTGATCGGGTCACTCGGAACGCAGGATTTCTGGCGGCTCAAGTGCGGCGTGGGTCGCCCGCCCGGCCGTCAGGACCCCGCCGACTTCGTGCTGCGGCCATTCTCGAAGAAAGAGCGCGAAGAGATCGACCTCGTCATCCAGTTCGCCGCCGATGTCGTCGAGATGTTTGTCGCCGACGGGGGCGACGCAGCCCGGCAGCGGGCCGGCGAGCTGAATCTGTAGCAGAGCCATCCCGCCGGCTGCGGCTGAAACCCTCGCGGTAACCTCACGATTCGAAACGTGACGCGATCCGGAGGTTTCCCGTATGTCCCGCTACGTCGGCGCCATCGATCAGGGCACGACCAGTACCCGGTTCGTCCTCGTTGATCAGACGCGGGTCGTTCGTAGCGATGTCCCAACGGGAGCACGAGCAGATCTACCCAAAGCCGGGATGGGTCGAGCACGACGGCGCCGAGATCTGGGCGAACACCGAACTGGTGGTGCAAGAGGCGCTCGCTGCGGCTGAGGCATCACCGTCCGATCTCGTCGCCGTCGGGATCACCAACCAGCGCGAGACCACGATCGTCTGGGACGCCGACACCGGTGAGCCCGTGGCCAACGCCATCGTCTGGCAGGACACGCGCACCCATGAGCTTTGTCGAGCGCTCGGCGGGAAGGATGGCCCCGACCGGTTCCGGCACTCCACCGGCCTCCCCCTTGCGACGTATTTCGCCGGCCCCAAGATGAGGTGGCTGCTCGACGAGGTCGACGGGCTCCGGGCTCGTGCCGAGGCCGGCGAGGTGAGGTTCGGAACGATGGATTCCTATCTCGTCTGGAAGCTCACCGGAGTGCACATCACCGACGTCACCAACGCCTCTCGCACGATGCTGATGAACCTCGAGACCCTCGACTGGGATACCGAGTTGCTCGCAGCCCTCGGGGTTCCTGCAGCCGTTCTCCCACGCATCGTCCCGTCTGTGGGCACCATCGGCCGAGCACGGGGAGTGCTCGAAGGTGTTCCGGTCACAGGCATCCTGGGCGATCAGCAGAGCGCGATGTTCGGTCAGGCGTGCTTCGGCGCCGGAGATGCCAAGAACACGTATGGGACCGGATGCTTCATGCTGCTGGGCACCGGCACGAGGATCGTTCGCTCCAACCATGGGCTCCTCACAACGGTCGCCTACCAAATCGGGGACGGGAAGCCTCGGTATGCACTCGAAGGTTCGGTCGCCATCGCAGGTGCGGCCGTGCAGTGGCTGCGGGACAACCTCCAGATCATCGACACCGCCCCCGCCGTCGAGGCGCTCGCGGCGACGGTCCCCGACAATGGGGACGTGTACTTCGTCCCCGCGTTCTCGGGGCTGTTCGCTCCCTACTGGCGTTCTGACGCACGGGGCGTGTTCGCCGGGCTCACCCGATACAGCACTCAGCGGACACTTCGCTCGCGCCGTGCTCGAAGCAACCGCCTACCAAACTCGCGACGTCCTCGAGGCGATGGAGGCAGATTCTGGGGTGACGATGCATGAGCTGAGGGTCGACGGGGGGATGGTCGCCAACGAGCTGCTGATGCAGTTCCAGGCAGACATCCTCGGGGTGCCCGTGGTGGTGCCGGAGGTGACAGAGACCACCGTGCTCGGCGCTGCGTATGCCGCCGGCCTCGCCGTCGGCTACTGGAGCGGCGTCGACGACGTGCGCTCGCACTGGGCCGAGGCTCGGCGCCTGGAACCGTCGATGACGGAAGATGACCGCAACCGCCTGTACGCCGGGTGGCAGAAGGCGGTCACCAAGAGCTACGGCTGGGCGTAGCTCACTCGCTGTGCTCGCTTGCAGATCGCTCGGCCTGTGGCCTCGCCGTCAGTTCGTCAGACGTCGGAGGATCATGCTGTCTTCTGACGTCCGGCTGACGTCTGATTTCTCCCGGCTGCGGCCTCGGGCGGCGGCTCACTACCATCGGGGGCGTGAACGTCCCGAACGTGCTCGCCTACGTCCGGATCGTCCTGACGCCTGTGGTGATGGCGCTGGTGCTGCTATCCAACGACATCGACCACGCGTTTGGGCTGGCTGCGTTCGTCTTCGCCATCGCCGCCTCGACCGACTTCCTCGACGGCTACCTGGCGCGGCGATGGGAGATCACGACGACCCTCGGGGCGTTTCTCGACTCGGTGGCGGACAAGGTGCTCGTCACCGGAAGCTTGCTCGTGTTGATCGAGGTGGGGCGGGCGTGGTCGTGGGCGGTCTTCATAATCATCGCGCGTGAGCTCGCCGTGATGGGGCTGAGGGGAGTCGCCGCCCTCGAGGACAACTCCAACGTTCCTCCCAGCATGTGGGGAAAGGTGAAGGCGCTCGTTCAGTTCACCACCATCGGGTTCGCGATGGTCAGGCTCTCGTCTGAGTGGGGACCGTTCTTCTTCGACGAGTGGCTGATGCTGGCTGCCGTTGCGGTGACCATCATCTCGGCGTGGGACTACTTCGCCCGCTTCGGCGGCGCACTCGTCGGCCGCCACCGTCACGTAGCAAAGCCGATCTCGTGACCTCGAGCCGCGATCTCATCCGGCAAGCCAGGGCGGGCGATCGCGTCGGCATCCGCGAGCCGCGGCGGAGGCTTGTCGTCGTCACTTGCATGGACGCCCGAGTCGATCCCTTGCCTGCGCTCGGGCTCACCCCTGGTGATGCCCACGTGATTCGCAACGCCGGCGGCATCGTGACCGACGACATGGTTCGATCGGTGGCGGTGTCGCAGCGTCGCCTCAAAACGGTCGCCGTCGACCTGATGATGCACACTGACTGCGGCATGCTCGGCCTGGACGAGAACGCCCTTCGGCGGGAGATCGCCGAGCAGGCAGGACGGCATGTGGGTGTTGCCTTCCACAGCTTCGACGATCTCGAGGCGGAGCTGCGCCGGGGGGTCGATGCCTTGCGTCGCAACCCCGCTTTGTCGTCCAGGGACCGGGTGCGTGGCCTCGTCTACGACGTGTCCACCGGCAAGGTGGCCGTCGTCGTCCCGTGATTGGTTGGCATGCCCAACGTCGGTGACGGCCCTGGCGAAAATCTTGACAAGAGTCCTTGAGGATCGCGCCCACACGCCGACAGGGATCTCGACCGAATGGGAAGGCCCGGGCACGCAGTGGTTTCCCCCTCCCAGTGCGTGCCCGGTGCCGATTTCCTCGGTTGGGGACCGGCTGCTGCCAGACGCGAGCTGGCGGGTCGTAGGTCACTGTTTTCGCTTACTGTGGGAGAGAGTCGCGAATGTCGGTTGGGCCATGGTTTTGTCGAGCGCGGCTGCTGCTAGCCGCCTTTCTCGCTTTGACCGCTTCGGTGGTCGCCGTCACGGGTACCCCGCAAGCCCTCGCAGACGGCACGCCCAACATCTCCCTCAGCAAGGACGCTCCGGCAGAGCTCCTGTACGGGCTCGATGCACATGTCACCCTCACGGCGAGCAACCCATCGAGTGAGACCGCCATCGGCTACAACTTGTCATTTCGTGACGTGTTGCCTGACGGAACCTCGTATGTGGGCGGCAGCGGCAACCCTGCGCCCACCACCGTGCTCACGAACCAACCGAACAGCGGTGAGACCACCCTGATCTGGGAGAACCTCGCCGACCTGACGCCCGCATCGTCTTTCGCCATCGAGTACGACGTGCGTCACTCGACGACGACGCTCGACGTCGGCGACGTCTACACGAACAGCGCAGGCGCATATGTCAATAGCGACCCTCGCTATGTACCTGACTTCAACGCTACGAGCGGCGTGCCGATCCCAGGGTTTGCCTCGTACACCGGCTGGTCCGAGACGACCGCCGATACGGAGATCACGGCGATCGAGATCACCAAGGACGAGCCCAATGCCGAGGGTGAGCTGCTGCGCGGTCTTCATGACTATCAGACCGTCTACACACTCACTGTGCAGAACAACTACGTCAATCCGACCGACGCCATTTCGATCGATGATTACCTGCCGGCAGGCCTCGAGTACTTGGCGTGCGGCGACGTCGACAACACCGTTGACGCGCCGACCAACCCCGGGAGCACCGAGGAATACCCGGGATCCGGCGCCATCAACCCTGGGAACGCACCCGCAGCGGCGGACTGCATCGACGCTTCGTCCGTCGACACCGTGAGCATCGACCCGGACGGCACCGGCCCGCTGCCAAGCGACGTCTACACCCATGTGGAGTGGGACGCCCTCGGCGCTCTCGCCCCGGGCGGCTTCCTCACCATCCAATACGTAGCGGCCGTCCCGGTCAGGGAGAACACGCTGACATGGCCGAATGGGGAGCCAGCGCCTGCCTTGCTCGGCCAGGCCGCCAACCTCGACAACAACTCGGGCGATGAGACGATCGACGAGGACGCCCTGGAGAATCTCGCCGTTGCGTCCGGCGACTACAACGGCGTCCTCCCCGTCACCGACAGCCATTCGATCACTCGCACGGCCGAGGATCTCAGTGTCCACAAGTCGGTGAGCGACGCGGCCATCAACCAAGGCGACATCGATACCTGGACACTCCTCATCGAGACCTCCGAATACCGATTCGTCGACGACGTGCGGGTGACCGATACGGTGCCCGACGGCCTCTGCCCTCTCGCCTCTTCGAATCTCGAGTCGGACACGACGGCCGACTGTGCGCCGAGCGGCGATCTGCCGTCTTCCCCGTACACCACGGTTGACGAGAACCCCAACGGGACCTGGACCCTGTTCTGGAACTCGTCGACGGTTCCGGAGCTCGCCCGCATGCAGCCGTCGTCCAACTTCACGATCACCTTTCCCACCCGTACCCGGATCTTCTACCAAGAGGGTTTCGGGAATGCCACACCTGTGCTCGCCCGCGACTCGTGGGAGAACTCGGTGTCGATAGCAGGGGCCGACTTCATCCGATGCGCTCCTGCCGATCCGGACTGCACCGGAACCGGGACGAAGATCGACGCCGACGAGATCGACGGCGAAGACGACATCGACGAGTCTTCGGCGGGTCAGGCAGCGTCCGGACCATCGATCGGCAAGCAGGTGTCGACCCCAGGCGCCGTGCCGCTCGATTGTGCGGCAGCCGGGTACGTCGACACCGTCGCATCGTCCTATGGCCCAGGAGATCGGGTGTGCTGGCTGCTGCGGGTCGACTTCCCATCGGCGCTCGACACGGGCGGCGCCACAGTCCACGACTTCGTGCCCCCGGGCAGCACCTACGAGTCGGGATCGGCGATACCAACGGTCAACAACACGGCGCCGATCGCGTCATTCGACGACACGGTTCCCGGCGTGCTCGCCTGGACGCTCGGAAGCGGAGGATTCACCGACGTTGCGCTCGTGTTCGAGGTGCGGTTCTCGACCATCCTCGGAGGGCCCGACTCGGGGACGACGGCCGACATCCTGTCGAACCTGATGAAGTTCAACCACACCAACACTGCGGGGGCGGCCTTCCCGCTGCGTGATCAGGCGGACTTCGAGTGGGCCGAGGCCCAGCTCGACCTCGTCAAAGGTGTTGCCATCGTCGACGGCGATGGGAACACCGGGACCACCGGCGACCAGACGATGCACTCTCCGCCGCAAGACGGGCTGACGGTGACGGGCGGCAATGCGGCGCAGTACCAACTCGACATCTCCAACATCGGGTCGCGCGATGCCGAGAACGTGGAGGTCTGGGACCTCCTCCCCCCAGTCATCGACTGCTCGATGGTGAGCCTCATCTCGGACTCCGGCACCTGCAACGATCGGGGCACCCTCGGTGATCCGACCGACGATCGCATCGAGTGGACCGGCCTCATGGTCGACGCCGCCGACGCAAGGCCTGTGACGTACTGGGTGACATTCCCGACGACCGTTGCGCCGGGCGACGAGCTCGACAACACGGCCGGCGTGCGGGCATACACGTCCGCCACCAACCTCGGCACCGACTTCCCCTACGTGCCGGAGGACAACATCGACCCCGGCCAAGCCGGAAGCGAGAACACAACCGAAGCCGACGACCCCTCCGACGTCGTCATCGAGAACGTGGCCATCGCCAAGTCCCGCACCACCGGTGTCGACGAGGGCGGCAACACCGACGTGGAGGCGACGATCGGGGAGACGGTCACCTACACGGTCGACGTGACCATCCCGTTCGGGACGACCGTGTACGGCGGCGCTTCCGCATCCGACGCACTCGGCACGCGCCAGACGTACGTCCCCGGGTCGCTCGTTGCAACACTCAACGGCGGAGATGCCGCAACAGCGGGGCTGACCGTCGACGACACCGGCAACATCGTGAGTGTCGCGTTCCCGGATCCCTACACGCCTGCCGGTCCCGGCGATGACCTCCTCAGGCTCGTCTTCAGCGCCACCGTCGATGATGAGGCCGCCAACGTCCGAGGCGGCGCCGCCCTCTCCAATATCGCGGTGTTCGACTGGGAGGACGCCGGTGGCGGCGCCTCGTCGGTCTCTGACGCCGTCGCCACGCCCATCGTCGAGCCGAATCTCGCCCTTGCCAAGAACGAGAACGATGGCGACGATGTCGTCGATCCTGGCCAGATCGTCCACTACACGCTGACCGTCACCAACGCCGACGATCCGCCACCCAACGTCTCGACGGCCCACGACCTCACGATCGTCGACGTCGTGCCGGCCGGTATGACCCCAGTCGACGGCGGAGGCACACCTGTTCCCGACGCCGGCACCGTCCCGCCCAACGGCGGAACGTGGGACGTCGGTGCTCGCACCATCACGTGGACCCTGGCTGCCCTGGCAAACGACGGGACGGCCACGTTCGAGTACGACGTTCGGGTCGACGACCCAGTCGTCTCCTCGGCGGTGTTCACGAACACAGCTCTGGTCACCGGCTCGTCGATGGAAGACAGCCCCAGCGGGGAGCGGACGGGCGGGACGGGCTATTCGGACACCGCGGACGACACGGTGACGGCCGTCCTGATCAGCAACGCCAAGAGCGTGACCCCGTCCGCCGGGACGATCGGCGACGACCTGTCGTACACACTCACCGTCACGATCCCTGCTGGGATCGAGGCGTTCTACGGCACCGTCATCGACGTCCTTCCCGACGGCATCGATTTCGACGGCTACGCGGCGGCCTCGTGCACCAGCGGTTGCCCGCCGTCGGTCACCGTGAGTCCGCTCCCGGCAGTCGCCAACCCTGACGGCTCGACGTCGCTCGGATGGTTCTTCGGGGACGTAGCCGCCCACACGGCGCCTCGCACGCTGACCCTCACGTTCGACGCCCACATCGACGATCAATACGAGCCCGAGGCCACCCCGGTGAGCGATGGGCACACGCTCACCAACCGCGTCACCAGCTATTGGGACCTCAGTGACGAAGGCAACCCACCGCCGGTTTCGATTCCTGATCCCGGTGACTTCGACTCAGCTTCAGACGAAGCGACCGCAGCTGTCGATGTCGACGAGCCGAACCTCGGACTCGACAAGGACGTTTCGGGCGACGGCGACGACGACGACGTGCGCAACGCAGAGGCGGGCGATTCGTTCACGTACAGCATCACGGTCGAGAACACGGGCACCAGTCCCGCCTACGACGTCACCGTCACGGATATGCCGGATGCCGAGCTCACCAACGTCGTCCCGGCCTCAGGCGCCGGCTACGTCGCAGACGGATGGACGGCGGGCGATCCCGATATCGTGTGGCTCATCCCCGGGCCCATCGACCCGGGCGCTGCCAACGCCGTGACGCTCACGTACACCGCTGAACTCGTCTCGTCGCTTGGGTTGAGTGAAGGCCAGCTCGTGATCAACACCGCGGATGCTCCGTCGTACTTCGGGGTGCCGAGTGCCGAGCGGATCGCCAACGGATTCGACTACATCGACTACGACGACGTGGCCTCCGACACGGTGACGCTCGATCTCGCTTTCCCGATTCTCTCGGCCGACAAGACGACGGGTCTCGCCGGCTTCCCCGACAGCGGTCCCGCCGAGCTCCTCCAGCCGTTCCCATGGCGGATCGTCATCACGAACGACTCGACGGTCGCCACGGCGTTCGACGTCGAGATCCGTGACCGGCTGCCCGCCAACTGGTCGTACGACGCCGCGAGTGCGGTTGTTGCACCGGGCGGCGCGGTCGAACCGATCATCGCGCCGGATCCCCTTGGGGACGGGCTGATCTGGCCTGCCCTCGGAGATCTCGCTCCCGGCGCCACCATGACCCTCACATTCACGGCCACGCCGCAGCTCGGCGCCGAGGCCGACGCTGGGGTCGGTGCCGGGAATCCGCACACGAACTCGGCGCGGGCGACCGCGCTCGATGCCTCGGGCAACGCTGGCAACGCCGATGCGATCTACTCGAGCGGTAGTGATACTTCCAGCGCCATCTTGAGCATCCCCGAGCTTGCACTCACCAAGACCCCAGACGGCGATCCTGCGGTTGCCGGCATGCCGAGCCAGTTCCAGGTTCTCGTGGAGAACGTCGGAGGCGCCACCGCACGCAACGTGACCGTGACCGACGTGCTCCCCGCCGGCCTCTCGTATACGCCCGGTACCGCCACTGCCGCACCGCCGACCGGCTTCAGCGAGTCGTCGGCCACGCCTGGCCCCGGGCCGGGTGAGACGACCATCGTATGGGTGGTAACCGACATCGCCGCATCGGGCTCGGTCGAGATCATCGTGCCCGTCGATGTGGATGCGCCGCAGCCCGACGGCACGGTTCTCGTGAACAGTGCATCCGCAGCCGCAGACGAAACGCCCACCGCCGTGTCGGACACAGGCTCGCTCATCGTCAGCTCGGCGCCGGTGTGGACAGATGCTTCCGCCAAGACCGCGACGCCTGCAGACGGCACGCCCGTCACTCCGGATGATCAGATCGACTACACGGTGCACTACGAGAACACCGGCAACGAGAACGCGACCGGCGTCGTGATCGTCGATGACATTCCCGCCAATGCCACATATGCGCCAGGTTCGGCGTCTTCCGCCCCGGCCGTCGCCGTCGAGTTCCGGGTCGGTGCGTCGTACCAGCCTGCCGAGCCCGCCAACCCAGATCTCGTCGAGGGGCTGCGCTGGCTCGTCGGAGATGTGACGATCGGCACCGGAGGCGATGCGTCGTTCTCGGTGACGGTCGACAACCCGCTGCCCAACGGCACCGTCATCACCAACACTGCAGCCCTGACCTCTGACCAGACGCCCGGCGGGGTGAGCCTCGGTCCGGTGAGCCATGCCGTCGGGTCGGCGCCGATCCTCGACCTCGCCAAGTCGGTGTCCGACACTGCACTCGACCTCAACGTCGAAGGCACTCGACTCGACTACACGCTCGTGCTGACCAACTCGGGGAACGAGGCTGCGACCACAATCGTGATCACGGATGCGCCCCCGGCGGGGACCGCTCTGGTTGCCATCGACGATGGCGGCCTCACCGTCCAGTGCTCTACCGACGGCGTGACCTTCGGGGCATGCCCGGCCGACCTCTCCACCGTCGTCGACGTGGAGTGGTCGACGTCTGCCCTCGGCAACGACACCCCGGTGACCGTGGGCTTCACCGTCGAGGTCGCCCTCCCGATCGCCGACGGCACCATCGTCCCCAACACGGCGACCGTCACCACGGCGGAAACGGGAGCCGTCGACTCGAACGACGTCTCCACGATCATCACGGCGGCGCCTCTCCTGGCGCTCGCCAAGGCGGTTGCGCCATCCGGCACTGTCGCTCCGGGAGACGTGCTGACCTACACCCTCGATTGGGCGAACGATGGTTCGGCGGATGCGACCAACGTGGCGGTCGTCGACAGCATCCCAGCCGGCTCGGTCTACGTCCCGGGCAGCGCATCGCCCGGCGCCGAGTTTCTCGTCGGCAACGCCTATGTACCCGCCGAGCCACCGGATCCCGCGTCGGTAGGAGGTCTTCGCTGGTTCGAGCCGACGCTCGGTTACGGGACCACAGGGACCGCCGGCTTCCAGGTTCGCCTCGCAGACGTTCTCCCAGTTGCCAGCACGATCGACAACACCGCGTCGATCGTCGCCGACGGGCTGACCCCGCTCGAAGCAACCGTGTCCAGCCCGGTGGACGCGGCCCCGCTGCTCACGATCGAGAAGGCAGCGCTCGCTTCGAGCGTGGAGCCCGGCGGGGAGCTGACGTATCGCATCAGCGTCGCCGTGGCCGGAGATGCTCCGGCAGATCCGCTGATCGTCACGGACGTTCTTCCTGCCGTGACCGAGTTCGTGTCTGCAAGCGGCGGAGCGACGCATGCCGCCGGCACGGTGACATGGGATCTCGGCGCCCAGGACCCGGGTTTCACCACCGACCTCTTCGTCACCGTTCGCCTCGTGGGGCTCGTTGCTGGAGGCGACGAGATCATCAACGACGTGGTCGGCAACGCTCCAGGGACGAGCGATGTGGCTGACACGGCTGTCGCCGTGGCGCAGGCAGCGGCCGAGCTCGAAGTCACCAAGAACGGCTCCGTGTCCACGGTCGGTGTCGGAGATCCCACGACCTTCACGATCACGGTGCGCAACACCGGCAACGGCATCGCTACGGCCGTGACCGTTGCCGATCTGCTTCCGCCGGAACTGCGGTACGTCTCGGCGAGCCCCCTGCCGTCCACAACGTCTCCGCTCACCTGGGAGATCGGCGATCTCATGCCGGGAGCCGCTGTCTTGATCTCGATCGTGGCCGAGGTCGACAACCCAGGGACGATCACCAACGTGGCAGCGGCGTCGGCCATCAACGCCTCTCCCGTCGAGGCGCAGGTCACGATCATCACGGAAGCGCTACCGCGTACGGGCGGCAACGTGGACCACGCCATTCGCCTCGGGCTGTACGCCCTCATGCTCGGCGCAGCGCTGGTGCTCGCCTCGTCGAATCGGCGACGCCGACACGCCTGAGCCCGGCCGGCGGTCGACCGCGCTCCGCACACGAGCGGCCGGGCAGGCAACCGGCGTCATGAGGGGTACGATGCTCGGCCGTGACTCCACCCCTCTCTGTTCTCCTCGACAGGTGGCCGGCCGCTCGCACGCCTGCCATCCCGAGCCGCATCGCTGTTCCACCTGCGCTGCGGGCGCTCACGCTCGCCGCCGTCGGCCGCGACGTAGCCGGTCCCGTCCTCGCTCTCGTCCCCGGGGAGCGTGACGCGGAGGACCTCGTCGACGATCTCGCCCTGTTCAGCGACGCCGCATTGCTCCTCCCGGCCTGGGGAACCCTCCCGTTCGAGCACATCTCACCCAACATCTCGACCATGGCCGCACGGTGTGAGGCACGACACCGACTGGTATCGGGTGGACCGGGTGTCATCGTCGTCGCGTCGGTGCGTGCCGCCATTCAGCGCGTCAGCCCGACCCGGATCGAACCGATCGCCATCGCTACCGGCGACGAGCGTGACTTCGACGGCCTCGTCGCCGAACTCGCCGGGGCGGGCTACACGAGGACGGACCGCGTCGAAGGGCGCGGTGAGTTCGCAGTGAGGGGTGGCATCATCGACATCTCCCCGGCGCAGGGCGGTGATCCCATGCGTATCGAGTTCTGGGGCGATGAGGCGGCGGAGATCCGGTCGTTCTCGGCGAAGACGCAGCGATCGACTGATCTCGTCGACAGCGTGGTTGCGTACCCGGCGCGCGAGATGATGCCGGGCCCCGGCATTCGCGAGGCGGCCAAGGTGCTCGTGGTCGACGAGCCCTGGGCCGTGGCTACGTGGGACCGCATTGCAGACGGGCTCACGTTCCCCGGCATCGAGAGCTGGCTGCCGTGGCTGGCCCCTGAGCGGTCGCTTCTCGATGAGTCGGCTGCATCCCTCGTCGTTTTCGACGCGACCCAGTGCAAAGCACGCGCCGCCGAGCTCGTGCGGGAGGAGGAGGATCTGGCAGCCGCACTGGCGGAGACGTGGGGCCACGGCGCACCCGAGGCCGGCGCCCACCCGCTCCTCTACCTCGATCTCGGTCCGCGCCTCGAGGCGCGAGAGCATCTCGACGCCCCTCCGGCCGCCGCAGGGCCCGGGGACGAGGCACTGACGGTGCGAGGGCTCGACGCGGTGCCGGGTGACGCCGATTCGATCGGGGCCGCTATCACCCGGTGGAAGAAGCGCAACGTCGACATCGTGATCGCCATGGACGGCGATGCAGCTGCGACACGTGTGTCGCGCCTCCTCGGCGAGGCCGGGACGTACATCCCCAAGCTCGATGCGCTCACCGACGTGCAGCCTGCTGTCTTGCCGTTCGGCATCCATCGCGGTTTCGTCGCCGAGTGGCTGCGGATCGGCGTTGTGGGCGAACAAGAAGTGGCCGGGCGGCGCCGCTCACACCGCAGACCAGGCCATCGCCGCACCGCTGCGACAGGTGACGCCTACCGAGACCTGCGGCCCGGCGACTTCGTCGTCCACCACCACCACGGCATCGGCCGTTTCGAGGGGCTGGTGCACCGTGACATCGCAGGAGTCGAGCGCGACTACTTGCTCGTCGCCTACGCCGGCGAGGACCGCCTGTACGTGCCGACCGATCAGCTTGCCGCAGTCCGTCGGTATACGGGCGGAGAGACACCCAGGCTGTCGCGCATGGGTGGCGCCGACTGGGCGACGACCCGTGGCAAGGTGCGCAAGGCGATTGCCGTCGTGGCCGAGCAGGTCGTCGACCTCCATCGCAAGCGGGCGCTCGCAACCGGTCACCACTTCCCTCCGGACACCCCGTGGCAGCGTGAGTTCGAGGCTGCGTTCCCCTACGAGGAGACCCCTGACCAGCTCACAGCCATCGGTGACGTCAAAGCCGACATGGAGAAGGCGGAGCCCATGGACCGCCTCGTGTTCGGCGACGTCGGCTTCGGCAAGACGGAGGTGGCGCTCCGGGCAGCCTTCAAAGCGGTGCAAGGCGGCAAGCAGGCGGCAGTGCTCGTGCCCACAACCCTGCTTGCGCAGCAGCATCTCGCCACGTTCGAGGACCGTCTGGCGCCCTATCCGATACGCGTTGCGATGCTCAGCCGCTTCCTCACCTCCGCCGAACAGAGAGGCGTGCTCGCCGAGCTGGCGGCCGGCTCAGTCGACATCGTCATCGGCACCCATCGCCTGCTCTCCGAGGACGTGACCTTCAAGGACCTCGGGTTGCTGGTGGTTGACGAGGAGCAGCGGTTCGGGGTTGCGGCGAAGGACAAGCTGAAGCGGATCCGGACGTCCGTTGACGTGTTGACGTTGACGGCAACGCCAATCCCTCGGACGCTGGAGATGGCGCTGACCGGAATCAGGGAGGTCAGCAACATTCGCACCCCGCCTGAGGATCGGCACCCAATCCTCACTTACGTAGGCCCCTACGACGAGCAGGCCGTCTCGGCTGCGATCCGGCGTGAGATGCTGCGCGAGGGCCAGGTGTTCTATGTCCACAACCGCATCCAGTCGATCGACCACGCCGTCGAGCGTCTCCGCCGCCTCGTACCCGATGCACGCTACGCCGTCGCTCACGGGCGGATGAGCGAGGGTCAGCTCGAGCAGGTGATGTTCGAGTTCTGGAACCGCGGGTACGACGTGCTGGTCGCCACCACCATCATCGAGTCGGGCCTCGATTTGCCGCAGGTCAACACGCTGATCGTAGAGCGAGCCGAGCGTCTCGGGCTGGCGCAGCTCTACCAGCTGCGGGGCCGCGTCGGACGGTCGAACCAACGTGCCTATGCCTATCTCTTTCACCCGCCGAGCGAGCGTCTCACCGAGGACGCCTACCGCCGGCTCGAGGCGATCGGCGAGTTCGCCGACCTCGGTTCCGGTTTCGAGCTCGCGATGCGCGACCTCGAGATTCGCGGTGCGGGGAGCATCCTCAGCGAGACGCAGGCGGGCCACATCGCCGCCGTCGGCTTCGACCTGTACGTCGAGCTGATGGCCGATGCGGTGAGCGAGTTGAAGGGCGAACCCATCGAAACCGAGGATGTGCCCGACGTTCGCATCGACGTGCCGGTCGATGCCCACCTGCCGGATGACTACGTGCCCGGCGCCGACCAGCGCCTGGAGGCGTATCGCCGTTTGGCGGCGGCGACGACCACAGACGAGGCCGAGGACGTCGCGGCTGAATGGCGCGATCGGTTCGGTGATCTCCCCGCGGCTGCCGAGGCACTCGTCGACGTCGCACGGCTTCGCGTCGAGGCGATCCGTATCGGCCTGGCGGAGATCGTCAAAGTGCGCAACGAGGTGCGGCTTGCTCCTGTCTCGCTCCGCGCTGCGGAGGAGGTGCGGCTCGAGCGCTTGGCGCGCGGCGCGGTCGTTCGGGGGGACGTGATGTTCATCCGGGCGCCGAAGACGAACCTCGTGGCGGCGCTGCTCGACTTCCTCCGTAAGATGTGGCCACCGGTCGAGGAGTAGGAAACGTGACCTTTCGCCGCAAGACAACGCTGATGCTGGCTGTGCTCGTGGTGGCCGTGGCCGGGTGCAGCTCGGCCGACACGCTTGCGACGGTGAACGGCGATACGATCTCCCGGGGGCAGCTCGAAGCGCTCAACCCGAGCTACGTCGACCTCGCCACGGCTCCGGCCGAGCAGGTGCGCAACGATGTCACTCAGCTCATCATCAGCGCCGCCATCGCGAGCGCCGCCGAGCAGCAGTACGGCGTCGTGTTCACAGATGCCGACGTTGCTGCCCGGATCTCCAATCCGCCTGACCGTTATGCGCCGCTTTTCGCCGCCGCCCCCGGTCCCGAGCAGGTCCGGTCGGATGCACTCCAGACGCTCGTGCGCGACACCGTCGTCCCGCGGCTGATCGAGGAGCAGTACGGCAGCATCGACGCCTACGTCGCGGCGGAGTCCCAGGACGTCGTGCAGGTATGTGTGCGTCACATCATGGTGGCCACGGCGGCAGAGGCCGAGGTCGTCGCCCAGCGGCTTGCAGCCGGCGAGGCCTTCGAGGCGGTCCGAGCCGAAGTGTCGCTCGACCAGTCCAGCCCCGAGGGCCTGCTCACGGTGAACGGGCAATGCCCGGTGCACGTCGGAGCGCTCGGCGAGGAGTTCGCCCGAGCTGCGGCTGAGGCGCCGCTCGGGCAGCCGACGGGCCCTGTGGCGAGCAACGCCGGCTTCTTCCACATCATCGAAGTCGAGGATCGCGTCAGCCCAGGTGGGGATGTGGCCGACCTGGACCAGTTCCTCGATCTCCTCGACGGGGCCGCAGCGAGCGCGCTCTTCAACCCGTGGGCAAGCGCCGCGATCCGCGATGCCGACGTCGAAGTGGCGTCCTTCCTCGGCCGCTGGTCGCCGGACGGCTTGGGAATCGCCGCCCCCGGTGCCACTCCCGCCGGCGGCTGACCCCGTGGTCTCTTCGGAGCGCATCGCCGTGGTCGGTCTTGGCCCCGGCGGGCTCGAGCGGTTGACCGGAGCGGGTCGGGACTTCGTACTCGACCCGGCACGAGCCGTGGTGGTGCGCACGCTCCACCACCCGGCTGCTGCGGAGCTGGCAGAGCGGCGTGACGTCGCATCGTGTGACGACCTCTACGAGACCGAAGCGGGCTTCGATGGGGTATACGCCGCGATTGCCGACCGAGTGATCGTCATGGCGGCAAAGGGGCCCGTGACCTACGCGGTTCCCGGGAGCGCTGCGGTCGGCGAGCGGTCCGTGGCGATCATCCGCAGGCTCGCAGCAGAACGAGAGTTGGCGACGTCGATCCATCCGGGTGAGTCGTTCCTCGACCTCGTCTGGGTCCAGACGGGGTGCGACCCGATCGCGAACGGAGTCCAGGTCCTCGATGGCAGGGCCCTGCCCGACCCGCTCCAACTCCACGTGCCGACCGTGGTCACCCAGGTCGACCGGCGCGAGGTGCTTGCCGATGTGGCCGTTGCCCTCGGCCGCACCCTGCCTGTGGGTACGCCTGTCACTGTGCTCGATCGGCTCGGCGATCCTGACGAGGTCGTGCTCGCCACCACGCTGCAGGAGCTGCCGCGTTACGAACCAGGTCCCCGCACGTCGCTGTACCTGGATCCGCCCCCGACCGGCTGGTATGGCTTGGTCACGACGAACCGCCGTCTTCGTACAGAGTGTCCCTGGGATCGGGAGCAGACGCACCACTCGCTGCTTCCGCACCTCATCGAGGAGACGTACGAGACGGTGGAGGCCATCACTCGCCTGGATGCCGACGCTCCGGGCGGCGATCCCGACTTTGGGGCCTACGCAGAGGTGGAGGAGGAGCTCGGCGATCTGCTGCTCCAGGTGGTGTTCCATGCGACGTTGGCGGAGGAGCCCGGCGCGTTCGGCGTCGAGGAGATAGCCGAGGGCATCCGTCGCAAGCTGGTGCTGCGCCATCCGCACGTCTTCGGCGAGGTCGAAGCCGACGACGCCACGACCGTCAAGGCGAACTGGGAACAGATCAAAGCGGGGGAGAAGGCGCGAGAGTCGCTGATGGACGACGTGCCGCAGGCGATGCCGGCGCTGTCTCGTGCCGACAAGTTGCAGCGCCGCGCCGCGTCGGCCGGCTTCGACTGGCCCGAACTCGCCCCGGTGTTCGACAAGCTGCGCGAGGAGGTCGAAGAGCTGGCCGCCGACCTGCACGATCCCGACCGAGCCGCCCACGAGCTGGGCGACGTGCTGTTCACGGTGGTGAACCTCGCCCGTCACCTCGCAATCGATCCCGAAGTCGCCTTTCGGCGTGCCAACGATCGCTTTGCAGAACGCTTTCGCACCATCGAGCGCCTCGCCTCCCTCGCCGGCAAGAGACTGACGGACATGTCGCTGGACGAGCTCGACGCGCTCTGGGACCGCGCAAAGGCGTGATCTCGTTCTTGCGTGGTTCGGGTGCCGGAAACGGCACCTCATCCACGCCAGAACGAATGCCGCACCAGGGGCCGGGTCCTCTGCGTTCCTCCCGGCCCGTGATAGCCTCGCACGCGACATCTGAGAAAGGGCCCACACGTGACGACCATCACCAAGGTATGGGCCCGCGAGGTCCTGGATTCCCGGGGTAACCCGACGGTCGAAGCCGAAGTCTTCCTCGCTGGCGGAGGGTTCGGCCGAGCGGCCGTCCCGTCCGGCGCATCCACGGGGGCGCTCGAAGCCAATGAGCTTCGGGACGGCGGAGACCGCTATGGCGGAAAGGGCGTACAGCGGGCCGTCGCCAACGTCAACGAGACCATAGCCCCGAAGCTCGTCGGTCTCGATGCCACGCTTCAGGAGCACATCGACCAGGTGATGCTCGACCTCGACGGCACCCCCAACAAGGAGCGGCTCGGCGCCAACGCCATCCTCGGCGTGTCGCTCGCCGTCGCGAGGGCGGCTTCTACGGCGGCCGGCCTGCCGCTCTACCGCTACCTCGGGGGCACCTCGGCGCGGACGCTTCCCGTACCGTGCCTCAACGTCCTCAACGGTGGCGCTCACGCAGCAAACTCCGTCGACATCCAGGAGTTCATGCTGGTGCCCGGCGGTGCGCCCAGCTTCGCTGAAGCGCTTCGCTCCGGTGTCGAGGTGTACCACGCGCTCAAGAAGGTCCTCGCCGGTCGCGGTCTGACCACCAACGTCGGGGACGAGGGCGGGTTCGCGCCTGATCTCCCCGCCGACCGCGCCGCCCTCGAACTGCTCAGCGAGGCTGTTGCGGCTGCAGGCTACACCCCGGGCACGGACATCTCCTTTGCGCTCGATGTGGCCGCCACGGAGATGTTCCGCGAGGGCCATTACGAGCTCGACGGCCGGCCTATGTCGGCCGAGGAACTCGTCGACTACCTGGCCGGCCTCGTCGATGACTTCCCGCTGGTGTCTATCGAAGACGGCCTCGCCGAAAACGACTGGGACGGTTGGGCGTTGCTCACCGAACGGCTCGGCGACCGCATCCAGCTCGTAGGGGACGACCTCTTCGTGACCAACGAAGGGATCCTGCGGCGCGGCATCGACGAGCACGTGGCGAACGCCGTGCTCATCAAGGTCAACCAGATCGGCTCGCTCTCCGAGACGCTCCACACGATGGAGCTCGCCGAGCTCAACGGATACGGGAGAATGGTCTCTCACCGTTCGGGCGAGACCGAGGATTCGTTCATCAGCCACCTCGTCGTCGCCACCAACGCCGGTCAGATCAAGACCGGGGCACCTGCGCGCGGGGAGCGGACGGCGAAGTACAACCAGCTGCTGAGGATCGAGGAGATGCTCGGATCGGACGCCCGCTACGCCGGATGGGCGCCCTTCAAGGTAGCGCAGTGACCCAGGCGACGATCGAGCCGCAGACCGATTGGCATGAGCCATCGCGTGGCAGGCGAGCGAGCTGGCTCGCCGTGCTCTTGATAGTGGCGCTTGCTGTGACCCTCGCCGGCGTGTTTCCGTTCCGGCAGATCCTCGCCCAGGATCGCCAGGTGGCGGCTTCCCAAGAGAAGCTCGACGCTCTCGTCGCCGAAAACGCGCGGCTCTCCGAGGAGATCGAGATCCTCGGGACCCCCTCGGAGATCGAGCGCCTCGCCAGGGAAGACCTCGGACTCGTATACCCCGGCGAGACTGGATACGCGGTGCGTACGCCGCCCGAGGCGGAAGTCGGACCTGAGCCCGTTCCCGGCGGTCAAGGCGACCGACGGTCGATCGTCGACAAGATCTGGGACTTTCTCACGGGGCGCGACCTCGTGTCTGATGGATGATCGGGACGCCGTAGCCGTTCAACTTGGGCGCCCGCCGCGGTCCCCCATCGATGTGGTCGCCAGATGCCACCTCGGGTTGCCGGTGGTGATCGCCGTTCCTCCCTACCTCGACGACGGCACGCCCTTCCCCACCCGGTACTGGCTGACCTGCCCGCTGGCCGGAAGACGTATCGCACGCATCGAATCTCGCGGTGGCGTGAAGGCCGCTGAGGATCGTATCGCCGCCGATGCGAGCTACCGGGAACGATTCGACACGGCGATGCGCCGATACGCTCGGGAGCGTGATGCTCTGATCCCGACGAGTGGATCCGAGACCCGGCCATCCGGAGGCGTGGGAGGCTCCCACTTCGGGGTGAAGTGTCTCCACGCTCACTACGCCGATCACGCGGCCGGCAACGACAGCCCGGTAGGGGAGGAGACTGCGGGAGCTATCGAACCGCTCGACTGCCGAGAGCGCTGCGTTGCCATGGTCGAGGGCGCACCCGCTCGGAACCCGGAGTGGCGCGAACCGAAGCGGGCGTTGCCGTGAAGGTCGCAGGCGTCGACATCGGCACCAACACGACCCGGTTGCTCATCGCGGACGTCGAGGCGGGCACCATCGTCCGTCTCGATCGCAGGGCGATCGTCACCCGGCTCGGGCAAGCGGTCGACGAGAGCCGGACCTTGCTGCCCGAGGCCATCGAACGCACCGTTCACGTTCTGGCCGAATATGGCGAGGCGATTCGTGGTGCTGGCTGCGAGCAGGTGCGGGCCGTCGCGACTTCTGCAGCTCGCGATGCGCTGAATCGGGACGTGTTTCTCGATGCTGCCGAATCCGCCGTTGGGGTGAGACCCGTGGTGATCAGCGGTGATGAAGAGGCTGCGCTGTCGTTTGCGGGGACAACCACGGGTCTTGCCGGGGCGGCTCCGTACCTCGTCATCGACCCTGGAGGCGGCAGCACCGAGTTCGTCGTCGGCACCGGCCGTCCCTCCTATGCAGTGAGCGTCGACATCGGGTCGGTGCGCCTCACCGAACGGGCCTTCCCCGCCCACCCGGCATTGCCATCACAGGTCGCCGAGGCCCGCAGCCGTGTCGACGAGCTGTTCGCCGCGGAGGTTCATCTGCCTGGGCCCCCGGGGACCGTCGTCGGTGTCGGGGGCACGTTCACCAGCCTGGCCGCCGTCCATCTCGGTCTCCTCGCGTACGATTCGGACCGCGTGCACGGAACGGCGCTTGCGCTGGGAGCGCTTCACGACCTCGTCGATCGGCTGGCGTTGCTCACGATGGATCAGACCGCAGCGATTCCCTCGCTCGATCCGGCCCGCGCTCCCGTGCTACTCGGTGGCGCAGTCGTCGCCGAACGAAGCGTGCGCCACGTTGGGGCGGCCGAGGTGATGGTGTCTGAGCACGACATCCTCGACGGCATCGTTCTCAGCCTCACGGGCTGAGCGGGATCACTCCTCGTCCTTGGTCTCCTGGCGGACCTTGTCGACGAGATGGGAAGGCAGCTCGTCGTAGCGATAGTGCTCGGCTGTGAACGTGCCCCAACCTTGTGTGATCGAACGCAGGTCGATGGCGTACCGCACGATCTCCGAAGTCGGCACCAGAGCAGTGATGCGCTGCATGCCGGCTTCTGCCACCTCTGTGCCCTGCACCTGGCCTCGGCGAGACGAGAGGTCTCCCATGACATCGCCCTGGTAGTCAGGCGGGACGGTCACCTGCACGCGCGAGATCGGCTCCAGCATCACCGGTCCGGCCTCGGCCATCGCCGCCTTGAAGCCGAGCCGGCCGGCCATCTTGAAGGACATCTCGGACGAATCCACCGAGTGGTACTTGCCGTCGACGCAGTGCACCTTCACATCGACCACCGGGTAGCCGTTGACCCCGCCGTCGGCCATCGTCTCCATGATGCCGTGCTCGACCGCCGGGATGAACTGGCGAGGGATGGAACCTCCCTTGATCTCGTCGAGGAACTCGAAGCCCTCGCCGCGACCCGCGGGCTCCACCTCGATGATCGCTACGCCGAACTGGCCCCGACCCCCGCTTTGCTTCTTGTACTTCCCCTCGGCCCTCGCTCTTCCGGTGATGGTCTCCCGGTACGGCACCCGGACGTCGTGCATCTCGACCTCGACGCCGAACTTGCGGGCGAGTTTCTCGATGGTGATCGCCAGGTGGGTCTCCCCCATGCCGCGCAGAAGTGTCTGCTTCGTCTCGTCGCTGCGCTCGACCACGAGCGCCGGGTCTTCTTCTTGGAGGCGGCGCAGTGCGTTGGCGAGCTTGTCCTCGTCTGCCTGCGTCGCCGCAGTGATGGCCATGGCGAGAACGGGGACGGGCCGCTCGATCTCGGCGACTCGGACCGGCTTGTGCTTGGGTGCCAGCGTGTCGCCCGTTGCTGTGTCGCTGAGCTTGGCGACGGCCCCCAGGTCGCCTGCGGGCACCTCCGGGAGCAGCTCAGACTCCTTGCCGACCAGATATGCCACCTTGGCGAAGCGCTCGTCGCTGCCCGTCCTGGTGTTGTGGAGCGTCATCTCAGACTTCACGGTGCCGGACAGCACCTTGAACATCGAGATCTGGCCCACGTAGGGGTCGGCGATGGTCTTGAAGACGAACACCATCGGATCGGAGCTCGGCGAGCTTTCGATCTCGACCTCCTCGTCCCCGGCAACCACCTGCACGATGTTGCGGACGGAGGGCGAGGGCCCAATCTCGACGATGAAGTCGGCGAGGCGGTCGACGGCGATCGGTCCGGTCGCCGAGCCGCATACGACCGGAAAGACCGTTGCATTGGCGACGCCGATGGCCATGGTCTCTTCGAGCTCGCGGACTGAGGGGACGTCGCCGTCCAGGTAGCGCTCGAGCAACTCGTCGTTGGCGACCACGATGCCTTCGACGAGGTTGTCGTGCACGCGGTGCTCACGCTCCTCCATCTCGTCGGGGATCTCGCCTACCTCGCCCTTGCCGGAGTCGTAGACATACGCCTTGTCGGTGAGCAGATCGGCGATTCCGTGGAACGCTGCCTCCTCGCCGATGGGCAGCTCGAGGGGGGCAATGCCTGCGCCGAACCGATCCCGGAGCTGTTCGAGGGTGCGGTCGAACGAGGCGCGTTCCTTGTCGAGCTTGTTGATGAAGATCATGCGGGGGATCCCCAGCTTCCCGGCGAGTCGCCAGACCCGCTCGGTGCCCACTTCGACTCCGTCAACGGCGTTCACCACGAACACGGCGAGATCCACCACGCGCAAGGCGGCGTGGACGTCGCCAATGAAGTCGGGGTAACCCGGCGTGTCGATGAGGTTGACCTTGTGGCCCTTCCACTCAAAAGGGGCGTAGGCCAGGGAGAGTGACATCCCGCGTTTGGCCTCCTCGGGGTCGAAGTCGAACACGGTGTTGCCATCTTCGACCCTGCCCAGACGGCCGATGGTCCCAGCCCGGTAGAGCAGCGCCTCTGCCAGCGTCGTCTTCCCCGACCCGCTGTGTCCCACAAGCGCAACATTGCGAATCTTCTCGGGCGGGTAGACCTTCACGTGAGCGCCTCCAAGTGTTTCGTGATCGAAACCGGCAGGTTAGTGAGGGTGATGCAGGCCCGCATCGGCGCTGGGTAGCCTGCAGACGCCCGCCCGGGTGGCGAAACGGGCAGACGCGGCGGACTTAAAATCCGCTGTCCCTACGGGGGCGTGAGGGTTCGAGTCCCTCCCCGGGCACGGCGGGAAGCGTTGCGGCGCAAGGGTTTCGCGTGTTGCCGGCGGCGGCTGGGCAGCTCGGTGACCGCTGGGGGAGCAAGACACAGACCGGTCTCGCACTGATCGAGGCGGAGACCCTCGCAAACGTAGCCCCGCTCGACATATCGATGACCTACGCATGTGTTGCTCGACGCCCACACGACGGCCGCCATGCCTCTCCCACGACCATCAGTCTCTAGGTGGGGGTGATCCTCGTCTGATCAGCAACAACCCGCACGCGGTAGGACGTATCAGCCGGTCAGCTGAGGGTCGCGGAGCATGGACGAGACCCACATGGCAGGCGCAGTCCTCGACCGGAGGGAACGCGGAGCTCCTCCCGGCTCTACTCGATCTCGCTCTCGGCGCCGAGACCGACCCCCGTCCAGGTGCCCGTCGACGGAGTCAATGGAACACCGCGGATGTAGGTTGCGTAGGCCTCGCCGGTCGAACCCCACCGCACGACGCGGTCGCCGACTCGAACTGGTCTGACCCTCGTGATCTTGTTGCGGTTGATGGCATGGAAGAATCCAGCTTCGGCCTCGATCATTGCTTGCTGGTTCGTGAGATCCGAGGTCACGATCGGTGTGCCCGATCGGAATGTGTCGCGGTCGTCGAAATCCGCGGGCCGGCGGTTCTGGTAGATCGTCGTTTGACCAGTCCTCCACAAATAGAGGACGGGGCCTTCGACAAGTGCCGCAAGCGTGTTCGCAACCGTGAAGAAGGTGAATCGAGCCGTGCTCTCGTCATGACGGGGACCACGGAAGAGCTCATCCTGGGTGAAGCCCGCAAGGGATGCGAAGTAGCCGTATTGGTCCGAGGAGGTCTGGTTCGGGTTCGTGACCGCCGCGACCATGTCGAAGATCCTGTCCCCGGGCACGATATCGACGACGTCTGCCCCGTCCCCGCCAGAGGATCGCACGCTCGTCGTCGGACCACTGATCGACCCGAACGCAGGCAACGCCGGACTCATCGCCGCCAGCACACTGCCTCCGGCCACGACGGCTCCAGCCTTGAGGAATGCGCGGCGTCCCCGATCGGGTGTCGCATGTGCCTGGTCTGCAGCGTCCATCGTGACCCCCTTGGTCGATTTCGGACGGCACCAGCGTGGTGTGCCAGCGGCACAGGCGCGGTGTCCACAGTGGGCTCGACTTGCCACCCCCAGGCGGCAGAACCAAAGCTACTCACCTGGAAGCGGAGCGCGCGGGGCAATTCTGGCCGTCGCAGTTGCTCCTGAGTTGGCCAGTCAGCGATCACCCGCAATTGCAGTCACCGATGTCTCGGGCACGGCTCGAAGCCTCGCCGCGCAACCTCTACGGTGCGTGCATCGGCCGTGGCGGTGAGCGTGCTCGTGGCGATCCCGGTGGTGGCCTCGTATCGCAGTCTGCCCGACGAAGCGAGCCTCAGGACGGCGGTGTACCGCCAGGTGGTGGCGACCCTCGGGACGTCCTCGGGCCTCGTCGTCGACAAGGTCTCCGTGCAGAGCAGCGGAGTGATCATCGAGCTGAGCGGTAGCGGGACGGCGCTACCTGCGTCGAGCTTCCAGCAGGATCTCGTCGACGAGTTGGGGCCCGACGTCGCGTCACGGTCAAGCGGGAGTGACTGCGCAGCCTGTCAGGCAGTGCCCACAACGTTGACGTTCATGGTCGGGAAGGAAATCTCGATGCCGTTGCGGCGGAACGTGCCGAGGACCGACTCGAAGAGGTCGTGCTGTGCGACGCTGGCTGCAGCGGAATCTGCCGCCCATGCCCGCAGCTGTAGCGTCGCCGAAGACGCGTCGAGACTGGTGACCGGACAGCTGTCGACCGACTCGATGCCCGGGTGCTGCTCCGCCATCTCGACGAGCAGCCGACGCGCCTCGGCGATGTCGGCCGAGTAGGCGATGCTGACGGGCACGATTGCCTGGACGCGAAGATCCTCTGACGACAGGTTGACGATCGTCTGTCCGATCATGACGCTATTCGGTACCACGACTCGCCGGTTGTCGTAGGTGCGCAACACGGTGTGGCCCAGAGTGAGGCTCTCGACGACGGCGGTCTCGATGCCGCCGGGTGCGGTGACCACCAACCTGTCCCCGATTTGGAAGGGCCGATAGAGAACGATCGATATGCCTGCGATCAAGTTGCCGAGTGTGCTCTGTGCGGCGAGACCGAGCACGATGCTGACAACGCTCGCAGACGCAAGGAGCGCCGTTCCTGCAGCACGCAGGGCCGGGATCAAGTGGGCGTACACGACCAGAACCACAACGTAGACGCCGACTCTCGCAACCTGGCCGACGAATCGGATCCGTCCCTTCTGGAGGTCGTCGTCCGCAGAATCGACGATGCGGGTGACGGCGCGTTTCGCCGCCAGCCCGAGGAGGAAACCGGTCGCTGCGAACAGGATCGCATAGACGATCGCTCCTCCGACGGTTGCCGGGTGAGTAGGTCGCGGCTGAGGTTCATCGAGCGTGTCCTCCGGTTGGCTGCGGTCATTGTCGCCGTGGAGACGGCGGGTTGGGGCGCATCGCCGGTCGAGGCGCCGCCACTCCGCCGCACCACGATGGCGGGTATCGTGAGACGGCTGCAGGGGGCGCGACCCTTCCGGCCGCCTGCCCCTGGCCGCCGTCCCTCGAGTCACCGGAGGTAACGAGATGCCGAGCGATGCGGAACGCTATCGCGACAACTTCGTCGACGAGATCAACAGCGCCCATCTGTATCGCATCGCTGCGGAGCTCGAGGACGACGAGACGATCAGTGGGGTGTACGTCCGGCTCGCTGAGACCGAGGAGCGGCACGCTGCGCTGTGGGAGGAGAAGCTCGCCGAGATCGGTGCCGCCGTCCCGGATCGCTCGCCGGACCTGCGGACTCGTCTGCTCGTCCGGTTGGCGCGGCGGCTTGGCCCGTCTGTGCTGGCCCAGGCGATGGCGACGACGGAGCTGTCCGGCCGCAAGATGTACGACGACCAGCCCGAGGCGGCGGGGACGTCACTCCCTGCCGACGAGCGTTCGCACGCCGTGATCCTCGATGCTCTGCGCAAGGAGGCGCCGTCCGGTGCACGGGGCGGTGTGATGGCGCGTCTCGAGGGTCGCCACCGTGCGGTTGGGGGCAATGCGTTGCGTGCCGCGGTGCTCGGCGCCAACGACGGGCTCGTGTCCAACACGTCGCTCGTGACCGGCGTTGCGGGCGCCTCGTTCACTGCGAGCGCCGTGCTCCTTTCCGGGCTGGCCGGGCTGCTGGCCGGCGCCATATCGATGGCGCTCGGTGAATGGCTCTCCGTGCAGAGCTCACGCGAGCTCCACCAGTCGCAGATCGAGTCCGAGCGCGAAGAGATCCTCACGATGCCCGAAGCCGAGGCCGAGGAGCTCGCCCTCATCTACCAAGCCAAAGGCATGTCGCAGGAGGAAGCCGAGCGCGCCGCCAGGGAGATCATGTCGGACGCCGATGCGTTCCTCGACACAAAGGTGCGCGAGGAGCTCGGGATCGACCCAGACGAGCTCGGCGGTTCGGCCTGGGAAGCCGCCATCGCCTCGTTCTTGCTGTTCTCCATCGGCGCCATCGTCCCGGTCATTCCGTTCTTCTTCATGAAGGGGGGAGGAGCAGTTCTCGTCAGCCTTGCGCTCGCCGCCGTCGGCCTCTTCCTCCTTGGAGCGTTGACCGCCCTCGTCACCGGCACAGGGATGCTGCGCACCGGCACCCGATCGCTGCTGCTTGGGCTCGTAGCCGCCGGGGTGACGTACGGTATCGGCTCCCTCCTCGGAACCGCAGTCGGCGGGTGAGTGGTCGAGAGGTCTGGCACGAGCTCGCAGAAGGCGTGTACCGGCGCCGGTACGCCGCGCTCGATCTCAACATCGGCCTCGTGCTCGGTGAGGGCGGCGTGCTGATCGTTGACACGCGCGGGTCACACATTCAGGCCCGTCAGCTGATCGACGACGTTCGGCACATCACCGACCTCCCGGTTCTGTGGGTCGTCGACACCCATTGGCATTGGGACCACACTTTTGGCAACGCGATGTTTCCCGACGCCGTCGTCTACGGACACGCGGAGTGCCGCCGGGTCCTATCCGAGCGCGGCATGGCGGCGAAGGCCGAGGTCGGCGAGATGGTGGAGCCGGAGGATCGCGCGGAGATCGAAGAGGTGGAGATCAGGCTGCCCGACGAGGTCTTCGCCCACTCAGCGGAGATCGAGCTGGGCAACCGCATGGTCACGCTCAGGTATCACGGGAGAGCACACACCGAGGGCGACATCGTGGTGACGCTCGACGAGGCGGGCGTGGTCTTCGCCGGCGACATCCTCGAGGAGAGCGCGCCGCCTTGGTTCGGAGACGGCTATCCCATCGCCTGGCCGGACACCGTTGCCGCCATGTCCGAGGCGACGCCGGTGATCGTTGTGCCCGGTCACGGCGACGTCATGGATCCCCACCAGGTGGCAGCGCAGCTCGACGAGTTGCGAGCCGTTGCCACTCTGGCCGTCACGGCTCATCGGGAAGGGGTTCCGGTCGAGAACGTCGATCTCGCCGGCGCTCCGTACCCCGAGCACACGATGCGCGAGGCGCTCGGGCGGGCGTACCTCGAGCTCGGCTGAGTCGCGGCGCCGGCCGAGCACCGTTCGGGGCCGGCGGGCTGCTGCGCCTGACCGTCAGGCTTCCGGGGAACGGCGCAGAGTCGCTGCGAGGTGGAACTGGAAGGGCTGTCCTACGGCGGCCATGTCGAAGCGGTACGACAACTCGTCACCGTCGACCGTGATGGTGCGCGCCGTCGAACGCACGTCGACCGCAGTGGGAGCCAGCCCGACCTGAACGGATCGCAGCCGGAGCGTGGTTCCGTCGACCGGGCCGCTGTGTATCTCCGTGATGCCGGTCGGCTGGGCGATCACCAGCTCGGCCGCATCCGCGTCGACCGGGCGCACGTAACCGGCCTCAGTGTGCAGCGGGCGGCCGTCGGTACTCCAGGTGCGCTGGTGGTAGAAGAGAAACGGCTTGCCGACGTGGGTGAAGGAGATCTCCTCCTCGTACGCAAACCCTTCGATGGTGGGATACTCGCCGCGCCCCTGCCCGCGCCACGTACCGAGCAGGAAGCCGACCGACTGGAGGTCCTCGTGGAGCGCTGGGCTCGTCATCCCGGTGAGCCTACGCGACGGCCCGAGCGAGGACGTCGGGGACGCCGCCCTTGCTGACGACGACGGGCGCGAGGCCGTGTCGCTCGAGCAGCCCTGCGGCGATGGACGCCCGATTGCCGGTACGGCACACGAGCCAGACGGGTGCAGCAGCGTCGATGCCCACCGGCGGAGCGGCAGCGAGATCCGGCACGTAGCGGTGAATCGAGCGGTCGAGGTGGCCGGCCGCCCACTCCTGGGGATCGCGGACATCGACCACTTGCGGCTCGCCTTCCTCCATCACCGCGGTGAGCTCGTGGATATCTGCAGTCCGGTACGAGGCGATGCCTCGGCCGGATGCGGCCCAATCACCGACCCCGCGCATCACGCCGACGACCTGTTCGAAGCCGATGCGGCCGAGCTCGGTTGCTGCGGCTGCGGCGTCCTGCCCGGGGTCGAGGACGAGCACCAGAGGCGAGTTGAACTCGAAGAGCCAGCCGGCCCATGGTGCGAACGAGTCGCCGACCTCGATGCCGAGGGAGCCCTTCACGTGCCCGGCGGCGAAGGCATAGCGGTCTCGTCCGTCGAGCACGCCCGCACCGCGCTCGATGGAGGCCGCGGCCTCCGCTGCGCTCAGGTCGGGGACAGACGGCGGCGCCAGAGCGCGAGGTCCGCTGCGGTTGATCGGGCCCATGAACCGGTAGTACGCCGGGTACGGTACGAGCCCGGCGAGTTGATGATCGGCGAAATCGTCCGCGGTGGTGAACTGGTAGAGCGGGTTCTCCGCCTTCTCCTGGCCGATGGTTGATGTGGTGCGGCCCGCACCCGAGGCAGTGCAGAAGGAGCCCTCACCGTGGGTGGGGTAGACGCCGGTGGAGTCGGGGAGACCGGCCAGCCTGTGGAGCGATCCGTACTGGAGCACGGCGAGCTGCCTGGCGAGATCGTCACCGAGCAAATCGGAGCGTCCGGCCGAGCCGACGAGCAGGCTGCCGCCGGTGAAGACGGCAACGGGTGCGCCGTCGAGCATCACGAGGTAGCTGGTGTGGGCGAGGGTGTGACCGGGCGTGTGCAGCGGGCGGACGGTCATGCCGTGCTCGCCGGCGAGCTCCTCCTGATGGAAGGCCGGCACGAACGGGAACGTCGCGCCTGATGCTGCCGGGAGCACCAGGTCGGCGCCGGTGGAGGCCGCGAGATCACGCCCACCGGAGACGTAGTCGTTGTGCATGTGCGTCTCGAGCACGTGGGTGACCGTGAGGCCATCGGCGGAGACCACATCGAGGAACCGGTCGATGTCGCGCTGGGGGTCGACGATGATGGCGGCGCCTTCGTGGCTGAGGATGTAGGTAGCGTCGCCGAGGCTTGGCGTACGAATCGAGCGGACGTCCACAGCGGTTCTCCTCCTGGGGGATAATTGTCCGTACTTTAGATGTCTGCGGCAACCGGGCGGGCGCCTGCCCTGTTCCTGCGAGGCGGTCAGGCTCCAGGCTCACGGTACATCACGGCGCCCCAGTGAGCCCCAGCCCCAAAGGCCGTGAAGCAGACCCACGAGCCGGGCCCGACGCGTCCGGCGGTGCGCATCTCGTGGAACAGGATGGGAAGCGTCCCGGCTGTTGTGTTCCCGTAGGAACCGATGTTGACCGGAACGACATCTGTGCCCGCACCCAGCTCGCGGGCGACCGCATCGACGATGCGAGCATTCGCCTGGTGGGCGATGACCAGATCGATGTCCACCGGATCGATCCCGGCAGAAGCCGCCGCCGCCCGCACCGCTTCGGGCATGAGCGTCACCGCCTGCCTGAAGAGGTGCCGCCCGCGCATCGTCGGCAGGTGCAGCTCGGCCTCGAGCTGGGCAGAATCGACGTAGGGGCGGTGTTTGAAGCCGACGCCCGGCACCATGATCAGGTCGAACTGGGTGCCGTCGGTGAACAGGTGGAATCGTTGGAGCCCTGCCGCCGGATCCGCATGACGCTCGACCACAGCGGCGCCGGCTCCATCGCCGAACAGGACGCTCCAGTCGCGATAGCGGGTCGCACGCTCCTGCGCAGCCGGCCCGGGGGGCTCTGACGTCTCGCCACGAAGGTAAGCCCACACCGAGTCTTCCCACGGCAGGTAGCCGGAGTGCACCTCGGCGCCAACGACGAGGACACGATTGGCCTTCGCCGAGCCGATGAGGGCGTCGGCGAGGTCGAGGGCATACAGGAACCCGCTGCACTGCTGGCGGATGTCGTAGACCGCGACCTGCCCGAGGCCCAGGCGGTGTTGCACGAGCCCTGCGATTCCGGGAGCCACGAGGTCGGGCGTCATCGTTGCGGCGACCACAGCGTCGATGTCGGTGACGTCGAGCCCGGCGTCGACCATGGCCGAACGGCCCGCTGCCGCTGCGAGGTCAGAGGTCGTGGTACCGGGCTCGACGAAGCGCCGCTGCCGTACCCCCGACCGCGTCCTGATCCACTCGTCCGACGTGTCCATGACCGCGGCCAAGTCGTCGTTGGTCACGACGTGTTCCGGGATGGCGATGCCGGTGCCGGTGATGACGCTGCTCATTGCTCCACATTTTGGGGGGCCACCAGTATGCGCAGCTGTCGCGGCTTGACGTGGTCTCCGAGCCCGCAGGCGCCGGGTAGCCTCCTCCGCCATGATCACCTCGGACCAACTCTCCATCGGCATGACCGTTGGGACCCAGCCCCCACTCGGACGCATCAATGCGACCCTCCGTATCGCCCGGGCCTCCGGATTCGACGTGGCGTGGACCGTCGATCACTTCCAGGGGTTCTTCCCGCAGGCGCTCTGGGACAGGACCTTCTCCTGGCTCGCCGATCCTGCAGGCACGCCACACGCGTACTTCGACTATCAGGCGCTCACCGGGTACCTCGCCCGCCGCGCCGGGAAGATGCAGCTGGCGGTCGGGGTCACCGAAGCGGTGCGACGACATCCGGTGCTGCTCGCCCAATGGGCCATGTCTCTGGCCCATATGACGAAGCGGGCTCCGATCCTCGGGGTCGGCGCCGGCGAGGCGGAGAACATCACGCCATACGGCCTGGACTTCACCCACCCGGTCTCACGGCTCGAAGAGGCCCTCCAGATCGTCCGTCGATGCTTCGTATCCCGAGGCCCGTTCGACTTCGTGGGGAAGCAGTTCGTGATGTCGAGAGCGATGATGGACCTCGCCCCGCCAAAGGGCCGGATGCCCCACATCTGGGTGGCGGCCCACCGGCCCCGGATGCTGGCACTGACCGGTCGGTACGGTGACGGCTGGTACCCGACGCTTCCGTATGCGCCCCAGACATACGCCGATGCGCTCGGCGTCGTTCGCGCGGCAGCCACCGAGGCCGGGCGTCGTCCCGGAGACATCGTGCCCGGCTGGCAGGCGTTCGTGATCCTCGGGAGGAACGAGGCGGCGGCGCGCCGGCTTCTCGACCAGCCGGCGGTTCGGTTCACCGCGCTGCTGGCACCTGATTCGATGTGGCGAGACCGCGGCGTACCCCACCCGCTCGGCGAAGGCTTTCGCGGTCTCGTCGATTTCGTCCCGCAGCGCTACGACCGCGCAGAGCTCGAAGCGGCGATGGCGAAGGTCCCCATCGACCTCGTTACGGAGATGGTCTTGTGGGGCACACCCGAAACCGTCCACGCCGAGTTGCGCGACTTCGTCGATGCCGGGCTGCGCCATGTGGTGTTTGCGCCGGTGTCCGCCTTGGCGTCGCGCACGGATGCAGCGTTCTCCCTGCGTTCGGCGATCAGCATCGCCAGACGCCTCCGCCGCGACGGCGCCTGAAGAGATCGCTCGCCTGCGGCCTGGCTTCTGGACATCAGACGTCCGACATCCAGATCGCTCTGCCGGCGTTTCGCTCCCATGGTCCCGAGCCTCGTTCGGCGGCCACGACCTCTTGCCGACGCCTGACTGCTGACGTCTCCTAGTCTTCTGTCGTGATCATCGTTCGTGATGTTGCGATCGACGTCGGGCCACGCCGTCTCATCTCCGACGTGGCGTTCTCCCTCCAGGCTGGTGACAAGATCGGTCTGGTGGGCCCCAACGGCGCGGGCAAGACGACACTCATGCGAACGCTCGCCGGCGAGCGCCCACCAGACGAAGGGCATCTCGCCCACAGCGGCCGGGTCGGGTACCTGTCGCAGGAGGCCGCCCTCCAAGAGCTCGAGGACGCAGACGTCACTGCGCTCGAACGTGTCCTCACGGCCCGCGCCATCGGGACGCTCGAGCGGCGGATGGAATTCGTCCGCAGACAAATGGAGATGGCGGACGGCGCCGAGCGGGATCGGCTCATCGCCCGGTTCTCACGGCTCGAGGACGAGTTCACTGCGGCAGGCGGGTACGTTGCGATTGCCGAGGCGAAGCGGTTTGCGTCGTCGCTCGGCATTGCGAGCGACGAGCTGGACCAGCGGGTGGTGACGATGTCCGGGGGGCAGCGCCGTCGAGTGGAGCTCGCACGGATCCTCTTTGCGGAGACCGACACGCTGCTGCTCGATGAGCCGACGAACCACCTCGACCTCGACGCCAAGGCGTGGTTGATGGACTTCCTGAGCACCTACAAGGGCGGTTTGCTGGTCATCAGCCACGATCTGCCCTTGCTCGACGAGTCGATCACCTCGGTGCTCGCCGTCGAGCACGGCTCCCTGGAGCCGTTCAGGGGCAACTACTCGTACTTCCTCGTCGAGCGGGAGCGGCGCCGCACCCAGCGAGTCCGCGAGCGCAAGCATCAGGACGAGAAGATCGCTCGTCTCGAGGAGGGGATCCGTCGCTTCAAGGGGAGTACCGAGAAGATGGCGAAGCGGGCCCGGTCGTGGGAAACCCGCGTGGAGAAGCTCAAGGCACAGCGCGTGGAGATCGCCCGGAGGGGGCGCCAGGTTGCGGTGCGCTTTCCGCAGCCGCCGCCGTCCGGCCGCACGCCACTCAAGGCGGCGGGACTCGCCAAGGCCTTCGGTCAGAACGTGGTGTTCGTGGACGTCGACGTGGACATCGACCGCGGCGAGTGCCTCATCATCATGGGTCTCAACGGCGCGGGAAAGACGACGCTGCTGCGCATCCTCGCCGGGGTCGACTCGGCCGACATCGGAGCAGTCGAGCTCGGTCACCATGTGTCGCTCGGGTACTACGCACAGGAGCACGAGCAGATCCGTCGCGGGGTCACGGTGCTCGACCACATGCGGGAGGTCTCCACTCTGCCCGACCGCGAATCTGCGTTCGGTCTTGGGCCACTTCCTCCTGGCCGACAAAGTCGATCAGGATGCTGCGACCTTGTCGGGAGGCGAGAAGACGAAGCTTGCCCTCGCCCAGGTGTCCGTGGGCGCACACAACGTGCTGCTGCTCGACGAGCCGACCAACAACCTTGATCCGCAGGCGAAGGAAGCGCTGCTCGGGGCGCTCGAACAGTATGAGGGCACGCTGATCCTCGTCAGCCACGACACCGCGTTCGTCGAGGCACTTGCGCCGGATCGAGCGATCCTCATGCCGGACGGAGCGACCGCATATTTCGACGAATCCATGCTGGATCTGGTGGCGCTTGCGTAGCAGCAGCACGCCGGTAGCCGGTAGCCGGCGACTGCTACCTCGGCGACTCGATCGAGTCGACGTCCAGGCCTTCGGTCGTGATCGTCGCCGTGATCGATGACAAGTGAGAACCGTCCCAGAAGCTGACCGTCAGTTGGTCGGTCCTGTCGAACTGGAGGTCGGCCACGAATCCCGGCCGAGGCGTGGCCCAGTTGAGGGCCAGTGTCCCGTCGACATTGGACACGCTCACCCGTCCACCAACGAGATCTACGACGATGGGCTCCGGTGGTCGCGGTCCGATGCGCGGGATCAGTGCGTTCTCTGGGAATCGCCCTCCGGCGCCGGGCGCATCGACGTCGCCGGCAGATATGCCGGGTCCCGCCGGTGGGGCAACGTCCGGACCGGCGGGGTCGAAGGGATCGTCGTGGGCTTCGACGTCGCCGAGGACGAGCACGAGCACCGTGTCCGCGGGCTCCTTCTCCGCCGGCCGGGCTGGTTCGTCGCCCGGCATAGATAGGCCGCTACCGCCCGCCCGGTCGAGACAACTCGGTGAGGTGGTACCGCCGGAGGCAAGGGGTCCATCCGTTCCGCAATCATTCTCGTTTGTCACCGGGAGAGCAGCTACTTCGGCCGCCGACAGTGGCCGGAGAGGCCGGTCGTTGACCTGCCCACCAGCCACCGCTACGGCACCCGCCGAAACCAAACCGGTAGCGACGGCTGCTACAGCCCAGCCGGCGACGAGAAGGAGTCTCTGCCGCAATGCAAACATTGTCTCCCGGCTCTCCTTGTGACGTGTTCAACAACTCCTTAAGGATTGTATAACGCATCGACGACCGTACTTCGAAGGGAGGCGTGGGGTGCCGGATCAGCGCAGCGTGGTCTCGGGACCCGAACGCTCCTAGCCTTCGACCATGGCATCGGTCCTGATCATCGAAGACGAGCAACGCATCCGGGAGCTCGTAGCCCGCGTCCTTGCGGACGGAGGCCACGACGTCACTGCGCTCGGCACAGCGATGGAGGGGCTGCAAGCAGTCGTGAATGGGAGCCCGGACGTCGTGATCCTCGATATGGGGCTTCCCGATCTCGACGGCGCCGAGTTGCTCAAGATGATCCGGGCAGTGAGCAGCGTCCCCGTCATCGTTGCGACTGCTCGCAACGAGGATCGCGACGTCGTGCGAACCCTCGATGCCGGCGCCGACGACTATCTCGTCAAGCCGTTCTCGGTCGACCAACTCGTGGCTCGGGTCCGAGCCGTGCTGCGCCGAGTGGGGAGCGAGGGCCGTGCAGTGCCCATCATCGTGGGAGGTCTCGAAGTCGATGCCGCAGCCCGCGAGGCTCACCTCGATGGAGCGCTGCTGGAGTTGAGCCCGAAGGAGTTCGACCTGCTCCGGTTCCTCGCCGAGCGGGCTGGGGAGGTCGTGACGAAGCGGGAGCTTCTCGCAGAGGTGTGGCGGCAACCCTACGGCGGGAGTGAGAAGACCGTCGACGTCCATCTCTCGTGGCTTCGTCGCAAGATGGGTGAGTCGGCAGCGGAGAGCCGGTATCTCCACACAGTGTTCGGCGTCGGAGTCAAGCTGGTCGACCCGGCATGAGGCGAAGCCTGGCGCTCGTTTCTCTCGCCGTCACCATCCTCGTGGTTCTCGCCTTCCTCGTGCCGCTTGCGCTGCTCGTACGCAACCAGGCAGCCGATCGCGCCCTGTCCAGTTCGGAGCGTGACGTGCAGGCGATAGCAGCCGCGCTCGCCGTGGCGCCGGCATCTGGAGGGCTCGATGTCACCCCTGGCCTCGCGGAGGACCTGCTCGATGCGTTCGGCAGCCGCAATGAGGTGTCGGTGGTGTTCCCCGACGGAACGACGGTTGGTGTGCCGATCGCCGACTCACCCAGCCTGGAGCAAGCCCGCGGCGGTGCCGCCTTCACTGCGCAAATTGCAGGCGGGGCCGAGATCCTGGTTCCGGTCTTGGTCGCCGACGCTCCCGCCGAGGGTTCGACGGTGGTGGTTCGTACGTTTGTGTCGAACGACGATCTCACCCGTGGGGTGGGCACGGCGTGGACGATGCTCGCCGCCCTCGGTGTCTTCTTGGTGCTCGCTGCGACCCTTGCGGCAGATCGGCTGGGTCGCAACATCGTGCGTCCCGTGAGTGCCCTGTCCGATGCAGCGCGGTCCTTGGGCGATGGCGATCTCGATACGCGCGTCGAGGCGGGTGGTCCCCGAGAGGTCGCCGAGGTGGGTGAGGCGTTCAACGTGCTCGCCCGGCGGCTCGGGGCGCTGCTCAGCGCTGAGCGCGAGTCGGTGGCCGATCTTTCGCACCGGCTCCGGACGCCGCTCACCGCACTGCGCCTGCAGGCAGAGACGCTGTCGGACAGGAGCGAGGCCGAGAGCCTGCTTGCGGACATCGAGCGACTCGAACGAGCCGTCGATCGTATGATCGAGGAGGCGCGCCGGCCCTCGTCGGCTTCGTCGCAGGGCAAGGAGGCGGCCGATCTTGCCGCAGTCGTGCGACATCGCGCCACCTTCTGGAAGGTCCTCGCCGACGAGCAAGACCGGGGCGTCGGCGTCCACACCGTCGGTGGCGAGTTGTGGGTTCCACTCACGGCGGACGAGCTGGGAGCCGCGGTCGACACCTTGATCGAGAACGTCTTCGCTCACACCCCAACCGGCACGGCCTATTCGATCTCCGCAAAGCCGGGTCGCAGCGGCACCGTCGTGCTGGAGGTGAGCGACGGCGGCCCCGGCTTCCCCGATGCCGATGTCGTCGAGCGGGGCACGAGTGCCGGCGGATCGACAGGCCTCGGTCTCGATATCGTCCGCCGCACCGCGATTCGGGGCGGAGGAGGTCTCGAGATCGGCAAACGTCCGGGTGGCGGCGGACGTGTGATCGTCACGTTCCAGCGAGCCCGCGAGGCCGATCTGCCTGTCCGCCATGCGGAAGCGACTGTGCGCAGGCCTCGATGAGCAGCGAGAACAGTCACAAAAGGAGGATGGGGCCCGCAACGCGGGCCCCATCTCGTTGGTGCCCCCCGCAGCGATGCTCTCCTCCAACACGCCGGGGAAGCTGAGTCCCACCCTTGGAACAAAGTCCCGGGTGGGAATGTCACGGTCAACTATGCGGGTACAGGAGTTAGCGGCGCATCCAGCGCCTCACAAGATCACGTTAAGGATTGGGAGACCTGTCGAGGGCTCGGTCTCAGGTGAATCCACGTGGACGTCATGCCACATGCCCGAGATCGGTCAGCCGCCTACCTCGGCCGACCAGTCTTCGAAGCCTGCCTCCGGCAACCCAGACGAGGTGAGCGCCAGGGCTTCCACGGGAACCTCCACGAACGCACCCTCGGTCCATATGCCCGCCGCTACGGCCACCGACTCGCGCCCGTGGGCGGCGGATCCCCACTCGACGTAATCGACGATTGCCTGCGCCGAATCGAACGTCGGGGCCGTGTACAGGCCGAGCTCACCATCGGCGCGTTCGATGATTCCGAGGGCGCGGCCGAGGTCGACGCTGCCGGCGAGGCCGACGAGGTCGTCGGGCGGAGGTTGATCGCCGAGGCCGACGGCGACGGTGTCGCCCGGCTCCATGGTCAGTTGCGGGAGCTGCCTGTAGGCGGGTCTGCGGCAGAGCCAATGGTCGCCGAGATCGATCGGCGCAGAGCCCACGTTGGTGATGAGCACGTACGGCAACGGCGAGAATGCCACTCGAATCATGGCGAGGATGCCGCCACCCGGTGCCGCTGTTGTGCTCGTGGTGGTGGTAGTCGCCTCGGTGGTGGTGACCGCGTTCGATGTCGTCGTTTCGCCGGCAACGGTCTCGGTCGTGGCGGTGGCTGCGGTGGTGGTGGTCGTCGTCTCGCCGGCGGTGCTGCTTGCGTCGAAATCGGTCGTCGTGGCTGCGTCATCCGTCGTGGAGCACGACGCAGTGGCAACAACGGCGGCGACGACGACAAGTGCGATCCTTCTCATGCGCCGAGACTACCGGCTTGGGGAGCAACGCCGCCCCGGTAACCTCCTGTCCATGACTGCCGACACTCCCACCGCGCTGCTTCCCGATGGCTATCCAAACGAGTGGGAGACGGACATCCTGCTCAAGGATGGGTCCACGGTTCACTTGCGTCCCATACTCCCGACCGACGGGGACGGGCTCAACGATCTCCTGTCTCGCATGTCCCGCGAGAGCGTCTACCACCGGTTCTTTCGAGTCAAGAAGCGGCTCGATCCGGAGGAGATCGAGTACTTCACCGTCCTCGACTACAGCGACCGCATGGCGTTCATCGTCGAGCGGGACGACTTGGTTGTAGGCGTGGGACGCTACGACCGTCACAAGACCGGCAGCAACGCTGCCGAGGTTGCGTTTGCGGTCGCAGACTCGGAGCAGGGCCGTGGTATCGGGACCCGGCTGCTCGACTACCTCACCGCCTATGCACGGCCGAGGGGCATCACCGAGTTCCGCGCATTCGTTCTGGCCGACAACCACGCCATGATCAGGGTGTTCCGCGGCGCTGGGTACAAGATGCGGCGCGAGCTCGAAGAAGGTGTCTACACGGTGGAGTTCCCCACCGAGGAGTCGCTCGAGACCATTGCCGCGGCAGAGGAGCATGAGAAGCGGGCGACGGCAGCGAGCATCACCCCGCTCTTCTATCCGTATTCGATTGCCGTCATCGGTGCGAGCCGCGATTCGGCTTCTATCGGGGGACGGCTCATGGCGAACCTGCTTTCTGGTGACTTCACGGGCCCGGTCTACCCCGTGAACCCCAAGGCGGAGGTGGTCCGGTCGATGCTGGCCTACAAGTCGGTCCTCGACTGCCCTACGGTCGTCGACCTCGCCTTTGTCGTCGTTCCTGCGAAGCACGTGATTCCGGTCGTCGAGCAGTGCGCGGCGAAGGGTGTCAAGGGCGTGGTCGTCATCTCTGCCGGTTTCAGCGAGACCGGAGCCGACGGTGCAGTGCTCGAGGACCGCCTCCTCGAAGTGGTTCGGGAGCACAGCATCCGGATGGTGGGCCCCAACTGCATGGGACTCGTGAACACGGACCCTGCGGTGCAACTCGACGGCCAGTTTGGGCCGGTCCGCCCCAAGCGTGGCAACGTCGCCATGTCATCGCAGAGCGGTGCCCTGGGTATTGCGATTCTCGACTACGCGACGAAGCTGAACATCGGGATCTCGAGCTTCGTCTCGGTGGGGAACAAGGCGGATGTGTCGGGTAACGACTTGCTGCTCTACTGGGAAGACGATCCCGCCACAGACGTGATCCTGCTCTATCTGGAGTCGTTCGGCAACGGCCGGCGCTTTGCGCGTATCGCCAGGCGCATCGGTCACAAGAAGCCGATCGTGGCAGTGAAGTCGGGCAGGACCACTGCAGGCGCACGCGCCGCCAGCTCGCACACTGGGTCGCTTGCGAGCCTCGATATCGCCGTCGATGCGCTCTTCCGCCAGTCGGGGGTGATCCGGACGGCCACGCTGTCGCAGCTCTTCGATGCGACGGCGCTGCTCGCCAATCAGCCGCTTCCGAAGGGACGACGCGTTGGCATCGTCAGCAACGCGGGTGGACCGGCGATCCTCGCCGTCGACGCCCTGGAATCGCGGAACATGCAGGTCGTCGAATTCTCCGAAGGATTGCAGAACCAGCTGCGCGAGCTGCTCTCGCCTGAGGCGGCCGTGCGCAACCCGATCGACATGATCGCCTCGGCCGGCCCGGATCAGTTCCGTGCGTGCATCGACCTCGTCATGACGTCCGACGAAGTCGACTCGGTGATGGCCATATTCATACCCGCGTCGCCGAAAGGTGCCGACCAGATCGCAACGGCAATCGGTCGAGCCGCATCGTCCCGCTATGGCGAGAAGCCTTTCGTCGCCGTCTACATGAGCTCGGAGGGGGCACCTGCCGACCTCGCCGCCGGTGACAGCCGTATCCCGATCTATCCGTTTCCCGAACAAGCCGCCCGTGCCCTCGGCCACGCCGTCGACTACGCCGAGTGGCGGTCCCGCCCAACAGGCGAGGTCGTCCGGTTCGATGCAGTGGACTTCGAGACGGCCGATCGCGTCGTCTCCAAGGCTGCTCTCCGTGTCGGGGAAGGCGGAGGGTGGCTCGAAGCCGACGAAGTCGAGGCCTTGCTGGGCGCCTACGGGCTCCGGCTTCCTGCGAGCGGCGTGGCCACGACAGCCGACGAGGCCGTTGCGCTGGCGGCCGGCTTCCGGGGCCCCGCAGTACTCAAGGTGGTGGCTCCGTCTGCCGTGCACAAGTCCGATGTGGGCGGCGTAGTCCTCGACGTGTCCGGGGAGACGGCGATTCGCGAGGCATACGCTCAGGTGACGAACGCCGTGCCGGACGCCGAGGGGGCGCTCGTCCAGGAGTTCGTCCGTGGTGGACACGAAGTGCTCATCGGCATGACCCAGGATCCGACGTTCGGGCCCCTCATCGTGTTTGGTCTCGGCGGTGTCTTCGTCGAGCTGATCGGCGACGTTGCGTTCCGGATCCATCCGATCACTGATCTCGATGCCGCCGAGATGATCAGCGAGGTGAAGTCGAGCAAGCTGCTCGACGGATATCGTGGCGGCGAGCCCGGCGACATCCCAGCTGTACGCGAGGCGCTCTTGCGGGTGTCGGCTCTCGTCGAGGACTTTCCTGAGATAGTCGAGATGGACCTCAACCCGGTGAAGGTCGCCAAACCCGGCGATGGGCTCACCGTCGTCGACGCCAGGGTACGAATCCGTCCCGCCGAGCGGGCATGGGTTCCCGAGCCCGAGTTGCGCTCTGTGAGAACCGCGCCGCCGCGGATGCCACAATGAGGTCACGCATCCCACCGAGAGGGCGGACATGCAAGTAGTCGATGTCATGACAACCGACGTCATCTCAGTGACGCCGGACACGGCGATCAAGGACGCGGCGCGCCTTATGTTCCGCAACCGGGTGAGTGGACTGCCGGTCTGCGACGAGTCTTCATGTCTCATCGGGATCATCACCGAGGCCGACTTCCTCCGCCTCGAGGTCGCTCGCCAGGAGGCAGTCGAGCCGCAGCCGGTCGAGACGGTTGGCGAAGTGATGAACCGAACGGTCTTGACGATTGGCCCTGAGCAAGGCATCGCGGATGCGGCACGGATGATGGTCATCAACGATGTGAACCGTCTCCCGGTTGTCGATGAGCGCTCCCACATCCTCGGCATCATCTCCCGCCTCGATGTGGTTGCCGTGTTCACCCGCCCGGACGATGTCATCGAGGACGAGATCCGTGAGGACGTGATCCGGCGGGTTCTGTTCGTCGATCCCGACACGCTTGGTGTCTCGGTGGCGAACGGTGTCGTCAAGTTCGAGGGTGTGATCGGGACGAGAACCGAGGCCCGTCTGCTCGAAGAGGTGGTCCGCCGGCTCGATGGCGTCATGCGTGTCGAGAACGGTCTGTCCTGGCGAATCGACGACGAGCCGCGTTGAGACGCACCTGGAGTCGCATCGCGGCGTCGGGAACGACTGTTGCTGCCGAGACGACAGAGTGGGGCGACGCGCCCCGCCCGCTCGTCGTTGCCTCGCACGCAACGGGGTTCTGCAAGGAGGTCTTCCATCCCGTCATCGAGGAGTTGGCCGGCCTTCTCCCCGCCGCCGAGGTGCTCGCCTTCGATCACAGGGCGCACGGCGACTCCGATGCGCCTGCCCCTCCGTACGACTGGTGGGATCTCGGCCGGGACGCGCTGGCGGTTGCTGCGGGCCGCCCGGTCGACGTCGGGGTCGGACACTCAGCGGGTGCCGCGGCGCTCGTGATGGCGGAGCTTCTCTCACCCGGGACCTTCTCGACTCTCGTCCTCGTCGAGCCCATCGTGTTCCCCGGGCCGTATGCGCACTCCGACCATCCACTCGTCGACGCTGCACTCAAGCGCAGGCGGACCTTCGAGGGCCCTGGGGCCGCCTTCGCCAATTTCGTCGACAAACCGCCGTTCGATCGCTGGGATCGTCGAGCGCTCGACGCCTACGTCGGCAACGGCCTGGTCCCGGATGGCGGCGCGTGGCGCCTCAAATGCGACCCGAGCCTCGAGGCCGAGTTCTACCGGGCTGCTACTGCGCACGGTGCGTGGGAGCGCCTTGCCGAGATCGGCGCTGCCGTGTCCCTGGTGGCCGGGGAGCTGTCCGACTCTCATCCAGGCCCGTTTCTCGCGGCCACCGCAGAGCGGCTTGGGGCCGACCACGTGGACATCGTCGAGGATGCGACCCACTTCGTACCGATGGAGGATCCTGCACGAATCGCCCGTCACGTTGCGGCCGCCCTCGAGTCTGATCAGCGCAACGCGCACCGGTAACATCCCGCCCGATGCTGCTCACTCCATTCGCACTCGCAGACGTCGCCGCCCAGACCGCGGGCCCCGTCGATCGGTTCCGGTTCGCCGTCGTGCCGGTTGGTGTTGATCCGCTCGACTTCGTCACCGCTGCTGCGCCCCTGTTTGCGTCTGCGCGGTACCTCGCGACTCCCAATGGTTTGCGGATCGGAAGCGTCGGAACGGCATGGTGCGCCGAAGCGGGCGGTCACCGACGTTTCGACCAGATCGCGGAGCGGTGGGCCGAGCGACCAGAGATGCCGTCGGAGGCGAGGCTGCTTCTGGGCTTCGCGTTCGCCCCCGACGGCGCAACTGCCGAGGAGTGGGAGGGATTCGCGTCAGCCGAGCTGGCTCTGCCTTCGGTTGCCATTGTCGAGGACTTGGAGCGGCGCGTCCTCGTCGCCGCCGTACCTCCGGGAGCCGAGGCCGGCAGCCTCGTCTCGCTGCTGCGGAACCTCGAGCCTGCGGTCCCACCACGCGTTCCCGGGTACGGCGACCATTCCGTCCACTCGGTGCCATCCGGTCCGGAGTGGTGTGACGAGGTCGATGAGGCGGTTGACGCCATCCGGGCCGGGTCGATGCACAAAGTCGTGCTGGCCCGCTCGGTGGTGGTCCGAACCGATCTGACGATTGCTCCGTTCGAAATGGTGCACCACCTCGGCGAACGCAACCCACAATGCCACATCTATGGCTGGCAGGTGGGGGAGAGCTCCTTTGTCGGCGCAAGCCCCGAATTGCTCATCGCGGTGCGCGGAGACCGCATTCGGGCCAATCCCCTGGCCGGGTCGGCGCCGCGGGGAAACGGCGACGAGCATGACCGATTGGTCGGAGAGGCGTTGCTCGCCAGCGCCAAGGACCGCGGGGAGCATGCCCTCGTCGTCGATGACATAGCGGCTCGTCTCCGGCCGCTGACCGACGAATTGGCCGTCCCCGAGGCACCGTCGCTGCGCCGCATCGCCACGGTGCAGCACTTGTCGACCGAGATCACCGGACGTATGGCCAACGGGACATCGCTGTTCGACCTCGTCGCCCGTCTGCATCCCACGCCTGCCGTCGGCGGTACTCCACGCGCCGAAGCGATGGCCTTCATCGACAAGGTCGAGGGACTGGACCGCGGGTGGTACAGCGGTGGTGTCGGCTGGGTCGGCCCCGAGGGCGACGGTGATGTTGCGATCGCGCTTCGATGCGGGCTCCTGTCCGGTCATACGGGACGCCTGTATGCAGGCAACGGTATCGTTTCTGAGTCCGAGGCTGAGGCAGAGCTGGTCGAGACCCGGTGGAAGTTCCGCCCCCTCTTCAACCTGCTCACTGCGACGTGAGCAGCCGGCAGATCGTTGCCATAGGAGGCGGTGGCCTGGCCGCGGACGAGCCGGCGCTCGAGAGGTACGTGCTCAGCCTGGTCACCGCAAAGCGTCCCAAGGTCTGCTTCTTGGGTACCGCATCGGGCGACGACCCAGCGTACATGGTTGCGTTCTACGAGGCTTTCGTGCGCTTGGGCTGCGAGCCGAGCGTGCTTCGCCTCTTCGCCCGGGACGTGGGCGATCTCGCCGAGCACGTTGCGAGCCAGGATGTCGTGTATGTCGGTGGCGGGAGCACGGCGAACCTCCTGGTCGTGTGGCGACGCCACGGCCTCGACGAAGTTCTGGCGAGCGCGTGGGAAGCCGGAGTGGTGTTGTGCGGCGTCAGCGCAGGCGCCAACTGCTGGTTCGAGGCCAGCACGACCGACTCGTTCATGGTCGGCCATGCAGATCCTCTCCTCGACGGGCTCGGGTTGCTGGCGGGGAGCTTCTGTCCGCATTACGACGCGGAACTGGAGCGGCGACCCCGCTTCATCGATCTGATCGCATCGGCCACGCTGCCGCCCGGATACGCATGCGACGACGGAGCGGCGCTCCACTTCGAGGGGCGCAGCCTGCGCACCGCGGTGGCGGCACGTCCCGGGGCGAAGGCGTACCGGGTCGATGAGGGCGGCGTCGAGACGTCGATCGCAATGACGGAGCTCGCCTGACCGCGGATCGCCGGGGCACTCGGAAGGCTCGTTTCGTGCTCGACCACACCGCTGCCGTGCGTTCCGCATCTGCGCGGGTGCTCGAGCTCGTGCGTGGCACACCTGCAGACGCCGAGATTCGGTCGTGCCCGGGTTGGACAGACGCCGACCTGACGTGGCATCTCACGGCGGTGGCACTTCTGAGAGCCGTTGTTGCTGATCTGGTCGACGCTCCTGAGTCGGTTGCGAAACCCGACCGGCCAAACGATGCCGACTTGCCCGCCTTCATCGCCGAACGCTCCCAGCGGCTGGGACGAGGCGACGGCCGTCGTAGAGATCGACGATGGCGCGGCGGCGTGGGCGCTCGATCTCGGACGGTTCAAGGGACGAGCCCTCGGTCCGGCACGACCCACGACGATCCCGCGGTCTGCGTGATCGACGACGCCCACGGCGACGGTTCGCGGTTCGGCCGCAGATCTCGACCTGTGGCTGCGGGGCAGGGGGACGCTCGATCCGATCACGGTCGTTTGCGACCGGTCCGTTGCGGACCGTGTCCGTGCGGAAGCCCCAGCGGCAAGGCAGGAGCCGTCACGTTCGACGCAAGACCATCTGGTAGAAGCGCCCGAGAACCACAGGGTCGAGGCGGCGCACTCGCCGGTGGACGGCCACGTTGCTCGTGCTCGTTTCCGTCGTGAAGGTGGCGTGTCCCCATGTCGAGGCAGCCGTGAGAGAGCGTGCGAGCAGGGAGGCGGCGAGGGGCGTGCCCCGATACGGGCGGGCAACGCCGAGAAGACCGAGGCGGGGTTCGTCGGCATTGCGCCAGATTCTCACAAGACCTACGTAGTCCCCGCTGCGGCGCTCGATCCCCACGAGGTAGGCGCGCGGGTCGAAGGGCGGGCGCTCGCGCAACTCGTCACGAAACCACCGGCGATTGCCGACCCAGCCATCCGTGCCCGGCACGTCCCGCCGAAGGGCACAATCGAGCGTGAAGAGGCGCTCCTCTTCGACGGTGTCGGCTTGGTCGAGACTGAACCGGGAAGGAGCCCATGCTCGGGCCAGGGCGTCGAGCGCGGCATCGAACCGGATGCGGAACTTGTCGACGGCGATCTCGACGCCGAAACCTGCGTCGGTCAGCGCAACGAGAGCTCTATCGTCGGATGCGTCGACGTTGGCGAACAGGGGCCGAGACACGGCGGCGGCGACTGTGGTTGCCAGCGGCCGATAGGCGTCTGCCGTGGTGGAGGCAAAGATGAGGAACATCCGATCGTCCGGCCGGACCAGAGCGGTCGCTGCGCCGACTACCTCGCCCCGATCGATGGCCATCCACCGAGCGCGGCGCGGCGTCCACTTCTCGTCCATCCTCCGCAGCTCGTCTGCGGACACGCGGTTCAGGGAAGCGAGTGCGTGGTACTGGTTCCTGAAGGGCTCAACTCGCACGCGGCCACCGTACTCGCAGCTTCCAGTCGATCGAGTGCGTCCCGAACCTGGGACCACGTGAGCGTCAGGAGAGCGTCGCCGCCACTGCCTTCCGCAGCCGCGCACGGAGTGCGGCCAGGTCGTGCCGGTTGGTGCGGACCTCGAGCACCAAGGGACCCTCGCCTGTGGCGACGTGCGCCGTGAGCCCGGCGGCGTCCTCGACTCTGCGGGCCGGCAGTCCCAGGGCCGTCGCCACGGCAACGAAGTCGGTGCCGTGCGGTGTGGCGATGTGGCGTTCGAACACCGCGGGGTCGACGCGGCTGGGGTCGGCTTGGGGAAGCAGGTGGAAGATGCCTCCGCCGTCGTTGTGGGCGATGACGAGGATGAGAGGCAGTCGCAGCCGGGCCATTGTTGCGAGCGCCCCGACGTCGTGGAGCGCAGCGACATCGCCGATGAGGGCGACGCACGGATGACCGGCTGCCGCAACGCCCAACGCGGTGGAGATCGAGCCGTCGATGCCGTTCGCTCCGCGATTGGCGATCACGGTCAGCGGTTCGTCTCGATGGGCGGCAAAGGTATCCACGTCGCGAATGGGCATGGACGAGCCGGTGAAGAGCGCGGCTCCTGGAGGAGCGGCGGCGGCGACGAGGCGGGCGACCGCCGGATCGTTGGGGAAGGCTTCTGTGCTCAGGGCCGCGGCCACGGCGACCTCTGCCGCGTCGTCGCGGTGGCGCCATGCCTCTGCCCACTCGTCCGGGCCGCCGGGCGTGTCGATCTGCTCCGCTGTTGTTGCGGCGTCGGCGCGCACAACGAGGTGGGCCGTGGCGAGGGGGTCGCGGTGCCCGCCGGCGTCGATCAGCACCTGGATCACGTCCGGATGTGACTCCAGCCAGCGCCACACGGGCTTGGAAGTCGGCACGCCTCCCCAACGGACCACGACGTCTGGAGGGTCCGTGTCGAGCGCCCCGGCCGATGCGAGGAGGTCGGCGCTCGCGATCACAGCTGAAGTGCGAGCGCCAGACCGCAACCCGGATTGCGGATCGGCGAAGACAACGGCGCCGAGCGCCGCCGCCAGCGCATCGATCTGGTCGGCTCCGGCGCCGCCGGCTAGTGACCCAACCACGAACAGCGTCTTGCGGGCGGCAAGGATCCGGTCCAGCTTCGCCACCGTGGCTGGGGCCGCTACTGCAGTGCCGGTGTGGACCGATGGCGTGGGACCCGCCGGCGATGAAGGCTCCTCACGGGTGTCGGGAACGAGCGGGTCGCGGAACGGCAGGTTCAAATGGACCGGCCCAGCGGGGCTCGCCACCGCCTCACCCCAGGCATGGGCCGCAAGCGCCGGCGCCGTCTGCACGGCCGTGTCGTCCGGTGGTGCTCCGGTGTGGCTCCACTTCACATGGTCCCCGTACGCCTTCACCTGGTCGATGGCTTGCGGAGCACCCACGTCGCGCAGCTCAGGAGGACGATCCGCAGTGAGCACGAGCAAAGGCACCCGGGACTGAAAGGCTTCGACGACGGCGGGGTGGTATTCGGCTGCAGCCGTCCCCGACGTGCACACGAGAGCGACCGGCCGACCGGAGGCCTTTGCCAACCCAATGGCGAAGAAGCCGGCGCTGCGCTCGTCGTGGTGCGACCAGTCTTGGATGCCCGTGTGGACCGCAAACGCAAGCGTCAAAGGCGTGTTGCGAGAGCCCGGCGAGATGCAGACGTCGCGCAGCCCAAGCGCATGCAGAGAAGCGGCGAGGGCACGGCTGAAGTCGACATTTGCGTCTGGCACGCCGTGAGGTTACCGACGGGCAGGCGGACAGCGGAGATTCAGGATCAGGTCGGGGTCGGTGCAGGCGTGCTCGGGTCGGCGACCTTGGCGGCGATCGGGCCTGCCACCGCCATCACCAGAACGTATGCCGCAGCGAGGGCGGACAGCTCAGCCCCGCTCGAGGTCCCGGCGCCCAGCCCGGCGATGATGATCGAGAACTCGCCACGGGCGATGAGGGCGAGACCGGCCCGGAGCCGTCCGCGGCTGCTGACGCCGTTGCGCCGCCCCGCCCACCAGCCGGAGGCGAGCTTGGTGCCTGCGGTCACAACACCGAGCGTCAGCGCCACCAGCAGCACGGCCGGGATGTCACGGGGATCAGTAGATAGCCCGAAGAAGACGAAGAACACGGCGGCGAAGAGGTCGCGCAGGGGAGTGAGCAGCGTTCTGGCGCGATCAGCGCCTTCGCCTGCGACGCTGATACCGACGAGGAAGGCTCCGACCGCCGCCGAGATGTTGACGCCCTCGGCGAGCCCGGCGACGAGCAACGTGAGGCCGAAGACCGAGAGCAGGCTCACCTCGTCGGAGCGGTGGAACAGCAGCGACCCGAAGCGGTCGCCGGCCCTGTAGGCCCCGGCGATCGCCGCCGCGACGAGAGCGAGGGCGATGACGATCGTCACGAGGGCGCTGCCGACACTTCCTCCCAATGCCAGCACACCGAGCACCGGCAGCAGCACGGCCATGGCGAGATCCTCGAACACGAGAATCGACAGCACGACCGGTGTCTCTCGGTTGCCCGTCCAGCCGAGATCGTTGAGGAGTTTGGCGATGACGCCGCTCGACGAGATGTAGGTGACCCCCCCGAGGAACAGCGCCGTGATCGGCCCCCACCCGAGCAACAGCCCGGCCACGAGACCCGGGGTGAAGTTGAGTACCAGGTCGGCAAAACCGGCGGGTGCGACGGAACGCATGCTCGCCACCAACTCGGACGCCGAGTACTCGAGCCCGAGCATGAGGAGCAGGAAGATGATGCCGAGCTCGGCGCCAACTTCGATGAACTCCTCGGAGGTCACGATTGGGACGAGGCCGCCCTCACCGAGCGCAAGCCCGGCCAGGAGATAGAAAGGAATGGGCGAGATGGCGACTCGCCCGGCGAGGCGTGCAACGACGCCGAGGGTGAGCACCACCGCTCCGAGCTCGATCAGCAGGAGGGCGCCGTGGTCCATGCGGCTACCCCGTGCTCAAGATCTCACGTACGTTCTCGATGCCTTCCGGAGTGCCGACCACCACGAGCACGTCCCCGTCATACAGGTGGAAGTCGGGACCGGGTGCGGGATGGGCGTTCTCGTGGCGGATCACTGCGACCACCGACACGCCGGTCCTGGTGCGGATCCTCGCCTCGCCGATGGTCTTGTCGGCGTAGGCTGTGCCCTCCTCGAGGGTCAGCCAGTCGATAGCCAGACCCTCGACCTGCTGCTGGAGGTGGGTGAGGCTTTCGATGATGCGGGAGCCGCCGAGCGCATCGGAGAGGGCGTGGCTGTCGTCGTCGGTGAGGTTCAGGGTGACCGCCGCAGAGTCGGGGTCGTCTGGTGGGCAGATGAACAGCTCCCGTCGGCCCGTACGGTGATGGACGACGCCGATGCGTTGACCATCCTCAGTGAGGAACTCGTACCTGATCCCGAGACCGGGAAGCGGGGTCTCCTCGATCCGCGCCACGACTGACGACCTCCTCGACGCTGGTCGGCGGCACCCTAGCCGACCACCTTCCCTGCGGCGCACGCGCCCACCTTTCGGCAGCGGACCCATGCGCGGCGAGACCGTCAGCCGGTCTGGCGGAGGTCCCTCCGCTCGAACAGCCACACCGAGGCGGCGATCAGCACGGCTGCCGTAGCGAGCAGCACTGCGGCATGGCTCCAATCGAGGCCGTTCGCAAGCGGGTCGTTCTCCAGGTAGTAATAGAAGGGCGTGAACCGTGCCAGGCCCGAAAGGCTGTCGCTGAGAGGTAGGAGCGTCTCGGCGAGGTACAGGACCAAGGCGGCCCCCACCGTCCCGAACGTTGCTATGCGCGCACGACCGGTGGCGGCGCCGAGAGCGAGGGCGAGCCCCCCGAACACCAAGCCGAGCAGTGTCACCAAGAGACAGATTGCCGCGATGTTGCCGGTGTCGATACCGAGGTTCCCGAGCCACGAGCCGGCGGCGACGCCTGCGAAGGTAGCGAACCCGACGATGACCACCAGCAGCACCATCGCGACTGCCTTCTGCAGCAGCACAGACGTCCGCGACACCGGGTTGGACAGCAGGAGGCCCATGGTGCGGTGGGCTTCTTCGCCGGCCAGGGCCCGGGCTCCGACCACGATACCGACGACCATCACGGCGATCGGCGCCATCAACCCGAACGTCTCTCCCCGGTACCACCCCACCGGCGTGCTCATGTCACCGTTGCCGCCGCCGAGCAGCGTCATCAGCGCCTCGGGCAGCTTGCCGGAGAAGTCGAGCAGGCTGGTGTCGATGAGGTTGAACATCGGACCGATGGCCACGCCCATCAGGCCGAACATCAGCCCGGCGACCACCATGGTCAGCCCCTGGTGCTCGGAGGCCGTCTTGATCCAGATGCGCGACACCCGGGCCGACCCGGCCAGGCGGTCGGCGACCTTCTTCGTCACCGGGTTCGCCCGGAGCCGGTCGATGAGCGACACGCCGGTGCTGCGATCCCGCAGGTCCCGCCGGTTCACCCCGATCACGGCGGCCACGGCGAACAGGGCGATCCCGGTCCCGAGCACGGCGATGTGACCCCAGGCGACGCCGTTGGTCACTGGCGACGCGCCGTCGTAGTAGTACCAGGGGAAGACCTTGGCGAGGTTCTCCCACCCGCCCACCAGCGGGAACAGACCGGCGCCGAACAGCGACATGACCATCACCCCGGCCGCCGTACCTGCCGCCGCGGCGCTGCTGCCCGTCCATGCCCCCACCGCCAGCGCAAGCATTCCGTAGAAGAGGGAGTTGACGAACATGTGGAACATCAGTGCCTCGACGTGGAAACCGTCGACCGCCACATCGAACACGGCGGGGGCGATACGGGCGCCGGCCCACGCCACGAGGACGCCGAGGACGGCGAGCACCGTCAGTGCGCCTGCGTTGGACGCCACGACGTTGGTGCGGCTCTTTGGGTTGGCCAGCAGCAGGCCGATGGTCCCGTCGCGTTCTTCGCCGGCGATCGCCGCCGCCCCGATCGCCAGAGCGATGCCGGCCAAGGTGAGGGCGCCGTAGGTGCCGTAGACGGCGCCGTAGGCGATCCCGGCGAGGTCGGCCCCCTCGGGGAAGTTGAACAGAGACCGCACCGCCTCGGGCAAGTCGGAGTACACCGACAGGTCGAACTGCTGGTACAGCGGCATCGCCAGGAAGAGCATCGCCGCCAGCGCCCCCGACCCGATGGCCATGCCCCGCCACCGGTCGCGGGTCGACTTGATGAGGACATTGGCCAGCATCAGGCGGTCACCTCCGCAGCGGCAGTCGCATCGGTGGACCCGTCGCGGTAGTACGTGAGGAAGATCTCTTCGAGGTCGGCCTCCTGGGTGTGGATGTCGACCACGTCGTAGCGGTCGGCGACAGTCTTGAGCAGGACCGCCATCTGGCCGTCGTAGGAGAGCACGGCCCGGTGGTTCTCGATCTCGACGTCGCGCACCCCGGGAACCGCAGCGAAGACCGATGCCTCCACCGGTGAGGTGAAATCCAGCTCGACGCGGCGAATCGCCTTCGAGCGCAGCTCTGAAACGCCCTCGAGCGCGATGAGGCGACCGTGACGGATGATGCCCACACGATCGGCAACCCGCTGCACCTCCGACAGCGTGTGGCTGGAGAGGAACACGGCGCGGCCTTCGGCGGCGACCTCGCGCATCATCGTCTGGAACTCGCGTTGCACGAGGGGATCGAGGCCGGAGCTGGGCTCGTCCATGATCAGCACCTCCGGGCGGTTCATGAATGCCTGGATCAGGCCCACCTTCTGGCGATTGCCCGACGACAGATCGCCGACCTTCTTCGTGAGGTCGGCGTCGAGCCGGTCGGCGAGCTCGTCGACGTGGCTCCAGTCGACTCCGCCGCGCAGGTTGGCGAAATAGGTGAGAGTGTCTCGTCCGGTCAGGTTGGGGTACATCGCCAGGTCGCCGGGGACGTACCCGATGTGGCGGCGGATCTCCACCGAATGGGCGTGGGTGTCCATGCCGAGGATCGACGCCCGCCCGGACGTCGGCCGGATCTCGTCCATGAGGGTGCGGATGGTGGTGGTCTTGCCCGCCCCGTTGGGGCCGAGGAAGCCGAACACCTCGCCCGGGGCCACGTCGAGATCGAGATCGACGAGGGCGTGGACGTCGCCGTAGTGCTTGGTGAGGCCATCGGTGTGGATGGCGATGTCGGTCATACGGTTCCTCCGGTTGGGCCGGTCATACCGGCGATGGCGTTCTGGACGTGCGAGGCGAAAGCATCAGTGAAGATGCCCTGGCCGAGGATCTCGTACGCAGGACCTGCGTAGGCGGCGAGCGCAGGGCCGGCACCGAAGCCGGGCTCGGTGATATCGACGCCGAGCAAGCGCTTCATGTGCTCGTGCAGCACGATGCCGCCGAGCGACCACAAGGTCAGGATCACCGCCACGCGGTCGAGGTCGGCGAGGGGCCGGATCTGTCCGGTCTCCATACCCTTGGTGAGGTAGCCGGCGGCGTCGGCCACCAGCTCATCTACCAGCTGGGCGACGGCCGGAGAGTCGTCGGCGAGGACGTGGGCGAGGTACGCGCCGAGGTGACCTATGTCAGCATCCCGCCACGCTGCCGTCACGTCGAGACCCAGACCGGACCCGATGGCCTCTTGCTTGGTGTGGCGGATGACCGCAGCGACGTGCGCGTCGCATACGGCACGCAGCCCGTCCATCGACCCGAAGTGGTGAATGACCAAGCCGGGGGACACCCTCGCCTGCTCGGCCACCCTCCGAGCTGTGGTCCCACGGACGCCGAGCCGGGCGTAGCACTCGATGGCGGCGTCGCGGATGCGAGCCCTCGTGGTGCGGTCGTCGGCCGGTGCACCGCCGGCATTCGGCGCAGCTGCTGAATCCATGTTCAAGATACTAAACATATGTTCAGCCAGCCGGTTGGCGATGAAGGTCCCTACGCGAAGGGGAAGGGTGGCCGCAGCCACCACGGGACATTCGACGGTATGACGGGCGCCATCGCCTCGCTAGGTTCTCCTCCCATGGAACCCATCATCGAAGGCGTATACCAGGTGAGCGGCGCCGTGAACTCGTTCATCATCGACGGCGACGCTGGGGTGACCCTCGTCGACACGGGCATGCCCCGTCGCCACGGAGCGATCCTGCGCGGCCTCGAGTCGATCGGGCGCGCGCCCGGCGACATCGCAGCGATCGTGCTCACCCACGCGCACTTCGACCATGTCGGGGGCGCCGCCGCGCTGAAGCGTGAGTCGGATGCACAGGTGTTCGTGTCGGAGGTAGATGCTGCGGCGGTGCGGGGCGACGAGCCGGCGCCGCTCGCCCCCGTGTTCGGTCGTGTCGCGTTCCTGGCTCCGCTGTTCCGGCGGGTGATCCCGAGCGGACAGCCGGTCGCGGTCGACCACCTGGTGACTGAGGGGACGATCGGTCTCCCCGAGGACCTCGCCGTCCTCGCCACGCCGGGCCACACTCCGGGGCACCTCTCGTACCTGCTCGATCGCAGCGGCGGCGTCCTCTTCGTCGGCGACGCCGCCGTCGGCACGAAACGCGGTGGGATCACCCGCGGATACATGAACCGGCGGACCGCGACCTTCGATGCGAGCCTGCGCCACGTCGCCGAACGTGACTTCGCGATCGCCTGTTTCGGTCACTCTGCCCCGCTGCGCACGGACGCAGCCGGCGCCTTCCGCCGATTTGTCGCCACTATCGGTTGACGGCGCGGAGCGGCGCCCCCGGCAACTGCTCTAGCCTCACGCAGCATGCGGGCGCTCGTCTACGGGGCCATGAACCCCGACCTGGTGCATCTGGTCGACCGGCTTCCGGCGGCCGGTGACGACATCCGGTCCCGATCGTCGCACCTCATGTGGGGAGGCAAGGCCGCCAACGCCGCGATGGCGCTGGCGACGTGGGGGTTTGACACCAGGCTGCTCGGTCTGGTTGTCGGCAACGACCCACTTGGCGACGTGCTCATGGCCGCGCTCGACCACCGGCACCTCGACCGCTCTTGGATCGAGCGCGACGCGGGAGAGCGCACGCGCCACTGCGTGATCCTCCTCACTCCGGACGGCGACCGCACGATCGTGTGTGCGAGCTACGCAGGCGCACGCTGGCAGGATGTGCCCGGCGAGGCATTGGCGGGTGTCGAGGTCGCCCTCGTCGACGGCTTCGGCGGCGAGGCCGCAGCGGCGGTCGTGGCCGCGGCACGAAGCCATGCGATCCCGGTCGTCTGGCTCGACGCACCGAGCCCTCCGCCGGGCGATGTCGACCTCGTGGTGTGGTCGCGCAATGAGCATCCCGAAGGGGAGGTGGCGTGGCTCGGGGTTCGCGGAAGGAGCGTGGTCCTCACCGGAGGGGCATTGCCGGTCGTCGCGTACTCGGCGGGGGAGCGTATGGAGTTCGTCCCACCGCCGGTTGTTGCCACGGATACGACGGGTGCCGGCGATGTCTTTGCCGCAGCCTGTGCGTTCGGTCTTGCGTGCGGGTGGTCGTTGCGACGCACGGTGGAATGGGCGACGGCGGCGGGTGCCGCTGCGGCACAGGGCGGTCGGGCGGCGCTGCCGGGTCGGCGCGCCATCGATGCCCTCGCCAAGAGCTCCGTCAGTCCCGGAAGCGATTGACGACGGCGACGACCACGCTGAGCACGAGGCTGGCCACCAGCATCGACGTGATCGGGATGAACACCTTCGAGGACTCGCATTCGATGCGGATGTCGCCCGGGAGCTTGCCGAACCACGTCACCAGCCACGTGCGAAGCGCACGACCACCCCGATGGCGACAAGGACCGCACCGGCGATGATGAGCGCAGTGCCCGGGCGCACGGCACGAGGCTATCGCGGTTGTGCCGCAGCCCACTCCGCCAGCGCCGCAGCGAGCCGCCCATAGTCGGCGAGCGAGTTGTAGGCCTGGGCGGAGATGCGGAGCCAGCGGTCGTCGTCGCCGGGCCCGTGGGTGACCGGCACCTCGATGTGGTGTTCGTCTGCGAGATGGCCCTGAAGCGGGTCCGGCTCGAGCCGACCCGCTCGCTCCCCCGGCGCCGGAAGCCGAACGAGCGCCATCGACCCCGTCATCTCATTCGGTACCGCGTTCGGGCCGTTCATGACGTCGAGCAGCAGGTCGCGTCCGGCGATCACGAGCTCGTGATTGCGGCGACGCAGCTCGTCCCAGCCGCCGGGGAAGAGACCGCCCATCACGTCGATGGCATCCGGCACGCAGAGGTACGGCGACGGGTCGTCGGTGCCCACCCAGTCGAACTCGGCGTGAAAGCGCGAGCGCCCCGGTGGGACGCTGGTCCGCCCCCACCCGACGACGACCGGTGCCGTACTCGCCCGCACGTCGTCGCGTGTCCACAGGAACGCCGCGCCCTTCGGCGCACACATCCATTTGTGGCAGTTTCCCGTGTAGTAGGCGGCGCCGATGTCGGCCACAGCAAGGTCGAGCATGCCGGGGGCGTGGGCCCCATCGACCAGCACGGGAATGTTGCGATTCTCGAGCGCGTCCACTATCTCGCTGAGCGGGAACACGATGGCCGTAGGGCTGGTGACATGGTCGATCATGGCGAGCCTGGTGCGCGGTGTGACGGCAGCCTCGATGGCATCGACGATCTCGTCTGGTCCGCTGACGGGCATCCGCACGTGGGCGGCGACGACGTTCGCTCCAGCAGCACCTGCCACGAAGTCGACGGCATTGCGTGCTGCCCCGTACGCGTGGTCGGTGACGAGGATCTCGTCGCCCGGTAGCAGTCCGAGCGAGCGGAGCACGGCATTGACGCCTGTCGAGGCATTGGGAACAAACGCAAGGCCCGCGGGATCAGCGCCGACGAACCCGGCGAGGCGATCGCGGGCGTGGTCGAGGTGACGGAACAGCTCTCGCCCCAAGAACCGCACAGGATTGGCTTCCATCCGGCGGCGCCACTCGGTCTGGCGCTCGAGCACCCGCCGCGGGGTCGCCCCAAATGACCCGTGGTTGAGGTGGACGACGCCGGGATCGAGGTCCCACAGATCGGCGGATGCCGTCATACCAGAGCCCCGATGGCGAACAGGATGCCGACGGCGAGTTGGAGGCGGGCCGTTCCCTTCAGCGCAGCGATGAGGGGAGGGCCTTCGACGGCGCTCGCAACGGCGCGCACGACGGGAATCGCAAGCGGCAGGGCGAGGAGCGCCAGTGCCGACCACGGTGGGATCCAACGGGCGACGGCGGCGACCGCCACTACTGCAAATGCGGCGAGGACGATGATCGAGAACAGTGTTTGGGTCCGGGTGCGACCCAGTTTGACGGCCAGTGTGCGCTTCCCGGCCGCAGTGTCGGTTGCGATGTCTCGGATGTTGTTGGCGACGAGGATCGCAGTGGCGAGACATCCCATGACGATGCCGCCGATCCAGGCATCCAGCCCCACCACCTGGTCGTAGACGAACCTGGTGCCCGCCGTTGCGACCAGGCCGAAGAACACGAACACGAAGACCTCGCCGTAGCCTCGGTAGCCGTAGGGAACCGGGCCGCCCGTGTAGCCCAGGGCAGCGACGATCGACAGCACACCGATCACGATGATGAGCGGTCCGGCCAGCCAGGCGAGGTACACCCCAATCAGCACGGCGGCTCCGAAAACCGCAGCGATGCCGATGCGCATCTGGCCGGGTGTGATGAGCCCGGATGCGACTGCTCGTTGCGGCCCGATGCGCTCCTCGGTGTCGGCGCCGCGGGCGGCGTCCGAGTAGTCGTTCGCGTAGTTGACGCCGATCTGGATGAGGATTGCTGCAGCAAGGATCGCCACGAAGGGGAGCCAGCGGAACGCGCCGGCACGGTGGGCGAGGGCGCTGCCCACGACGACGGGAGCGATCGCCGCCCACAGCGTCGGCGGCCGCGCTGCCAAGATCCAGGGACGGAGGGCGCTCACGATTGCCTCAGAAGTGCCAGGGGAATCGCGTGTAGTCCTGGTCGCGCTTCTCGAGAAACGCGTCTCTCCCCTCTTGCGCTTCATCGGTGCCGTACGCCAGTCGGGTTGCCTCGCCTGCGAACAGCTGCTGCCCGACGAGCCCCTCGTCGGGGAGGTTGAAGGCGTACTTGAGCATCCGCTGCGCGGTCGGCGACTTGGCGACGATCTCGTTCGCCCATTCGAGCGCGACCCGCTCGAGGTCGGCATGGGGCACGACGGCGTTCACCATTCCCATCTGGAACGCATCCCCGGCCGAGTAGTCACGGCCGAGGAAGAAGATCTCGCGGGCGCGCTTCTGGCCGACCTGGCGGGCCAGCAGCGCCGAGCCGTAGCCGCCGTCGAAGCTGGCGACGTCTGCGTCGGTTTGTTTGAAGACGGCGTGCTCCTCACTGGCGAGAGTGAGGTCGCACACCACGTGCAGGCTGTGGCCCCCGCCGACGGCCCATCCGGGGACGACGGCGATGACGATTTTGGGCATGAACCTGATGAGCCGCTGTACCTCGAGGATGTGGAGGCGCCCGAGCCGAGCCGGATCGACGTCCAGGCCGTCTGCGTACTTGTAGCCGTCCTTGCCCCTTATGCGCTGGTCGCCGCCCGAGCAGAACGCCCATCCGCCGTCCTTCGGTGACGGCCCGTTGCCGGTGAGCAGCACGCAGCCGACGTCAGGGGTCATTCGAGCATGGTCGAGCGCTCGGTACAGCTCGTCGACCGTTTGCGGCCGGAACGCATTGCGGACCTCAGGACGATCGAACGCGATCCGCACCGCACCGACACCGACGGCGCGGTGATAGGTGATGTCGGTGAGGTCGAAGCCGGGAACGGGCTCCCAGGCGGCAGCGTCGAAGATCTCGGAGACCATGGTCGGTCGATACTGTAGTGACGGCCATGGCGCTCACCCCGACCACAGATTGGCTGCGGCTCGCTGCAGACGCCCACCCGGATGCGCTCGCGGTGGTGACGGGCGAGCAGCGCCTCACCTACGCCGCCCTCGACGATCTGGTCGTTCGCACCGCAGGCGTTCTGGCAGGCAGCTTCGGGGTCGGTCCCGGGACCCGACTGGGTGTCGTCTGCGTCGCCGAATCCCGGCTCGACACCGTTGCGTTGCTGTGGGCCACGTGGCGACTCGGTGCCACCGCCGTCGTGCTCGATCCAGCGAGCCCGCGCCACCTGTCCGGCAGCGCCCGCCTACGGGAACGGTTGGGCCTTTCCGAGGTCGTGGCTCGGGTCGAGCCGGTTGCGACCGAACCGGCCGTACCCAGTCTGGTGCCGGAGCCGGGCGCAGCCCACACGTGGGTGCCGACCTCTGGCTCTTCCGGAGCCCCACGCGTGGTGATCCTCACGCACGGCAACGTTGCGGCGGCCGTCGCCGCCTCTGGGGCGCGTCTCGGCAACACCTCAGCCGACCGGTGGCTACTGGCGCTTCCCCTCTTCCACGTCGGCGGACTCTCGATCCTGTGGCGCTCGGCGGCGGCGGCTGGAGCTGTGATCCTCCACGACCGCTTCGATGCCGAGCTGGTCGCCGCGGCGCTTCGCACCGGCGAGATCACGATCGCCAGCCTCGTGCCGACGATGCTGTCTCGAGTCCTCGACGTCGACCGTGGGCCGTTCGGTCGGGTGCGGGCGGTGCTGGTCGGCGGTGCGTTGGCGGCGCCCAGCCTGATCGACCGAGGGCTCGCGGCGGGCCTTCCCGTGCTGGCGACCTACGGCATGACCGAGGCGTGCTCCCAAGTGGCGACGGTGGCGCCGGGCGACGAGGCGGCGAGCCTGGTGTCCGTTGGCCATCCGCTCGACGGCGTGACCGTTGCGATCGATCCTGCCGACGAGAGCGGAATCGGCGAGATCCTGGTCGACGGTCCCAATGTGTCGCCCGGCTACGCCTTCGAGCCGCCGCGGGTCGGACCCCACCGCACGGGTGATCTGGGGCAGCTGAGAGACGACGGTCGCCTGGTCGTGATCGGCCGCACCGACGACCTGATCGTCACCGGTGGCGAGAACGTTGCGCCCGCGACCGTCGAGGCGGCTCTTGCGGCCCATCCCGGGGTCCGTCACGTCGTCGTGCATGGCGTCCCCGACGGCGAATGGGGTGAGATCGTCGTCGCCGTTGTCGTGGTGACGGTCGAAGGGGTGACGGCTGCCGACCTCGCCGACTTCGCCAAGACCCAGCTCGCGCCCGCTCAGCGGCCTCGACGTTGGCGTTTCGTTGCCGATCTCCCGCTTCTGCCCAACGGGAAGTTCGACAGGCGGGCCGTCGAGGAGGAGACGCTGGGGTTGCGAGGCTGATACCGTCACATCCATGGATCTTGGACTCAGTGGCAAGCGGGCCCTCGTTGCTGCGTCGTCGTCAGGGCTCGGATACGCAATCGCCCGTGACCTGGCCGGTCAAGGCGCCGTCGTCGCCATGGCCAGTCGCAATCGGGAACGGATCGAGGACGCTGCACGGCACATCCGCACCGAGGTGGAGGACGCCGTCGTGCTTTCGTCCGTGTGCGACGTGGCAGACGACGCCTCGATCCGGCGATGGGTGGACGAAGCGTCGGCGGCGATGGGAGGAATCGACCTGGTGGTGGCCAATGCCGGTGGCCCGCCGTACGGCACCTTTGCCGATCTGAGCTACGACGAATGGGAAATCGGCTACCGGTTGACGCTGGCATCGGCGGTGTCCTTTGCTCGCCATGCGCGGCCCCACCTCGGCCGAGGCGCCGCGGTCTTGTTCATGACGTCGGCCTCCGTGAAGGAACCGATCCCCAACCTCGTTCTGTCGGGTGTCTACCGCGCCGGCGTCGCTGCCCTCGCCAAGACCCTCGCTCTCGAGTGGGGACAGGATGGGATCCGCGTCAACCACCTCATCCCCGGACGAATCGCCACCGAGCGGGTGATGCAACTGGATGCCGATTCGGCGAGTCGTCGGGGTGTCACCATCGAGGATGTGCAGCAGGCGAGTCGAGCGGCGATCCCGATGGGCCGGTACGGAACACCCGACGAATACGCAAACGCAGCGGTGTTCTTGCTCTCCGACGCCGCCGGCTACATCACAGGGGCGACGCTCCAGGTGGATGGAGGGCTCATCCACGCCGTGATGTGACGACGCATCACTCGATCAAGCGACCGGCGCCGGTTCCGTCGTCTCCGGCTCAGGCGTGCCGAGGGCGCGCAGGGCGGTCGCTCTCGCAAGGTCTGCGGGCGTGACCAGACCCGCCGGAAGCCCGTCGACGGTGACGACGATCAGCTTGGTCGCATCGCTCAGCGCATCTCGCGCCGGAGTGCCTGCGTCGGCGAGCTTTGGCTCAGCCCACGGCAGGTCGCGAATGCGCAACGGTACCGACGACTTCTTGGCCATGGGGGGCCCGAGCCTGGCGAGTTCCGCAACCGTCACGACGGCCGTGGGCGACCCGTCAAAACCGACGGCGAGAATGCGGTCGGACGAACTGAGCGGCCCGGAGAGAACATCCTCCACGAGCGTCCAGTCTGCGAGCTGCGGAGGGAGCGGTCGCATGAAATCGGCGATGGGTCGATCCCCGAGAACAGCAGTCAGCTCGCCGGCCTGTTGCTCCTGTCGCGCCGCGGTGGCGAGGAACCATCCGATCATCGCGGTCCACAACCCGCCGATGCTGCCGAGAACGAAGAGCTCGAGCATGCCCGCTCCCACCAGGATGCCGCCGAGCACTCGCCCGGCTCGTGACGCTCCGACCGTGGCGCGCTCCCGGCTTCCCCGGCGGCGCCACAACCACGCGTGGAGGAGCCGACCACCATCGAGGGGCGCTCCCGGCAGGAGATTGAAAACGGCAAGGATGAGGTTGACGCCGGCCAGCCATTGCAGAGTTGCTCCCACCACGGGAAGCACGCCGGCGACGGCCAGCAGCAGCGAAGCGGCGCCCAGGACGACGGCAAGCGCCACGCTCGAGGCGGGGCCGACACCGGCGATACGAGCCTCGGCGCGAGGCGTTGGCGCCTCCTTCTCGAGGTGGGCGACGCCGCCGAGGAGCCACAACGTGATCGACTTCACTTCGACCCCGTAGCCTCTGGCAACGAGCGCGTGTGCTCCCTCGTGCACGAGGATGGAGGCGAGCAGGCCTACGCCTGCTGCGAGTCCGGCGGTTGCGTACGTCAGCGACGACTCATCCGGCGCGAGGTTGGGAAGGACCGAGTTCGCAACCAAAAGGCCAACGAGTCCTGCAATGACTGCAGCTCCCCAGTGAGCCTCGATGGGGATTCCCCGGAACGTGCCGATGCGGAATGTGCGCATGACCTCCTCGCTTTCGGTGTCCTATGCGACAACACGAGTTGCCTCACCACTATTTCGATGCTGATGCCGTCGTTGGATGGTCCGATCGCCGGCTTCGTCGCTGGCGTTGGGGTGATTCAATCGTCTTCGTGGGCGAGGCCCATCCGGCGCAGAAAGGCATCGCTGGTTGGTTCGCGCCCGAGGAAGTCCCGCAGGTGGTCGATCGCATCGCGCGTGCCTCCGGTGGCGAGGACCGCATCCCGGTACCGGCGACCCACCTCCGGGCTCGTGATGCCGATGCGCTCGAACTCGGAGAACATGTCGTCCCCGTACACCCTGGCCCACAGGTACCCGTAGTAGCCGGCGTCGTAGCCGCCCATCAGGTGGCCGAAGCCGGCAGGGAAGAACGTGTCCTCGTGGAAGGGCAGCAGCGTGTGTTGGTAGGCAGTGCGGTAGGCGTCCATGAGATCCGGGGCTTCAGCCACTGCGTGCATGCCGAGGTCCAGCTTCCCGAGAAACACTTGGCGCAAGTCGAACAGGGCCGCATTGAGGTCGCGTGCGGCAACGAGGCGCTCGACCAACTCGACGGGAATCGGCTCGCCGGTCGCATGGTGGCGGGCGAACCGCCCGAGCACCTCCGGCTCCCACATCCAGTTCTCCATGATTTGCGACGGTGCCTCGACGAAGTCCCATTCCGTGTCGTACCCGGAGAAGCGGTAGGTGTCGACGGTGCTCAGGCAAAAATGGAGGATGTGGCCGAACTCGTGCCACAGGGTCAGCGCCTCGTCGTGCTTGAGGAGTGAAGGGCTCGAGTCCGTTGGTCGTGTGAAGTTGGCGACGATCGCGGCGACCGGCGGCCGGTACGAGCCATCGTCCTCTCTCCGTCCGTAGGTGATCGAGAAGGCTGCAGCATGGCCGAACTTGCCCTCGCGAGGGAAGAGGTCGGCGTAGAAGTATGCGATCGGCGTCGTGCCGCCTGCATTGCGGACCTCGTACAGGGTGACGTCTGCATGCCACGCCTTTGCGTCCTCGACCTCGGTGTATTCGAGCCCGAATACCTCGCCTGTCACCTCGAACATCCCGGCGACGACCCGTTCGAGAGAGAAGTAGGAGGCGACTTCGTCCGGGTCGATGCCGTACTCGCGTTTGCGCTGCAGGTTGTCGAGGTAGACCGTGTCCCATGGTTCGACGCGGTCCCCGCCGAACTCAGAGCCCGCCAGCGCGGCGAGCGCCTCGAGTTCTCGTTCTGCCAGTGTCGTGAGACCCGGAACGACGGAGTCGTAGAAATCGTCGACCTCGGTCGGCCCACCCGCCATCTTCACCTCCATGGCGAAGTCGGCCCACGTCGCAAAGCCCAGCAGTGAGGCGATCTCAGCCCTCAGCCGCACGGCCTCCTCGAGGAGCGGACGGTTGGCGGCCGCCGCTTTGTTCCAGAACTTGCGCTGGAGCCGGCGCCGGAGGTCCCGCTTCTCGGCCTGCCGCATGAACGGGAAGTAGTCGGGGTACGCCAGAGAGACGAAGTAGCCGCCGATGCGAGGGGCGAGGCGGGAGATGTACTCCTCGGGGAGACCTGCGAGATCGCCGCGTGTCACCTCCAAGCCATCTTCCCAGTCGTCGAGGTTCCGGCCGAACTCCACCTCCAGTTCGACGAGACGTCCCCGGAGCGTCTGGAGTCGATCTCGGGACGCGGCATCGAGGCCTTGGCCTGCACGCCTGAAGTCACGCATCGTGTGGTCGAGCAGCCGCCTCCGTTCCGCGTCGAGCGCACCGGCCTCATCGGATGCGGCGTATGCGTCGAGGACCTCGAACAGGTCGCGCCTGAACACGAGATCGGTTGCCCACTTGGTGAGCCGCTCCTCGGCCTCGCTCGCCGCCGCCCTGACGTCCCCGTCCGGGTGGACCCGGGCCATGAAGGCGCCGCGGCCGGACGCATCGCCGACCGCGGCCGCTGCCTTGTCCAGCAGGGCGAGTGTCGAGTCGAAGTCGAGTGTCGTCGCGGTCACTGCCGCAGCAACCAGGGCATCTGCGTCGTGGAGCGCAGCATCGGTGAGATCGGTCACAGACTGCGCCGTTACCGATGTGAAGTCGTGAGGCATGGCAGTGAGCGTACCGGCCGTGACGAAGAACCAGGCGCTGGGGGAGGGATCCAGCGCCTGGTGATGAGCCTTTGCGGTTACGACAGTGGGGTCACGGGCGGACGCCGAGGGTGACCGGAAGGGTGGTGTCGTTGCCGGCGCTCGATACGGTGATGGTGATGTCATCCCCGGCTGCGTGATACCGCAGCGCCACGATGAGATCGTCCATCGTCGTCACCGGCTCACCGTCGACGGCCGTGATGAGGGAGCCGGCTGTGAGCCCCGCATCCGCTGCGCCGGAGCCTGGCTCGATCGAATCGACCTCGACGCCTACGGCGACGCTCGCACCGTCTGTCGCGGTCGAGAAGCTCGTTGCGCCGAGGATGCCGAGGAATGCGTGGTTCACCGACCCGGTGGCGATGATCTCACTGGTGACTCGTTCGACGAGCTCGACAGGAGTGGCGAAGCCGATCCCCTCAACACCTACGGAGCTGACGCCGACGGCAGTTGTGATGCCGATCAGCCGCCCCCTGGTGTCGACGAGTGCGCCACCGCTCGATCCTTGCGTGATCGGTGCGTCGGTCTGCAACATGCCGTAGAGGATGTCTTCGGCCGAGACCTGAACTTGGCGCCCGAAGGCCGAAAGCACGCCGACCGTGAGGGAGGGCCCACCTTCGAGCCCGAGCGGGCTGCCCACGGCCACTGCGGCGTCGCCGACGCGAAGGCTCGTCGTCTCGCCGAACGTTATCGGACGCAGGCCGGAAGCTTCGATCTTGAGCACGGCGAGGTCGGTGAGGGGGTCGGTGCCAATGAGGGTGGCGTCGTAGGTCGTGCGCCCATCGGACAGGACCACCTGAAACGACGAACCGGCAGAGACAACGTGGTCGTTGGTGATGACATGACCTTGGTCGTCGAGGATGACGCCCGATCCAGAACCACTCAGAGCGATTCCCGACGTGCCTTCGGAACCCACCTGGACCGTGACGATCGATGGGATGACGGCATCCCCGATGGCCACGGCGTCGGGCGCTCCCTCGAGCACAGGTGCGGGGGCCAGCTCGATTCGTTGCGTCTCGGGATCCGATGCTGCTGCCGGCGCAGCGGCGTTGGCCACCGTCGTGGGCGGAGTCGTGTCTCCTTCGACGATCTGCAGTCCGGCAACCGCCAACACGGCGCCGAGAACGGCGGCGACGAGCGTTTGAAGCCACCCGCCCGCGCGGCGACGCTTCGGCTGGGAGGGAGGGAGAGCCGCAGGCGGGCGGGTGGCGGAAGTCTCGGCTCGGGAGGTGTCGACGTCCGAGCCGAAGGGAGGCTCCTCAGGGAGGCGGACCCACACGGGCTCCCGGCTCCCGGTCGCTGTGAGGCGTCCGGGCTGGTCAGGATCGTGTTGCGTGGGGTCCATGTCTCCTCCTCGGGAGGTGTTCTCCCTTCCTACGGTGCAGCTGCGCGGTCTGGTTGATCAGACTTCGGCGGTGCGGACGTCGTGGCCGCGAACGCGGGGGAACTTCACTGGGGTGTGAATGCTGCAGGTGTCCTTGCGGTTGTAACGGGAGAGCACGGCGGAGCATTCCTTGGCGGTGCAGGTCCTGTAGCCGTCGACCGTCTTGGGGCGGCGCCGCTTCCCAGTCAGCTTGCGTCCGGTGAGTGTTGTCTCGTTCATGGCCCCAGCATGTACCCGTATGGGTAAAGGAGCCGTAAAGCGAAGGTGAGAACTCCTTATGGAAGTGCTGCGGCTCCTGAGGCCACGTGGCACTCTTGATGGGGCGACGCATGCGTTGGCGACAAGTGCAGTGTGAAGCCCGGCGGTGGCGATTGCCGGCGGCCCGACCTCATTCGCCGACGGCGTAGAAGAAGCCGTCGCGCGACCCCACGTAGACCCGGCCCTTCCAGACGGCGGGAGTCGACTCGATGCACCCGCCGGTGAAGGCCTGCTCCGCCAACTCGACGGGCGCACGGGGATCGGTGACGTCGTACACCCGCAGCGCAGGGGCGGTGTCGCAGTTGACGGCGACGAGCAACCGGCCGTCTGCGTAGACGGGCGACGACCAGGCATGGCCGCCGATGTCGTCGCTCCAGACGATCTCGCCCGATGCGGTGTCGACCGCAAGCAGGTCGCCCGGATTGGTTGCGGCGAAGAGCACGTCGCCGATGAGGGCGGGCGTTGCCCAGATGCCGCCGTCGAGACCGTTGCGCGGGGCCACGTCGATGCCCCAGACACGGGGATCCTCGGCGTCGGGGTCGAGCTTCACGAGCTGGCCGATCTCTCTGCCTCGTGCGGTTCCGAGGTCGACCTGCGACGAGACGTAGAGGTCTCCAGCCTCGTCGATGACGATGGTGGCGTCGACGTCGTCGCCGACCCAGTAATCGAACACGATCGACGCCTCGCCGTCGGGGAGCGGGCCGATGTCGACCCCAACGATGCGGCCGGCCGAGTTGGCGAAGTAGGCGCGATCTTCGTAGACGGCGGTGGAGTTCTCGACGCTCTGTTGGCGCCCAACGGATCGCACGAGCTCGTCGGTGAATGCCGGCGTGTCGAAGACGATCTGAGGGTCGACGGTGACCAGGCCGTCGGCGTCATACCCCCGATTCAGCGCCACGGCGAACCACCAGCTGTTCTCTCCGCCCTCGTAGAGGATGCCGTCGACGATCGCAGGGTTCGAGTCCCAATCGTTGTTCCAGATCCCCGGCACCGAGGCCGCATCGAGCGACCACAGCTCAGTGGGCGTCTCCCGATCGAGGGCGATTATCCGAAAGCGCGGGTCCCGGGAGCCCGAGTAGAGGATCGGATAGCCGTCGGGGTCGAGGGTCACCGAGCCCTTGATGATGTCACCCATCGCGAAGTCGGGCCGCGTGCGCTCGCCGGTGGCTGCGTCGAGGAAGTGGATGTGCTTGTCGTAGGCGCCGAAGATCACTTCGGTGACACCGTCGGGTCGCTCCCACACCACGGGCTGCCCGGTCCACCCCGATCCGCACCACACCTTGTCCTGACCACCCACGGGCGAGTTGCCGCACATGGCCGTGTCGGGGAATCGCCACTGCACGGCGAGGTCCGTCGGGATGGGTCCTTGCCCGTAGTACGTGCGGCTGGGGCTGCCGCGGAACATCGTGAGCCCCGTGACCTCGCCGTATGGCACGCCGGTGACTCGCGGGATGGTCGTAGTGGTTGTCGTTGCGGGTTGGGTCGTCGGCGGTGTCGTGGGTGGAGTTGTTGCCCCGCCATCCCCGCCTGCAGGGAGCGCTTCGAGCGGCGCGAGCGTGTCGGGGGCGGCGCCGACCGGGTCGGAATCGGAGGCCGTGTTGCACGCGCCGAGCACAAGAGCGCCCGCCACGCACACCAGGACCAGGGAGGTGGTGCGCATCGCGCGGAGTGTAGAAGCAGCCGGGCGTTGCAGCGGGGAGCCTGGCCTACGCTCTCGTTGTGGCCGTGCGCAGCGAAAGAGGGCTCCGTGGTCCCGAGGTGAGGTCCGGCCTCGGGTTGCTGGGTCGGACGCTTCTCCAGTACCGGCGAGACTCGTTGTGGTCTGTCGGCGGCGCACTGCTGTGGATGGCGCTGGTCGTCACCATCCCGTACCTGATGCAGGTGACGATCGATCGGTCGATCGTGGCAGAGCGCCTCGACGTCTTGGTGCCGCTGCTGGCGGTGCTGGTCCTCGCCGGGCTCCTCCAGGCGATCGGCGTGGCAGTCAGGCGCTACTTCGGGTTCCGCCTCTCGTATCGGGCGGAGGCAGACCTGCGCAATCGGATGTTTGCCCACATGCAGCGGCTCGGGTTCGGTTTCCACGACGAGACGCCGACGGGCCAGTTGATGTCGCGGGCCTCCTCCGACCTGTCGCAGGTACGGCTCATCTTCGCCATGCTGCCCATCACCCTGGCGAACATCGGGATGTTCGTCGCAGTGATCGGCATGCTCGTGTTCATCGACCCGGTGCTCGGCGGTCTTGCCGCGCTGACGATTCCCGCCCTCTTCGTTTCCGCAAATGCCTACGCCCGGCGCTCGATCGGGCTGTCATTCGAGATCCAGCAGCGGCTGGCCGACCTGAGCCAGGTCGTCGAGGAGGCGGTGGGAGGCATCGAAGTGGTGAAGGCTTACGGGCAGGAGGCGCAGGAGCAGGCACGCCTCGATGCGACAGCAGACCGCATCTTCGACCGCACGCTTCGGCTCGCCAAGCAGTCCGCCACGTTCAGCCCGCTCTTCGAGTTGATCCCGTCGATCGGCACGGTTGCGGTGTTGTGGGTCGGCGGTTTCCGTGTCGTCCAGGGTGCGGTCACCCTCGGAGAGTTCGTGGCGTTCACCCAATACCTCGCCGTCATGGTGCTGCCAACGCGCATCACCGGATGGTTCTTCGCCAACCTGCCGAGGGCAGCGGCGGCCGCCACTCGGGTTCGCACATTGCTCGGCACCGAGCCGGACCCGGCAGAGCCGGATCGTCCCCGGCATCTGCCGGAGGGCCCCGGGGAGGTCCGGATGGACGACGTGCGATTCGCCTATCCGGACGGCGCCCCTGTGCTCGACGGGGTGAACCTGACGATTCCCGGAGGGACGTCCGTTGCGCTGGTCGGGTCGACCGGTGCGGGCAAGACGACCCTGGCCCACCTGATCCCGCGGTTCATGGACGTGACCTCTGGGAGCGTCGCCGTCGACGGTATCGACGTCGGCGAAGTGCCGCTCGACGAGCTGCGGAGGGAGGTCGCCGTCGTATTCCAAGAGACCTTCCTCTTCTCCTCGTCGGTGCGAGACAACATCGCGCTCGGTGCGCCCGAGGCAACCGACGAGCAGGTCAGGGCGGCGGCTCGGCTGGCTCAAGCTCACGACTTCATCTGCCGGCTCCCGGACGGCTACGAGACGGTGGTCGGGGAGCGGGGCCACAGCCTGTCAGGAGGGCAACGGCAGCGTGTTGCCCTCGCCAGGGCCGTGCTGCGCGACCCCAGGATCCTGATCCTCGACGATGCCACCTCGTCGGTCGATGCGATCGTCGAGGCCGACATCCAGACGGCGCTTCGTCGCGTCATGGCGGGTCGTACCACCGTGATCGTCGCCCACCGAACGTCGACCCTGGCCATGGTGGACCAGGTGGTGTTTCTCGACCAGGGTGAGGTTGCGGCCGTCGGGCCCCATCGCGAGCTCATGGAGCACGTGGTCCGCTACGGCGAGGTGCTGGCGCGCGCGGAGTCCGGGTTCGGTGCGGACGGCGTCGAGGTGACGCCGTGAAGTACATGCGCTACGGCGGCGAGTATGAGATCGAGGACCGGTCAGGCCTGCTGCGGCGGGCGGCGCGCATCGGTAGGCACCTCTTGCGGCCGGCGATCTGGGCGTTCGTCGTCACCCTGGTGGCGACGGTGGCGCGGTTGCTCGGCCCCATCGTGGTCGGCAAGGGGATCGACGATGGCATCACTGCAGGTGACAAGAACGTCATCACCGTTGCGGCCAGCGTCTACTTGGGGTTGCTGGGAGTCCAGTACGTGTCCCAGAGGGTGTCCCAGTATGCGGTGGCCACGGTCGGGGAGCAGTTCCTCCTGCGGCTCCGCTCGCAGGTGTTCTCCCACCTCACCCGGCTCGACATGCCGTTCTACGACAACGCCAAGACCGGTGTGCTCGTCAGCCGGATGACGGCCGACATCGAGTCGATCACCGAATTCGTCAACGAGGGTGCGGTGCTGGCCCTGACCAACGTCATGACGACGGTCGGGGTTGCGGTGGCGATGATGGTGCTCGACACCCAGCTGGCGCTCGCCGTGTTCGTCGTCATTGGCGTCGTCATTCTCATATCGGTGCTGTTCCAGCGCACCGTCTCTTCGGCCTACGACCGGGTACGGGAGAGCATCGGGAGGGTGCTCGCCAGCCTCCAGGAGGGACTGACGGGGGTGCGTGTGGTCCAGGCGTTCACCCAAGAGGGCGCCCAGGCGGCCAACTTCGGGAGAGTCAACGAGCGCTACTTCGCCGCCAACATGACGGCGGCTCGAGCCATCTCCTGGTACTTCCCTGCGATCAACTTCCTCCGCACCGTCGGCATTGCGGTCGTTCTCTACCTCGGCGGCACTCGTGTCATCTCCGGCGACCTGAGCTTCGGGGTGCTCGTGGCCTTCCTGCTGTACCTCAACTGGTTCTTCGAGCCGATCATCAACCTCGCCAACGTCTACAACCTGTTCCAGGCGTCGCTCGCCGCGCTCGCGAAGCTGTTCGAGCTGCTGGATGCCAAACCCAGGGTGGTGGAGGCCGCCAACCCCGAGAGCCTGCCCGATGCCGTGGCCGGTGTGCTCGCACTCGATGACGTGTCCTTCGGCTACGTCGACGATCTTGTCCTCGAGGAATTCTCGCTCGCCGTCCCTGCCGGGCAGCGGCTGGCCGTCGTCGGCGAGACGGGGGCCGGCAAGTCCACCGTGGCGAAGCTCTTGATGCGTTTCTACGACCCGGGGCGAGGGAGGGTCACCATCGACGGCCACGACTTGCGCAACCTGTCGTTTGCGTCGCGTGCTCGGGCCATCGCGTTGATCCCTCAAGATGGCTTCCTCTTCGACGGATCCCTGCGTGACAACCTTCGGTACGCACGGCCGGAGGCGGATGACCGGGCGATCTGGGACGTGTGCCGGGCCATGGGCATCGACGGATGGTTTCGATCGTTGCCGGATGGGCTCGCCACCGAGGTGCGGGAGCGGGGGAGCCGTTTCTCGGCAGGGGAACGCCAGCTCGTGGCGCTCGGCAGGGCGTTCCTCGCCGACCCGGCGGTTGTGGTGCTCGACGAGGCGACGTCCAACCTCGACCCCGAGACCGAGGTGCAGGTCGAGGGTGCGTTGCGGGTGGTGCTCGCCGGCCGTACCGCCGTGGTGATCGCCCACCGGCTCCGCAGCGCAGAGCGCGCCGACCGCGTGGTGATGGTTGACCGTGGCCGCATCATCGCCGACGGGACACATGACGAGCTCGCGGCATCGAGCCCTGCGTACCAAGCCCTCGTCGAGGTCTGGCAACGCGGCGTTGCGTAGTCAGATCGCCCGCTGCGCTCGCTTCGAGACGTCAGACGTCAGATCGCCGGCGTCATCTGCCGCCGATGTCTGAGGTCTGCGCGGTCTACGCTCTCCGCATGACGCTGCCGCCTTCTGATCGCACGACGGTTCGCCGCCTCTCGGAACGCGGGGTCTACGACCGGGCCGTGATCGATGCGATCCTCGATGAGGCGCTGATCTGCCACGTCGGCTTCGTGGTTGACGGCACACCGGTGGTCATCCCGACGATCCACGCCCGCAGCGGCGATACGCTCTACCTCCACGGATCGCCGGCGAGTCGGATGCTGCGGTCGATGCGGAGCGGCGCAGACGTGTGCGTCACGGTGACGCTGATCGACGGCATCGCGCTCGCCAGGGCGCCGTTTCACAGCTCGATGAACTACCGGTCGGCCGTCATCTTCGGCGCTCCTCGCATCGTCGACGACCCCGAGGAGAAGTGCAGGGCCTTTCGGGTGCTCACCGAGCACGTGACCCAGGGGCGGTGGGACGACAGCCGCCGGCCCAACGACAAGGAGGTGCGCGGCACGCTGGTGGTGGCGATCCCCATCACCGAGGCCTCAGCGAAAGTGCGCACCGGCCCTCCAAAGGACGACGAAGAGGACTACGGGCTGCCCCTCTGGGCAGGCGTCATCCCGCTTCAGCTGACGGCGGGTGACCCCATCCCCGATCCTCGCCTCCTCGATGGCATTGCCCTCCCCACCTACCTCGAGGGATACCGCCGCCCGCACATCTGATTTCTGACGTCTGACGCCTGACCTCTCACCACGGCAGCGCGTCGAGGTCGACGTTGCCGCCGCTCAGGATTACCCCGACCCTGGCGCCGCCGCCGATGTCGAGGGTCCGGACGGCGGCTACGGCCACCGCGGCACTCGGTTCGATCAGCAGCTTGGTGCGAGTCCACACCATCCGCATGGCGGCAACGATCTCCTCCTCGGTGACCGTCACGATCTGCTCGGCATGAGCGGAGATGATGGCGAAGGTGCGTTCGCTCAGGCCGGTGCGCAGCCCGTCGGCGATCGTCGTCGGCCCGGGCTGAGGGAGCGGCCGCCCTGCTTCCAACGATCGGGCGGCGTCGTCTGCGGCGAGCGGCTCTGCTCCGATGATGCGGGTCTCCAAGTCCATGCCGTGCACGGCGAGTGACGTGCCGGACAGGAGGCCGCCGCCCCCAACAGGCGCAATGACTGCATCAAGCCCCTCCACCTCGCGCATCAGTTCGAGCGCCGCGGTGCCGGCTCCAGCGATGATGTGGTCATTGTCGTACGGGTGCACCTCGACGGCTCCGGTCTCGGCGATGACCTCGGCAACCGACGCCTCGCGCGCAGCCTGGTTCGGCGCACACTCGATGATGCGAGCGCCGTAGCCGGCAACTGCGGCCTTCTTCACCGACGGGGCGTCAGACGGCATGACGATGTGTGCAGGTATGCCGCGAACCCTCGCCGCCAGCGCGAGCGCCTGGGCGTGGTTCCCAGACGAGTGTGCCGCCACCCCACGGTCGGCGACGTCGTCGGCGAGCAGCAGCACGGCGTTCGTGGCCCCGCGCATCTTGAAGGCGCCGACCCGCTGCAGGTTCTCGCACTTGAGATGAAGCTCGGCGTTCGCCCATTCGTCCAGCAAGTGGGAGCGCATGACCGGCGTGTGGTGGACATGCGGTGCGATGCGTTCCGCTGCGGCGGCGACATCCTCGAACGCCGGGTGGGTCACCCGCCGTTCCTCCCATCACGCCACTTCAGCCACGGCTCCACGACTGAGAGGTCGTAGTCGGGCCCGTTGAGGCCGAAGGTGAACTGGCCGAAGCCCGCTGCGGAGTACGCCTCTGCGGTGCCCTCGACGTCGGTGACCTTCTCCCAGTCGATGCCCACGGAGCGCTCGATCTCCGCCGGGTCACGGTCGAAGTGGGCGCACCACTCGTCGAGGATGGCCGACTTCTCCGCCATGTTGTCCGGTCCACCGAAGTGGTGCCACATGGACGCATATTGGGCAGTCATCCGTAGCGTCTTCTTGGGACCGCCGCCGCCGATGAGGATCGGGATGTCGCGCGTCGGCGGCGGGTTGAGCTTGCCCCAGCGGGACACGATGCGGGGCAGCGACTCTGCGAGATCGTCCAACCTGCCTCCCGCAGTCCCGAACTCGTAGCCGTACTCCTCGTAATCGCGTTCGAACCAGCCAGAACCGATTCCGAGTATCAGCCGCCCACCTGAGATGTGGTCCACCGTGCGGGCCATATCGGCGAGCAGCTCGGGATTGCGGTACGAGTTGCAGGTGACGAGAGCACCGAACTCGATGCGCTCGGTTTGCTCGGCCCAAGCGCCGAGCATGGTCCAGCATTCGAAGTGCGGCCCGTCCTTCGGCCCGTAGAGCGGGTAGAAGTGGTCCCAGTTGTAGACGATGTCGACACCCATCTCCTCGGCCTGCAGGACTGCGCGGCGGATGTCGTTGTACGTGGCGTGCTGGGGGTGCAGTTGAACGCCTATGCGGGTCGTGGCCAAGCGCGAGCTCCTCGGTGTGGGGGACCACAAGCTAAACCTGTCCATCGGCTTTGTGTGACGCTGCGGCGCACCGGCGCGCACGTGTGACCCGGAGCGAGGCCGGGCGGCTGGCGCAAACGAGCGAAGCCGGGCGAGACCCGACCCAGCGCCTCGGCAACCTCGAGCTTCCCTGTGGGCGTGATGGCGAAGGCCGTGGTTCCTGCGGCGCCCCGCCGAGACACAGCCCGTGCGGGCACCGCCATCATCACCACTGCCGACCGTTCCGCTCGATGCGAATCGGTGCTGGGAGAACGTGGGTCTTCTTGGGGTCCTGGGATCGCGGACCGGAGTGGACCTCGGGGCGTCGCGAGTAGCGTGCCGACATGGATCTCACCGTGCGCCCCATCGTCGAGTCTGAGACGGTCGCTTTCCGGAACGCCATCGCCAGAGGCTTCGGCAGCGACGCGCGTGAGGAGGGCCACGACCGCTTCTACGCGACACTGCCGCTTGATCGAACGGTCGGCGCCTTCGACGAGGAGGAGATCGTCGGCACGCTCGGCGAGTTCGACTTCGATCTCACCGTCCCCGGTGGTGCCGCACTCGCGATGGCCGGCACCACCATCGTGACCGTGCGGCCGACCCATAGGCGCCGCGGCGTCCTGACGAGGATGATGCGCCTCCACCTCGACACGGCACACGAGAGGGCCGACCCGCTCGCAGGCCTGTGGGCCTCGGAGGCCGCGATCTACGGGCGGTTCGGCTTTGGGTGTGCGAGTGACCGCCACGATCTCGGGCTGGACACCCGGCGCACGAGGCTGGCGCCACCTCCAGACGATGTCGCGCGTCGCGCTCGTCGACGGCGTTGTTGCCTCTGCGGCGATCCCAGCGCTCTATGAGCAGGTGCGCCGCACCCGCGCTGGGATGCTCTCGCGGAGCGACGCATGGTGGGAACACCGCCGTTTCTACGATCCGGAGCACCATCGCGGTGGTGCCTCGGAGCGGAGGTACGCAGTCGCATCGCGTGATGGAGCGAACGTTGGTTACGCCATGTTCCGCCAGAAGGAGAAATGGGCCGACGTCCTCCCAGACGGCGAGATCGACATCATCGAAGTGATGGCGGTCGATGAGGGCGCCCGCCGCGCGTTGTGGCACCTGCTGACGAGTGTCGATCTGTTCCCGAGGGTGTCATGGTGGAACGCCCCTATCGACGACCCGATGATCTGGGAGGCCACCAACCGGCGCATCGTCAGGCGCTCGCTGTTGGATTCGCTCTGGGTGTGCCTTCTCGACGTGCAGGCGGCGCTCGAGGGACGTGCGTATGAGGCCGACGGCCGCTTGGTGATGAGTGTCACCCATCCGTTCTGCCCGTGGGCAGAGGGAACCTATGAGTTGACGGTTGCGGGTGGCATCGGATCGTGCCGCCGCGTGATTGACGATGCCGACGTCAGGCTCGATGCGGCCGAGCTCGGCGCCCTCTACCTCGGAGGCCGGAGCGCGGTCGAGCTCTCCCGAGCAGGCTTGGTATCGGGGGCACCCGATGCGGTGCGTGCCGCCGACCGCATGTTCCGAACCGCCGTTGCGCCTTGGTGTCCCGAAGTCTTCTGACGGCGGATAGTCGGTTCGGCAGGTGAGATGCCCTTTCAGCCGAGCCCAAAGCGTTCCCCCGCAGGGGAGCCATTCGCCACGCCGCAGCCCGTCCGGCACTCCTCCCACCGGGATCGGAAGCGTGGATCGATGCGCTGGCGGTGAGGTGGGCGAGCATCGCCCTGCCCACCTCACCGTTGCGCTCTATGGTGCTTGCGGGTCGTCGACTGTGAAGGTGCGGATGATCTGGTCGGCAGCATCCCAGTCACGGTCATCCACGATGACGATCTGGACGAGCACCAGGTAGTCACCTGCCGGGGGCTCGGCGGAGATCACGAGGAAGGCGCTTCCTTCGTCGCCGCAGAAGTCCCACACGTCCATCAGGCCGACGTAGAGGCCGTCGTCGTAGTCGATGCGCTCTTGGAGCTCACACGTTCCGCTGAAGTCGTTGAAGTCCAGCATGTCCGCCGTAGACATGCCGAGGTCCCGCGACGCGGCGATGAAGACCCCGGGGGCGCCCCAAGTGCTCGTCCAGGCATCGATGTCTGTGGCGACGGTCAGTCCCGGTCCGACGAGCTCGTCGTTGAAGTTCCAGGCGAGGCCGAGGACGTCGCCCCACTCGACGGGTACCTCGACGAGGATGCTCCCTGTGTCGTCCGTCGTCTGGTAGTAGTCGGAATACGTGGGGCCTGGCGTCGTGCCGCCGTCCTCAGGCGCAGCGATGTCGTCCACCTCGGCCGCGAACGAGAAGACGGTCTCGAGCGCCCCGCCGTTGAGCCGTCCCTCGAGCACCTCGTCCGTGGCGCTGCGGTACACCTCGATAGCAAGCTGATCGGTCGGCTGATGGCTCCGGAGGATGTCGCAGTAGTCCGCCATCGTGCCGTCGGTGGCGAGTTCCAGGTCTTCGAGCCGCGTGATGAGGTCGCCGGCCTCCACGCCAACGAGATCCGCGGGCGATCCAGACGCTACCGACGAGACCCAGATGCCGGTGAACACACCGTCGAAGAACGCCTCGCCGTTGACCCCGATCGACTCGAAGTTCTGCCCGGCGATGAGCTGCTCGACTACCGGGCGAGCCACCTCGCGGCCGATCGCGAAGGTCTGGCCGAGCTGGTTTCCTGCGTAGTTCACCGCAACGACTTCGCCGTCCGCAGTGAGGATCGGTCCGCCCGAGTTGCCCGGCAGCGTGTCGGCGCTGTGCTCGATGACAGCGTCGATCGACGACCATGTGGTCTCGCCGTCGGCGTCTTCCTTGGCAACGATGCCCTCCAGCAGCGTGTACTCGGGGTCACCGAGGGGATACCCGGCGGCATAGATCGACAGGCCCGCCGTTATCGGCCCCTCGTACCAATCGAGTGCCACGAAACCCTCGCCGTCGATATCGATGACCGCGAGGTCGGCGCACTCTGAGACGCCGACGACCCGTGCGTTGCGCGGCTCGGACTCGCCCTGGACCGCAACCTCGAGGAACGCGGCGCCGGTGACGACGTGATTGTTCGTGACTGCGAGGCCGGATGGGTCGATGATGAAGCCGGACCCTGAGCCCGGGACGTTGGCCTGCTCGCCTGCGACCGGGTCCTGGAAAGTCCCGGTGGCCACGATCTGCACCACCGCGTTCCTGGCGCCGTCGAGGCCGAGTGTTCCGGCCGTCGTCGTGGTGGCGGCGGTTGTTGTCGTTGCCGCGGTGCTGCCGGCTGGTGCGGCGGTAGTCGTCGTTTCTTCGGCTCCATCCGAGCCGGAGCACGCCGTCGCGAGCAGCCCGAAGGCTACCAATCCGACTGCGATGGACCGTGAACTCATGACCTGGCCACCTTTCTGCGCGCGGATGACCGCGCCTCTCGCTCAATCGATTGTCGTTCCGAGCCCGCTGCGCGTGAATGGGTCGGCCGCACCCAAGCGGACCCCCCGACTCGTGCGGTCATCTCGGGCCTCATTGGGGCGAAGCTACTCGGTCGGTTGGTGCCCCGTCACGTCATTGCGGAAGGCGCACCTCGGTGAGCCATGATCGGCGGGCGATCCCGATGGAGTTCCCGGTCTGGACGATCGCTCCCGGGGAGAAGAGGTCGCCTTTCAGACCGACGACGGGATCGAGCAGCGTCGATCGGGTGGGTGGCAACGCCGGGTGCCCCGCATACAGGGTCGCACTCGAGGCGAAGAAGGAAGGTCGTCTCGCTGCCCGGGACGCCCGTCATGCCAGCACAGCGTCTCATCCAGTGAGAAGGGGCAAGCGCCCCTCCGTCGGATCCAATGCGGAGAGCTGATCCCGGCTTCTGCCACAGCCCGGGTCCAAGCGGACAACGGTGCCGGCCCAGTCGCTCACCCAGATCACGGGCGTCTCTTCGCCGGAGATGACAATGTCGGTGAGCGGGCCCGCGACGTCGATCGGGTGTCGCGCAGTGATCCCACCGGCAGCAAGGTCGAACCGGGCCAGCTCAGGCGGCCGGCCTCCGCCTCGCACCATCCGGGCGCCTGTCGCATCTGGTTGACGACGATGTCGGCAGGGTGGTCCTCAGAGCGTGCGTTGCGCTTCGAAGTGGGCGATCTCGGCGGCGATGTCCGCAGGGGATCTCCCGGCAGCCTCGACAACGGCGAGTTCGGCGACGGCACCCGCCAGCACCTCTGCGGCGCCGACGACCCGTGCGTCGTTGATCCAGATTGCGCGATGAACCCCGGCATCGCGCAGCCCTTCCGCCCAGGCAGCCACCACGGAGTCTGGACTGGCGGCGAACGAACGCTCTCGGTCGTCGGTGGCAGCCTCGGGGACGAGGACGGCGCAGAAAGCCCGCATCGCGGCGCCACCAACATGCGAGCCGTCCGAGATGTCACCGACCGCAACCTTCACGCCGCGCGACCTTGAGCGGCTCGATCTCCTCTGGGTCGGTGATGAACGCCCTCAACTCAGCCGCATGGGGAAGCAGGGCATCCACGGCTGCCCGGCCGATGGAGGTGTCGGCCCCTATTACGATCACTGGCATGGCCAGGAGCGTACCTCCTCGGCGCCGTTGGGGGTTTTGGCACTTGGGGGAGCCTCGATACACTCACCGGCCTCACGCATAGCTATCGATATATGCGCATAACGCTGGTGCGCTGAAGGAGCCTCGTGGCCCGAGATCTTCCGCTCTACGACCCGTCCGACACCCGGGATGCCTGCGGTGTGGGGTTCATTGCCGATCGTCACGGCCGTGCGAGTCATCGCCTGCTGAGGACCGCCGTCGAGTGTCTGCACAACCTCGACCACCGTGGCGCACGCTCGGCCGATGGCACGGGGGATGGCGCCGGACTGATGGTGCGGGTGCCGTATCGATTGCTGATCCGCGACCTCGAGGCGCGGGAGCTGGCGGTGCCGCGTGCCGGCAATCTGGGCGTGATGATGGTGTTCTTGCCGCCCGGCAGCGAGCACGTCGCCCGCAACCACGTCAACGTCGCTCTCGAGGACGAGCAGTTGGACTTCCTCACGTGGCGGCCGGTGCCGGTCGGTCCCATGGCTCTGTCCGACAATGCCAGGGCATCGATGCCCACCATCGAGCAGGCGTTGATCGCCGGCCGCCCTGGAGAGACCGAAGACGAGTTCGAGCGGCGGCTCTTCCTCGCCAGGCGCCGCGTAGAGCGCACCCTGCCGCCGGATCTGAATGACCTCTTCGTGGCCTCGTCCTCATGTCGGACGGTGGTCTACAAGGGCCTCTTCACGGCATCGCACATCGAGGCGTTCTACTGGGACCTCACCGATCCGACCTTCGAAACCGACTTCGCCATCTTCCACCAGCGCTATTCCACGAACACGGATCCCGCCTGGGCCTTGGCGCAGCCCTTCCGCATGCTCGCCCACAACGGCGAGATCAACACGATCCGGGCCAACAGATCCTGGATGGCGGCGCGCAGCCAGAACCTCTCGAATGCCGTCTGGGGTGACCGCACCCCTGAACTCAAGCCGCTCGTGTCGCTTGCGGGCTCCGACTCGGCCAGTCTCGACAACGCATTCGAGGCGCTCGTGCGCTCGGGGCGGTCCATCGCCCACGTAAAGGAGATGCTGATCCCTGCGGCCTGGGAGAACGTCGCCGACCTGTCGGCCGAGCTCCGGTCTTTCTACGAGTACCACGCATTCCTCACCGAGCCGTGGGATGGGCCCGCCGCCATCGCCGCCTCTGATGGCGTCCACGTCATCGCAGGACTCGACCGCAACGGACTTCGTCCTGCGCGGTGGACGGTCACGCCAGACGTCGTGCTGGTGGCATCGGAAGCCGGTATCGCCCCCGCCGAGGAGGTCGAGGCGGAGCAAACGGGGCAACTCGGTCCCGGCGAGATCGTCCGGATCGACCTCGCCACCGGTCGCCTGGAGATGGCCGAGGACGTCAAGGTAGGGCTCTCCCGGCTCGCTCCCTACGGCGACTGGATCCGCACGGAGACCAATTACGTGCGCGATCCGTTCGACCCCCTCCAGGACGAGCGCTTCGACCCAGAAGTCCTGTCCCGAGTGTTCGGGTATACGGCAGAGGAGCGCCGGCTCATCCTCCAGCAGATGACGGAGGGCAGGGAACCCGTCTTGTCGATGGGGCACGACACGGGTCTCGCGGTGCTCTCGGAGTTTCCCCAGCGCCTGACCCGATTCTTCCACCAGGCGTTCGCTCAGGTCACCAACCCGCCGATGGACCCGATTCGCGAGCACCTCGTGATGTCGCTGCGCACGTACGTCGGCAGGCGCGGGTCGATTCTCGAGGAAACCCCGCAACAGGCGCACCTGATGGAGCTTTCCTCCGCAGTGCTCAGCGACGCCGAGGTCGAGCAACTGCGTTCGTCCACCGACCCCAGATTCGCGTCCGTGTGGCTCGATGCGCTGTTCGTCGCAGGGAGCAGAGGAGCAGGTCTGCAGAAGGCAACCGAGGATCTCGCCGCACAGGCTGAAGCGGCGGTTGCCTCAGGTGCAACCATCATCATCCTGTCGGACCGCGCAACAGATGTGAGGCGGGCTCCGATCCCGATGGTGCTCGCCGTCGGCGCCGTGCATCACCGGCTCATCGATGCCGGTCTCCGGCTCAACGCATCGATCATCGCCGTGTCGGGCGAGCCGCGGGATGCCCACGATCTGGCATGCCTCATCGGCTTTGGGGCGTCCGCCGTCAATCCGTACCTCGCCATCGAGCAAGTCCGAGCCATGGCCGAGCGCGACGAAGTTGCCGCCGGGGTTGTCGAGGCGCAGGAGAACTACAGGGTGGCGCTCGAGAAGGGGCTGCTCAAGATCATGTCGAAGATGGGGATCTGCACGATCTCGGCGTACCGGGGCAGCGAGCTGTTCGAGGCGATCGGCATCGACGACGAAGTGTGCGACATGGCGTTCGGCAACGTGTCGCACCGTGTCGGCGGCGCCGGTTTCGATCGTATCGCCGCAGATGTCGAGGCCCGTCACGCCTTGTTCGAAGTCGGCGAAGAAGATCCGGGCGGCTACTACAAGCATCGCAGGGGTGGCATGCCGCACATTGCCGCGCCGCGCGCGGTGCTGGCATTGCAGAAGGCAGTGCGCAACGACGACCCGGACGAATGGGCTGCCTACCTCGATCTCGTCGAGGCCGACCGCCCGCCGCTCGAGCTACGCGACCTGCTCGAGGTCAACTCGGTCGGAGCGCCGATCCCGCTCGATCAGGTGGAGTCGGCGGAGCGCATCATGCGCCGCTTCTGCACCGCTGCGATGTCGCTCGGCGCCTTGTCGAAGGAAGCCCACGAGACCCTTGCCGAAGCGATGAACTACCTCGGCGGTCTCTCCAACTCCGGTGAAGGCGGGGAGGACCCCGCCCGCTATGGCACCTCGCGCAACAGCTCGATCAAGCAGATTGCCAGCGGGCGGTTCGGTGTCACCCCCGCCTACCTCGCTTCAGGCGAGGAGTATCAGATCAAGATGGCACAGGGATCCAAGCCGGGGGAGGGCGGCCAGCTTCCCGGGCACAAGGTGACGGTCGAGATCGCCCGGCTCCGGCACACCGAGCCGGGGGTGTCGCTGATCTCGCCGCCTCCACACCACGACATCTATTCGATCGAGGATCTCGCCCAGCTGATTCACGACCTCAAGGTCTTCAAGCCGCTGGCCCGGGTCTCCGTGAAGCTCGTCTCGGGGCCCGGCGTCGGCACCATCGCCGTCGGCGTAGCCAAGGCGCTCGCCGACGTGGTGACCATCTCGGGGAACGGTGGAGGCACCGGTGCCTCCCCGCTCACGTCCATCAAGCACGCCGGGTCGCCCTGGGAGCTCGGTCTCGCCGAGGCCCACCAGGCGCTCGTCGGGAACGGCCTCCGCCACGCCATCACCGTCGAGACCGATGGCGGGTTGCGAACGGGTCGTGACGTGGTCGTCGCAGCCCTCCTGGGCGCCGACCGATATGGCTTCGGGACGGTGCCGCTCCTTGCCCTCGGCTGCAAGATGGTGCGGCAGTGCCACGAGAACACCTGTCCCGTCGGCATCGCGACCCAGCGCGAAGACCTGCGGGCGAAGTACACGGGCTCCGTCGACCAGGTGATTGTGTTGTTTCGCCACATCGCCGAGGACGTGCGGCGACATCTCGCCGCCATGGGCGCCCGCAGCCTCGATGAGGTGATCGGGCGCGGCGATCTCCTCGTGCCCGCCGATCCCGGCCATCGCGTGGCAACGCAGTTCGCCGGGTTGCTCGCGAGAGCCGACTTCTCGAGCCCGGCAACGGCGCGGACGGATCGGTCGTTCCGGACGGTTGCCCGCTCCCCGATCGGTGATCAGCTCGCCATCGAAGGTGGCAGAGCCGCAGCCGTCCAAGGCACGATCCGGCTTGCGTATCCGATCCGCAACACCGATCGAGCCGTCGGCACTCGGCTCTCGGGTGAGATCGCCAACCTGGTCGGCAACGCCGAGCCTGCGGGTACGGTCGAGGTTCGTTTCTCCGGCACTGCGGGGCAGAGTTTCGGCGCATTCCTCACGAACGGTGTCACGATGCGTCTCGCCGGCACGGCCAACGACTACGTCGGCAAGGGGATGGGGGGTGGCAGGATCGTCGTCGTGCCCGAGCCGACCGATCGCACCGACGTGCCCGCACGGGGCCGGCAATGCCTGCCTCTACGGAGCAACCGGCGGTTCGTTGTTCGTCGCCGGTGGTGTCGGGCAGCGCTTCGCAGTACGCAACTCCGGCGCGCGTCGGCCGTCGTCGAGGCGGCCAGCGACCACGCCGGCGAGTACATGACGGGAGGTACGGTCGTCGTCCTCGGTCGCACTGGTCGCAACGTCGCCGCAGGTATGACCGGTGGCACGCTCTTCGTCTGGGATCCGGACCACTCCGCAAAGGGGCATTTCGCCGATTCGGCGCCGCCTGCGACCCGCCCCAACGATCTCGACGCCGAGCGACTCCGCTCGCTCGTCGATGAGCATCTCGAGCACACGGGAAGCCGGGTGGCGCGCCGGCTCCTCGACCGTTGGCAAGCAGTGATCGGGGAGTTCTGGGTTCTTCGCCCGACACCGCCGTCTACGCCTGCAACACCGGCCGGCAGTGAGGCCGGCGAAACGATCGAGGTTCTCGCGGCAGGGCAGCCCGCCCACCCGTGACGGGTTCGGCGGGAGATGTCGTCGTTCGGCCGTACGCGGCCGGTGATCGCGATGCCTGCCGGGACCTGTGGGTCGAGCTCACCGACGTCCATCGCACGCTGTACGAGAGCCCTGGCATCGGCGGCCCCGATCCTGGCCTGCAGTTCGACGACCATCTGAGGAGGGTCGGCGCCCCGAACGTGTGGGTAGCAGAGGTGGGCGGCCGAGTCGTCGGGCTGAGCGGCATGATCCCCGGCGAAGGCGAGGCCGAGTTGGAACCACTCGTGGTCACCGAGTCGCTGCGCGGACGCGGCATCGGCGGGCAGCTGGTCGAGGTCGTCGTCGCCGCCGCACGGGATGCGGGTGTCGGCACGCTGAGCGTTCGCCCCGTAGGACGGAACGCCGCAGCTCTGCGCTACTTCCACGGGCGGGGGTTTCGCAGCATCGGCTACGTCGAGCTGTTCATGGACCTCAGGCCCGGCCCCCGTCCTTGGCGGGATGGGGAGTCGCTCGCAGCCCGGCGTTTCACCGTCTGAGGCCCTGCACCCCGACACGTGGTGGGGAACGTCCCCCATCGACACCCTGCGACTGCTCGGCCATGGTGGCGTTGATCGAATCAGTCTTCGAGGGGGACACCATGCTCATCGACAACGCAACACGCCGACGGTCCGTATGGAAGCGGGTGGGACGCATCGGCGGGGCGCTGGCCGCTGCCGTCGTGTTGGCCTACGGGGCGCTCGTTGGGCTCTTCTTCGGTGCGGTCGAGACCACCGGCTGCTTCATATCGTGCTCGGACCCGGATCCCGTAGGCGGAGGCCTCATCCTGATCCTGGCTTCGGCAGCCGCCTCTTCCGCCATCGTGGCCGTGGTCTGGGGGGTCACGATGCGCCCACTCATGCAGCTGATCCGCTCGGTTGGCGTCGTCTCGATGGCACTTGCTTTCGTCGCCGCCATGCTCGCCGTTTCCGCCAGCGGGTGATGCTGGAAGCCCCTCGGCGACGGGAACAATCGACGGGCCGTCGAGCGTTGAAGAGGAATGACGGCGCCACCGGGGCGCAGTGTGATCTTCCCCCACTCCCACGCCCGCTCCGGTCGGCGTCGTTTCAGGGTATGCGCAGCTCTCGTCACCTTGAGTAGCGGCACCGCGTGTGCGACAATCACACTATCCCGATAGTGCAAATTGCTACCGCCCCTCGAGGAGTGATCATTCATGACCACCGTTGACATCGATCTCGGCAAGTACTCGCTGGGGTGGGCCGACTCCGAGGCCGACTACGTCTTCAAGCCCAAGAAGGGCCTGAACGAAGAGATCATCCGCGAGATGTCGCGCCATCAAGAAAGAGCCGGAGTGGATGCTCGAGTTCCGGCTCAAGGCGTACTCGCGGTTCCTTCGCAAGCCGGTCCCGACCTGGGGCGGCGGCGGCACGCTCGACGAGATCGACTTCGACGACATCTACTACTACATCAAGCCGATGGAGGGCCAGGCCAAGGACTGGGACATGGTCCCCGACTCCATCAAGGACACCTACGAGAAGCTCGGCATCCCCCAGGCCGAGCGCAAGTACCTCGCAGGTGTCACCGCGCAGTACGAGTCCGAGGTCGTCTACCACCGCAACCGCGAAGACCTCGAGGGCCTCGGCGTCCTGTTCACGGACATGGACACGGCGGTGCGCGAGTACCCGGAGATCGTCCAGGAGTACTTCGGGACGATCATCCCACCGAACGACAACAAGTTCGCCGCTCTCAACTCGGCGGTGTGGTCGGGCGGCTCGTTCATCTACGTGCCCCCGGGCGTGCACGTCGACCAGCCGCTCCAGGCGTACTTCCGGATCAACGCCGAGAACATGGGCCAGTTCGAGCGGACGCTGATCATCGTGGACGAGGGTGCCTATGTGCACTACGTCGAAGGCTGCTCGGCGCCGATCTACTCGAGCGACTCGTTGCACTCCGCGGTGGTCGAGATCGTCGTCAAGGAAGGTGGCCGCTGCCGTTACACGACCATCCAGAACTGGTCGAACAACGTCTACAACCTGGTCACGAAGCGGGCCGTCGCCTACAAGAACGCCACGATGGAGTGGATCGACGGCAACCTCGGCTCCAAGCTCACGATGAAGTACCCGGCGGTATGGCTGATGGAGGAGGGCGCCCACGGCGAGGTGCTCTCGATCGCGTTCGCCGGCGAGGGCCAGCACCAGGACGCCGGCGCCAAGATGGTGCACGTCGCCCCCAACACGACGTCGCTCATCACGTCCAAGTCCATCTCGAAGGACGGTGGACGGGCCGGCTACCGCGGGCTCGTTCGCGTGGAGCCCGGTGCCGATCATGCCCGGTCGTTCGTCCGCTGCGATGCACTCATCCTCGACGAGGACTCGCGGTCCGACACTTATCCGTACATGGAGATCGAGGAGTCGAACACTCAGATCGGCCACGAGGCGACGGTGTCGAAGGTCGGCGAGGAGCAGCTCTTCTACCTGATGAGCCGTGGGCTCACCGAAGAGCAGGCGACGGCGATGATCGTCGCCGGCTTCATCGAGCCGATCGTCAAGGAGCTGCCGATGGAGTATGCCGTCGAGCTCAACCGCCTGATCGAGCTCCAGATGGAGGGCGCCGTCGGCTGACCTGCTCCCGGTTGCCGTCAGCTGAGGGGTATCGAACCGTCTTCGTCGTGGGCTGCGGCGTGCTCGTCTATGGCCTTCAGATCTGACCACGCAGGCAGGTCAGACAGGTCGGTGACGTCGATGGCAGCCAGGTGGCGCGTGACCGGACCGCCTTCCGTGTCGAACGATCGCGCCCGGCGGATCAGCTCGGAGGCGGCGGCGTCCAAGCGGCGATGTTGCGCGAGGTGATCGTTCCACGAGCCGACGACGACCAGCTCCGTCATCCGCCGGACATCTGAGACGTTGCGGTACAGCCGCCACCGCTGGGCCCCCGTGCGCAGCCGCACCGTCCTCACCTCGTTCATCGTCTCCAGGAAGGGGATGAGGTCGTCTTCAGTGATGACCCACGTGTTGAGGATCATCACCGGGCTGCCCAAGACGTGCTCAGGGTGAGGTTGGATCGTGAGGTCGCCATCGTGGTCGATGTCGGCCACCTCGGCGAGGCTCGGCACAGGCAGCCTGAGGCCGAAGAGGCCGAGCACGATCGCCGCTGCCGACAGGACCACGACGGCGAGCGGCGTGCTGGTCGCAGAAGCGAACGCACCCGCAAACAGCGAGCCGATGGGCAGGATCCCGGAGAACGCAAGCATGTACAGGCTCATCGCCCGGCCCCTCACCCAGCCGGGCGACATGAGTTGCACGGTGGCGTTGAGGGTCGAGAGTGTCCAGACCCAGAAGAGGCCCGCTACGGCCATGGCAGCGGCCGCGAGGACGGGCTCCGTCGAGAGCCCCAAGCCGACGCCGGCGATGCCGAAACCGACGATCGAGGCGGGCACGGTGCGGCGGTCGAGCCTGCGGGTCACACGTTCTCGGGTGAAGGCAGCGGCGAGCGCACCGAGCCCCATCGCCCCGAGCAGCACCCCGTACATGACTGCCGAGCCGCCGAGGACATCTTGGGTCAGGTTGGGGAGCACGGCCTGCACCGATGCCGACGTGATGGCGAAGCCGGCGGCGATGGCCAGCAGCAGCCGAAACGTCGGCGTGTGGCGGGCATACCGGAGTCCGGTGGCCACTGCGCCACCGATCGTCGTCGTGTCGTCGGCCCGGAAGTGGCCACCGAACGAGGCGATGACAGCGATGACGCCGACGTACGACAGGGCGTTCATGCCGAACGCGATGCCGGGCCCGAAGGCGGCAACGACGAACCCGCCGAGAGCAGGGCCGAGCGCCCTGGCGACGTTGAACGCCACAGAGTTCAGTGCCACGGCGGATGCCACCATCCCGCGCGGCACGAGGTCGGGGACCAGCGCCTGCCACGCTGGGAGGTTGAATGCGAGACCGGTGCCGAGGGCCAGCCCCAGTGCGAGCAGTATGGCCGGCGTGAGGGAGTCGAGCCACCACAACGTTGCCATGGCGATGGCGGCGAGCCCCATCATCGATTGGGCGACCAGGAGCAGCTTGCGTCGGTCGAGCACGTCTGCGAGGGCTCCCGCGAGCAGTGCGACGAACAGCAATGGGAGCGTCGTCGATGCGCTCATGGCAGCCACCCACAACGGTGATCCGGTGAGCTCGAGCATCAGCCACGAGGCGGCGACGGCCTGCAGGAAGGAGCCGACGTTCGAGACCACGGACGCGGCCCACAGCGCGCGAAAGCGCGGGACTTTGAGGGGATCGACTGCTGAGGAACTCACGGCTGCACGCTACCGATCCCGAGTCGCCACTCCGCCGCAGGCGGCCGAGATTCGGGTTGCCGGCGTCGACCGCACCCACGGCGGCCACTGGGCCCAACCGGGACCTTCGGCCCCTACCTCAGCGCGCGGTCGCGACCACACTCTGGGAAGGTGGATGTACACGGTGACTCCGCCACGTTCGGCCCCGCTGGCCGAACCGACTGGCCGGGCATGGCCTGGTCGGCGGTGGTGTCGCTCTTCCTCGTTGCCCACGCCGTCGCCCACCTGGTCGGTACCTCGCGTGCCTTCCAAGCAGCGGACGACGGCGAGTCGCTCGACTACCTGGGGGGCATCTGGCGGATCGCCGATCCGTCCGTACTCCGACTCGTCGCAATCGCCTGGGCAGTGGTGGCCGTCGCTTATGTGACAGCGGCGATCGGCGAGTGGTTGGGCTGGCGAGCGTGGTGGCAGTTCGTGGCGGTCGTCACCGTGTTTTCACTCGCTCTGTCTGTGATCGGTCTGTGGGAATCGTGGGTCGGTGCCGTCATCGACGTCGCCATTCTGGCGATCATCGCCTCGTGGATGCGGCGGACTGCCGACGCCTGAGGGGCCATCGAGCTCGGCCGGGTTTCTGTCTCTCCTGGTCGATAGTGTGGGAAGTCGCTCGTCGCATGAGCGCATGGCCCCCCATAGGAGGAGACTCAATGGCTGCCGCCCACCCCCACGGCTTGTTCTCGTGGACCGACATCTCGTTGCCCGACCCCGCCGCAGGATCCCGGTTCTACACCGCGTTGTTCGGCTGGGACGCCGCCGACCAGTTCGACCCGGACGGCAACTACATCTACACGATGTTCACCAAGGGCGGGAAGTCGGTCGCCGGCCTCGGGTCGCAGCCCCCGGGCATGGCGAACGCGAGCATGCCGCCCATGTGGCAGTCGTACGTCAACGTCCAAGATGTCGACGCTGCGGCCGACAAAGTCCTCGCAAACGGCGGTTCGGTCATCATGCCGTCGATGGACGTCATGAGCTCTGGTCGCATGGCCGTCGTGGCGGATCCGCAGGGCGCCGTGTTCAGCCTGTGGCAGGCGGGTGACCATGTCGGCGGCGAGGTGTTCAACCAACACGGCGCCATGTCGTGGAACGAGCTCGCAACCCGCGACACCGAAGCCGCCAAAACGTTCTACGGCGCAGCGCTCGGGTGGGACTTCGAGGCCATGCCCGGTCCCAACGAGTATTGGCTCATCAAGGTCGAAGGCAAGTCGAAGGGCGATCTCCACAGCGACGACGACTACAACGGCGGCATCATCGCAATGGATGAGAACTGGCCGGCCGACCTGCCACCCCATTGGATGGTCTACTTCACCGTCGACGACACCGACGAGGCGCTCGTGAAGCTCACTGAGCTCGGCGGGAAGGTCAGCGTGCCCGCCTTCGATACACCGGCCGGCCGGATGGCCGTGGTTGGTGACGACCAGGGAGGGACGTTCACGCTCATCTCCTTTCCAAAGGTGACCTGAGCGTCACATCGGGTCGGTAGAGGGAGGGGTCGGGGCCAGCAGGCCTCGGCCCGCCCTTCACTCGCGTCGGTCTGCCGGCCCACCCCAAGCCGACGAGCTGCAGCAGGGGCAATGATCACTACCCTCGCCTCATGCGCATCGTCGTTGCCGATTGCACAGTTGACTACGAGGGGCGGCTGAACGCTCACCTCCCGATGGCGACCAGGCTGATCATGGTGAAGGCGGACGGGTGTGTCGCGGTCCATGCCGATGGTGGGGCGTACAAACCGCTCAACTGGATGAACGCCCCGAATCTCCTGGAGGAAGATGACACCCGCTGGGTCGTCTCGAACCCGAAGGGAGAGCGGCTCACGATCAGCTTCTCCGAGATCCATTTCGAGACGTCGGTCGAGATGGGCGACGATCCCGGCCTGCAAAAGGACGGCGTCGAGGCAGAGCTGCAACGGCTGCTGGCCGAGACGCCGGGAGAGATCGAGCCCGGCCTGACGCTGGTGCGTCGTGAGTTCCCCACACCGATCGGGCCCGTCGACCTGCTGTGTCGCGACGAAGCCGGCGGCACAGTCGCGATCGAGGTGAAACGGCGTGGCGAGATCGATGGCGTCGAGCAGCTCACGCGGTACCTCGATTTCCTCGGGAGGGACGAGCGATTGGCGCCGGTGCGCGGGATCTTCGTCGCCCAGCAGGTCAAGGCCCAGGCCCGGACGCTTGCCGAAGATCGCGGCATCGCGTGGAAGGAAGTCGACTACGACCTCCTGCGTGGCATCGACTCACCAATGCTGCGCCTGTTCTGACCTGTGCCCCAGCTGGGGTGCTCCGCTGCGGTGTGTGGTTGCCGTCCCGCGCCGTCTCCGGGCGTCACAGCCTGAGCGTCAATTGGTCGGTTGCCGGCTCGGCCGACGGCGGCTCCGGCCTCGGCTTGGTCTGCCGTTGCGGGTGATGGCGCACGCCGCCGTGCGCAGCCACGAGGCGTCGTACGGTCTCGCTGAGTTGCTGTTGCTCGGTTGTGGCGGCATACGTGCGGTTTCGGTAGTGCCGCCGGTGATGCTCGACGAGTTCCGGGTGGGCATCGGCGAGGAACTCGAGGTAGTGCTCCTTGACCCCCTTCTTGAGGTGAAGCAGCACCGCGCCCACGGAGACGGCCCCGGCGCCGATGGCGGCCGCAACGACTCGTTCGATCTGCTCGGGGTTGTCGGACAGCTCCGGGAGCACGGGTCCGATCAGCACCCCCGAGGGAACGCCTGCCGCGTTGAGCTTCGCCACGGCGTCGATGCGTCGCTGCGGATGAGCGGTCGCCGGCTCTGTTGCGCGCCACACCGCCTCGTCGAGGGTGCCGACCGAGAAGCTCACGGTGACGTGACACCGCTCGGCAGCCGCCGCAAGCGCGTCGGTGTCCCGCAGCACGAGAGGTGATTTGGTGAGGATCGAGAACGGATTGGCACGCTCACCGAGCACCTCGACGATGCCCCGCGTGAGGCGGTACTTCCCCTCCGCCGGCTGGTAGGGGTCGGTGTTCGTCCCCATGGCGATCAGTTCGCCGCCCCACCGCCCGGGAGCCGTCTCCCTGCGCACGAGGTCGACCGCGTCCACCTTCACGACGATCTTCGACTCGAAGTCCCTCCCTCGTCCCAGGCCGAGGTACTCGTGGGTGGGCCGCGCAAAGCAATAGACGCATGCATGCGAGCAACCGCGGTAGACGTTGATGGTGTGCCGAAAGGGCAACTTCCCGGGGTTCGCCATCGTGTTGATGATCCGCCGACTCTCGACCTCGATGAACTCGAGCCCGGCGTACGTCCCGCGCCCTGGGGTGCGTCGCACCGGCTCGGTGATGCGGAGCTGCGGGCTCGTCTTGCCGACCTGCGTCCAGCGAAACTCGGAGTCCATGTGTGGCGGAGCGTAGTCGAACATACGTTCGACGCAAGGGGTCCGGCGTGCGCACGGTCAGGCTGCCCCCAGCCGAGAGCTGTGTCGCTAGAGCAGGCTCTCCAGGTCGTAGGCGGAGCTCGGGTGTCGGAGCTTGGAAAGCGCCCGGCTCTCGACCTGACGCACCCGCTCGCGGGTGATCCCGAGCTCCTTGCCGACATCCGACAGGGTGCGAGGAGGATCTCCCTCGAGGCCGTAACGAAGCACGATGACGAGGCGCTCCCTGTCGTCGAGCAGCTGGAGCGCTCGCCGGAGCTCGCTGCGTCGTGCGCCTTCGACAACGATCACAAATGGGTCCACAGCTTGTTCGTCGGCAACGAAGTCGCCGAGATCAGCATCTCCCTCGTCGCCGACCGGCCGATCCAGCGATACGCAGTCGGTGGGAGCGTTGAGTGCGATGACGACTTTGTCGCGCTCGAGCCCGCTCAGCGATGAGATCTCATCGATCGTCGGCGCTCGCCGCTTGGTCTCGAGCAGCGTGAGGCCCGTCTCTTGCACAGTGCGTACGACGTCGACCATGTGCACGGGGAGGCGGATCGTCCTGCCGTTGTTGCCGAGGCCCCGAGTGATCGCCTGCCGGATCCACCACGTGGCATACGTCGAGAACTTGAAGCCTTTGCGCCAATCGAACTTCTCGACGGCGCGAATCAAGCCGAGGTTTCCTTCTTGGATGAGGTCGAGGAGATCGAGACCGCGCCCCGTGTACCGCTTGGCGATGGAGATGACGAGTCGCAGATTGGACCGGATGAATGCGGCCTTGGCCTCATCGCCGGCATCAACGGCCTCGGTCAGCGATCGGCGCTCTTCGGGCGAGAGGAGCGATTCGTCGGACTCGAGGCGTCGCGCCACGCGTCGCCCTGCTTCGATCGTGCGGGCGAGTCGAACCTCGTCTTCGGCTTCGAGCAAGGTGTGCGATGACACCTCGTCGAGGTACATGCCGATCGGGTCCGAAGCAGAAACATCCTTCACGGTTCGCGCCATATGTCCCCCCTATCGACGAATCGATGGTCTCTCCCAAGGGACCGGCGGAAGTTATCATCGATCCCTCATATTGGCAATGGGTTTTGGCCCCCTGTGCCCTTCGACGCGTGTACCGACACGTGGGCGGCTACCCTGCGGGCCGCACGCCCCGCTGCAGCGTCTCGCACGCGCAGGGCGGCGGGCGGGACAACCATGCGACGCATTCCACTCCTCATCATTGCTGCTGCACTCGCCACATCGGCCTGCGCAACCTCCGCCGTGCTCATTGCGGGGGATGCCGCATTGAATCCGGAACCGCCGCCCCCGATTCTGCGCCTCGTCGTGATCGCCGGGGACGACCAAACGCCGCTGTCAGATGCTGCCCTCACGATCGGCCGTGACGCTTTGACGACGGACGCGGAAGGCGCCGTCGAGTTCGAATGGCAGGGCGAGCCGATTCAGTTTGCGGCATCCGCGCCTGGCTTCCAGACGTCTGCCGGCGGCGTGGCTCTCTACCCAGAGGAGACCGGGACGGTGGAAGTCGTCCTCGATCCGCTCGTGCTCGAGGGCACCGTCGTTGGGCCGGGCGGCCAGGCCCTGTCGGCCACGACCGTCGAATTGAATGGTCGCACCGCCGTCACCGACGAGGCGGGCATCTTCACACTGTCCCGAGCGCTCGCCGGTGAGGTCTCCGCGGAGCGCCCGGCGTGGGAGGTCGCCACGACGACATGGGACGGCGAGACCCCCGGCCTCGTCGTTCAGATGCAGCCGCGAGACATCAAGGCGTTGCGAGTCAGTGGGGACAAAGCAGCCGATCCGGCCGTGTGGGAGCACCTGCTCGAATTGGCGGACTCGTCCGAGATCAATGCCTTCGTCGTGGATACGAAGGACGAGAGCGGCTGGGTCTTCCGTGAGACGGACGTTGCACTCGTTGAGGAGATCGGGGCGCTCAACCGGGGTTTCATGTACGACGTCGACAAGGTCATCGCCGACATGGATGCGCATGGTCTCTACAAGATCACGCGTGTGACCACGTTCCAGGACAACTTCCTTGCCAGGGCCAAGCCGGATCTCGCCATTCGCAATGAGGTGACGGGCGGGCTCTGGCAGAACGACAAGGGCATTCGGTGGCTCGATCCAACCGACCGCAACTCTTGGGAGTACCCGCTTGCGCTTGCAGTCGAGTCGTGCGAGCTCGGTTTCGATGAGATCCAGTTCGACTACATCCGGTTCCCGTCCGACGGCGACATCGCCGCTGTGGACACGGACGGAGACTACGCGGAAGCCAATCGGACGGCCACGATCCATGCATTCCTCGAAGAAGCGCGCAGCCGTCTGAATCCTTTGGGCTGTGCGGTTGCCGCAGACATCTTCGCCATCACGCTGACGAGCGACTGGGACGAGGGCATCGGCCAGCGGCCTGAAGTCTTGTCGCCCGTCGTCGACGTGCTGAGCCCGATGATCTACACCTACACGTTCGGGAGAGGCTGGGGCGGCTACGACGATCCGAATGAGCATCCCGTCGAGTTGGTGTCGCTCACCCTCGACGAAGGTATGCCGTTGCTCAACGGGGCTGCCATTTACCGGCCGTGGATCCAGACGTGGCAACTGAACGCCGCAGAGATCCTGTCCGTCCAGGAAGTCGCCGAGGACCGCGGTCTCGGCTGGATGATCTGGAGCGCCAACACGATCTACGACGCCAGCTTCCTTCGTCCCGATTGACAGACACCATATTCGACCTCGACGCCCGCATCGTGGCGTGCCGGCGCTGCCCGCGCCTCGTCGAGTGGAGGGAACACGTCGCCTCGACCAAGCGCGGCGGCGTACGCGACCGAGGACTACTGGGGAAAACCCGTTCCCGGGTTTGGCGACCCGAAGGCTCGACTCGTGATCGTCGGCCTCGCACCGGCCGCTCACGGGGCCAATCGCACGGGCAGGATGTTCACCGGCGACCGCAGCGGCGATTGGCTGTTCGGCGCCCTCCACCGCACCGGTTTCGCCAACCAGCCAAACTCCGATCGTCGCGGTGACGGCCTCGTGCTCACCGATGCCTGGGTCACGGCAGCGGTCAGGTGTGCGCCGCCGCAGAACAGTCCGACCGCAGAAGAGCGGGCGGCGTGTGCCCCATGGCTCGACGCCGAGTTGGCGCTCCTGCCTGCGGCCCGAGTGATCGTGGCGCTTGGGCAGATCGCCTACGTGCAAGTGTGGTCCCACCTTCGCCGCACAGGACGCCGCCTGCCGCGGCCGAGGCCGCCCTTCGGGCACGGCGCCCGGGTTGAGCTCGGGGACTCGGTCCTGCTAGCGAGCTTTCACCCCAGTCAGCTGAATACCTTCACCGGTAGACTCACCGAAGACATGCTTGATAGCGTCCTGATAGCCGCTCGTGAGGCACTCGACGCCCGACGAGGATGAGCTGGTGAGCTGGCTGCGGATGACGCCCGCAAGGTCGGTGCGGAAGTCTGCGGGCAGCGGCGGTGGTGCAACGACGAGCGGCGTCACCATCTCGTAGAGGCGGTCGATGCGGGCTTCGACATCGGCGACGTATGGGTACGGATTGACTGCCCGACCATCGATGTGAAGCTCGAAGTGAGTGTGCGAGCCCGCATGCTCGGCGTTGCCGGAGTCACCGACATAGCCGATCACCTCGCCGGCGCGCACGCGGTCGCCGATCTCGAGCCCTTCGGCGTAGGCAGTTTCGGCGCCGCCCCGGCCGTCGTCTGTGCCCGGAGTGTCGTTCGCGAGGTGCATGTACCAACTCTCCCACCCGCCCTCGTGGAGAAGGCGGATGTAGTAGCCCGACAGCGCCCCGTTCTTGAGGCCCGCCACGACGCCATCGGCGACGGCGAGCACTTCGACACCCTTGGGGCTCATGATGTCGGTGCCCTTGTGGCCCCGTCCGCCCGAACGACCGGCGCCCCAGGTGTTGTCATAGCGCAGGTCTTCGGTGGGGGCATGAGGGAAGCAGGTGAGCGAAACGTCGCCTTCCACTGCCGCCGCCGGCGACACGGTGAGGGCGAACGGATGGAGAGCGATGAGACCTGCGGCGAGCGCGACCGCAATCGAACGCTTGTTCATGTGGGAATCCTCGGACTTTCCGCGACGACCGCCTGCGGTTCCTACCGGCAGGGCGGAGCGAGAGCTGTCACCTTATCCGGACTTTTGTACTCCGCAAAACTCGGAGGGCGCCTTTGGGTGCGGCAACGGGGAGGGGTATCCTCCGATGGTTCCCACCACGGAGCCTGAATCCCTTGACAGCACTTGACGCACTTGCGATTGACCGCGCCGCCTCCGGCGAGCCGGACTGGCGCAGACAAGACCGCCGCACTGCATACGATCTCTACGAGAAGCTCGGCATGCCCAGCTCTACTGAAGAGATGTGGCGCTACGTCGACCTCGACTTCGACGTGGCCGATTTCACCCTTGCCGCCACTCCCGGCCCAGCAGGCGATGGCTCGCTGCCCGGCTTCTCTGCCGGGAGCGGCGTCGTCGTGGTGGACGGGACTGCGCTCACGGAACCGGTCGACTCAGGCGCAGTGTGGGCGGGCCCGCTGGCTCAGGCCATGGGCTCCCATGAGGACGCGCTCCGTCTCGCCTCGACCAGAGGAGTGCCCGCCGATCTGGACAAGTTCGCCGCTGCCCACCGGGCGTTCGGTGGCGACGGCGCTCTGGTGCACGTCGGCAGGGGTGCGGTCGCGGACCCGACACTCGTGCAAGTCCACGCTGCAACTTCCGGGGCGGTGAGCTTCCCTCGTGTGGTCGTCGTAGCCGGCGAGAATGCGCAGGCGTCGGTGGTCGTCCACCTCGTGTCTGCCCCCGGGGTCGAGGCGCTCGCCGTCCCCCATATCGACGTCATCGCCGGTCCCGGCGCCAACGTCAAGGTGTCGGTGATCCAGAACTTTGGTCGCAAGATGCGCTCGATAGGCCACACACGCGCCGTGCTCGACCGGGACGCATCGCTCGTGCTCGCTGAGGCAGGTCTTGGGGCGTCGCTCTCTCGACTCCACTTGACGGTCGACCTCGAGGGGCGCGGCTCGTCTGCCAGCATCGTCGGTGCATACTTCGGCGACCAGCACCAGGTGCTCGACTACCGCTATTTCATGCACCACGCAGGCACGAACACCAGCTCGGACATGTTCCTGAAGGGCGCCGTCGAGGATGATGCTCTGAGCGTGTTCACGGGGATGATCCGCATCGACGAGTCCGCCCAGCGGACGGATGCCTTCCAGACCAACCGCAACCTGATCTTGTCAGACGGCGCAGCAGCCCAGTCGGTGCCGAATCTCGAGATCCTCGCCAACGACGTTCGCTGCGGCCATGGCTCGACGGTCGGCCCACTCGACGAGGAGCAGCGGTACTACCTCATGAGCCGTGGCCTCGACCCGCAACGCGCCGACCGCCTCCAGGTTCGCGGGTTCTTCGAAGAGGCCCTGGCGCGTTTCCCTCACGCCTCGGCCGCCGATCCGGTGCGTGGCTGGATGAACGCCAAGTTCGTCGAGGCACAGGAAGAGGGCAGGCTGTGACCGACGGCGTACGTATCGCTCCGCTTGCGGAGCTCCCGCAGGGGCGCGGCGTTCGCGTCGAGGTCGGGGAGCACCGAATCGCCATCTTTCGCATCGGTGATGATGTGTATGCGATCGGTGACCGGTGCAGCCACGCTGAGGCGTCGCTTGCGGAGGGCGAGGTGTTCGGGACCGATGTCGAGTGCCCTCGACACGGGTCCGAATTCAATCTCGCAACGGGCAGGCCCGACTCGCTTCCTGCGACCCAGCCCGTCCCTGTCTATCGGACGACGGTTGTCGACGGAGACGTCTTCGTGACCCTCGACGCCACAGTGGACCAGAAGGAGTCGACATGAAAGGCGCCGCCCTCTCCGTCCGGAATCTCCACGCTCGTCTCGGGGATCTCGAGATTCTGCGTGGCGTCGACCTCGAAGTCCCGTTCGGTGAGATCCATGCGCTGATGGGTCCCAATGGCTCGGGGAAGTCGACGCTGTCGCACGTGCTGATGGGCAAGGGTGATTACGCAGCGACAGGATCTGCCGAGGTCGGTGGTGTCCCGATTCTCGGGCTTCCGGTCCACGAGCGTGCCAGGGTGGGGCTTTTCGAAGCGTTCCAATACCCGGTCGAGGTGCCGGGCGTCTCGCTCGACGAGCTCGTCTTCGAGATGGGCGAGGCCGGCCACAACGGCAGCTTCGAGGACAAGGTTGCGGCCGCATCCGAGCGGCTGCGCATGACACCCTTCCGTACGCGGCCGATCAACCTCGGTCTGTCGGGTGGCGAGAAGAAGCGATCCGAGATGTACCAGCTCGCCGTTGCCGAGCCGAAAGTGGCGATCCTGGACGAGATCGACTCGGGCCTCGACATAGACGCCGTGCGCGAGGTGGCGGAACTCGTCGAATCGCTGCGCAGCGATTCGCTCGGGATGCTGATCATCACTCACTACTCCCGGATTCTGCGGTATATGAGCCCCGACCGCATCCATGTGATGCTGCGCGGACGCATCGTGCGCTCCGGGGGTCGGGAGCTCGCCGATGAGCTGGAGGACCGCGGCTACGACGAGCTCCGCAAGGAGCTCGGTCTCCCAGCCGCCACCGTCGCCGACCCCCTCACCGACCTCTAGCCGGCCCCGCAAGATCGCTCCCGGCCGGGGGCAACAACCCGGCGAAGCCGGGCCGAGCCACGCCGCGGGCGTGTGTGAGGGCGATGCCTGTATGCGCACGGCCGGCGCCGGGCTCGCGACCGGAACCCTTTCGCTTCGCTTCGCTCTCCGATCCCCCCTGGGGGGATCATTCAGGTCGGATCCCACCCGCGAATCGCGTTCCGGACGGCTCCCCCTCCTGGGAAGTGTCGGAGAACTCCCTTGGTGCCCTTCGTGGAGCCTGCATCCCATTGGCCATCGGCCCGGCATCGCATTCGACTGGGTATTGCGATGCTTCCGCTGCAGGGGGGATCATTCAGGTCGGATCCACCTGCGAAGCGCCCTCCGGATGGCTCCCCCGCCGGGGGAGCTGGCGAGCCTCCCTAGGGCTCGACTGAGGGGGCATCTTCCGTCGGAAGGTCGGACGGTGCGACGGCTCGCTCCAGTCTTCCCCTCGCAGCGCTTTGCTCTGGGGTCTCCCTGATAGGAGATCATCAGTGCCTGCTCGTCCGAGTGTGAGAGGTCCGGCCTCCGATTCGCCCGAAGGGGGCGGTACCCTCCACCCATGGACACGGAGCGGGACTGGGAATTCACCGACGCAGCGGATGCTGCGAGCTACCTGCGGGAGGTCGGTGTGCTGTGGACCACATGGCTGATCGGTCTCGTGGCCCTCGTGGCCGGGAGCGGTCTGCTCGTCGTGGCGCTCGGTGTGCTCGTCATCGCGGCGCTGCTGTGGGTTGCGCGGCCGCTTCAGGCGAGAGCCGCCAAGCTGGTACCCGAGGATTCGGTGACCGGCGGCAAGCGATCACTGTTGGTCGGTCGCAATACCGAACGCGACATCGTGCTCCGACAGCTCGCCTACGGAGACGCGCCGTTGAGCGCGGCAATCGCCGTCTCGGGAGCTGGGCGTTGGTGGCTGACGGCCCGCTGGGTTCTGGTGAGTCTCACGATCGTGGCGTTTGTCTTCGTTCTCGTCACGCTCACTCTTGGCCCGACACCGCCATGACTGACCCGGTTGACGCTCTCGCTGCTCTCATCGGTGGTGCACGCCGGATCATCGTCTTCAGCGGTGCCGGCATCTCGACGGCATCGGGTATTCCGGATTATCGAGGACCGCAGGGTGTGTGGAAGACTCGACGACCAGTTGACTACAGGGACTTCATGCGTTCCAGTGAGGCGCGACGCACCTACTGGCGCCAGAAGTGGGAGGACCACACCGATTTCGGGTCGGCCACGCCCAATGCCGTCCATCACACGGTCGTCGATCTGGAGCGCGCTGGGAGGGTCGAGATGGTCGTGACCCAGAACGTCGACGGCCTCCACGCCGCTGCAGGAACGACCGCGAACAAGCTCGTCGAGATCCACGGTACGGCACGACTCGTCGAGTGTCAGCAGTGCGGCGCCCGTTCGGATCCCGAGCCTCATTTCGCCACCTTCCACGAGACCGGGGAGTGCCCACTGTGTGAATGTGGTGGCTTTCTCAAGTCGGCCACGATCAGCTTCGGGCAGAACCTTCGGAGCCTCGACCTCGGTCGCGCCTACGCCGCAGCCGAGAATGCCGACCTGGCCTTGGCGCTCGGCTCATCGCTCGTCGTGTACCCGGCCGCCGACATTCCGTTGCGTGCTGCGGGGACGGGCGCCGACTACACGATCGTCAATCGTGGCGAGACGGATCACGATGGCCACCCGCTCGTGACCCTGCGCATCGATGGCGATGTCGGCGAGGTCGTTCCCGCGGCAGTGGAGCGAGCCCTCCGGTAGCGAAGGCCACAGCTCCGGCTCACGACGATTGATAGCGGGCAGCGGAGCGGGCCCGCGCCTTCGCAGCCTCGACGTCGCGGTTCTTCGATGGTGCCGTCGTCACGAGGTCGTCGACCATTTGACGCGTGGTCGCCGCGATGGCGGTGACGGCTCGCTCGAACACCTCTCGATTGGTTGCGGACGGCTGTCGGTACCCGCTCACTTTTCGGACGAACTGGAGCGCGGCATCGTGAATCTCGTCGTCGGTGGCCGGTGGCTCGAAGTTGTGGAGTGGTCGGATGTTGCGGCACATGGCGTCGATGGTATCGCCCCGCATCAACCGTGTCTCTGCCGACCGGAGAAGAGGATGCGGCAGCGAGGACACAACCATGTCGCGCCGGCTCCCGCAGACCAACCATGCGTCGCCGCACTGTTGGAACCTGAACAGCACTGTTGGAGTTCCAGCACTGTTGGAGCACAGCACTGTTGGAGTCGGCTTTGACAGTTCTCTGACAGGGTCTCGCAATGCTTGCCGAGCACGAACGCGACAAAGGAGGCGTGCATGCGCAAGCGGCTGCGTTACGGGTTGGCTGCCGGGCTTCTCACCGTCATGGTGGCATCGCCCGCATTTGCATCCGATTTGGAGGGTGGCTGTCCCGGCAACGGCTGGCAACTGGTCACGGTCCAGTCGATGTTGGATCTGGGACACAGCATCACGGAAGATCGGGTGGACACGAACGGCGTGCTGGACGGCTGGTACTGCATCCATGTGCTCCCGGCTGCGGCGTGGGCCCAGGCCGGAGGTCGTCCTGACGGTGCCCCTGAGTATCTGAAGCTGTTCAAGGACAATGAGCTGCCCTACCAGGCGACCAACTGAACACCGGCGGTCGACTGAGGTGGACACCTAGGCAAGGTCGTTCGTGCCCGCGGCCGCCCTGCGCCGCAGCTGGTGCGACCATGATGAGGAGGGATCCCTGACTGATCGAAAGAACTGGTTGATGCTGGCCGTGGCAGCCTCGCTGCTGGCCACCACCGTCGTCGCCGGCCCCGCGGCGGCAACCCCGGGAGCCCCGGTCGATCGTGCCCCGGTGCTACGGGAGTATCTCGACAACGGGACGCCGGCGCCGGAACCACTGGAGCAGGTCGGCACGTCGCGTCTGGTCCACGGCCCTGACGGGCTCGAGGCCCAGGTGCGGGTGACCCGACTGAAGCCCGGCGGGGTGTACACGTTCTGGTGGGTGGTCGCGCAACACGACGGCACGTTCCCCGACGACATCTTCGTGGCGCTCGGTGCTGGAGCGGTCGTCGGGGCCAGCGGCCGGGTTGCGATCCGGATGAACGCCTCCCTCGACGAAGCAAGTATCGCGGGTTTCGAGCCGGCTCCCGGCGTCGTGCTCGAGTTCGACGAGCTGCACGACCCGCTCGATGCGCTTGTGCGGGTGGAGATCGCCTACCACGGCCAGGCAGCGGACGCCGGCGACGAGCTGCACACGTGGCTGAGCGACTTCTGGACCGGGGCTGCCTGTCCGCCGGAGACACCCAATCCCAACCCGGCCCAGCCACATTGCCCCGTCTGGTTCGCCGCAACCCACGACTGAAGCAGTACATCACAGGACGGAGAGCCCGGGCCGACCGGCCCGGGCTCTCCGTCGTGATCGTCGGGTCATCGATGGCGACCATGCGGGGCTCGACCGGGCCCCTCCGGTGCCGGCACCCCGGCGACAGTCGCGATGCCCACGACTGCGACAACACGCCGGAGCATCGGCCGCCCCACCTTCTCCGGGCCCGCACCGGCGTCTGAGACGCGGCAGGACGTCACGGTGGAACCCCCTGCGCACAGCGGCTCGACCCGACGGTCGCTTCGTTCCTCGGGCTCGGAGCTGCGCTCGACGCCGCAGAAGCCGCGCTGCGTGACTTCTCCGAATCTGGTAGCGGCGGCCGGGACGCGGCCCCACGGTGAGAGGCCGCGGGGAAACCGATTCCGCGGCTCGATCGCGCCCTGTCTGTCCGAGGTCGCCAGCCGGCCGGTATGCCCCGTATCACCCAGGGAACCTGCCTGTGGCTTCGAGGGTGAGACGAGCAACCGTGTCTCCGCCGATCCGAAGATCGGCGGAGACAGCGGAGGCAACCCTGTCACGACAGCGGCGCAACTCCGGTGGCGAACATGAAGGCCGCTTCCAGGCTGGCATCGTCGTTGGGGAGCGTGCGGCTCGGCCGCACGTGGTCGGGATGCAACCCCCACGCGATGATGTCGGCAACGTGCTCGGATGCCGACCGGGCCCAAGTGTCCGCCCGCCACGCATCGGCATTGCGCATCGTCACGAATGCATCCCGCGCTTCGTCCGTCATATGCCCGTTGGCGTAGACATGGCCGAGCTCATGGAGCAGCGTGAAGCGCGTGCCGCACGAGTAGATGATGTGGCGGCCGCCCCGGTCTGTCGTGAACCCGACCGGAGGTGCGCCATCGCCTGTGTCGCAGCCGATGAGGTCGTCGTGCATCCAGAACTCGACCAACGGCAACTCCAGACCAGCAGCTGCGAACCGCTCGAGCGCCCAGCGCACGTCCTCGACCTGAGCCGACCGGCGGGCGTAGACGCGACCGCCCTCGACGTTCGTGGTGGCCGGGTAGTCGGCGAGCCACGGGCTCGCATTGTGGAGAGGGGCCACCGGTTCGGCCGGCCGGACAGGCAGATCGGCGATGCCGAGGGTCTTTCCGGTCACAGAGGCCGGCGGGGGGCTCGACAGCGAGACCAGCAGGATGAGAGTGGCGGCGAAGGACCGTGCGGTGTTCATGGGCGCACCGTCCGCGCGAGTGGTCGGCGGACCGCTGGGGCACCGTCAAGGCGGCGTCAACGATGTCAAGGCCGTGTCAGCGATCCGGAGCTCCGCAGCGCTCGGTCAGCCGGGGGCTACGGTCGGAAAGGTCTGCGAACGCAGTCCCCACAGGCGATTCCGGGCCGCCAAGGACGGTTTGACCGGTTTCTGACGCGGTTGCAGTAGATCTTCCTCCAACACCCCACACCGTGGGGATGCGAGGCGTAGGCTCCACACGATCAGCGGAGGCAGATCACATGATCGGCGTCGATGCTCCCCCGAGGCCACGCCACGACGCGTGTCAGATCAGCGTTCTCGGCGCTTTGGAGGCGATGAGCGACGGGCATCGCTGCGACCTCGGCGGACCCAAGCCTCGCACGGTGCTTGCGGTGCTGCTTGCCAACGTCGGGCGCCGGGTGTCGACAGACGAGCTGATCGATGCCGTCTACGGCGATGAGGCTGCGAGTGGAGCACGGCGTTCGATCCAGACATACGTGTCCAGCTTGAGATCGGTCCTGGGTGACATCGTCGGTAGCCAGCGCGACGGCTACATGGTGGACATCGATCGCGCCCGCCTCGATGCAACGCGTTTCGAGGACATGGTCACCGGAGCCATCGAGGTCGTCGACGCCGATCCCGAGGGGACGGCAGGGCGCCTGCGGGAGGCGTTGAGCCTGTGGCGGGGCCATCCATATGCGGACATCGACGGCGGCGGGATTCTCCTCCCCGAGATCTCACGACTCACCGAGCTACGGATGACGGCGCTCGAGGCGCGAATCGACGCCGATCTCGCCCTCGGGCGCCACGAACAGCTCATCCCCGAGCTCGACGCCTTGACGACCGAGTATCCGTACCGGGAGCACCTGCGGGCGCAACACATGCTGGCCCTCTACCGCGCGGGTCGTCAGGCCGAGGCGTTGCGGGCCTACCAGGACACTCGCAACGTCCTGGTCGACGAGCTCGGTATCGACCCTACGCCCGAGCTCCAGAAACTCGAGCACCAGATCCTCGAGCAGGACGACCGTCTTCGCTTCACCCCGGCACCGTCCGTGAGGTGGAGGGCGCTGCTCGCCGTCGATGTCGACGCCCACCTCCTCAATGACGCAGTCCCACCGGAGCACCGGGTCTCGCGCCTCGTCCAGACCGACACGGCGATCCGAGATGCCATAGGCCGCCTCGGCGGCACGGTCTTTGCGCAGCGGCTCAACTCTACGTTCGCCTCATTCTCGGACCTCGAAGCGGCGCTCGAAGCGGCGGAAGCCGTTTTCCGCGACTCCCCTGAAGTGGGTGGCGGCGACCGGAGGCGGCTCGTGCGGGCCGGCGTCGACGTGGGCGACGTCGAAGCGGGCGACGACGGGATGCTCGCCGGACCTGTCGTCACGCGAGTCGCCGGGCTGGTCGGGATGGCTCAACCGGGTCAGGTCCTTCTGTCCCACGATGTTCAGTCGGATGCAACGGTGGGCCACGGCCACACGCTCCGCGGTCTCGGCGAGCAGCCGATCCCTCAGCTCGACCGCACCGAGAGTGTGTTCCAACTCGTGCTCGACGGGCTGCCGAGCGACTTCCCTGCGCTGCGCCTTGGCCGGCCAGGACCGCTACCCGGCGGGATGCGGATCATGCCCGGCTACGAGCTCAGGGCCGAGGTTGCCCGCGGCCAATCATGGGCCGTATGGCGTGCTTACCAGCCCTCTGTCGGCCGAGAGGTAGCGATCAAGGTCATCGCTCCCGAGCTCGCCAACCGGCCCGAGTTCGTTCGCCGTTTCGAGCTCGAGGCGTTGACGGTCGCCCGCTTGGAGCACCCTCACATCGTGCCGCTGTTCGACTATTGGCGTGATCTGACGGGTGCGTACCTCGTCAGCCGGTGGGTGGACGGCGGCAGCCTCGCCGCCCGGATCGCCACGGGCCCGCTCGAACTCGCCGAAGTGTCGCGCGTGGTCGCACAGATCGGTTCTGCGCTCGACGCGGCACATCGATCCGGGATCACGCACGGAGACGTGAACCCGTCCACGATCCTCGTCGACGGTGGCGGCACGTTCTACCTCCACGATTTCGGTGTTGCTGATGCGTCGCACCGTGGCGGCGATCCTGTCGTCCGCGACGTCGCAGGTCTGCTGGCGACGCTCGATGCCGCGGCGGGCGTCGCGGGCACGTCCAGCGACCTGGTTGCGGGGTTGCATCGCCGCGATGGCGGATACACCTCCATCGGTGAGCTCCTGTCGGCGTGGACTGTCGCCGCTGGACATCGCGATCTCGCCGAAGCGGCCTACACGCCGGTTCGTAATCCATATTGCGGGCTCAGCGCATTCAGCTATGCCGATGCGGAGGACTTCTTCGGGCGCACGGCCATCGTTCAGACAGTTGTGGATGCGCTGGGCACAGGGCGTCTGGTCGCGATCGTCGGGCCCTCCGGCGTCGGCAAGTCCTCATTGATCCAGGCAGGCGTCCTCCCCTCCCTCGTGAACGGGGCGGTCCCCGGCTCTGCCGCCTGGTTCACTGCCTCGATGACGCCGGGAACGCATCCGTTCGAAGCTCTCGCGTCTGCGCTGCTTCGGGTTGCGACCCAGCCGGCGCCCCACCTGGACGAAGACATCGTCGACGGTGACCGCGGGATGCTTCGTGCAACGGCGCGTCTCTTCCCGGACGCGGCCGAGGTTCTCCTGTTGATCGACCAGTTCGAGGAGCTGTTCACCGTCACCGCCGATCCTGCGGTGCGGGATCAGTTCCTGGGCGCACTCGCAGCCCTGACCACGGACCCCTCGAGCAACGCCCGTGTAGCTGTGACGATACGGGCCGACTTCTTCGATCAGCCGCTGATGCATCCGGATTTCGGCGAGCTGCTCCGGTCGGCGACCGTCCCGATGTCGGCGCCCACGAGCGCGGAGCTCCACGAGATGATCGAGCGTCCTGCTGCTTCCGTGGGTGTCGGGTTCGGGCCCGGCCTGGTGGAGCGGATCATCGTTGACATCGGTGAGGAGCCGGGGAGGTTGCCGCTCCTCGAATACACGTTGACGGAGCTCTTCGACCACCGAACGTCCGATGTGATCCCGGCTGCCGATTACGAGTCGATGGCCGGCGTGCTCGGGGCGCTGGGCCGAAGAGCGGAGGAGATCTACGCCGAGCTCGATGAAGTCGGTGCGGCAGCAGCTCGCCAGTTGTTCCTGCGGCTCGTCACGCTGACCGATGCCGCCCGAGTCGCTCGGCGCCGGATCAGGCGGGTGGAGTTGGAGCGTCTCGATGTGGACGCCGTCGCGATGGGCCGCGTGGTCGATGCCTTCGCCGGCCATCGCCTCTTGACGCTCGATCGAGACATGGTGACGCACAGCCCAACCGTCGAGGTTGCCCACGAGGCCCTGTTCTCCGAATGGGAAAGGCTGGCCGGCTGGATCGAGGAACGCAGGGAAGACCTCGCAACTCGCCGCCGGCTGGTCGAGACAACCGAGGAGTGGGAGCGGGCAGAGCGCGCCGCCAGCATGCTGATCGGCGGCGGCCGGCTTGCGCAGGTGGCCGATTGGGCCCGGACCACCGACCTCTCGCTCACAGGGGCCGAGCGGGACTTCCTCGAGGCCAGCGTCCTCGCAGAGACGACCGCTGCGGGAGTAACCAGGCGCCGGCGGCGCCGCATCCTGATGGGGTTTGGGGCTGGCGCAGGGCTCGCCTTGATCCTCGCCGCGAGTGCCGTGACGCAGCAACGATCGGCCGACCAACAACGGCACGTTGCGACTGCTCGCGAGCTCTCGCTGCAGGCGGCCGAGCAACTCGATATCGATCCAGAGCGGAGCGTGCTCCTCGCCCTCGAGGCGATCGACCTCTTCGACGCCTCCGGTGGTGACGCATCGCAGGCAGTGACCGCCCTTCGCCAAGCGGTTGCCGCCGATCGCACGGTGGCGCGGTTTCCCGGTGCTGCGTTTGTGGCCGTGAGCCGGGACGGCAGCTTGTTCGCCACGGGTGACGGCGACTCCGGCGTGACGGTCCGCGATCGAATCGGCGGCGATGTGCTCGCCACGCTGACTCGGCCGGGCGCGCAGGCGCTCGGCGCCGATTTCTCACCCGACGGAACACAGGTTGTCGTCGCCTACCTCGCCGGAGAGGGTGGTCCGGTGTCCGTGTGGCGCCTCGACGGCTCGGAGCGCCAGGATCTCTCCGGTCCGGCGCTTCCCGCCGACGCGCTTCCGCCGTGGTCGGTTCGCTTCTCCGCAGACGGTGCGATGATCGCCCTCCTGTATCCGAACGAGGTGCGGGTGTGGAACACGACGACCGGCGAGGTCGGCTACATCGTGGACGAGCGGTTTCCTGGTGTCTTCGGTTTCGACCCGAGCAGTGGCGAGCTGATCGTGGGCGACGCCTCGGCTCGCACCGTGGAGATCCGCGACGCTGCCGACGGATCTCCAAGGGTCGTGTTTCCCGTCGCGATCGAACCTCAGGATCTCTCGGTGTCGCCGGATGGTCGGTGGGTAGCCCTGACCTCGCAAACGGAGGCGAGCGTGGCCCTCTATTCGCTCGACTCCGGCACGGAGGTGTGGGTCCGGTCGATCGATCGGCCGTTTGGGTTGACGTGGGTCGGTGACGGCTCGCAGCTCGTCGTAGGGGGCGACGCCGGCGAGCCACAGGTGCTGGACACCCAGAGTGGCACTGTCGTCGCTGAGCTTCTCGGACACAACGGCACGGTGTGGGCCGTCGCCGGAATCCCCGGCACGGGGCTCGTCGCAACGGTTGGAGCCAACGACGACACGGCTCTCGTCTGGAACGTCGAGCGAGGACCGATGCCTGAAGTCGGGCGCAACGAGACGGGTCTTGGCCACCCCCGGTGGTTTGCGATCAGTCATACGGCCGATCGGCTGTTCTTGAGCGTCGTCGGCCCACCAGCCGAGGCGTGGATCGCTGCTGCCGACACCCTCGAGCCGGTGTTCCGCTTGACCGATCCGATCGTCGGGACTGGGCTCGAGCCGCTCGTCGTCGGGGACGGCCGCTATCTGATCACCGTCACCGAGGATCGTCCGTCGACGCTCGTCGACATCGCAACCGGCGATGTCGTCTACGTTGCGCCGCAAGGCAGGGTGGTGAGGGATGCGTCGGCTGACGGCCATTTGGTCGTAACCGTCCCCGATCCCCGGCTGGCAACACCCGGCTCACCGGCCGCAATCGTGAACCTCGACACCGGCGAGGAGGTGGTGGTCGCCGGGGACCTGAGCATTTACCACCCACTCTCCGCCGACGCGTCTCTGATCACGGCCTACGAAGAGGGCGACTCTGGGATCGTGCTGTACGACACCGCGACTGGAGACGAGGCCGTCAGGCTGCCGGGAGCGTCCTCGGTCTACGTGATGCCGGATGGCCGCAACGCGTCGGTCGTCACGGTCGACGGGAGGCACCTGCTGGCGCCGCTGGAGAGCCTCCGCAACGGGATCCCGCTCGACGAAGCAGCTGTGTGGGATGTCAAGGCCACGGATGGGTATGTCGTGATGCACGTGGCGAGCCCCGACGGCGCCTTGATCCTGACGGGAGCCCGCCGGGAGCCGTTCAGGATCTGGGATGCGTCGACTGGGCGGCTGGTTGCGGAGCTCGATTCGGGTGCGGTCTCCGCCGAGCCTCGCATCCAGTTCTCTCCAACCGACCCTCGCCACGTGACGGCACTCGCAGACGACGGCATCCTGCTCACCTACGCCCTCGACACGGGAGAACTCATGGAGATCGCACGGTCTCGCCTCACGAGGCAGTTGACCGACGAGGAGTGTGTCGCCTTCCTGCACCTGCCGGACGGCTGTTCGGCAGGCTGACCCTGCCTCGCCCATCTCGAGGAGTGGGCCGCAACCACCGACCTCTCGCTCACTTTGTCGGAGACCGAGTTCATCGAGGAGAGCGTGGAGCGGCGGGAGGCTGCAACCGCAGCCGCCCGGCGCCGCAGGCGTCGAGTGCTGGCGGGCTTCGCTGTCGCCGCCGTCGTCGGTCTCGTGCTGGCAGCGATCGCAGTCAGTCAGTGGCGGATGGCGGTCGAGCAGGGCGAGCTCACAGCGGCAGAATCGGCACGAGCAGAGGGCGAGGCGCAACGGGCGGTGCTGGCAGGTGACGTGGCACGGGTGCGCGAACTCTCGCTCCAAGCCGTCGCCCAGCTCGACATCGACCCCGAGCGCGGCCTGCTGCTCACGCTCGAGGCGGTCGATCTCGCCCGATCGGCGGGCGGCGACCTCCCCGAAGCCACCGCCGCTCTCCGGCAGGCGGTCGCCGCGCACCGGACGCTCGAGCGTTTCGACGGGGGACGCTTCGTCGACGTGAGTCCCGATGGGACGTTGCTGGCGACCAGTGGCGTCGACGGTCTCGTCAAGTACCTCCAGCCCAGCCCAGTGCGGGTCGTAGACCGCACGACCGGTGAGGTCGTCGAACTGGCACGTGATGACGCGATCGCGCTGGGGGCGAAGTTCTCGCCCGACGGCCGGAGCCTCGCCATCTCCTACAGCCAAGACGAGGGGTCGCCTGTCTGGGTCTGGGACCTGGAGACGCTCCAACATCTCGACTTGCCGGGCGGTTCGACGCTCACCTTCACGGGCGACCACATGGATCTCGAGTTCTCAGCCGATGGAGCGCTCATTGCATCCGTGCTCCCGGACGACGTCCGTGTCTGGAGCACGGACACGGGGCAGGTGGTGTTCAGCGAGTCCGACACCTCGGGTCAATTCGCCGGGTTCCTAGCAAACGGCGATCTGCTGGTGGGCGACTGGGGGGAACCCGCAGTTCGAACAGACAACGCGGTCCGGACCTTCAACGTCGTCAGCGGTGAGGAGACCGGCTCGTTCGCCGTGCCGTTCGAGCCGGAGTGGCTCAGCGTGTCACCGGCGGGAGATGCCGTAGCAGTAGCGGCGACGGTGCAAGGACGTGTCGGCCTGTTCGACCTGGTCACCGGGGAATCGCAGTGGGAGATCGAGGCCGATCGCGCCGCGCCGATGGTGTGGCTCGACGATGGCGAGTCGTTCATCGTGACCGGGGACCGTGCACCTCGCGTGCTGGACGCACGCACGGGCGAGCTGCTGGGCTCCTACCTCGGCCATGCCGGTCCGACTTTCGGCATCGCCACGGTTGCCGGCACCGACTTCGTCGTCACTGCCGGATGGCTGGACGAGACCGTGCAGGTGTGGGATGCACGACCCGGCCCGATGCCGGAGGTGCGCCGTCGTGAACTCGGCCCCGGCCTCGGTCGGTTTGCGCAGACGAAGGTCCCGGATCGCATCATGCTCACGGGCCGCTCTGCAGACGATCCCAACCTCGTCGTCGACGCCGGGACGTTCGAGCCCATCTTGGAATACCCGGGCAGTGACGACGTGCTGGCCTTCAGGCCCTTCGGCGACGGAAGCGTCTTTGCGGTCACGGCAGCCGACGGTCTCTCGAATCTGATCGACGTCGCAACCGGTCGCGTGGTCTATACGGCGCCACGTGGGTACACGATCGCAGAGGCGAGCGGAAACCGTCGGGTGGTGCTGCTCGTGCCGGAGGAGTCCATGCCAGATCCGCCGGAATGGCCGGCGACGTTCGATCGCCAGACCGGCGTACTCACACCGCTGGAGGGCACGCATAACGTGGGCGTTCCCGTATTCTCCGTCGACGGATCTCTCTTGTTCACCGCCGTGCAAGACGGTGCAGTGATCGACACCGCCACGGGAACCCGCATCTTCGACTCGACCGACCTGACCTCGATCCGGCCCATGCCGGACGGCGTGATGGCGACCATCGCCACCGTCGACAACGAACTCATGCTGGTCCCCATCCATGAGCTTCGGGAGACGGCCGCCTTCGCCGATATCGCCGAGTGGACGACCAAGGCGGCGGACGCCAGCGTGTTCCCGCTGATGCACCAGGTGAATGATTCCGGGACATTGATCATGACGACTCCGCGGGGCGAGCCGGTGCGGGTGTGGAACGCCCAAGACGGCACGCAGGTCGCCGAGTTCCATCCCAACCGCACCGAGGGAGCGGCGTACGGCGCCTTCGATCCGTTCAACCCGGATTACGTCACCGTCATGGCGGATCGCGGCATCCTCCTCACCTACACGCTCGATGTCGACGAGCTCGTCGACATCGCAACGTCCCGGCTGACGCGCAGCCTCACGGACGAGGAGTGTGCGACGTTCCTGCATCTGCCCGATGGCTGTCTCGCCGAATGAGACCCCGGCTCGCCTGCGCGGGCCACGCCCACCCGCCCGGCTCCTCGTGACCCTCGGCCCTGCTCGCCGGCTCGGAGCGGCTCCTAACCTTGGCGTTGCGACGACGTCTCGATCTCCAGGAGCCACCATGCGCACCGAACGCGACTCGATGGGTGAGGTCTCGGTCCCCGACGGCGCCTACTACGGCGCCTCCACACAGCGGGCGGTCGACAACTTCCCGATCTCCAACCTCAGGTTCAGCCGCCGCTTCATCTGGGCGCTCGGGCTCATCAAGGGGTCGGCCGCTCGCGTCTCCGGCCCCAAGGGATACGTGGATGCAGAAAAGGCCGATGCCATTGCCCGCGCAGCCGACGAGGTACGCGACGGCACGTGGGATGCCCAGTTCGTACTCGACATCTTCCAGACCGGCTCAGGCACGTCCACCAACACGAACGCCAACGAAGTCATCGCCAACCGCGCGACCGAGCTGCTCGGCGGTACCTTCACCGAGGCGAAGCTCGCCCACCCCAACGATCACGTGAACTTCGGGCAATCGTCGAACGACGTCATCCCCGCTGCGATCCACATCGCCGCCGCCGCCGCCATCCGGGACGACCTGCTGCCCGCCCTTGGCCGTCTCGGCGATGCGCTCGGCGCAAAGGCCGACGAGTTCGGCGACGTGGTCAAGTCGGGGCGCACCCACCTCATGGACGCCACGCCGGTCACGCTCGGCCAGGAGTTCGGTGGGTATGCCGCGCAGATCCGCAAGGGCGCCGCCCGCCTCGAGAAGGTGTTGCCCGAGCTCGACGAGCTGGCGCTGGGCGGCACGGCGGTTGGCACAGGGCTCAACGCACCCGACGGCTTCCCCGCTGCGGTGATCGCCGACATGGCCGCCATCACCGGGTTTCCGTTCCGGGAGGCCGACGACCACTTCGAAGCGCAGGCGGCGAAGGACGCAACGGTGAGCGCATCCGGTGCCCTCAAGACCGTGGCCCAGTCGATGTTCAAGATCGCCAACGACCTGCGCTGGCTGTCGAGCGGCCCCCGCACCGGCATCGCCGAGATCCAGCTTCCGTCACTCCAGCCCGGATCGTCGATCATGCCCGGCAAGGTGAACCCTGTGATGTCGGAGATGGTGATGCAGGTCGCGGCGCAGGTCATCGGCAACGACGTCGCCATCACGTGGGGTGGCGCCAACGGCAACTTCGAGCTCAACGTGATGATGCCGCTCATCGCCCACAACCTGTTGGAGTCGATCTCATTGCTCGCGAACGCAGCAGACAACTTCCGGGAGAAGTGCGTCGAGGGCGTCGTCGCCAACGTCGAGCGGGCGCGGGCGCTTGCCGAGGCGAACATCATCGTGGTGACCGCCCTCAACCCTCACATCGGCTACGACAACGGGGCGATAGCCGCCAAGGAGGCCTTTGCCACCGGCCGCAACGTGCGCGACATCGTCGTGGAGAAGGGCTGGCTCAGCGCCGAGCAGGTCGACGAGCTGCTCGACATCAAGCGCATGACCGAAGGCGGCATCATCGACTGAGCGCGGCAGCCGCAGCAGCCACGTCCGCCTCGTCGTTGTAGAGGTGGAAGCACAGCCGGACCCGTCCGGCGCGCACGCTGGCGCGGATTCCTCCGGTCTGCAGAGCGCTTGCTGCGCCGGGCGCTGCAATTGAGACCATTGCCGAGTTCGACGGCGCCAGCCCGAGCTCGGCACGCAGCGCGTTGGCGAGCCCGACGTCGTGGGCGTGGATCGCATCGACTCCGACCGAGGCGATCAGCTCGAGTGAAGGCGCCGTTCCCACCCATGCCAGCCAGGCTGGGGAGATGTCGAGGCGGCGGGCATCGTCTGCCAGCCGCAGCGGGCCGCCATAGATCGCATCCCAACGGTCTTCGCCTGCGTACCAGCCGGCGTAGAGCGGGACCAGCGTCGGTTGATGCTCCGGCCGCACCACGAAAAACGACGTGCCGCGCGGGCTCAGCAGCCACTTGTACGCGCCCGCCACCACGAAGTCGTAGTCGCCGGCGGTCGTCGGCAGCCATCCGGCCGCACTGGGTCACGTCGAGGAAGGTACGGGCTCTGTGGCGCGCTGCGGCTTCACGGATCGCCGCTAGGTCGGCAACCCTTCCGTCGGACGACTGCACCGCGCTGAAGGCAACGAGCGCCGTCGTCTCGGCGACGTGGTCGGCGAGGCCTTCGAGCGGTGCGGTACGGACGGTGATGTCCTCGTGGACGAGGAACGGGAAGAGCACGGAAGTGAACTCGCCTTCGGGACACAGCACCTCCGACCCCTCCGGCAACGAAGCGGCGACGAGGCCGGTGAACGGAGACACGACGCTGCCGGTGGCCACCCAGCTCGGGTCGACGGCGACGAGGTCGGCAAAGGCATTCCGCGAGCGCTCGACGTGTTCGTCGTACCCGGGCGCGAACGCCTCACCTCGTTGCCATGCCCCGATGGCCTCGTTCATGGCAGCGACGGTCGTGTCGGGTGGGAGGCCCAGGCTCCCGGTATCGAGGTATCCCCTGCCGGCGAAGCGGTGGTGGACGGCTTCGATCGGCTGCGTCACAGCGCCCTCCTCATGCGACGATGTAGGTGCCGGTGCCGACCGATACCAGCGTGCCGTCGACGTCGTGAAGCTCCATACGGGTCACGGCGACGGTGCGGCCGAGCCGCTGCACATACGCGGTCGCCGCGAAACGATCAGCGGTGGCCGGCCGCAAGTAGTCGACGCGCAGGTCGATCGTGCCAACCTTCATGAGCGAAGCGAGCGCATCCTCCACGTTGGCGGCTCGTTCGACGAGGGCGGCCATCGCCACCATGCCCCCAACCGTATCGAGCGCAGCCGAGATGACCCCGCCGTGGAGCGCCTGTTTTTGGGCGTTGCCGATGAGCTCTGGGCGTTTTGCGAACTCGAACTTTGCTTTCTCGGCAGAGAGCGACGTGAACTCGAGCCCGAGCACGCGGTTGAAAGCAAGGAACTGCTCGAGGCGGAGGATGACCTCGATGAGGTCGGTGTCGTCGGTGACGCCGAGGCTTGCGGCGAGCTCGGCGGGGTTGGGGGAGCTCATACTCAGACTCTAAGGGCGCACGGCGTGGCATCGGCGATGCGCTTCACCGCGCAGTCAGGCGCTGTCCGTCACCACGACCCGATGTGATCCGGGTCGGACCCATACGGATACACCGGGAGGGGAGCCTCGTCGCCACGGGTCGAACCCGGGGTCGCGTGGAACACCCTGGCAAACACGGGGTGGAGACACAGCGCATCTTCATGCGCCGGGTACAAGGGCGTCGGCATCGTATAGTCGAACTCCCCCTCCACATACCGATCGGTCCGCCCGGTCACCCTTCCGACTGCCCCTATCTCGACGAGCAACTCCTTGAAGTCGAAATACCCGAGACTCGTCTTCTTGGCGATGCCGGTTCGGTTGTAGGTGCGGTGCAAGTCGCCGTCCGTGAAGCTGTCCGGCAGCTCGGGCAATGCCCGTCTGCAGACCTCGCGAGCTTGAGGGTGCACGGCCGAGTAGGCACTGAAGACCTCGGACACGAGGAGCTCCTCAACGCGGTGGACGCCGTCGACCACCGCCTCTTCCGACACCACGATCGGTTGGCCGCCCAGCTCCCGGTTGCGGCGCATCACGCCGTTCAAGATCCACAACAGGTGGCGGGGGAGGAGTTGGGTGTGCCGCATGACGTACGCAAGCGAAGCTTCGTCGCGGCCGAACATGTTCTTGACGGTTTTTGGCAGCACGCTGCCGAGGACCACCCGGGCGTCGTCATAGGAACCCGGGTTGTAGGTGCGGCGATCGAACAAGGCCGTCAGGGCTCCCGGATGATAGAGGCGGAGGTAGATCGCAAGGCGGTTGCCGGCCATCTTCACCAGCTCCTTGGCCTGCCAGTGCAGCGTGATGTGGTTCTCCGCGTCCTTCAGCGGATTGGCCGCAAAGTCGGCGAGCTTCGCCCACAACTCCGACGGGTAGCACAGCCTGAAGTCGCACTCGGGTACGGCCGACCGCTCCGCATGTCCGACGAGACCGAACAACCCGGCAAGCACTCGGGACAGCTTCCCCAGCTCGGTGTGAAGGTCCTCCATCGAATCGATCAACACAACGGGCTGGAGCTCCATGGCGTCCATGATGCGCCGGCATGCTCCCTTGGCAACGGCAGGGGTCACGCCGCCGATGGTGACCGAATCCAGCGAAGGGCCGAGGCCCGCGGTGTCGGTTGCCACGAGGGCGCGACAGAACGCGGCGCCCGCTGCATCGATCGAGCGCAGGTCGTTGCCGCCGAGTCCGGCTACGTAGCGCTGCAGGGTGAACACGTCGTCCCTGGCCTCATCCCCCGAACCGCTCTTCTGGAGTACAGCGTGCGCGAGACCGCTCCAGACCACGCCCTCCCAGATATCCGATACCTGCTTGACGAACAGCGACGCGCCACGGGCCTCGAGTGCGTTCACGCACGAGAGGACCTGGGAGAAAAGCTCCGCAGACGTGAACTCGACGAGCAGATTGTGGGCGTCGAGCATCGGAGCCCTCATCAGTGCCGTCTTGCCGGCACCTCGCCGGCCGACGATGAACGAAGGGCGGCGGCGCACGATCTCGCGATGGATGCGGTTGTCGCTGTCGTACAGGGCCTCGTAGACGTCCCTCGTTGAGATCTCATCCATGGCGATCGGGCCGAAAGGCATCTCGTCCGTGATGAAGTCGGTGAGTGCCGGCGTTCGTTCGGCTTGCGACCCAGCGCTCGCCGATCCTGTGGAGAGGACCGTGTGTAGGCCTGCGGCGTCGCGGAGGTCGGCCGCAAACTCGGCAGCGCTGCCGGTTCGCTGGTCTGGCTCCTTGGCCGTCGCCGCCGCCAGTACCTGATCCACTGCGTCCGGGATTTCGGGATGCAATGGGTTCAGCGCTGGGAGAGGTTCCTCGATGTGCCGGGAGACCATCCCTTCGATAGAAGCAGCCGGGAACGGATGGACGCCGGCGAGCAGCTCGTAGGCGACGATACCCAGTGAGTAGACGTCGCACCTCTGGTCGTACGGCTGACCGGTGAGGATCTCGGGTGCGGCATAGGCCGGCGTGGTCGGTGTCCGCCCCTCATCGGTGAAGGTCGTCGTCGCCCCGACGATCGAGGCGATCCCAAAGTCGCCGAGCGCGCCGTTTCCTGACTCGTCCAGCAAGATGTTCGCGGGCTTCACGTCGCGATGGAGAATGCCGGCGTGGTGGGCCGTGGTGAGCGCCGCAGCGATCTGGTCGATCAGTCGGAGCCCACGATCGAGCGTCCACGGCCCCAGCTTCAACGCATCCGCCAACGAGCCGCCCCGGAAGAGGCGCATCGCCACATAGGCGCCATCAGGATCCCGCCAGTAGTCGAGAACCGGGACGACGTGTGGATGCTCGAGCTGCGCGACCAGTTGGGCCTCGCGCTCGAAACGGCGCAAGAACTCCGGGTCATGTGCATAGTCGGAGCGGATCACCTTGACGGCGACGTCGCGGGCAACGGTCGGCTGGCGGGCGCGATAGACAACACTGAATCGTCCTTGCCCGATGCGCTCGCGAAGCTCGAACTCGCCGACCGATCGAGTCCGGCGTTCGGCGTGGGCTGAGGGCACCGCGAGGTCGGGATCCTGTTCCAGGATTCTCTGCTCGAGCCTGCGGGTGTCAGCAGTTGGCTCGATTCCGAGCTCCTCGACAAGAAGGAGGCGGAGCCGGTTGCAGGCACGGAGCGCTTCTGCCTGCCGGTGGGATCGGTAAAGGGCCAGCATGAGCTGACATGTGAAGCGCTCCCGGAACGGATGCTGTGCCGTCAGCGACTCGAGCTCGGCGATGACGTTGTCGTTTTCGCCGAGCGCGAGGTCGGCCTCGATCCGGGTCTCCTGAGCGACCAGCCGTAGTTCTTCGAGTCGGCCGATCTCGCTCTCGAGGTGTCCGTGCGCATCGACGTCCTCGAAAGGCCGTCCCCGCCACAACGGCAGAGCCGTGCGCAAGACGGCTGCAGCGTCCGCCGGGTCGGCATCCAGGCTGTGTCGCGCCCGGCGCACGAGGTCGCCGAACACGACCGAGTCGACGGTCACTGCTTCGGAATCCACTCGGTAACCCTCACCGTCGCGCACGATGACCTCGCCGAGCTCGCGGCGCAGGTTCGACACGAATGTCTGCACCGACCGCCGCGAGCCGGCCGGGGCTGACTCTCCGTAGAGGGCGTCGATGAGCACATCGGTCGAGACGGTGCGCCCAGGGTCGGCGAGCAACACGCCCAACAACGTGCGCTGTTTGACTCCGCCGAGCTTCTTCGCAGCGCCATCGCGCAGCGCGGCGACGGGGCCCAGAACCTGGAACTCCATTCGTCGAACGTACACCAAAGTCCCAGCGCATGCTCCGCGGGTCTCTACTGTCTCGCAGGATGTCGTTCGACGAGCGCCCTCCCTGGCTCACCTACTCGCTCCTTGTCGCCGGCAAGCTGGCGGTCAACACCGCGACGCGCTTCGTCTATGCGTTCTTGCCGGCGATCGCGCGTGGGCTCGGTGTTTCCACTGGTGCTGCGGGAACGCTTGCATCGGTGCGTTGGGCATCGGGAGCGCTCACTCCCTTGGCCGTACGGCTCGCCGGGCGGGAGCATCGCAGGCGCATCGTGCTCGCCGGGCTCGGGGTGTTCGTCGCCGGCTCACTGGTCACAGCCGCTCTCGGCTTCTACGCAGGGGCCCTCGTCGGGTTCGTGCTGATGGGTATCGCCACTCCGGTCTTCAACAGTGGCACCCAGGCGTGGGTTGCCGACCGGGTGCCGTATGAGCGCCGGGGCAAGCTCCTCGGGATTCTCGAGACGACCTGGGCGGTGTCGTTCCTCGTGGGGGCACCCGCCGCCGGTTGGCTGATCGAACGTAGCGGCTGGACGGCGCCGTTCTGGGCGACCGCTGTGATCGTTGCTGTGATCCTCGCCGGGCTTGCCCTTGTGATTCGCGAGCCTGTCCGAGCCGGGGCAGCGCCGCAGGGCGTGATTGCCTGGGATCGCGCCTCGGGCGGTTTCCTCGCCGGAACGGTCCTCATCGTTGGGAGCGTCGAGATGATGTTCATCACGTTCGCAACGTGGTTGGAGGAGGTGCACGGGTTCAGCGTGGCGGGGCTGGCCGGGGTTGCCATCGTCATCGGTTTTGCCGAGCTCACAGCGGAAGGCGCCACGGTTGCGTTCACAGACCGGCTGGGAAAGCCCTACGCCGTGGCAGTTGGGCTCGGTGCGAGCGCCCTCGGCTTCCTCCTCGTTGCGCTGCTGCGGCTCGAAGTGGTCCCTGCCGTCGCCGGCCTCGTCCTTGGGATCGCCGGATTCGAGTTCGCATTCGTCTCTTCCATATCACTGGGGACGGAGCTGCAGCCGTCTGCCCGAATCGCATACCTGTCGCGGTTTGTGGTCGCACAGGCGGTAGGGCGGGGTGTCGCTGCGCTCGTCGGTCTCGCCGTGTTCGGCGCCCTCGGGATGGGTGCCGTTGCCCTTCTCGCTGCGGCGGTCGCAGTTGTGGCAGCGCTGGTCACGGTTGGCGCGGTGCGCGACCATGCTGCGGCGATGAAGCCATGACGACGGGACGCAGCGCATGACACAAACCGACGCGAGTCTGACAGAGGGAGCGCTCTTCACCGACCAGTACCAGCTGTCCATGGCTCAGCTCTACTTCCGCGAGGGCGTCCACGAAAGGCCGGCGCGGTTCGACTTCGCGTTCCGCAGCTACCCCGACTACGGCCGCCACCAGGCCGGGTACTGCATCTTCGCCGGGCTCGCCGACCTGCTCGACTGGATGACCAGCACCCGCTTCACGGCGGCCGACCTGGACCAGTTGCGCACGCAACGCAACGCCGTGGGCGAACCGGTGTTCGGCGACGACTTCCTGGGCTGGCTCGAGACGCACGGGCGTTTCGACGCCGTCGACCTCGTCGCCGCACCCGAAGGCAGCGTCGTGCATCCGCATGCCCCGATCCTCACTGCTCAGGGGCCGCTTGCGATTGCGCAGATCCTCGAGACGTCGCTGCTCAACCACCTCAACTACCCGACCTTGGTGGCCACCAAGGCTTCGCGAGTCGCCGAGGCGGCGCGGGGAGGGCCGGTGCTCGAGTTCGGGATGAGGCGCGGTCCCGGCACCGGAGCCAACGCAGGTGCCCGGGCGGCGCTCGTCGGCGGGGCGCGCTTCACGTCGAACGTTGGGGCCTCGCTCCGTGCGGGCGTGCCGCCCAAGGGCACCCATGCGCACTCGATGGTGCAATTCTTCATGGCCGTTGGGGGTGGCGAGCTGGAGGCCTTTCGAGCCTACGCCCGCAGCTATCCGGACGACTGCATACTGCTCGTCGACACCATCGACACCCTGGAGAGCGGTGTCCCCAACGCCATCACCGTGTTTCGTGAGCTCGCGGCGGCCGGCCACCGGCCGGTGGGCATCCGGCTCGACTCGGGCGACCTTGCCCACCTCGCTATCCGATCGGCGCGGATGCTGAACGACGCAGGGTTCCCCTCCGCAACCATCGTGCTGTCATCCAATCTCGACGAGCTGGCGATCTGGCAGATCCTCGCCCAGATCGAAGAGGAGGCTTCCCGGTACGACGTCGATCCTGCGGCTCTGACCCGCCGCCTCACGTACGGTGTCGGGACGCGCCTGATCACCTCCCACGGCCACGCCGCCCTCGACGGCGTCTACAAGCTGGTGGCAGTTCGACACGATGACCGATGGGAGCCTGCGATCAAGCTGTCGGAGAACCGGGAGAAGATCCCCATTCCCGGCAACAAGCGGGTGTGGCGGGTCTCAGACCATCGCGGCTCGGCAACCGCCGACGTGGTTGCGGGTGAGCACGAGGAGATCGTCCCCGGCAGGTCTCTGCGACTGCACCACCCATATCGAGAGGGCGTCGCGCGGGTGTTGGCACCACACGACGTGGGAATGGTCGACGAGCTCGTCGTACCGGTGCTGCGCGGAGGCGCCATCCTCCTCGATCAGTCGCTCGAGGCAGCGCGGGCGACCCGAGCGAGCGACTTGGAGCGGCTGGATCCTGGTGTACGCCGGCTCGTCAACCCGCACACCTATCACGTGTCGCTCACCGACGGGGTGAAGGCGCTCCAGGATGCGCTCGTCGCCCGCGCTCTCAGCGGCTGATCACAAGGCCGGAGTGGGGTCAGCCGGGGCTCATCAGCAGCCACAGCACGGCGCACATGGCACCAACGGGTGGTGAGGCGAACATTGCGATCTTCCGCGTCCTCTCGCGCATCGCTGCAAGGGAGGTCACCATCACCGCGGCAGCGACGCCGAACGCCCAGCCGGCAGCGGCGGCTCCAACCACCAAGCCGGCGAGACCCACGAGCAGCGCACCCCACACCTCGGGAAGGAAGAGCCACTCGAGCCCGTTCTCACCTGCAGCGATGGGCGCGATGCCACCGACCAGCCACCGGCTCGCGACCCAGAGACCCAGCCCGAAGGCGGCGCAGCCGCCGATCCACACCCATTCAGCAAGGGAGAGGCGGCGAAAGCGAGCCGGGCTGGTCGTCATCATGGCACCATCGTGGCGCGGTGATCCGACCTGGGCCATCGGGGATGTTCCCCAGATTGCGTCGGGCCCGGGAGAGGAGAAGCAAGCCCCGGTTTCCTCACGTGGTCGCTGGCCGCACGGAGCGGCGGATCACGACACCGGGATACGACGTGAGCTATCGGATCGCAACGCCGCCGATGGCCATCGCAGCGACGGCACGCGCCCCGTCGCCTGGGGAGAGGTTCACCGGCCGTATCCCGTCGGCGAGGACCGTCGGCGCGAATCCGTTCTTGGCCGCGTCGAGCGCGGTGGCCTGCACGCAGTAGTCGGTCGCCAGCCCGACGACGACAACCGAGGCTATGCCGTTCGCTCGCAGCATCTCGGCGAGCTCTGTCGGTGACTCCTCACCCGACACGGGATCCCGCATCGTGAAGCCCGAGTAGCCGTCCTCGCCATGCGCACCCTTCTTCACGATCGGCCCCGAGACCACCAGATCGGGATGCAGCTCGGCGCCCCACGAGCCTGCGAGGCAGTGCACGGGCCAGAGGCCGCCGTCCTTCGCAAAATGCGGGGTCGACGCGGGATGCCAATCCTGGGTGTACACGACAAAGGCCCCGGCGTCGGTCGCCGCCCGAATCTCGTTGTTGATGAAGGGGACCACCTGCTCGCCGCCGGCCACGGAGAGCGAGCCGGCAGGGTCGGCGAAGTCGTTCTGAACATCCACCACGATCAGGGCGACTTGGGGGCCATACTCCGCCGCACCGGACATCAGCCGGTGTCCGCCTGGTCGAGCGCCGTCTCGAGCGTCGCCCACGGAAGATCGGCGCACTTGATGCGGACGGGAAACCTGCGCACCCCTTGGAGCGCCTCGAGATCCCCGAGGACGGCGCCGGGCCGGTCTGGGTCGACGGGGCTCTCGCCATCCTCGATGGACATCATGGTCTTGAACTTGTGGGTGAGGTCGCGTACGTCGGCAATCGTCTTGCCGACGATTGCCTCGGCCATCATGGATCCCGATGCCTGGGAGATGGAGCACCCCTGCCCTTGAATGGCCACGTCGGTCACGGCGCCGCCTTCCACAGCGAGGTCGAGCGAGAACTCGTCGCCGCACGATGGATTCTCGCCTTCTGCATGCACGTGGGCACCTTCGAGTGTGCCCCGACGCCTCGGGTTGCGGTAGTGGTCGAGGATGACCTCTCTGTACAGCTCGTCGATCGCCATGACGCCTCGGGTTGACTCCCTGCCAACGATACCGGCGTACGTCCCCTTCCCAGTCGCAGCCCGTTTCCGCCGGCCGCACCGGTCCTCGATGGCAAGGAACGCTCCAGGTCCGGGGGTGCAGCGCTACGCTTGCCCGGCGGTCGGCAGCGTTGGGGTCGGACGGCCGCAGGGGTGGTTCCATGGTCGATGAATCGAATACTCGAAAGCCGCGGCTTGCGATCGTCGTGTCGAGCAATCGCCGCCGCGGTGCCGAGGTCTTCGGCGAAGCGCTCGGTGTCGGGCTCCGGGAGCGTGGTTGGGACGTCGAGCTCCTGTCGCTCACCAAGAGCGTTGCCGGGCCGGTCGTCGCAGCGACGGCGCTCTCGGATGCCACCCCAGATGCCCTGGGCAAGCTCGATCGCGCTGTGGTGTCCGCCCTTCGCCGCCGCATCAAGGAGCGCGGCGACGACATCGTGCTTGCAAACGGTGCGGCAACGATGCAATACGCCATCGCTGCGCTGCGGGTGATGAAACGCCGTCCCCGCCTCGTCTACAGCAGCATCGGTGAGCCCATGTTCTGGATTCGATCCGCCAGGCATCGCGTCGTCCGCACTCTGATCCTCAAGGGGGTCGACCGCGTCTTCTCGGTGTCTGCGACCACGGCCGGGCAACTCGTGGACCATCTCGGCGTGCCCGCTGCAAAGGTGCGCATCGCCCCGACGGGCGTGCCTGCACGCTTCTTCGACGTCGTTCCCGAGAGCAACGACGGCCCGCTGCGGGTCGCCTTCATAGGGAACCTCTCGATCGAGAAGGATCCCGTTGCCGCTGTCGACGTGATCGAGCGCGTTGCGGCGGCAACGCCGGTGCAGATGAGGTTCCTCGGCGACGGGCCGCTTCGGGAGCGTCTCGAGCGGCAATTGGATGCCCGCAACCTGACGAGCTCCGTCGAGGTCCTCGGATCGGTACCTGACGTGCTTCCACACCTTGCCTGGGCAGATGCGTTGCTCCTCACGTCACGCACCGAGGGCCTTCCTGGGGTCCCGCTCGAGGCCGGGGCGGCCGGGGTTCCGAGCGTCGTCTATGCGGTCGGCGGTTCGGCGGAGACGGTGCAAGACGGCATCACCGGACGGGTGGTCCCTGCGGGCGATGTGGCGGGTGCCGCTGCTGCGCTGCTCGAGCTCGCCGCCGATCCCAGGAAGCGCCGGGAGTGGGGCGACGCGGCGCGGCGGATGGTCGCCGCACGGTTCACTCTCGAGGCGGCCGTTGATCGCTACATCGACCTGCTCGCGGACGAGCTCACCGGTCACCGCGCGGCAGCGCCCTCCGGGGGTGGCCGGTGAGCGCGGTCAAGCTTGCCCATCTCACCACGGTCGATCTCAGCCTGCGCTATCTCGTTCTCCCGCAGCTGGAGGCGGGGGTAGCCGCCGGCTGGGAGACGCTCGGGATCAGCGCACCGGGCGAGTTCGTCTCCGAAGTGGAGGCCGTGGGTGTTCGCCACGTGGCGCTGCCCACCTCGTCTCGCGGGTGGAGTCTGCGGGCCGACATCAGGGCGGCGTTCGACCTCTGGCGGGTGCTGCGGCGCGAACATGTCGACATCCTTCACACCCACAACCCGAAGCCGGGGCTGTATGGGAGGATCCTGGGCCGGTTGGCGGGAGTGCCGATCGTGGTGAACACGGTCCATGGTTTGTACGCAACGGAGGACGACCCGTTGCCGAAGCGTATCGTCGTGTACCTGCTCGAGGCCGTTGCCGCCCGCTTCTCGGACGCCGAGCTGGTCCAAAGCGAAGAAGACCTCCGCCTCATGACGCGCCTACGCATCTCGCGCCCTCACCGCACGTATCTGCTCGGGAACGGGATCGATCTCAACCGTTTCGATCCCGATCGTTTCGACACTGCTCATCGCCGGTCGGTGCGTTCGAGCCTCGGTGTCAGGGACGATCAGGTGCTGGTCGGGATCGTTGGGCGCCTCGTCGCCGAGAAGGGCTACCCCGAACTGGTGGACGCAGCTGCAAAGCTCGGCGATCGCTTTGCCTTTGTGGCAATCGGTCCCGATGACCCCGAGAAGGCCGATGCGCTCGGCGCCGACTTCCACGACCGTGCGGCGGCCGCCGGGATGCGCACCTTGGGGATGCGCACGGACGTCGACGAGTTGTACCACGCGATGGACGTGTTCGTTCTGCCGTCGCATCGGGAAGGCTTCCCTCGTGCGGCAATGGAAGCGGCGGCAATGGGCCTGCCGGTGGTTGCCACCGACATTCGCGGGTGCCGCGAAGTCGTCGCTCCTGACGTCAACGGGCAGTTGGTGCCGGTCCGGGACCCCGAAGCGCTCTCCGCAGCCATCGCGGAGATCGGAGGAGACGACGCCGTGCGCCGGCGCATGGGGGCTGCGAGCAGGGAACGTGCGCTGCGCCTGTTCGATGAGCGCAAGGTGGTCCACACGGTGTTTGCGACGTATCACGGCATCGCCGTGCGCAAAGGGGTCGCCGCTGTCGCAAGTTCCCCGCCGCCCATGGTCGAGCCCTTTGTTCGGCCCGCCGAAGACCGTGACATTCCCTATCTCGCCCGCCTCCACATGGAAGCGATCTCGACGGGATTCCTACCGCAGCTCGGCAGCGGCTTCATGGAGCGCCTCTATGCAGCCATGCTGGCCTGGGAAGGCAGCGAGATCCACGTCGCAGACGGAGCGTGGCGGCCGGTGGGATTCGTTGCCGGCGTGACGGACGTCGGTGCCTTCTACAAGCACTTCCTCCGCCACCACGCGCTATCCGCCGGGCTCGCCGCAGCGCCGCGGCTCATACGGCCATCCATCGTGCGCCGTGCGTGGGAGACCCTCTCGTACCCGGGCGAGCACGGAGGCGTCCGCGCCGAGCTGCTCGCAATGGCCGTCACTCCCGAGGCGCGACGGCGCGGGCTTGCCGGGCGACTTGGCCTGGCGATGCTCGAAGGGCTCGAGGCGAGGGGAGAGCGACGCGTCAAGGTCGTCGTCGGCGCCGATAACCACGTTGCGATCGCAGCCTATGAGAAAATGGGTTTCGTGTGTTCGGGCAGCGTCGAGGTTCACGCGGGAGAGCAGTCGGAGGTGCTGACGTGGGAGGCGTAGCGCTCGCCCTTCTGCTGTCGGCCTTCATCGGTGCGACGATGATTCGCGTTGGCCCTGCGCTGGGGTTCGTCGACCGCCCGGACGGATTCCTCAAGTCTCACGAGCAGCCCGCAGTGCCGCTCGGGGGCATCGGCATCTTCCTTGCCGTCCACCTCGGCATGGCCCTCGAAGGTGACTTCGATCCGGGGCTCCTGGCTGCTTCGGCGCTCTTGCTGGTGCTCGGTCTGGTCGACGATCGCCGGCCGCTCAGCAGTGTGTTTCGGCTCGTCGTGGAGGCCGGCGCCGGTGTGGTGCTGGCCGTTGCGGGCGATCTGCCGGCGGCGGGAGGCATCGTTGGCGCCGCGCTCGTCGTCCTGCTCGTGGTCGTTGCGGTCAACTCGGTGAACCTGCTCGATGGTCTCGACGGGCTGGCAGGGTCGTCGGCGCTGGTGTCTGCCGTCGGCATCAGCCTGCTCGCCGCGTCCGCGACCTCGGCATCGCCTACGGGTTCATCCTCGCAGCGGCTGTGGCCGGATTCCTCGTGTGGAACTGGCCTCGCGCCCGCATGTTCCTCGGCGACAACGGCGCATACAGCGTCGCGATCTTTCTGGTGTACGGGTTCTTCCGCGCGTCGCCTCCTGCCTCTCAGCTGCCCGTCCTGATCGCAAGCGGCTTGCTCGGGGTGTTCGCCGTCGACTTGGCTGTGACCTTGATTCGCCGCAAGCTGTCTGGCCGCCCGCTCTTCGAGGGCGATCGCAGCCACGCGTACGACCAGTTGCGAGACCGCGGCTTGTCCGTCGCCCAGGTGGCGTTGACGTTCGCGGGTGGACAGGCGGCGATCGTCGGGCTCGTGGTGATCGTTGACGTGCTTGCGCCGCCTGTCATGTCCGTTGCGCTGCTCGTGGTTGCACTCGTCGGCATCGTCTTTGCCCTCGGCAGAGCTGGGTTCCTCGAACGAGCGTGAGCTCTCGTGCCAGGTTGGGGATCCGTTCCGCGATACTCGGGTGATGCGGCGACGACGACGGGCCGAGATCCCCTTCGAGTACTTCCGGGTGTTCACCTTCGGAAGCGCTGTCGAACTGGTTGCGATGTTCGGGTCGCTGGCGGATGCCGAGCGCGTCTGGAACTCGGTGAGCGAAGAGTTCATGTCACGCTGGAAGCTCTGGGGGATGCCCGAGGCATGGTGGAGGTTTGGGCAGGGCATCCCCGACGCCCTGCGGCACGGTCCCCATGCGATCATCACCGAGAAGGACGCCGCCGAGTGGGAACGGCTCGAGGAGGGGCGGCGGCGCTACCTGGCGAGCATCGGGATCGAACCTACCCCACCGCGGCGAGTCGCGGCGTTCGGCGCGGGCTGAGCGAGCTCCTACCCAGAGACAGGGGCGCCGACGAGCAGCTCGTCGAGCCCTTCGATCCGGCGTTCCTCTTCCAGCTGGCGTTCCTCTTCCTCGGCGTCGGGTTGCCCGAAACCGAGCGCAACCAGCAGCACCATGAGGAACGGCATCACTTGTGATCGCTGGCGCGCCATGAGCCCCAGATTGAGGAAAGAGGAGAAGGCGATGATGAAGCCGATAGTGAATAACAGTGCGTAGAGCGTGTACGGGTCTCGCCTGATACGGAAGCCTCGACGGAGCATCGCCGGGAGCCTCCACAGAAGGATCAGCAGCAGGACGGTCCCTTCCAGGCTCGCCGCGATCGCCGGGAGGTTCCCGGCTTCATTGGGGAATGGGCGGAAGAGGACGCGCACGGCCGCCTCGGGGAACTGAGATGGGCTCGAGATGAACCCTCCCTCGACAGACGATCCGCCCTTGTCTGTGTTCTCCTCGACGTTCGTGACCAGATCGTCGACCTGGCCCTCGACGGCGCCGGCATCGTCGAGGGTGATCCCGAAGTTCGATGCAGCGGTCAGTAAGACGACGGCGAGCCCGGCACCGGCGAAGGCCAGCAAGACCAGCCGCCTTCCCGGCATCCGGCCGACGCCGACGCCGCCCTTCGCCAAGAGCAGGGCGCCGACGGCAGCGGCAGCCTGCATCGCAGTGACATGCGGGCGGATCAGTCCGGAGATGAACATTCCGAGCCCAATGACAGCGAGCGACTTCCCCGACCCGTCGCGCAGGAGGCGAGCGATGCCGAAAGACGCTATGCCGATCCCCAACATCATCACGGCTTCCTTGCCGATGCTGGATGGCCAGTAGACGATGTTCGGAACGAAGAACACGGCGAGGGCGTACAGCTTCAACCGTCGCGGGACCACCGACTCCCGGAAGGCGAGGTACAAGAAGATCTGGCCGAGGAACGCAAGCGCAGCGAACTCGAAGAAGCCGCCGAGCATGCTCGGTTTGTACGGAACGTAGACGAGGCCGGTGACGCCCTCCATCGCTTCCGTGCCGATGGACATCGGTGGCGGCTGGAACGCTCTCCACATGTCGGTGAGCGCGTTCACGGCCTTTCCGTGGTAGCCGGTTGCATCGCCCGAGCCGTGGTAGTAATCCACGAGCACCCACCACCGCAACCACGAGCCGAGCATCTTCACGGTGAAGCCGGCGAGGATCATCGTCGGCAGCCAACTGCGGTCGTCGTCGTTGACGATGCGTTTGCCGATCGAGCCGAACACCAGAGCTCCCAGCATTGCGATGACCGCAGCGCCGATGTGCTCTGAGCCCGTGCCCACGGCGAACGCCAGTCCACCGAACGCAAGGAGCCACCCCATCATGGGGATCATCTGGAGCATCAGAGCAACTCCAGGTCACTGGAGGCGAGGTCCCAGCCCGCAAGCGAGCCGACGTCGTCCCGAAGGTGACGAAGCGGCTTGGCCACCAGCGTCAGTGTCTTCACCCGTGGCAACGGCAGCATTCCCCTGCGGACCGCGGCGCGCCGTTCCCGCGAACCGGCTGAGAACCAGCCTGCGAGGTAGGCAGCCCGGTTTCGTCGCAGTGCCGCACCGATCGCCCGGCCCGGCTGCGGTCCGAACACGTCGGAGAGGACGAGCTCGCGACGGGAGCTGCGTACGTTGGGGCGGACGACGGCCGTTGAGTCCTCTGCATCGATCTGGAGGTAGCGAGCCGTCGGATGCTGCGTGAACCGCCACGCGAGATAGGCAGCGCTTCGAGGTGTGCGCAGCCCTCGGGCTGGACGGTCCTCGACCGAGAGCTCCCCTACGGGACGCGCATCCAGCACGTAGTCGGTGGGATCGGGGAGCACGTCGTCGGGTGCTCTGCCTCGCAACGCCCCCGCGAGGGAGCAGCGAGAACGCCGATCGACCCCACCTCGGTCCATCCCATCGACAGGTAGCCGGCGCCGGATTTGGGATTCGGCGTGTTGAAGACCATGTCGATCCCGTCGGCTGCTGCTTGCTCGAGCGCTGCCAGCGTAAGCCGGCGAAAGATACCAAGGCGTTGGAAGTCCGGATGGGTGGCGGTGTCGACGGCTCGCACGCACCGCAGCGTCTCACCCTCGGGCGTAACGAGGTCCCAGCGCATGAATGCCCTCAGGCCGGCGACTCGTCCGTCCACCTCCGCCAAGAGCATGATCGACCGGCCGAAAGGGTTGGCGATGTGCTTCCACGTGAACAACTCCGGCGTGCGGCGCAGGAGCGGAGTCTCGCCGAGCGCAGCGCGGAGCAGGTCGAGCACGGCCGCGAGATCATCGTCGATGTACGGGCGGACCGTGATGGTTCGCTCAGGCATCGAGAACCTCCCGGTAGATGGATTCCATCGTACGCACCATGGCTTCCAAGCTGTAGTCGCGCTCGACCACCTTGCGGCCCGCAGCAGCGAGTGACGCGGCACGGTCGCGATCGTGGAGGAGCTCTGCGATCCCGTCCGCGAGCGCTCGGGGCGCCCGCGGTGGCACGAGGAGGCCCGTGACGTCGTGCTGGACGATGGCGGGCACCCCGCCCACCGATGTGGCAACCACGGGACGTTCGAGTGCCATCGCCTCGAGGACGGATACGGGGAGACCCTCGAAGTCAGACGGATTGGTGAACACGTCGCATGCGGCGACGAAGGCGAGCGCGTCCTCGCGTCTGCCGAGGAACGTGAGATGCTCGGCCACACCAGCATCACGCGCCATCGACCGAACCCGATCGAGGTCACCTTGGCTCTTCTCGCCGCCGATCGACACCACCCGAACGTCGGCGACCCGTTGCGTCAGCGACTCGACTGCGGCAACGAGGTTGGCGTGGCCCTTGTGGGGTCGGATGTTGCCGACATGAACGACCAGCGGCGTTGTGGTGTCGATGCCGAGCTCCCGCCGTGCCGCGGCTGCGGCAGCCGGCTCGACTTCGCAGGCGACTCCGTTGGAGACGACCCTCGCTTCCGGGCCTGGATAGCCGGCGATCGACTCGGCCACCGCCGCCGAGACCGCAGTGACGGCGGCGTTGCGGCGGTAGGTGATGCGATTGGCGAGTCGCACAGGAGGGCGATATGAGGTCGCAACGTTGTGCTCCGTGTAGACGACCGGCACGGGCGACACCAGCCGGGCGACCGCTCCCATGGCGGGCAGGTGGGCGTGCATCACGGATGCGCCGACGTTGGTGGCGTGGCTGCGGAGTCGCCACCAAGAGGAGGGGGTCATGCCTCGGTCGGTCCCGATGCACTCCACAGGGATTCCGAGCGAGCGGATCGGCTCGACGAGTTGGTCCTTCCACGGCAGGGCGTAGGCCACCCTGTAGTCGAACCGATCACGGTCCCACAGACGCGCGCTCTCCGCTATGAGCTTCTCGGCCCCACCGATACCCAGGCCTTTGACGGTCACGAGCACCGTCGGACAGCGACGACCTCACGGGCGGGCGTCCATTGGTGCTGGGTTGGCGCATGTGGGCGCGATCATCACTGAATCCCCCTCGATCCGGGCACGTGCAAGCCCCTGTGGCGAAGGTACCACGATGCGCACCGATGGGGGCTGAGGGGGCGTAGGCCGACCGACTCAATTCGGGAACCTGGCCCGAAATAGGGTGTCCGCAAGTTGGCGTTGCCGTTACAGTCGACGTGGTCGGTGCGCCTGCTTCGTTCGGTGGCCGGCTTGGAATGCCGAAGGTATGAACAGGGGGAATGCCCGATCCGCTCCGGGGCCAGGAGTGGTGAGGTGTTCGCAGCGTTTGGGGGACACGATGCAGCCGCACGAACCACACCAAGTGGAAGGCCACCAGCCATCCTGGCGGATGGCGCTCGCGCAGAGCGCGGCGCGCGTCCGCGCCGACGTCTCGTTTGCGCTCGTCGACGCCTTCATCATCTCGATGGCCTACGTGGCAGGGCTCGTGGCCCGGTTCATGGATGGTCTCGGTGTCTCAGCGGATTGGTGGCCCTCGTTCTGGCAGATCCTGCCGATCATCGTCCTCGTTCATCTGATCGCCAACGTTGCATTCGGCACGTATGGCCACGTGTGGGAGTACGCATCTGTCGCGGAGGCGCTCCGCGTGGCCATGGCATCGGCAACGGCGGGAATCGTCATCGTTGTGTCGCTGATCGTTGGTCGCGACGCCTTCCAGGTGGCGCAGCCGATTCCCATCTCGGTGGTCATCCTCGGCGCGATGTTCACGCTCGTGGGTATGGGCGCCATCCGCTTCCGAGCGCGCGTCTTCTCGTTCCAGCGTATGACGCAGTACGGCGCACCGGTGCGAGCGCTGATCATCGGGACGGGCCGACCCGCCGCCGTGCTCGCTCGCCAGGCACCCAACCTCGACCCTGCACTCGACGTAGTGGGTTTCCTGGACATCGACTCTGAGGGGCCGCACCCTCGCCGCCTGGTTGGTCGGCCGGTCTGGGCAGGCGTTGAGCGAGTTCCCGATCTCGTGCACACGTATCGCCTCGATCAGGTGATCGTGGCTGCCACGACCGGGGAATCGACACTGCGCGACCTCGTGGACGTGTGTCTCAGGGTGGACGTCGCCCTTCGGATCGTGCCGAACCTCAACGCGCTGCTGAAGGGGAACGCAGCCGAGAGCATCCGCAACATCGAGCTGTCCGACCTTCTGCCGCGGGCCACGGTGCAAACGGATCTCTCCCCGGTTGCGTCCATGTTGTCCGGTCGTCGCATACTGGTCACCGGCGCCGGTGGCTCGATCGGGTCTGAGATCGTCAGCCAGTGCATCGCCTTCGATGACGTCCAAGTGACTGCCCTCGACAACGACGAGACGCATCTGCACGACGGCCTTGCGATGTGGCGTGCATCGGGTGTCGAGCCCGATACCGTTCTCTGCGACATTCGCGACCGGGCGAGTCTCGAGAGCGTCTTCGAAGAGGTGCAGCCGGAGGTCGTGTTCCACGCCGCTGCGCACAAGCACGTGCCCATCCTCGAGCAGTGGCCCGCGGAGGCAGTGAAGACCAATGTGCTGGGCACGGCCAACCTCCTGGCTGCGGTCGAGAAGTTCGGCGTCGATCGGTTCGTGCTCATCTCGACAGACAAGGCGGTCGATCCTTCCAGTGTCATGGGCGCCACCAAGCGAGTGGCCGAGATGCTCACGCAATCCGCCGCAGCTCGGGCCGCCAACGGCACGATCTACACGGCCGTGCGATTCGGCAACGTTCTCGGCAGTCGCGGCAGCGTTGTCCCGACCTTCATGGCGCAGATCCAGGCGGGCGGGCCGGTCACGGTCACAGACCCGCGGATGACTCGCTACTTCATGACGGTATCCGAGGCCGTCCAGCTCGTTCTCCAGTCGGGCGCTCTCGCCGCAGGCGGGGAGGTCTTCGTGCTCGACATGGGCGAACCGGTGCGCATCATGGATCTCGCCTCGCGTCTCATCCGGTTGTCCGGGCTCGTGCCGGGACGCGACATCCACGTCGACATCACCGGAATGCGGCCAGGCGAGAAACTCGAAGAAGTTCTGTCAGACGGGCCGCTGAGCGCAAGCAAGCATCCGAAGATCAACAAGGCGTCGATTGGCTTCCCGGACTACGCAATCCTGCTCGACGAATTGGATCAGCTCAGAGATCTGGCAGACTCGGGCCAGCGCGACGAGGTGGCGGCTGCCGTTCACCGAGTCGCCCACAGCGGGAACATCCGTGTTGCCGAGACAACTGGAACCCTGAGAGACGCCGTCACATGGAGTTGAAACCTTGGATCTGAGCCGGCTGCGCCGCATGGTGCGGGCCCGGTGGTGGCTGATCGTTGTGATGGCCGTCATCGGGCTCGGTTCTGCGTATGCATTCACCAACTATCAGAACGGCAACATCGAGCCGCGTCATCGGGCCATTGCCAGCATCGAGTTCATCGTTGCCGGGGAGGAGGAGGTGGCACCGGCATCGCCCGGTCGTGGCGGTTCCGCGCCCACGCCTCAGCGCTGCGTCCGATCTCGTCACGCAGGCCGAAGAGGTGGCAAACGAGATCAACGCCACGCTGCTCGAGCAGCCCAACATCGCCATCAAGGCCGACACCACCCTCGGCGTGCTGTCGTTCACGGCCACCGCGCCGTCGCCCGAGCTCGCCGAAGAGATCGTCATCGAGATGAGGGACAACTACCTCGCGGTCGATCCCACGGCAATCGACGTCGATGCCGAGATCGCCGTGCTCGTCGCCGAGGCTGCGGACATCCAGGATCGTCTCTCCGAGCTCGACGAGCCTCCCGCTGCGGAGCCTCCGGAGATCCCGGTTGCCGACCAAGCGAAGATCGACGTGCTTGGAAGCCAGATCGCCGCTGCAACCGGAGACGTCGGTCTGCTCGAAGACGACCTCGCGGCCGCTGATGACGACGACGCGAAGGCAGAGATCCAGGCGCAGATCGATGCGGTCATAGACAGGGTTGCCGATCTGAAGCAGCAAGTTGCAGATCTGACGCCGCCTGAGCCCGAGCCCATCGAGTTCGCTCTGACGGCGGCAGAAGAGCTCGAGCAGACAGCGCTCGAGACTCGCATGACGGCGATCAGCGCCGAGTACCAGAGTCTTCTCGATGTTGCCTCGTCAGGCGACCGCCTCAATCTCCCCGAGATCGTCGTGACGGATGAGACGCCGTCGGCTGCCGACCTGACGATCGCAGCGCTGATCGGATTGCTCGGCGGTGCCGTCGCCGGGCTGGCCGTGCTCATCTTCATCGACAGGGTCCAGGGCACGGTGTGGACGGCCAAGGACATGGCTCAGGTGCCCATCCTCGCCGAGGTACCCCAGCACGGATCCCGTGTTGAGCTTCGCCCCAGGCGTTACCAAGCCCTCAGACAGAAGTCGGTGCAGTCGGTGCGATCCGCGGTACTCGGCTTGTATCACGCCGCCGGACCGGCGTCGATCGGGTTCACGGGTCTCGGCACGTCTGAGGAGAGCGTCAGCGAGTTGGTCCTCGACGTTGCGAGCAGCCTCGGTGGCGTTGGCCGCTCCGTGCTCGTCGTCGATGGCCAGCTGCTCGGCCTGCCTGCTTTTCGTTCCAGCGTGGGCGGGGGCTCGACGCTCGCCGATCTCGTAGCGCAGGACGCAGACGCTGTTTCCCTTTCGGCTCGGGTGTCCGGAGTTCTCGACGGATGCGTCGAATACGCACCGAACCTGAAGGTCCTGCCCGGCGACCCGCGCACGGTGGACGCCGTTGACGTTCTCGCCAGCAAGTCGTTCGCGATGCTGACCGAGCAGGCGCTGCAGCGCTACGACGTCGTGATGGTGGTTGGACCTTCTGCTCTGTCGCCATTCGCCTATGTCATGGCCGGCTTGGTCTCGTCGTACGTTGTCGTTTCCACGGTCGGCAGAACGCGCCAGCAGCACATCGCGCAGCTGGCCAAGCAATTCGCGGGGAGCCGCAGCCGGCTCATCGGCGCAGTGTTGCTCGGTATCAAGCCCCGTCGCGGCTGGGTCCCGGCGAGCGACCTGAGCCGCGCAGCGGCCGAACAGGCTGCTGCTGCGGCAGCTCAACCTGTTGGAGTCGCTGCGGGCGCAAACGAGGAAGAAGCCGAGCAGGGTTTGCTCGACCGGCTGGGGCAGTCGCTCGCGTCTCTCGCCGGTGACAAGACAGACCAGTAGGCCTGCTGGCCCGTAGGGGGAGACAGATGGCGCGCATCATGGATCGACTGCGGCACGACGCCGCCGACCGTCTGAAGACGATCACGCCGCTGCCGCTTCGCCGTGCGTTGGTCAAGGCTCGCCTTGCGGCTCGGAGCCGAACGGCGAGATTTCGAACGCTCCCTGACGTCCTGATCATCGGTGCGCAGCGGTCGGGGACGAGCTCGCTGTACAAGTACCTCGGGCGTCATCCCAGCGTGGCGCCATCCCTTCGCAAGGAGATCGAGTACTTCTCGGTCGACTATCCAAAGGGCGAGCTGTGGTACCGAGCGCATTTTCCGCTGGCCTTTCGACGCAGACTGGCCTCCGCCACCCGAAGACCTTTCGTCACCTTCGAGGCGACCCCGGACTATCTCTTCGATCCTCGGTGCGCCGCGGCGGGCGCATCAGCTCGTGCCTGGAGCCAAGCTCGTTGTGATGTTGCGCGACCCTGCAGAGCGAGCCGTATCGCACTACCACCACAGCGTGCGCAACGGCTTGGAGGACCTGGACATCGAGACTGCTTTCCAGAAGGAGGACGAGCGGCTCGAGGGCGAGATCGAGCGTGCGCTCGACGACCCTGGGTACGCGGCGCTGGCGCTCAGGAGGTTCTCGTACACGGCGCGCGGCATGTACGCCGAGCAGATCGAGCGGTGGCTCGAGCACTACCCCAGGGACCAGCTCCTCGTCGTGCGCAGCGCGGATCTCTTCTCGAGCCCGGCGGCCACGTTCGACCGGATCCTCGACTTCATCGGCTTGCCCAGCTGGCATCCGCCCGAGTTCCGCAACTACAGCTACGTCAACGCGTTCGACGGCGACTACCCAGAGCCGCCCCCTTCCGTGCGCGACTATCTGCGGGAACGGTTCGAGAAACCGAATGCACAGCTCGTCGCGATACTCGGGGAGGAGTTTCGGTGGGACGCGCAAACGGCGCGCTGAAGACAGCGGCCCGCACGGCCTCCAAGGTCGTCTTCAGCGCCGCCGATCCCTTTTTCGGCGGTTTCCCCGGGCCACGAATCCTCATCTACCACCAGGTCGAGGCCGGGCTCGGCCGCCAGATGGAGGTCACGAAGGACGCCTTCATCGCACAGCTCGAGTGGCTCGACCAGCACGGGGTGATAGTCGATCTCGATTCGGCGGTTGCGGCTCGCGGGTCGGCGCACGCCGAGCGTCGGTTCGTCCTCACGTTCGATGACGGCTACGACGACTTCTATCGGAACGGCTATCCCGAGCTCGTGCGGCGCAACATGCCATTCGTCCTCTATCTCACCACGGGTCCCGTGGAGACAAGACGCCCCCTCTTCCCTGGTGGGCAGGCCGAGCCCCTGACCTGGGACCAGGTGAGCGACATGGCGGAGAGCGGTCTGATGACGCTCGGGGCGCACACCCACACCCACCTCGACGTTCGAGCAGCGAGCCGTGCCGAGATCGAGGACGAGCTCGGCCGCAGCGATGCCCTCATTCTGTCGCGCACCGGTATCGCTCCCCGCCACTTCGCCTACCCATGGGGCTATTGGTCCGCGGCGGCCGACACGCCGGTGCGGAGTCGCTACTCCACCGCCACGCTCGGGACGGGCAGCCCAATCACCGCAGCCACCGACCCGATGCTCCTCAACCGAGTCGCGGTGCAACTCAGCGACGGCGTGTTCTTCTTCACGCGCAAGATGCGGACGGGGATGCAGCTAGAAGACCGCGTTCGCCGCCGGCTCGCCGGGTACCGTGGGCCATGACTCGAATCGGTGAGTCTGGCGGCTCAGCCGCGCAGCTTGCGTAGCCTCGACGTGAGCTCTCGACGCATTGCGTGCCAGATGAATGCATCGCGGCGTCCGTCCACCATCGTCACGTTCCCGACCGCCGAGAGCGTGTGCAATCCCTTGCGGTAGCGTCCGGTGGTTGGCGGAGCGACCCGGGCAACGACCGTCTCGGCAAATCGGGTCGGGGTCAAGACGTCGATGCGGGTGAGGCTCACGCCGCCCCCGTAGCTCACGGATGCGTCCTGGGCAGGGCGATACATCGTGCCGTCCTTCACGAACGGAGTTCCTGCCGGTCGAGCCGAGCGCACATCGGTCTTGACGGGGTTGAGCTCGTGTGGCGCCCACGGTCCTTCGAGCGACTCGGCCCAGAAGACGTGCAGCTTCGAGTTCGATTCTTCCCGGTGGTCGGTGCAGAAGAGCCACCAGCGCTCGTCATGGTGGAACACGGTTGCGTCGAGTGCTGCGAAGTCGTCGACCAGCGAAGTCACCAGCTCCCACTCGTCGGGGAACTTCACGGCGCGGTAGAGGCGGACGGCGCGCGCCTGATACGTCTCCGGCACGCAGTAGATGTCGTCGCCATCCCGGAACATGAACGGATATGAGGAGTGAACCCCAGTGTCCAGCACAACTCGGGGGTGGCCGCCGCCGGCGAGGTCGATCGCAGAGATCACCCCGCGGTGCGCCGCGTAGTCGTAGTCCTCGGCCAGAACGATGGTCCGGCCATCGCTCTCCATGGCGAACGGATCCGCGAGGTATCGCGGCCCGGACACCTCGTCCAGCCACCGGATTGGGGGGGTACCGTCGAGAAAGGCGGTGATGGGAGCATCGGCTACCCCAATCGTCCACTTCGCCGCCGAGACGACGCCGCGCACCTGAGCCCACACGAAAGCGGCCGCCTGGCGGAGCAGAAAGCGCAGCATCGTGATGTTCGTGGGGTCGTAGCGAATCGGTGCTTCGGTCTTCGAGGGTGGCGCCTCGAGCGCGGCCGTGTCGCCGAGCTGGATCTGGCGTATCACGATCGAGGGCCAGACCGCGCTGCCGAGAAAGGCGTCGTCACGGGTGCGGCGGTAAGAGGCCGGCGTCGTCCTGAAGAAGCCTCGGTGGAGGACGACCCCGCCGTCCAATCGTTCGGTCAACCGTTGGAGAATGGCCCCAACGACGGGCCGGCCCTCGACGAGCTCCCAGAAGCCTGGCGGTCGTCCCCGGAACTCTCGCTCGTCACCGTGATGAAAGGACCACACGCCGTAGCGGGCTGCGGTGAGGATCCCACCCTTGATGATCCCAAAGCTGAATCGAAGGATGACGTCGAGATCGTGACGGCGGATCACATCGAGATCCCTGTCGGTGAGTCGCTCGCCGAATCTGCCGACGGGCTCCGTCCGGCACCGGATCTCCGGCACGCCGGCGAGCTCGGAGCTGAGGTCGACGCTGCGTGAAGCCCACGATCGCCGCTCGATGAAGGCCTTGTTGAACATCGTCCAGAGGAGGTGCGAGCGGTCGCGCAACCTGGCCAGCTTGCTTGGGCCGCCGGCGGCGTCGCGAACTATCAGCAGCGAGATCTGCGCGCCCGGAACGGCCGACATGCTGCGCAGGGCGGACGCCTGCCACGCCGGAAACCGTCTTCCGTTGCACATGACGCCGATGTGAATGGGTCGAGGGACCCCCTGCGATGCCTCCATGGGCCGGTAAGATACCCGCATTGTCCAGTGGGGGAACATGGGTAGGAAGTACCTCTTCGTCATCAACTCGTTTCTCGCGGGCGGTGCCGAGCGCTCGCTCCTCGAGTTGCTGCCCTGTCTCGTCGACTCCGGCGTGACTCCGATGATCGCGTGCTTGAACTACCGCGAGGTCGGCTTCGAGGAGGACGTTCGCGCCGCAGGGTATGACGTACGGCTCCTGTCCGGCCGGGGCCGCATGGCCAAGATCCGCTCGTTGCGTCGCATCATCAAGCAAGAGCGCCCCGACCTCGTCTACACGTCGCTTTTCGACGCCGATCTCGCCGGGCGCATCGCTGCGATTGGTGTAGACGTTCCCGTCATCTCCAACCTCGCCAACACGGCCTACGACCCTGCCCGCCTGGCTGATCCGAACATCGATGCCAGGCGCCTCAAGCTGGTGCAACTCGTCGACGGCTGGACGTCGCGCCACTTGACCGATCACTTCCACGCCGTGAGCCAGGCGGTGAAGGACTCGACGGTGGCAACGCTCAAGGTCGATCCCCGCCGCATCACGGTGGTGAAACGGGGAAGGGACGACCATCGGCTCGGCCATCGCACTGCCGACCGTCGTTCGGCCGCACGGGCGTCGCTCGGGCTCGACGCCAACGCAGAGGTCGTCGCAACGGTTGGGCGCCAGGAGTATCAGAAGGGGCATCGCTATCTCATCGAAGCATTTGCAGGTGTGGTGGCAGACCGCCCAGACGCCCGGTTGCTGATTGCCGGCCGTGAAGGTCATGCAACCACCCAACTGAAGGCCTTGGTGTCCGCACACGGGCTCGAAGACTCCATCTCCCTCCTCGGCCATCGAACGGACGTGCCGGAGATACTCGCCGCCGCGGACGTCTTCGTCTTCCCGTCCCTCTACGAAGGCCTCGGCGGCGCACTCATCGAAGCGATGGCGCTCGAGCTCCCCATCATTGCGTCCGACCTTCCGGCCCACCGAGAGGTGGTGCGGCAGGGTGACAACGCCGACCTCGTACCACCGGGAGACGTGGCGGCGCTGCAGGCAGCCATCACCGAACTGCTCGGCGATGGCGAGCGGCGACTTCGGTACGGCCACCGGTCCCGGGAGTTGTTCGATGCCGAATTCCACGTCGAGGACGCCACCGACAAGATGGTTGCGATGCTGTCGCGAGTTGCCGGCTGATGGCCGAGGCTCCCGACCGTGACGTAGTGCGAGACGGCGAACTGACCGAGATCCTGCATCGCATGCAGGACAGGCGTGAAGCCCTTGTCGACGGTGCCGCCTGGTCGGTGGCCGGCCACTGGCGCAGCTTCAAGGCGGACTTCGTCCACGCAACGAACGCTCGAGGCGATGTGGCGGTGAAGTTCGGCGACGGGTGGACCGCCGCCGACGCCCACTTCGTGTCCTCGGAGGTCGAGCGAGTTCGCACGCTCTTCGAACAGCTGCCGGGCGGGAAGGTGCGCGTTCCGAGGGCGCTGGGCTGGTCTGATGTTCCTGCGGCGGTGGCGCTCGGCTACGTGGACGGTGACATGCTGTTCAGCTCGATTTCCGAGCGCGGTCACCGGCTCTGGAACCGAGGCCAGGCGGGCGTCCTCGAGATCATGGCGAGCTGCGGTCAGGCGCTCGGTGCCTACCACTCGGCCGAGCCGGCGACCGGCGACCCTGCGATCACCAAAGTCGCACTCGGAGACCTTCTCTCGGCGGCTCGCCGTGCCGGGGTGAGGCGCACGACCATTCTCGCTCTCGAGCCGCGACTCCGGCGGGCACGGGGCTACCGCTTCTCCCCGAACGACTTCATCATCGATGCCCAGGGCAGGCTCGTCATGCTCGATCCGCCCCACGTCCGCAAATACGACTACCTCCAGCGCGATGTGAGCGCGTTCACCTTCGAGTTGCATCGCGCACTGATCGGCGTGCGCCCCATGCGGCGCACGCATCCGAACGGGCCGCTGCTCGAAGACCTGCGGGGCGCGTTCCTCGACGGCTACGCGACAACGGGACCTTCCTCGCTCGCTACGGCGCTCGACGTGTGGATGATCCGTCTCTTCGAGGTGTCTCGAATCACCGGCTTCGCATACGCATCGCTGCGCCGGCGTTCGTTCGGCAAGGCGCTCCCCGCGCTGGCATGGGCAGCCCAGGAACGGCGGAGATTGGGGCGGCCACCTCGTTCGTGAGAGCTCGAAAATGGGTCGCTCAGCCCGTAGGACAGCAATTTGGCCGCTGTTAACGTGAACGTCCGAACGTCCTTTGGGGGAGACCACATGCGGATCGCACGGTCAGCATCTCGATCCGCCTGGCACAGACCGGAGCATGGGCCATGACAACCACCGCATTGAAGATCTTCGTCAAAGCCGACCCTGGCGTCGCCGACGCCGTCGCCTCGCGTAGCGACGGTGGCAGCAAGCTCGCCAAGGGTGTGAAGGAGCTGGTCGCCGACCAGTACCCCGTGGCGATCGACCTCGTCTATGAGCAGTCGTCTGGGTTCGCCAACCTCCGATCCGAGCTGGAACAGGGAACGTCCCGCCTCATCGCCGACGCACCCGAGGTCGTGGTGTTGTCCATTGCCGACGACATTCGCGGGCTGAACTCTCGAGGTGCGAACGCAGAGGAGGCAGTTCGCGCCGTCGAAGCCGATCTCGTGGCAGTCGTCGAACTGATCAAGGAGAAGGTGGGGGCCCACATCCTGGTCGCCAACGCTTCGACGCTCGATCCGGGCGGCGAGGTCATGAACTATCACGGGCTGGATGAGGATCCGGTCTCGCTTCGTGCGCACCGGTTGGACCACATGCTGGTCGGCGTTTCGCACGACGAGGGAATCTCCATCATCGACGTCGACCGCAAGATCGCTGAGCTTGGTGGTCATCGTGGCGTCGCCGCCGCCCTCACGTACACGGAATCCGGCTGTGAGATCATCGCCGCTGAGATCGTCCGCGTCCTCGAGGATTACGGATTCTTCGACGAGCGGCCTCTGCTTGCCCAGGTGGGTGCGAAGGCGAGCGGCGCGTGATCGTTCGGCTCGAGATGCCCCTCATCGACCCATCGCTGCGCGGTGGGCATCTGCTCGACTGGAAGAAGGCCGAGGGCGACGAAGTCAACTTCGGCGACGAGATCTGTGTCGTGGTGCTCGACGATTTCGCTGCGTTGCGGCGGACGGCACGGGCGACGTTGCTCGCGGGTCGGCGGCGCAAGCGGCTCAAGAGCGATCTCGAAGTCAGAGACGGCAAGGTGTTCCTCGCCGTCTCCATCACCTCCTCCGACCGAGGGGTGCTGCGCAAGATCATCAAACAAGAAGGGGACCCGATCGCAATCGGCGACACGATGGCCGTTGTGGCGTCTGCCGATGACGATCATGTGGGGACCGAGGCCGAGTGGGCCACCGCGCCCGCGATGCGTGTCGTCGCCAACCATGTTGGCGGAGACTCGGATTTTGAGAAGGGGGACTAATGCCTCTGGGTAAGCCTGTGACGGTGGCGCTCAAGGGGTGGCGCAAGGTGTTCGGAGAGGACACCCGTATCGAGACGTTCGTCAAGGAGCGCTACCTCAACCGCATCGAGAACGAGATCAAGAAGGAATCGGGGCCGGGCTGGGTGCAGTACAGCGGGCGCCGTTCCGTCGTCGTGTCCGAATCGGACGATTTCCCCGAGCCGCGACGCGGCATCCTCCTCAAAGGCGGGTGCGACTTGCCGGCGGTCTTCACCGCAGCGCCGCTCATGCGCGAGGGCATCAAGGGCACGGTGGCGATCTCGCGCCACATTGGAGGTACCGGAGGCAACCGGTCGGACCAGATCCTCCAGACGCTGGATGACCTCGACCCCGAGGCGATCGCCGAGACGTCGCGGATGTTGGGATTCGGCCGGGACTACTTCGAGCCCACGTTCTTCGAGGACTCGTTCACCGTCCCGCAAATGCCCCAGGCGGGGACCTTTCACAAGGACCTCGTGATCATGGGTATCTCGACGGACGAGACCCGACAGATGTACCGGCATCGCGAGCACGGTTTCCTCGCCGATCCGGGTGGTTGGTGGCTGAATCAGGATCTCGACCGCGTGCTCGACAACCTCGAGACTGTGGAGTGGTTCCGCAAGAACTTCCGGCGTGTCGGCCGGATGTCGGTGGACGACTTCCGCAAGAACAACACGCGTCTGGTTCAGGAGATCAGAGATCGGGTGGGTGCCCGAGTCATCTACTTCAACACGATGGCGCTCGACCCTGCCAACCCGACGCACAACTACCAGCTCGTCAAGACGGCCCACAGCGTGCGCCGGAGGGAGTTCACGATCACCCTGGCCGAGCTGTCCCGGGACCTCGATGTGCCGATCGTTGACGTGGACCGGATTCTCAAGACCGCCGGGGTCGAGGAGCAGGTGGACTTTGCTCACTTCCCGGTGGACCGCATGATGCCAATCGGCGCCGAGGTGTTCCGCATCCTCAAGGCCATCGAGTTCGTCTGACGCCTCGCGGCTTCGGCGGCCTGGGCTGGGAGAAGGTGACGGTGAATCGCGTCTTTCCGATCTTCGTAGGGAGTGGGCGCTCCGGGACGACGTTGTTCCGCAACATCTTCGACGCTCACCCGGAGCTGGCGATGAGCCACGAGGCGCACTTCATCGCACCGATGGCCAAACGACGCACGGCCTACGAGCCGGCGTCTGGTTTCGCCATCGAGGCGTTCGTCGCCGACTTGTACGCCAACCCCAACTTCAGGCGTCTCGAACTCGACGAGGCAGTTGTACGAGAGGCCCTCGGAGCCGATCGGCCACTCACGACCGCCGACGCGATCCGCAGCGTCATGGCGTCGTACGCAGATCGCGAGTCCAAGCCGCTCTACGGCGACAAGACCCCCGGCTACGTCATCCATCTCGAGCTGCTGGGGACGGTCTTCCCCGAGGCCAAGTTCGTCCACATCATCCGCGATGGACGTGATGTGGCGCTGGCCTACGTCGACCGCGACGAATGGGGTCCGAGCTCGGTCGCCGACGCCGCACACAACTGGAAGAGTCGCGTCGGGAGGGGTCGGAAGGCCGGCACCCGCCTCGGGCCCGAGCGGTATCGAGAGGTTCGCTACGAGGACATGGTCGAGGATCCGGAGGCGATGACGCAGCAGCTGTGTGCGTTCCTCGGTCTCGAATTCGATCCTGCCATGCTGCGGTACCACGAGAAGGCTGAGGCCTTCATCGCCTCGACCCATGACCCTGCAGCATTTGGCAATCTCGCCAAGCCGATCACGAAGGGGATTCGCGATTGGCGCAGACAAATGGGCCCTGACGACGTGGCATTGTGCGAAGCAATCGCGGGCGACCTCCTGGCCGATCTGGGGTACGAGGTCACGGGCGTGAGGGCCACGCCCGCCGTCCGGATGCGAGCCGCATCGGCGGCGACTGCGTGGCAGGGTAAGCGGGTCGTATCTCGTGTTCTGCCGGTGTGGAACGGAGTCCGATCGAGACTGACGAAGCTACGAAGGTGAGGGAGCGACCATGATTCTCAAGGTGAGCGTGCCGGCGGCCGATGCCGCGTTCCGCGGCGGCTACATCGCCAGGTGGCACAAACGCGTCGGAGACGCCGTCGAGTTCGGCGACGACATATGCGACGTTGCCATCGACGAGTTCATGGCGCTCCAGCGCACGAAGCGCGCCTCCCTTCTGGGCTCCACTTCGAAGTTGAGGAAGCGGAGGGTCAAGGACGGCTACGACCTCAGGGAGGGACGCGGCCAAGTGACGATCCGGCTCACCTCGGCTGAGGGTGGCGTGCGCCTCCACGAGGTGATCGTGCCCGAAGGGGGCCGGGTGCAGATCGGCTCGCTCGTCGCGTTGCTCAGCCCTGAAGGCGATGGCTCCCCGGCTGATCTCGAAGGCGCACCGGATGCCAGAGTCGCCGTGAACATGCCAGATGCCGAGGATATCGACCCCTTCGACTGAAGTTCTGGGTGGGCCGCCCACACCTCCTCGAGTTCGACCCCAGCAAGGGCTCCGACCGGAGAGCCAAACAGCGTCCACATCAATGCCCGCGCCATCAAGGGGCAATGGCGCGCAGGCGATCTCTGGTCGACCCGACGATGAAGCCCTCCGTGCCCTGAGCCGACGAGGAAGACCGGGCCGAGATGGTGGCGGTCGGCCGACCCACGGACCTCGTGCGCCCGCGTGACGTCCTCGCTGTGCGGATGACCAGGGGCGTGGGTGGCGAACAGCACGGGCGACGCTACGGGGTGGTCGTTCAATCCGACGCGTTTCCCCCTCGGTTGGTGGTGTCGGTAGCGCCCACGTCGACGAGCGCATGATCGTCGACGTCTCGTCCCCGGATCGAGATTGGACGTACCTCGACTGGGGTCCCGATCGAACGGTCGGCGCCATCGCCACGAGACGGACTGTCGACGCATCGCGCACCACGTCCGAGCCGCTCCGGCGATCGTGCGACACGTAGCTCTCCTCCACGGGAGTCGTCAACCGATCTTGGGCCCATGGAGCCCGCCGCCAACGTTCGATCGCCGAGCAGGCGTGGGCTCACCGATTCAAGGCTTGTTGATCGTGATCACCGTGCCATTGCTGTCGCCGTCCGGGTCGGTGTTCGCAGCGGGGTCGTAACCAAGGCTGGCGTGGGCCACGCCCGTGACCGTGAACACCTGGCTCCTGCCCCTCCCTGTCGCCACAACCGAACACGTTCCACTCGCAGAAGTGATGCAGGTGACAACGGCTCCGCGCTTCCATGTACCGCTCACGGTCGCCCCCGCGACCAGCGACCCTGCGCCGTCCCGGACCACAATCGTGACCGTCGCCGTCCACGTCCGACCCGATGAGACGGCAGACCCGTCGAGATCGGCGATGTGCGATGTACCCGTGTTTGGGCTGCTCACCGTCACGACGACACTCTCAGTGTCGCTGGCTCCGCCGTCGTCCGTCACCGTTACGGTTGCCGAATACGTCCCAGGCGTCACGTACACATGGTCCACGACTGCTCCGGTCGCTGCTTCTCCGTCACCAAACGTCCACGTCCACGACACCACCGAACCGTCTGGGTCGCTGGATCCCGTGGCATCGAATGTCACCGGCAACGGTGCCGTGCCCGACTGAGGAACAGCCGACAGCACCGCGACGGGCGGCAGGTTCCCCCCACCTGCCCCCGGCGGCCGGAAGCACGCGACGTAGGCGTCGTAGCCGCCTGTGGCGCACACGTCGCCGTTGGGCAACGCCGAAGCCCACACCGTGACCAAGGGTGAGAACGCCTCCCACAGCAACGAGCCATCCAACGAATACCCGGCGGTCACTCCACCCCAGAATCCTCCGGGGAGGGCGGGGCCGCCGCGTCCGGTCACCACGCTTGTGCCATCGGGCAGTACGAGCACTGCCGCGGGGATCTCGTCGGTATTCAGACCGCCATCGCGAACAGCTTCCCAGCGCACGGCACCTGTCGTCTCGAAGGCAACTGTGTACCAATCGAGGAAACCACGCGAAGCCTGGCCGGTCGCGACCACACTTCCATCGGGGGCCAGAGCGATCCGAAGGCCCGCCGCGTTCGCGCCGTCAGTCGGAATCCTGTCCGTCCGCCACAACCGCGCCCCCGTGGTGCGGTCATACGCAATCACGGTGAGATACCCGGTGATCCCGACATTCCCCTGCCCGGTCACGTACACGCGACTCGCATCAACGACGACGTCCCCTGCAGCGGTCCCCTCCGGGGCAGCCACCAGCCACTTCAGCGCACCCGTCGACGCGTCGTACATCGCGGTGATCCACGACGCTCCACCAGCGATATCTCCGCTCACCACGACATCAGCCTCGTCGGGGCTCAACGCCAACGACGTCGCAATATCGTTGGCGAAGAATCCTGAAGGGACGACCTGGGACCAGAGCAAGGTCCCCGACGGGTTGTACTTGTGTATCTGGATGTCCTGGCCGTCACCCACCGAGTTGAACGCAAGATAGGAGTTGCCGCCGGAATCGATGAGCAACCGGGCCACACTCGGAAGGGTGCGGGCGAGGTCGACCCGCCACTGAAGAGCCCCATCGGAGCCGAAACGAACCAGAGTGATCCCAATCGGGTTTCCGCTGGACCCACTCACATTGTGCCCGACCGCCACATAGTCACCGTTCGGAGCGGCGACTACCCAGTCGCCTTGGAATGTCCCGCTCGAAGGACCCACCGAGCTACTCCAGCGAAACGACCCCGTCGACGTGTACGACGTCACCGCAAGATCACGTCCCTTTGACGGCCCTGACACCACAGCAACATTGCCCGCGGCGTCGGTGGCCATGCGCGCTGCCTGGCCTGCAGAGTCGTTCCCCGCACTCAGCCCGCCCCCCTGCCACAAGATCGGGAGCGCGTCGACGGCTCCTGCCGGTGGCGCCGAGATCAGCAGCGATGCCATGAGCGACATCACCATCGCCGGAAGGACCCACCGAGCGACCCCTCCACGCCACCGCCGACCAGACAGTCATGCCCCTCCGTACCTCATGCCGTCCTCCTGGGACTCCAGCCGTCGCCCGTGCGGGCTCCCGGTCCATTGGAGATGGATTGTATGACGACAGGGGAATCGCAAACCTAAATCGCGGCTAAACTATCCAAAGTGCCGTGAGAAGTCATACCCTGCGTCGGACGAGCTCGACTCATCGTTCTCCCCCGTCGCTCGTGGGAGGGTCACGGCCAATACGACGCTGGCGGCAGCGCGGGATCGGGTCACCCAGCCGGGGTCGGTCAACTCCGCGAAATCAAGGAGACCTGGATCACTCCAGTCTGGGCCCGCTTCGAGGCGAAGACCAGAACGTCGGTCGAGGCGGCATGGCGCGCTTCTCGACCGAGGCCGGCTGCTCAACCGCTGGCGGGCATTCCGTAGAGCTCGATCAGCTCTTGCGTGATCACTTCGGGCCGGAACTTCTCGGCTCGCCGCTTCCCAGCGGCACCGAGGCTGCTGCGCAGCTCAGGGTCGGCTGCGAGCTTGCGCAGTGCCGCCGCCGCTGCGGCCACGTTGCCGGAGGGGAACACGAGCCCCGCTTCGTCGTTACCCAGGAGGGCCACGAGCGGCTCGATGTCGCTGCCGACCACGGGAAGGCCGTTCATCATGGCCTCGGCCGCGACTCGGCAGAACGATTCGGCGCGGGACGGGCAGAACACGATGTCGAGATCGGCATAGACCTCGCTCACATCGGCGCGTTTGCCGGCCGGGTCGACGAGCGACGGGGGGAACTCGGCGAGCTCTTCCCACACCTCGCGGTTCTCGTCCAGCGGCTCGAGGAAGACGTGGAGCTTCCACCTCACCGGCGCGTCGTCAAGGTTGCGGATCACGTCCGGCATCATGTCAAAGCCCTTGCGCTCAGTGGCGCCACCGAGGATCCCGATGTTCAGCGGGAGCGTCCCGCCCCGGTGCCTCCGTGCGAGGACCTCGTCCGGATCGATGGGATTCGCCACGATGACCGCATCTCCGGCGTCGCACAGGCCATTCTCGACGGCAACCCGCTCGGCCGTCGGTGAGACGGCTGCGAGTCTGAGTTTCGGAAGCAGCTTGCGGAGCACGGGCCCGAGCCGTGCTCCCCATCGTGATCCCACGGGGTCGTGAATCCAGACGACTGTGGTCGCCTGGGTGAGGAGGGCGGCCGGCGCTGCGAGATTCAGCCCGGTCAGTGCGTTCGCATGGATGGCACTGAGGCGCCTGCGGTTGCGCACCGCCCACCATGCGATCACCAGCCCCGCGGCAAGCCGCAGGAACCGATCCAGTGGGTGCCTCGGGCGGCGGGGGAGATCGATGTACTCGTCTGCCAACCCTTCCGACCGTGCAAACTCGATGAACGGGCCGAACGGTGGGGCCGCCAGCACCCTGTTCACCCTGCCGTCGAGGGCCGTCAACAGCGTCGCCAAGCTCCGGTTGGATCCACCGAGCGCCGCCGGCGTCGCAACGAACAGGATCGTTGGGAGCTCGGGACGGCTCATCGGCCTGCTTCCGCTGCCATCAATAGCCGCTGAGCATGCCCATCTTGCGGGCGAATTCGAGGGCACGACGATAGGACCAGAGGCCGAGTGGGAAGAAGACGACCGAGAACGCGGCGAGCACGATCGCAGCGGTTGCGAATGGCAGCTCGAAGGCGCCCGGATCGCTCATGAGCAACGTCCGAGATCCATTGATGACGTAGGTGTGCGGGATCAGCCAAGAGAACGCCCTCAGCCATGGAGGGAGCTGCGACACGGAGAACACGGATCCAGCGAGCAGGCCCGCAGCGAGGCTGTACACATGGAGAATGGGCTGCGACTTCAGCGTGAGCATCAGGACTGCGGCCGACAGCACTCCAATTGCCGTTGTCGCAACGAGACCGAGGAGGATGAGCACTATGACTGCGGCGATCTGGTCCAGTTGGTAGCTCGCACCGAGGAGCACGCCCACGGCCATGATCATCGATCCGCTGAAGATCCCGAGGAACAGCTGCCACGTGTTCATCGCGAGGGGGAGCGTGGTCCACGATACGGGCTCGACCAGGTACGTCTCGAGGGTTCCGCGCTGGAACGCCCGTTGCATGCTGCCTCCGAAGCCCGACAGTGCTCCGCCGAGCATGGACGAGACGCCGAGACCGATCGCAACAAACGTCAGGTAGTCGCTCCCCACCCGTGAGTCACGGATCAGCTGGCCGATGAAGAACGACAGCAACAGCGGCATCACGCTGCGGACCAGCGTGAACGCAAAGGTCATCGGGTAGCTGATCTCTTCGATGAACTCGGTGCGGAGAAACGCCATGAGCGTTGCGCGCATCGGCGGCCTGGGTCGTGCCAGCCTGCGTTCGCGGCGGTCAGCATCGAGCAGTGGTTGTGTAGCGGTCATCGGAGGTCCCCCTGTCAGCCGAGCCGGATCTTCTGGTTGCCCTGGCCCTGGCGTCGCTGGCGCTTGCGGCCTTTGCGGCTGCCGTCGCCGTTCGCAGAGTCAGTTGCGGACTCGTCGGTCTCGGCGTCGTCGCCACCGTACATCTCGGCGAGCAGATCACGCAGTGGGCGGTGGATTTCGGTCACCCGAGACACTTCCGGTAGAAAGTCCCCGAGCTCGGCGAGTAGGAGGCCCTGGTGGCCGCCATGTTCGAGAATGAACCGCACCATCGCGCCGTTCTGGTGAACCGAGGCGGCGACGTTGGCTGCGTCGATGGCCTTGGCCGCCAGTGCAGCGGTGCCGGTTTCATCGAAATGCACTTCGAGGCAAGGGCGATCGAGATTCTGCCGCATCGTGTCGAGATCGCCGTCGTAGCGGACTTCCCCGCGATCGAGGAGGATCACTCGGGAGTGCAGCGCTTCGATTTCTTCGAGGCGGTGAGAGGACACCAACGCAGCGATCCGGCGCTCCCGCACGATGTCCATTATGAGGTTGAGCAGGCCGTGCGCCGCAACGGGATCCACGGCGCCCGTCGGCTCGTCGAGGATCAGGACCTCGGGGTCATGAAGCAGCGCTCGGGCAAGCTGGATCCGGGCACGCATTCCGGCCGACAGGGCGAAGATCGTCTTCTGAGCGGCGTGGCCGAGACCAACGATCTCGAGGTTGTCCTTGATCTTCCGCTCGAGGCGGGCGCCGCGGATGCCCTGCAACATGCCGTGGAAGCGCAGGTTCTCCGAACACGTGAGCCGCATGAGCATCGACCGATCGTCGCCGGGCATCCAACCGACGAGGCTGCGTACGGAAACCGACTGCTTGGTGGCGTTGTAGCCCATCACCGTTGCGGTGCCCTTGGTCGGGGTCGTCAGGCCAACGAGGATGCGAAACGTGGTGGTCTTGCCGGCGCCGTTGGGTCCGACGACCGCCACGATCTCCCCGGGATCGACCCTGAAGCTGATGTCCCCGAGCGCGACCACAGGCTCAACGAGGTTGCTGCGAACAAGCGCCTTCATCCACCCGGGCGACGGGAAGTACGTTTTGTTGACGTGGTCGACGACGATGCTCGACTCAATGCTGGTCACGGCGAAGCGCCTTTCGGTTCGATTCCCCCAATTAGGCCCACTCGTAACGAAATCGGACGGTGGTGGGGAGGGTCGTGGCGCCAGGCCAAAGCGTCCCCCTGCACCGGATGTCCAGCGTCGTCGCGCTCGAGTGTCTGTCTATCCAGGGTCGGATACTACCGTGCCCCCCATACGGCAGGGGATAGGTCCAGCGCACTGTTCTACGAGGCGACGGCGCCTTCTGGTCCCGCTGGTGGGGATGATCCTGGTGTCGGCGGCGTGCTCCAACGCTCCAGCCGGCACCTCTCCGAGCGCGACCGGCTCCAGCACCGATCCGTCGGGCGCCGTCACCACCGCGTCGGCCGACCTCGAGGGAGTCGACCGCGTGCTGTCGGGGGCGATGCTGCTCCCCGATGGCTTCGTCGTTCCGGCGGGGGAGGTGTGGGCGTTCGATCCGCAGGTCTCCACGACGGTCGAGGTTGCTGCGAACGTCGAGGTCTTGGGCACGCTGGTCATGCATCCGGCCGCTGATGATGTTGAGCACGTCCTGCGGTTCGTCGACGTTGACGAATCCCGGTTCGTCGGCGGCGGCATGGATCCCGTTGCGAGCGATGTTGGGCTGTGGGTGGTGGGAGACGGCCGGCTGGATCTCAACGGGTCCGAGAAAGTGGCCTGGGCGTATGAGTGGGATCCCGCCTGGCACGGAGACGAAGTCGTCGCCGCCCCGACGGCGTCCGCTGACTACGACGGGTTCGTGCCCGTATCCGGCCCTGGCGATGTGCCGCCTCCGAACGACCTCGGTTACGCAGCCGAACTGCTCAACCTCTCGCGCAACGTTCGCATCGAAGGTACCCCCGAAGGCCGAACCCACGTGTTCATTCGGTCTACCCGCCCCCAGACCATCAGATACGTTGCGCTTCGCTACGTCGCTCCTGACCTCACGAATGCGGCGGAGCGGGATCGCGACCAGGACGAGACGGGTCGGTATGGCGTCCATTTCCATCACAACGGTGACGCCTCCCGGGGGTCGCTCGTCGAGGGCGTTGTTGTGAGGAATGCCGGCAACCACGCCTTCGTTCCGCACGCATCCCATGGCATCACGTTCCGAGACACCATCAGCTTCGACACCGTCAACGCCGCCTACTGGTGGGATCCCACCAGCAGGCGGAAGCCGGGCAACGCAACCGACGACGCCGTGTACGAACGCGCCGTGGCCGCCCTGGTGCGCCCCACGGATGGTCGCGACCCTGCATTCCAGCTCGGAGAGGGTGTGGGCAACTCGGTTGTGAACTCGGTCGCCGTCGGGGTGCAGGCCGCCGGGCCGGACAATTCGGGTTTCGGGTGGCCCGGCACGGAGCAGGGCGTGTGGAGGTTCACGGGCAACGTGGCGCACAACAACGCGTCGCACGGAATCTTCGTGTGGCAGAACTCAACAGACAACCATGTGATCGACGGCTTCACCGCCTATCACAACGCCAAAGCCGGTGTGTCTCATGGCGCGTACCGGAACTCGTACACCTACCGCGATCTCACACTGGTCGGCAACGATGAGCGCCGCGGCGGGAACGTCGCAATCGAGTCCATCGCCGTCGGTCGCCCTTCGCGTGACGGGGCAGCGCAAATGCAGTTGTGGGAAGGGGTGGTCACAGACGGTGCCGTGCTGCGGACGGGGAGACACGCCCAGGATCCTGAGGCTCCCGTGCGCTTCGTTGGGTGTGACTTCTCCGCAGTGGTGATTGCCGAGGGACCGGGCCACTACTCCGTGTACGAGTTCGTCGATTGCGGCCTGACGCCGGAAGATGTCACGATCGAGTTCATGCATCCCCAGTCTGTGCTGCGCGCCCAGGATGGCGACACCGCATGGTCGCTGACCGCCGACGGCATCGCAGTCGACATTCCCCCATTTGTCGAACCATGAAGGGTGCGCTCGCCGCAGGGTCACAAAACGGGCCGAGCGCCCCAGGGTTTGGGCCCCGAGCCACACCTATACTCGCTCAGGTTCCACACGTGTTTGGCGCCCAATCGAGGGGGGATTCATGGACTTCTCGTGGTCCGAGGAGCAGCTTGCCTTTCGACAGGCCGTTGTCGAGTTTGCTCAGAAGGAACTCAACGACCGGCTGGTCGAGCGTGATGAGCGGTTCGAGTTCTCACGCGACGCATGGAACAAGGCTGCGGAGTTCGGGCTGATCGGTCTCCCGTTCCCCGAGGAATACGGAGGCCAGGGCGCCGACTACCTCACGACGATGCTCGCGATGGAAGCCCTCGGCTACGGCTGCCGCGACAACGGGCTGATCTTCTCGATGAACGCTCACCTCTGGTCTGGCGCGTTGCCCATCTCCCGCTTCGGGACCGAGGAGCAGAAGCGCAAGTACCTCCCCGGGCTCATCGACGGACGGCTCATATCGGTGCAAGGCATGACGGAGCCGGGCACGGGCTCGGACGCATATGCGCTCGCCACCTCCGCCGTCGAGGACGGAGACCACTACGTGATCAACGGGGCGAAGACTTTCATCACGAACGCCCCTGTTGCGGACGTCTTCATCGTGTTCACCACGGTTGATCGCAGCAAGGGCTGGCTTGGCCTCACCGCCTTCATCGTCGACGCCGACACTCCGGGCCTCACGATCGGGAAGAATTTCCACAAGATGGGCATCCGCACGTCGCCGATGAGCGAGCTCGTTTTCGAAGACTGCCGGGTACCGAAGGAGAACATGCTCGCCAAGCGCGGTTCGGGCATGATGATCTTCAACCACTCCATCGAGCACGAGCGTGGCGCCATCCTCGCGCACACCATCGGGACCATGGAACGACAACTCGAAGAGGCCCTGGCGTACGCCCGGCAGCGCAAACAGTTCGGGCAGGCGATCGGCAAGTTCCAGGCCGTATCTCACCGGCTCGTGGACATGAAGGTGCGTCTCGAAGCCGGTCGGCTGCTGTTGTACCGGCTTGGCTGGATGTGGGACCAAGGCAAGGGCAAGTCCATCGACGCCTCGATGGTCAAGCTGTTCCTGTCCGAGGCGTGGGTGCAATCGAGCATCGACACGATGTGGGTTCACGGCGGCTACGGCTACATGGTCGAGACCGAGTTGGAGCGCGACGTCAGGGACGCCTTCTCCAGCCGCATCTACTCGGGCACGAACGACATCCAGAAGAACGTCATCGCGAGTCAGTTGAAGCTGTGAGCTACCGGTACCTGGTCCACCACTACGTTCAGGATTCGGCGGCCCGCACCCCGGACAAGGTTGCGCTGGTCGACGGTGAAAGGTCCCTGACCTATCGGGAGCTCGACGAGCGGTCCAACCAGGTGGCGAATCTCCTGCATTCGCTCGGTGTCGAGAAGGGCGACCGGGTCGGTCTCTACATGCGCAAGTCGCTTGAAGCCGTGGTCGGCATCTACGGCGTGATGAAGGCGGGGGCGGCGTACGTGCCGCTCGATCCCAGCGCTCCCGAGCACCGAATCGGCTACATCGCCGGCAACTGCGGGCTGCGCCACATCCTCACCGGTAAGGAGAAGCGGCGAGCGTGGGCAACCGTGAAGCAGGAGGACGCCGCAGCCCTCGAGCACTTCATCGTGATGAACGGCGAAGCGGGCGACCGGGACATACCCGGCGTGACGATGCACAGCGCCGATACGATCGACCAGCATCCGGCAGCGCTGCTCCACGACCCGCAGGTGACGCAGCAGCACCTCGCGTACATCCTCTACACCTCTGGGTCGACCGGCGATCCGAAGGGCGTCATGCTCACCCACCTTGCGTGCCGAGGCTTCGTCGACTGGGCGGCCGAGGAGTACGGCGTCGTCCCCGAAGACACCGTCTCGAGCCACGCGCCGCTGCATTTCGACTTGTCGACGTTCGATCTCTATGCGGCGGCGCGCGCCGGGGCGACCCTCGTGTTGGTGCCATCGAAGCTGTCGGTGTTCCCGATCGAAGTGGCGAAGTTCATCGACAAGCACGGCATCACCGTGTGGTACTCGGTCCCGAGCATCCTCACGATGATGGTCGAGCATGCCAACCTCCAACAGGGAGCACTGCCCAGCATCCGAGCCCTGCTCTTCGCCGGCGAGGTCTTCCCGACGAAGTACCTCTCGCGCCTCATGCGGCTCATGCCACACGCCATATTCGCCAACCTCTACGGGCCTACCGAGACGAACGTGTGCACCGCGTATACGGTGCCCGAGCCGCCGCCCGAGGATGGTCCCACCATCTCGATCGGGAGGGCGATTGGCAACGTCGACACCTTCGTGATCGACGACGAAGGCGAGGTGGTGGCTCCCGGCACGGTCGGCGAGCTGCTGGTGCGCGGACCAACCGTCATGCGGGGGTACTGGGGAGACATCGAACGAACCAGGCAGCGTCTCGTGACCGATCCTCGCGATCCCGATTTCGGTGACCCCGTCTACCGGACAGGCGACCTCGTCGAGGAGATGCCGGACGGCAACTACAAGTTCCTCGGCCGGCGAGATCATCAGATCAAGCACAGGGGCTACCGCATCGAGCTCGGCGACATCGAGACGGCCATCAATGCGCACGCCGACGTCGTGGAATGCGCCGTCGTCGCGGTGCCCGACGAGTTCGTCTCGAACCGCATCAAGGCGTTCGTCGCCGTCAAGGCCGAAATCGCCGAGAACGAGATGATCAACCACTGCGGCGAGCTGATTCAGAAGTACATGATCCCGGAGACGTTCTACTTCAGGGAACACCTGCCCAAGACGTCACGTGGCAAGATCGACCGTCAGCTGCTCGGTCGCGAGGCGATCGAACTGGCAGCCGCCGAGTAGGCGATTCGGAACGCCTGCACCGGCTCGTCCCTTCTGTCTGGGGGGCACACGCCGACGTGAGCCGGGGGAGAGTCACGATTCACGGTCCTGAAACGGGCATGCGGACTTGTTTCCCCCGTCGGATCGATCGAGTGGGTCGAGCGCAACCCGGGCGGCCGCCCGAGATGGCCGATCGCCGAGCCAACCGCCTGACCACGTCTCAGCATCGGCAACTCGGCCGCAACGGCCACCGCTGTCCGACCGCAGTGCAGATCGAGTGTCCGTTGCCTTTGGTCGCTGCGCTCTCGATCGAGCTGCGTTCCGGCGCAGCTCGCACATGGACGGCGCGCAAGCGGTCCGGCAGGGTCTCCCGCACCCGCACACGCGCGAACGACGCCCCCATTGGGGCGCCGTTCAAAAGGGGCTTGCCGCGAGTCGGGCGTCAGCCGAGCTTGGACTCCACCAGCTTCGTGATGCTCTGGAGGGTCTCGAAGTTGTCCAGGTTCACCTCTTCGGCGTCGATCGAGACATTGAACTTGCTCTCGATGAACGACACGAGGGTGAAGATGCCGAGCGAGTCGACGACTTCCTCCTCGAGCAGGTTGGTGTTGTCCTCGACGTCGACGTCGCCATCCGGGACGAACTCCTCGAGGATGTAGTCCTTGATGCTGGCCTTGATGTCCGCCATACGGCGCTCCTTTGTTCGGTCTGGTGATCTCGATCAGACGCCGGGGATGCCGGTTGTCGGCGCCCCGTGATCTGCTGCTTTGGGACCGTCCTGGCGCAGCGGCAACAGGGCGGCGCGTGCGATGGATGAGATGACGCCGTTTCCGGCATTCGTCATGCTGAATCCCCCAATCCGGTGTCTTTCGGTCCCGCCCACTCGCGCATGGCGTATCCCGAAACTCACAGTCTGTGCTGACCGTTCCCAGCAGGGGACAACGTAGGGCAACGGCGTGTGATACGTCAACGCCTCGGGCTAGGGCGCCAGACTCAAAACGCGGGCGACAGGTCTACGTCGAAATCGGGCCTACGCTCTCATCGACATGAGCACATCGCTTCGCAGAATCACGAATCTCAGTCTCGCCCTGGCCACGGCAGCGACGGCTCTGAGCCTGACAGCGCCAGCACCAGCAGATGCTTTTGGGGGCAACTGCGCAGTGACGTCGATCGGGGAAGTGCCGCTGAGCGATACCGGGGATCTCTACGCCGATGGGAATGCGATGCCGGCGTTTCATGCCGCTGCGGCGCCGGCGGTGACTCCTGTGGACGGCGTTGTCGGTGTCGTATCGCTCGGGATGTCGAATGCCAAGGAGGAATGGTCGGCCTTTGTCGATCTCGCCTCCGCCCGGAGCGATCTGGCCCCCTTGCTGCGATTCGCCAACGGTGCCGTATCCGGGCACACGATGGCAATGTGGGCCGACCCCGCCAACGACGCGTGGGACTTCGCCGTCAACCAGATCACCACTGCGGGGGTCCGCACCGATCAGGTGCGCATCGTGTGGATGAAGATGGGATCGCGGATCCAGGAGCTGGGGGACGGCAGCCTGTCCGAGCGGGTCGCGCTCGAGCAGGGATGGCTGAACCAGATCCTCGCGACGGCTGCGACGACCTTCCCCAACCTGCAGCAGGTGTACTTCTCGTCTCGCATCTACGCGGGCTACGAGACGAGCAGCAATCACGCCGAGACACAGACGGGCTACGACAACGGCTTCGCCGTCAAGGCAGTCGTCGAGGATGCCGTCGCCGGGCAGAGTCCGATGTGGGCTGCGTGGGGCCCGTATCTCTGGGCCGACGGCGTCACGCCGCGCCGGACGGGTTGACGTGGGACTGCGCCGATTTCGAAAGTGACGGAGTGCACCCTTCCGCGTCTGGCGAGTCGAAGGTGGCCGACCTGCTCATGGGTTTCTTCACCTCGGAGCCGGTTGCATGTAGCTGGTTCCTCGCCGACGCCTCCGACTGCGGGTTGGGGGGAACGACGTTCGGAGATGTCCCGGCCGACAGTCTCTTCTTCGCCGATATCGAGTGGCTGGCAGCACAGGACATCACAAAGGGCTGCAACCCTCCTGACAACGATTTGTACTGTCCTGACGATTTCGTCACGCGCGGCCAGATGGCCGCCTTCCTCGACCGTGCACTCGATCTTCCGGCCGGCCCCAACGCATTCGACGACGACGACGGATCCATCTTCGAAGCCAACATCAACGCCCTTGCCGCATCAGGGATCACCATCGGCTGCAACCCTCCCGCGAACAACGACTACTGCCCCGACGGCTTTGTGACGCGTGCGCAGATGGCGGCGTTTCTGGTGCGCGCGTTGAACGTGCCCGACGGCTCGGACAAGTTCGTGGACGACGATGGGTCGATCTTCGAGGCGGATATCGAGGCGCTCGCGGCTGCCGGCATCACGAAGGGGTGCAACCCGCCGATCAACGACGAATTCTGCCCGGATGACTTCGTGACTCGTGCCCAGATGGCTGCTTTCCTCCACCGATCGGAACCCTGGATACGTTGAGGCAGCATCGGTCACTCGACGACTTCGCGTCGAGTGCCGCAGCCAGAGGGTTGCGCGAGGGCATCCGGGAGCCGCTCCGTCGCACAGCGCGCCGCAATGCGTGCTGGGGCTTCTTCTCCTACCGCCGGGCGGCCCAGCACAAGGCGGCGCCTAGCTTCGTCTCCTGCGTGCCACGAGAGCGCCCACGCCTGCACCGAGCAGCAGGGTCGTTGCCGCCCCAATGAGGATCCAGACCACCGGGGGAAGCTCGGAGCCCGCAGGGCTCGTCGTGCCCGGAACCGCCTGTGGGCCCTCGCCGCGCCCCTCGGCCGAGCCGTCCTCGCCCCCACCTTCGCGTGGTGCGGGCGTGTCGCTCGCAGAAGCCCTGAGTGTGGTGTCCGTGGTGCGCGGCGGGCGATCCGGTTCGCCTGCGCCGGGGATGGTCGATGTTGGGATCGATTCCCCCAAGTCGGTGGGAGGTGCCGGCAACTCTCGGTCGCTGAACAGCGGGGCCGCCGTAGGTTCGATCTCGAGGAACGCCATCAGCTGGTCGGCGACCTTGGCGAGACCCGTGCCCTCCGTGTGCACGCCGTCCCCCCTGAAGTCCCGGCATTGCCACGTCAGGCCGTCGGAGCGTGCTGTGACACCGTCCGCCCACAAATAGGGCCCCCAGGCGATCCACGGCGCGACGACGTCACCGGCCGCCGGGTCTGCATTCAGCTCCGGGATACGCCCGATCTGAGCCTCGATCGTCCACTTGACGCCGAAGCCCTCCTCGTACGCGATCGGCTCCGGGCTGGGAGACGAGGTCGTGTTGTAACCGCCAAACGCACGGCTCGAGATGTAGGCGACCTGGAGGTTCGGAAACTGGGCGTCGAGAAGCCGGAGTACCTCGGACAGCTCCTCCTCGTAGCGCAGCGTGTTCGCCGGGAAACCGTCGTCGGGATTCACGCCGAGTCTTTCTGCCATTTTCACCCAGAGCACCTGTACCTGAGCTGCGGTGACCCCGGCTGCGGCAAGCATCTCGTCGGCCTGCCGCCAGGCGCGGCTCCGTGAATCGGCCCAGGCGGCGATGTGCTGGCCCCCTTGGGCGAGATTGACGAGCCTCACGGCGTCCTCGAAGCGGGAGTCTTCGCCATGCGTCCGGATGAACTCCGCAAACTCTCGGTGGCTGTTCGAGAAACCAACGGCGGCGAAGCCGATCACGCCGGCCGGGTCGGGCTGGCCCGTTGCATCCAGCGGTGTGATGAGCGAGGCGCGCTGCAGGCCCAACGCGAGGTGTGAGGGCGGGATCTCGTTGCTGCCGAGGGGATACAGCCCGCCTTGTGCCTCCAGATACGACCCGGTGGCGAGGTCGGTCAGCGGCGTGTTGCCGGTGGGGCCAACGCTGCAATCACGCTCGAGTTGGCGTGCCTCGCCTGCGACGGCGGGCGCTGTGGGCTGCAGGGCCGAGAGCGCGAACACCATCACCGCAGCAGCCGCCCTCCTCAGCCGTTTGTTTCCCCTGGTACCCACGACAGGAGGATAGGTGGTGTTCCGGCGAAGCGACCGTGAGGCGATGGTGCCCCTCGGCGAGCCGGCCGTACCTTCAGGAGATCGAGTCCTGGCTGTGGTCGGGGCTGTCGGTGGCGTTCGGTGCCGGCAGGCGAGCGCCACCGAGAATCATCCCGGGCACGAGTACGACAATGGCAATGACCGTGGCAATAGCGGCTCCCTCACGGAGCCCGGCGATTCGTGACGCACCCAACACGAGTGCACCGTGGATCGCAACGACGGCAAGCGATTGTGCCCAGCCCGAAGCAGCAAACTCGGACAACGCCGAGCGGGCTCCACGTGAGAACCGGCGCCCTATGGGCTCGGCGATCATCAGGCCGAGCGACGCAAGCGCCCCGACTGCGGCCCCCGGTCGGGCGGTCGCTGCGCTGATGGCGACCCAACCAACGACCGCAACAGCAGCAGCAGCGCTCGGTCCAAGGGAAGCGAGTCGGAACGGCCAGCCGAGCAATGCGAGCGGGATGGCAGCACCGAAGAGGGCAAATGCTCGCTCGGTGTCTGGCACGGTGATGAGCACGCCGACAATCGAGACCGCAAGGAGCGGGAGGCCGATCGCTGAGTCGCGGAAGGTGCGGTCGAAGTCGATGGCGAGCGCAGCGACAACGACGATGCCCACGACCGAGGCCACGGCGGCAGCGCCGCCGAGGTCTGAGCCTGCACGCACGACCATGATTGCGCCCGGTGTCACGCCGAGCAGCCACTCCCACAGCTCGCTGCCGAGCATGGCGCCGGCGACCATGATGACCGCACCGAGTGCGACACCCGGGGGAAGGCGCAGCTCGCGCCACGCCACGAATCCCGCCACGGCGGCGAAAGCGGCGCCCCCGAGCGCGACCGGCCGAGGTCGCCGCATCGCCGGGATGACCATCGCGAAGACAACCGTTGTGACGGTGCTGAGCGCCAAGCCCAATCGGAATGCACCGGAATCGATGAGATCTGAGATGAACTTCGACATGGCCTTCTACTTGCGGGTCCCGGACCCTACTGCGTGCCTCGCGCGGCAGGCGAGGTTCGACATAAATCCGGACATCTACTACGTTCTAGCCCGCACCCGCCGCTTCTCCTCCGACGGGCTTGCGCCACACAATCGCATCGTTCAGGCGCGCCAGGCGCCGGTTGTCCCGAGGGGGTCCCACTGTGAAGTCCGCATCACTCGGCCCGACAAATGGTCGGCTGCCCAACCTGATCGCAAAGATCACGATCGCCTTCGCGCTCGCGGCACAGCTCGTTCTCGTGGCTGGCGTCCCGGCCGCTGAGGCCGCCACCGTGACACTCTCGGGGAGCGAGTCCTATCCGGATGGCTTCACGGTGCCGGCCGGTCAGGTGTGGGAGTTCGACCCGAACGCCGACACGACGGTCACCGTGTCCGGCAATGTTGTCGTCCTCGGCACACTGCGGATGCGCCCCAGCTCGGCAGGCATCGAGCACGTGCTGAAGTTCGAGGGAATCGACGAGTCGAAGTTCGTCGGAGGGGGGCACACGCCAGCCGACGCTCCCGATGACATCGGGGTCTGGGTCAACGGCGCCGGGCATCTCGACATCTCCGGCACGCCCGTGACACCGTGGGCCAGGAGCTGGCAGTCAGACTGGAGCGCCGCCGACGACATCGTGGCCGCCCCCAACACCCCGGGCAACTACTCGACCTTCACCCAAGTCAACGGGTCCGGCGACGTGCCGGGGCCGAATGCCTACGGCCACCAGACGGAGCTGCTCAACCTCACTCGCAACGTGCGCATCGAGGGCACTCCGACGGGCAGAACGCACATCATGATCCATGCTCCAGACGCCACGGAGCCCCAGATCATCGAGTACGCCGCGATTCGATACGTGGCGCCATGGGTGAGCAATGGCGGCGAAGACGACGGCACGGACCACCGTTCCGGACGGTACGGCCTGCACTTCCATCACAACGGCAACAGCACCGTCGGCTCGATCGTCGAGGGTGTGGTGGTTCGAGATGCCGGTAACCATGCGTTCGTGCCTCACGCGTCGCACGGCATCACGTTGCGAGAGACGATCGCCTACAACGTCACATCTGAGGCCTATTGGTGGGACGAGTCGAACGACGCGGCCTGCGCCCCGCTTCCCGATACCTGCAATGCGTCCGACAACATCATCTACGACTCGGTGGTCGCGGCCAAGGTCGAGCCCAACCCCAGCAGGAAGCACGAGGCGGCTGCGATCCAACTCGGTGCCGGCGAGGACAACGTGATCGTCAACTCGGTGGTCGTTGCCGCCCAGAACAGTGGGGAGAACAACTCTGGTTACCACTGGCCTGGCAACGACCGGGGAATCTGGGGCTTCGCCAACAACGTGGCCCACAACAACGAGACGAATGGGATCTTCGTGTGGCAGAACACGACGGGTGACCCAGACAGAAACCACGTCATCGACGGTTTCACTGCGTATTACAACGGCAAGGCCGGCATCGATCACGGGGCGTACAACAACTCTTACGTGTATCTCAACCTGACGCTTCAGGGCAACGAGGTGGCCATCGACTCCCAGGCGCTCGGCAAGGCGGCGTCCGACGGAAGCACCGACACCCAGGTCTGGTCGAACGTTGTGACGAGTGGCGGCGTGCTGCGCCCGAAGGAGCACAACAACGGCACGATTCCGGTCCGTTTCCTCTACTGCGAGTTCGGCGAGGTGGTCTTCAACGAAGGCGTGGATTTCGGACTCTACGACTTCGTCGAGTGCGATCTCAGCGAGAGCGACTTCGACCTGTCGGATGCCGCAAATGGAACGACGGTTCGGGTTCAGGATGGCAACACCGCTTTCCAGATCGTTGCCAACGGCAATGGCGGAGGCACCTTCACATCGATTTCCCCGTTCCTCGGCTCCGTGCCCCAACCGCCACCTCCACCCGATCCCGGAGGTGTGCTCGAGGGCTCGACGTTCCTCGACGTATCTGGCTCGATCTTCAAAGCGGACATCGAGTGGCTGGCAGCCCAGGGCATCACGAAAGGCTGCAACCCACCCACGAACAACCTGTTCTGCCCGGATTCGTTCGTGACCCGTGGCCAGATGGCGGCCTTCCTCAATCGGGCGCTCGCCCTTCCGGCAGGGACCGGGAATCCCTTCACCGACGACAATGGCTCCATCTTCGAGGCGGACATCGAGGCGATCGAGGCAGCAGGCATCACGCTGGGCTGTAACCCGCCGGCGAACACGAAGTACTGCCCAGATGGGCTCGTGACGCGTGCGCAGATGGCGGCGTTTCTCGTTCGAGCACTCGACTTGCCGCCGGGACCGGAGAAGTTCGGCGACGACAACGGTTCGATCTTCGAGGCCGACATCGAGGCGCTGGCCGCCGCAGGCATCACCCTTGGGTGCAACCCGCCGGCGAACAACCTCTTCTGCCCCGACAACTTCGTGACCCGAGCACAGATGGCAGCCTTCCTCCACCGCGCCGAACCTCACCTGTAGAGGGCCGGACCGGAGCAGTCTCGGTTCGGGCTCTCACCGGGCCACGCCGAGCCGGGCCCCCGTCTCATGCGTTCCCGGTCTCGGGATCGCGGCTTGATGCGAGGGAGGTGGGGCGAACGCGAGCGAGCCGTGGGTCCTGCCCGCGTCGCCTCGTGTTCCCCGCAGCCCGGTGCGGGCTCGGCCGGCTCCCCGGGTGGGCGAGCCATTCGAACGTACGCTGGCTGTGGGGGATCACAGACCGGAGCGATGCGGGGGAGTCAGGCGAGGTCGGATTGGTCCCTGGTGGGATCATTCGGGTCGCGAGCCGTACCCCCACCCGTCGTGCCCCGCCGACGGGATCAGGTCGCCAGGCCGAAGATCTCCCGCGCCCTGTGGAGCCCAGAAATCAGTGCATCGATGTCGTTCTCAGTGGTGTACACGTAGAACGACGCACGTGCCGTTGACGACACGTCGAGCTCGCGCATGAGCGGCTTGGCGCAGTGGTGCCCGGCGCGGATCGCCACCCCTGCCTCCTCGTCGAGGATGGTGGCGAGGTCGTGGGCGTGTATGTCGGCGAGGGTGAAGCTCACGGCGCCGCCTCGGGCCTCGAGGTCGGTTGGGCCGTACACGCGAAGCTCCGGGACTGTAGCCAATCGCTCGAGTGCGTAGCGAGTGATCGCGACCTCGTGCTCGCGCACTGCGGGCATGCCGATCTTGGTGAGGTAGTCGATCGCGGCGCCAAAGCCGATCGCTTGGGCGATGGGAGGCGTCCCCGCCTCGAACTTGTGGGGCACGGGTGCCCAACGCGACTCGTAGAGCCCAACATCGGAGATCATCTCGCCTCCACCCTCGGCAGGCTCCATCTCCTCGAGCAGCTCACGCCGCCCCCACAGTGCGCCGATTCCGGTGGGGCCGAGCATCTTGTGGGCGCTGAAGGCGAGGAAGTCGGCTCCCATGGTGCTGACGTCGACCGGCGTGTGCGGCACGGATTGGGCGCCATCGACGACGACGATCGCACCAACCCGATGCGCAGCCGACACGATGTCTCGCAGCGGCGGAACCGCACCGGTGACGTTCGACATCCCCGTGACGGCGACGATCTTGGTCCGGCCGTCGAGGACCTCGTCGAGGTTGCTCAGGTCCACCTGATAGTCGTCGTTCAGGCGAAGGTAGGCCAGCTCGGCCCCGGTGTGTCGTGCGACTATCTGCCACGGCACGATGTTCGAGTGGTGCTCCATCACGGTGAGCACGATGCGGTCGCCGCTGCGAAGCCGGTTGAGGCCCCATCCGTACGCGATGAGGTTGATCCCGGCCGTCGTCCCTCGAGTGAAGACCACTTCGGACGGACTCGCGGCCCCCACGAACGTTGCGACCTTGCTCCGCGCCGCCTCGTACGCATTGGTTGCCTCGTCCGAGAGCCGATACGCCCCACGGTGCACGTTGGCGTTGATCGTCCGGTAGTACTCCGAGATCGCCTCGATGACGTGCTCCGGCTTCTGGCTGGTTGCCGCCGAGTCGAGGTAGACGAGCGGGCGACCGCCTATGCGACGCGCCAGGAGGGGGAAGTCGGCGCGCAGCGAGCTGAGGTCGCTCATGTCACCCAGGCGTCCCGACGGGGCGGAAGCTGTCGTAGCCGCTCTCCTCGACTTGCACGGCCAGCTCGGGGCCGCCGCTCTGGACGATGCGGCCATCGACGAACACGTGCACGTGAGTTGGATCGATGTAGTCGAGCATACGCTGATAGTGCGTGATGATCAGGAAGCCGCGCTCGGGATCGGCGAGACGTTTGACGCCCTCAGCCACGGTGCGAAGCGCATCGATGTCCAGACCTGAGTCCGTCTCGTCGAGTACCGCGAGGTCCGGGCGCAATACGGCCATCTGGAGCACCTCGTTGCGCTTACGCTCACCGCCGGAGAAACCTTCATTGAGGTAACGGTCGGCAAACGACGACTCCATCTCCAGATCGCGCATGGTCTCCATCACCTTGAGCCGCAACTCGAGCACCGTGTAGTCGGTGCCGGTGCGGTTGGAGAGGGCGGTACGGAGGAAGTTCACGACGGACACGCCGGGGATCTCCTCGGGGTACTGGAATCCGAGGAAGATGCCGGCGCGTCCCCGCTCGTCTGCGGTCCACTCCGCAATGTCCTCGCCCTTGTAGAGAACCCGCCCCGCCGTCACCGTGTAGCCGGGATGGCCCATGAGCACGGAGGCAAGGGTGCTCTTGCCAGAGCCGTTGGGGCCCATGAGCGCGTGGACCTCGCCGCGGTCGACCGTGAGGTCGAGACCCTTCAGGATGTCGGTTTCGCCGGCCCGTGCGTGGAGGCCTTCAATCGTCAGAAGAGGGGTAGATGCCATGGTTCGAGTGTAGTGAGGGGCGTTCTGTTGCTTCTCCGGGTCCCCTTTTGAGGCGGCCGGGTCAGAGGCCGCGGATGAGGGCGGCCGTTTGGCCCACCAGATCGGTGTCGATCTCGTCGAGAGCGGCGAATTGCTGGAGGTACACACGGCCGACACCCCACGACGCGATGGCGGCGAATTGGGAGGCCACACGATCTGCCGTGCCGTGGGGGATGTGGCGGTCGTCGAGCATCGCCACGTACTCGTCGACCTCGATATTGCGTGCGGCCGCCCGCTCGGCGAGCAGTTCACGATGGGCGGCTTCGTCGTCGGCGACGATCGGATTGACGGCCATCGAGACCTTTATCGCACCGGCGTCGCGGCCGGCATCCTTTGCAGCCGCCCGCATCACGCCAACACGGGCCTCGAGTGGAGCCTTGGCCATGGTGAAGACGTTGTACTCGTCGGCGTAGCGGCCGGCCAGGGTCGGCGTCTTCTTCGCTCCCGACCCGCCGATCACTATCGGAGTGGTCTGCCCAACACTGGGCACCACGTCGATATCAGCGAGGGTGAAGTGTTCGCCGGAGAACCCACCGGCCGTTCGGCCAAAGGCCGCCCACAGGTACTCGAGCGCCTCTTCGAAACGGCTGTAGCGCAAGCCCATCGCCGGCAACGCAATGCCGAACGCTTCGTGCTCGAGCTCCATCCACCCCGTTCCGACGCCGAGCTCGAAGCGTGCACCCGACATCTCATTCAAGGTGCCGGCCGTCTTGGCGATGACCGCCGGATGGCGGAAGGTGATCGGTGTGACCAACACTGTGAGGCGGATCACCGACGTCTCTGCTGCCAGGCCACCGAAGCTCGTGAGCGCATCGGTGACGTGGGGCGCCGATCCCGATGAGAGGTAGTGGTCGGATCGGGCAAACGCGTCGAAGCCCTCAGCTTCGGCCCATTTCGCCAGCTCGAGCAGCCGTGCGTAGGTGCCTCCGACCTGAGGTTCGACCATCAGCCCGATTTCCATGTCTGCTCCTGTCTCGTGGTCGGCGGTCATCGCACCGTAATCGGGAGCGACGCACGCGTACCGCCGCTCGAGTGGTCCGTCACCAGCCCCGTTGCACCCAATCGTCGAACGACGGCGCCTCAGTGCCGATTGTCGTGTCGAGCCCGTGGCCCGGCATGACGAGAGTGGCCGCGGGCAGCGTCGAGCAGCCGATGCTCGATGCTGGCGGTGATCTGGGCGAACCGGGTGCTATCCCCGTGTGTTGCTCCCGGGCCGCCAGGGAAGAGCGTGTCGCCGGTGAGCACAACGGCTCCGGCGATCAGGCACACCGAGCCGGGCGTGTGGCCCGGGGTGTGGACGACGGAGATCGTGAGCGACCCGACCTCCAGCTCGCCTTCCTCGAGGGGCTGATCCGGTGCCATCCCTGCAAGTTCGCTATCGGAGGGATTGAGCAGGAAGGGGATGTCGAGGCGGGCGCTCACCTCGGCGGCGGCTCCGACGTGGTCGAAGTGGCCGTGGGTGGTCAACAGCGCGATCGGCGTGACGTCCGCTGTGGCTGCGACGATTGCGTCGGCTTCTGCAGCGGCATCAACCACGACAGCTGTGTCGCCTGCAGCGTCGGCGACGATGTATACGTTGTTCTCGTAGGCACCGACGCAGAGCTTGCGGATGCGCACGTGCTCGTCCGTGTAGTGCCAAGGTGCTGCCATGGGCCGTGAGCGTAGACGCCTGCGGCATGCGTCACGTTCCGGCTCGCCGGGCAAGGGTCCGAGAGTGCCAGAATGCACCTCAGACGACGATCAGCAGAGGGGCCATGAACTTCGCCTTCACTCCCGAGCAAGACATGCTGCGCGACTCGGTGCGCAGCTTCCTCGAAGCCAAGGTGCCGATGACTCGGGTCCGTGCCTTGATGGAGACGACCACCGGCTACGACCCCGAGTTGTGGGCCGAGATGGCGGCTCTCGGATGGCCGGCCATGCACATCCCCGAGGAGTACGGCGGCGCCGGCTTCACCCATCTCGAACTGGGGATCGTGCTCGAAGAGATGGGCCGGGCGTTGACGACTGCGCCCATGATGTCTTCGGTGGTGTTGAGCGCCAATCTCCTGTTGCTGGCGGGATCAGAGCAGCAGAAGAAGGAGCATCTCGCCGCCATTGCAGCGGGGGAGCGGACTGCGGCCGTTGCCATTGTCGAAGCTACCGGCCGGTGGGATGAGTCCGGCGTCGCGGCCACAGCTCGCGCCGACGGCGACGACATCGTGCTCGACGGCGAGAAGTCCTACGTTGTCGACGGGCACACTGCACACACCCTCATCGTCGCCGCCCGCAACGAGGCCGGTGAGGTGGGCTTCTACCTCGTCGACGGTCACGCACCGGGGGTCACTCGCTCCCGCCTGGAGACCATGGACATGACCCGAAAGCAGGCGTCGATCACGCTCGAAGGCGGTCCGTGTCCCCGCAACGGCGGTACTGCCCGGAACCGGACCGGACACGATCTCACGGCTCTACGACCTCGCCGTTGTCGGGATGGCCTTCGAGCAGGTGGGTGGTGCGCAGAGGTGTATGGAGATGGCCGTTGCCTACGCCAAGGAAAGGGTGCAGTTCGGGAGAGCCATCGGCTCGTTCCAGGCCATCAAGCACAAGTGCGCCGACATGCTCGTGTCCGTCGAGTCGGCGAAGTCGTCGGCCTACTACGCCAGGCTGGGCGGCGGCCGCCGACGATGCCGAGCTGCGGATCGTGGCCCCGCTGGCCAAGGCCTACTGCTCAGACGCGTACTTCGCCGTGGCGGCCGACAACATCCAGGTGCACGGCGGCATCGGATTCACGTGGGAGCATGACGCCCACCTCTATTTCAAGCGGGCGAAAGTCGGACCAGTTGATGTTCGGCGACCCGGCAGCGTGGCGAGCCGAGCTGGCAGATCGTATCGGTCTCTAGGACGGTCTCGCTTCCGTCGTGCGTGGATCCGATGCCGAATCGGCATGCGATCCACGCAAGAACAGGATTACTCAGGCGTTGGCGGCCTCTTGGAGGAAGCCCTGAAGGGTCGGGATCTCGAGCTCACCCGACGAGCGGCGCACGACGTTGCCGTCGCCGTCGAGGAACACCCAGTAGGGGAAGCCACCCGAACCGAACGAGCGGAGCGCCAGACAGATCGCTGTCGTCGGCGATCACAGGAACGGTCCAGCCTTCCCGGTCGAGCCAGGTGCTCGGCGGGAAGTTGGGCTGTGCCGAGTTCATCGACGTCGCCACGGAGACGATGTCGACTCCCTCGACTCCGCCGCCAGAGTCCAACCACGCTTGAACTCGGGGAACCTCGGCTTGGCAGTGGGGGCACCAGTGGGCCAGGAACACCACCGCTTTCGCCTTGCCGTCGTGGAGCACTTCGACGGTGTCCCCAGAGAAGTTCTCACCGATGAGCTCGGGGGCGAGCGCTGCCGACGGCTGGATCGGCGCCGTTTCCGGGGAACGGGGCCAAGCCCTCGCCAACCACGTCGACGGTCCCGAACTCGCTGCCGAGCGGCTCGCTCGAGCTGAACACGATCGCACTCACGAGCGCGACGGCGACGACGCCGAAGGCTATGCCCAGCCACGGGATCGAACGTGGTCTTCTTCTGGTTGCTGGGCGGGAGTCCTGGCCTGCTTGTTCTTGGAAGTGGTCACGAGATGAACCTCGGTGTCGGCGGGAGCTTCGATCGGGGCGACTCGGTCGTTGACGTATGCAACAGCGAGCAGCACGATGATAAGGGCGAACGAGCTCAATGCCATATACGGGATCGAGACGAACCCGAACTCCCAGATGTAGGCGGCCGTGCACGGCACGGTGGCCGAGCACTCGCCCGAGCTGAGGTTGGGGAACTGCTGGATCAGGTAGTGGTAGGCGCTGATGAGCCCGCCGATCGCGGCGAGCGGCAAGGCGTAGACACGCACCAGGCGGTCCTTCTTCCAGGCCGCGATGCCGAGGATGAGGGCGAGCGGGTACATCGCGATCCGCTGGAACCAGCAGTACTTGCACGGTTCGCGATCGGCGATCTCCGACATGTACAGACTGCCGAGCGTTGCAGACGAGCGCGATCAGGAAGGCGAGGATCAACTCGCGGCCTCGCAGAGACTCCTGAAGGCGCATCCGCAGCTCTGCAGCCGCGGCCGAGAACCGGCTGGCGACGAGGACAACGAGGGCGAAGACGACGGCGAGCGACAGGCCGATCGCCAGGATGGCGAAGAAGCGGTCGCATGACTTGCGTAGAGATGGCCAACCTCCGAATCGAACGGAGCCGCGACGGTACCATTGCCCGGTGCCTTCTGTGATCCTCGCATTTGTGATGCTCGGCCTGCTCTTCGCTGTCGGCGTTGCGTTCTGGTGGCAGGAGCAGCGCAGGCTCCCGGAGCGCGAAGTGGTCTACGGCATCGAGGAGGCGCATCGATTGGGTGATGGCCCGGCTCAGCGCGGACGCACGCGTCTGCGCTCCGCCGACCGGACGTGCAGGCGCATCCTCGAGTGGGAGCTGCGCTACCTTCAGGATCCGGCTGTCCGGGGCGGCGACATCGCTGTGGTCGGCGGCCTCGATGCTGCTCGATACGCCCAGGAGCAGGCCATGGCGCAGGGGTATCCTTACGACGGCGCCCTGATCATCGAGGTCCTCGACCTTCAGGCCGACTACCTCGCCAGTCTCGGCGCCGTCGGCGACGTCGTGGACGCTGAAGAGGGCAGAGAGATCATCGATCGCTACGACGACGAGGGGTGAACAGCGTGGGACACAGCCATGCGGACTGGGAGAGCGCCTACGCGGCCGGCGACCTGCGCAAGGACCGGTTCGTGACCCTGTCGTTTGCCGATGTCCCTGCGCTGGGCGTTCCCGAGGCGGGGGAGCCGCCGGAGCGGATCGGCTACCCGGGGAGCTATCCCGTATACAAGAGGCGTTCATGCCACCGGCTATCGGGGGCGGCTGTGGACGATGCGCCAGTTCGCCGGATTCGCCTCCGTTGCCGACACGAATGAGCGGTTTCGCTACCTGCTCGGGCAGGGCCAGGATGGTCTGTCGGTGGCGTTCGACATGCCGACGCTCATGGGTCTCGACGCAGACGATGAACGTGCCCTCGGGGAGGTTGGCCATTGCGGCGTCGCAGTGAGCTCAGCGGACGACATGGTGGATCTGTTCGTCGGAGATCCCGCTCGGTGACGTTTCGGTGTCGATGACGATCAACGGTCCGGCAGAAGTGCTGTTTGCCTTCCTGCTCGTGGCGGCCGAAGAGCAGGGGATCGACTGGGCAGGCCTCGAGGGCACGCTCCAGAACGACATTCTGAAGGAGTACATCGCGCAGAAGGAGTGGATCTTCCCGCCGGAGCCGCATATGCGGCTGATCGTCGACATGATCGAGTTCTGCACCCAACACGTTCCCCGCTGGAACACGATCTCGATCAGCGGCTATCACATCCGCGAAGCCGGGGCGACCGCCGCCCAGGAGCTCGCATTCACGTTGGCGGACGGCTTCGCCTACGTGGAGGCAGGGATGCGAAGGGGCCTCGATCTCGACGTTTTCGTTCCTCGCCTGTCGTTCTTCTTCGACGCCCATATCGACTTCTTCGAGGAGATCGCGAAGTTCCGCGCTGCGCGCAGGATCTGGGCGCGCTGGTTGCGGGACCGGTACGGAGCCCAGAACGAGCGTTCGCTCAAGCTCCGCTTCCACAGCCAAACAGCGGGTGTGTCGCTCACCGCCCAGCAGCCGGAGAACAACATCGTGCGCACGGCGGTCGAGGCACTCGCCGCAGTGCTCGGCGGCACCCAATCGCTGCACACCAACGCCATGGACGAGGTGTACGCGCTGCCGACGGCACGGAATGCCGAGATCGCTCTGCGCACCCAGCAAGTGATCGCAGAAGAGACGGGAGTAGCCGACACCGTCGATCCGCTCGGGGGCTCGTGGTACGTCGAGGAGATGACCGATCGGATCGAGGCCGAGGCGGAGGAGATGTTCGCCGCCATCGAACGTATGGGCAACGGGTCCATGCTCGACGGGGTGCTCGTCGGCATCCAGGATGGGTGGTTCCAGGGAGCCATCGCCGATTCGGCCTACGAGTTCGAGAAGGCGGTCACTTCGGGCGAGCGGGCCATCGTCGGGGTCAACACCTACGTCAGGTCCGACGAGTCCCCGCTCGACATACTGCGGATCGGAGCCGAGGTGGAGCACGCCCAGCGTGACCGTTTGGCGCGGTTGCGCGGCGATCGTGACCAGCGGCGAGTCGACGCCGCACTCGGTGCGTTGGAAGCCGGCGCACGTGCCGATGCGAACACGATGCCGCTCCTGATCGAGGCCGCCAGGGCACGGGCGACGCTCGGCGAGATCGTCGCCACGCTCAAGGGAGTCTTCGGCGGCTATCGGGAGCCGCCACGTGTCTGATCCCCGACTCAGCGGATGGCGGGGCGTGTTTGGGCCCGCGTTCCTCGCTGCCTTCTTCCTCCTCGCTCCCTCGACGGTGGAGGCGTGGCGGCTCGATCCGTCGAGCCGGCACTCGGTGACGCTGGTCGTCGGCGAGCCGGTGCGCCTCCTGGATCGTCGTCGTCGGTCCGGCGAGGTACGGTCCCGCTGAGCGGTTTGAATTCCCGGCCGGCTGTACAATGCGCACTCCGGCCGTAGCGGCCGTGATCCCCACCTCGGAGGACGACACCCGTGTATGTATCGAAGCTCGTGCGCCTCGTTGCACTCGTCGCCCTGTGCACGATGATCGCCACGTCGTGCTCCGGGGGGAGCGGCGCGAACTCGACGACAACCGCAGCGACCGGCTCCGGGGCACCCGACATCGAGTTCACCGACGGCGTGCTGCCAGAATCGCTCCCCGGCGACTTCCCAATCCCTGCGCAAGCCGTCGTGGGCAGCGGCATGGTCAACCGGACGGCGGGCACCACCGAGCTGATCATCCGCATCCCGGCATCGGTCGAGGCGGTGGCGAAGTTCTTCGACGACAACTTCGCTGCGAGGGGCTACGACGTCATCTCTTCGGAGGCGAATGGCGCCTCGGGTTGGGCGATCACGTTCGAGAAGGATGGGCTGTCGGGCACCATCGAGCTCAGCCCTGTTGGCATTGACATCTCTCAGGCCGTCCTACGAGCTGAGGCCTGAGCCAATCCGGCGGCGGTACGATGCGGCACGGCGAGCGCGGAGGCATGATGGGCAGGCTGCGGAGATTCGAGAGCTATCGCTTCATCGGGGCGCGGGACACGATGCTCGTCTACGACTGTGACAACGACGCGCGAGTTCTCAGAGATCGAGGCTCGAGTGTCCGGCGACGACCTTCTCGACCGTGACCTGGTCCAGACATTTGGGCCCGACGAGCTTCCCGAAGCCAGGAACCGGGGGTTCACTCCCCGGTCGTGAGCCCATCCGCCACCGCAGCGGCTACGTGTTCTTCTCGGAAGTAGAAGAAGTGGTCCGACCCGGGGAGCACCTCGAGGCGTGCGTCTATGGATGCGGCGTACGCGGTCAACTCATCCACCGTGACGAACTGGTCCCGGTCGCCGACGACGAACGTGCGGTGCGAAGGGGCGAGGTCGTGCGCCTTGGGAAGTGCAGGGCTCCGTTCGCGCGAGACAGGAGGGGCGATGCCTGCGTACGGCAAAGTCGATCGCTCCCTGGCCTGGAATCGCAGTGCGGTTGCTGCGCCGAAGGACCAGCCGGCAAGGCCGAGCGGCAGCGATGGATACGCCGCCTCGGCGGCTGTGACGGCAGCGAGGACGTCGTCCATCTCTCCGACCCCGAAGTCGTGGGCGCCTGTGGAGGCTCCGACGCCACGGAAGTTGAATCGCAGCACGGCGAAGCCGCGCATGCAGAGGCTCCTCGCGACGGCCTCCATCAACGGCGCCCGCATCGTCCCGCGCTGGAGGGGATGTGGGTGGCACAGGACCGTCACGAAGTGCGGGTCATCCGGGACGTCCCATTGTGCTTCGAGGTCCACATCCCCGGCGGTCAGCCGGAGCTTCACGGAATCAGCGCTCCACTCACTGATCGCACGCGCGCATCGAACGCAACCTCACTGAGCACGGGCCCGGAAGAGGCGAAGACACGCAAGACCACCATGTCGCCCTGGCCCGACTCGGACAGAACGTGTCGCGAAGCGCCCGCCACCGGGTCGAGCGAAGCAGCGGGCTCTACGGACTCCACCACCGCCGACCACGGTCCGGCGGGCGGCCCTGCGTCGGCCCACCGCCGGTAGGCCGGCTTCAGCCGATCGGCGGGCAGCGAGCTTCCCGACGTGAGCTCCACTTCGTCGCCCTCCGAAACGGTGTTGCGGGCGACGAAAGCGATGACACTCTCGCCGCTCGCCAATGCTCTGAGCTCTTGGTCCGTCACCATCAACATGGCGGCAAGCATAGGAGCGCACTGCGCGCGATCAGGAGAGAGCGGCAGCTCGCTGCGGACATCATCCGCGCCGGAATCGCTGTGGCGAGACGGCTTCGGCATCGAGCCCTGCGGCAACGATGTCGTCCGGAGCCGTCGCGCCGCGCACCAGCGCAGCTGCGAGCCGGCCGGCGGCGGGTGCCGTCTGGATACCGGTGCCGCCCTGGCCGACCAGCCAGACGAATCCAGGCCGTCCTGGCTCAGGGCCGATCACCATGGACCGATCCGGGGCGAACGTCCGCAACCCGGCCCACTGGGACCGGACGTGGCGGATCCCGAGGTCGGTCGCCGTGTTGATGCGATCGATGGCACGTGCAACGTCGATCTCCTCCGGGCGGGCATCACATGGCGGGGAGGGTGTCTCGTCGGCGAGGCTGCACAGGATCTGATCGCCATCCGGCTTGAAGTACCACGCATGGTCGGCTTCGATCACTGCCGGCCACCCTCGGCTGCTGGCGGAGCCGGCGACCATGAACGCTGTTCGGCGCAGGGGCTGCAGCCCGACACGGTCGATGCCGCAGCGTGCGGCCACCTCATCGCCCCATGCGCCAGCGGCGTCGACGATCACATCGCCCTCCCAAACCGTTTCGCCGATGTCGGCGTGCCACCTCGAGCCATCATGTGTCGCCGACGTCAGCTCCGCTCGGGCGATCACGTTGCCCCCGCCGGCCCGGAGTCGCGCGTACGAACGATTGATGGAGCCCTGCGACATCGATGTCCGCAGCGTCGGGCTCCCACAAGGCCGCCGCTACGGCATCGGGCCGGATTGCCGGACACATCGTCATCGCACGTTCTGGTGCGATCCGCTCCACGTTCGCACCCGAAGCGAGCCCCTCGGCCAAGAGCGCCTCGAGATGCTCGACGCGATCCTCGCCTGCGATCGTGAGCGCCCCGCGGGGTGTCATCAGCGGATGATCGACGAGCCCAGCCGGCGGTTCGGTGAAGTAGCGGCGGCTTGCCCTGGTGAGCGGGCGAATCGACCCGGCACCGTAGTTCTCGAAGAACAAGGCAGCCGAGCGGCCGGTCGTGTGATAGGCGAGGGCATGCTCCCGCTCGACGAGCGTGACGTGTGCCTGCCCCACGAGCGCCGCGCCGACACTCACGCCTGCGATTCCCCCGCCGATCACCAACACCCGCACGGCGAGCCTTCAGAGGAGCGCAAACCACACGGCGGCGGCGGCGATGATGGCCAGCCCCGTCACGAGTGCTGCGAGAATGAGATACGCGCGTCTGCACGCCGTCATGGTACGCCCGCGCAGAAGGCGTCAGACGGTAGACGTCGGATCGCTCGGCTGGTGCCTCGCCTGCAGACATCTGGTGGTGAACACTTGGCTGTCGTCTGTCGTGAAGCTGAGCGATCCGTGAGCCAGTCGGGCCGTGTCCGCTAGGCTCCGGGCGCGACCGACCTCGCTGTGGAGAAGCATGTACGACGTTGCCATCATCGGTGGCGGGCCGGGCGGATACGCCGCTGCCCTCTACGCACACAACTTCGGCCTCTCGGTGGCGCTCATCGAGAAGAACCGGGTGGGCGGCACCTGCCTCCTGCGCGGCTGCATCCCCGCCAAGGCATGGCTGCAGACGGCCGACGTGTACTCCACTGTGAAACGTGCCGCTGAGTTCGGCGTGGTCGCCGAGCCGCCTGGTCTCGACTGGACCGCAGCCCTCGAACGCAAGAACGGCATCGTCGAAGGACTCGTGCGAGGCCTCTCCGGTCTGCTGAAGACCCGCAACGTCGACGTCATCGATGGTTTTGGCCGTTTCGGGACAGACGGCAGCGTGGAGGTTGCCGACGACTCCGGCGTGCGGCGCATCGAGGCGCGCAACGTCATCATCGCGACCGGCTCGGTCCCACGTTCGATCCCGGGCTATGACTTCGATGGGCATCGGATCGTCTCGAGCGACGAGGCACTCGACTGGTCAGACCGCCCGCAGCGAGTCGCCATCATCGGAGGCGGCGTCATCGGGTGCGAGTTCGCCTCCCTACTTGCAGAGACGGGCTCTGAAGTTCATCTCTTCGAGGCGCTCGACCAACTGCTCCCAGGAACCGATCCCGACGCCGTCAAGGTGCTGGCGCGGCACTTCCGCAAGCTCGGCATCAAGGCGACGACGGGCGTGACGGTCGGACCGCCGCAGATCCATGAGGGGGGCGTCGTCGTGCCCGGAGGGGAGACCTCGGTCGAGGTCGATGTCGTCCTCGTGGCCGTCGGCCGGGCACCCGTGACGGCGGACATCGGACTCGAGCATACGGCGGTGCAACTTGATCGAGGGTATGTGCTTGCCGACAAGATCACCATGCAGACCCAGCAGCCGAACGTCTATGCGGTGGGCGACATCGTGGCGGGCACGCCTCAACTGGCCCACGCCGGATTCGCCGAGGGTATCGCTGCGGTCACCCACATCGCCACCGGGGAAACGGCTCCCGTGGACTACAGGGCCATACCGCTCGTCGTCTACACCCATCCCGAGGTTGCGAGTGTCGGCCTGACCGAGGCTCAGGCCCGCGAGCAGGGCACGACGTCGAGGTGACGGAGCACGGCATGCGCGGTGTAGGCCGGGCGATCATCCAAGGCGATACCGGCGGCATGGTGAAGGTGGTTGCAGAACGCGGCGGGCGCATCCTCGGCGCAACCGTTGCCGGGCCCGCTGCGGGAGAGATGATTCACGAGTTGATGTACGTCGTGGCTTGGGAAGCGCTGCCCGCCGAGGCAGCAGCGTTCATCCACGCCCACCCCACCCTGTCGGAGGCGATCGGTGAGACGCTGCTCAGTGCCGCCGGTCGCCCACTGCACTGAGAACGAATTGACGAGAAGGAGTAGGGCCTCATGGCAATCACGGTGACGATGCCCCAACTCGGTGAGACCGTCACCGAGGGAACCATCCTGTCCTGGGCCAAGCGGCCGGGCGACACCATCGCTGAGGACGAGGTGCTGCTCGAGATATCGACCGACAAGGTCGATACCGAGGTGCCCTCTCCGGCCGGTGGGGTGATCGTTGAGATCCTGGTAGCCGAGGGCGATACGGTCAGCGTCGGAACCCCTTTGGCCGTGATCGCAGAGCCAGGCGAGGAGGTTGCAGCGCCGCCGGCCGCCGAACCGGCTGCACCGGCCTCCGAACCAACTGCACCGGCCGCCGCACCCGCCGCCGAGCAGCCCGCTGCACCCACTCCGGAAACACCTCCGGCGGCGCCGAGCCCGGAGCCGGCCCCCGCCCCCGCAGCACCAGAACCGGCGCCCGCGCCTGTCGCGGCTACACCGGCAGCTCCCGCAGCGCCGGCCGCACCGGCTGCCCCGCCCGCTGAGTGGGCCGATGCGCCTGCTGCATCCACAACCCCCTTGCCGACCGAGGACTCGCCGCGTCGCGGCGTGTTGTCACCCGTGGTGCGCAAACTCGCTGCCGAGCACGGCATCGATCTCGAGCGAGTCGAGGGTAGTGGCGACGGCGGCCGAATCACGCGGTCCGATGTCATGGCCTACATCGATGCGGGGGCGTCGATGGAGAAGGTGGAAGTCGAGCCCGTCTCGCCGCCTGCGGCGCAAGAGCCCCCTGCCGATGCACCCGCGCCCGCTGCCACACCGCCCGAGCCGCAGCCTGCTCCCGTCGCCGCAACCACACCGCCGCCTGCGGCCACACCCGCACCGGCTCCCGCTCCCGCTCCCGCTCCGGCGCCGGCTGCCCCAGTGGTTGCTGCGCCCGAGCCACCGACGCCTGCAGTGTCCGAAGCGCCAGCAACTCCGACCTCGCCACCCGCCGCTGCGCCCGCTCCCATGGCGCCGCCACCCGTTGCGGCTCCACCGGCTGCCGCTGCAACCGCGGCGCCGGCACCCGCACCAGCACCCCCTGCGCCCGCTGCGGCGCCGGCCCCCTCGATCCAGCTCCAACCTGGCGACGAGATGGTCGACATCGGACGCCTCCGGCGCCGTATCGCCGACAACATGGTTGCTTCCAAGCGGACGGCAGCTCATGTGTGGACCTCGGTTGAGGTGGACTACGACAACGTGGAACGCGTGCGGAACGCCCACAAGGCGGCCTTCAAGGAGGAGCACGGCTACTCGCTCACATATATGCCGTTCCTCGCACGGGCGACGATGGAGGCGCTCATGGCGTTTCCGGTCGTGAACAGCTCGTTCCACCTCGATGCCGGCAAACAGGTATTCCACGGCCGGATCAATCTCGGCATCGCGGTCGACATGAACCAGGAGGGTCTGGTCGTGATGACGATCCGCGACGCCCAGGCGATGCGGCTCAAGGACCTCGCAGCGGCGATCAGGGCGGTGGCGGAAAAGGCACGGGCGGGCAAGCTCGAACCGGATGACGTCTCGGGAAGCACTTTCACCATCACCAACCCCGGACCCTACGGCTCGTTCATGAGCGCACCGATCATCAACGTGCCGAACGTCGGCATCTTGTCGACGGAGACGGTGACCAAGCGCGCCAAGGTGGTCACCCTTCCGGATGGCTCCGACACGATTGCGATCCGGCCCATCGGCTACCTCGGCCTGACGTGGGACCATCGGGTATTCGACGGATCGACCGCTGTGCTCTTCCTGAAGCGCATCGCACAGAACATCGAGACCTGGGACTGGTCACAGGAGCTGGCATGAGCGCAGCGCCCGATCCGCGGCTCCTGCGCACCCGGTGGCTTGGTCGACTTGCGTACGACGAAGCGTGGGACCTCCAGCGTGCCTTTTGGGAAGGCAGGCGGGAGGGTCGCTCCGCCGATGACTACCTGCTGCTCGTCGAGCACCCTCACGTCTACACGGTTGGGCGCAACGGAGATGGCTCGAATCTGCTGGTGGAACCTGATCGGGTGGCTTCGCTCGGCGCCACGGTGCACCACGTCGACAGAGGCGGCGACATCACCTATCACGGACCCGGACAGCTCGTCGGCTACCCGATCTTCGAGGTGCCGAAGCTCCCCGGTGGCTACGACATGGTCGGCCATGTGCGTCGCCTCGAGCAGATGCTCATCGCGACGCTCGCCGACTTCGGCATCGCGGCGTGGGCCGAGTCGGGCTACACCGGCGTCTGGACGGCCCGCGGCAAGATCGCTGCCATTGGAGTCCGAGTTGCTCGCGGCATCTCCATGCATGGTTTTGCCCTCAACGTCGACCCGGATCTTGCATACTTCGGGCATATCGTGCCCTGCGGAATCACGGGCCGGCCGGTCACATCGATGCGGGAGATCCTCGAGCGAGAGGTGACACTGGAAGATGTGATCGCGGCGCTCCTACCTCAGGTTCCACGCGCCTTCGGCCACGGTGCGGCGGAGACCCAGCTGGGAGCCTTCTCGCGAGGCGCCCGCCGCACCCCTTACGACGTCGACCAGATGGTTGCAGCAGGCGTGTTCTCGCCGGAGGCGCGCAACGAGGTGCCCATCGCCATTCGCGGCGTATTGGATGGCGAGCCGGAGCGGCCCGATTGGATGCGAGTGAAGGCGAACGTTCACGCGGAGGGCTACGGCGATCTGAAGCACCTGATGCGAGACCTCGAGCTCAACACCGTTTGCGAAGAAGCGGGTTGCCCCAACATCTACGAGTGCTGGTCGCAAGGCACGGCGACGCTCATGCTGCTCGGCGACCGGTGCACCCGAGCCTGTGCCTTCTGTGACGTCACCACCGGCCGCCCCGGCGAGGTCGACATCGACGAGCCGCGCCGCGCCGCCGAGGCCATCGAGAAGATGGGTCTCCAGCATGCGGTGTTGACGTCGGTGAACCGCGACGACCTGGCCGACGGCGGCGCCGGGATCTTCGCAGAGACGATCGAGCGGATTCGGGACCGGATGCCGGGCTGTGCCGTCGAGGTGCTCATCCCGGATTTCAAGGGCGATCGTGGAGCGCTCGGCACCGTCATGGCGGCTCGCCCGGAGGTCCTCAACCACAACACCGAGACCGTCCTGCGCCTGCAGCGCGACATCCGCACCGCCGCCAGCTACGGGCGCTCACTCACGCTTCTTGCTCGCGCCAAGTGGCACGACCCGACACGCACGGTGAAGTCGGGGCTCATCGTCGGAATGGGTGAGCGCGAGGACGAGGTCCTCGGCGCCCTCGCCGACTTGCGAGCCGTCGGTGTCGACATCGTCACGATCGGCCAGTACCTGCGACCGACGCCGCGCCATCGTCGCGTGCACCGCTACGTGCACCCTGACGAGTTCGCCCGCTACCGAGCGGAGGGCGAGCGGCTTGGGATGCCCCACGTGGAGGCCGGACCGCTGGTGCGTTCGTCGTATCACGCCCGCGACTCTCTGGCACACGCTGCCACGTGACCTCGGCATATCCGATCTTCGATTACGGCGCCCGTGTCGATCGGCTGCGTCGTCTCCTCGACGACGCCGCGATCGATGTCCTGCTTGCTTCGATCGGCGCAGATCTCCCGTACCTGACCGGCTACGAGGCGATGCCGCTCGAGCGACTCACGATGGCGGTTGTTCCCAAAGACGGCGACGTCGTGCTCGTCGTCCCGGAATTGGAGGCGCCCCGCGTCATCGAGCAACCCGGCGTGTTCTCGGTGCGGCCGTGGGGCGAGACGGAGGACCCGGTTGCCATCGTGGCGAGCTTGGTGGGCCGCCGGACCCGTATCGCCATCTCAGACCAGACATGGTCGGTGTTCCTCCTTTCACTGCAGCGCACGCTTCCGCAGGCGTCGTTCACGACGGCGCAGCCGCTGTCTGCTGCGTTGCGCATCCACAAAGAGCCGGGAGAAGTCGAGTTGCTGCGTCGTGCCGCCCATGCGGTCGACCGCGTCGCCGGACGTCTTGCCTCGGTTCGATTCTCGGGGCGATCGGAGCGATCGCTTTCCGATCAGGTCGCAGCGATGACGGTCGAAGAGGGCAGCGACGTCGCCACGTTCAAGATCGTGGCATCCGGCCCGAACGGAGCCTCGCCTCATCACGAGGCAACGGATCGCATCATCGAGCCGGGTGACGCGGTGGTCGTCGACTTCGGAGGGAGAGTTGGCGGCTACTGCTCGGACACCACCCGCACGTTCCACGTAGGCACTCCACACGCCGAGTACCGCGAGGTCTACGACGTCGTTCGGAGCGCCCAACAGACAGGTTTCGATGCGGCACGGCCAGGGGCGGCGGCAGAGGCAGTTGACGCAGCGTCACGCCGTGTGATCGCCGATGCCGGCTACGGGGAGTACTTCATCCATCGCCTCGGGCACGGGATCGGGCTCGAAGGCCACGAGGATCCCTACCTCGTGTCCGGCAACACCGAGACGCTCGAGCCCGGGATGGCATTCTCCGTTGAGCCCGGGATCTACCTCCCCGGCCGGTTTGGGGTACGGATCGAGGATATCGTGGTGTGCACCACAGATGGTCCCGAGCGGCTCAACGAGTCGAGCCGCGATCTGGTCGTCGTCGAGTGAAGCTCCGCTTCGCACTCGGTAGCGGTCGTTTCTCTCCGCTTCGAAGACAGGCCTTTGTGGGCGGCGAGCCGCCGCTCTGAAGTGTCTCCCCACCCAACTCCACCCGTGCGATCGGCGCCGGCTCAGATGGATGAGGCCGCAAGAGGCGCTATTAGCCTGAGCCGCCCGTCGTCCCGGAGGAGCCATCGTGACCAACGACACCGCCCAGGTCGCTGCAGACGCCATTCGTGTGTTGTCCATGGACGCTGTCCAGCGTGCCAACTCGGGGCACCCTGGGATGCCGATGGGGATGGCCGATATCGCGGTCGCGTTGTGGGGAAGCTATCTCCGCGTCGACCCCGACGCCCCCGGCTGGCCGGATCGTGACCGGTTCGTCGTCTCCAACGGGCATGGCTCCATGCTGCTGTACTCCCTGCTTCACCTCAGCGGCTTCGACCTGTCGATGGACGACATCCGCAACTTCCGCCAGTGGGGATCGCCGACTGCGGGCCATCCGGAGTACGAGCTCCACCGCGGCATAGAGACGACCACGGGGCCGCTCGGCCAGGGTTTTGGCAACGGCGTCGGCATGGCGCTCGCCGAGGCGCACCTCCGCGCCAAGCTGGGTCCTGACCTCGTCGACCATTACACCTATGCCCTCGTCTCCGACGGCGACCTCATGGAGGGGATCGCATCAGAGGCAGCCTCGCTGGCCGGGCATTGGCGACTCGGCAAGCTCATCTACCTGTACGACGACAACCACATCACGCTCGAGGGCCCGACCTCTTGGACCTTCACCGAGGACGTACCTGCCCGGTTTGCGGCCTACGGCTGGCACACGCTCACCGTCGACGGGCACGACCGTTCCGCTGTTGCCGAGGCGATCGATGCGGCACAGGCAACCGAGGATCAGCCGTCGCTGATCTCCTGCAAGACCCATATCGGGTTCGGGAGCCCCAACAAGCAGGATTCCGCCAAGGCGCACGGCTCGCCGCTCGGCGACCCTGAGGTGGCACTCGTGCGCGAACGGCTCGGGTGGAGCCTGCCGCCGTTCGAGATCCCGACGGAGGTGTACGACTTCTTCCGTCGGGCGATGGCGCGGGGCCGCACCGCCCACCAGGCGTGGCAGGAGCGGTACGACTCCGCACTCGCCGGGGACGCCGCGCTCGCCACCGCATGGCAATCGCACTTCGAGCCGCAGTCTGTTGCGCTGGCCGCCCCGCCGTATGAGGCCGGCGCGAGCGTGGCGACGCGAGCGATGTCGGGAGCAGTGATCCAGGATCTGGCCGGTGTTCGGCCCGACCTCCTCACCGGTGATGCAGACCTCGCGGGCTCGACGAAGTCGCTCATCGACGGCGAGGCGGATTTCTCCGCCGACGATCCGGTGGGGCGCAACGTCCGTTACGGGGTGAGGGAGCATGCGATGGGTGCCATCGTCAACGGCATCACGTTGCACGGCGGGCTGCGAGCGTTCGGCTCGACCTTCCTCACCTTCAGCGACTACATGCGCGGCTCGGTCCGTCTCGGCGCTCTGATGGGGGTGCCGAGCATCTGGGTGTGGAGCCACGACTCGGTCTTCCTCGGCGAGGACGGGCCTACCCACCAGCCGATCGAGCACATCGCCGCCCTGCGTGCGATTCCGAACCTCTGGGTGATCCGCCCCGGTGACCCCGGTGAGGTGGCAGGCGCATGGCAGCTGGCGATGAACCGGACCGACGGTCCCACCGCCCTCGTCTTGAGCCGGCAGGGAGTGCAGGTGCCGGCCTCCGTGACCGACCCGGAGCGGGTGGCGCGTGGAGGGTTCGTCATCCGAGATGGCGAAGACGCCGTACTCGTCGCCACGGGCAGTGAGCGGAGCCTTGCGGTCGGCGCAGCCGAGCTGCTCGCGGCGAAGGGCATTTCGCTGCGCGTCGTGTCGATGCCATGCGTCGAGGTGTTCAAGGCCCAGGAGGGCGCCTACCGGCGCGATGTCCTCGGCCACGGCCTTCCGCGTATCTCCCTCGAGGCGGGCAGCACGTTCGGGTGGGCAGAGATCGTGGGCAGTGGCGGTCTGCGTATCGGGATCGACCACTTCGGGGCATCGGCGCCGGCCGAGGTCATCGCCGAGCACTACGGGTTCACACCTGACGCAGTGGCAGCACGCATCGCAGACTGGCTGGGCAGCCGAAGCTGATATGGACCTGACCCCGGCACTCGTGCTCGCCATCTGGACGGCGGGAGTTGCGGGCGGCGCAGCTGCCGTCGCCTTCTGGAACGTCGTGGGCCCCGGGTACGTGTGGCTCGCGGCGGGCACCACGGCCGTCTTCGGCGGCTCCGTCGTCCTCGCCGGCGGCGGAGGCTGGGCCGTTGCGGGGGTCGTCGCATCGATCGGCGGCCTGGCAGCGGCCCGCACCCCTGTGATTGCCGGCGCTTTACTTGCAGCGGCTGCCGTGAGCTTCGCACTGGCGGCCTGGACCGAGTCGCCGATTGGGCCGGTCGTGAGCGGGGCGCTGTTCGTCGGGGGCATCACGTCTGAGATGCTGCTCGGCCACTGGTACTTGGTCGATCCGCGTTTGCCCCGCTGGGCGCTCTACCGGCTGACGGCTGCCGGAGCCGTCGGTCTGTTGGTCGAAGTAGTCATCATCGGCGCCCGACTGGCATCGGATGGTCTTCAGGCGGATGCCGTGTTCGCCTGGGCCTACGCGGCGCTCGCCTTCATGACGGGATTGCTCGTAGCCGGCGTGTGGTTCTCGCTGCGCGAACCACGCTACACGGGGGTCATGGCGGCGACTGGGCTCGCCTACCTCGCGGTGCTCACGTCGCTCGGTGTCCTGGTGGTCGGTCGCATGGTCGCGTACGCCTGACACGTGCGCGGAGCGCGGTGCCGCCTCTGATGCGGTGCGCTGTGGCGTGTCAGTAGTCGACGACGAGGCGGAAGTCGACGACTTGAAGCTCGCCCTGGATCCTGTACCCGGCACCAGCCGCAACGAGGGGTGCCAGCACGTCTCTGGCGGCTTCGTCTGCGACGAAGTCGCTCATCAGAGCTGCGATGTCGATGTACATCGCGAGGCCTTCACCGGCGACCAAATCGTCGACCCGGCGGTATCGCTCGGCGACGTCGAGACCGCCTGATCCATCGAGAAGCTCGATCAGGGCCGTCGGCGACGACGCCGCAAACAAGGCGTCATCGGTCACGGCGACCGCGCCAACCGGCACCCCTTCGACGTCGACGATGCGCAGGTCACGCTCTTGACGGACGGCGAGACCCTGGTCGACGAGCAGCGAGAGCGCATTGTCCAGCGCCCGGCCGACGACGGATGCGTCGTCGACCCCGATGCCGAAGAGCATGGCGATGTCGACCCCTGTCTCCTCCACCAACACGCCGTCAGATGCGGGCAGAGCGGCGAAGAGCATCTCGCCTCCGAACTGCGGCAGCAGGTCATCGATGAGTGACATCCCGATCGCTGCGTCGGCCGGCTCGGTGAGCATCGCGAGGTCCTGCTCGGTCAGTCCCGCGCCTGCGAGGTTGTCGGTGTAGCCGCCGGTGATGCTCTCGAGATAGCGGTCGGGAAGGGCGACGTCGATGAACCCGTAAGTGTCGCTCGGAAGGCGCCCGGCCCATCGTCCGGCTGCAACGGTCAGACCGTCGGGCGCCCGACTGGAGGCGCGAATTGCGATGCCGTCGTCGTCGAGTGTGAGCGTCGCCATGCTGGAGCCAAGATGATCCGGGAAGGGCGACTCGACGCCGAGCGTCGCGTTGAGCTGCGCGAGCTGGTCTCCCAGGGTCGGCGATGTGAAGAACGTCATGAGTGGCTCTCCGCTCAGTACGGATGCGAGCTCCTGGAAGTCGTCTCGCTGCGCCACCGAATCGGACGGGTGCCAACTCGATGGCTCGCCGTACCGTCGCCGTCGAATCGCCCATCAAGAACCGGCCGTCGGTGAGGGCGACGACAACCGGAGCGTCCGCCGCTTCCAGGTAGTAGGCGGCGCTTCCTGCGACCTGAATGCGCTCGACGGCAACGCCCGCACGCTCCGCCTCTGCGATCGCCCTGTCGAGGAACGCCGCTGCCCTCGGCTCGTCTCGCACTTCTACCGTCGCCAGGAACATCGGCGTGGCAGGTTCTGCGAAGTCGTCGAGCGTGAGCATCGAGTCGGGGATCCATACTGCGATGGAGCCGCTGCGACCCACCCATCCCAGGATGTCCTCCGCAAAGCGAAACCCGCTCTCCTTCTCGGTCAGGTCGTCGAACTCCTGCAGTGCCGTCTCGAGGTCGGGGATCTCATCGATCATCCCGTGCTGCTGCAGAGGGTCGGCGAACGCACGGATGAAGCGGTCGACCCGGTCGAGGTCGCGGATTTGGAGGAAGTCCATCGTCACGACGATGTCGGCGTCTGCGGGCACCGCCTCTGCGGCAGCATACGGAGAGCCGATGAAAGCTCGCCACGCAAGCACTGCGGCGATGGCAACGATCACGATGGCAGCGATCGCCGCGCCGACGAACAGGCTTCCGCGGCGCGCCGCTGCGCCGCTCGCTCCAATCACGATGGGGTTCCCGCTCGGGTCGAGCGGGCGAACTCGCACGTCAGAAGACTCGTCAGTCATCGGTTCCTACCTACCTCGATCGTCGCCCTGGCCTCAGGCTTCGGATCGAAGATACAGGCTCGGGAGCTTGGGCGCATGAGTCGTCAGACCCGTCTCGTCTCGTCCTCCGTGCAGCGTGAGGTGCCGCCGCAGCGAATGGTTCCGCACGCGCCCCTAGGCTGCGACCCGATGAAGATCTATACCAAGAAGGGCGACGACGGCACGACCGGCCTGTTCTACGGCGGCAGGGTGGTGAAGGACGACACCGGGCCTGAAGCGTACGGGACCGTCGATGAAGCGAACTCGGCGATTGGTGTCGCTCGGGCCATTGCCGTCGATGCCGACCACGTGCTCGCCGGGCGACTGCTCGACATCCAGCGCGAGCTGTTCGTGGTCGGCGCAGAGCTGGCGACCGATCCCGCCAATCACGACAAGCTCGAGCCCGGCGTCAGCAGGACCCACGCCGACATGGTCCTGCAGCTTGAGCGCGCGATCGACGCGATCGTTGAAAGCCGGGGCATGCCGACGGAGTTCGTCGTACCGGGCGGTAACCCGCTGGCTGCGGCGATCGACGTGGCGCGCACCGTCGTCCGTCGGGCCGAGCGCCGTGCTGTGGCGCACACGCGAACGGCCGGCATCGAGGGGAGCCACGTCGTTCCCTATCTCAATCGCTTGGCCGACTACCTGTACATGGCGGCGCGGGCGGCGGAAGCCGACTGGACGCCGAGTCGACCTGAGGAGAGCTGATGGTGGATGTGAGGACCGGGCCGGCCGTGGCCGAAGGGAGCGGCGACCTGCTCGTCGTCCCCGTGATGAGCGAGTTGAGCTGGGGGCCCGGTGCCGACTGGGCCGCCGGCATGCTCGGTGACTGGCTCGAGCCGCATCTGGCCGGATGCGAGTTCACCGGCAAGGCCGGTCAGGTCGCCGTGGTACCGAGCGCTGGGGCGCTTCCCTACGGCAGTGTCGCGTTCGTGGGTCTGGGAGACGAGGTCGATGCAGAGGCGTTGCGGCGGGGTGCGGCGAACGCCGCGAAGTTGGCGGGGGCATACCCAACCGTCGTCACGACGCTGCACGACGTCGACATTGCCGGGGCCGCGGACGCAGTCGTGTTTGGGTTCCTTCTTGGCCGGTATCGGTTCGACCGATACCTCAGTGAGCCGAAGGCGGCCACTCTCGAAGCGCTCGTTCTTGCCGGCGCAGACGATGCCGGCAGCCGCGGCGCCGTGATGGCCGAGGCGGTGTCGATGGCCCGCGATCTCGTCAACGAGCCAGCAGGTGGCAAGTCGCCATCCCGCCTTGCCACCTGGGCGTCGGAGAAGCTCACAGCAGTAGGGGTCGAGGTCGAGGTGTGGGACGAGGAGCGTATCGCCGCCGAGGGCCTTGGCGGTCTCGCAGGTGTGGCCGCGGGGTCGCATCAACCGGCTCGGCTGGTTCATGCGCACTACCACCCAGATGAGGCGACCAGGAAGATCGCATTTGTCGGCAAGGGCATCGTGTTCGACAGCGGTGGTCTCTCGCTCAAACCCCCGGCGGGGATGGAGACGATGAAGACGGACATGTCGGGTGCGGCGGCCGTACTCAATGCGGTGTGGGCCATCGCCAAGCTGGAGTTGCCCATCGAGGTGATCGGGATCACGCCGCTCACGGAGAACATGCCCGGCGGTGGCGCCCTCAAGCCCGGGGACGTCTTCACAGCGCGGAACGGGAAGACCGTCGAGGTGCTCAACACCGACGCCGAGGGCCGGCTGGTTCTCGCCGATGGCCTCTCGCTGGCGGTCGAAGCCGAGCCATCGCTCGTGGTCGATGTGGCGACGCTGACGGGTGCGTGCATGGTCGCCCTCGGCAAGAGCGTCGCCGGGCTCTTTGCCTCGAGCGATGAAGTGGCACACCAGGTGGGGTCTGCTGCAGAGGCTGCAGGTGAGTCGGTGTGGCGTCTCCCCATCGAGGCGTCGTACCGGCCGAAGCTCGAATCGGAGATCGCCGACATCAAGAACATCGGAGACCGGTACGGGGGAGCGATTACTGCGGCGCTGTTTCTGAAAGAGTTCGCAGGCGACCTGCCGTGGGCACATCTCGACATCGCCGGTCCTGCTCGTGCGGAGAGCGCCGAGCACTACATCACGAAAGGCGGCACCGGCTTCGGCGTGCGCACCCTGGTTGCGCTGGCCGAGTCCGCAGCAGTCGAGTCGTAGCCTGCCCGGCTGTAGCCTTCCGCTATGGAGCCGCTTCGCAGGCCGGGCACCGACATCGAGCTGTCGCTGCTACGCGTCGTGGTCGGGTACCGGGTCTTCGGTACGCTGTGGCTGGGAGCGCTCGCCGCCATCACCCTGGCGGATCGGCCGGCTCCCGGGCGTCCATGGGTCGTGGTGGCCACGGCCATGGGCGTTGCCGCTTGGACCGCCCTCACGGTGTCGCTCTCTTTTCGACGTTCCCACGCGCTGCGCTCTGCGGGGTTCCTCGCCGTGGATGTCGTGATCGCGGGAGCCACGCTGCTGGCGCCGGACCTGGCGGGTTCCGGGTCGTTCGCAGGGGGATACGCTCTCGCGGCGGTGTTCCACGGCGCATACGCCTTTGGCTGGGGAGGAGCAGCTTCCGTCGGGGCTGGGCTCAGTGCGGTGGCGTTGTGGCAGGTGAACACCGACGAAGTCGACGATCTGACGGCGTCGTCCGGTGCCGTGCTGGTCTATGCGTTCGCCGCTGCAGCCGCAGCATGGACGCTACAGGTGATACGGCATCGTGATGGCTTGCGGGTCGCCGCCGAGACGGCATTGGCCGAGGCGCGGGCCGAACAGGCTCGCGCCGAGGAACGCGCCAATCTCGCCGCCCGCATCCACGATGGGGTGTTGCAGACTCTTGCACTCATACAGCGCGACCGTGAGGAGCCCACTCGAGTCGCCGCGTTGGCGCGCCGCCAAGAGCGGGAGCTGCGCCAGGTGTTGTATGGGCAGGGCGGCGCCACGGGTGAGGGCTTCCGCGCCGCGCTCGCTGCTGCATGTGCCGACGTGGAAGACCTCTCAGGAACTCGCATCGACGTAGTGGCCGTGGGTGACCGCGCGTGGTCGCCGGACGTCGAGGCCATCGTGCTCGCCACACGCGAGGCCGTCGTGAACGCGGTGAAACACGCCGGGACGGAGGACGTGGCCGTGTACGGTGAAGCTGATGCCGATCACATGGTGGTGTTCGTGAGAGACCGAGGAACCGGCTTCGATCCACGAGCCGTGGCGCCGGAGCGCCGCGGCATCGCCGAGTCGATCGTCCGCCGCCTCGCATCGGTCGGTGGCCGAGCCGAGATTCGGTCGGTGCCGGGCACCGGCACCGAAGTGAAGCTGCAAGTTGGCGTGGGGCCATGACGGACGAGGCGAAAGCCCAGCCCATCCGGCTCTTCGTCGTCGATGACCACGACCTGTTCAGGGCCGGGGTCAAGAGCGAACTGCCAGACGACATCGCTGTCATCGGAGAAGCATCCGAGGTGGGCCCTGCGATCGAGATGATCTGCGAGCGCACGCCGACGCTCGTCCTCGTCGACGTGCACATGCCTGGCGGGGGCGGCCGCGAAGTCATCACCAAGGTCCACGAGATCGACTCGTCGATCACGTTTCTCGCCATCTCGGCGTCCGATGCACCCGAAGACGTGGTGGCAACGATTCGGGCCGGAGCGCGCGGCTACGTGACGAAGACCATTTCGGCTGCCGAACTCGCCGATGCGGTTCGCCGCGTGGCCGGGGGCGACGCGGTGTTCTCCCCGCAGCTCGCAGGGTTCGTGCTCGATGCGTTCTCGGCTATCCCGATCAAAGACATCGACCCTGAGCTCGATCAGCTGACGCCGCGTGAGCGAGAAGTCCTGCAACACATCGCCAGGGGCTACACATATCGGGAGATCGGCGAGCAGCTCTTCATCTCCCCGAAGACGGTCGAGCACCACGTTTCCGCCGTGCTGCGCAAGCTCCAGCTCTCCAACCGTCACGAACTCGGCCGCTGGGCCCACGACCGCAAACTCATCTGATCCCCCCGACGTTGCGCGTTGCGCGAGGGCGATGAGAGGTGCGCCGCCCTCGAGATCCCGCAACCCCCGAGTCCCGCCGGGTCCGAAGCGGCGCCCGGCCGGCCTCGTGCCTTCGGGCCTGCAGGCGTTGCTGAGCCGAGATCCTCAACGAGCGGGCGTGGGGGCCGGGCGGCACGATGCGTCGTAGTCGACGAGGAGGGGCGGCTGCGTCTCGTCGGCACAGGCGGGGCAGCGCGGATTGCGGGTGAGCCGCAGAGTCATGAAGGACTGCTCGAGGGCGTCGTACGTCAGCAGCCGACCGGCCAGCGAGTCGCCGATCCCGAGAATGAGCTTCAGCGTCTCGACCGCTTGAATGGTGCCGATCACCCCCGGAAGCACACCGAGTACCCCGGCCTCGGCGCACGAGGGCGCCAACTCTGGAGGCGGAGGTTCCGGATACAGACACCGGTAGCAGGCGCTCTCGTAGGGCCGGAACACCGACACCTGGCCCTCGAATCTCAGCACCGAGCCGTGCACGACCGGGACCTGGAGATGCAAAGAGGCATCGTTCACCAGGTAGCGGGTTGGGAAGTTGTCGGCGCCGTCGACAACGACATCGACATCCTTCATCAGGTCGAGCACGTTGGCTGCCGTGAGCCGCTCCTGCCGCGCCTCGACGGTGACGTCAGGGTTGAGACCCCGAATCGTTCTCCGAGCCGAATCGACTTTGGGTGTCCCGACCCGATCGGATGCGTGCGCCACCTGGCGTTGCAGGTTGCTGGCGTCGACGAGGTCGTCGTCGACGACGACGATGGTGCCGACTCCCGCGGCAGCGAGGTAGAGGGCAACGGGCGAACCCAGCCCCCCGGCACCGACCAGCAAGACTCGGGCAGCCAGAAGCTGCTGCTGACCCTCGAGCCCTACTTCAGGGAGTATGAGGTGGCGGTGGTAGCGGGCATGCTGCTCGAGCGAGAGACCCTTCGGTGCGTTCCACCGCAGGCCGTCTGCCTTCCACCGAGTCAAGCCGCCGGCTACGGAGGCGACATCGCTGAAGCCCATGCTGCGCAGCGTCTTGGCTGCGAGCAGGGACCGGTTGCCTGCTGCGCACAAGAGCAGGAGTGGCGTAGACGCGTCGGTGACCCGGCTGGAGAGGTCAGATTCCAAGACGCCCCGCGGGATGAGCAACGCACCCGGTACGACGCCATCGACGTACTCGGTTGGCTCCCGCACGTCGACGAGCACCGCGCCCGCAGCGATGCGCCGCCATGCATCGTCGGGCGTCACCTCGGCGATCTCCGCCCGCGCAGCCGCCACGAGGTCTCGATACGGCGTAGTCACGATATGGCGAGAGTAGCCGTCCATTCGCACGTTGCGGGACGGAGTGCGTGGCAATTATTGGGCCGGTCGACGCATATCGAGCGGCCCCCAATGCGTGTACGTTTTGTTCGGGACGCGGTGCATGCGGGGCCGAGCGCGATCGTGTCGAGGTTCTTCGTGCACGATTCGGGGCCCCTGTAGGGGGAAGCAGATGAGGATTCTGGTAACGGGCCATCGCGGATACATCGGCGCGGTCTTGGCGCCGCGATTGCGTGCGCGCGGGCACCACGTGGTCGGCCTCGACTCCGGCCTGTACGCGGGGTGCGACTTCGGTGTGCCCCCTCCCGAGGTCCCAACCGTTGGATCCGACATTCGCGACGTCGCACGAGGCGATCTGGAAGGGTTCGATGCGGTCATCCACCTCGCAGCGCTGTCGAATGATCCCCTCGGCAACCTCGCCCCGGAGCTGACTTACGAGATGAACCACCGTGCCACAGTTCGGTTGGCTGTCGCTGCGAAGGGTGCCGGTGTGGAGCGCTTCTTGTTCGCTTCGTCCTGCAGCTTGTACGGCGCAGGCGGTTCCGGTCTGCTCGACGAAGAGTCGCCGATGGCTCCAGTCACGCCCTACGGCGACTCGAAGGTCATGGCAGAACGCGACTTGTCGCAACTCGCCGACGACGACTTCTCGCCCGTCTACCTGCGCAATGCAACGGCATATGGCGCATCTCCGGCGCTCCGTCTCGACATCGTCGTGAACAACCTGACGGGCTGGGCGGTCACGACCGGGCAGGTGCGTATCCTCAGTGATGGATCACCGTGGCGCCCTCTCGTCCACGTTGCCGACATTGCTGCTGCGTTCGAGGCATGTTTGACCGCACCTCGTCACGCCATTCACGACCAAGCGCTCAATGTCGGGCGCAACGGTGAGAACTACCGGATCAGGGACGTTGCCGAGATCGTCGGCGACGCCGTCCCCGGCAGCGTCGTGTCATACGCCCCCGGGGGGGAGCCAGACACCCGCAACTATCGGGTCGACTTCTCCAAGGCCGCAGCCCTGCTTCCAGATTTTCATCCCGCGTGGGATGTCCCGGCGGGCGCTCGTGAGTTGTACGAGGCGTACGTCGCCGCTGGGCTCGACACATCCACGTTCAACGGCGATGCCTATGTGCGCCTGCGGAAGCTCGAGTCGCTGTTGGACGCCGGCGCGCTCGATGGCGATCTGCGGTGGGTCGCCGCAGCCCCCGCTGGGCAGGACAGATGACAGTCCCCTCTGCTCAGCCCGTTGCCTCCGACATCGGTCTTCCGACCTGCCGGTTCTGTGGCGCCGCACTGGAGTTCACGATGGTTGATCTGGGCAAGTCGCCACTGTGTCAGACGATGCTGACGAACCAGCAGCGCAACGAGATGGAGCCGTTCTACCCCCTCCACGTGTATGTGTGCGGCTCATGCTCGCTGGTGCAGCTCGAGGAGTACGTGGCCCCGGCAGACATCTTCAGCAGCAACTACGCCTACTTCTCGTCGTACTCCGATAGCTGGCTCGAACATGCCCGTCGCTACGTCGACGACATGACGGCGCGCTTCGGGCTCGACGGCACCAGCCAGGTGGTCGAGCTCGCCAGCAACGACGGCTACCTCCTCCAGTACTTCGTCGCCGGCGGCGTCCCGTCGCTCGGCATAGAGCCCGCTGCGAACGTGGCGGCAGTTGCCCAGGAGCGAGGCATCCAGACGCTGGTCGAGTTCTTCGGCGAGGCCCTCGCCAAAGGGCTCGTCGCCGACGGACTTCTCGCTGACCTCGTGTGCGGCGCCAACGTTCTGGCCCAGGTACCGGATATCAACGACTTCGTTGCCGGCATCAAACGACTGCTGGCGCCTCAGGGAGTCGTCACCATCGAGTTCCCGCATCTCTTCCAGCTCATCGCCCACAATCAGTTCGACACCATCTACCACGAGCACTTCTCGTATTTCTCGTTCACTGTCGCGCAGCGGATCTTCGCCGCCCACGGCCTCGACCTGTGGGACGTCGACGAGTTGCCCTCCCACGGCGGCTCGTTGCGGATCTACGGGCGACACGCGGACGACGAAACCAAACCACGGACCGCCGCGGTCGACGAGATGCTCCGCCGGGAGCAGGAGCTCGGCGTCGACGACCTGGCCACCTACGCCCACTTCGGCAAGAAGGTGGCTGCGACGAAACGCCGGCTGCTCAGCTTCCTCATCGAGGCGAAGGAGGCGGGACGGACCGTCGTCGGCTACGGCGCTCCCGGCAAAGGCAACACGCTGCTCAACTACTGCGGCATCCGGACGGATCTCTTGGCATACACCGTTGACCGAAGCCCTGCGAAACACGGGAAGTTCCTTCCCGGGACCCACATTCCCGTCCATGAGCCCGATGAGATCTTCCGCACGCAACCCGACTATGTGTTGATCCTCCCGTGGAACCTCCGCGACGAGATCATCGCCCAGATGGCAGGCATCGGTGCCTGGGGCGGACAGTTCGTCGTTCCGATTCCCGAGGTGACGGTGTACGACGCAGCCGGCCGGGTGGCCGGATGAAAGTCGTGCTGTTCTGCGGCGGTCTGGGCACTCGGCTGCGCGACTACTCGGACAAGGTCCCCAAGCCGATGGTGCCCGTCGGCTACCGACCAGTGCTGTGGCATGTGATGAAGTACTACGCATCCTTCGGCCATACCGATTTCATCCTCGCGCTCGGCTACAAGGCTGATGCGATCAAGAAGTTCTTCTTGAACTACGACGAGGCGATATCGAACGACTTCGTGCTGTCCGCAGGCGGACGGCAGATCGACATGCTGGCGACCGACATCGACGACTGGACGATCACCTTTGTCGATACCGGCGTGTCCGCATCCATCGGCGAGCGGTTGCTCGCAGTGCGCCGCTACCTCGACGACGAGCCGACCTTCATGTGCAACTACAGCGATGGGCTCACCGACCTCCCGCTCGACGGGTACGTCGCCCGCTTCGAGGAGTCCGACAGCGTCGCCCAGTTCCTGGCTGTGGAACCCCCGCTGAGCTACCACCGCGTCGAGACGGATGACGCCGGGAGGGTGGTCGGCATCCGCCCGGTACGTGGATCCGGCTTCTGGATCAACGGCGGATACTTCGTCTTTCGCTCCACGATCTTCGACTACATCGAGGAGGGTGAGGAGCTGGTCGTAGAGCCTTTCCGCCGGCTCATGGAGGCGGGCAAGCTCGATGCGCACATGTACACCGGCTTCTGGGCGCCGATGGACACGTTCAAAGACAAGCAACGGCTCGACGACCTCTGGGCGACCGGCCGGGCGCCGTGGCAGGTGTGGAGAAGGGAGCCCTCGTGAGCGCGGCGTCACTCTTGAGTGCCGTCGGCAAGGTCCTTGCGGTTGGGGCGCATCCCGACGACATCGAGATCGGCTGCGGAGCGACGCTGCGGTTGCTCGAGAGGGTCAATCCGGCGGTAGACGTCCGGTTTCTCGTGCTCACGGGCGACGAGTTGAGGAGCGCCGAGGCCGAGAATTCGGCCAAGCGGTATCTGAGGGAGCCGAGCGACCTGACGATCTGTCGCTTTCGGGACGGATACGTGCCGTACGAAGACCCCGTTGCCGTCAAGGAGGCGGTCGTCGCCCACAGCAGTCGCTTCCAGCCTGACGTCGTGTTCGCGCCGCGGCCCGACGACGCCCATCAGGACCACAGCTTCGTTGGGCGGCTGATGGGTCAGGTGTACCGGTCCCAGCTGTTGCTCCACTACGAGATCACCAAGTACGACGGCGACCTCGGCGCCGTGAACCTCTACGTGCCGGTGTCGGCCGAGGACGTGGCCGCCAAGATCGGCGACCTGTACGCATCGTTTCCCTCGCAGGCACACCGGCCGTGGTTCGACGAGTCCACGTTCAGGGGGTTGATGCGGGTACGCGGGGTCGAAGCTCGAGCCGAGAGCGGATATGCGGAGGGCTTCTGGTGCCCGAAGCTGATCCTGTCCTGACGAGGTCGGAACCGGCGGGCTGGGTCAGCCGGTGAGTCTGCCGATGAGCTGCCGTACGGCAACGACGAGGTCGATCGTGAGCGGCTTCCACTCGCGTCCAGCGACGAACGTGGCAATCTCCGCCCAGCAACGGAGACGGTCGCGGGTGGGCATCGGCGTTCGGGTCACGGCGGTGACGTAGTCCCTGACCCGGTGCCAGTGGGGGAAGACGATCCTGCCGGCCCGTGAGCTGTCGAACCATGCCTCGCGGGTCTGACGCCATCTGCTCGTCTCGCCGCGCACCGACCGCTCGGGGTGCTCTCGGAGGTGGAAGAGCGTTTCCGGGATCTCGACGTAGGGCCCCTGGAGTGCCAGTTCCGCAAGCAGGGTGCGATCGCTGCCGGTATAGGAGCCGTGCAGCCGTGTCCTGTCGAGTGCCGATCGGCGTATCACGCCGAAGATCGGATGGTTGCTCTTGTGGCGCAGTACGTCGCCGAGCCGGACGGCACGATCGGGTGATGTGAGCAGAGGCCGCGTCGGAAATTCCCCAATGAGAGCTCCGGCTGGGTCGATGATGGCCGTTTTCGAGAAGGCGAGAACGGCGTCCGGGTGCGCATCGAGGGCCGCCATGCATGCTTCGAAGAACCGAGGCTGCGGCTCGTCATCGTGAGCCACCCAAGCGAAGTACTCGGATGGCGGTGCCGCTCTGTATGCGGCGTTGTAGTTGGGGGCCGCGCCGAGATTGTGGGGCTGGCGCAGCACACGAACGCGCGAGTCCTGGGTCGTTGCGTCGGAGACGATCGCAGGCGTTGCGTCGGTTGAAGCGTTGTCCGCGATGATCAATGCGTAATCGGTAGCCGTCTGCTCGCGGAGCGCTGCCAGCGTTGCGTGGAGGTAGTTCTCTCCGTTGAACACCGGCAGGCCGACGGCGAGCTTCGACCCGGCCACAGTCGCCCCCTTCATGATTGCGCAGCTGGCGGCGCATCCTACCGGGCGGACCATCCGGTCCGGCTTTGGAGTTCGCGACGCAGCGGAGGAGGCAACCGATGGCGAAGGCCCGGCGGCGGTTCCGGAACATGGGTGCGGACGAGGAGCCGGTGGGCTGAGCCGTGGACAAAGCCCACGATGGCGAGGTCGCTCAAATGAAGCGGCCGGGGCAGGGAGCGGCCGCGTGCGGCGGCGGTGGCGAGCCGGAGCAGGTCCGCAACCGCTCCCGGCCCCAGAATCGGTGTCCAGAAGCGTCGAACACTCGGGTGGCTCACGGCGGTTCCGACGCCTATGTGCTCAGCCCACACCAGGGGCCGCACGATCGGCCGTTCTCTCACCGTGTCTCGCAGGCGCTCGAACGGTTCGGCGGCACCCGAGGGTGGCACGGCTCCGATGGGAGGACAGTCATCGGGAGGGGACTCGGGCGCCGCCGAAACATCGATCATGCCAACTAGATATCAGTTAGTAATAGGTGACATCAATAGGGTTGGTCACGGGTCGCGAAAAGAAGCACACGTCAGACGGCAGATGTCAGACGGCAGACTCACTGGGGTGTGCAGTCATACCTCGGACGTCGTCTCGAGGCTTGCCGCGTCGCCGGTTTGCACCGACCACAACGTCTGATAGAGCCCGTGTTGGGCGATGAGCTCATCGTGCGTGCCTCGCTGTGTGACGCGACCACCTTCGAGAACAACGATGTGGTCTGCGTGCCGGATGGTCGACAGGCGATGGGCGATCACGATCGTGGTGCGGTCGTGGGCGACCTGGGCAAGTGAGCGCTGAATCGCCGCTTCGGTCTCGTTGTCGACCGCGGACGTCGCCTCGTCGAGAACGAGGATCGGGGCATCAGACACGAGGGCACGCGCAATGGAGATGCGCTGCCGCTGTCCGCCCGAAAGCTTCTGCCCACGCTCGCCGACGATGGTGTCATATCCGTTGGGCAGTTCGAGGATGAACTCGTGGGCCTCGGCCACTCGCGTCGCGTGCTCGACCGCTTCGTCGGTGGCTTCAGGTTTGCCGTACACGATGTTCTCCCGCACGGTGCCGTGAAAGAGGAACACATCCTGGCTCACCAACGCAATGGCCGACCGAACGGCGTGGAGCCGGAGCCGGGCCACATCGTGGCCGTCGATCTGCACCGACCCCCCAACAGGGTCGTAGTACCGGAGCAGGAGCTTGATGAGGGTGGTCTTGCCCGAACCGGTTGAGCCGACGATGGCAAAGGTGTCGCCGGCAGGGATGTCGAGCGTGACGTCTCTGAGCACGGGTGTTCCCGGCACGTAGTGGAACAGGATGCGGTCGAGGGTCACCCGCCCAACGACTGACGGCAGCTCTTCGGTGCCGTCCTCCATCGATCGCGGAGTGTCGAGAACGTTGAGGATGCGATTGGTCGACGCCATGGCCCGTTGGTAGAGGTCCAACGTCTCGCCGAGGCGGGTCAACGGCCACAAGAGGCGCTGGGTGAGGAACACCATGACGGAGTAGCTGCCAACCGCAAGCGAACCGTCGAGCGCCTGGAACCCGCCCCAGACGAGCGTCGCAGTGAACCCTACGAGTATGGCGATTCGGATCAGCGGCGAGAAGGCCGCGCTCAGCGAGATGGCGCTGCGGTTGGCCGAGCGATAGCGGTCGCTCTCGATGGCGATGCGCTCCGTCTCGCGCTTCTCGGCGGTGAACGCCTTGATCGTCAAGATCCCGGCGAGGTTGTTGGCGAGCTGGCTGTTGACGGCGCCCGCTTGTTGACGGACGGCGGCATATCGCGGCTCCATCCTGCGCTGGAAGCGAATCGACCCCCACACGATCACGGGGATGGGCAGGAACGCCAGCCACGCCACCTCAGGGGTGAGGACGAGGAACGTTGCTCCGATGAGCACGGTGGCCGTGACGGTCTGCAGCACGTCGTTGGCCCCGTAGTCGAGGAAGCGCTCGAGTTGGTTGACGTCGTCGTTGAGGATCGACATCAGCTCGCCCGTCGACTGGTCCTCGTGATACGCGATCTCGAGATCCTGGATGTGCTCGTAGGCATCGACCCGGAGCTCGTGCTGGACGGTCTGGGCCAGGTTCCGCCACGCCACGCCGTGGAGGTACTCGAACAGCGACTCGAGCGCCCACACGACGAATGTCAGAGCGCCCAGCACAACGAGCTGCTGACGGGGGTCGTCGTAGCCGAACCGGCTCAAGAAGGAGTTCTGCTTGTTGACGACGATGTCGACCGCGAGACCGATGAGGAACGGCGGGGCGATGTCGAGCGTCTTGTTGAGCACAGACCACGTGGTCGCTCGGCCAACGTGGGTGCGATGAACGACGGCGTAGCGCCACAAGCGGCGAAGTGGAGGTGCGGGCTGGGCCATGCTCGATCGAGGCTACCCGATGCACCACTGGTAGCCGGCGCAGCCCGCCTTGCACCGCGATGCTGCCCATACTGACGCCATGATCGACAACGGACGAACGCTGCCCATGTTCCCGCTGGGGAGAGCCCTGCTCCCCGGGGAGCCCGTACCGCTGCGGGTCTTCGAGCCCCGCTATGTCGCGCTCATGGAATCGGTACTCGGTGGCGACAGAGAGTTCGGGGTCGTCCTCATCTCGCGGGGATGGGAAGTGGGCGGCGGTGACGAGCGGCTCGACATCGGCACGATGGCTTCCGTCGTCGAGTCGGTCGAGCTCGGCGACGATCAGCTCGCCGTCGTCGGCGTCGGCACGCATCGGTTCCACATCGACCACTGGCTGCCAGACGACCCGTATCCGATCGCCGTGGTTGGTGGAATGCCCGATGACGACGGATCGCTCACAGACACAGGCATTGCGGCTTTGGCGCAGCAGACCGAGCGACTCTACGCACTTGCCTCGGAGCTTGGCGCCGACGTGAGCGGCCAGGATCTGTCGCTCCCCGCGGAGCCGCAGGCCGCACTGTGGCGGTTGTGTTCGTTGGTGCCGCTGGGGGAGCACGATCGCCAGCGTCTGCTCGAGACGCGGTCGGCCCCCGCCCGAGCCCTGCTGCTCGGGGACCTACTGGCGGAAGTCACCGAAGAGTTGACCCTCCGCCTCGCCGCGGGCTGACCAGGCCCGGTTGGGACGGCGCGGCTCGCCCGCGGTCCCAGGAGAGTGATGAGAAGGCGCAACCGGGACTCGGAACGCATCGCTGGATGACAGTGATCAGCTTCACGTCCCGTTGCCTCCGAGTCCGCTGAACCACTCCCAACCCTCCTAGGCTCATGTCGTATGGCCTTGCCACTTTATTGAAGGAGGGCACGCCGATGACAGCACGTCACCGATTGCTCGGACTGGTTGCAGCTTTCGCTCTCGTCTTCGCCGCATGCGGTGGAGGGGGCGGCACCACGATCGGTTCCTATGAGCTGGTAGCAACAGACACCCTGACCGTCTGTACGGACGCTCCGTACGTCCCGATGGAGTACGAGGAGAACGGTGAGTTCACCGGATTCGACATCGAGCTCATGCGAGCGATCGCAGACGACCTCGGTCTCGAGCTCGCCGTCGTCAACAGCGGCTTCGATCCCATCACGTCCGGCTTGGCGATGTCGGCCGGTGACTGTGACATCGCCGCCGCATCGATCACGATCACTGCCGACCGCGAGGAGAACATCGATTTCAGTGACGGGTACTTCAACGGAGACCAGTCCCTGCTCGTGAAGAAGGACGCTGGCATCGCGGGCCTTGCCGACCTGGCGGACAAGAACCTCGGTGTGCAGACCGGGACGACAGGCGAGCAGTACGCAAATGCCAACAACCCTGGCGCCACCATCGTCTCGTTCGAGAACCCCGGTGACCTGTTCACCGCCCTCGAGGCAGGGACCATCGACGGGATCTTGCAGGACCTGGTCCCCAACCAGGCGAAGGCCATCGAAGATGACACCGTCACCGTCATCGAGACCTACCAAACAGACGAGGAGTACGGCTTGGCTGTCCAGGAGGAAGGCGCAGAGGACCTCCTCGCCGCGGTCAACGAGTCGCTGCAGACGTTGCGCGACAACGGCACGTACGACGACATCTTCACGCAGTTCTTCCCGACCGCCTGATCCAACCCGACGCCTGCAGGCGAGTTCGGCCGGTGGCACCGCCGGCCGAACTCGCTGCCGTCACGCGCCATCCGAAGGGGTGAGACGGGTAACGTGTCCTTCATGGTCAGCGACGCTCCGCCGCTCCGCTCACCCCGTCGCCGCTTCCGGGGGCCGGTTGTTCTCTACGGGGTTGGTGTCCTCGCCTTCGTCGCCCTCCTGATATTCGCCGACTGGGGTCGCATCCAGTCGAGCTTCTTCCAGTGGCAGATCATCCGAGACATGTTCCCGGACGTACTGCTCATCGGGGCGAAGAACACCATCATCTACACCGCACTGGCGTTTCTGTTCGGTCTGATCCTCGCACTCGCCCTGGCGCTGATGAAGCGGTCATCGGTTGGCCCCTACCGCTGGTTCGCCACCGGCTACATCGAGTTGTTTCGCGGGCTCCCTGCGCTCGTGACCATCATCCTCGTCGGCTTTGGGCTGCCGATCGCTTTTGGATGGCGGATTCCCGGTGGCACCCTCGGGAAGGGCACGCTCGGTCTCGGGCTGGTGGCAGGGGCCTACATGGCCGAGACGATTCGCGCCGGCATCGAGGCGGTGCCGCGAGGGCAGATGGAGGCGGCTCGCTCCCTCGGGATGTCGCAGGGGACCGCGATGGCGTTCATCATCCTGCCCCAGGCCTTCAGGATCATCATCCCGCCGCTCACCAATGAACTGGTCCTCCTCATCAAGGACACGTCGCTGCTGTTCGTCATAGGGACGACTCCCGCGTCGAAGGAGCTCACCAAGTTCGCCAGGGACTTCATGACGACCACGCAGAACGCAACGCCGCTCACCGTGGTGGCCGGCGTGTATCTCCTCATCACCCTGCCGCTCACCTATCTCGTGCGGCGTCTCGAGCGGCGGGCGGGCAAGGGACGATGAGCGCGCCGCCCATCGAGATTCGCGAGCTGCACAAGTCCTTCGGTGAGCTCGAGGTCCTACGCGGCATCGACTTCGAAGTGGCCACCGGCGAGGTCGTCTGCGTGATCGGCCCTTCGGGGTCGGGCAAGTCGACGTTGCTCCGCTGCGTCAACCTCCTGGAGCGGCCGACGTCGGGGGTGATAAGGATCGAAGGCGTCGACATCACCGATCCCATGACCAACGTCGACGCACTGCGCACCCGCATCGGGATCGTGTTCCAGCAGTTCAACCTCTTCCCTCACCTCACTGCGCTGCGCAACCTGACGATCGCCCAACGCAAAGTACTGCGACGGTCGGAAGCCGAGGCGGTTGCCGTCGCAGAGCAGATGCTGGAGCGGGTAGGCCTCTCCGACAAGCGCGATGAGCATCCGATCCGTCTCTCCGGCGGCCAGCAGCAGCGGGTCGCAATCGCACGAGCGTTGTGCATGAACCCAGACATGATGTTGTTCGACGAGCCTACGAGCGCACTCGATCCCGAGCTGGTGGGGGAGGTGCTGGATGTGATGCGTCAGCTCGCCGCCGAGGGCATGACGATGCTCGTCGTGACCCACGAGATCGGATTCGCCAAACAGGTCGCCGACCGTGTGGTGTTCATGGACGAGGGGGTCATCGTCGAGGACGGCCAACCGGCTCAGGTGTTGGACGCACCGCGCCACGAGCGTACCCGCAAGTTCCTGAGGGCCGTCGGCCAGGAGTGACGCTCGAGCGTGGTGCTCGGCGTCTGACGTCGCTCAGCGCAACGTCCACGACATGTCGCCGGTACTGGCTCAGCCGCCGCCACCATTGCCGGGTGGCTGTCCAACGAACACGGTGATGACTCCGTTGCCGGGCACCGCTGCGCCCCCCGGCGGATCCGTGCGGATGACGACACCCCACAACGTCTGGTTCTCGGTCGGCTGGCCGGCAATCGTCCAGCTCAGTGACGTGCCTGCGGTCGAGTTGTAATTGGAGACGGCGGGACCGACTTCGTCGAGGTTGAGCCCGATGAGGTTGGGTACAGCCGGCGGAATCCCGCTCGAGATCCGAACCGTCACGGTCTTGCCTTGCGAGATAGAGGTGCCGCCCGAAGGGCTCTGACTCAGGATCGATCCCTTGGGCTCGGCCGACGCGGTCGAGCGCGATGTTGGCAAAGAGCCCAGCCTTGTAGATGGCGTCCTTTGCCGCCTTCTCGGACAGGTTGAGCACATTGGGAACCTCGGTGAGCGGCACACGGAAGTAGCTGCTGGTTCCGTCCGGTTCGGGGGGGAAGTCCTCGACCGGAAGGTCCGCCGTGATGTACGTCATGAACTGTTTCCAGATCGGAGCCGAGAGCGTCCCACCGAAGGCACGGCTGTAGTACTGCTCGCGCCCTTCGGGTTCGTTGTACACGGTGAAGTCGACCAACTCGATCTGCGCATCTGCATAGCCCGACCACACGGCCGTCGTGTACTGGGGAATGAAGCCCATGAACCACACGTCCTGGAAGTTCTGCGCCGTTCCCGTCTTGCCGGCCTCGACCCGGTCGGGGAGGTTGGCGCGAGTTGCGGTTCCTTGTGTGGTGACCTTCTGCAGCGTCCGCACCACGGCCGCGCCCATCGCGCGGTCGTAGACCTGGTTGCGATCGACCTCGTGCTCGTAGACGACGTTTCCGTCGGCATCCTCTATCTTCTCGATGAGGTAGGGCTCGACCTTCTCGCCGTAGTTGGCGATGGTCGAGTACGCCGAAGCCATCTCGAACGGGCTGACCGACTGGGTGCCGAGCGCAATCGAGAGCACCGGGTTGAGCGGCGACTCGATCCCGATCCGATGCGCCATCTCGACGATGTTCTCAGGCCCCGTAGCGAAGGAGACCTGGGCGTACACGGTGTTGGTCGAGTTGTAGGTGGCGCTCTCCAGCGTGCGAATGCCCGAGCCGCCGCCTCCGGCGTTGCGCACCGTCCACACGTCGCCTTGCGGGCTACACGGGTAGCCACACTCGATCTTCTGCGGCGACGTTTGATCCCAGTACGTGCCGAGCGTAATCGGCCAGCCTGCCTGGGACCCGTATTCGAGCGCGGTGATCAAAGCGATGGGCTTGAAGGCAGAACCGGCCTGGCGCCGCCCCTTCGTCACGAGGTCGTAGGGACGCTGTCCCGCCTCGACGTCGTCGCCGAAGTCGAGGCCGCTCGCCATGACACGCAGTGCACCGGTGCGGTTGTCGATCATCGCGATGGCGCCCGTCGGTCCTGTCGGATCGAAGAACCACGCCCGCAGGATGCGATTCGCCTCGTCCTGCCACTGTTGGTTGACCGTGACGGTGATCTTGAGGCCCCCGCCGCCCTCGCACTCCGTGTCGTTGGCCGGGCAGCCGAAGACGGCGAGCTTGCGCTCGGCGAACGTCTCACCGAGCCCGAAGATCGGGTCGTTGAGCAAGGCTTCCCTGGCGGCGATCACGACCTGGGGTGAGATCTCTACGAAGTCCTCGTGCTCGGCCGTCGTGAGCGGCTCTTCCTTGGCCGCCTCGCCTTCCGCCTCCGAGATGAATCCGTGCTCCACCATCTGGTCGATCACGCCGTCGCGAGCCCTGGTCACCCGATCGGGTTCGTCGCGCAGGTCGTAGAAGGATGGGTTGCGGATCGGCACCACCATCGCTGCGGCCTCGGCGATCGTGACGTCCTCGAGGTCCTTGTCGTAGTACTCCTGAGCTGCGGCCTTGATGCCGTATGCGTTTTCACCGTAGAACACGGAGTTCATGTAGAACTCGAGGATCTGGTCCTTCGTGTAGCGGCGCTCCAGCTCGGCGGCGACCACCGCTTCGCAGATCTTGCGCTCGAGAGTCACCTCGTCGGTCAGGAAGTTCTTCTTCACGACCTGCTGGGTGATGGTGGACCCGCCCTGGATGCCGCTGTCACTGCGGGCGTTCTCGACGGCGGCCCTGAGGATGCCCTTGAAGTCGATCCCCTCGTGCTCGTAGAAGTCGGCGTCCTCTGCGGCCAGCACGGCGTACTTCACGGTCTCCGGCACCTCGGTGATGGCGACCGGCTGACTGTTGCGTTCAGTGAGCTGACCGAGCAGGACCCCGTCCGTCGTGTAGACCGTAGAGAGCCGGGACAGGTCCGGGAACTCCAATTCGAAATCGTTCGGGTTGCAGATGTAGGACCCTTCGAGATCCTGCGCCGTGCCGTAGGCGGCGTTGGCCTCGAGGAATGCGAAGAGCCCAAACGTCGCCGATCCGAGCAGTGTGATGATGGCCAACAACGCAAGCGACGGCAGGCGGCGCCCGCGTCGCTCACGACGTTCGATCAAGTGAATGTTCGGATCCATGCGGCTCTCGGAAGCTAGGACGACAAGCGGCGGGAGATGGTTCCCGGGGTAGCATCCCCCACGTTCTCCTCGGAAGGATGATAGGGATGTCTGGGGACACAGCAGCGGATCGTGAGACGTCGAGCGGCATCGAGATCGGCGTCGCCTATGACGAGGGATCGCTCGGCGGCTGGGACGCTGCCGTCCAGCTCGGCGCCCCCGGCGCATATCCGTACACCAGAGGGCCCTACCCCACGATGTACCGCGGCCGATTGTGGACCATGAGGCAATACGCGGGGTTCGGGACCGCCGAGGAGACCAACGAGCGCTTCAAGGCGTTGCTCGCTGCGGGCCAGACAGGGCTCTCGGTCGCTTTTGATCTCCCTACCCAGATGGGATACGACTCCGATCATCCCATGGCTGCAGGCGAGGTGGGCAAAGTCGGCGTGGCAATCGACTCGCTGTCCGACATGCGCCGCCTCTTCGATTCGATCCCGCTCGGCGAGGTCTCGACATCCATGACGATCAACGCAACAGCCGCCATGCTCTTGCTGCTCTACCAGATCGTCTCCGAGGAGCAGGGGGCGGCTCCGGCGGATGTCCGCGGCACGGTGCAGAACGACATTCTCAAGGAGTACATCGCCAGGGGCACCTACATCTTCCCGGCGGCACCGTCGATGCGGCTCGTCACCGACCTGTTTGCCTACTGCGCAGTGGAATTGCCGAACTGGAACACGATCTCGATCAGCGGCTATCACATTCGCGAGGCCGGATCGACGGCCGCTCAGGAGATCGCGTTCACCATCGCCAACGGGCTTGCGTACGTCGAGGCGGCGGTGGCCGCAGGGCTCGACGTCGATGAGTTCGCGCCCAGGCTCTCGTTCTTCTGGAACGCCCACAACCACCTCTTCGAGGAGGTGGCGAAGTACCGGGCGGCTCGTCGGCTCTGGGCCAGGCTCATGAAGGAGCGGATCGGGGCGAAGCGGGACTCCTCACTCAAGATGCGGTTCCATACCCAGACGGCTGGTTCCACCCTCACAGCCCAACAGCCGCTCACCAACGTCGTTCGGACGTCATACCAGGCTCTGGCGGCAGCCTTGGGAGGCACCCAGTCGCTTCACACCAACTCGTTCGACGAGGCGCTCGGGCTCCCAACGGCACAGTCGGCGACCCTGGCCCTCCGAACCCAGCAGATCCTCGCCTTCGAGACGGGCGTGCCGGACACCGTCGACCCGCTGGCCGGTTCGTATTTCGTCGAGAGCCTCACCGACTCCCTCGAAGCCGAGGCGCAGCGACTGATCGACGAGGTCGACGCCCTTGGGGGCGCAGTCGCCGCCATCGACGCCGGTTTCCCGCAGCGCGAGATCGAAGATGCCGCCTACCGGGAAGCCACGCGTCTCGAGAAGGGCGAGTCCGTGCTGGTGGGCGTCAATCGATTCGTTGCCCCCGCTGAGGCGCCGATCCCGATCCTGGCCGTCGACCCTGAGCTCGAGCGTGGCCAGGTCTCCCGCACGCAGGAGGTCCGCAGCGGGCGGGATGCCGACGCCGTCGCTGCCGGTTTGGCAGAGATCCGGGCGGCAGCCGTTGGCGGTGACAACGTGTTGTATCCGATGAAACGAGCCCTGGCGTCGATGGCCACGGTCGGCGAGGTGTCCGACGTGCTGCGCGACGTGTTCGGCCGCTACCGGCCTGCCCACTGAACCAAGCGGCATGAGCCGGTACGACGCGGTACACCACAGCCTCGGGGGCCGCGGCGAGTGTGGCGGACGCCGCAACGATGCTCTCGCACGCCTGCTCGTGCCTACGAGACACAGCCTCAATCGAGCCGATCATGGCCGTATCCGCTCGAGACCTCAGGTTCACATGACTGCCACGGTACGTCCGTGCCGTGAGTTCTAGTCTGCCGGATATGACGGACGACGGGCGCCTTCGGTTCGTGATCGTCGGCGGGGGGCCGGCGGGGCACGCTGCTGCGACGGCCGCAGCAACGCTCGGGGCGAGGGTCACCCTCGTCGAGGACTCGATCGTCGGCGGCGCCGCCCACCTGTGGGACTGCATCCCGTCCAAGGCCATGGTCGCCAGTTCCATGCGAATCTCGGCCATCCGCAACGCCGCACGCCTCGGGCTCAGCGATGCCGGGCCCGTCGATCTCGACATGACCCGCCTGGTCGAGCGACTCGAGCACATCACCGGATCACTCGCCGCCGGTGTCACGGACATGTTGATGTCGCAAGGCGTCGAAATCGTGCGGGGCCGCGGTCGCTTCCTCGACGGTCACACGGTCGAGGCGGTCGGAGACGCCGGCACCGTGCGGCTGCCGTTCGACGTCGCCCTGGTCTCGACGGGGTCGCGGCCGTGGGTGCCCGATTGGGCCGAGGTCGATGGGGAGCGCATGCTCACGACGCGGCACGCGTATCACCTCGCTGAATTGCCGGAGCACATCGTCATCGTTGGCTCGGGAGTCACGGGTGTCGAAATGGTCCACATCTTCTCGAGCTTGGGGTCGCAGGTGACACTGCTGGTCAGCCGTCACCATGTTCTCCCGCACCGCGATGCAGAGGTGGCGGCGGTCCTCGAGGAGGACTTCCTCGAACGCGGCGTTCGCTTGCTCAAAGGCAGCCGTGCGTCGGCCATCCGCAAGACCGCGGACGGCGTCGAGGTCGAAACCGAGGATGGGCGCTCCGTCGCCGGAACCCACGTGCTGCTCGCCGTCGGCTCCGTCCCGAACACCGAGGATCTCGGCCTGGCTGCAGCCGGCGTGACAACGAGTCGCGGCTACGTCACGGTGGACGAGTGGCAGCGGACATCGGCGCCGCACATCTACGCAGCCGGCGACGTCACCGGCCAGATGCCGTTGTCGTCGGTCGCCACCATGCAAGGGCGCAAGATTGGCCGCCACCTCATGGGCCACGAGGTCACGCCGGTTGACCTCAATCGCGTGTCGCAGGCGATCTTCACCGAGCCGGAAATCGCCTCGGTCGGGCTCGAAGAGGTCGACGCCGCCGCCGTCGGGCGCAAGGTTCGGATCACGAAAGTGCCGTTTGCCGCGAACCCGCGAGCTCTGATTCAGGCCAATCCCCGCGGGTTCGCCAAGGTGGTCTCCGATCCGGCAACGCACGTCGTGCTCGGCGGGACGGTGGTCGGGCACCATGCCTCCGAGCTCATCGGCACGATTGCACTCGCGGTGCAGGCTCGGCTGCGAGTAGATGCTCTCGTCGAGACGCTGATGGTGCACCCGTCCCTGATGGAGAGCATCGTCGAAGCAGCCGAGTGAGCCGCTGCCAAGGCTGGCGTGCGCGGGTGCGCCTCAGGCGCCGGCGCGATGCAACAGGGCGGCCATCTGTCCGCGGCTCACGACGTCAGCGGCCGAGCGTGATTCGGGCGGCGGCGAGTCGGTTGATGTCGTCTTCGCAGATGCTCCCCGTGTCATCCACGAACCAGTCCCGAGCACTCCAGCGACCGATATCATCCCGCGGCTGACGGTGTCCGGCGGACGAACCCCAGCCTTGGAGCACGGTGATTCGTGAGCCGAGCGATCGACACATTCCTCGGGCTCCAACTGCTCGTAGGGCTGCTCGTCGCCGTGGCGGTCTCGGTCGCGCTCGCGCCCCCCGTTGCGCGACGATTTCGGCTGACTCGAGGCGCCGCCTACGCCGGCGCGCTCGCGACCGTCGCCATCCTGTCGGTCACCCTCTTCGATCGATCGGGTCTCGCGATCGGGTTCGACGTCGGACGCTCGCTGACCTGGTGGACCACCCAACGAGAATCCGTGATCGATGTCGCCCGGAGCGAACCGGGATGGTTCCTCAACGTCGCGCTGTTCGTGCCGGCAGCAGCCGTTTGGACCGTCATCACGAAACGCCCGATTCGCGTTGCCGCGCTCCTCGCGGCGGTCGCCAGCCGCATGACACAGCTCCGCGACGAAGTCGAACAGGTATTCGCTGGCCTGACGATTGGGGACATCAACGAGATTCGCAATCCGAATGGCGTCGGCCTCAGCCCGTTCTTCGATCTTGTCTCTGTGCGTCCGGATTCCTATCAGTTCTACGGCGACGAGCGACCCGTCGAGGTCCGCTATCCGGTGGACTTCCTGGGTGCCTACCGATGCGTGTTCGTCACGTTCTCCAACGCTTCACCGGTGTTCGACAACGGCAGCGGCCAGGAATGCACCGAGGACCGGTACGCGACCACCGATGGCTGACGCCCACCGCGAGGTCGACACCCCGTTCAAACCGTGCTGCGATCGAACGTGCGGGAGGGCCGTCGACGGCAGACTGACAATGCCGGCCGGCAGGGTCGTTCGTAGGCAGTGTTCTGGCACTGCAGTTCAGGATTGCCGGTCGGCTGAGGGATTCAGCCGCGCAGCTCCTTTTCGAGCGGTGTGCGGAACCTCGGGGTGATCCGGGTTCCGTCGAGCCAGGCGGTGAGTGTGGCCGCCGCGGTCTCAATCCCCGCAGCCGCCTCCTTGCCAACATCCTCGAGCAGGCGCACGACGACCTCGCCGCTCGTGTGCTGTGACCACCCGCCGACGATGCGCCCATGCGCCCACACGGTCGGCCCGGCATTCCCGTTCGTGTCGAACAACCGTTCGCGATGATCGCCGAGGTACCACGCCCGGTCCTTCCAACCCATCACGGTTGGATCGAGCGCCGGAAGAAGAGCGATCCACGGATGGGGTGGGTCCACGGGCTCGAGGTCGGCCGGCATCACGTAACCGATGCCGTCGTCGAGCTCGACCTCGGCTGCACCGGCAGCAGCGAGTGCGGTCCGGGTGTCGCGCAACGTCCATCCGGTCCACCATTTGACGTCTTGCTCCGTGCCGGGCCCGAAGGTGCGCAACCAGCGTCTGACGAGCTCTCCGCGCGCGCCGGATCGGCAGGTAACCATTCGAGGTCGGCGCCGAGCCACTGTGTCGTGGCGGCCCAGCGGTATTGGCTCGACAGCCAGGTCCCGAGTGGTCGGCCGCGCAGGATCTGCCCAGACGTCGCGAGGAGGAAGAGCACCCGGGTCGAGACCCCGAAGCGGCCGCCCCATCGCTTCCCTTCCCCATACACCAGCTGCTCCTGGAGCTCTGGGACTTCGTTGCGAAGCTGCACCGCAGTTGCCTCCCCGAGTCGCTCGATCGCGTCGAGGGTTCTGCGCTCGACGTCGGCGAGCCACGTTTCGGCGTCGCTTGAGACCCCGTGTTCGTCGAGCATCCGAAGGAGCCGATGTCGCTGGGATTCGACCATGTGGCGGGTGCAGGCCGCGTCCATCACGGCGGCGAGATCTCGTGTCACGACGAACATGGTGCGGCGCATGCCGAGCATTCGCAGCAGGCTCCGCTCCGTGTACAGGGCGTGCTCGAGCATTTCGCGAGTGAACGATGCGACCCGCGCCCAAGCAGCGAGGTAGACCGTCGCAGGGTCGCTCGAGTGCAGCCCCACCATGTCGCGCGCAGCGGGCACGAGATGGTCGTGCTTCACAGCAAGCGCATGGCGGCGTCCAAGGCGAGCGCGGCGCTCACTCGTCGTGATGCTCCGCATCACAACGGTTTGCGGGCGACGATCCGTACGATCGGCACCGACACGATGGGGATCTCCCAGCGGATGTCCTGCAGCATGGAGTGCATCGCATGCGGACGGGTGTAGGGGTCGGCGGCCTCCGGTGAGAGCAGCCACCTGCGCTTGATGGCGAAGATGACTTCGCCCAACTCCCGCACCTGGCGTTCCTCGCTCTCCATCCGGGCCCAAACCCCCAATGGGTAGGTGAACGGTTCGACGTCTTCCACGATCTCGAGCTGGAACCCCGTACGGATGAACGAGTTGACGAGGAGCGGCACCCTCAGGCCGTAGCCGGTCACCCCGGCCGATGACTCGCGCGGGGGCAGCCCCAGGTACTGCACCATCTCTGCGAGCCCCGCCAGGCGTTGTGCTTCCTCGGTCAGGATCTCGTGCACGTCCCGCGGCGCCCCCGCAGCCAATGACACGAGCTTGTCGACGAGCGCATCCGAATCCGCTTCCGTTGCCAGCGAGCTGTAGGTCTGCAGTGGGAAGTAGGAATGGCTGGCGATCACGAGCCGACCACCCGGCGCAAGCACGTCCCGGATCTGATCGAGCATCACGTCGACGTCCACCATGCCCTCTTCCCACCGCGGGAATTGAAACACCATGCGGGCGCAGAACAGGTCGATCGATCCGGCTGGGAACGCCTCGCGAATGTGTGACGCCAATACTCCACGCCGCCACTCGACCGCACCTTCCGCCTGGTCGGCGTCGACGGCCTGCTCAGGGACCGTTGCGACGACCGATGCGGCGCCTGATGCCGCAAGGTAGCGGCTCAGGTCGCCCAGTCCCGCCGAGAAGTCGACAACCCGTGCCCCTTGCACCATGGCGGGGGGCACGAAGTTCTCCATGAGGTAGTAGACGAGCGGACGCATGAGCGGCCAGCGCCGCTCGCGTTCCCACAGCGGAACCGTTGAGGTCACCCTGCCATCGTACGGTCCCGGCTGAACACACGGAGGCGGCGGCCCCGCATCCACCGATCGCGGGGACGTTGTGCTCTGGTCGGCTGGTCGTCCGACGTCGATGATCGGGGAGACATGGATTCTGGACCGGAAACCCGCTTGCCTGCGGGACACCAACCGTATGACGCCCTCAACGGGATGCGTGTCGGTGCCGTCGCCGGCGGGTTGCTCGGCGCCTTCGCCGCTGCCCTCACGGGGTTCGGCGGCATCTGGTTGGTCGCTGGAGCCGCCGTGGCCGCGGGGGCGGTGGGCTACCTGTACGAGAGGCGGCGTCGCAGCGGCTGAAGCAGGCGATGTTCGGGCGTGCCGGTCACCTGATGACCATGATGACGGCGCCTGAGGCCACGGTGTCGCCGGCTTGGACGCGGAGATCGACGATCTCCCCGGAGACGGGCGCCTTGATTTCGTTCTCCATCTTCATGGCCTCGAGCACGCACACCGCGTCACCTGTGTTGACCGCGGCGCCTGCGGAATGGTGGACCTTGACGATGGTGCCCTGCATCGGTGCGGTCACGACACCGGCTGAATCGCCGCCACTCTCGCTTCGCTCCAGCTTCGGAGGCCTCCGCCGCGGGGCGAGCCGCTGCCCGCCGGCTGCGGCAGGGGCCATCACCGGCGCCCAGTAGCGGATGGCATACCGCCGGCCGCCTACCTCGACCGTGATGGTGCGTTCCTCCAACTCCTCTTCCTCGGGAAGTGTCGGGGCGGTCGCGGGCGTGAGATCGCTGAAGTCGAGCGTGTCCTCCACCAGTTTCGTGTAGTGGGTCGCCGCCCGGAACTCCTCCGTATCGAGGATGCGAAGGTGGGCAGGGATGGTGGTGGCGACTCCGGTGACGGTGAAAGCTTCCAAGGCCCTGTGCCCCCGAGCGATGGCCTCGTCCCGATCGCGCCCCCACACAACCAGCTTGGCGATCATGTTGTCGTAGTACTGACTGATCGCAGATCCGGCCAGCACGCCTGAGTCGACCCGCACCCCGAAGCCACCGGGTTCGCGGTACTCGACGATGGTGCCAGGGCTGGGGAGGAAACCGGTGCTCGGATCCTCGGCATTGATCCGAAACTCGATTGCATGGCCCCGGACGTCGGCGGCTTCGAATGAGAGCGGCTCACCGGCAGCGATGCGGAGCTGCTCCTTGACGAGGTCGATACCGGTCACCATCTCCGTGATCGTGTGCTCGACCTGGATCCTGGTGTTCATCTCGAGGAAGTAGAACCTGCCGTCCTCGACGAGGAACTCCACCGTTCCTGCGTTGACATAGTCTGCAGCGTGAGCCACGGCGACGGCCGCCTCGCCGATCTGAGCCCGCAGAGCATCGCTCAATCGCGCAGCGGGTGTCTCCTCGATGAGTTTCTGATGACGGCGCTGGATCGTGCAGTCGCGTTCGCCGAGGAAAACGGTGTGGCCGTGGGTGTCGGCGATGATCTGGGCCTCGATGTGCCGGGGTCTGGCGAGGTAGCGCTCCATGTAGACCTCGGGGCTGCGGAAATACGCATCGGCCTCGCGCTGCGCCGATTCGTAGGCGGCCGTCACGTCGGCGGCACTGCGGGCGACCTTCAGACCCTTGCCGCCTCCACCGTGCGCCGCCTTGATGGCGATCGGGTATCCGTGGGTCGCTGCAAACGCCTCGATCTCGGAGACGTCGCTGATGGGTTCGAGTGTCCCGGGGACGCCTTGCACGCCTGCCGCCTCGGCGGCAGCGTCGCGAGACGATCTTGTCGCCCATGGTGGCAATCGCCGTGGGGGACGGCCCCACCCAAACGGCGCCGGCTTCCATCACCGCTGTGGCGAAGTGGGCATTCTCGGCGAGGAAGCCGTACCCGGGGTGGACAGCGTCGGCGTGTGACTCGCGCACCACTTCGACCAGCCGTTGAATGTTGAGGTACGACTCTCCGGCGGGCGCTGGGCCGATGTGCCAGGCCTCGTCAGCCGCAGAGACGTGGAGGGCATCCCTGTCCAGTTCGGAGTACACCGCGATCGTCCTGAGCCCGAGCTCCTTGGCGGCACGTATGACGCGGAGGGCGATCTCCCCGCGGTTGGCGATCATCACGGATTGCATGGAACGCATCCTAGAAGCGCGACGTCAGGCCGACCGGCCGTGGGCCGGGTTGCGTCACAAAGGGATGTTGCCGTGCTTCTTCGGAGGCATCGCCTCCCGCTTGTTGCGCAGCATCTCGAGCGCACGAATCAAGCGGGGTCTGGTCTCCCGCGGCTCGATCACGTCGTCGACCAGCCCGCGCTCCGCAGCGAGATACGGGTTGTTGAACCGGCCCTCGTACTCGGTGATGAGCTCTTTTCGTCGGGCATCCGGTTCGGCGGCTGCGGCGATCTCGCGGCGGTGAATGACGTTGACCGCGCCTTCCGCGCCCATGACGGCGATCTCTGCCGTCGGCCAGGCGAACACGACGTCCGCCCTCACGGCACGCGAGTTCATGACCACATACGCACCGCCGTACGCCTTCCGGGTGATGACGGTCAGCTTGGGAACCGTGGCCTCGGCGTAGGCATAGAGCAGCTTGGCGCCTTGGCGGATGATGCCGTTGTGCTCCTGGTCGACACCGGGCAGGAAGCCGGGGACGTCGACGAAGCTGACGACGGGGATGTTGAATGCGTCGCAGAAACGGATGAAGCGGGCGCCTTTGACCGAGGCGTCGATGTCGAGGGTGCCGGCGAGCACGCTCGGCTGATTGCCGACGATGCCCACGGTGTAGCCGTCGAGTCGTGCGAAGCCGACGACGATGTTGCCCGCAAACGGCTCGTGCACCTGGTAGAACTCGCCGTCGTCGACCACCATCTCGACGACCTCGATGATGTCGTAGGGCTGGTTGGGAGAGTCGGGGATCACCGACGTCAGGTCCTCATCCATTCTGTCGGGTCTGTCCGTCGGCGTGAAGAAAGGCGGCACCTCCATGTTGTTCGCCGGGAGGAAGGAGAGGAGGTAGCGCACTTCTTCGAGTGCGGCCCGGCCGGTTGGGGCGATGAAGTGGGCCACGCCGGATTTCCCGGCGTGGGTGTGGGCGCCCCCGAGCTCCTCCATCGTGACGTCCTCGCCGGTCACCGCCTTGATGACGTCGGGCCCGGTGATGAAGAGATGGGCCGTATCGGCCACCTGGTACACGAAATCCGTGATGGCCGGCGAATACACCGCCCCACCCGCACATGGCCCCATGATGACCGAGATCTGCGGGATCACGCCCGACGCACGTACGTTGCGCTCGAAGATGCGGCCGTAGCCGTCGAGCGCCACGACCCCTTCTTGGATGCGAGCGCCGCCCGAGTCCTTCAGCCCAACGAGCGGGGCGCCGTTCTCCATCGCGAGGTCCATGACCTTGCAGATCTTGTCTGCAACCACCTCGCCGAGGCTGCCCCCGAACACTGTGAAGTCTTCGGCGAACACGAAGACGGTGCGGCCATCCGCCGTGCCCCAGCCGGTGACGACGGCATCTCCCGCGGGGCGCCGGTCTTCGATCCCGAAACCGGTGGCCTGATGGCGTGCGAAGAGGTCGAGCTCCTGGAACGAGCCCTTGTCGAGGAGCAACTCGATACGCTCACGCGCGGTGAGCTTGCCCTGGTCGTGCTGGCGGTCGACCGCTCGCTGGGTCGACGGCTCGAGGGCCTGGTGCCGTAGCCGGCGGAGCGCTTCGATGCGTTCGTCGGTGCTCACTGCTTCCCTGGGTAGTGTCGGCTGCTCAGACTCGATGGGGTTGAAGTTGGCTACACCTTACGCGTTCGTGGCGCTTCCCACGGTTGCATCCACCCAGGACGAGGCTCGCCGGCTTGCGAACGCCGGGGTCCCTTTGCTCGTCGTGGCAGCCCACCAGGTTGCCGGCCGCGGCCGCACGGGTCGCCCGTGGCTCGAGGCGCCGCGGGCGATGTACGCGTCGCTCGCTTTCGTACCGGCGTGGCCAGCGGAAGCGTGGCCGCGGCTCACGTTGGTGGCCGGCCTGGCAGCCCACACTGCCATCGGCCGGGAGGCGGGGCTTCGTGTGGGGCTCAAATGGCCCAACGACGTCGTGGTTGCCGGTGGCAAGCTAGGCGGGATACTCACCGAGACCCAAGGCACGATGGTCGTCGTCGGGTGCGGCGTGAATCTCTGGTGGCCCGATGCTCCAGCCGGTATCGCAGCTGTGTTCCCTGAGGATCCGGGCCCGGAGGCAGCGAGCGACATGGCGCGGGCGTGGGCCGACGAAGTTCTCGCAACGGCGTCCGGCGACCCTGAAGACTGGGGGAGGGACAACTACCGCGGCGTATGCGTCACCCTGGGCGCCGGCGTCGTCTGGGATCCAGGCGGAGCGGGAACGGCGCTCGACATCGATGCGACCGGCGGCCTCGTCGTAGAGACCTCGGCGGGCGTCGTGACACTGACGTCGGGAGAGGTGCGGTCGGTGCGTGGGGCTACAGTTGCGCCCGGCGCCGACGACGAGACGGGAGGCTGAGCCGGTGAGCGTCCTCAAGGGCGAGGGAAAGGTCGAGATCCTCTTCGGATCGACGAGCATCGCGGTCGGATCCCGGGTCCACGGCGGCTATCTCGCGCGGCCAGATCTGACCGGCGAATGGCCGACCATCGTGCTCGTTTCTCCCGTGTGGGGGGTGACTTCGAGCGTGAAGGACGTGTGTCGCCGCATCGCTCGCCAAGGTTTCGCCGTAGTCGCCCCCGATCTCTATCGCGGCAAGGCGCCCTCCCGCCGGATCTCTCGCAGCGAAGCACAGGCGGCTGCGGATGCAATCTCACCGGCCCGGGCTGATCGCGATCTCGCCGACATCGTGTCATACATCACGAACCCTGCCGGTTACTGGTCGAGTGCCGAGCGAGGCTTCGGCATACTGGGGATCGGTGGCGGCGGTCCGGTGGCCATTCGGGCGGCCGTCGCCTACTCGGCTGCGGCGCTTGCGCTCTGTTACTCACCCTTGAGGCCGGAGGATGTTGCGCATCTCCTCCGCTATCGGGGCGCTGCCCTCGGGCTCTATGGGCGCGGCGACGAGCTCGTCCCGCCCGAGCAGCCTTCTGAGGCGCGCCAGAGGGTTTCCCGGCTCCAGCTCGTGCTCTACGGCGACGCTCGGCACGACTTCCTCGACGACTACGGCGCCACCTACGACGGCTCGGTGGCCGGCGACACAGTGGAGCGCCTCACCGAGTTCTTCGCGGCGCATCTGCCGCGGCGTGCGTGACCGGCAGGCTGATGCCCGCGGGTCGAGACGTTCAGCCCCAGATCGATCCGCACCATCGTGATCGTCACCACGAGCGCGATCACCGTGAGCGGTGCGCCGAGCCGGGCGTAGTCGGTGTAGCGGTAGCCGCCGGGGCCGTAGACCATCATGTTCGTCTGATAGCCCACCGGGGTCAGGAACGATGCCGACGCTGCGATCGCCACCGCAACCGCGAAACCCCCGGGGATCGGCGCCCAGTTCGAGAGCGGCCGCAAACGCGATGGGGAAGACGACCACTGCCGCTGCGGCGTTCGATACGAGTTCGGTGAGGATCAGGGTCGCCACCAAGACACCGGCCAGCACGCCCGTGACGCCAAGGCCGCCGAGCCCGTCGACCAGCCCTGCGGCGAGATCGGCGGCGCAGCCCCGAGCCTCCATCGCAGCCGCCAGCCCGAAAGAGCCGGCTACGAGGAGCACAACGTCCAGGTCAACGGCGTCACGCGCCTGGGAGAACGTGAGCACCCCGAAGCCGATGATGGCGAGATCGGCGAGGAGGGCCGCATTGAGGATCGGCATCAGCCCTGTGGTTGCCAAGACGAGCAACCCCGCTGTGACGGCGAGCACTGTGGCGCGATGCCGAGGCTCCGAGACGATGGGCGTGCCAAGGGCCGAGACCAGGAGGAAGTCGTGCCGATCGCGGTGCCGCTCACGAAAGCCGGAGTCGGCGAGGATCACGAGCGTGTCGGCAGGCCGAAGCTGGACCTCACCCAATTTGGCGTCGATGCGCTGGCCTGCCCGATGGATTGCGATGACGGCGCCCTGGAACCGGCTGCGGAATTGGGCTTCCTTCAGTGTGGTGCCGACGAGCGACGATGACGGCCCCACCACTGCCTCATAGAAGTTGCTGCGCACGAGATCGAAGCCGCGCAGCTGCTCGGCGTGTGCCGAGACCGAGCCCAGGCATCTCGAGCAGGTCCACCACCTCGCCCGCCTTGCCAACGAAACGGAACCGGTCGTGGCCGACCAAGCGAGTGTCCGGCGAGACCGGCGATATGACCTCTGTCGCCGCGCTCGAGTTCGACGAGGAACACGCCGGCGAGGTGTCGCAAACCTCCTTCTTCAACCGACACACCGTCGAGCGCACCTCCGGGGACGATCGACATCTCGACGACGAACCGGCGCAGCTCCTCGGTGAGCTCCTCCCGCAGGGTTCGGGTCTCGGGCAGCACCCGGGGGGCGAGCCAGCACGATGGCGACGACTCCGATGAGTGCGACCGGAAGGCCCACGGGCGTTATCTCGAAGAACGAGAGTGGCTCGCCGGTGCGGGCGTCGAGCAGCCCCGAGACGAGCAGGTTCGTCGATGTGCCAATCAGGGTCACCACACCGCCGACGATGGCGGCAAAGGAGATCGGCATCAGGAAGCGGGAGGGGGACCGGCCCCGGCGCTGCGCCCAGCTGCTCACCTCCGGAACCAACATGGCAACGATCGGGGTGTTGTTCAGGAAGGACGAGCTTGCCGCGACGCCAGGCAGCAGGCGCACCAATGCCCCCCGATCGGACTTCGCCGAGGCGAGCGCGGCGGCGAGCGGTTGACGGAGCAGGCCAGTCCTGCTCACGGCAGCGGCGACGATGTAGAGCGCCGCAATCGTGAGAGGGGCGGCGTTGGAGAATCCGGCGAAAGCCTCGTCGGCGGTGATGACACCGGTGAGGAAGAGGGCGACGGTGCCGCCGAGCACGGCGACGGTCGGTGGGACGAGCTCACGTGCCATCACGACGACGACGCCGAGGAGGACGGCGAGCGTGAGCCAACTATCGGCGGACATCCGCACCGGTCCCTTCATGAACGTGTGGTGAGTCTGGCAGCGACCGGCTCGACGCACGGAAGCCGGGGCAACTGCGGCGCGACCGCAGTCCATGTGGCGAGTCTACGAACGGACCGCCGAACGGCAATGGGTCGGGCGAACCCGGCGGTGTTTGCCGCCGGGCGAACCCGATGACAGCTTGCGGGACGCAGCCCGGACGGCCATCCTCGCCGCATGATCACCAAGGCTCTCGTGACCGGCGGTGCCGGCTTCATCGGCTCCAACCTCGTAACCCGACTCGTCGACGACGGTGCAGAAGTGCTCGTCATCGACGACCTCAGCAGCGGAAGGCTCGAGCGATTGGCTGCCGCGCGGGCTGAGGCGCCCCACAAGATCCACATCCATCAGATGGACATCCGTACGCCTGAGCTCGCCGATGTCGCCGACCGGTTCGAGCCCGAGGTGGTCTTCCACCTGGCTGCGCAGATCGATGCCAGGCGCTCGGTCGTCGATCCGGTTGAGGACGCGTCGATCAACGTGGTGGGTGGCGTTGCCGTGATGCGGGCTGCGGCGCTCGCCGGAGCGAGTCGCTTCGTGTTCGCATCGTCAGGCGGTGCGAGCTTCGGTGACACCCCGGTCATCCCGACGCCGGAGACCGTGGAACGCAAGCCCGAATCCCCATACGGTGTTGCGAAGAAGGTCACCGATGACTACCTCGACTACTTCTCGCGGACTCACGGCCTCGAGTTCGTTTCTCTCGGGTTCGCCAACGTCTACGGCCCCTGGCAGGACCCCCACGGCGAAGCCGGCGTCGTCGCGATCTTCAGCCAGCTCCTCCTGGCGGGCAAGACGCCCACGATCTTCGGCGACGGCACGATCACCCGCGACTTCGTGTTCGTGGATGACGTCGTCGAGGCGTGCGTGCGAGCCGCCGAGAAGGGCGGCGATGTCTATGTCAACGTGGGGACGGGCCGGGAGACCTCGATGAACGAGCTCTATGCCCTCATCGCCAAGTCGGTCGGCCACGACGCCCGGCCCGAGTACGGCCCCGGGAAGCCGGGCGATGTGCCGCGATCGTGCCTCGACGCCACGATGGCGAGAAGGGTGATCGGCTGGGAGCCGTATGTGAGCCTCGAAGAGGGGATCGCAACGACGGTTGAATGGTTCAGAGCGCACCGCGACTTCTGAGGCCGGAGGTACCCAGTGCCAACCAGTCGGTACTCGGTGCCGACTACCGAGTGCTTCGGCTCCTTCAGAGCTCTTCGAGCGACGACGGCCAGTCGTCTTTCAAGAGGCGGCTGAGCGAGCGATCGGCGAGGATCTTCCCACCCGTTTGGCAACCTGGGCAGTAGTTCGTCTCGCGCGATGCGTACACGATGCGCTGCACCGGCGCCCCGCACACGGGACATGGCTCACCGTACTTGCCGTGCACGGCCATCCGTGGGTGGAACGCAGTGACCTTCTCGGGGAAACGATCCCCGGTCTCCTCGATCCGGATTCGGGTCCACTCGTCGAGCGAGGCGATCGCTGCCTCGTAGAGCCTCGTGAGCTCGGCATCGTCGAGGTTGGTGTTCATCTGGAGTGGGGAGAGTTTGGCGGCGTGGAGAATCTCGTCGGCAAAGGCCCCTCCTATACCGGAGAGATACCGCGCGTCCGTGAGCGCCCGCTTCAGGGTGTGACGCTCGGCAGTGAGCGCAGCGGCGAACTCGTCTCGCGAGCTGCCGGCGAGCTCGAGCCCACCGGGATCCAGGGAGGCGATCCCCGCTTCGCCACGAACGACGTGGAGTGACGCTCGCCGCTTGGTTCCGGCCTCGGTGAGCGTGAGCGTGCCTGTGGCGAAGTCGAATGCCGCCAGTCCGTACTTGCGCTGGAGCGGTTTGCCCTTCTCGTCGAACCAATGCAGCCGGCCCGCAACCATCAGGTGGATGACGAGCGAGAGATCGTTGTCGAACACGATCACGATGCGCTTGCCGAGGCGGCGCAACCCATCGACGCTCCGCCCGAACACTGCATCGATCGGCGGGTCGAAGGTGCGCAGCAGCGAGAACGACTGCACCCGCACACTCTCGAGCTCCACTCCTTCGATGCGGGACCGAAGCGCTGCGAGGTACGCCTCGATCTCAGGAAGCTCAGGCATTGCTACCGCCTCACCGGAACATGTCCTCGCCGGCCGGCCGAACCAGATCGGTGGCCCGACCTTCGCCCGGTGTCCACGCCAGCCCGCGAACCACGGCCACCGGGATGCTCGTCGCCTTCCCCATGACGAGGTCGGCTGCGGCCGCAATCTCGTCGACGATGGCGACTTCGGTCACGTCGAGGAGCCGGCCCGTCGCATCTGTGGTCCCGCGAAGATCCTGGATCGGATCGATGCCGGATACCCCTATCGCCACGTCGGTCAGCCCCCGACGCCATGGCCTGCCGAAGGTGTCGGTCACCACAACGGCGAGGCGCGTCTCGGTCGCGCGTTCGAGCCGGACGCGGATGCGGTGGGCGGATGCGTCTGGATCGATGGGCAGCATGACTGCCCGGTCGCCGGACACGTTGGAGCGATCGACGCCGGCGTTGGCGCAGATGAACCCGTGACGGGTGATGGCGATCATGAGGTCGCCCCGCCGCCTGATGACCGCTGCCGCCTCCGCTTCGGCCAGCGCCCGGTAGTCGGAATCTTCGGGGACCGCGACGATCCGGCCCTCCGCCTTCGAGATGATCTTGTGTGTCACGACCAGGATGTCGCCGTCGCGCACGACGAGCGGGAGGGCCTCCAACGCAGCGAGGATCACGGCAGCGACGTCGTCGCCCGGAGCGACCTCCCCGATCCCGCGAACGGGGATGAGCTCGAGTGATCCGGGTACCGCAGCTTCTGTCACTGGGTCGTCAGCTTCCGGCCGGTCCCACGGTGTCGAGCAACCACTCGGCAAACCTGGTGGCCGAGGCGGCGTTGCCGATACGCGTGTCCGCAACGTGGATCCGCACCTCGTCGCTGAGCGAGACGTCGGCCGCGTCGCCCGTGTCGACAACGAGATCCGTCAGCAGACCCTCGTATGCGGCCAGCACGCCTTCGTTGCCTGCGGGGAGCCCTTGGCTCGCCAGCGCCCTGTCGGCCGGGCCGCGCAGCGGCTTGCCGCCGAAGAGGGGGCTGATCGCAACCACGGCGTCGTGCTCCTCGACGGCACGCCGTATCGCGGTGACGGCGATGATCGGCCAGACGGACAACACCGGGTTGCTCGGGGCGATCACGACGAGGTCGGCTGCGGTGATGGAGTCGACGACCCCGGGGCCCGGAGTGGCAGCCATCGTCCCTTCGAACATGATCTTCCTGATCTCGTCCTCGTGGCCTCGCATCACGAAGTACTCCTGGAAAGGAATCCAAGTGAGGTCTGCGGTCTGGATCCAGGTGCGCAGCGTGCCGTCGGTCGCGGGGAGCACTCGTGTGCCGACCCCGAGCTTCTCGGTGATCGACGCAGTTGCCTCCGACAGGGGCGTGCCCGCGTCGAGCAGCGTTGTTCGCAGCATGCACGTTGCGATGTCGCGGTCGCCGAGGCGGAACGTGGTGTCCACCCCGAGTCCCGCGAGATGGTCCATGACCGTGGACGTGTCGTCGGCCAGGCCCCACCCCTGCGGACTCGCCAACCCGGCCAAGGTGTACACCACCGTGTCGAGATCGGGGCACACCCGCAGGCCGTAGAGGTCATCGTCGTCTCCGACGTTGACGATCACGGTCAGGGAGTCGACCGGCAGAGCCCCCGTGAGGCCCTGTGCCATGCGTGCCCCACCGACGCCTCCGCTCAAGAGTGCGACGGAGAGATTGCGGTTTTCGCGACGTGCTTCCAGAATGACGCCTCCATGTCTGCTGCTCCAGCGGAAGCTCCCCCGATATCGGTGGTGGTGGCGATCGTCGCCGACCATCTCGGAGAGCTCCCGGCGACCTTGGCCGCGGTCCGGCGTCAAGTGTACGAGCCGGCGCGCATTGCCATCGCCGGTGGCGATGCTGCCGCGCGCCGGGTGGCCACAGAGGCCGGCATCGAGTGGGTCTCGTCCGTTGCGGGTGTGATCGAGCGCGTCGAGCCGTCGATCAGCCACGTGTGGGTCGTGCGGTCGGGCGCCTTTCCCCGTCCAGACGCGCTGGGGGCGCTGCTCACCGAGGCTGAGCGTGTCGAGGCGGGGATCGCCGGCTCGAAGCTGCTCAACGACCACGACCCCGAACGTCTCGTGTCGGTGGGAATGGCGACCGACGTGTTCGACGCACCGTACACAGGGCTCGAAGACGGCGAGATCGACGCCGGTCAATATGACGTCGTCCGCGACGTCGCAGCCGTGGGCGGGGCGTCGCTGTTGATCCGGCGCGACCTGGCGAAGGGTCTGGGCGGCCCCGATCCCTTGCTCGCCCCCGAGTCGGCGGCCATCGACCTGTGCCAGCGTGCCCGGCTTCGTGGCGGCCGGGTGGTCGTCATCCCGTCATCCGAGGTGCTCGTCGGCAGCGCCGATGTGGCTGGGTGGAGGGAGGACGCCGGCCAGATTCGATCGATGCTGAAGGTCTACAGCCTCGTCACGCTGGCGTGGGCGCTCCCGGCTCGGTTTCTCCTCGGGCTGCTCGAAGCCATCGTGGCGCCCTTTCTCGGACGGTGGACGCTGTTCCGGTGGCTGACGTCGTGGGCGTGGAATGTCGTCCATTTGCCATCGACGTTGCGGGGCCGGGTCGCCGCGCGTCGCCACCGCGCCGTCGGCGACACCGAGTTGTTCCGCTTCCAGCTCAGAGGCTCCGCCGAGCTTCGGCGCTTGGTGGGGGAGACGGGAGTCCGGCTCCGCGACCGGCTCCCGGGCGACGATCGGCTGGGCTTCATCGAGCTTGGACGGGAGCTGCGGCAGCCCGCGTTCGTCGTCGGCGCACTGGCCGTTGGCTTCGTGGTCATCGCAACTCGCACGCTGTGGAACGGGTTCCCCGCATCCGGCTACAGCTTGCCGCTCCCACCCTCGGGGCGAGCCCTGCTCTCGGCGTACGCCGGAGGGTGGAATCCGGGAGGCTTCGGCAGCGTCGAGCCGCTTCCGCCGTTCCTCGGCCTCGCCGGAGTGGTGCAAACGATGCTGTTCGACAACGGCCCTCTGGCCACGGGCGTGCTCATGGCCGGTTCCTCGCTCGCAGGGGTGTGGGGAATGGTGCGGCTGTTGCGCACGTGGTCGATCGAAGCGGTGCCGGGCTTGCTCGCAGGGCTCGTCCTGATAGCGGGGCCCGCCACGAGGGCGATCGGTGCGGAAACGGGCCTGGGTACCCTCGTGGCGCTCGGTGCGCTTCCGTGGGCTTTGCGGGTGCCACTGGCGCGGTGGCCGAAGGCCAGGCGGGCTCAGATCGGCAGGATTGCCGCCGCGGGCTGGGTCTCGGGAGTCGTTGCGCTCGGCTCTCCACTGCTCGCCGTCGTTGCCCCGCGGCGATCCTTCTCCTCGCTGCCGTCACGCCGCGAGAGTCGGGGCCTTGGCGCGCTGCCGCAGTGAGCCTTGCCGGCTCCGTGCTCGCGTTGCCCATCCTGACGCCTTGGTTGACCAATGCCGACCTGCGCAGCTACGTGGAAGCCGGTGAGGCCTACTGGGAGCCGGGGATCATCTTGGTGGTCGCAGCCGGTATTGCTCTCGTCACGACGATGATCGCCGCCCCCAAACGTCTCGCACAGGTCGCCGGGTGGGGTGGCGTGCTCGCCGCAGGAGGCGGCTTCCTGTCGCGCACCGGCGACTTGGGCCCGGGACGTGAGGTGGAGCTCGCTGCGCTCGCTCTCGTGGCGCTCGGCAGACGCGATCCTGGTCGGTGCCACCTTCGAGGTCATTCGTCAGGTCGGCATCGTCACGGGTCTGCGCAGGGTTCTCGCCGGCGTCGGTGTTCTCGGAGCCTCGGCCGTTGCCGTGAGCAGCGTGCTCGTTCTGCTTCCCGGGCGCGCCGGATTGCCTTCCGATTCGCTGCAGCGCACCATCGGCTTCACCGCGGCGGCCACCGGTGACCCTTGGTCGTCGCGCGTGCTGCTGATCGGCCCGGCCGATGCGCTCCCTGGCCAGTCGCGCACGGTCCAGGGTGCCCCCTACCGGGTTGTGGCGGCACCACAGGCGGAGTTGTGGGAAGCGTGGCTCCCAACGCCACGCTCTGCGGATCTCGCCCTCGAGGCGGTGCTCGACAACCTCATCTCCGGTGACTCCTTCCGCGCAGGCGCCGACCTTGCCGAGTTCGGGATTCGGTGGGTCATCTTCACGGGAGAGAGCCCCTTGAGCAGCGTGTTCGATGGGCAACTCGACCTCGTTCCTCTTCAGGGCTTGCCGGCAACCACGTATGTGTCGGAGGCTGAACAGCCCGTGCGGGCGGTCGCGTCCGATGGCAGCGAGTGGCGGTGGACCGGCACAGGGTACGAGGGCGAGCCGAGTGCCACGGCTCGCGTCTTCGCTGCCGACGCCGCCAACTCGAGGTGGGAGCCGGACTGGGCGCAAGCCGCATGGGGGAACGAGCTCTCCGCTGCGGACGGTGAGATCAGGTTCCGGGCGCTCGACTCACGCCGGTCGCAGGCCACGGCGGGGCTCGCGCTGTTTCTTCTTCTCCTCGTGGTGTCATGGTGGGGGAGGCGGAGATGAGGCGGCTGCTCCTCCTCCTCGCTGCCGTCGGTTTGGCGGCCGGTGCCGCAGTGCTGCCCCGCCCGCCCGCCCCGGACGAGCCCGACTTCAGTGGCGGCGCACTCGCCGACGACATCGCAGGCGCCGAGGGCAGCGTGTGGTATTGCCCGTGGATGAACGCCGGCGCGGTGCGCGACGCCTACTTGATGATCGGCGCCGAGCCAAACGTCTCGATCGAGGTCACGCTGCCCAGTCCCATCCCGAACGAGGTGGCGGATCGGGCGGCTCTCACCCTCACGGGGCCGGCGGCCGAGCCGCTCGAGGTGGCCTCGATCGTGCGTCGCGGTGACGCCCCCGGGTTCGTCGAGTTCGACAACGGGCCGGCAGCGGTGGCGGCGGTCGTCACCTCTGACACGGTGCTTGCCGGCGACCGCTGCATGGCCTCCGTCCCGAAGCTGTGGCAACTCGCGGGCGGGACGACGCGGCCTGGGCACACCACGATCCTGCGGCTCTTCAATCCGTTTCCCGAGCCGGCCAAGGTGTCGGTCGGGGGCGCCTCCGAGTTCGGGGAGGTGGGACTCATCGGTCTGACGTCGATCGACGTCGGCGGCCGCTCATGGCAGGACATCAACCTCAACGAGATCGTGCCGCTCCTCGAGGACTTGAGCCTCACCGTCACCAGCGAAGAGGGGTTGGTCATCCCGGCCATCGTCGTTGCCACGGAGCTCGATGAGGCTACGTGGCCGGGCATCGGGCTCTCGACGTTGTGGGAGTTTCCCGTTGTGCGTCAAACCGGGTTGGTGCCAACGCTTGCGATATCCAATCCCGGTGACGTCGACGTCGACGTCGAGATCGACGTGTTCACCGGCGAGGGCAGCGTTCCAGCGGCACGGATCGTCACGGTTCCGGCAGGGCGGCCGATGCGTGTCCCCATCGACGACCTCGCAGATCGTTTCTTCGCCATCCGGGTCCGGTCGACGTCGCCGATCGCAGCAGTGGTGACGGCCGAGGACGAGGCGCCCCAGGTCGCTGAGGAAGCTGCCGAGGAACCGGCGGGACAGCTCACGGCACGCATCGCCGGCACGGTAGGCAGCCCGGCGCCTGCGCTGCGATGGCTGCTGCCGGGACCGGGTGGAATCCGCACGGCAACATCGACCGTGTGGGTGCTCAACTCCCACAGCGAAGCCGTGACGGTGGCCATCCAGCCGTTGGGTGAGGGCGAGCTGGCGCCGGACAAGATCGTGATCGAGGCCGGCACCGTCCGGCGCCTCGTGCTGTCTCAGGAGGCGGGTATCGCCGGATATCTGCTGTCGGCGGCGACGCCGATCTCCGCCGCATGGAGCGTCGAGTCGGGTGACGGTGTTGCCTTCATCGCCGGCACCTCGATCGATGAGTGACGGCGCTCTCGTTCAGCTCTTGCTCGTTGCTGGGGCTGCGCTCGTCGTCGTCGGTGCCGCACTGGCGACCCGCGGATATCAGCGACCGACTCATGCCAAGGTGGACATCGCAGGCTTGGGATTGCCTTCGGGCATCGTGCTCTTCACGTCGACCGACTGCGCAACGTGCAAGGACGCCCTCGCCACCGTCCGCAGCGCCGCAGTTCCTGTCCGCGACGTCACGTGGGAGCTCGAAGGACAGCTCTTCGAGCGAGCGGGTGTCACGGCGGTGCCCCTCGTGTTGGTGATCGACGAGTCGGGGTCGGTGATCGACCAGATCGTCGGTGTTCCCCGGCGCCGCAGGCTGGCGCGTGCCGTCTCGGCCCTCCGCGGTGCAACTCCTCGCTGAACCGTGGCGAAATCCTTGGTTGCTCCGCCGGCGACGCCTACCTTGCGGGCATGACTTCATGCCTCAAATGTGGCGATCCGGCCCAGACGGTGATGAGCTTCGACTACTCGTCACGCACGGTGTGGCTGCGCGACCTGCTCGTCGGATACGACCGGTTCGTCGAAGTGCCGCTCTGCGAGATGCACGCCAATCGGATGGTCGTCCCCGTGGGTTGGGCTCTCAACGACGACCACAACCTCGAGCCGCCCCTCTTCCTCGCCCACGGTGTTGCGTGACGGGAGCCGACGGTGCCCATCGATCGTGAGGTGCTCGAAGCCGTTCGAGAGATGGATGAGCACGAGCTCCGTCGCCTCGTGATCCTTGCAAGGGCTCGGCTGGAGCGCCGTGGCGTTCCGCTGGGTGACCCAACGGGAACGAAGGTCAGCCTGCGCAAGCAGGAGGTGCGCTGCGGCAAGGCGACCTGCACTCGTTGCCCGCACGGGCCGTACTGGTACGCCTACTGGTGGGAAGAAGGCAGACGCCGCTCTCGATATATCGGGAAGCTGGACGACATCCCCGAAGCCTCGGAGGCCGCCGGCTGATACGCCGGCCCTTTCGACGTCGCCCTCTTCTCCATAGCCTGTGGTACAACTAGCCTCTCGTCGTGGCCACCAGCACGATGACCCGTCCCGAAACGCCTGCGTCCCTGCCGGAGACACGAGCGGTCCGCTGGGATCCGGACCGGACCGGCAAGATCATCGCACTCGCCTCGATCGCCGTGCCGACGCTGTTGATCCTGGTGGTGATGTCGGGGATCGTCGAGTCGGTGAGGGCCGTCGACAGGTTTCCCTTCATCGATGTGGCCTTCGACACGCCTGCGCTGCTCACCGCCAACACGCCGACGGGCGGCGACATGGGCGCCCACGTCTACCTCCCGCAGTACCTCAGGGACACGCTCCTGCCGTCTGGGCGCATATTCGGTTGGAGCAATGACTGGTATGCCGGTTTCCCGGCCCTCTACTTCTACTTCCCGCTGCCCGCACTCACAACGGTGTTGCTCGACGTCGTCCTCCCCTACGGTGTGGCCTTCAAGCTCGTCACGATCATGGGGCTGCTCGCGCTGCCCGCTGCGGTCTACTACTTCGTCCGCGGCCTCGGCTTTGCGAGAGTGGTGTCCGGCATCGCCGCAGGGGTGGGCGGCTCGTACGTCTTCATGGAGAGCTTCAGCATCTTCGGCGGCAACATCAAGTCGACGCTCGCCGGCGAGTTCTCGTTCGGATGGTCGTTTGCGCTTTCGCTCGTCTATCTCGGCATGGTGGTGCGCGACACCAGGGAGGATCGGGGTTTCACCCCGCGGGCGGGAATCGTTCTCGCGCTCACTGCGCTCACCCACATCGTCACGACGCTCGTGGTGGTCGTCGTCTCGCTCCCGCTGCTCATCCGCCGAAAGGGGCCGGCGACGCTCGTGCGCTCGTGGCTGATCGGCTTCGCGATCGCTGCGTTCTGGGCCTTGCCGCTCGGCATCCGGGTCCTGCAAGGCATGACGTCCGACATGAATTGGTCTCCGGTTCGGGGGCTGCTCGGTGACGGGTCGACGCCCGGAACCGTGGCGACGCCGCTGCCCAATGAGTTCATCCCCATTGCTGCGCTGGGATTGATCGGGCTCGTGTGGACCATGCTGCGCCGCGACGACGTCGTTGTGCTGGCGGCGATGACGGCGCTGCCGTTCATCGGCTACTGGTACCTCCAACTGCCCGACGTCGAGCTCACGAAGATCTACAACGCGAGGTTGTTGCCGTATTGGTACCTCGGGGTGTTCATATTCGCCGGGCTCGCCCTGGGCCTGGGCGTCGCCGCCCTGGCGAGGTACCTGCCGGGCCGAGATCGCTGGTTACCCATAGTTGCGGGGTCGGCGCTCGTTCTCGTGGCCGGCGGGGCCATTGCCGCCATCCACGACGTTCCCGGGTGGGTGCGCTGGAACTACACCGGCTACGAAGGCAAGGCCGTGTCCACGGAGTACCGAGGTTTGATGGAAGCGGTGGACGAGCTTCCGCCGGGCCGCATCATGTGGGAGGCGAACAGCGACATGGGGCGTTACGGGACCCCGATGGCGCTCATGCTGTTGCCGTACTGGTCGGAGGGGCATCCTTCAATGGAGGGGCTCTTCTTCGAGTCGTCGCTCACGACACCATTCCACTTCCTCAACGCCTCCGAGGTCAGTCGGCGGCCGTCGAATCCGGTGCGAGGCCTCGATTATCGGGGTCTCGACTTCGAGCGTGGCGTGCCGCACCTGCAGCTCTACAACGTCGACTACTACATCGCATGGACGGAGGATGCGGCCGGCCTGGCTCGAACGGCCGGGCTCGACGAGGTCGCGGCGCCTGCACCTTGGACGATCTTCCGTCTTCCCGGATCATCCCTGATCGACGTGGCCGCCTACATCCCCTCTGTGTACGAGGGTGACGAGAGCTTCCTCGACGCCTCCCTGGCCTGGTACGACGACTTCGGCAACATGGACCGCTGGATGGTCGAAGACGGCCCGGTCGACTGGCCACGGATCGAGTCCGTGACAGATCGTCTGCTGCTCGATGCGCCGTACGACCTCACCGGCGTCGAGGTGACCGACGTCCGGCTCGACGACCACCGAATCAGCTTCACCACCAACGCGATCGGGGTGCCCCACCTGATAAAGGTGTCATACTTCCCTGCGTGGCGGGTGGATGGCGCGGAAGGGCCGTTCCGGGCGTCTCCCTCGCTCATGGTGGTGGTGCCGACGCAGGAGGACGTCGTGCTCGAGTTTGCCAACGGAGTGCCCGAGAACGCAGGCATGCTGCTGTCGAGCGCGATGCTGCTCGGTCTCGCCGGATGGGGTGCGCTCCGAATACGCAGGCGGCGGTCATGAAGAACTACGTCCGGTCCCTCGTCACCCGGGAGGCTGCAGGCCAGTTCGTCAAGGTCGGCGTGATCGGCGTCTTCAACACCGTCGTCGACTTCGGCTTGTTCAACGTCTTCCGCGCGGCTCAGGTGCCCCGCAACTGGGCGATTGCCCTAGCGTTCGGCATTGCGACCTTCGTCTCGTATCGGCTCAACCGGCGATGGTCGTTCCAACTCACCGATGGGCACGTGCGGATACGCGAGGCTCTCAACTTCTACATCATCAACGCCGTGTCCCTCGCAGTCACGTTCCTGGTCGTCGAGGCGGCAGACGTGCTTTTCGGCCCGCTGAGCCTTCTCGGTGAGAACCTGGCGAAAGTCGCCGCAGTTCTGATCATCCTGGTGCCGAAGTTCGCCGGCTACCGCGACATCGTGTTTCGCCACGCTATCCGGGAGCACAAGAGTGGCAACGTCGGAGCGGGCCTCGACCGGGAGTGAGGCAGAGGTCAGCGCAGCATCCGCCGAATGCGCCACAGGCCTTTGAGCGTTCGGGGCACGCGATGGAACAATCGGGTCTTGCTCTCACGTAGCTCACGGACCGTGACGGGGACTTCGACAACCCGATACCCGGCGCGTTCTGCCCGGATGACGAGTTCGGTGTCGAACAGGTCCTCCGTCGACACGACCTGCGGTGCGATCTCGGTGACGACGCGGCGGCGTACCGCCTTCATGCCGTGGGTGTCGGACACCCCGGATGCGAGCACGGTGCGGAGCAATACGTTGAAGCCCCAGGTGGCAGCGCGCCGGAAGGGCGAGCGGTGGTCCTCGGAGCCCGGAGCTCGCTTGGATGCGAGCACGATGTCGGCCTCCTCGTGCGATATCGCATCGGCGAGGAACCCACCGGAGAAGTAGTCGATGTCGAAGTTCACCACCCAATCCCCACCGGTGGCCAGGAACCCGGCGCGCATCGCCGCTCCGTAATCGGGCGTCGGCAGCGCGAGGAGGCCGAGCCGGGGGTACCTTGCGGCCAAGGCCATCACGACGTCGGCGGAGCCATCAGTCGACCCGTTCTCGACGATGAGCACATCGATGTCCGCCTCGACCGTGGCGAGCTCGCCGAACAGCTGATCGATCGCTGCGGGGAGGTACGCGGCTTCGTCGTGGACGGGGATCACGACCGAGACCGAGGTGCGTGGGCTCGGGGACATGGCGGAGGAGTGTAGAGCCGACGGTCGCAAAGGCGGCAGCGCGGCGCGACGGTGTCCGCTGCGCCGAGCACGCTTCTACACTTCGTGCCTCATGGATCTCTCTCCCATCTTCAAGGCCTACGACGTGCGCGGCTTGGCACCACAGCAGCTCGACGCTGTGGTGGCCGAGCGCATTGGTGCGGCGTTTGCCCGGTTTGCGGGTGCGGGCGAGATCGCGGTGGGTTGGGATTGCCGCCTCTCCTCACCGCAACTCACGGCCGGCCTCGTCGCCGGTATCGCATCGCAAGGCGTCGACGTGGTGCGCCTCGGACACGTCACAACCGACATGATGTATTACGCCTCGGGTATCCGGGCGGCGCCCGCGGTGATGGTGACCGCCTCTCACAATCCACCGGAGTACAACGGCATCAAGTTCTGCTTGGCCGGCGCAGCTCCCGTGGGCGAAGAGAGCGGGCTCGTCGAGATCCGGCGCGATGCGGAGGCTGGAGTGCCGGCCGCACCGGCCACAGGCGTCGTCCGCGACGACGACGTGGCCGATGCCTACGTACGACACGTCCTCGATGTCGTCGGCGCCGACTCGATCGGGCCACTCTCGGTTGCCGTCGACGGCGGCAACGGCATGGCGGGCGTCGCCGTCCCCGCCGTATTCGCCGGGCTCGCGGCGACGCTCCACGGTCTCTACCTGGAACCGGATGGCACGTTTCCCAACCATCCCGCCGATCCGCTCCGCCCTGAGAATCTGGTCGATCTGCTCGACCTCGTCGACCGCAGCGGCGCCGATCTCGGTGTGGCCTTCGACGGTGACGCCGATCGAGCGTTCTTCGTCGACGAGAAGAAGGTACCGCTGCCCGGCAGTACCACGACAGCGATCATCGCAGAGTGGTTCCTGAAGCGGGAGCCGGGCGCGACCATCGTGCACAACCTGATCTGCAGCCACGCGGTCCCCGAGATCGTTCGCCAAGCGGGGGGTCGCCCCATTCGCACCCGAGTGGGCCACTCGTTCATCAAGCAGATCATGAAGGACACAGGGGCGATCTTCGGCGGAGAGCACTCTGGGCACTACTACTTCCGAGACCACTTCCGGGCTGACTCCGGCATCCTCGCCATGCTGATCCTGCTGCGGGTGATGTCGGACAGCGGCCGACCATTGTCGGAGCATCGCACCCGCTACGAGCCATACGCCCAGTCGGGAGAAGTCAACCTCACCGTCGACGACCAGGCAGCGGCGATCGAGCGCGTCGCCGCATCGTTCAGCGACGCGGCGTCCGATCGCCTCGACGGTCTCACCGTCGAGCTCACGGACGGTGCGTGGTTCAACCTCCGCCCGTCCAACACCGAGCCGCTTCTCCGCCTCAACGTCGAGGCGGCGGCTCCCGAGCGCGTTGCAACGGTCGTTGCCGATGTGCGCGCAGTCGTCGAGGGGGTTCGATGACGGGGTCAGGCGTTCCGGATCGTTTGCTGGAGATCATGCAATGCCCCGCGTGCGCCGGGGCTCTGCTCGATGTCGCCGATCCACCGTCTCTCGTATGTGAGAGTTGCGGCTTGCGGTATCCCGTGGCAGACGGTATCCCGGTGATGCTCGTCGAGAAAGCCAGCCCGACGGGTGCCTCGTCATGATCTCGACGACGATGGGGAAGTTGATCCTCGAGATGCCCGCACAGCTCATCTGGGCACGGGACGTGGACCCGCCTCGGATCTCGCCTGCCCACCACGTCGTCCTCCTTGCGATGGGCGGCTCGGCAATGGCGGCCAGGGCCGCCGCCGCCACAGCAGCTGCAAGCCGTGCCGTGGTGCACGTGCATCAGGGGTATGGCCTGCCGTCGTGGGCTGCTGCACATGGCGCGCTCGTGGTCGCAGTGAGCTATTCGGGCAACACCGCCGAGGTCCTGTCGGGGGTGCGGGCCGCTGTGGAGGCGAACCTCCCGATCGTCGCCGTGTCAACCGGCGGAACCCTTGCGGACATCGCCTCGGCCTCCCCTGCGCCCCACCTGCGTGTTCCCGCCGGGCTCCCACCTCGGGCGGCGCTCGGTTTCCAGATCGGTGCGGTGATGCGTGCCCTCGAAGGGGCCGGCATCGTCGAGGACTCGATGGGCGCACTCAGCGAGGCCGCCGATGTCGTCGGCGACCTTCTCGGTGACGGCGACGGCGCTGCGTGCGCACTCGGTGCCGACATCGCAAAGGCGCTCGAGAGTCGGGTCCCAATGGTTGTCGGCGCGTCCGGCCCAGGCGCACTCGCAGCCGGCCGGTGGATGACCCAGTTCGAGGAGAACGCCAAGAGGATGGCGATCTCGCTCGAGGTCCCGGAGGCGAACCACAACGCACTCGAGTCGTGGGCCGCCGGTGTCGATCATCCCGGCCGGTTCGGTCTCGTGACGCTGTTCGATACACCGGGCGATCGGCGCAATCAGGAACGGCTGCAGCTGATGAGCCGCTACCTCGGCGCGAGCGTCGTACCTGCCGGCGAGGTACGTGCGCAAGGGCGGGGTCCGCTCGCCAGGCTGCTCAGCCTGGCAATCGTCGGCGACGTCGCGTCTGTGGTGATGGCCGAGGCCAAAGGCGTCGACGAGATGGCTGTCGATGTGCTCGAGAACTTCAAACGTGCTCTGAGAGAGGAATGAAACGTGGACTTCGATATCGCTGACCAGGAACTTGCCGAGCTCGGGCATCGCCGGATCGAGTGGGCAGGCCGGCGCATGCCCGTCCTCGCTGCGATCCGTGAGCGCTTCGAGAAGGAGCAACCCCTCGCCGGAATAACGGTTGGGGCGTGCATGCACGTCACGAGCGAGACCGCCAACCTGATGCTGGCCTTGCGGGCCGGCGGTGCGAACGTTGCGCTCTGCGCATCCAACCCTCTGTCGACGCAGGACGACGTTGCCGCTGCGCTCGTGGACGAGGGCGTTCCCGTGTTTGCGGTCCGAGGCGAGGATGCGGCGACGTTCTATCGCCACATCCATGCAGTCCTGGACACCAACCCGGACCTCGTCTTCGACGATGGAGCGGATACGACGACGGTGCTGCACAAGGAGCGGGCGAACCAGCCGATCTTGGGCGGTCTCGAGGAGACGACTACGGGCGTGATCAGGTTGCGAGCGATGGCGGAGGACGGCGTGCTTCGGTACCCGGTCGTCGCCGTGAACGACTCGGACACCAAGCACCTCTTCGACAATCGCCACGGCACCGGGCAGTCTTCGCTCGACGGCATCCTGCGGGCCTCCAACATCCTGTTCGCCGGCCGGACCGTTGTCGTCGCCGGATACGGCGACTGTGGATGGGGCATCTCCGAGCGCGCATCCGGCCTTGGTGCCAATACGGTGGTGGTCGAGGTCGATCCCATCCGGGCGATTTCGGCTGCGATGAGCGGCCACCGCGTGTTGAATGCCGCGGAGGCCGCACGGGTCGGCGACGTGTTCATCACGGCAACCGGCAACATCCACGTGTTCCGCGAGGAGCACTTCCACCACATGAAGGATGGGGCCATCCTCGCCAATGCGGGCCACTTCGACGTCGAGATCGATCTGGCGGCGCTCCGTCGGATGTCGACCAGCACCCGCGAGCTCCGCGACAACCTCAGGGAGTACACCCTCCCGGATGGACGCAGGTTGCTGGTGGTGGCCGAAGGCCGGCTGGTCAATCTCGGTGCCGCCGAGGGTCACCCGGCTGATGTGATGGATATGTCGTTCGCGGACCAGGCGCTCGCTGCAGAGTGGTTGGTCGAGAACCACGACGACCTCGAGCCGCAGGTGTACGTGCTGCCGAAGGACCTCGACCGCGAGGTCGCACGTCTGAAGCTCGAAGCAATGGGCGGCGGTCTCGAGATCCTGACCGCTGAGCAGGAGCGCTACCTCGCAAGCTGGCAAGAAGGCACGTAGGTCCCTCGCCGGCGTTCGCTCGCAGACACCAGATTGCTCCGATCGTCGGCATTGTGCAGATCACCTGCGATCGGACGTTCGGACGTCTGACGGCTGAGGTCTGAGGTCGCGTCCACGGGAATGTCACACCCCCGTGGCACGCTTGGCTGATGCTTGGGTGCGTCGCATGCGGATCGCTGGGGAGATCGCCGTTGTGTCCCGCATGCGCCGCCTCGGTCGGTGCAGGGCCTGAGTTCCGGACGCCCGGGGGCGTCGTCGTGTGGGCAGGGCTCAGCCATCGTGGGGCGGGTCGCACCCTCGTTCACCGGCTGAAGTACGACGGGCTCGCCGCGGCAGCGGGGTTGATGGCGGCAGCGATGGCACCGGTGGTACCGCCAACGGCCACGGCGCTCATACCGGTGCCTCGTGCCAGGGTGCGCCGGTGGGCGCACGGCGTCGATCCGGCGCGGATGCTCGCCGACGCTCTCTCCCTTCGGTGCGGCGTAGAGGTCGTTGCCGCGCTTCGCCCTTCGCTCTGGTGGCCGAGGCATGCAGCGCGCGGGCAACGACGTCCGCTCGCGCGCCCGTTTTCGAGCGGTGGCACGACCAGAGCCGAGCTGGGTGCTCATCGACGACGTAGCGACCAGTGGCGCGACGCTCGATGCGGCGTCGGCTGCACTCGGCGGCGTCGTTCGCCTCGCCGTGGTGGCGACCTCCCCGAGTAGAGTGAATCGCGTGGGATTGCAGTACGGATCTCCGGTGGGAGATCTCATGAGCGGTCGGCGCCCGTCACAGCGCCGTGCCCGATCGGCCACGCTGCTGCCCTGGGCCGGCAAACGCAAAGAAGTGCGAGGCCACTTGGCCGCGCCGGAGTTGCGTCGCAACCGCTGACGAAAGGAGCTTTGGTGGACGTTCGGGTGCACGGGAAGAACATGCAGGTCGACGACACAACGCGCGGACTCGCCGACGAGAAGGTGCGGCACGCAGGCCGCATCCTCGACGATGGCGCCACCGCAGACGTCGAGTTCAGCGAACGCACCAATCCCCGACAGTCCGACGGCCGCTACCGCGTGGAGATCACCACCCACATGCGTGGCCACACCGTGCGCGTCGAGGCATCCTCAATAGATGACCGCGCCGCCCTCGACCTCGCGGTCGACAAGTTCGAGCGGCAGCTCCGCAAGCTCAAGGAGCGGCTCATCCAACGGTCTCGGCCGCCCGCACGAGCGGGGTCCGGGGAGCCGGAGATGCCACCTGTCGAAGAGGACGACGAAGCGAGCCACGTCGTTCGCACGAAGACCTTCGCCATGCGTCCGATGTCGGTGGACGAGGCAGCCCTGCAAATGGACCTCCTCGGTCACGCGTTCTTCTTCTTTCTCGATGCCGAGTCGGGGAAGCACTGTGTGCTCTACCACAGGGCCGACCGCTCCCTCGGCCTGATCGTCCCCTCATAGCGCGGCTCAGCCTCGCTTCGAGACGGCAGATGGCAGAGCCGCTCCGCTGCGCTTCGCTTCCAGACCTCCGTGCGAGGCAGACGTCCGACGTCTGAGGTCCGTGGCCCAGGGTGTTCCCGAACGCCCAGTGCTTCCCTATCATGACTCCGACATGTCAGTCTTCAGCAAAGTCCTCAAGATCGGTGAGGGCAAGCGGCTGAAGGAACTCCAGCAGCTCGCCGACGGTGTCAACGGTCTCGAGTCCACGATTGAGCCATTGACCGACGCCGAGCTCGCCGCCAAGACCGATGAGTTCCGGGCCCGCCTTGCCGATGGTGCCACGCTCGACGAGATCGAATGCGAGGCGTATGCGGTCGTGCGCGAGGCGGCGAGACGTGTGCTCGGCCAGCGGCCGTTCGACGTTCAGCTCGTAGGCGCCGGCGCGCTCCACCGCCACATGATCGCCGAGATGAAGACGGGCGAGGGCAAGACTCTCGTGTCGGCGCTCCCGTCGTACCTCAACGCCCTCAGCGGCAAGGGTGTGCACCTCGTCACCGTGAACGACTACCTGGCGAGTCGCGACGCCGAGTGGATGGGCAGCATCCACCGATTCCTCGGTCTCACGGTCGGGCTCATCCAGTCCGAGATGACCCCGCAGGATCGTCGACCGCAGTACGCAAAGGACATCACGTACGGGACCAACAACGAGTTCGGGTTCGACTACCTGCGCGACAACATGGCCATGCGCCCCATCGACCGTGTGCAGCGCGGCCACGCGTATGCCATCGTGGACGAGGTCGACTCGATCCTCGTCGACGAGGCCCGCACGCCGCTCATCATCTCAGGGCGAGTCGGGGAGACTGCCAAGTACTACCGAGACTTCGCCAGGATCGCGCAACGCCTGCGGCGGGACGACCACTACGAGGTTGACGAGAAGAAGCGTCAGGTCATCACGACCGAGGAAGGCGTCGCCCGTGTCGAGGAGATCCTCGGCGTCGAGAACATGTACGACTACGCCAACGTCGACCTGATCCATCACCTCGACATCGGCTTGAAGGCGAAGGAGCTCTACGCGAGGGACGTCGACTATCTCATCCGCGACGGCGAGGTCAAGATCGTCGACGAGTTCACCGGACGCGTGCTCGAGGGACGCCGCTACTCCGAGGGCCTCCATCAGGCGATCGAAGCCAAAGAGGGCGTGCCGATCAAGGAAGAGAACCAGACGCTCGCGACGATCACGCTTCAGAACTACTTCAGGATGTACGACAAGCTCGCCGGGATGACGGGAACCGCCATCACCGAGGCGAGTGAGTTCAAGGAGATCTACAACCTCGACGTCGTTGAGATCCCAACGAACCGCCCGATCGGGCGCGCCGACCAGCCCGACCTCGTCTACATCAGCGAGGACGCCAAGTTCAACGCTCTCGTCGAGGACATCTCGGAGCGCAACGGCGCCGGCCAGCCGATTCTCGTCGGCACCGTATCGATCGAGAAGTCCGAGCGACTCGCCGGCTATCTGAAGCGGCGCGGGATCAAACACGAAGTGCTCAACGCGAAGCAGCACGAGCGGGAGGCCCACATCATCGCCCAGGCCGGCAAGTTCGGTGCGGTGACCGTCGCCACCAACATGGCAGGGCGCGGCGTCGACATCATGCTTGGCGGAAACCCGGAGGAGATGGCCAAGGCTGAGGTGCGCCGGCAGGAGGTCGATCCTGAGTCAGAGGAGTACGAGGCGGCGTTCCGCGAGGCGTTGCGCCGGTTCAAAGCCGAGACCGAGATCGAGCGAGAGAAGATCCTGGAGATAGGCGGTCTCTACGTGCTGGGCACAGAGCGGCACGATTCACGCCGCATCGACAACCAGCTGCGAGGCCGTTCCGGTCGCCAAGGCGATCCCGGTGAATCGCGTTTCTACCTCTCGTTGGAGGATGACCTGATGCGGCGCTTCGCCAACGAGCGCGTCGCCGCCATCATGACTCGCCTCAAGATCCCCGACGATGTCCCGATCGAGCACAAGATGGTGTCGAAGGCCATCGAGCGGGCCCAATCCCAGGTCGAGGCGCAGAACTTCGAGATCCGCAAGAACGTCCTCAAATACGACGAGGTGATGAACACCCAGCGCGAGATCATCTACCGCTGGCGCAATCAGGTCCTCGACGGCGAAGACATCAAAGGCCTGCTCACAGGGTGGCGCACCGAGGTCATCGAAGACGAGGTTCGCCTGATGACCACCAAGAAGGACCCTCTCGATTGGGATTGGGACGAGTTCTATCCCCGGATCCGCCAGATCTATCCGACCACCATCGATCGGGACTCGTTCGCCGAGCCGGCGGACCTCCAGGAGGCGGAAGTCGTCGAGGCCTACCTCGCTGAGGCTGAGCAGGTGTACGAGGCTCGCGAAACCGAGTTGGGCGAAGATGTCATTCGGCAACTCGAGCGTCAGGTCATCCTCTCGATCATCGACAACAAGTGGCGCGAGCATCTCGGATTGATGGACTATCTCCGAGCGGGCATCGGTTTGCGCGCCATGGGGCAGCGTGATCCGCTCACGGAGTACCAGCGCGAGGGATACGACATGTTCGAGGAGCTGGTCGACACCACCAAGGCAGACGCACTTCGTTACCTCTACCACGTCGAGGTCGTCCGGCGTGACGAGGCGCCGCGCCCCCAAGCCGTGCAGACGAATGCACCGGGCGTCACGGCCAAGCCGAAGCCCGTGCGCTCGCGAGGCAAAGTCGGGCGCAATGCGCCGTGCCCGTGTGGCTCGGGCAAGAAGTACAAGCTCTGCCACGGCAAGCCCGGCGCAGAACCCCTCGACGCCACTGGATAGCGCGCTCAGCCAGCGGCCCCGCTTCCAGGCGACAGATTGCAGACCGTTCGTCGCGCTCGCTTCTGATAGCAGGCAGCCTGACTTCTGGCGTCTGCTCTGGCTTGTACCATCGTGCACACTCTCTCCACGGAAAGCTCATGACGACTGATTTCGACCCCCGTGCGAAGCTGAAGGAGCTCCAGTCGAGGCTGGACGACGCACGGAGGTTCCTTTGACGTCGATCGCAAGATCGACGAGCTGACCGAGCTCAGGCAGGCTGCCGCCGAGCCCGACCTGTGGGACGATCAGGAGCGGGCGTTGGCGGTCACGCGCAAGCTGTCGCAGCACGAGGCAACCATCACGCAGATCGAAGAGCTCGAGCAGCGGATCGAAGACGGTGAGGTGCTGTTCGACCTCGCGGCCGAAGAGGCAGACGCATCCGCAGCGGCCGAAGTGGTGGCCGAACTGACAGACGTCGAACGCATCCTGGCGCGTCTCGAGCGCGAGACGCTGTTCTTCGAGGACTACGACGACCGGCCTGCCATCGTGTCGATACACGCGGGTGCCGGGGGAGTCGAGGCCCACGATTGGGCCGAGATGCTGCTGCGGATGTACGTTCGATACCTCGAGCGGTCGTCGTATCGGTTCGAGGTCGACGAGGTGTCTCCAGGCGAGGAGGCCGGCATCAAGTCCGCCACGCTGACGGTGAAGGGTGGCCACGCCTACGGGATGTTCGAGTCGGAGCGGGGCGTTCATCGCCTCGTCCGCATCAGCCCGTTCGACTCGGCGTCGAGACGCCACACTTCGTTCGCAGGCGTTGACGTCGTCCCCGAGGTCGAGGTCAACGAGGTTGAGATCAACGAGGAGGATCTGCGCATCGACACCTATCGGTCGCAGGGTGCGGGTGGCCAGCACGTGAACACGTCGGATTCCGCGGTGCGGATCACCCACACGCCGACCGGCATCGTCGTCGCCTGCCAGAACGAGCGATCGCAGCTCCAGAACAAGAACCGGGCGATGCAGATCCTGGCATCCCGGCTCGCCGAGCACGCTCGCGCCGAGCAGATGAAGGAGATCGCATCGATTCGCGGTGAGCAGACCGAAGCGGGCTGGGGCAGGCAGATCCGCTCCTACGTGCTCCAGCCCTACCAGCTCGTGAAGGACCTCAGGACCGATCTCGAGGTCGGCAACGTCCTCGGCGTGCTCGATGGCGACATCGAGCCATTCATGGACGCCTATCTCCAGTGGCGCCGCACCACCCACGAGAGCGCGTGAGCTCCCACGCAGCGTGCGGATTTCGCTCGATGTGAGACGTGCTCCCTACTCCGTGTCCGGCCTCGGAACTCTGCTGCTGGACGGGCGAGAGGCGGCCGCCGCATGCGGCGGGCATTCGGAGTACGTGGACGTGATACCCAGCGGGAGCGTCAGGCGCTCCGAGAAGCTTTGTGTTCACCCGGGGCGGGGTTACCATCCCCTCTGCGGAGTAGGGGCTCAGCCAAGAGAATCGGGAGCGGTGCGCGCTGCGCCGTTGATCCCACCGAGCGAGGACCCATGATCCGTCTCCAGAATGTCACGAAGGCGTACGACGGCGGCGTCGTCGCGGTCAAGGATGTTGCGCTCGAAATCGGCAAGGGCGAGTTCATATTCCTCGTCGGGCCATCCGGATCGGGCAAGTCGACGTTGATCCGGCTGATGATGCGGGAGGAGAGGCCGACCACAGGCGACATCTGGGTGGCCGGCAAACACGCCTCAGAACTCGCCAACTGGAAGATCCCCCACTTGCGCAGGTCGATCGGCACCGTGTTCCAGGACTTCAAGCTGCTGCCGACCAAGACCGTGTACGAGAACGTGGCGTTTGCGCTCGAAGTCACCGGCCGTCCTCGCTCGGTCATTCGCAACCAGGTCCCGCAGGTGCTCAAGCTCGTCGGGCTGTCCGCCAATGCCGACCGTTATCCACGTCAGCTCTCCGGTGGCGAGCAACAGAGGGTGTCCATCGCCAGGGCGTTCGTCAACCGCCCGCTGATCCTGCTTGCCGACGAGCCGACGGGCAACCTCGACCCGGCGACTTCTGTCGGCATCATGCGCATCCTCGACCGCATCAATCGCACGGGCACCACGGTGGTGATGGCGACCCATGATCACGCGATCGTCGACGCGATGCGGCGCCGCGTCGTCCAGCTCGAGCGCGGCCGTGTGGTCCGCGACCAGCACGGAGGGGTCTACGAACGCAGGCTGCGGAGTGCCGGCGAGATCACCGAGGAGCTGGCACCGATCCCCCCATTCGATCCTGCGGAGCCGGCGATTCCGCCGGCGGCACCAGTTCCGCAAGACGTCGCCCCCGGCCTGTCCGACGTGCCGGCACCCCCACTGACGGACGACGTGATGCTCGACGAGTCGGCCGCACCCCAGGGCCGATCCGTGCCGGACGAGCTTGCGATGCCTGCGGACGTGGGTGACGACGAGACGCCAGACGAGGACGCACCGTGAGTCTCCAGTACGTCTTCCTCGAGGCGTTCAACAACATCCGGCGCAACGCCCTGGTCGTGCTCGGCGCCATCCTCGCCGTCTTCATCTCGCTGCTGCTCATGTTCGGGACGCTCATCTTCGGGGAGATCGCACGCATCAACACGCTGCGATGGTCGGAGGACGTTCGCGTCATCGTCTTCCTCCGTGACGAGTTTCGAGACATCGACGCTCTCCAGACTGAGGTGGAGAGCTGGGCCGAGGTTGCAGACGTGTTCTATCTCTCGAAGGCCGAGGCCTACGACGAGGCGCTCGAGCTGCTCAAGAACAACGCTGCGGCTCGCCGCGTCATCGAAGAGCAGCCCACGATCCTCCCAGCCTCGCTCCGGGTGCGTCCGTTGGACCTCAACCAGTACGACACGATTGTTCAGCGGCTCCAAGGCTCGCCCGGGGTAGAGCGCATCATCACGGCCGGCCCTCAAGTGGACGCCCTCGCCAGGTTGCGAGATGGGCTGCGCGTCGTCTTCTGGGTCCTCTCGGTCGCGTTGGGTGTCGCCGCAGTCGCGCTCATCGCCAACACGATCCACATGGCGATCTACGCACGACGCGAAGAGATCGAGATCATGCGCTTGGTCGGCGCCTCCAACTGGTTCGTCCGCATCCCGTTCTTGTTAGAAGGGATGATGGAGGGTTTGTTCGGCGGCGTCATAGCGATCGGCGTGGCCGTGGGCGTCTATCGACTGTCGCTCGACCGCCTGACCGAGCTCCCTTCCTTCATCGACATTCAAATCGGCAGTGAGTTCCTGGTGCGCTGGGGAATCCTCACGTTGGTCTTCGGAGTGCTGGTCGGAGCCATCGGTTCGAGCCTCAGCCTGGCGGTCCACAGATACCTGCGAACGTGAGCCGCCGGCTCCTCCTCGCCCTTGCTGCGCTCAGCGTCTTCGTCGCGGCGGCAGCCCCCGTCCGCGCACTCGACCTCGAGGACGATCTCGAGCGAGTCGCGGCGGAAGGCCGCAGAGGTATCTGCCCAGATGTCCACAGCGAGCGACAACCGCTCCAACGTCGCTACGAACATCATCACCACGGAGTCGAGACTCAACGACCTGTTGGTCGATGTCGGGCGCACCCGTCTGCAGCTCACGGTGGTTCAAGACCAGCTCGTCGGCCAGAAGGCGCTGCTCGTTGCGGCCCGCGAGCAGCTCCAATCACTCCACGCCGAGTTGGAGGTCACCCAGGAGGAGCTCGACCGGGGCGAAGACGCGGCCGTCGAGTGGGCGCGTGAGATCTACATGGCCGCCGGTCAGGACGAGGCGTACCTCGCGCTTTCCGCCGACCGACTCAGCGACATCAACGTGGGGCTCGAGTATCTGGACCTGATCTCCACCGAGAACGCACGCACCATCCTCGTGTATGAGGCGCTGCAGCGGCTCGAACAGGAACAGGCCGAGAGGGTGCGGCTCAGGGAAGCCGCCCTTGCGGGCGACATCGCAGAGCTGGCGCGGCTCGAAGGGGAGCTCACCGACCTGTCTACTCAGCTGGCCGAGCAGCAGGAGGCAGTCGAGTCAGAGCTGGCTACCCAGCAATCAAACCTCGCGGCACTCGACGCCTCGATCGCATCCTTCGAGGGCGAGCTCGCCTCGCTCGAAGCCGAGCAGTCGCGCATCGAGGCAGCCATCCAGAGTGAGCAGTCGGCGGGGACCGACACCGAAAGCGGTGCGTTCGTGCGCCCGGTTCCCGGCCGGATCACGTCGAGCTTCGGACCGCGCAGCCATCCCATCCTCGGCTACGTCCGAATGCACACGGGTGTCGACTTCACGGCTGCCTACGGCCAGGAGATCAGGGCAGCGCAGAGCGGGCGAGTGATCATCGCAGGGTGGTTCGGCGGCTACGGCAACGCCATCGTCATCGACCACGGCGGTGGCGTCTCGACGCTCTATGGACACCAGTCCGAGCTTGCGGTTGGATACGGCCAGAGCGTCGCAGCGGGAGATGTCATCGGCTACGTGGGATCGACCGGGCTGTCAACCGGTCCTCATCTCCACTTCGAGGTTCGCATCAACGGGGGCGCCGTCGATCCGGCGCCGTATCTCTGATGGCGCGGAAGGGGGACTCCGGGCGGAAGGTCGTTGCGACGAACCGACGCGCACGCCACGACTACGAGGTGCTGGAAACGGTCGAGTGCGGCATTGTCCTCACTGGGTCCGAAATCAAGAGTGTGCGGGCTGGTCAGGTGCAGCTGAAGGACGCATACGCCGAGCTTCGCGGCAGCGAAGTGTGGCTGACGAGTGTGCACATCGCCCCCTACAAGTTCGCACATCTCGGCGGGCACGAGCCAGAGCGGCCGCGGAAGCTGTTGCTCCATCGCAGGGAGATCGAACGCATGATCGGCAAGGTGAACGAAGCCGGCCTGACGCTGATTCCGCTGAGCATGTACCTGACGGATGGGCTCGCAAAGGTCGAGCTCGCCCTCGCCAAAGGCAGGCGCACGATCGACAAGCGGCAGCGCATCAAGGAGCGTGAGCAGCAGCGCGAGATGGACCGGGCCCGGGGCCGGCGATCGTGAGCCCTGCCGAGATTTGGTCCTCGCGACCTGGGGTCATGGCGACTCTGCCTCTCTATGATCAGAGGGTCGCTGGTGCGTGCCGGTGGCAGCAGATCGTGGCGGGCCGGGAGATACCAAGGTGAACGCGCAGATGTTGTTGACGGGTGTGGCCGCAGTCGTGCCCATTGTCGGGGCGGTCGATGCCGTGAGAACCGTCGGGGTCCTCGGCATCATCGGGGTGTGGGCGTGGCGTGGGTTCCACGCGGTGTTCTCGCGCCGCCGGGCCAGGCTGGACGGGCTTGCGGCTGATCGGGCCGACAGTGCATCACCCGAGTCAGAAGACCGGCCCTGAACCCGCCGGTCAGCCGGCCACGAATTCCTCGATGCTCTCGAAGAGGCCCGCGAGCTGATCGCGTCCGAACTCGCCGGGGTGCCGGAGCAGGACCTGGCCGTCGGGCGCGGTCACGACCCAAAACGGGAATGCCGGTGTGCCGAGGCTCGTGGCGAGGCTGCCATCGGGGTCGACCAAGACCGGGAAGCCGAACTGCGAGGAATCGAGGTAGGGGATCAGCGGATTGCCGCGACTGTCGTCGATCGATGTCGAGATCGTGACGACTTGCACATGCGGGTAGTCGTCAGCTGCTTCGGCAAGAAACGTCGCGAGGGCGGGCAGGTCGGCCTGGCAGTGAGGGCACCAATGCGCCCAGACGACCCAGACAGTGGCCTTCTCGCCGTCGGGACCGTACGTCACGCGCTCACCCGAGTAGTACTCGTCTCCCGTGAGAGCCGGGAGTCGCAATCCCGCTTGTACTGCCGGGTCGGCACCTGACGAGGGATACCGCGGCAGCGGACCGGCAACCGAGTCCGCAGACGAGGCGCCGCCCGTCACCGCACCGTCGAGCGCAGCGACGTCGACCCCCTCCTCCAACGCATCGACTGCTCCGGCGAGCGTATCGAGATCGGCTTGGAGCTCACCCACTCTGCCCGCTGCCGCAACGGCGTTTGCGCCTGCCGCCTCAGCCTCCGTTCGCGCGTCGCGCGCCGCTTGCAGCGTCACGAGTTGCACTGCGAGCACGGCGATGCCGACCAGGAGCGCGGCTCCGGCAAGCCATGCGGCCGCCCGACCGGGACGGGGAGCTACAGGGGCGGGGGTCGCGGGAACATGATCGTTCGGGGGCCCTGACGGGTCATGCTCTGAGGTGTCTGGAGTCACGAGGCCATTATGCCGGAGGCGCGCAACGGCACGGCGGGCCGTTCGTCCTCATCGTGAGGTACCATGACAGAGCTGCAACGCGCAGCGTCACGGGGGTGACGCGGTTTCGACCGTGAGGGTCGATGTGCCGGAAGCGAGCCGAGGTCCCCGGAGTCCTCGTAAAAGAGCCGGGAAACACATACGTGCCGACAACGAACTGGCACTGGCTGCCTAACAAATAGCAGCCTGTCCGCCCGGGGGGTGCCTGCCTCACCGGAACCGGGCAACGCAATGCAGGACGCAGCCGTCGGGGTGCCGGTGACCGGCGGTCAAGATCACCACTGGATAGGGCTGCGGACAACGTGCCGACAGCGGTTCACGGCCCGAAAGCTCGCTGTTGGCTGCGCTCGGAGATGCCGGCGCTGAAACCTCATGGGACGGGGGTTCGACTCCCCCCACCTCCACGAAGATCCCGCCGGCGACGGCGGGATCTTCGGTGTGGCGGCGATGTCACCTGGTCGATGTCCGTTCGTCTTTGAGGAGCGCGACGGCTGGTGTGTGGTGGTCTGCTCTTCGTTCCGGGGTCGTGACGTGGGTTGGCGGCTGTGGCGGCGGTTGCTTCGATGCCGACGACAGGAGGATCCCGGGGCTACGGTCGAAAGAATGAGCCGTTCGACCCTTGGCAGTCTTCCGGGAACCTGCCATCATCCGATCGTTCGCCCCCGGTCAGGGATTGTTAGTGGGGGGAGAGCGATGTCCGAATATGGATTCGAGAAGGGCTGGGAGGGTGTCCCCTTTGAGCGGGAATGATCGTGTGAAGATCTCTCGTGAGCGTGCTGGAAGCTCAGTCTCGTTGGGCTCCTCTCAGCGCTGCTGCGGGCATCGGTGCGCAACACCCCGCGCCGGCCGCCATCGCGACAACGAGCGCTACCAGCTCGCTTGGTCGTCCAACAGGCACGGCGAAGCGCACCCCGCCAACCGACACGACCGTGGAGCCGCGATCCCAACTCGCAGGGATCCACACCGTGCTCGTGGCCTCTGCGGCATGCAGAGTGCTCGCATCCACCAGCGCGACGCAGGCATGGTCCCGGGGCCCATCGGCAGCGGCAGGATCGACGAGCCGCACGTGGACGCCCCTCATCTCCAGCATGTCCGTCAAAGCCGAGGCCAAGAGGTACGGCCTGGCGGCGACGACAACACTGATGGTTTCGGGGGTTTCCATTGAGCCAATTGGTACCCGGCGCAGGGGGAAACAACATCGCCAACACTGATGATTTGGGCGTCGTGCGCAGCGTGGTGGTCATCGACGACCACCGTCTTCTCGCCGAAACGCTCGTCGACGTGCTCGAAGGCTACGGCGTTGCGGCTCGCTCCATCGAGGCGATGACGTTCGACGCCATTCTTGGTGATCTCGGTGCCAACCCGCCCGACGCTGTCATCCTCGACCATCACCTCGGCGGCGAGATCGGCACGTCGACAGTGCTCATCCCTGAGATCAATGATCTTGGCATTGCAGTCCTCGTTGTCACCGGCGACATGGGACGGCTGACTGTCGCGGAGTGCCTGGAGGCGGGTGCGGCCGGGGTGCTCAACAAAGGGGTGCCTGCCGGCGCAGTTCTCGAGGGCCTCACGAAGGCTGTCGCCGGCCGGCAGATCGTCAGCGAGGCTGAGAGGCAAGAACTCATCGCCGCCCTCAGGGAAGAGCGGTCGCGTCGGAGCCGGCGGCTGTCCCGCTTCAACGAACTGACGCCTCGTGAGGCCGAGGTCCTGCGCATGATCTGCGACGGTATGAGCGCAGCGGAGATCGCGGACGAGTCCTATGTCTCACTGGCGACGGTCCGATCGCAGATTCGGTCCATCCTCATGAAGCTCGGCGTACGGTCACAGCTTGCGGCAGCCGCAGAGGCACGGCAATCCGGCTGGCTCGAATCGACCAGTGTCGACACCGATCTCCCCAACGTCGGCCTGGCCTGAGACCCTCCTCGTACGGTCCGGCGCCGGGTGGACACGCCTCGAGGCGCCGTCTGATGTCCCATGGTCTGTCGTCCGGTTCTCTGGTGTCTGTGGTCTGAGGTGTGTTGTCTGTGGTGTGTGGTCTCTGTTGGGGTGGGTTCATCAGTTTTGGTGATGACGGTGGGGGGGTGTGATGCGAATGTGTGCGTCAGGTAGGGATCCGTTGGGGATAGTTCCCGCGGGTCAGGACATGAGACCTCACAACTGGGCTGGTAGGAAGGCTCGGCGGGGGTCGGTAGGGAACGAAAGGACAGCATCCTATGCTGCAGCTTTGGACTGCTCTTCAGGCCTGGAAGGCTTCTGAGAAGGGCGCCACCATGGTGGAGTACGGCATCGTCGTTGCACTGATCGCCGTTGTGTCGATTTTGGTTGTCGGCGCGCTTGGTATCGACGTTTTCAACGCTTTCGATCAGAGCCAGTCGAACATCAACCCGGGTGCCGGCCCGAACACGCCGACCCCGTAAACAGGTTCGCTTTCCAGCCCTGTGTGAGGGGGCGCCGCAATTGCGGCGCCCCCTCATCGCGTCACCTGCACGCCAAAGCCACCCGTGGCACCGCCACGAGCTGCGGGCTCGGTCTGCGGTGGCTGAGCCGGTCGGCTGCGGAGGTCGGTAACCGCCACTCACGAGAGGTGTTGGAACGCTTCTCGTGAACGCTGGGCGCGCACGGCTCGTAGGGGACCGAAATAGGCAGGCTGTATTCATCACTATTGGTGATGTGCGGTCGCTGCTGCTGAGGCACTATTCAGGAGCACATTGAGGATTCGGGCAGGCGGGCCTCGCCCGACGAGGAGGACGGGATCAGATGACGAAAGCGTGGGCGTACCTCACCAGCCGACTCACCTCTGAGTCCGGTAGCACGATGGTTGAGTACAGCCTCGTCGTCGTCCTGATCGGTGTCCTTTCCTTGCTCGTGGTCGGTGCGCTCGGCATCGACGTCTTCGGCCAGTTCGACGGGGCGCAGGGCAATTTCACGAATGCGGTCCCCGGAGGACCGACGCCCTAGAGATCATCCAGATCCGAAAGGGGTGTAGCTGCGGAGTGGTGGACGCAGCTGCGCCCCTTCGGCGCGTCTGGGGCGGGCCGACCGTTCGCTCGAAAGTGCCGACCCCGCCCGCGTCCAGCAGCAACGCGGCTGACATCATCACTATTGGCGATGACACCACGTTGACTCATCTTCACTCTGGTCCGAGGTAGGGATTTGCGGATTCATGTCACGCGAGTCACAGAGCGACGCCGCCGGGAGAGATACAAGACGGCGCGGGTCGCTGGCACTGAAAGGAAAGCATCGATGATGCAGATGTGGATTCGGCTTCAGACGTGGAAGGCTTCCGAGGAAGGCGCAACGATGGTGGAGTACGGCATCGTCGTCGCCCTCATCGCCATCGTTTCGATCCTCGTCGTCGGCGCCCTTGGGCTCGATGTCTTTGGAGCCTTCGATCAAGGCCAGACGAGTCTCGACACCACGACGGGTCCGAACACACCGACCCCGTAGCACACCCACACTCGAGACGGCGAGGGGGACACCCGAATCGGGTGTCCCCCTCGCCGCGTCGTGATCCGCCGGGTGGACACGCCTCGAGGCGCCGTCTGATGTCCCATGGTCTGTCGTCCGGTTCTCTGGTGTCTGTGGTCTGAGGTGTGTTGTCTGTGGTGTGTGGTCTCTGTTGGGGTGGGTTCATCAGTTTTGGTGATGACGGTGGGGGGGTGTGATGCGAATGTGTGCGTCAGGTAGGGATCCGTTGGGGATAGTTCCCGCGGGTCAGGACATGAGACCTCACAACTGGGCTGGTAGGAAGGCTCGGCGGGGGTCGGTAGGGAACGAAAGGACAGCATCCTATGCTGCAGCTTTGGACTGCTCTTCAGGCCTGGAAGGCTTCTGAGAAGGGCGCCACCATGGTGGAGTACGGCATCGTCGTTGCACTGATCGCCGTTGTGTCGATTTTGGTTGTCGGCGCGCTTGGTATCGACGTTTTCAACGCTTTCGATCAGAGCCAGTCGAACATCAACCCGGGTGCCGGCCCGAACACGCCGACCCCGTAAACAGGTTCGCTTTCCAGCCCTGTGTGAGGGGGCGCCGCAATTGCGGCGCCCCCTCATCGCGTCACCTGCACCCCAAAGCACGGCACGTTGCGAAGCGAGCTCGATCGCAGCCGGCCACGCAACGGCCGCCCTCGCGGTGCGCCGGGACCTGCATCATCAGAATTGGCGATGACCCGAGAAGGGCGATCCACGATCATGGTCGCAGGTAGGGACTCGTGGGCCAGGTATTCCCATGAGTCTGGGCAAGGTCCCGCTCGGGCGGTAGGAAACCCGATCGGTGCCAAGACATGGGAATGAAAGGGGCAGCACATGCTGCAGTTCTGGACCGCTCTTCAGGCCTGGAAGGCCTCCGAGCACGGCGCCACCATGGTGGAGTATGGGATCGTCGTCGCGCTCATCGCAGTTGTTTCGATCCTCGTCGTAGGCGCACTCGGCATCGACGTGTTCAACGCGTTCGATCAAAGCCAATCGAACCTGAACCCGGGTGCCGGCCCGAACACGCCCACGCCGTAAGCACGTCTACGTCGCCTGCGGTCACCTCTTGGACAGACCGCTACGACGGACCTTTTACGGACTGACACCACAGGCCGACTGTGGAGTAAGGAATGAGGAAGGTGCACATGCACAGACAACGCGAGAAGGGAGCGGCGATGGTGGAGTTTGCCATCGTGTTGCCCGTTCTCTTGCTCCTCGTCTTCGGGATCATCGAGTTCGGTCGTGCGTACAACACACAGCTCACGCTGACGCATGCGGCTCGAGAGGGCGTCAGGACGTATGCGATCACACAAGATCAAAGCCAGGGCGAGGACACAGCAGAACTGGCAGCGTCGACGTTGGATCCGGCGCTGCTCAACGTCACCGTCACGGCATGCGTGATCGATCAGCCGACCACGATGACGGTGCAGTACCCGTTCCAGTTCTTCATCCCGTTCTTGCCATCCACACCCATGACGCTCGAAGCAGAAGGAGTTATGAAATGCGGGGGTTGACGCGAAGAGGACGCGTCGCGTCGGTACGGCGGGTTCCACGAGCGCGGCGCCTCGATGGTGTTCATCGCAATCACCATGGTGGGCCTGCTCGCAATGACGGCGTTCACGTTCGATTTCGGCCGCATCTACATCGAGCGGCGCGAGCTCCAGTCGGGGGCAGACGCAGCCGCCCTCGCCATCGCTCGCGCCTGTGCCCGTGGCGAGTGTGTCTCGCCGGGTTCGATGCGGACGACCAGGCCGATGAGTACGCCGATGCCAACGCTCGCGACGGTGCGGCGTGGATTCAGGACCTCGACCTCGACCTGGGTGCGCAGACCGTACACGTGATCACCGGCACCGAGGACCAGAGCGGAGATCACGTCTTCGACATGACGTTCGCAGGTATCGTTGGTTTCAGCGGCCTCACGGTCGGTGCCGAGGCCACCGCGGTCTGGGGGCCTCCCGGCAGGATGACCGGCGTGCCTCTCATCTTCTCGGAGTGCGAATGGCAGAACTTCGGCGAGCCCGGCTTCGTCGATGAGAACCCGAACGGATTCCTCCACCACGCGTCTGCGGTCGACAACGACCTGCTGCCGCCGGTGATTGGCTACCCGTACGCCGCCAAGTTCGTGACCATCTACTTCCACGGCCAGCAGGGAGACTGCCACTACAGCCCCTCGGGGCAGGACCTGCCAGGCGGATTCGGGTGGCTCGACACCGGCAACAACCCGAACCAATTGTGCGAGGTCGAGGTCACGACGAACACGTGGATGGCGGTTGATCCCGGGTCGTCTCCGGCGAACGGCTGCGTCCCGGTGGACTTCCAGAACATGCTCGGCACCGTGCAGATCATGCCGTACTTCGACGAGTCCTCCGGCACCGGCAACAACGCCCAGTACCACGCAAGCGGCTTCGGGGCGCTGTACGTCACCGGGTACTACTTCGCCGGCCAGTACCGGGAGAGGTCGCTCATCAACAATCAGTGGCCGTGCAGCGGCAACGAGCGCTGCATCCAGGGCTACTTCATCGGCGATTGGGTCGGTGGCGGCGGCTCGGGGATTGGTGGCGGCAACGCACACGGCGTCAACATCGTTGGACTCACCGGGTAGACCGGGGATCTCGGTCGGACAAGACAGGAAACAGGTAGGAGCAAACGGGCCATGAACAACAACAAGAGATGGATCGGGGTGGTTTCTGCGGTGTTGCTGGCCGCGATCGGGACGTTCGTCCTCGTGCAGTACGTCAGCAGCGCCGACGAGCGAGCCCTTGCAGGTCAGGAGACCATCGAGGTGCTCGTGGTGAACCAAGCGGTTGCGGCCGGCACGCCCGCCGAGGAGCTCGCCGCTACGGTCGACACGGCGCTGGTGCCGGCCAGGACACAGGTTCCCGGCAGCGTCGCCTCGCTCGAGCAGCTCTCGGGCACAGTCGCCGCCGTCGATCTCGTTCCGGGCGAGCAGCTCTTGCTGAGCCGGTTCATCGAGCCGGCAGGTCTTCGAGTCCCAGGACGAGTTCGTGGTGCCGGATGGCCTCGTCGAGGTCACCGTGTCGCTGTCGCCGGAGCGAGCCGTTGGCGGCGCGCTCAAGCAGGGTGACCTGGTGGCGGTGCTCGCATCGTTCGATCCCTTCGACCTCGACGGTTCCGAGCCGACCGATGACAACGTGCCGGCGGACATCGAGGAAGTGATCCTTCCGACAGCCGACAGACGAGAAGCCGAAGACGCCGAACACGACCGGTCTGATCATCCACAAGGTGGTGGTCACCAACGTCCAGGTCGAGCGGCTACCAACGGAGCCTGACGAGGGTGCCGACACGGCCGACTACTCGCTGGCGCCGACGGGCAACCTGCTCGTGACGCTCGGCATGGAACCGGCCAACGCAGAGCGCATTGTCTTCTCCTCCGAGTTCGGCACGATCTGGCTCGCCGGCGAGCAAGAGACGACCCCTGAGGGTGGTACCCAGCTCCAGACCCGTATCACGATCTACGAGAACCCGTCTGGGGTGGCTCGATGAGCGGCATGCTCCTCGCAACGAGCAGCCTCGCCTTCGAGCAGCGCACCCGGCGGGCACTCGGGTCGGCGAACGGTGAGCTCACCCGGTACGACTCCGAGGTGATGTACCTCGACGCTCTGGCAGCGGCGAAGGACATGGCCGGCCGCAACCCGAGTGTGATCCTGATCGGCCCGAACGTCGCAGTCGACGCGGCCCTCGGGTTGGCGCAGGCCCTCGATGAGGAGCATCCCGAGATCGAGGTCGTCCTCGTCGCCGATCCCACACCGGATCTGTGGCAGTCGGCGCTGCGCTCGGGGGTGCGCGACGTGCTCACGCCGGAGGCCACCGACGACGAGATCCGCGTGGTCGTGGACCGGATCACCGAGGCGGCGCAGCGACGTCTGCACAACCTCGGAGCGGACACCGCCGGCAAGGCGGCCGAAGGCGAAGGTCATCTGTGTGGTCGCTCCGAAGGGTGGTACCGGCAAGACGGCGTTCACGACCAACCTGGCGGTTGCGCTCGGTGCACCGGCTGAGGGCAAGGTCGCGCTCATCGACCTCGACCTCCAATTTGGCGACGTGCAGAGTGGGCTCGGGCTCGAGCCCGAGCACACCATCGGCGACCTCGCCAAGGTGCAGGGAGGGATCACGGCGACAGCGCTCAAGGTCTTCATGACCCCACGCGGCGAGAAGCTGCACGTGCTGTGTGCGCCCGACACGCCCGCCGAGGGCGAAGAGGTGCGCGACACGACCGTCGAGCGGGTGCTGCGGCTGCTGAGCGACGACTTCTCCCACATCGTCGTGGACACGTCGGCCGGTCTGACCGAGGCGACCCTCGCTGCGATGGAGTACGCCACCGAATTCGTCTTCATGTGCGACCTGTCGGTGTCGTCGCTGGAGAGCCTGCGCAAGGTGGTCGATGCGATCGACATGCTCGGCTTCGACCAGCCGACACGACACTTCGTCGTGAATCGATCCGATGCGAAGATCGGGATCACGCCGGCCGAGGCTTCTGAGCTGGTCGGTCTGCCGGTCGACATCGAGATCCCGTACTCGCGAGCCGTTGCGCTTTCGATGAACCATGGCCAGCCGGTCGTGGAAGCAGCGCCGAAGTCACCCGCTGCGAAGAGTTATGTGAGGGCGGCGCAGCTGTTCCTCCCCGAGACCGAGCGGCCCTCGCGGCGCTCCTTCTTCTTCCGGAGGTAAGCGATGAAGCTCAACGAACGACTCAAGAAGGTCCAGGCCGACCCGGCGCAGCAGAGCGCCGCCGCATCCGGCAAGCCCAAGATGCGGGTCAAGGCAACGGTCGCCGACACCAAGCAGACGGCTTCGGAGCAGAAGGCCAAGCAGCGCTCAGACGACCCATTCGCCATCGTGAAGGTGCGCGCCCAGGAGGCGCTCTTCGCCAAGCTGGGCATGCGACTGTACGACGCAAGCCTCGGCGAGGACGAGATCCAGCGATTCGTCGCAGACGAGTTGTCCGGGGCCATGGGCCTCGACTCGGCACCCCTGTCCGACGAGGAGCGCCGCCGCCTCGCCCTTCAGATCCGAGACGACCTGCTCGGCCACGGCCCGATCCAGATGTACCTCGACGATCCTTCGGTGACGGAGGTCATGGTCAACGGTATGGACCGGATCTACGTCGAGCGCGACGGCAAGCTGACCCGCACCGAAACCCGGTTCATGTCCGAGCAACACCTCCGCCGCGTCATCGACCGCATCGTCACGGGCGTCGGCCGGCGTATCGACGAGTCCTCGCCAATGGTGGACGCCCGTCTCCACGACGGCTCTCGTGTGAACGCCGTGATCCCGCCTCTGGCCGTCGACGGACCGTCGCTGACCATCCGGAAGTTCTCCGCGGATCCATTCCAGGTGGACGACCTGATCGAGTTCGGCAGCCTCACCAGGCTCGTCGCCCAACTGCTCGAGGCGTCGGTGCGTGGGCAAGCTCAACATCTTGGTGAGCGGTGGTACCGGTACCGGCAAGACGACGCTGCTCAACGTGCTGTCGAGCTTCATCCCCGACGGGGACCGCATCGTGACGATCGAGGACGCCGTCGAGTTGCAGCTCCACCAGGATCACGTCGTTCGGCTGGAGAGCCGGCCGGCCAATGTCGAGGGTACGCGGCGAGGTGCAGGATTCGCGACCTCGTGCGTAACTCGCTGCGTATGCGCCCCGATCGCATCGTCGTCGGCGAATGTCGCGGCGGCGAGGCGCTGGACATGCTCCAGGCCATGAACACCGGCCACGACGGGTCGCTGTCGACCATCCACGCCAACTCGCCGCGGGACTGCCTGTCCCGCCTCGAGACGCTGGTGCTGATGGCCGGCGTCGACTTGCCGTCGCGTGCCATTCGCGAGCAGATCGCTTCCGCAGTCGACATGATCGTGCAGATCACCCGTATGCGCGACGGTGGCCGCCGCGTCACGGCAGGTGGCCGAGGTCGTCGGCATGGAGGGTGAGCAGATCACCATCCAGGACATCTTCAGCTTCGACTACGCAGCCGGGCATCGACGAGCACGGCAAGTTCCGCGGCACGATCCAGCCAACCGGTATCCGGCCGCTCTTCAGCGACCGACTCAAGGACCACGGGATCGAGCTGCCTGCGGGTGTCTTCGGCACACCGGACATCGACTTCCTCGCCAACGGGGGGAGGAAGCGATGACCGAGCGCATCGTCGCAGCTCTTGCGCTGCTTGCGCTGCTGGCGGCCGTACCTGCCGCCGCCATGGCGGCAGACGAGGGCGATGCCGAGGGCGGGCTTCGCATCCAGAAGCTCGATGCGAGTCAGCACCCTGCGGTGACGCTGACGGTCAGCGTTCCCGGCGACGTGAGCGGCGTCGAGCTCGATGCCGGCGCCTTCACGGTGACCGAGAACGGCTCCCCGCTGCGCGTTGTCGGTGGAGCCGGTCCCGACGGATGACCTCGAGGTCATGCTCGTGCTGGACGCATCGACCTCGATGAAGGGCGAACCGCTGGCGGCCGCAAAAGAGGCAGCGCAGGCGTTTCTCGATGTCCTGCGCACCCTCGGTCAGACGTCGGTGTCGTGTCGTTTGCCAGCACGCCCCAGCGTGCTGAGTGATTTCACGACGGATCGAGAAGAGAGCGCATCTGCAATCCGTTCCATCGACGTCGCCGGCGAGACGGCGTTGTACGACGGCGTCGTGGCCGCGGCAGCGCAGTTCGATCCGGTCGCCGAAGGGCGCCGCACCGTGGTGCTGCTGTCCGACGGGGGCGACACGATCAGTGAGGCTCCCATCGAGGACGCCATCGCTGCGCTGCTCGCCACCGGGGTCTCGTTCTACGCCGTCGAGCTCCAGAGCCCGGAGAACGATGGCGTCGGGATCGCCCGCATCGCGGCGGCTACCAATGGGACGGTCGTCCCGGCCGAGGACCCGGCTGCGCTGGCAGAGGTCTTCGCCACCATCGGTACCCAGATCTCGAACCAGTACCGGCTCAGCTACACGTCTGAGTCGTACGAGAACACCGAGATCGTCGTGAGTGTCGCCGCCAACGGCATCACGGTCTCGTCAGAGTCGGCGGTGAGATATCCACAGGCCCCGGCGACTCCGATCACCGTACCCCCGGGACCCGACCCCGTCCCGGCGGACCCGGCCACGCCCGACCCAGCTCCTGCCGTCGACGTGATGGCGCTTCGCAACGGCGTCGTTGCGGACCTCGCCTGGTATCAGGGGAACCAGGCGCTCATCCTCGGTGCGGTTGCGGTCTTCCTCGCCATTGCCGGCATCGTGGTCTTCACCAGCATGGCGAGCGCAGCGTTCCGTCAGCTACGGCGGTGCTTTTGCGATGGCAGAGCGCATCCGGGCGGGGAAGCAAGGCGCCCTCAGCACGTTCGCGGCCGGCGCAACGTCGATTGCCGAGCGCTCTCTCAAGGGCGAGCGCGGGCAAGGCCTCAACACCCGGCTCGATCGTGCCGGGGTGGCGATGCGGCCGGGCGAGTTCGTGGTCATGGTGGCCGGGTTTGCCCTCGGCGCCGCTGCGGTCGGGATGCTGTTCCATGGCATCGCAGCGGCCTTCGGCGCCGGGGTCATGACGTTGCTGTTCTTCAACTGGCGTCTCTCGGCCAAGGCCTCGAAGCGGAACAAGAAGTTCGCCGAGCAGCTGCCGGATGCCCTTCAGCTGATGTCCGGAAGCCTGCGCGCCGGGTTCGGTTTCGTGCAGGCGATCTCGACCGTCGGCAGCGAGGTTGCTGCACCCTGCGGCGACGAGTTCCGCAGGGTCAAGATCGAGACGCAGCTGGGCAAAGACGTGGACAGCGGGTTACGCGAGATGGCCGAGCGCGTCGACAGCGAGGACTTCAAGTGGATCGTCGAGGCCATCGAGATCCACCGCGAGGTCGGCGGTGACTCTGGCAGAGATCCTCGACACCGTCACCGAGACGATTCGCGACCGCAACGGCATCCGGCGACGGATCACTGCGCTCAGCGCGGAGGGAAAGATCTCCGGCGTGGTGCTCGGCGGCATGCCCTTTGTGCTCGCCGTCGTGATCATGTTCCTCAACCCGACGTATCTGCGAGAGCTGCTCGACTCGTCGATGGGTATCGTCATGATCGTTGGCGGCCTCGTGGCCATGGTCATCGGTATCGCCTGGATGCGGCGAATCACGAATCTGAAGTTCTAGGAGGTAGGAGACATGCCAATTCACGTGGTGCTCGCCGCACTTGCCGTCGCGACCTCGATACCTCTGCTGTGGTATTCCGTGGCTTCGCGCGCGCTCCGTCGGCTCGGCGATGGTGGGAAACGGCAAGCGACGTCGGGGATGATCAGAAATGCCCGCGATCTGATCCTGACCAGGGGCGCGGGCGAGCGGATTGCGCGCCCGGCGCTGCGAAGCTTCGGTGCGACGCTGCGCAAGGTCACGCCACTCGGCTGGGTGGACGCGCTGCGCGCGCAACCTGAGCCTCGCCGGCTCCCAGCGACAGCGTATCTGCCTGGAGCGGTCGCTCGTCGGCAAGTTCGCGATCGCAGGTGTCATGTTTGCCGTCGGCTTCTCGGGCCCTGCGGTGGGGTCGCCTGCGGCCACGTCCGGTGTGGGCGGTCGGGCTCGCGATCTTCGGGTTCTTCGTCATCGATCTGCTCGTGTCCAGCAAGGGCAGAGGAGCGGCAAGTCGAAGATCGAGCGGGAGCTGCCCGGACACGCTCGACCAGATGCGGATGAGCGTCGACGCCGGTCTCGGTTTCGAGGCGGCGATGCAGCGAGCTCGCACAGGCCGGCGAGGGACCGCTGGCGCAGGAGTTGCGGCGACTGCTGCACGAGATCCAGCTCGGCGTGCCACGCGCCGATGCGATGCGGAACCTCTCCGACCGTACGAACGTGCAAGACCTCGACAGCTTCGTGCTGGCGATCGTGCAGTCGTCGTCCTACGGCATTCCGGTGGCCAGCGTGCTGCGGGTGCAGTCGGACGAGTTGCGCGACAAGCGCAGGTCGCGGGCCGAGGAGCAGGCACTCAAGATCCCTGTTCTCCTCATCTTCCCGCTTGCCTTCTGCATCTTCCCGGCGATGTTCGTTGTGCTGCTTGGGCCGGCAGCCATCCGCATCTTCCGGGACCTGAGCGGAGCGCTGTAAGGGGGCACCGAGGGCGTTGGTAGAGGCAACGCTGCAAGACAAGGGACCAGGGAACCAATAGGGGGAATGGAATGATCGAGCTACACAGAGACGCGGCGCCCGTGCGCACAGTGGCGGCCGTACTCACCGCACTCGAGCACGGCTCTTCAGGCTCGCCAGCGATCCCGACCGGCTTTCAGCCGCTCGACGATGCGCTGGGGAATGGGCTGCGGACTCGACACCTCACGGTTGTCGGTGGGGCACCGGGTTGTGGGAAGTCGGCGCTGACGCTCCAGTGGGGGCGCAACGTCGCCGCAACGGGCCGCAACGTCGTCTACGCCTCCTACGAGCACGACCGGCTCGCGCTTCTCGAGCGGCTGCTGTTGCTCGAGATCGGCGATCTGGTGGATGGCGGAGCGGGTGCGTCGAAGATGGCCAGGTCGTCACTCCGCGCGGTGATGGCGGGGAGCCGCAAGCTCGACGGCGAGCTGGCCGGCAACCTGTTGCTGCGGGCAGCACATGCCAAGGTGGTCCAGTACTCGGAGGAGCTGTTCTTGCTGCGTGCCTCGCCGCTCGAGACGGCAATCGCCCAGCTCGATGAGGCTGCCGCAACGGCAGGCCCCGGAAGTGTGTTCTTTGTCGATTTCCTGCAGAAGATTCCGGTGCAGGAGCGGACCACGGACCTCGAGCGGATCACACGGGCTGCGTCGGGCCTGAAGGAGATCGCGCTCCAGAACGACGTCGCCGTGGTAGCCATCGTTGCGGGCGACGAGCCCGGGCTCAGCGTCCGGCGGCTGCGGCTTCCCCACCTCCGCGGGTCATCAGGCCTCGCCTACGAGGCGGACGTCGTACTGATGATGAACGAGAAGCACCTCGCCGTGTCCAAGCTGCACAGCGCTTTCGACCCGCTGCGTGCCGAGGCGTTCAAGCAGTACATGGTCATCAGCATCGACAAGAACCGCGACGGTGAGCACGGGATCGACACGGAGTTCCGCAAGGACTTCGCTCATCTGCGATTCGACCCGCGCGGTGGCTATGTCGAGGAGCGTCTCGTCGACGAGCTGCTGTACCCCGAGTGAGGCCACCATCCCGGGTCGTCCGTCCCTCCACGGGACGGCCCGGGTCCACCCTGCCGTCGCGTGCCGCAGCGGCGGTGCCGGCGTCGCGCCGGTCACGCCCCCGAGGGTGTCGACGGGTCCCATTTCCCCGACCGAACGTGCCCCGATGGGCGCACGTTCTCTGGTTGTGATGCGCTGACCGTCCCCGCTGGTCGAGGACAAAGCCCCTTCCCAAACCGCCGTTCCGTCGTATCATCGAGCGTGAGGAACAGGCTCAGACAGGGGGAACGTCGTCATCGTTGCGGCGATGGCGCTGGGCACGAGGGGGGTGTCGCATGGTGTCGTGGTGGTTGCTCGCTCGACGACCGGGCGAATCTGGAGCAGCGATGGTCGAATACGGGATCGTCGTCGCATTGATCGCAGTCGTCAGCGTGGTTGTGATCGGGGCCCTGGGGCTCGACGTGTACGGCTTTCTCGACTCGGTCCAGGTGAGTTTCACCGACGGTGGTCCGCTGCCGCCCTCTCGATGAGGCGATGGACTGGAAACGCAGCTACGGCAGGTAGACCTCGGAACGGTGCAGAAACGCCGCCATCTGGCCGCGGGTCACTGAGTTCGTTGGACAGAACTGGGTGTTGGCCGGCGGGTTGCAGCCTTTGGTGATGCCTGCGGTGGCGAGCTTCTCGATGTCGGCTTCGAAGATGGATCCGTCGTCATCGGTGAAATCGACGGAACCCTGGTTCGTCAGGCCGAAAGCCCTCGTGAGAAACGCTGCCATCTGGCCCCGAGACACGGGTTGGTCGGGACAGAAGCGATCGTTGGCCGGCGGGTTGCAGCCTTTGGTGATGCCTGCGGTGGCGAGCTTCTCGATGTCGGCTTCGAAGATCGACGCATCGTCATCGGTGAAATCGATCGATGGATCGGAAGCCGTGAGGCCGAGTGCTCTCACGAGGAACGCTGCCATCTGGCCGCGAGTCACGTTCGCCTGAGGGCAAAACGTGGTGGCACCACACCCCTTGGTGATGCCCTCGTCGGCGAGCCAGATGATGTCGGCAACGAACGTCGATCCGCCGATGTCCTCATAACCAATGAGCTTGACGACGTATCCGGCGTCGCTGCCGGAGAGGACTCTGACGACCGTCCCGTCCGCAATCGCGGGTGCGCCCCCTTCGTAGTCGACGCCGAGTGATGCGCCCGGCACCGTGACGTGGTTGAGGTTGTCGGGCGCCGGGGGATAGCTGTAGAGCCCCGCAGCGGTTCCCCAGCAGACGCCGAACGGGCAGATCTGCTCGACGTAGTGCGACGTGACACCCTCGAAGGTGTCGGGGATGGCGTCGACGCCGATGCTTCGCCTGGCGTCGAGCGTGATGAACGACCACGCCACCTCGGTGGGGAACACCACCATCTGGGTTCCCGGCTGTCCGGCGGGTGCGATGGTCAAGGTCGTGACACCGCCCGAATAGACCAGCACATCGCCGGGGTCGATCCATCCGGCGCGATAGCGGTTGAAGGCGTTGGTGGCGTAGGGCGTGTCGGTGCGGCCGAAGAAGTCGGCGGTGGCGTTGCCAGACATCACGTCGATCGGGTTGTCGTACTCGTTGTTCGTCTCGGTGGAGAACGAATGGGGCCAGCCCAGCGTGTGCCCGATCTCGTGCACGGCGGTGGTCAGATGCGGCTCGTCGGTGGGCGGCACGAAGTCCGGGATCGCTACCGAGCCTCCGTCGACGACGGCCCACCGGTTGTTGGCGGGGAATGTGGTCGGTGACGTGTCGGTCTCGCACGGCACGTTGCAGAAGAAGCCGGAGGTGGCGAGGCCGCCGTTGCTCTGGTTGTCGAGCACCGCCAGGATCCCGTTGTCGGTGCTCACCGGGTTCGAGGCCTTGATCTCGTCGACGCAATCGAACTCGTTGTCGCTCGCGATGACCACCGTCTGCCTCGCCGTGAACACGGGGGTGTAGCGACCGCCGGAGAGGGAGACGAAGTAGTCCTTCACCGCACCGTTCAGCGTTGCGGTGACGGCAGCGAGCTCAGCGGTTCCCGACGCCCCCGGCCAGGTGCACATGTAGACGCCGATCTTGTCGCTGCCGAGGCTGTAGCGCCTGCTCTCGAGGGGGTAGACCACGATGCCCAGCGGATCGCCCGTGAATTCGACGGTCTGGGCGACGTACTGGGCGGCGAGCGGCGGTTGCTGCTGGATCACATCGGTGGCTGCGATCCCCCCCGTCGCTGCCCGGAGTTCGCTCGCGTCGCCGCCGGTCCCATAGAAGTCGTCCTTCGTGACCTCGGCGGTGAGTGGCTCGTCGGAAGGTGACTCGTCGGCGGCGCCGACCGGAAGCACACCGACGAAGAGGCCAGAGACGACACAGGCGACGATGACCAAGCTGCGGCGGAAGCGATGACTCATGAACCCCCTGGGGTGGGACGGTGCGACTCTAACGGCCCAGCCGGTTCATGGCGCCGAACTACCTCAGTTGCGCCACAGCGAGTTCTCGATCTTGAGGTTCTCCGGGCTCGGCACGTGCTCGAGATTCCCTGCACCGCCAATCTGGTAGCACGTGAACCGGGCGGTCCACGGATCGGAGGCCGAACACTCGATACGATTGGCGGTGGCATTCTTGGCGAATTCGAGTGTGAAGCCGGGTGCGGCGTACTGGCGGACCGCATCGGTCGCTCCGGCACCCCTCGATGCAAGGCCGTATGGGTCGGTGAAGTACTCCCCGCTGCCGAGGGCGTGGTCGGCGTCGAACATGAATTCGGATCGCCACGACGCCATCGACAGCGTCCGCCTGGTGGCGTTCTCGTTGTCCGGATCGCGCACGGCCACGGCGTTGCACGCGGTCGACGTGCAGTGTGACATCGGGTTGCGAATGTCGAACTCGTGATCGAACTGGACCAGACCGAGGTTGAAGGTCGCATCGGTCTCCGCTCGCGAGTCCCATCGCTCGTAGTGGTTCGAATCTGCGCCGACGTTGATCGACCGGTTCTGCAGATTGGTGACCTGGGCAGCGAGTGACGCCATCGAGTAGCCGCAGTTGGTGGGATTCAGGAGTGAGCCGTCATCGGCGTTCTCTGCGACGCCGTAGTCGGCCTTGAAGGCCGCAGCGAACAACTGAGTCCCGGAGAGGTCGTACACCTCCACGTGCAGCGTGTGGAAGCGGGCGCACACCCGCCGGTGAGACGCAGTGCCGGCGTGGACGACGAAGCGCACCCAGTGCTCTCCGGCCATGTCCTGGAATATGAACTCCTTGAATCCCACGTTGGGCTCGTCCTGTCCGAGCTTGTCGGCGACGTAGCCGTAGGCAACCTTGGGCGCGCCGGGTATCAGCGCCGGGTTCGAGCCGTGCTCGTGACCGAAGTAGCACCAGTAGACGGGATCGATCTGCGGGTGCCATGTCGGGTACGTCTTCCCGTCCGGCCCGACCGTCGTGTGGAGATCGTGCACCCACGATGGGCATGGCCGGTTGGCGCTTGCCGCCGAGAAAGCTTCGGGGGCAGGCGGCTTGGGCGACGACGTCCCGTCCGCTTCAGCGAGCAGTACGAGATACATCTCGCGCCAGTCGCCCGTGTACTCGACGCTGCCAAGCACGACTTCCCCTGCCGCAAAGCTCTGCTCGTAGACGGGCACCAGGTCACCGTCAATCGAGACCGTCCCGCCCTCCTCCCATCCGGTGAGCCAGGACGGGAGCGGGAGGTCGTCGCGCCACGCGACGCCCAGACGCGCGGGCCGGTTCAGTTGGAGGTGGAGCCAGTCGTCCTTCTTGGGCAGGTTCTTGTAGTCCCACTTGGTGGAAGGCGACAGCACGTCCCAGCCCGCATACCGTCCCGTGCTGTCGACGAGATCCGTGGAGTAGTGGTCGGGCTCGATATCGAGTCCCTTGGCGAAGCTGCGGGGCCAGTACTGCATCCGATCGACATCGATCTCGTCTCCGTCGTCGGCGTCGAGCACGTGGTAGCGGGCGACGAGGGCGAGGTCGCCGTCATCGGTTGTGAAGCCGGGGGCAGGGTCTTTCGGCAGATCGAACGCCCGCGTCGAGAAACGCGGCCATCTGTCCCCGCGTGACGGCGTTGTCGGGGCAGAACTTCGAGTTTGCCGGAGGGTTGCACCCCTTGGTCACGCCCTCGAAGGCGAGTTTCTCGATGTCGGCCTCGAAGATCGACCCGTCGTCGTCGGTGAAGGTGTTCTCCCCACTCGTTGCCGAGTAGCCGAGGGCGCGAACGAGGAAAGCGGCGAGCTGACCTCGTGTGACCAAGCCGTCCGGGCAGTACTTCGTGTTCGCAGGGGGGTTGCAGCCCCTCGTGATGCCCGCGGCGGCGAGTTTCTCGATGTCGGCCTCGAAGATCGAGCTGTTGTCGTCGGTGAAGTCGACGTCACCCTGGTCGGTGAGTCCGATTGCACGGACGAGGAACGCGGCCATCTGTCCTCGCGTGACGGGGTCGTCGACGCAGAAGAACGTGTAGTCCGGCGGGTTGCACCCGAAGGTGATGCCTGCATTCGCGATCGCCTCGATGTCGGCTTCGAAGATCGATTCGTCATCGTCGAAGAAACCCTGGCCGGCATCGGCCACGGCCGGAACCGAGAGCATCGATACGACAACGGCGAGCATGGTGAGCGAACGCCAGAAGCGATGCGATACGACGGCCATGAGTGGCCTCCCCTTCCACTCGGCAGCGCCACGGTGGGCGCGGTGTCGCTCGGCAACGTAGCGGAGGATCCCCATTTGTCTAATGGAAGACATTGGGAAGATGGGCGACGGTCGATCCCAAACCGTCGGCTCGGGTGTACCGCAACGGTACGCGATAGCCGTGAGTTCGGCGTGGCAGGCGAACCTTCGGTTCGGCTGTACCGATTCGGTACAGCGGGGCCTACGGTTCGCGGGTGGGCGTGCCGAGGCCCGGCACCACCTCGCCGCCGAGGCGGGTCAACGCAACTGGGTCGATCTTGACCTTGATAGAGCGGCTGCCTCCTCCGAGGATGACCCACGGCGGCTTCATGACGGCGGCGTCGACGTACAGCGGCAGGCTGTCGGGCAGCGCGAAAGGCGTCACGCCGCCAACCGCCATGCCCGTCAGCGCTTCGGTGAGGTCGGGGGGAGCGAACGACAGCTTGCGAACGTCGAGCAAGGCGCGCACGGTGCGGTTGACGTCGAGTCGTGTGGTGGCGAGCACCACACACGCTGCATGACGCCCAACCGGCCGTTTCGACGCAACGAGGATCGTGTTGGCGCTCTGGCTCTCCGGGTAGCCGTAGTGGGCACAGAATGCTGCGGTGTCGGCCAGCGCAGGATCGCAATCGATGATCTCGTACGGCAGCCCGATGCCGGCGACGACCGCTCGGACCGTGGCCTCCATGGCCGCAGTGTCGTCAACCATCGCCTCAGTCGCCGAATCCGACGCCGAGTGAGCGGGCCGCCCGAACCCACGCGTGATCTGGGGGGACGACCTTCCGCTTTCCCGCCACCTCCTCGAGCGGCACCGGCACGGCCTCCTCGCCCTGGAGAGCAACCATCACACCGTGGACGCCATCGGCCACGAGGTGCGCCGTCCTCGTCCCGAGCCGCGTTGCGAGCAGCCGGTCGGCAGGCGAAGGCGTGCCCCCGCGCTGGACGTGGCCGAGGATCGTGACCCTGGTCTCGAGACCGGTGAGCTCCTCCAGCTTGTGGGCCAGCCGATCGGTGCTGTTCCCCTGGACCGCTTTCAGGCCCGCCAGTTCTTCGGCCGCCGCCTCATCCGAGTCGGCCAGCATGTCGAGCGCCGCCATACGCTCGTGCTCGGGCAGGGCAACGGCACCTTCAGACACCACCACGATGCTGAACGTGCTGCCGCCGGCCTTTCGCTCGAGGATCGAGTCGGAGATCGCTTCGACCGAGTAGGGGATCTCCGGGAGCAGGATGACGTCTGCGCCACCGGCGAGGCCCGACCCGAGCGCCAGCCATCCAGCGTTGTGGCCCATCACCTCCACAACGATGATGCGATGGTGGGAGTGGGCGGTCGAGTGCAGCCGGTCGATCGCCTCCGATGCGATGCCGAGGGCCGTGTCGAACCCGAACGTGACATCCGTGCCCCACACGTCGTTGTCGATGGTCTTCGGCAGCGTCAGGACCGGCATTCCCCGCTTGGCGAGCCGCAGGGCGTTCTTGGCGGTCCCGCCTCCGCCGAGGCAGACCAGCGCATCCAGAGAGAGCGACGCGAAGTTCTCGAACATGACATCGGTCATGTCCATGACTTTGCCGCCGATGTCCATCTTGTGCGGCTTCTCGCGGCTCGTCCCCAGAATCGTCCCGCCCTTGGTGAGGATCCCGGACAGCGATTCGCTGTCGAGCCGGATGAAGCGTTGCTGCATCAGGCCCTTGAAGCCGTCCTTGAACCCGATGACGTTCATGTCGTAGCTGCGGATGGCCGCCTTGCCGATGCCCCGGATCGCGGCATTGAGGCCGGGCGAGTCGCCGCCGGCGGTGAGGATCCCGATGCTCTGTCCCACGATGCAGCTCCTGGCTCGCTGAGGGGCCATCTCATCCTATCGCGCGGCCTCTGGCCCACCGGCCGAAACCGCTGGCATTCTCCGTGAGGTGTGGCAGAATCGCCGCACCAGAGAAAGGAGGTGGTCCAAATCTGCAGCAACAGTCTTTACAGGACCCTGGAGGTGGCCGAGCGCTAGGCGGCCCCTAGCAGCAAAGCCTCTAGACCGGGTCGTCTCCCCACGCTGTCGAGTGCGGGAAGGTAGCGACTCCAACTCGGACCACCGGGAACCCGGAGACCGCAGGAAGGTCCCCTGCGGCAGTGCCGTCTGGCGCTGAAGCTCTCCGGGTTCTTCTACGTGCTGAAGGCCCCCGATTCCAAAATGGGTTGGTTGCGGGGCGCAAACTGCGTATTGTTCAGCGATCCCCTTGCTTTTCTCTGCACGCGCAGGCGGCATGGGGAGTCTGCAAGCAAACAAGGAAGGACATCCATGAAGCGACCGATCAAGCTCCTCGCGATGCTGCTCGCGTTCGTGCTGATCGTGGCGGCCTGTGGTGGCGACGACGACTCCGGTGGTGCAACTACCACCGCAGCCGGCACCGAGACCACCACGACCGCGGCGGCTACCGAAACGACGACCACCGCGGCGACAGACACCACGGCTGCTGAGACGACCACGACTGCCGGAGGCACGGCCTCGGCCTCGGCCGACGGCGTGCTCGTGATCGGCACCCTGCTCCCGGTCACGGGCGACCTCTCATTCCTCGGGCCACCCGAGGTTGCCGGCGCACGTTTGGCTGTTGAGGACATCAACGCCGCTGGTGGCGTCCTAGGGAACCCCGTCGTTCTCGAAGAGGGCGATTCCGGCGATACCAATCAGGACATTGCCAACCCGGAGGTCGACCGTCTCATTGCGGCGGGCGCCGATGCGATCATTGGTGCGGCCAGCTCGGCCGTCTCCAAGCTCGTCATCGACAAGATCACGGGTAACAACGTGATCCACTTCTCGCCGGCCAACACGTCGCCCGACTTCACCACCTACGACGACAACGGGCTGTACTTCCGTACGGCGCCGTCGGACCTGCTGCAAGGCAAGGTTCTCGCCGACCAGGTCGCAGCTCAGGGCAACGAGAGGGTGGCGGTGCTCTACCGGCAGGAGTCCTACGGTCAGGGTCTGGCCGACTCCTTCAAGGAGAACTTCGAGGCACTCGGCGGAACCGTCGATCCTTTCCTCGCCTATGCGGTTGACACTGAGAACTTCGATCCTGAGGTCGATCAGATCGTCGCCGCCGCTCCTGATGCCGTCGTGGTCATCGGTTTTGCCGAGTCGGGCAACATCATCACGACCATGAACGAGCGGGGTATTGGCCCGACAAGTGACACGAACGTGTGGGGCGTCGATGGCAACATCGGCAACATGGGCACCTTGGTGGCCGACCCGGCGATCCTCGTCGGGATGCAGGGCACTGAGCCCAGCGTCGACCTTGGCGCCATCTCCGACTTCACCGAACGCCTCGATCAGGCGTACGAGGGTGGCGTTGGTGGCGTGTTCGCCTACGGCGCCGAGACCTACGACGCCATCACCATCGTCGCCTTGGCGGCAGAGGTGGCAGGCTCCGACGATCCGCTGCTGATCGCAGCGCAGATCAACGGTGTGACGAAGGACGGTGAAAAGTGCACGGACTTCGCGTCGTGCAAAGCCGTCATCGACGCGGGTGGCGACCCCGACTATGACGGTCAGGGTGGCCCGTACGAGTTCGTCGACGCAGGTGAGCCGGCAGCGGCCAGCTTCCGCGTTGCGACCTACGACGGTGGCGAGACGCCCAACACCGACCTCGACGTGTACGTGTTCGCTTCGTAAGCACACGACGTACGTCGATTGAGTGACGCAGGGCCGGCCCCACCAGGGGCCGGCCCTGTCTGCGCATTCGGTATCTGGTATCCGGTATCGGTAGCGACCAGCGGCTGGCTGGGGCTTCGCCATCGCAGCGACGGAAGTCGCCGACCGGCGCGGCCGGCTTGGCCGCAATCGACATCGCAGAACTGCGCATCCGGCTCGTGAACTCGAACTCCTCTACCGGCGGAGCGGACGTCCCTTCACGGGTTGCCGCCGCCCGTGCGCAAGCGGCCTGCGACACCCGCAGCTCGCGGGAGTTGCGCATGTACGACGACTACCAGAGCCAATTGCCGAGGTGAGCTCCGTCACCTCCGCCACACCCAAGCGCGGACGCCAAGTACTGGCTAGGGATACCGAGGACCCGGCGACGCAGGCGCCCTACTCGACTCTTGCCAGCGTGCCGAGGTAGAGCTCGATGACCTTCGGGTCGGTGAGGAGGGCCATGCCGGTGTCGGTGTAGGCGTTCGTCCCCTGGTCGAGAACGTAGCCGCGATCGCAGATCTGGAGGCAGCGGCGGGCGTTCTGCTCCACCATGATGATGCCGACACCCGTCCGGTTGATTTGTTTGGTGCGGATGAACACCTCGTCTTGGAGAGCAGGCGACAGTCCCGCCGAGGGCTCGTCGAGGAGCAGCACTCGCGGTTCCATCATGAGCGCCCGCCCCAACGCCAGCATCTGACGCTCCCCCCCGGAGAGTGAGCCGGCGCGTTGCTTGATGCGCTCACCGAGGCGCGGGAACATCTCGGTCACGACGTCGATGCGTTCCTTCGCCTTCTTGGGTCGCAGGAACACGCCCATCTCGAGGTTCTCCTCAACGGTGAGGCTGGGGAAGACATTGTTGACCTGGGGCACGTAGCCGATGCCGCGCTCGACGAGCTCGTGCGCCGAGAGGTTGGTGATGTCATCGCCGTTGTACGTCACCGTCCCGGAGCTGATTCTGAGCAGTCCCAGCAGCGCTTTGATCATGGTCGACTTGCCGGCCCCGTTGGGCCCAATGATCCCCACCAGCTCGCCTTGGGCAAGCGTGAGGTTCACGCCGTTGAGGATGTTGACGCGCGGCACGTACCCGGCGACGACGCTGTCGATGACGATGAGAGGCTGTTCACTCATGGTGGTGGTGCTTCTCTTCTTCGATCTCTTCGATGACTTCCCGAGACTCTTCGATCTCCTCGGCGACCGCCGCCTCGTCTTCGGCGATCCGTGCGTCTTCCTCAGAGAGGTCCAGCGGGGCATCGTGGTGGGCCCCCAAGTACGCATCGATCACGGCCTGGTTGCCGGTGATCGTCGAGTGTGGCCCCTCTGCGATGATCGCACCCTCTGCCATCACGACCACCCAGTCCGAGATGTCTCGCACCACGTCCATGTCGTGCTCGACGAACACCACCGTGATGCCCTCGTCACGCAAGTCCTTCACATGGTGGAGCAAGTCTTGGGTGAGCGCAGGATTCACTCCGGCCATCGGCTCGTCGAGCATGATGATCTCGGGTTTGGACATGAGCGCCCGCGCCATCTCGAGCAGCTTGCGCTGGCCGCCCGAGAGCGTGCCCGCGTACTCGTCGCGCATGTGATCGAGCTTGAACCGGCCCAGCAGATCGTCGGCGAGCACCTCGATCTCACGATCCTGCCGGAGCCACAGCGGAGGGATCACCGCCCGCCAGAACGTCTCGCCCGACTGCTTCTGCGCACCGAGTTTCATGTTCTCCATGACGCTCAGCTTCGTGAGGGATTTCGTGAGCTGGAACGTGCGCACCATGCCCCGCCGCGCGAGCAGGTGCGGTGATTTGCCGTCGATCGATGCACCGTTGAACACCGTGTGACCGGTGTCCGGTGCGTCAAAACCGGTGAGGAGATTGAAGAACGTCGTCTTGCCGGCGCCGTTGGGACCGATGAGTCCGGTGATGACGCCGCGCTCGATCTCGAGGTGGTCGACATCCACGGCAACGATGCCGCCGAAGGCGCGGCGCATCTTGTCGACAACCAGGATCGGATCCGGCTTGGCAACCCCCGGCACGTGGTCGATCGTGCCAAGGCCTGTTGCGTCGATCGTCATCGGTGTGGCGTCATCTGGCATCGAGCGCCATCTCCTCCTTCGAACCGAAGATACCTTGGGGTCGGTACACCATGAGCAGGATGAGCGCGAGGCCGACCACCCAGAACCGAATCTGATCGACCTGGCTTGGGTCCATGACTGATGTCGGGACGACACCTTGGTCGACGAGCTGGCGGCCGAGGTTCTGCACGAAGGTGATGAGACCCCAGTAGATCATCGATCCGACGATCGGCGCCCACACCTTCCCGACGCCTCCGAGGATCAGGACCAGCCAGAAGAAGAAGGTCAGGGGCGCAACGAAGAAGTCGGGCTGGATCGTCGCTTTGCCGATGGCGTCGACCATCCCGGCGAATCCGCCGATGATGCCTCCCAGGATCAGGGCCTGCATCTTGTAGTAGTAGGCGTTCTTGCCGAGGGCGAGCGCAGCGTTCTCGTCCTCCCGGATCGCCTTGACGACTCGGCCCCACGGAGCGCGCATCAGGAGGTACACGAGAAGCACGGCGAGCAGCGCGACGACCCAACCGATGACGATCGCGTAGAACTCCGCACCTCGATACTGGATTGGGCCGATGCCGTATGACTGGCTGGCGTCGAACGGATTCAGCTCGCGGAACGGGCCGATGAACTCGTTCAGGCCCTCCGCACCACGAGTCACACCGCGTAACGCAGTCGACCGCGCCATCAGCCGCACGATCTCACCGGCGGCGATCGTGACGATGGCCAGGTAGTCCGCGCGCAACCGCAGCGTCGGGAATCCGAGCAAGAGTGCGAAGATCGTGGCGAAGATCATCCCCACGATGACGGCGAGCAGGACGTTGTCCTGGCCCCAGTAGGTGACGGTGAGCCCCATGCCGTACGCACCCATGGCGACGAAGCCGACCTGGCCGAAGTTGAGGAGGCCGGCATAGCCGAAGTGCACGTTGAGCCCGATGGCGGCGATCGCATAGACGGCGGCGTTGAGCCCAAACACCTGGCTCAGGGTCTGGTCGAAGATGAAGCCCCAGTCGATCGCGGCAAAGACCATCGTCAACCCACCCTTTCCCTACGACCCATGATTCCCTGCGGGCGGATGATGAGCACGATGATGAGCACGACGAGGGCCCCGACGTTCTTGAGCTCGGTCGGCATGAACAACGTCGAGACCTGAATCCCGACACCGACGAGCAGGGATCCGACCAGGGCGCCGAATGCAGTACCGAGACCGCCCAGGACGACGCCGGCGAAGACGAGGAGCAAGGTCCGGAATCCGATATTCCAGCTCACCTGCTCGGTGAGCCCGAGGAAGACGCCGCCCAGCGCCGCCAGGGATCCACCGAGGGTCCAGACGAATCGGATGACTCTCTGCACGTCGATGCCTGAGGATTCTGCAAGGTCGCGGTTGTCGGCGACGGCCCGCATCGCCTTGCCCATCCTGGCGTAGATCAGGAAGAGCCCGACCCCGACGAGCACCGCTATCGAAAGGCCTCCCACCACGAGGTCCTTGGGAGTGATCTGGACGATTCCAATGTCGATCGCCGATTGAGAGGTGTAGTCCTTGAAGAACCGCGGGGTGCCACCAAAGCCGAAGAGGAAGAAGTACCGCAACAAGAGGCCAAGGCCGATGGTCACCACCAGCTGCGCAATGAGCCCCACACCCCGGCGGCGCAGCGGACCGAAGAGGAACCTGTCGAGACCCCAGCCCATCGCGCCGCCGGCGGCGATAGCGAATAGCGCAGCGATTGCGAGGTTCATTCCCCCGCCGAACGGCGGTGGCCATCCGTCCATGAAGCCGAGGAACCCGGCAAAACCGAAGAAGTTGAACATGTAGGCGATCAACATGCCCCATCCGACCATCTCGCCATGCGCGAAGTTGACGAGACCTGTGGTGCCGAAGATGAGGGAGAGGCCGATAGCCGCCATCGCGATGATCAGGCCGAGCTTGAGACCCTCGACCGTGAGTTGGGCGACTTGCCGCCTCGAGATGCCGCCCGACGTGCTCACACCGCCACCCTCACCGGACGTCGTGGAGAAGATCGTGCGTCCCTGTTGGCCCGCTTGGATCGTCACCGTTGCGGGGTTGCGATCCGGATTGCGGAGCACGACACCTTCGGGGAGGGAGTCGGGATCGACGGTCACCGAATAGTCTCCAGGCCCTGGGAGGTCGACGAGGAACGTCCCCTCGTCGTCGGTGACCGTCTCGCCGACGATCTCACCGTTCGCATCGGTCACGATGATGCTGACGCCGACGGCAGGCACCGCTTCCCCGGATTCCGGGTCGTCGTAGCGGATGGTGCTGGTGACCGACTCGCCGCCCTGGGCGAGAACAGCGGTGGGGAGAAGGACGACGAGAGCAAACAGCGTCACCAGCGCCATGCCGATCGCACGCCGTCTCATTGTGCCCACGCCTCCCTGCGGTCTCCGGCAGCTCGTCGGGACGTTAGCGTTTGGGGCCTACGCCATGCGACCGCTTTCCCGCTTCGATCACAGGGAGTGACCCGCCGATGGAGTTCAATCGATACTTGGAGTGGATTCACGCAGACGGCGAACGGCTTGCGGCTGTAGCCGAATTGGGCATGGACGCCGAGGTTCCCTCATGCCCTGGATGGACGGTCGCCGACCTGGTCGCCCACACCGGCGTCGTGCACCGCCACAAGGAACGCATCGTTCGCGAGAAGTGGCAGGACGGCCAGCCGCTCCCCGGGGAGGCTCCGGCCGACGGCCTCATCGCGTGGTACCGAGATGGGCTCGACCGCATGCTCGACGTTCTGGCAGATCACGATCCGGCACAGCCCGTTGCCACCTGGTACCCGGAGGACCAATCGGTTGGCTTCTGGTTTCGCCGCATGGCGTGCGAGACGGTGGTGCACCGGATCGACGCCGAACTGGCGCACAGTGCCGTCACCCCGGTCGATCCCGACCTCGCCGCCGATGCGGTCGATGAGGTCCTGGTGGTGTTCATGGCTGGGTACCCGGAGTGGGCCGACGTCGAGCGGGGAGACCGCACCGTTCGCCTCGAAGCGACGGACACAGGTTCGTTTTGGACGCTGCGATACGTCGAGTTCTCCGGCACATCGGCCGTTACGGGTACGGAGTATGCCGACGAGCCCAGCTTCGAGTTGATCGGGGACGACGCACCGGCAACGACCGTCGCCGGAGTGGCCGAGGACATTCTCTTGTTTCTGTGGGGGCGTCGAACGGCCGACGGGCTGGTGGTTGATGGAGACGCCTCGATCCTCGACGACCTGCGGCGGGTTGCCGCAGACGTCACGCAATGAGCCTCCAACTGAAGGTGTCGAGCGAGATCGGCCCCTTGCGCACGGTCATGGTGCACAGGCCGGGCCTGGAGATCGCTCGTATCACTCCAGACAACAAGGAAGCCCTGCTGTTCGACGACTTGATCTGGCTCGAGCGAGCCCAGGAGGAACACGATCGCTTCGTCGCACTCATGCGTGATCGCGACGTCGAGGTGCTCTACTTCGAGGAGCTGCTGGCGGCCGTGCTGGAGCGTCCTGATGTGAGGTCCGAGCTCGTGTACGACGTCATGACGCCGGCCCAGTGCGGCCCACGGGTTGCGGAACGTCTCAGTGCTGCGCTGATGGAGTCCCCCACCCACAAGGTCGTCGATGTGCTCATCGGGGGCATCCTCGAAGCGGAGCTGGAGGAGTGGGGCGTCGACCACCTGTATGCCGACCTCGTCGCCGACCGCTTTCACTACGTGTTGCGCCCGCTTCCGAACCTCCTGTTCATGCGTGACAACGCGGCCTGGGTGAACGGCGGGCTGAGCCTCAACGTCCTCGCGACGCCGGCTCGCGCTCGCGAATCGAGGTATATGCGGGCCATTTACCGCCACCATCCGCGTTTCGCAGACGAGCGCTTCCCTGTGTGGTTCGGCAAGGAGCCCGGCGACGAGTACCCCGCGAGCATCGAGGGCGGCGACGTCCTGGTGCTGACGCCGGAGACCGTCATGATCGGGATCGGCGAGCGCACCACGCCCGCCGCCGTCGAGATCCTGGCGCAGCGTCTGTTCGCTGCGGGCACGGTCGAACACGTGCTCGTCGTTCACCTCCGCCATGATCGCTCGGTGATGCACCTCGACACCGTGTTCACCATGATCGACGAGGCGACGTTCAACGTGTTCCCCGGCTTGCTCGAGACCATCGACGTCCACGTGCTCACGGCCGACGGTGAAGGGCTGCACGTCGAGCATCCCCACGACTTGGTGTCTGCACTGCGCCATGTGCTCGGTCGCAACGACTTGGTGATGATCCCGACCGGCGGCGATGCAATCGGCCGCCTGCGCGAGCAGTGGGACGACGGCAACAACACCCTTGCACTCGCCCCCGGCGTCGTCGTTGCCTATCAGCGCAATCAGGAGACGAACCGCAGGCTTCGCGACCACGGTGTCGAGGTGTTGGAGCTCGATGCGTCTGAGCTCTGCCGAGGCCGGGGCGGGAGCCGGTGCATGACACAGCCCCTGCTCCGCGATCCGGTGCCGTGATCCGCGGTGCGCTGGTCACCGTCGGGAGCTACCTGCACAAAGGTGAGGCTGAGGTCGGCAGGGCTCATCTGGCAGCGGAGGCTATTGCTGCGGTCGTGATCGCGGACGACGAAGGGGGCCTCAACCCGGGCTTCTATGCCGACTACCGGGTGCGGCTTGCGGTGCAGCTCCACGATCGGTTTGCGGCGGCCGCTGTGCTCGGACCCGCCGGCCTCGGCGTGCCCATGGCGCGCCAGATTCACGACGCGATCGTTGCTCACGCGAGCTTCTGCGCACCGCAGGAGGCGTGTGGGCTCCTCGCTGTCGATGGCGCAGGAGCGCTGCGGATGGCGTACTGCCTGACCAACGTGGACGCGTCTCCCACGCGCTTCACGGTGGCTCCCAGCGAGCACTTCCGGGCGATCGGGCACGCCGAGCGAAACGACTGGACCATCTTGGGTGCTTTTCATTCCCATCCGACGTCGGCGGCAATGCCCTCCCCGGCGGACATCGCCGGCGCCCTCGAGCCTGGATGGCTGCACGTCATCGCAGGCCCTCTCTCCTCGCCGGACGTGCGCGGCTTCGTCGTCATCGACGGTGAAGCCGTTGAGGTGTCGCTCCATGTGCAGTGACGCGCCCCCTCTAGCCTGGCGATCGTGAACGCCCCACCGCAAGAGCTGAGTTCCCGGCACCTGCTCTATGGGCTCGTTGGAGCTGCCTTGCTGGTCGTCATGGGCGTCTTCGTCTTTGCGTCCGGGCTCGTTGCGCCCCTGTGGGCCGTTGCCGTGCTCGTTGCGTTCTGGTTGGTGGCGGTCGTAGCTTCCCTCCGAACGTGGCGCCGCAAGATGTACTCGCCCGTGATGTGGGGGGTTGCGGTCGGTCTCGCGTGGATCGGCCTCATCTCCGTGGGCGGTGCACTGTTTGGCTGGTCGCCATGACGCTCGAGCTGCTCGTGCTCGGATGCTCGGGAAGCGGTCCATCTCGGGAGGTCCCCGCCTCGGGGTATCTCGTCCGCAGCGCGACCACAGCCGTGTGGCTCGATGCGGGGACCGGGACGTTCATGGCGCTGGCGCGAGAGATGGACCCAGCCGACGTCGACGCCGTGGTCATCAGCCATCTGCACGCCGACCACAGCACGGACGTCTTCGGTCTGTTCCACTACCTCGCCTATCGAGTTGGCACTGTCGCGGACATGCCGCTGCTGTTGCCCGCCGGGGCGATCATCAAGCTCGCTGCGTATCTCGATGCCGGGCAGGGCCATGCATTCTTCACCACGTTCGCACCACGGGAGGTCGGCGATGGGAACCTCGTGCAGGTCGGGGACCTGGCTCTCCGATTCGCTGCAGCGTCGCACTCCGTTCCCACAAATGCGGTCCGCGTCGAGAGTGGGGACCGCAGCATCGCCTACTCGGGCGATACCGGGCCTGGAGGCGGCTTTCCCGAGCTCGCGGCCGGTGCAGACGTGGTGCTGTGCGAGGCGGGCATGGGCGAGCCGAGAGAGCAGGCCATCTACCCCTACCATCTGAGTGGAGCCGAGGCCGGCGCAATAGCCGAGCGGGCCGGCGCCGGCCGCCTGATCCTGACACACCTGGCGCCTACGCTTTCCGCGCAGGAGATCACCGACGCGGCTCGCGCTGTGTTCACCGGGCTCGTGGTGTTGGCGAGCCCGGGTCTCCGAGTCGAAGTCTGATCAACGAAGGGCAGAGTCATGCGGCAGGGCAGGGAAGCTGATGAGCTTCGCACGGTGGTGATCGAGCGGGGTTACACGGAAATGACGCCGGGGTCGGTCCTCATCTCCATGGGGCGTACTCGGGTGCTGTGCACCGTGTCGTTCGACGAGGATGTCCCCCAGTGGATGAGGGAGAGCCGCAAGGGCTGGGTGACCGCCGAGTACTCCATGCTCCCAGGGTCCGGAACCTCTCGAATCTCCCGACGCTCACAGAGCGGGGGACGGGCGAAGGAGATCCAAAGGCTGATTGGGCGATCCTTGCGAGCAGCGGTGGATCTGCACGCCATGAGCGAGGTGACGGCGCGGGTCGATTGTGACGTGCTCCAGGCCGACGGGGGCACGCGAACGGCATCGATCACCGGGGCGTGGGTGGCACTGGCAGATGCATTCGATGCCCGTGTTGCCGAGGGGAAGATGGCGGCGAGCCCTATCCGCGACAACATCGCCGCAGTATCGGTCGGACTCCTCCGTGGTCAGGCTCTGCTCGACCTGGCCTACGAGGAGGACATCGCGGTCGACGTCGACTGCAACGTCGTGATGACGGGCGACGGGCGGTTCGTCGAGGTGCAAGGCACGGCAGAGGGGGCGCCGTTCCCTCGGGCAGGCTTGGAACAGATGCTCGACATCGCCGGTAGCGGTATCGAGCGCCTCGTGGCCATGCAGACTGCGGCGCGGCGCACCTGATGCGGCTGTCGCGGATCGTCGTCGCGTCGCAGAACCCGGACAAGGTGGCCGAGATCGAGGAGGTCCTCGCCACCCTTCCGCATCCGATCGAGGTGGTGAGGGGCTTGACGTGGCCCGACGTCGACGAGACCGAGGACACGCTGGCCGGAAACGCCCTGCTGAAGGCCGCCGCGGTGCGGCGGGCCACCGGGATCGCTGCCCTGGCAGACGACACGGGGCTCGAAGTCGATGCGCTTGGGGGAGCGCCGGGTGTGAAGACGGCACGATTCGCCGGACCTCACGCCACCTACGCCGAGAACGTCGCCAAGTTGCTGGCGGAGTTGGAAGGTGTCGTCGACCGTTCGGCCCGATTCCGCACAGCCGTGGCCGTGGTTGACGATGAGGAAGCCGAGGTGATCGTCGAGGGGACACTCGAGGGCCGCATCGCAACCTCCCGACGCGGCCAACTCGGCTTTGGGTACGACCCTGTCTTCGAGGTCGCAAATGGGCGGACGCTGGCGGAGATGTCTTCCGGTGAGAAGAACAGGATCTCGCACCGGGCGCGCGCCATCCACGCCCTCGCGGAGTTCCTGCGCAGCGATCTGTAGCGCAACTGTTTGGTGGAGGGAGGAGGCGCAGCATCGCAACGTTGGAACTCTCGAGCGTTTCTGTGTCGAAAGGCGGCGCCACCTTGCTCGACGACGTCGATCTCTCGGTCGCAGATGGCGAACTGGTGGCGATCATCGGGCCGTCCGGGTCTGGGAAGACAACGTTGTTGCGCGCCGTTGCTGGGCTCGACCCCGTGCAGGCCGGCGAGGTGCGCATCGACGGCGTGGACGTCACGCAAGCCGATACCAACGATCGCAACATCGCCATGGTTTTCCAAGCCAACGTGCTGTACTCGTTCCGTGATGTCGCAGGCAATGTCGGCTTCCCGCTCGAGATGCAGCATCGACCGGCGGCCGAAATCGCAACGCGGGTGCAGGCGGAGGGCCGGGCGCTGCATCTCGAGCGGTTGATGGAACGAAATCCTCTCGAGCTGTCGGCGGGGCACCAGCAGCTCGTCCAGATCGCCCGTGCCCTGGTGCGTGCACCGAGCCTGTTTCTCATGGACGAGCCATTGGCGCGGCTCGACGCGCTGCTCCGAATCCAGATGCGGTCTGAGCTTCGCCTCGTCCAGCGCGGCTACGGCGTGACGACCCTCTACGTCACGAACGATCCTGTCGAGGCCATGGCAATGGCCGACCGGCTCGGTGTGCTCGCGGCGGGCCGCCTCGTGCAAATCTCCTCACCGCAGGAGGTGTACGGTCGCCCGGCAAGCCGGCTGGTTGCGGAGCTGACGGGGGACCTCACCATGCTCGATGTGGCCGTGCGCTCCGACCAAACCGGGTACTGGTTGGAGCACGAGAGCTTCCGGACCCGGGTTTGGTCAGAGGCGCTCGAGCCCTATGTGGGCGTCGGGGTCGTGCTGGGGATGCGGCCCGAACACCTTGCACCGGCGAACGGTGGCTTCGGCGCCGTCATCGAGCGCGTCGTCTATCACGGCCCGTTCGTCGTGACCGAATGCCGCGTTGGGCGGGACGTGGTGGCAGTCCGGACGGAGGGCGCCATGGGACGTCCCGGCGAATCCGTGGCGCTGGCCATCACCGGCGGCCACGTCTTTGATCCGGTCGACGGGCGCAGCGTCATGTCGTGGAGCTGACGACGGCTGTTGCGAGCCCGTAGGCCAGAGCCTGTGGTGGCGCCGGTTGATCGATCGGAAGCTTGGTAACGTCCGTTCGGTACCCACGTGCGATCGGAAGCATCATGACGAGAGCCCTCGGCCGGGCGTTCCTGAGGCTGACGGGATGGCGGAGCGAGGGAGCTCCACCAGAAGCCGAGCGGTACGTGATGATCGCCGCCCCGCACACCTCGAATTGGGACCTCGTGTTCATGCTGGCGATCGCGTGGGTCTACGGTCTTCGGATATCGTGGATGGGGAAGGCTCAGATCTTTCGCGCCCCCTTTGGGCGCCTCATGCGCCGTCTCGGGGGCGTGCCGGTGCGCCGCGACCGCGCTGCCAACATGGTGGACCAGATGGTGGCTGCCTTTGCTGCGACCGATCGGCTGATCCTGGCCGTCCCGCCTGAAGGAACCCGCGGAAAGGCGCCACATTGGCGATCGGGGTTCTATCACATTGCGGCCGCTGCCGGCGTTCCCGTCGCCACGGGGTTCCTCGACTATGCACGCAAGGTTGGCGGGTTCGGACCGACCATCGACCTGACCGGAGACATCACGTCCGACATGGACCGACTCCGGGCCTTCTACCAAGGCATCGAGGGAAAGCGACCCCAGCGGGCCGGCGCAATTCGACTCGCTGCCGAAGAGTGATTTCGAGAGGCTCGTCGAGCCCAGTGAATCGGCGGTCACGGGAAGGTGCGGGCGGAGGGACTCGAACCCCCACGGGACAGTGCCCACCAGGACCTAAACCTGGCGCGTCTACCAATTCCGCCACGCCCGCGCATGGTCATTGTTGGGCTGCACGAGCCAGCCGTGGGAGCGTGGGTCTGATCGGACAGTTCCTGAACCGAACCACGTCGCCGCCCGCTCGCCCCCGGCGAGCAGGCGTGGGTCGCCCGGGACTCGAACCCGGAACCTGCGGATTAAGAGTCCGATGCTCTGCCAGTTGAGCTAGCGACCCGGCAGGGAGGTTAGCAAGCCCCGGGGAGGGCTCGAAGACGTGCAGTCGGCTGCGCTCAAACCTGGCACAATGCTTCTGGCACGACGGGCTGTGGCGCAGTTTGGCAGCGCACCTGCTTTGGGAGCAGGGGGTCGCCGGTTCAAATCCGGCCAGCCCGACGAGGTGGATCGAAGTCGGCTACCCGGTTGGGGTGGTTGGTTGCGAGACCTGGCCAATGTTGGGGAGGGGTTGTCGTGGTGGTTCAGGGTGGTCGAGGGGCGAGGGGCGAGGGGCGAGGGGCGAGGGGCGGTCGTGGTGGTTCGGGGTGGTCGAGGGCCGATAGGCGAGGCGTCAGGGTTGTCGTGAGGTGATCGGCGAGGCTGCCACGAAGCCGCGCCGGTCCATCGTTCCCCAATCCGTCTTCTTTCGGAGGAAGCGCCACAAACCGCGGAGGCGCCACACAACCGTGAGAGGTCGGAAGAAGAGGCCCTCAGCGATGCTCCACACGATGAGCCACGCCTTGTTCCTCCAGCCCTTGTACAGGTCGTAAGCCGTCTGCTCCAGAAGCAAGGCGGACAGGTTGATGAGAAGCCCAAAACCGTAGGCGGCGAGGAAGAGGGCAAACGCCAGATCCGCACGGATCGAGCCTGTGGCGAGCGCAGCCACGAGCGTGACGATCCCGAAGGCCTCCACCGCCGGGGCTAGGAGCTCGACGAGGAGGAAATACGGAGCGACTACCAGCCCGAGAGCTCCCTCCTTGGGATTGCCAATGACCGTCCGGTTGCGGACCAACACCTCGGCGAGCCCACGGTGCCAACGGTCCCGCTGCCGGGCCAGGCCGCGCATCGTCTCGGGTGCTTCGGTCCACGCAATGGGGTCGGGCACAAACTCCACCCAGCCAGGCCCACCGGCACGATTCGCCCTGCGCCGGAGGTCCACAACCAATTCGGCATCTTCACCCACCGACCCCACCTCATAGCCACCGACCGCAGCGACTGCGTCGCGACGGAACATGCCAAAGGCCCCAGAGATGATGAGGTTGCCGCCCAGGCGGTTCCATCCGAGTCGCCCGAACAGGAAGGCTCGCAGGTATTCGACCACCTGGACGCCCGGTAGGAAGCGACGAGGCGCCCGAATGTCGACCACACAACCGTGCGCCACCGTGCAGCCGTTTGCCACCCGGATCGTTCCGCCGGCCGCAACGATGTCATCGCGCTGGAGGAATGGCCGGACCATACGGAGGAGAGCATCCGGTTCGATCAGGGTATCGGCGTCGATGGCGCAGACGAGCTCGCCCGAGGCATAGTTGAGCCCTGCGTTCAGCGCATCCGCCTTTCCGCCGTTCTCTTTGTCGACAACTATGAGCTCAGGATGATTGCGCGATCTCATGACCGACCGGATCGCGGCGCTTGGCAGAGCATCCCTCCGTCGCGGATGGATGTCCTCGAGTGCGAACGCGTGCCGCAGGACGTCTACGGTCCCGTCCGACGAGCCGTCGTTGACCAGCACCACCTCGAGTTGCGGGTACCAGAGGGCGAGCAGGCTGCGAACGCTCTCCACAACAGTTGCCTCTTCGTTGTGAGCGGGGGCCAGTATCGATACTTGCGGCACGACTTGTGACCCCAGCAGCCATCGTCGCTCTTCGCCGAAGGTGGCCAGCCGGTGGGCGCGTAGGCTGATGGCGGCGCTCACGATGAGGCTTGTCTGGGCGAGGTTCACGCACACGAGGTACGTGAGTACCGTCCATGTTGCGAACTGCAGCATCGTCGTCATGCGGAGACCTCTATTGCGGGAAGTGTGTTCGACTGCCGGCGTCCGTGGACCTCGAGTACCGATCGGGCTATGTCTCCGGCTGGGCCGTCCGAGACGCGAGCAACCCGGCGCAAGTGCATGCGGCCGACCGCTCCGAGACGACCCAGCGCAACGGCGCCGGCTTCCCTGACTTCCCAGGAGCCGTCGAACAGTGCCGGCACGATGAGCGACGCGTCCTCCGTCACAGCGATGCGGCCAAGCGCCTCGATGGCCGCCGCACGGACTCGCAGGTCGGAGTCCTCGGCAACGGCCAGTACGGCGCTCCGTGCGACGTGTCCGCCGAACGTCCCGAGTGCGGCGACGGCCGCTGCCCGCACCACAGAGTCTGCATGGTCGATGTGGCCACGTAGGCCCGCGAGTGCTCGCGGGTCGCCCTGGCGTGCGGCGATCTCGAGCAATGCGAGCGTGCTTCGCTGTGAAGCGTTCGGGGCTGAGAGCGCGGCCGATACTGCGTCGACAGCGTGCCGGCCGGAACGAATGAGCGCATCTCGGGCGGCCAGCCGGCAGGCGAGCGACTCATCATCGAGCATCGAAGCAAGCCGTGGGCACAATGACGGTTGCGGAGACGTTGCGATCGCTCTCGCCGCCTCTGCCCTCACGAGGGGCTTGTCGTCGTCGAGCATCTGAATGGTTTCCCGATCTATGGCACCCAGGGCTGTGTGGATTTGCGCACCCTGGAGGCGGTACCGCCAGCGCCTGCTCCTGCGCCACCGGTCGGCCATCGTGTGCACCCCGGCTTGGCGCGCGAGGTCAATGACCCGCATCCGGTCGCGTCCCGCCAATTGGGACGCCAGCTCGGCGAGCAGGCGTCCCGCATGGGCTGGTCTGAGGCGGGTGAGCGCGTGGGAGAGAGTCTGCTCGTCGGGGTCACCGGCGTGCTGGATGAGATGGCCTCGGACGAGGGCGATTCGCTTGTCGCGACCCCTGCGGACGATCGCCTCCAACGCCATGATGGCGATCCCAGTCGCGAAGAGAATCGCCTCCAGTGCTGCGAGCCAGAGCAAGAGGGAACGCATCTGCGATCAACTCGGAAGGTGGTGCCGCAGGCGCTCGATGAGCACGGGCACGCTGAAAGGCTTCCCGACGTGGTCGACCGCACCCATCGCCAGCGCCTCGATCACGTCGGCCTCGGCGGTCCGGGCCGTCAGCATCACCACTCGGGTGCGGCTCAGCGCATTGATCTCCGCGAGGCGGCGGAGCACGGCCATGCCGCTCATCCCGGGGAGGTTGACGTCGAGCAGCACTACTCGCGGTTGGAGCGAGGGAGGGGTGGCGTCGGTGCCCACCAACGCTTCCACTGCCTCCACGCCGTCGCGCAGCCAACGGGAGCGGTAGCCGCGAGTCGTGAGGGCATGGGCAACGAGCTCGGCGAGTTGTTCATCGTCTTCCACGATCGCAACGTCGACGAGTGCCGGGTCGTCTTCTGGGTTCCAGCCGGCGGGGAGAACACGATTACCGCCCATGTCGGCTGCCGCAGCTGCTGCATCGTCGGCCGCGTACACGAGCTGATCGACCGTGATGCCATCCGCCGGGAACTCGGCCACCCCGCCGCTCAACGTGATCGAGACTCGCTCGCCGGTGATGGTGATAACCGGCTCCATGCGGATCTGTTCGAGGACATCGGCTACCCGTTGAACGGCGTCGAGTTTCGGGAGCCCGAACATCCCGATCAGGAAACGCCCTGTCGCCCACGATGCGACGATCTCGCGCCCGCGGAATTGGCGGCGCAGGCTTGTGGCCACGCTCGTGAGGATGCGGTCGCCGACCTCGTGGCCATGGGTTCGGGTCGCTCGGTTCAGGCCGTCGACTTCGACTAGAGCGAGAGCAGCGGGCGCATGGCTCCGATCGGCGGATGCGAGCAGCCTCTCGAGCTCGCGGTGCCCGGCGCGGCGATGGGGGAGGCCGGTGAGGACGTCGCTGTCGGCAAGCTCCTGCAGCAGACGGAGTCGCTCGAGGCGATTGCGGATCCGGCCGGCCAGCACCGGCCCCACGACCGGTTTCGCGACGAAGTCGTCGGCGCCCGCTCGAAATGCCGCTCGCAGCGTGTCGCCGTCTGTGTGGCCCGTGAGTACCAGCACCGGGAGGTTGGTCCATCGCGGGTCGGCGCGGAGAGCTTCGCACAGTTCGGCACCCGTTACGTTGGGCATCTCCCAATCGAGGACGACGATGTCGGGTGTCGCTGTTTCGAGAGTCGTCCAGAGAGGTCCCGGGTCGTTGAGCGTGTCGACCACGAAGCCGTCCGCTTCCAGCAGGGCCCGAGCCTGGTTGAGGACGTGGTCATCGTCGTCGACCATGAGCACCCGGGCGCTCTCGTTGCGCTCGTCGCCGATGAGGTCGACGACCGCCTGGATGATGTGTGTCGGGTCGGTGTCGAGATCGATGAAGCGTGCTACCCCGCGCCGGCTTGCCTGGACCCGGTCCATCACGTTCGTGCCGTTACCGATCAGGATCGTCGGTGTTCGGGGATCTTGCTTGTCGAGCGCATCGAGGAGCTTCATGGCGCTCGCTCCGCCGTCGCCGTTGTCGATCGGCAGGACGACTACACCTGGCCGCGACGTTTGGACCATCGCCTCGGCTTCGGAAGGCGACCTCGCCTGGAGAACCGTCAGAGCCCTGTCCGAGGCGGCGACGGCGACGGCATGGCGCCACGACTGGTCTGAATGGATCACCAGAATCGTTCCGGTCGTGCTGACGGCCGGGGTCTCCGCCTGGGCCGAGGCCGCAGACGGGGGCTCAGCGACGTCGAGCTCAACGGTGAGCTGTTCGACCAACTCGGCGCATACGATCACTCCATCCATGTCGAGGGGACCTGCAGCCATCCTCTGCTCGAGTTCGCGTGCCAGCCCGGCAGCGCGGAGGAACCCGTATGCCCCCACGCTTCCGATCAGTTTGTGTGCAGTCCGTTCTGCGGAGTGTCTGGCCTCGTCGTCCAGGGTTCCGTCGGAGGCTGCGGCGATCGCATCTTCGAGCGTCGCCGCTTGATCGAGCAAAGCTCCGCGATTGCGTTCCCAGAGCGCCCGGAGGCCGGTGGCGAGGTCGGCGCTCAAGATGCCGGTGGTCATCCGCTCCACCCGAGTATGCGGGAGAGCTCCGTCGGTAGTTGCATCGCATCGAAAGGCTTGGAGATCACACCGGCGACACCGAGGTCGGCGAACTGTTGACCGTCGGTGCCCATCACTTTCGCGGTGAGGAGCACGACCGGCACGTCTCGGGTCGTCTCGATCGCTTGGAGGCGCCGGAACGTCGTCGGCCCGTCCATGCCGGGCATCATCACGTCGAGCAGGATCGCGTCCGGCGGCTCTTCGGAGGCCGCGACGACTCCATCCTCTCCGCACGATGCGGTTCGCACGGAGAACCCGCCAACGGCCTCGAGGCTCATCTGCGCAATGGCGCGGACGTCGTCGTCATCGTCGATCACCAGAATCTGCGGAGTTGCCATGGTCACACCCCAACCTTCTCTTCCATTGTCTGCTTCATGATCTCGAGGACACGGTCTTGCACGGCCGCGGGCGTCGCCCGTGACTTCACGAACACCCGATCCATGCCGACACCGATGCGGCGGAGCTCTGCTGCGTCGACGTCGAGGAGTGTGTAAACGGCGACGGCGACTTGGTCGAGTTGGTTGTGGTCGCGCAGCCAGTCGAGCACATCGATTCCGCTGCCGTCCCGCAGGTTGAGGTCGAGCAGGATGGCGTTTGGCAAGGCTCGTTCGCACCACGCCCGGGCCTCTTCGGCCGAGGCAGCGTGGGCGGCCCTCACCCCACGGTCGGAGAAACCGGTGGTCATGACCTCGGCGAGGTCGAGGTCGTCCTCGACGACGAGCACGATCGGCAGCCGGCCGGGGCCTGCGAGCGCGCTGCCAACCGTCGGCAGCAGGTCGCGATCGGTGAGGTTCCGGTTGAGGTAGCCGTGCACCTGAACAGGGGCACTTCCCGGGCTGGGAGGAGGCTCGGTGCCCAGGATGATGACCGGGGTGGAAGCAGTCTCGTCGAGTTCGGCAAGGGTGGCAGCCACCTCCCACCCGTCGGCGTCGGAGAGCACGGCGTCGACCAGGATCACCATCGGGTGTCCCTTGACGGCGTTGTCGATCCCTTCCTCGGCCGACGCGGCAGAAACGGCTTGATAGCCGTCCGCCGCCAAGATGCTCATCGCGGTCTCGCACACCTCGTCGTCTCCGCTGATGATCAGCACCAGCGGACCATGTCCGCGCGTCGTCTGCGCACTTGTCGGCTGTGGCAGGGTGAAGGAGAACGTGCTGCCCTCACCGAGCGTGCTCTCCACCCAGATGCGGCCGCCGTGCTGGCGCACCAAGCCGTCGCAGATCGCAAGGCCGAGCCCCGTCCCGCCTTTGCGCCGTGAATCCGAGGCATCGACCTGCTCGAACCGTCCGAATATCTTCTCCCGATGTGACGGTGGGATGCCGCGGCCCTGGTCGACGACGTCCACCTGGACCTGACCTTCCCGAGTGTGTCCTCGGACCAGTACCTCCTGGCCGGACTCGCTGAATTTGACGGCATTGCTGACGAGGTTGGTCAGGATCTGCCGCAGCCGGTCAGGGTCGACGAGGACGGGCAGCGACGCCGGACATACAGCTCGCAGTCCGATACCCGCCTGGTCCGCCATCACGCGATTCTCTTCGAGCGTCGCATCCATGAGGGTGCGTAGGTTGCACGTCTCCAAACGAAGCAGCGCCTTGCCCGACTCGAGCCGCTCGATGTCCAGCATGTCGTTGATGAGGCGCGACAACCTGTCCGCATTGGAGGATGCGATCTGGACGACGTCGAGCGCTTTTGACTCCAGCAGGCCCAGGGCTCCTCCGGCCAGCAGGCCGAGTGCCCCACGGACCGACGTCAGCGGCGTGCGCAGCTCGTGGCTCACAACGGAGATGAACTCGTCTTTCTGCCGCTGCGCCGCACGCAACTCAGACACATCGCGGAACACGACGACGGCCCCTCCTCCATCGAGTGGGGCGACGCTGTGGTCGACCTCGAGGGGAGAGCCATCCGGCGTCCAGTAGACGGAGGTGGTGATGTCGATCCTGTGACGCTCGGTGGTCGCCCTGACGATCTCGCACTCATCGATCGGTGCAGGTGTGCCGTCGCGCCGGGAGTGATGGAAGACGTCGTGTGCATCGACGCCGAGCAACTCGTCGAGGTCGCGATCGAGCAGGCGACACGCCATGGGATTGGCGAACGTGACTCGACCGTCGGCGTCGATCTCGTAGATGCCCTCGCCGGCAGCCGTGAGCAGTGAGCCGTGGCTGCCTGCGAGAAAGCCGAGCTCGGTGGAGAGGTGCCGCAGCCAGCGGGCGCGGCGGTGTTGGGAGCCGGCGAGCCACGCAGCCGTGACCGCAACTAGGAGCACCATCTGGGTCTGGAACAGCGACCACGCGAGCGGCTGAATGACGTCGGTCAGTTGATGCACCAGAAAGAACCCTGCGAGTGACAGCGCACCAACGGCTACTACGAACTGCGGCGCTGCAGCGCTCGCTGCAAACACAAGAGCGAGGAGGTAGAGCGTGACAAACGGGCTCTCGATCGAGCCGTCGAGGATCATCAGCACAGTCGTGACGATGGGCAGGCTTGCAGCCCAGATCCCGAAGAAGAGGGATCGATGGTTGCCGCCGACGATGCGGTGGATCGGCAACGCAAGTACCGAAAGCGATCCGAGGAGCAGCAAGCTCAGAACGAAGATGATCGCAGCCCTATTGGTTCCAGATGTCTCGACGGCGAAGAACATCCCGGCGGCGGCGCTCCCGGCACCCATGGCCGCGCCCAGATGGGTCACATGCCGCCAGAATGCCTCGTCGACGTCGTCGAGGGCCGCCTCCACGGTCGCGACCCGCTCGTCGGTGGACGTGCTCCAGCCGAGGCCTCCGTTGCGGGGCCGGATGCGACTCGGGAAGACCCATCCTCTGCGTATGCCGTCAGGCATTGGTCTACACCTCTCTCCGTCCGCCACCACGTGCCGGCTCGGCCGGCGACGTCACCTTGGCTGTCGACACGCAGTCGCAAGACGCGTTGCTATCGATGAGCCCCACCGTGTGTACCTCGGCAGCGAGGGACGTGCCTTAAGTGCCGCCATCGGCGTTCCGTGGGTGGCTCCCGCTACTGCGTGACCGTCACGACGAGCGCACCATCGGACTGGCCGCTCGCTCCGCCACTCCTGTATCGAATAACGAGACCGACCTCGTACCGCCCGACAGGGACATTGGTCGTGTCCACCGAGAACCGAACGACGTCCGTTTCCCCAGCGTCGAGCACGGCGTCATGGTCGAGGCTTGTGGCATCACCGTACGCGGGGTAGGTGATCGGGAGTCCTCCGGCTTCGGCGGCGGCAACCGAGAATCCCTCGAGTTGGGGGGCGAGGCCCGAGTACGCGACCTCCACCCAGGTGGCGGCGCCGGCGGGTACGGTGACCTCCTCGGTGAGCTGTGCGAAGTCCTCACCTTGGTAGTCCACGAGGGGGATCTTCACCTTGAACTCGGACGAGTCTCGCCTTTCCCCGTTGTTCCATGAGGCCTGGACCGTGATCTTCAGGTTCTTGCTCTTCTCGTCGTACGGAACATCGATTCGGATGGCCGTGAAGTCGATCTCGCCCGCGACCAGATCAGACGACTGGAACGGTGCGGTGTAGTCCCCGGTGCTCTCCGGGTAGGCGATCACAGCGTTGTCGTCATCTGTCACGACGACGCGAAAGTCCTCGAGGGCGTCCTCGGCCTCCCAAGTGAGAGCTAGCCACGCGGATCCGCCCTTTACGACCGCGGCAGCATCCTCGGTCAGGAGTTCCGGCTTCTTCAACTTGGCGAACGCCGGCTGGGCCGTGAGAGCAACGAGGCCGATGGCGAGGAGTAGGACGAAGAGGCGCCGCATCATGTCGCGCCACCGCACACATCGTGGTATGCGTCGGAGATCCGTGTGCGCAGGCCGGCATCGTTGTCGATGGCCGCCTTGAAGCCGGCGTAGTCGTCTTGCGAGAGCCCGGCGCGATCGAGCAGAACGTTGAGCCCGTCGGCGGCACCACCCGCATCTGCGTATGCATAACGCGACACTTCACACAGCCACTGCGCCTCCACGGCGACCAGCGGATCGGGGGCCGCTCCACCCCCGCAGCCCGCGAGCAGGGCCGCACCGACGGTCCCGAGCATTGCAGAGCGCCACATACCGAGTCGTCTCATGCCTGCCTCGTCGGCACGAATCGCATCGACGAAAGCGTTTGGGTACAACCGCGCCGGTGTGCACTCACAGGCCGGCTGCGTCACACGGGGCTACTAACCTCCGGGCGCTCGCGGATGTAGCTCAATGGTAGAGCCCCAGCCTTCCAAGCTGGTTATGCGGGTTCGATTCCCGTCATCCGCTCGCAGGCGGGTTCACCGACCGCGCCCCCGTAGCTCAGAGGACAGAGCAGGAGCCTTCTAAGCTCTTGGTCGAGGGTTCGAATCCTTCCGGGGGCACCGGGGAGGATTCCTTCCCATGGGAGCGGCCGGGAGGCTGCTCGCAGCAACATGGTGGCCGTAGCTCAGCTCGGTTAGAGCGCCTGGTTGTGGTCCAGGAGGTCGCGGGTTCAAATCCCGTCGGCCACCCCAATGCTCCACCCGCCGGTTTGTTCGGTGGGTGGAGCGATCCCGCCACAGGCGAAGGCAGCTTCGGCGACGGCGGTAAGTGAAATGTCGCCGTCAACGCCCCCTCACCGTGGAGAAGACACTGTGCACACCGACGTCGTAGACGCAGGCCCGTTCGAGCGGATGTTGACGCTCCACCTCGAGGAGGCGGAGCTCGAAGACGCCAAGAACGCTGCCGCTCGCAAGCTGTCGACGCAGCTCAAGATCAAGGGATTCCGGCCCGGCAAAGCGCCTCGGGCAATCGTCGAGCGCATGGTGGGGCCGGAGACGTTGCGGTCCGAGGCGCTCGAGGACGCCTTGCCCGCGCTGGTCGCCTCCGCGCTCGAGGACATCGACATCGATCCGGTGACGGCCCCTCAGATCGCCGAAGTGCGCGACGTCGACGAGGGCGGGGTGGAAGTGGACGTCAAGTTGACGTTGTGGCCGACCGTCGATGAGGTGCCCGACTTCGCTCGACGTATCGAGGTCGAGATCCCGGTGGTCGAGGAAGAAGAGCTCCAGGCGCAGATCGATCGAGCACGCAGCCAGTATGCCGAGCTCGAAGACGTGAACCGAGAGGCGAACGAAGGTGACTTCGTGCTCGTCAACGTGTCCGCCACCCACGGTGGCAAGGTGCTCGACGATGTGACCGCCAACGACCTCCTCTACGAAGTCGGTTCGCAATCGTTCATCCCCGGTCTCGACGAGCTCGTCTCGGGCGTGACCGCCGGGACCATCAAGGACGGTCCCGCCGTTCTCCCCAGCGGCTTCGGTGACCATGCAGGCGAAGAGGTCACGCTTCGTGTCCTCGTCAAAGGGGTCAAGCAGAAGAAGCTCCCCGAGCTGACCGATGACTGGGTGTCGGACGTCTCGGAATTCGAGACGGTGGACGAGCTCACCGGGCAGCTTCGCGATGGCCTGATGGCCATGAAGCTGAACGCGACCCGCGGCGCATATCGCGACAAGCTGCTGAGCGAGTTGATCGAGGAGCTCTCGGTCGACCTGCCGGAAGCGCTCGTCGAAGCCGAACTGGAATCCTCACTCCACAACCTCGTTCACAGCCTGCAGGAGCAGGGGCTCGATCTCGGCACGTATCTGACGGTCACCGGCCAGGATCAGCGGGCGTTTGTCGAAGATCTGCGCCACGGCGCCGTCCGGTCGCTGCAGACGCGGATCCTCCTCGAGGGGGTGGCCAAGGTCGAGGGAATCGAGGTGCAGGACGAAGAGATCGACACCGTCCTGGCCCAGATGGCAGAGGGTTCAGGGCGTGATGAGGCGGACCTCAAAGCCGTCCTGGTGGCCAACGGTCAAGACAGTGTGCTGGCCGGTGATATCCTGAGGCGGAAGGCACTGGATCGGATCCTTGAAGCATCGACAGCCGTCGACGCCGAGGGCAAGCCGGTCGACCTGAGTCTCCGGGCCGATGATGACGAGGACGACCCGGAGGATGCGGTGCCTGACGCAAGCTCGGTCGGTGACCAGGACGCCGGCCCCGACGTCGACGAGGATGCATGACCAGCCGCACAGAACTCCCCACTGCCATGGACTACTTGGTCCCCACCGTCATCGAGCAAACGCCCCGTGGCGAGCGCGGGATGGATATCTACAGCCGCCTTCTGAAGGATCGCATCGTGTTCCTCGGGACTCCGATCGACGACACGGTCGGCAACCTGATCATGGCGCAGTTGATTCACCTCGAGGGTGAGGACCCCGACAAGGACATCGCCCTCTACATCAACTCGCCGGGCGGGTCGACCACGGCGTTGATGGCCATCTACGACACGATGCAATTCATCAAGCCGGACGTCGCCACCTACTGCATGGGACTCGCGGCTTCGGCGGCTGCCGTTCTATTGGCCGGCGGTACCGAGGGCAAACGTTTCGCCCTGCCCCACTCGCGCATCATGTTGCACCAGCCCCACATCTCTGGGTTGGGCGGCCAGGCAACGGATATCGAGATCCACGCCAGGGAGATCTTGAAGACTCGTGAGGACATCAATCAGATCCTCGCGACGCACACCAAGCAGCCTCTGGACCGGGTGCAGAGCGACACGGATCGGGACTTCTGGATGGGTGGCGAAGAGGCCAAAGAGTACGGAATCGTTGACCGTGTGATTGTGGGGCGTAAGCTCGAAGCCGTAACCGCTGGGTAGGGAGAACGACCTTGGCCAAATACGAGGGCACTGAGCTTCTCAAATGCAGCTTCTGCGGCAAATCGCAGAAGCAAGTGAAGAAGCTGATCGCCGGGCCCGGGGTCTACATCTGCGACGAGTGCATCGAGCTCTGCAACGAGATCATCGAGGAGGAGCTCGCGGAGATCGAGGAGGTCGGCACGACCGAGCTCCCCAAGCCGCATGAGATCTTCGGCTTCCTCGATTCCTACGTCGTAGGCCAGAACCGCGCCAAGCGCATCCTCTCCGTGGCGGTGTACAACCACTACAAGCGGGTTCGGGCCGGCAAGCGGACGGACGACGAGGTCGAGCTCCAGAAGTCGAACATCCTCCTGGTTGGGCCTACCGGTGTCGGCAAGACCCTCATGGCGCAGACACTCGCCCGGCTGCTCAACGTGCCGTTCGCCATCGCAGATGCCACGGCCCTCACGGAGGCTGGGTACGTAGGCGAGGACGTTGAGAACATCCTCCTCAAGCTGATCCAAGCGTCCGACTATGACATCAAGCGCGCCGAAACCGGGATCATCTACATCGACGAGATCGACAAGATCGCCCGCAAGGCCGAGAACCCATCCATCACCCGCGACGTGTCCGGCGAGGGTGTGCAGCAGGCGTTGCTGAAGATCCTGGAGGGCACGGTGGCATCCGTTCCGCCGCAAGGCGGGAGGAAGCATCCTCACCAAGAGTTCCTCCAGATCGACACCACCAACATGCTGTTCATCTGTGGCGGCGCCTTTGCCGGGCTCGAGACCGTCATCAGCAGCCGGATCGGCAAGAACACCGTCGGCTTCGGCGCCGAGGTGCGCTCGGCCGATCGTGGTCGCCCCAGCGAGTTGATCTCAAAGGTGATGCCCGAGGACCTGATCAGCTTCGGCCTCATCCCGGAGTTCATCGGACGGTTGCCCGTCGTGGCCACGGTCGACGACCTCGACAAGGAATCCTTGGTGCGCGTGCTCACCGAGCCGCGCAACGCCCTCACTCGCCAGTACGCGAAGTTCTTCGAGATGGACGGCGTGGAGCTGCAGGTGACCCCCGGTGCGCTCGAGGCGATCGCCGAGCAGGCGATGCGGCGAGGCACCGGCGCCCGGGGCTTGCGGGCCATCATGGAAGAGGTTCTGCTCGACACGATGTACGAGCTGCCATCGCGCACGGATATCGCCCAGGTCATCATCGACGAGGACGTCGTCCGCAACCGCGTCAACCCGACGCTCATCCCGGTCCAGGAACTGATCTCGAGCGACCTCCCCGAGGAACGCTCGGCGTAGGGCGTCGCTCGACGACCTTCGGGTGCCCGACGGGCCCTGCCGTTTCTCACTTGTCCGCACCCAGCGGGAGAGAAGGCTCTGGAGTTGGGGGCGGTCCAGACCCCCCTCTTTCAGGGACGATGGAAACCCAAGCCAAAGGCGTGGGTTCGGGGAGCATGCCAGACCTGGGCCCGCCGTGGCTGGGCGACCCATCGGCTGTTCGTACGCGACTGTGGCCTCCCGACGGGAGGCCACAGCGACGATTGTGAGGGTGTTGTCGGTCAGCTCGCTGCCACCACGGCCTCGAGCCCAACTCCGCCGAGCTCGTGGTATTCGCGAAGCTGGCCGTCCTCGAGCTCCGGCGGCGTGCCGCCGATCATCTCTGCCCAGTTCTCGTTGCGTGTCGTGAACTGTGTCACGACGTACATCAGCTCTTTGACACCCGCGCGCTCGAACTTGATCGCTTCCTTGGCCATCTCGCTGACCTCGCCATCCGTTCGGTAGCGGGGAAGGGCAAGCGAGCGCGCCACTTCGATGCGTCCCTTGAGCTGGTGGTTGTACATCTTGCGGATGTGCTCGCCCTTGTGCGGGGTCTTCAGCAACTGATCGGCGGCCCACGATGCAGCGAGGGCCGAGTACATGCCGAGCACGACACCAACGGAGAAGATCGGGTCGATGAAACCGGCCGCATCTCCGGCGAGGATATAGCCGGGGCCCGAGAACTGGGTGGCCGTCGAGGAGTAGTCACGGATCGTGCGGAACGACCCTTCGATGTAGTCGGCGTTCTCGAGCAGCTCGCGCAGTACGGGGACTTCCGTGACCTTGCGTCGGAAGTAGTCCTCCCACGTCTCGCCTTCGTTCCTGGCCTGCTTGACGACCTCGAGGGGGATCACGATGCCCACCGAGGTCTTCTCGCGGAGCTGGATGTGCCAGGACCAGCCTGCGTCGCCCGCTTCTTTGACCGCGCTGACGAAGGTCACCGGCCGGTGCTCCCAGATCTCATCGGCCTCGTGCGACTCGCCGTCGATGCCGAGATAGCGGGACCCGGTGAAGTAGCCCCAGACCGCGAGGTAGCGGAACTCGGGGTTGATCTCGCGAATACCCATGGCGCGGGAGATCACACCGGCTTGGCCGCTTGCGTCGATGACGACGGGAGTGGTGATCGTGCCCTCGACGCCGTCTTCGGTCTTGTAGGTGATGCGGGAGTACTCGGCGCCGCCGGCATCGGTGCCGGACTCCACGTTGGTGACCGCCGTGCCGGAAAACAGGGCAGCGCCGCAATCACCGGCGTGCTCGAAGAGAATGTGGTCGAAGCGGTCGCGTTCGACGTGCATCGCGGGCTTGTTGAAGCCAAAATCACCGAACGTGTGGCCGCGGAAGGTCTTGTTCCACGAGACGATGGCGCCGTTCTTGGTGAGGAATCCCTCGGCGAGGATCTTGTCCGTTGCCCCGATGGTGTCCATGAAGCGCCAGAAGTCGGGAATCAGGCTCTCGCCAACCTGGTCACGGGGATGGTGCCCTTTCTCCAAGACCACGACGTGGCGGCCTTTGCGGGCAAGGTCCGCTGCGGCGACGCTGCCAGTCGGGCCGCCGCCGATGATCACGACCTCGGCCGTGCTCGGGATACTCATCAATCTCCCCCTGGTCTTTCCGGAGTGGTCGGTGGCTGGAGCGTACCGATGGCCATTTTGCTAGTAAAGCTCCCGACGGCGAATGAGTCGCCCGGCCCACACCGCCATGCGCCACACGCTGCCCGTGCGATCAGCCGATCGCGAGGGGCAGCGATCGCAGGCCCCGCAGGAAGAAGTCCTCGTTCCAAGAGAGCTCGTCGGCGGTCATCGCAAGCTCGATCTTCGGATACCGCTCGAGTAGTGCAGTGAAGGCGATCCGTCCTTCGAGGCGGGCCAGGGGCGCGCCCAAGCAGAGGTGGATACCGGATCCGAACGCGATGTGACGATTCGGGTCGCGGCCCACGTCGAGCCGATCCGGTTCGTCGAAGGCCGCCGGGTCGCGATTGGCGGCGAGGAGCACGGGGATCACGATCTCGCCTCGCGGGATGACGGTGTCCCCGTATTCGACGTCCTCGAAGGCCCACCTGCTCGTTGCCACACCGACCGGCCCTTCGTAGCGGAGCAGCTCTTCGACGGCCCCGGGCATCATCTCGGGCGCGGCGCGCAGCCGGTCGAGCTGGTCGGGATTGCGCAACAAAGCAAGCAGTCCGTTGCCGATGAGGTTGACCGTGGTCTCGTGGCCGGCGACGAGCAAGAGGAAGACCATCGCCAGCAGCTCTGTGTGATCGAGCCGATCGCCCTCCTCCTCGGCGTTGATGAGGGCGGTGAGCAGGTCATCTCTCGGCTCCTGCCGTCTCGATTCGATGGCGTCGTTGAGGTAGCCGATGAACTCCATCCCCGCGACTGTTTGCTGGTCGGATCCGATCGGCCCGCGGAGGACAATGTCCACCCACCGGCGGAAGCGCTCCCGATCCTCGATCGGTATCCCGAGCATCTCCGAGATCACGATGACCGGCAGCGGATGGGCGTAGTCGGTGATCACATCGATGCGATCCCGGCCGGACACAGCCTCGAGCAGGTCGCCGGCGATTCCGGAAACCCGCTCCTCGAGACCTGCGATGGCGCGCGGCGTGAAATGCTTCGCCACGAGCCGCCGGAGACGCGTGTGGTCCGGTGGATCGACGAACAGCATGTTGCGCCCCAGCGGCTCGAGCGGCCCGGAATCGAGCGCCCGCTCGGCAGCGACCTGTTCGGCGTCGAGGTGCCGTTCGATGTCTTTGCCCAAACGGTCGTCTCGGAGGGCCGCAACGCAATCGTTGTACGCGGTCAAGAACCAGATGGGCCGACCGGTGAGCGGCCCGATGCCTCGCCAGACCGGAGCTTCCTCTCGCATCGAACGGTACAGAGCGTGCGGATTCGGTAGGTGGCTCGGATCCCAAGGGTCGAACACGGTCATCGTGGCGAGCGTAGCCGTGCCGCCGCCCGCCGGATCAGGGAGCGGCGGCCTTTTCGGCGAGTACGAGCGCCCCGGCGATGCCCGCTCGTCCGCCAAGTCCAGGCGGGGTCACGAATTCGTCGGCCAACTGCTCAACGAGACCCGGGTAGCCATTGAGGGTGGTCGCGAGCCGTCGCCTGATCTCGGGAAAGAGCCCTTCCATTGCGGCGATCCCGCCGCCGATGACGACGCGTTCGGGCGCAAGGGTGTAGACGATGTTGCGGACACCTTCGGCGAGGTAGTGAGCTTCGATCTCGATCGCACGTGTGCGGGCCCGGCCTTCGAGCGTCTCGGCCGGCTGCCGCCACCGGGCGGCCATCGCAGGCCCCGCCGCCATGCCTTCCAGGCAGTCGCCGTGGAACGGGCAGACGCCCGGAAACGCGTCGCCCTCGAGCCGGCGAACCGAGACGTGGCCCATCTCTGCGTGGACCAGACCGTGGGCCACCGTGCCGTTGACCACGGCGCCGCCGCCGACCCCGGTGCCGACGGTGAGGTAGACGAACGTCGTCAGTCCGGCGGCAGCACCCCAGCGGCCCTCGCCGAGCGCTGCACCGTTGACATCGGTGTCGAAGCCGACGGGGACCCCGAGCGCCGACCGCAGCGGGCCGACGACGTCGGCGTCCGACCACAGCGGTTTTGGCGTTGTCGTGATGTGGCCGTAGTTCGGCCGGCCCCGGCGCAGCTCAACGGGGCCGAACGATGCGACACCGATGGAGCGGACCGGCCCGTTGTTGCGAGTCCACTTCTCGAAGAACTCGATCGTCGCCGCCAGCGTCGCCTCCGGCGATTCGGTGGCAAAGCGGGCCTCATCTCGCAGGTCGTCCGGGCCGGTGCCAACCGCACAGACGAACTTGGTCCCACCGGCCTCGATAGCGCCATATATGTCGGTCATCACCCCACTGTAAGAGGTCGCGCCGAACGGTGGCGCTCGGCGGGCCCGGGATGGGGTGCCCGGCCGGGAGCACAATGAGACGCACGCCGAAGAGCCGGGAGTCTGCCGGAGAAGGGAGCGCCCACGCCCTCACTCTCAGGCGGCCGTCAGATCTCGCGCACCTCCGGTAACCTCGAACAGGAAGGGAGGTGATGGATGGCACACCGTCGACCCCGATTGACGACTCCGCTCGTTCGGCGCAACGGAACGTTGGAGCCGGCCTCGTGGGATGCGGCACTCGATGCCGTTTCCGCCGGTCTGGGGGCACACCCGGGCACGGCCTACGGGATGTTCAGCTGCTCGAAGGCGACCAACGAGATGAACTTCATCGCACAGAAGTTCTCCCGCGTCGTCATGGGCAGCAACAACATCGACAGCTGCAACCGGACCTGACACGCTCCTAGCGTCGCCGGTCTGGCGGCAGTACTCGGAGCAGGGGGCGGGACCTCCTCGTACGAAGAGATCGAGACCACGGACCTCATCGTCTTGTGGGGCTCGAACGCGAGGGAGGCCCATCCGATCTTCTTTCATCACCTGATGAAGGGCGTGCGCAGCGGCGCCAAGATGTATGCGATCGACCCGCGTCGCACTTCCTCTGCCCAATGGGCCGACGTGTGGCTGGGTATCGACGTCGGGTCGGATATCGCACTGGCCAATGCGATGGGGCGGGAGATCATCGCCGCAGGTCTGGTCAACGAGCGTTTCGTGGCACACAGCACCACCGGGTTCGATGCCTATGCAGCCGCTGTCGAGCCCTACACCCTCGCCAGAGCAGAAGACATCACCGGTGTTCCGGCCACCGTCATCCGCAGCCTGGCCCACGACTATGCAGGTTCACGGACAGCCCAGATCTGCTGGACGCTCGGGATCACGGAGCACCACAACGCAACCGACAACGTCCTTTCCCTCATCAGCCTCGCTCTGCTCACGGGCCATGTGGGGCGCTACGGCTCCGGCCTCGTACCGATAAGGGGCCAGAACAACGTGCAGGGTGGCGGGGACATGGGGGCGTTGCCAAACAAGCTGCCCGGATTCCAGAGCGTCACGGATCCCGTCGCACGGGGGAAGTTCGAAGCCTTGTGGGGGGTCGATGTGCCGCCCGAGCCCGGCCTTCACCTCTCCCTCATGTTCGAGGCGATGGCTCGCGGCGACCTCCGTGCGCTCTATGTCATCGGTGAGAACCCGGCCCAATCGGAGGCCGATGTCGCACACACCCGGCGCCTTCTCGATGACCTCGACTTCATGGTCGTCCAAGACATCTTCCTGACGAGGACGGCGGAACTCGCGGATGTGGTCCTTCCGGCTGCGGTCTCATGGGCTGAGACGGAGGGCACCGTCACGTCGAGCGAGCGACGGGTGCAGCGAGTGCGCAAGGCGCTCGATCCACCGGGCGAGGCGAGAGACGACATCGAGATCTTGTCGATGCTCGCCGCACGGATGGGGCACGGCTGGGGCATGCCCACCGCAGAGGAGGCGTGGGACGAGCTGCGAGCGCTGTCGCCGATGCACGCCGGGATGTCCTACGACCGCCTCGAAGCTCTTGGAGGGATCCAATGGCCGTGCCCCGATCTCGACCACCCGGGCACCCAGTTTCTCCACGGATGGCTCTGGGAGGACCCCCTGCCGCGACAGCCTGCGCCCTTCATCCCAACCGAATGGGTGCCGCCCGTCGATGCGCTGAGCGCCGACTATCCCATCCGTCTCACGACGGGACGCACGCTCGACTCCTACAACACCGGGGTCCAGTCTGGAGGGTTCAGCTCGCCCATCCGATCAGGCGCCGTGATCCAGATGGCACCCGAGGACGGGGTAGCGCTGGGGGTTGCCGCAGGCGACATGGTGCGAGTCAGTTCGCGGCGAGGTTCCATCGAAGTGCCGGCGGCCTTTCACGACAGCTTGCGGCCGGGCCTTGCATTCATGGCCCTTCACTTCCCGGACGATGCAGATGTCAACTTGCTCACGATCGACGCATGGGACCCCAAATCGGGGACAGCGGAGTTCAAGGCGACGGCGGTGAAGATCGAACCCTCGTCGTAGACGGCCGATGACACTCGGCGGGCGGCCGGTCCGGCGAAAATGCGACAAGTGCAATGCTTTTTGCCACCATGGGCGCGTGACCGCTCGGACTGACGCAACCTCTCGTCGTTTTCGCCGCCGGCTCGTTTGGGGTACTGCAGCAATTGGCTGCGTTTTGGTGGTGTCATCGTGCGGAAACCCGATGGAGGCACCGTCGGGGATCCCGGACACGACCGGCACCACCGCCAGTTCACCTGGTCAGACGCCTGCCACGTTGACGAGCTCGAATCCCGGCACCTCGTCCGCTCCGACCGTGACCACCGTGCCCGCCGGCGAGATGGCTGGTGGTGAGGCATCCACCACGACGACACTGCCTGCCGCGCCGCTCCAAGGGCTCGCTCTCGAGGTCGTCGCGACGGGACTTCATCAGCCGACGGTCGTGGCTGCGCCCGCCGGCGACGCGAGAGTGTTCGCCGTCGAGCGGAAGGGGGTGATTCGCCTCATCGACCCCGAGGCCGGCCTGCTCGACGAGCCGTTCCTCGACGTGAGCGACCGCATCGGATCGAGTGGCATCGAGCAGGGTCTGCTCGGCCTCGCCTTCCACCCGGATCACGCCCGGAACGGGCGGCTGTTCGTCTACTACGTGGATACCTCCGGAAACCGGCAACTCTCCGAGTTTGTCGTGTCGGGCGACCCGAATCTGGCGGACGCCGATTCGGAGAAGGTGATCTTCGAGCTCCCGCAACCGGCGGGCTCCGTCGACATCCGCCACTACGCCGGTGCCGTCCAGTTCGGACCGGACGGCTATCTCTACGTCTCGCTCGGTGACGGTGCGGACGGAAAGAACCAAGGGCAGGATCCCTCCACGATGTATGCGTCCATCGTGCGCCTCGACGTCGACTCGGGCGACCCTTATGCGATCCCAGCGACGAATCCGTTCGTCGGTGGCGGAGGAGCCCCCGAGGTGTGGGCCTACGGGCTCCGCAATCCATGGCGCTTCTCCATCGACCACGAGGCTGGGCTGCTCTTCGTGGCCGACGTCGGCCAGTCGGCGTGGGAGGAGGTCGACGTCGTGCCCATCGACGGCGGTGGCTACAACTTCGGCTGGCCGCTCACCGAGGGCAACCACTGCTTCTCGCCAAGCGATTGCGATATGGCCGGGCTGACGCTGCCGGTCTTCGAGTACGGCCACGAGAACCGCGCATGCTCGATCACGGGCGGCTTCGTCTATCGGGGAAGCCTCATCCCGGAGATTGCCGGCCACTACTTCTACGCCGACTGGTGCAGCTTGTGGGTACGGAGCTTCCGCTACGAAGACGGCGCAATCGTCGATGAGCACGACTGGTCGGACGCCCTCTCGGCAGCGGGCCAAATCAACAGCTTCGGCGTCGACGGCTTCGGCGAGCTCTACATCGCGAACTTCGAGGGAACCATCGCCCGCATCGTGCCGATCCGGTGACCGTCGGTGGGAGGGCACGGCTGCAGCCGGGTATGACGGCCTGGAGGTTGCTGCTCCGGGACTTTCGCCCCTGGACGGCGGCTGCCCACACGGCGGACCGTGTGGGATGAGGGTGCGTCGGACAGACCGGTCCGGCAAGTCTCGCCCTGAGAGGGGGTGAGGAAGGTGCATGCTGAGCACGCCCACACCTATCCGGTGCCCCTGAAGAAGGGCTTCGACTACATAAGCGATTTCAGGACGTGGCCGCTCTGGTACGTCGGCATGACGGAGATCGTCGAGCCGGAGGCGTGCGGATGGACGGACCCGGGTGACGAGGTGCGCTATCGCTACAAGCTGTTGGGACGGCAGATCGATGCCGTCTCGATCCTCGACGAGAGCGTAGATCTGGAGCGCAAGACGTTCCGCACGGCCTCGCCCGGGCTTCCGGAAGCTCGTTGGGAATACCGATATGCGACTGCCGGATCGGAGGCTTTCATTCTGCGCGTCGTGCTGGAGACCGAGGAGCCGACCAGCTTCTTCGGCCGCTCGGTGGATCGTATGCTGTTGCCCCGGATCGTCGAGCGCGATCTGAAGCGCAGTCTCGAGAACCTCCACGACATCTTCGTTGCGAGTCTCGCCTGCTGATCGACATATCCGCCCGCGTTGGTCTCAGCACAGGAGACTCGGACGCCGACGGCTTCCATCGAGCTGCTGTGGACGATCTCCGCAGTCTTCGTCGTCGCCGCACGCCGTGTGGCTCACCTCGACTCCGGTGTGCGGAGTGGTTCCCTCGGCCCAAGAAAGGCTCGACGAACCGCGCCTCCACTACGGCTGACCCACCCGAAACCGGTAGCGGCCGGCGCGCAATGCTGGTCGTGGCCTGCACGGCGGCCCTTCTGCTCGTAATCTGGCGAGCGAACGTACGAGGGAGCGCACCATCGACCTGCATCTGATGTCGGCGTCCGCTACAGAAGACGAGCGTGCAGCCGTCGATGCACTGCTCGGACCGCCGAAGACGTCGTGGGATGGTGGGGCTCGGTCGACGCTCGACGGCCACGTTGCGTTCGGCGGGTACCCCGCCGCAGCGGCGCACCGCCACCTCCTGCTCCCCGCCTTGCAGGCGCTGCAAGGTGCGATCGGCTGGATCAGTCCCGGCGGCCTCAACTACGTTGCCGAGCGACTCGGCGTTCCCCCTGCCGAGGCCTACGGTGTCGCCTCCTTCTACGCGCTCCTGGCGACCGAGGAGCGGCCGCCGAGGGTCGCCCACGTGTGTGAGGATGTGTCCTGCCGAATCCGCGGTGCTGACGAGCTCCGCGCCGCTCTTGCCGAACGCGACGACGTCATACCGAGCCCGTGTTTGGGCCAGTGCGACCGATCGCCGGCCGTGCTGGTCCAGCGGGCAGGCGAGGACGACGTCAGCTTGTGGGGGGCGACCCCAGAAGACGTGATCCGCTACCTCGGCGGCGCCCCACGCCCCCGGCGTGCTCAGGGTGAGTTCGGGGTTCCCCAGACGCTCGACCGGCGCGACGAGTTGCGCCTCTTGCGCCGGGTGGGAGCGGTCGATCCGTGGAGTCTCGCCGACTACCGGGCGCAGGGAGGCTTTGCGGCACTCGCCCGCGCCATCGAGATGGGCCCGAAGGCCGTCATCGACGAGGTCAAGCGCTCGGGCGTTCGCGGCCGGGGAGGAGCGGCCTTCCCGATGGGCGCCAAATGGGAGGCCGTTGCACAGAGCGCCGGCTCCGTTCGATATCTCGTATGCAATGCCGACGAGGCCGAGCCCGGGACCTTCAAGGATCGCGGGCTGATGGAGGGCGACCCGTTCGCCATCGTTGAGTCGATGGCCATAGCCGGCCTAGCCGTCGGCGCTGCCAAGGGCTACCTCTACCTCCGCGGCGAGTATCCGATCGCCCATCGCCACGTGGCGGCCGCCATCACATCGGCGCGGGCCGCCGGTGTGCTCGGCGACGATGTCCTCGGGAGTGGCACCGCGTTCGACATCGAGATCCGCATCGGTGGTGGCGCCTACATCTGCGGCGAAGAGACGGCGCTGTTCAACTCGATCGAGGGCTATCGAGGTGAGCCGCGCCAGAAGCCGCCGTATCCCACCGACGTCGGGCTGTTCGGTGCACCCACCGTGGTCAACAACGTCGAGACGTTGCTCAACGTGCCGATGATCGTGCTCGACGGAGGCGATGCGTACGCCGCGATCGGTACTCCGCAGTCCACCGGACCGAAGCTCTTCTGCTTGTCGGGCGCGGTTGCGGTGCCCGGGGTGTACGAAGTCGAGTTCGGCGCCACGATCGGCGATCTGCTCGACGCGGCCGGGGGCGTCACCGGTGAATTGCGCACCGTGTTGCTGGGCGGAGCCTCCGGCGCTTTCGTTGGGCCGGACCGGCTCGACCTGCCGCTGACGTTCGAGGACACCAGGGCTGCGGGGCTCAGCCTCGGCTCCGGCGTGCTGATGCCATTCACGGCAGATATCGACATGGCCGATGTTGTGCGGCGCATCGCAGCCTTCTTCCGCGACGAGTCGTGCGGGCAGTGCGTGCCCTGCCGGGTGGGCACGGTGCGCCAGGAAGAGGCCGTCCATCGCATCACCATCGGCTCGCCCAACGGCTCCCGTCTGGACGACCTGGCGTTGCTCGGCGAGATCGACACGGCGATGAAGGACGCCTCGATCTGTGCGCTCGGCCACACGGCCGGCGCCGCCGTGCAGTCCGCAATCGCGCTCGGTCTGATTGGCGGAGCACCGTGAGCGAGCCGATCGAGATCACCGTCGACGGCCGCCCGGTCTTGGTGGAAGACGGCACGACCATCCTCGGGGCCTGCCGCTCCGTGGGGCTCGACCAGCCGACCCTCTGCTACCTCGAGAACCTCACCCCGGTGAACACCTGCCGGGTGTGCGTCGTGGAGGTCACCGGGTCGCGAGCGCTGGTGCCGGCGTGTTCGCGCCGCGTCGAGGCGGGCATGGACGTGCGGACGGATACCGACAGGGTGCGCCACAGCCGCAAGATGGTCTACGAGTTCCTCGCCTCAACCGTCGACCTCTCGCTCGTCGACGCGGAAACGCAGGAGTGGATGGTGCGCTACGACGTCGACCCGGCACGCTACGGACCACCAGCTCCTCCCGACGGTGACCGCGACAACCGTCATGCGGGACACCACGCCGATCCGGCCCCGGGCGTTGCCGCAACGGTCCACCAGCCGGTCAAGGTGCACGACGAGCTCTACGTGAGGGACTACGGCAAGTGCATCCTCTGCTACAAGTGCGTCGAGGCGTGCGGCACAGATGCGCAGAACACGTTTGCGATCGCCGTCGCCGGGCGCGGTTTCGATGCGCGGATCTCGACGGAGTTCGACGTGAACCTCACCGACTCGGCGTGCGTGTACTGCGGGAACTGCATCGGGGTGTGCCCAACCGGTGCGCTGATGTTCCGCAGCGAGTTCGAGCTCCGCACCGCCGGGGTGTGGGATGAGGCGGAACAGACGACGACGCGAACCGTCTGCTCGTATTGCGGTGTTGGCTGCAACCTCGAACTGCACGTCCAGGACAACCGCATCGTGAAGGTGACGTCGCCCCTCGACCACTCAGTCACCTCGGGGCACCTCTGCATAAAGGGTCGCTTCGGCTACGACTACGTGCAAGAGCTCGGCGACGATTTGGCGACGACGCCGATCGACATCGTCCTCGCCTCGGTACGGACGCGCAGAACGTAGGTACCTGGCTGATCGCTGTCGCTGCCGTGCGATCATCGCACATGCTCGTAGCGATGAAAGGACGTCGCCATGCCAGACCTCCCCACCCGGTTCGCTGAGGCAGCCGAGAGGGTGCAACAGCTTCCTGAGAAGCCCGACAACGCCCAACTGCTGCGCTTGTACGCCCTGTTCAAGCAGGGCAGTTCCGGCGATGCCACCGGCAAGCGCCCAGGCGTGATGGACTTCGTCGGTCGAGCGAAACACGATGCGTGGTCGGCCCTGGCCGGCATGGAGCGCGAGGAATCCATGACCGCCTACATCGAGCTCGTCGAGTCGCTTGAGGGCACCGGCGAGCAGTGACCAGACCCGTTCCGGCGTGGATCGGGCGCCGTTTCCGGCAGGTCATCCACGCACGAACGGCTTCTACCTCACCTTGCGCCGAGGAGTATCCCCGACTCGACGGCGGCCGTGTTGTGCTGGCCGAAGGGGCCGGCTCTTGCCGCGGCACGAAGGGCATCGACGTCGAACCACCCGGTGGTGACGATTGCTGCCGACGCAAGGACGAGTGCGAGCGCCGCCCTGCCGACCCTGTTGGGGGCTCGAGCAGGGTCGACGATGACGAGGCGATCGGCCTCGACACCGTCCGCCAGCGCCGGCGGGGAGATCACGACGCTACGGGGGGCATCGTGGCGAGGAGGGGCCGCACCTTGAGGAGCCCGTCTTCGGACAGCAGCACGAGAGCATCGGGCGAAGACACCGGGCCGAGGGGCTCCGGTGCCGGGCTCAGTGTGAGCTGCGACAGGCTGTGTCCCGTCTTCACCGTCACCGGGTAGTCGTCCTTCTGCGTGACCCACAGCCCGGCGCGGATCGCCGCTTCCGCCACAACACGCGCGGCCGAACGGACCTTGCCACCAGCGGATCCGGCCAGCAGCAGCGATGCCGGACCAGCGAGCGCATGTGCGAACTCGACTGGGATGGGCTGTGGCGCCACGCTCAGGGTGGTGCCCACTTCGCCAACGTGCCCGTCTCGATAGGCTGCCGAGTAGCCGGGGACGTCTCGCCGGTAGAGGACCCCTTGATCGAAGCCCAGCTCGCCCATGGCCTGCTCGACGCCGCGCCGTGAGAACTTGTTCGACCTCACGAAGTAGGCGGTGCACAGCTCCCATACGTCGAGGAGGGCGAAGCCGGGGTGTTGGATCGCCTCGACGAGGCGGTCCGAGAGGTCGTCGTCGAAGCTCGTGCCGCGGTAGACGTAGCCGGCGCCGTTGACGCCCACCGTTGCGCAGATGTCGAGCGGGTGCTCGAGATTGCCGCCCGGCGTCGTCGACGTCACGGAGCCCTCCGGGGTGGTGGTCGAATGCTGGCCGCCGGTCATCCCGAAGTTGAGGTTGTTCATCACGACGACCGTGATCCCGATGTTGCGGCGAGCGGCGCTCAGCAAGTGGGCGCCGCCGATGCCGGTGCCGCCGTCGCCCATGACGACGATGACGGTGAGGTTGGGATCCGCGAGTTTGATGCCGGTGGCGTAGGTGATCGAACGCCCGTGCAGGCCGTGGAATGCGCTCGTTGCGAAATACTGATCGGAGAGGCCGGAACACCCGATGTCGGACACGATCACGACCCTGGCCGGATCGAGCGCGAGACGGGTCAGTGCCACATCGAGCTGGTCCAGGATGGGCCCATGCCCGCAGCCGGGGCAGAAGGGATAGGGCTTCTCGTTACGGAAGGTCGCAAGGGGCGTGATCGTGATGGTCATGACGCCAGCTCCAAGATCTGCTGCGGCGAGATGAGGTCGCCGTCGATGCGGTTGATCCCGACGACCTCTCGATCGCCCGCAAGCCGTTCGATCTCGCGCCGGTAGAGACCCAGGTTGAGCTCCGGCACGATGATCCGTGTGATCCCGACGAGTGCCGTGGCGATGGCAGCTTCGGGCACCGGCCACAGGCTGCGCACCACGAGACCGGCGAGCGGCCCATCGCTCGAGGCAACCGCTCGTCGCACCGCACCCGCGGTGACACCGTACCCGAGGACGAGCGTTGTGGCGCCCGGGCTCGCTTCGTGCGAGACCATGGTGATCTCATCGACGTGATCGTCGATCTTGGCGGTGAGATGGCGATTGAGCGCCTCGACCGTCGGGGCGTGCTTGGTGATGAAGGCGTTCTCGTCGTGGGTCGAGCCGGTGAACCGCACTGCCTCGCCCCGTCCAAGCGGGTGGAGAGGTGGAACGTCTCCAGCCGGTGTGTAGCTATAGGGGGGCCCAGCACCTGAGGTGGCTGGCCGCTCGAGAGGGGCAGCCGCGAAAGCCCCGACGTCGACGGTGGCCGGCGTCATCACCACTTCCTTGTCGGTCAAGAGGAAGACTGGGCAGCGAAACCGCTCGGCGAGGTCGAACGCTCGCACGGTCAGCCTGTAGGCGTCTTCGACGTCGGTCGGGGACACGGCGATGATCGGGTAGCCGCCTGAGGTGCCCCACCGCACAAACTGCACGTCGCCTTGGGAGACCGTTGTCGCGCCGCCGGTCGCCGGTCCCATGCGCTGGACGTCCGCGATCACGATGGGTACCTCGCCCATCACGGCGAGTCCGATGTTCTCGCTGTAGAGGCTGATGCCCGGACCGCTCGTCGCCGTCATGACCCGGGCGCCGCTCATGGCGGCTCCGATGCACATCCCGATCGAGGCGATCTCATCCTCGCCTTGGATGGCAACACCGCCTCGGCGGGGGAGGTCGCGCATCATCGCCATGAGGATTCCAGACGCTGGTGTGATCGGGTAGCCGGCAAAGAAGTCGCAGCCCGCCGCCAATGCACCGCGAACGATCGCTGTTGCCCCGTCGACGTATTCACGCATTGAGGAGTACTCCTGGGATCGCCGCATTGTGATGCCGGCGCACGTGGACCGGATAGGGGCGATCGGCTCGACACAGCGGACCGCTCGGGAGGCTGCGGGCGACGCGAAAGTGTCGCAGCCGGTCGGTAGTCTGTGCTCATCGCAAACGCTAGACAAACTAGACAAGCTCGTGAAGACGAGACAGAGAGGCGACATTGATCCACCGAATGGAGAACCCGTATCAGCCGGGTGCAGGCTCGCCGCCGCCGTTTCTGGCAGGTCGCGACGAGGCGCTCGATCGCATCGACTTTGCGCTGCAGCGTCGTGCCATGGGCTTCTTGGAGCAGGGTGTCGTCGCGTACGGGCTTCGCGGCGTCGGCAAGACGGTGCTGATCGACAGTGCGCTCAAACAGCACGCCGATGCGGATCGCTGGGTCGTGATTCGCGTCGAAGTGCCGCAGAGCGACGACTTCGGGCCTGCACTCGCAGTCTCCATGCGAGACCAAATCGGCGAAGACCTCACTCGCGATCGAAAGGCACGTTCGCTTCTCTCGGTGTTCAAGTCCTTCAGCTTGTCGGTTGGCGCAACCGGGGTTGCCGTTGGCGTCGAGGCCGAGCCGAGCAAGGCGAAGGGTGCCGCAGGCAGCCTCGACATCGACCTGCCCGACCTCCTCCACGCTCTGGGCGAGTACGCCAAGGTGCGGAAAGGGCTGGCGGTCGTAGCGATCGACGAGATGCATGTCTTGGACGACCGTGCGTTGCGGGCGATCGTCACTGCAGCCCAGGTTGCCAACCGCGACGAGCTACCCCTCACCTTCCTCGGGGCAGGGCTTCCCGGTCTCCCCGCCGCTCTGCAGAAGGCGAAGACCTACGCCGACAGAGCCTTCGAGTACATCGCAATCGGGCGCCTCGACGACGCTGCGTCCCGTGAGGCGCTCGTCCGTCCGGCGGACGAGCTGGGTGTTCGCTGGGAGCTCGCCGCGGTCGCAATGGTCGCCGAACGGGCGGGCGGGTACCCGTACTTCATCCAGCACTTCGGCTCGTACGTGTGGGACGAGGCTGCTGTGCTGGGGAGCGATGTCGTGACGGAGAGCATCGCCCACACGGGCATGCGGCGAGCCATCCCCGCGCTCGACCGCGGCTTCTTCCAGGGGCGGTGGAGTGCACTGCCCGACTCGGCCCGTGACTACCTCAGGGCCATGACCGAGGTGGGAGACGGCGACGTCGCGGCAACAGGCGACATCGCTCGCCACCTCGGCAAGGAGCATCGCGATTTGTCGTTCGTGCGAGACCGCCTCATCGGCGACTCCGTGCTCTACAGCCCACGGCGAGGTCTCGTGGCGTTCGCCGTGCCCGGGTTCGACGGCTTCATCCGCCGCCGGGTCGCACGCATCGAGGAAATCCCGCCGCCCGGTTATCGCCCGGGTGCAGGCGACGGATGAAGCACCTGGAAGCGCTACGCCCTTTTTGTGGCGGGAAGCGCTGCCGTGACGTGCAGGACGGGGTTTCCGGCTACCGACATCCGTCTGCCGCTCGCAGCGAAACCGGCGTCAACAAAGGCAGCAGCGACCGCATCGGGATCGATCATCGGGTAGGTGTCGTGGTGCGAGCTCGGCGTGTGGGCCATCACGTGAGCGGGATCGTCGAAGTCCTCGTCGACGAGGACCACCCGGCCCCCGGGACGCACGACGCGACGCAGCTCACGCGCTGCCGCCGCCATGTCCGTCCAGTGGTGCATCGCGTTCACCGCCCAGGCGATGTCGACCGACGCGTCGTCCAGAGGGAGGTGCTCCGCCGTCCCCGCCACGACTTCGATCTGCCTGCGGCCACGTTGCCAGCGCCGCCGGATCCGCAGTCCGGTGCGCATCATGCGGCTCGGTTCGATCGCAAGGACATAGGCTCCTTGGCGCGCCGCTGGGATCGTGGCAGGACCGAGACCGGCTCCGATGTCCAGCACGACGTCGCCGGGCCGCAGGCCGGCGGCGCCGACGACGTGATCGTTGACGGCGCTGCGCCAGAACCCCGCGACCGAGCTGACGTAATGGCGTATGCCGGGCCTTTCACCGTGACCGCGCCCGCTCTGGTCGTTCACGGTGCATCTCTCAGCGACATGGCAGCGTGCCGCCCGGCGCCGGTCAGCCGGTAGCCATCGTCGTCGCCGGCGATCCACCCCATCCGGCGGAGCTTGGTCACCGTGTGGGCGAGCGTCGGTCGGGACAGCCTGGTGCGCAGTGCGAGTCCCGAGAGGTCATGTCTGCCTGGACGGGCGAGGGAGGAGATCACCATTCGGTCGGGATCGGTCATCGCGGGGACTTGGCCGCCATCCCGGCTTTCCAGACGTGGGTAACCCGTGTCGGGTCGCCCCAGAGGTCGAGGTCGTCGAGAGGGTTGCCGTCAATTGCGATCACATCTGCGTCGTAGCCTTCCACGAGCCTGCCTGAGCGAGGCGCCCTCGGGCCGAGCGTGAGCGGACCGTTCGCAGTTGCGGCCTCGATCGCTTCGAGCGGCGTCATGCCTGCCTCGACGAGGTGGCCGACCTCGCGTCCGTTCTGACCATATGACGGGCCGCTCAGGAAGATGTCGGTACCCATGGCGATCGTGACGCCGGCGCTGACAGCGACTTTCATCGCTTGGGCGTGTTCGTCTGCGATCTGAACACCCTTGCGGTAGACGTACGGTGGGAGGAGCTCCGCCATGCCGAGGAGTTGGGCGACGACGAAGCGGGTCGGTACGAGGATCGCGGCCTTTTCCTTCATGAGATCGGCCGCTTCTTCGTCGAGGTAGCTGCCGTGCTCGATCGTGGTGACCCCGGCACGAAGGGCTGCCATGATTCCGGGTTTGCCGTGGCAGTGGGCGGCGACGGCTACTCCGGCCCTGGTCGCCTCGTCGACGATGGCCTGAAGTTCTTCGTCGGAGAACTGTTGGTGAACGGGATCGTCGAGCTCGCTGACCACGCCACCCGAGGCGCACACCTTGATGACGGTGGCTCCCTTGCGCAGCTGTCGCCGCACGGCCCTGAGGCACTCGGGCACTCCGTCACAGAGGACGCCAAAGCTCTCGTTGTCTTCGATGCTGGTGACCCAGTCGAGCGGGAGACCGTGGACATCGACGTGGCCCCCGGTCATCGACAGGATCGAACCGGCGGAGTACAGGGTCGGCCCGGGGATTCGGCCTTGGTTCACGACGTGCCGCAGCCAGATGCCAAGTCCTCCCACCTCGCGCACGGAGGTGACCCCTCCCGCCACGGTTGCCGCCATGTCGGCGGTCGCCCTGCCGGCTTGGGCGACGATCGGCTCCTTGACCATCGCTTCGAGGTCGGCGCCGGTGAACCCTGTGAAGTGACCGTGGCACTCCCAGAGTCCGGGAAGCACGGTGGCCACCTCCGTGACGCTTTCGGCGGAAGGGGCACTCGCGGTCGGACCCGCATACACGATGCCGCCGCCGTCCATCACAACGGAGCCGTTCTCCAGCGGCTCCCCGATGCCGGGAATCATCAACTGGGCGTCGATACGGACGGTCATGGATGGCGGCTCCCGTGTTCGGCTGCCACGACAGCGTAGAGGTCCGGCCGTTCCCCGGCCGACCTCACGGTGCCGCCGCACCGATCACGGGGTCAGGTCGAGGCACTGGACGTACACCGAGACGTTGACCGATGTGTCGTGGGCCACGCGGGCGAACCCGACCTGCCAGGCCTCCGAGGTGTCGTCCATGGCCCACACCCACTCCGGCAGAGAGGAGACGACCTGCAGCTGCGCCCAATCGTCCTCCTCACCGTCGATGACCCAGCCGGCGCCGGTCGCAAAATCCCCTTCATCGCAGGATGCGACGACGCCCCAGTAGATGCTGCCCGCCGGAATCAGCTCGCGGCCTTCGGACCAGTAAACCCCGATGGGCCCGGCTGCACCCGATGGGCCTACCGGTCCCGGTGGGCCGGCCGGGCCTTGCGGTCCGGGCACACCCTGGAGTCCTCGAAGGCCCTGATCGCCTTGTGGCCCCTGGATTCCTTGCAGTCCTCGCTCGCCTTGGGGACCCTGCTCGCCTTGGGGTCCCTGCTCGCCCTGCGGGCCAGCCTGAGCGGCGGTCGCAAGGGTGGTTGATGCGAGGGTTCCACTGCTCGTCGATGTCTGTTGGGTATCGGTGTTCGCAGCGCCGCCGCATGCAGCGAGGCTGAGCACGACGACCGAACCAGCGGCGAGAGTTCGCAACCATGCCGCGCATTGCACGCCCCCTATATCGCTTCGCGCATCGTCTCTCACCAGGGGCTGGGCGGGGCAGCGGCGAACGTCCTGTCGCTCGGGCGGCCGCTCCTCTTGTAACGGGTCCAACGGCACACATGTCGGATGGTCTCGCGTCGGGGTGCAGTGAGTCAGGTGGGCGAGCATCGAAGCCGCCGTCGCTACCATTGGCGGTCGAGGCGAGGTGACGCATGACCGAGGGAAACGATGAAGCCAACGTACGAGCCGAAAGACATCGAGGCGCGTTGGTACGACGTCTGGGAAGCGGCGGGCGCATTCCGGCCTGAGATCAATCCGGACGGCGAGCCCTTCTGCATCGTCATTCCGCCACCCAACGTCACGGGCGTCCTGCACATGGGTCATGCGCTCAACATGTCGATGCAGGACACGATCATCCGCCGCAAGCGCATGCAGGGGTACGCAGCGCTGTGGCTCCCCGGGATGGACCACGCAGGCATTGCCACCCAGAACGTTGTCGAGCGCGAGCTCGCCGCGGAGGGGCTGACTCGCCACGACATCGGCCGGGACGCGTTCATCGAGCAAGTGTGGGCCTGGAAGGCTCGGTCCGGCGGCCGCATCATCCAGCAGATCCGGACCATGGGGTTTTCAACGGATTGGAGCCGTGAGCGGTTCACGCTCGACGAGGGCCTGTCTCAGGCAGTGCGCGAAGTGTTTGTGACGCTCTACGAGCAGGGCCTCATCTATCGGGGAAGCCGCATCATCAACTGGTGCCCGCGTTGCCACACCGCGCTGTCCGACATCGAGGTCGACTACGTGGAGGAGTCCGGCGAGCTGGTGCACATTCGCTACCCGTTCGCCGACGGCTCTGATGGCGGCGTTGTCGTGGCGACGACCCGCGCCGAGACGATGTTGGGGGACACCGGCGTCGCCGTCCACCCCGAGGATCCGCGCTATGTGAACCTGATCGGGCGCACGGTTCGCGTGCCGCTCGTCGATCGTGTCGTGCCGATCGTCGCCGATCCTGCCGTTGATCCCGAGTTCGGCACCGGGGCCGTCAAGGTCACGCCGGCACACGACCCGACCGACTACGAAATCGCCGAGCGTTCGGGCCTCGAGCAGATCGTCGTGATCGACACGGAGGGCAACATCACCAAGGCGGGCGGTCGGTTCGCCGGGCTCGACAGGTACGAGGCCCGTGAAGCCGTCCGGCACCAGCTCAACAAAGAGGGTCACCTCGTCGAGGTCGAGGATCATCACCATTCGGTGGGGCATTGCTCGCGCTGTGGCACGGTGGTCGAGCCGCTGCTCTCGACACAGTGGTTCGTGAAAGTGGGCCCCATGGTGGGACCCGCGATCGATGCCGTGCGCAATGGAGACAGCCGTTTCGTCCCGCAGCGCTGGGAGAAGAACTACTTCCACTGGATGGAGAATCTCCGGGATTGGTGTATCAGCCGCCAATTGTGGTGGGGGCACCGCATCCCGGCGTGGTACTGCGACGCCTGCGACGACACGATCGTGTCGCGCGAAGACGTCCCGGAGTGCCCCACGTGTGGGGGAGCGGTACGGGCGGACGATGACGTGCTCGACACCTGGTTCTCGTCCGCTCTGTGGCCGTTCTCGACGCTCGGTTGGCCCGAGCAGACCGAAGACCTCGCCAAGTTCTATCCGACTGCCGCGCTCGTCACGGGCTTCGACATCATCTACTTCTGGGTGGCCAGGATGATGCAGATGGGGCTTCACTTCATGGGGGCGAAGCCTTTCAGCGACATCGTCATCCATGGCCTCGTTCGTACCGCAGACGGCCGCAAGATGTCGAAGAGCGCAGGGAACGCGCTCGATCCGTTGGAGCTCGTCGACCGGTACGGGGCCGACGCCGTGCGGCTCACCTTGGTGCAATCGGCAGCACCAGGACACGACATCCCGCTCAACGAGGAGTGGATCGATGCCTCGCGGAGGTTCGGCAACAAAGTGTGGAACGCGGTGCGGTTCCTCGTCGAGCACAACGGGGTCGGAGACGTGCCTGCCCACGGCGGCTACCCCGAAGCTCCGGGCCCTGAAGATGCGTGGGTTCTCGGCCGCCTTGCCGAAGTGGTTGCGGCATACGACGCCCTGCTCGACGAGTATCGCTTCTCGGACGCAGTCGGCATGCTCTACAACTTCGCCTGGTCAGAGGTCTTCGATTGGTACCTCGAGATGGCGAAGCTGGGGCTGAAGGACGAGGCGCGAGCCGACACCACACGTCAGACGCTCGGCGTTGTGATGCGGGACCTCCTCAAGCTGCTGCACCCTGTCATCCCGTTCCTCACAGAGGAGCTGTGGTCCGAGCTCGGCGACGGCTCGCTTCTGGCGACGTCGACGTGGCCTGCGCCTCCCGTCGCGCAAGCACCGGACGGCATGGTGGAGCTCCAGGACCTCATAACGGGTCTGCGGCGGTTCCGCGCCGAGCATCAGCTCGGCAAGCGCAGTTTCGGCATGCTCCTCGACGACCCCTCGACCATCGCCGCAGGATGGTGGCAGGCTCAGTTGGCATCGTTGGCTGGAGCCGAGATCACTGCGACGGCGGCGCCGAGCGAGCTCGCCGGACACACGCGCATCCACGCCGGCAGGGTGTCGGCGTTCATCCCGCTCGCCGGCGTCGTCGACGTGGACGCCGAGCGGCCCCGCCTTCAGAAGGCGATAGACGAAACTCAAGCGCAGCTCGCCAAGACGGAGCAGAAGCTCTCCAACCCCAAGTTCCGAGATCGAGCGCCGGCGGAGGTCGTTGCCAAGGAAGAAGCCAAGAAGGGCGAGCTCACGGCAACAGTCGACAAGCTGCGGGCGCAGCTCGTCGAGCTCGGCTGACCGACGAATGATCGACTTCCCGATCATCCGTACGCACGAGGAAGCGCTTGCGTTCCTCGATGCCCGCATTGGCAGCGGCGTGAAACCGGGACTGGAGCGCATCGCAGGGCTTCTCGACATGATGGGCGAACCCCATGCAGACGTTCCGGCGATTCACGCTGCAGGCACGAACGGCAAGACGACGAGCGTTCGCTTGATGGAGGACCTCCTGCTGGCCCACGGTCTCAGCGCAGGAACCTTCACCTCGCCGCACCTCGAGCGTATCGAGGAGCGCTTCACCGTCAACGGGGCCATCCTGGACTCCGCAGGGCTCGTGGAGGCCGTGGCCGACGTGGCGCCGTTCGTCGCCGCGTACGAAGCGGCTCACGACACGACGATCACCTACTTCGAGCTGACCGCAGCAATGGCGTTCCAGCTCTTCGTGTCGAAGGCGCTCAACGCGGCCGTCGTCGAGGTGGGTCTCGGGGGGCGCCTCGATGCAACGAACGTGCTCGACGCCGACGTATCGGTGATCACCGGCATCGCCATCGATCACACCTCGTATCTGGGGGACTCGATCGGGGAGATCGCACGCGAGAAGGTTGGGATCCTGAAAGCCGGCGGGCTACTGGTCACCGGACCGCTGCCTGCGGCCGCCGAAGGGGCGGTCACTGCCCGGGTTTCGGAGACCGGCGCAACCTGGATCAGGCGCGGCAGCCAGTACGAGGTAGCAGATGCAGCCCAGGCGATCGGCGGCTGGCTCGTGTCCGTGCGGGGCCTCCACGACACCTACTCCGACATCTTTCTGCCGCTGCACGGCCGCCACCAGGTCGACCATCTCGCAACCTCGATCGTCGCAGTGGAGGCATTCTTGGGGCGTGGGCTCGATGTCGCGTTGGTGCGCGAAGCAGCGGCTGCGGTCGAGTCGCCCGGTCGAATCGAGGTCGTCGGTCGCAACCCACTGGTGATTGTGGACGGCGCCCACAACGAGGAGGGCATCACCGGGCTGGGCACCGCGCTCGCAGAAGAGTTCCCCGAGACGCACCGCATCCTCGTCGTGGGTTTCCGCGGTGAAAGAGACCCCGTTGCTCTGCTCGCGCCCCTCGTCGGTCTGGTCGGTGAGGTGATTGCGACGGCTTCGAGCGACGACGAGGCGATACCGGCGGAGGAGGTCGCTGAGGCGGCCCGCACCGTGTTCGGGTCCGACGTCAGCGTGGAGAGTGTCGTGCCGATCGCGCAAGCGGTCACCGAGGCGCTGCATCGGGTGGGAGAGGACGAAGCCGTCGTCGTTACGGGGTCGCTCTACGTCGTCGGTGAGGCGCGAGGCCGGTTCGTGTGACGCCCGTACGCTCGGGAAGCCACCGCCGTGGGTGGGTGCTCGCTCACGCCGGCGAGATCCAGCCTCTGAGGTCGGCGGCGAGTTCGTCAGCCCCTGCCGGGCCCCACGAACCCGGGGCGTAGATCTCCGGATTCTCCTGTGGCTCGAGGAGCCCCGCAACGATGCGCCAACCCAATTCGACGACGTCCTCCCGTGCGAAGAGCGTCTTGTCCCCCTCGAGAGCATCGTCGATGAGGCGTTCGTACGCCGTTGGTTGCTGCCCGTAGACCGGGGCGAAGTCGACTGCGAGATCCGCATCCTCGGTGCCGGGCTCTTCGCCTGCGGCCTCTGTCTGGAGGTGGAGCACGACGCCCGTCTCCGGTCCGAGGCGAAAGGTGATGCTGTTGGGAGCCGGTGCCGGGGTGCGCGAAGGAAAGAAGGGCAGCTTCGGCAGGGAGCGGAACACGACGGTCGCCTCGGTGACCCTGACCGCCATCTCCTTGCCCGCCCTGATGAGTATCGGCACGCCTGCCCAACGCAGGGAGTCGATGGTGGTACGTACTGCGATGAACGTCTCTGTGAGCGAGTTCTCCGCAACCCCCGGTTCTGCGAGGTAGCCGGCGAACTGGCCGCGGACGGCGCCGTCGGTCGTCATCGGAACAACCGCACCGAGCAGCCTTGCCTTCTCGTCGTGGTAGGCGGTGGCGGTCGGGGCCGCAGGAGCCTCCATTGTCAGCAGCGTCAGCACCTGGAGAAGGTGGTTCTGCAGAACGTCGCGCACGGTGCCCAGCTCGTCGTAGAGCACGCCCCGACCGCGCACGCCGAAGTCCTCGGCCATCGTGATCTGAATGTGGTCGACATAGTGGCGGTTCCAAATGGGCTCGAAGATGCCATTGGCGAACCGGAACGTCAGCAGGTTCTGGACAGGGTCCTTGCCGAGGAAGTGATCGATTCGGTAGATCGATCCTTCGGCGAACGCATGGTGGAGGAATCGGTTGAGCTCACGGGCAGATGCCTCATCTCGACCGAGCGGCTTCTCGACCATCACCCGTGCCCCATTGCACAACCCCACCCGAGCGAGGCCACTCACGACCACTTCGAAGAGGTTGGGGGGAATCGCGAGGTAGTGGATCGGCGTATGCGAGCCATCGACCTTCTCCGCAAGCGCATCGAATGTAGCGTCGTCGTCATACATGCCTGCGACGTATTCGAGGCGCCCGACGAACCGGTCGAGCGTCGCCCCGGCGACCATCGAGCCGGATTCGTGAATCGCATCGGCGGCGTGGGAACGAAAGGCGGCTGTGTCCCACTCGGTTGACGCCACTCCCAAGACTCGCTGGTTGAGACGCCCTGCCTTCTCGAGCCCGTAGAGCGCCGGGAGCAGCATCTTGTGAGCGAGATCGCCGCTCGCCCCGAAGAGAACGAATGTGTCCGCGGTCGTCATTCCTGAGTCCCTTCTTCGATCGCGACCAGGTAGTCGGAGCCGTCCCATCCCCCATCCCATTGAATGCTGAAGACGATGTCGGTTGCCCCGGGGTCCGGTGTCAGGTCGACGAAGTGGCTACCGAGCTTGCTCGGATTGGTTGCCGCATCGCTGGAGGTCGCCCAGCGGTCGTTGGACCACCGCACCACGGCCGGGGCCGGTAGCTCGATGCGGAGGTTGCGGCCCCTGGCGATCTGCCGGATCTTGTGATTCGTCTTCCAGATCGCGATCGCGCACGTGGGTGAATTCGTTCCCAGGTAACGGGAAGCCGTTTGGGGCGGCATGTCGAACACAGCACCGAGGTCGATGGACCGGCGGAGCTTGAGGTACTCGGAGTGCGCCCACACGAGCGGCATCGCCGAGCCGCTCGGCCGGCCCTTGAAGAGCTCCATCTCCGCGATGTCGGGTGCGTCCCACACCTGCTCGGGAAGGAGGCCGTGCTCCGCAAAGCCGGCCATTGCGTCGGCCAGCTCTCCGGCTCGTTCGGGTCGGCCGGCGGCGAGCTCGAAGTGCGCCCGCTCGCCCGTGAGGAGTGGCCAGGGGCGGCCGATGCCGGTGCCGTCGAAGGGCGAGCCGTCTGCATGCTCGCCGTACCCGTCGCCCGGGTAGCGCCGCCAGACCGGGCCTGCGGGGAGTTCGACGGCGAGGAGATGATCGATGACGGCGACGGTGTCGACAATGCGTCGATCGCCGGCGGCACGGAGCCCAAAGCGGACGAGCGCGAGCGCATCGGGGCTCACGATGTGGTCCGCCGGGACCTCGGTTTGGTCGGGAGGCCGGTTCTTGATCGGAATCCACCCGGCGGCAGGCGTCGCTGCCGCGTCGACGTCGGCGGAGCCGATCCTCACGTAGTAGCCGGCCACTCCCACCGTCGCTGCCAGCGATGTGTCCGCGACGTACGTCCAACTCTCGATCGAAGCGTTCCAGAAGTCAGCGGTCTCGACGAGGTGGGTTGCAGCTTCGTCTTCGCCGACGGTGCGGGCAAGGTCCGCCGCAGCCAGGAGGGCGGCCACTGATGCCGCCAGCGTGAACGGCGAATAGCCGGCGTCCTCCTCCCAGCGATCTTGGGGGGTCACCGGGCCTGCGGCCACGAGGAAGCTCGCCGCCTTGCGAACCATGGGCCAGTAGCGAGTGGGGTCATTCCCCGTGATTCGCGCCCAGGCGTCGACGAGCACGATGGGCAACGCCGTCTCGTCGAGCTGTACGCCTGACCAGTACGGCGTCCCGTCGAGCCACATGTTCTGCGGCCAGTGGCCGTCTTCATCCTGGGTGGCCCACAGATACTCGAGGACTCGGGTCGCCTCCGCGTGCGCTCCGATGGCGAGCAAGCCGCCGGCCGACTCGACGAGGTCTCGTGGCCAGACGAGATGGTATCCGCCGAGGTCGTCATCACCTTTGGAGAATCCCCAGGGGATGGAGAGGCTGGCGATGATGCCGCCCGGGAAGCTGACGGACTCGTGGGAGCGCAGCACGACTGCACTGGTGGTGACGAGGCTGTCGTCCGCCCTCCCCGGGAGCGTGCAGGTTGCCATCCACGTGCGCCACTCGCCCGAGTATGCGTCGAGGGTCGTTTCGAACCCCGCATGGAGTGATGCGACGGCGCGGTGCGTCGCCTCGGCAGTTTCCCGGCCGAATCCGAGCGCAAGCGTGAACGTTCCGTCACAGGCCGCCAGATCGATCTCGCCGCACACGGCAACGTTGCCGTCCTCGGCGAGGCGGTACTGGCCGACCAGCTCGCCATGGGCGCGGAGTTGCTGCCAGCCGTCGGAAACCCCGACGTACCCCGCCCCACGGGCCCGCCACGGTGCGTTCGCCACCAGGGCAAGCGCGGCGCCCGACCGCTCCGCAACCAGTCGCTCGACTCCCTTGAACTCATCGACCTTCGCCGTGTTGCCGTAGCCTCGATTCTCGAGGTGGGGGGCGAGGAGCACGAACAGTCGCAGGGCCGGATCGTCGCTCGTGAACGAGATGTCTGCCAGCAACACCGGACGGGCCGGATCGGTGCACACCCGCTCCACGATGCAGTATCGGTCGGCTGGGGAGCGCGAGAGGATGCGGACCGCCGGCACCCCGCCGATCGTCTCGGTCGAGTGGATCGCGTCGCGCTTCACCTCCGAGAAGAACCCGTCTGGCCCGGTCACGATCAGGCCCAGGTCGCGCGTGCAGGCCTCATCCACCCTCGGGTAGTAGACCTCGTCGAGTATCCCGTGGCTGACGGTGAACCACACCGGGCTCGCCGCCGAGACCGAGGTCCCGATGGCGGTCTTTGCGCTCGACGTCCAGCGCGGTGGCATGCCGGGACCGCCGGGGGCGTTCACAGGGTTGCTGCTCACACGACGGTCACGCTGACGCTCATTGCGCCAGGCTACGACACCGGCGATCTGAGGCGTCCATCGGCGGTGGTTGCGCCTCTGGCGAGTCTGCGACGAACATGGGCAACCGAGGAGGACCCCAGCCATGTACAAAGCCGTCGACGATCGCTACGACCGCATGCCGTACGCCCGCTGCGGGCGAAGCGGGCTCGACCTGCCCAAAGTGGCCCTCGGCCTGTGGCAGAACTTCGGCGGCGACGTGCCGATCGAGAACGCCCGGGAGATGGTGCTGAAGTCGTTCGACCGCGGCGTCACACACTTCGACCTCGCCAACAACTACGGCCCACCCTACGGCTCGGCGGAGGAGAACTTCGGCCGCATTCTCGCCGCCGACCTGACCGGCTATCGCGACGAGCTGATCGTCTCGACCAAGGCCGGGTATGACATGTGGCCCGGTCCGTATGGTCAGGGCGGTGGATCACGCAAGTACGTGCTCGCCAGCCTCGACCAGAGCCTCAGCCGCATGGGTATCGACTATGTCGACATCTTCTATTCCCATCGCTACGACCCGACCACGCCGCTCGAAGAGACGATGGGGGCGCTCGATACCGCAGTGCGCCAGGGCAAGGCGCTCTACGTCGGCATCTCGTCGTACGGCCCGGCGAAGACTCGCGAGGCAGCCGAGATCCTGCGCAGCCTCGGTACGCCGTGTCTCATCCACCAGCCGTCCTACTCGATGCTCAATCGTTGGATCGAGGACGGACTGCTTGCGGTGCTCGAAGAGGAGGGCATCGGGTGCATCGTCTTCTCGCCACTCGCCCAAGGCTTGCTCACCTCGAAGTATCTGGGCGGTGTCCCGGCAGGGTCCCGGGCCAGCGAAGGCGGCTCGTTCTTCCCGGAGTTCCTCGATGAAGAGAACCTCGCAAGGGTGCGCGCGCTCAACGAGCTGGCCCGCGACCGCGGGCAGACGCTCGCCCAGATGGCGATTGCGTGGGTCCTGCGCGACCCGCGGGTGACGACGGCGTTGATCGGGGCGAGCCGGTGGTCGCAGATCGAGGACAGTCTCGGCGCCCTCGACAACCTCGACTTCACGGCCGACGAGCTCGCCGCCATCGACGGCATCGCCACCGATGCGGGCATCAACCTGTGGGCAGCGTCGAGCGACGCTGAATGATCCTCATCAGGTGATCGCGAGCGCAACAGAGTGGGGCGGTGCCTGAATGACCGTCGGTGGGGTCATCCAGGTTGTGAGCCGCCCGCCTTGCAGCGTTGTCGTGCGAGAACCCTCGAGCCCGGCTGAGCCGGGTAGCTGGGGCGGGTAGCATCTCGCCCGATCGAGCATCCGTCAGCAAAGGAATCGCGCCCATGGCAATCGAGCACACCTTCCTCATGGTCAAGCCGGACGGCGTGGCCCGCGGCCTGGTCGGTGAAGTGGTCTCGCGCTTCGAACGCAAAGGCTTCACCCTCGAGAAGATGCGGATGCTGGACATCGACGAGGAGCTCGCCCGCCGCCACTATGCCGAGCACGTCGACAAGGGGTTCTTCCCCGAGCTGCTTGCCTTCATCACGAGCGGTCCCGTCGTCGCCATGGAGTGGTCGGGAGAGGGTGCGATCGGAGCGGCGCGGGAGATGATGGGCAAGACCAATCCGGCCGATGCGGCACCCGGCACGATTCGGGGAGACCTTGCGTCCGTCATCACGGAGAACATCGTCCACGGCTCGGACGGCCCGGAGAGCGCAGCCAAGGAGCTGGCCAACTTCTTCCCTGCCTAGAGAGGGCGCAACACGCGCTCGCCGGCGGTCCCTTGCGTCTTCGCATGGGACCGAGGGTCCACCGGCAGCGCACCACGGGCCCGTTTGCCACTACTGTGGCTTTCGGAAAGCTTCGCGACCTGTACACTCTCCGCATCTCGAAACCCGGGTGGTTTCATGCTGAATTCCATCTTCTCCGTCGCAGGCCGTGACATGGCCATCGACCTCGGCACCGCCAACACGCTCGTGTTCGTACGCGGCATGGGCATCGTTCTCAACGAACCATCGGTGGTCGCCATCAACACGCGCGACAACCGTCCGCTCGAGGTCGGCATGGAGGCCAAGCGGATGATCGGGCGCACCCCGTCCTACATCCAGGCGATTCGGCCGCTGCGCAACGGAGTCATCGCCGACTTCGACATCACCGAGAAGATGCTCCGCTACTTCATCGACAAGGTCCACAACCGGAGGTTTGCCGCCAGGCCCCGTATCGTGATCTGTGTGCCGTCCGGTATCACCGCCGTCGAGAGGCGGGCCGTCGAAGAGGCTGCGTATCACGCCGGCGCCCGACGTGCGTACACCATCGAGGAGCCGATGGCTGCGGCCATCGGTGTCGGGCTTCCCGTCCACGAGCCATCCGGCTCCATGGTCGTCGACATGGGCGGCGGCACCACCGAGGTGGCCGTCATCTCCCTCGGTGGCATCGTCGTCTCGCGGAGCATCCGGATCGGCGGGGACGAGCTCGACGAGGCCATCATCCAATGGGTCAAGAAGGAATACAACCTGATGCTCGGCGAGCGCACCGCTGAGCAGGTCAAGATGGCGATCGGCAGCGCATGGCCCTATACGGACGAGCCCGCTGCCGAGGTGCGTGGACGCGATCTCGTGACCGGCCTCCCCAAGACCGTGGTGCTGTCGAGCCCGGAAGTCCGGGAAGCCATCGAAGAGCCCGTGCAGGCGGTGGTGGACGCCGTCAAGTACACGCTCGACAAGACACCGCCGGAGCTGGCAGCCGACATCATCGAGCGCGGCATCGTCCTCACCGGAGGCGGCGCTCTCTTGCGTGGCCTCGACGTTCGGATCGCTAACGAGACGGGCATGCCGATCGTCACGGCTGATCGGCCGTTGCAGTCCGTCGTACTCGGCTCGGGTGCGTGCCTCGAGGAGTTCGACGTGCTCCACGTCGTGCTGTCCTCGAGTGGCCGCTCGTGATCTGAGCCCCGGGTGGAGCGGACCCCGGCCCCGCCGGGTGTTTCTCCTGTGCGCTGACCTTGCGCGTGCGGTCGGTTCGCAACCAGGCTTCCGCAAGCCGCCGCTGAGCCATGAAGGCGCCGGAGCCAGCTACCGTGGACCCGTTGCCGGTACGACTCCCGTGCGACGCTCCCGCCCACCAGCCAGTCGGGTCTCTTGATGTTCTCGTTTCGCCGCTTCGATCGCTCGACGACGCTGTTCGTGTCGCTGCTGATGCTGTCGTTCCTGCTCGCGACGTTCGACGTCCGCACCCAGGGCTCCGGTGTCGGAGGCTCGCTGCGAGAAGGAGCGCAATCGCTGTTTGCTCCGGTGCAGCAGCTTGCAACCGCCGTGACGCGGCCGGTCGCCGGTTTCATCGACGGGGTCTCCAACATCGCGGGACTGCGCGACGAAGTCGATCGGCTACGGGCGGAGAACGACGCTCTCAACGCACAGCTCGGTGACGTGCAGAGCGTCGAGAACCGCCTTGCCGAGCTCGAGCAGATCAACGACCTCGACCCGCCGGGCGATCTCCCAACGATCACCGCGCGGATCGCCTCACTCGGCCCAACCGATTTCGATCAGATCCGGTGGATCGACAAAGGGCGCGACCACGGTGTCGCCATGGGGCAGGCAGTGATCGACGAGGACGGTCTCATTGGCCGCATCGACTTCGTCGCCGCCGCGTCTGCCCGCGTCCGGCTCATCACGGACCCACGGTTGGGTGTCGGCGTTCGAGATTTGCTCACCAATGAGACCGGATGGGTCGAGGGGCTCGGCCAGGGCGAGCTCCAACTCAAGATGTTCAGTGCAGTGAGGCCCGTCGGCGAGGGCGACCGCCTCGTCACCGACGGCACCCGCTTCCCGCCGGGTCTCAACGTGGGAACGGTGACGGAGGCAGCTGAGGCCGAGGCAGGGTTTGCGCTCATCACCACGGTTGAGCCGTCGGTGCGCATGTCCGAGATCGACTTCGTCAAGGTGATCGTCGGCTGGTCCCCGCTCGACTCAGATGTCGGTGACGGCGATTCGGCAGAGGTTCGAGACGGCAACCGTTTGGTGACGGAGCAGTGAGCGGTCGCTCCGTAGCCTTCTCGCTCGGCCTCGTTGTGCTGGCCGTGGTGATCCAGACAACGCTGTTCGGCGACGGCCGCCTTCAGCCGCTGGGTTCATCCCCGTTGCTCGTTGTCGTGGTCGTGCTGGCGTGCGTCCGATACCTGGAGCCGGAGCCCGCTCTGCTGCTTGGCTTCACGGGCGGCCTCTTGCTCGACCTGCTGGGGGGATCACCGCTCGGATTGTGGGCGATGGTGAACGTAGTCGCGGCGTATCTCGGTCTGCGTTTTCGCGCCAGAGCAGACGACGGTGCGGTGGTGGTTGCCATCGGCGTGTTCGGCATTGCCTTCCTTGGGCAAGCCTTGTTCCTGGTGGCCAGTACGCTGTTCGGGCAGCGTCTGTTGGCTACGACTGGGATCGTGAGACAGATGGTTCTTCCCGCCCTCTACAGCGTCGTCATGGCTGCCGCGGTCTTTCCCGGCGTCACGTTCGTGTTGCGCGAGCGGACCGTCGGGACGTGGCTGCGATGAGCTTCGGTGTTCGCGTCAGCGTTCTCGGTCTCGTCTTCCTCGCACTGTTCAGCGTGCTTGCGCTGCGGCTGTGGTCGGTGCAGGTAGTGCAAGCGAGCCAACTCGCCGAGCAAGCCGAGACGAACCAGCTCAAGGTGATCGAAACCCCGGCGCCGCGGGGGGAGATCCGAGATCGGCGAGGCAGGCTGCTCGCCGGAACCCGCCCGGCGCTTGCGGCCGTCGTCGACGGTGCGCTCGTGCCGGACCCCGACGATCCACAGATGGAGGAGCTCATCCAGCGCCTGTCGGCATTCGCGGGTTTGCCCGCAAGTGACGTGCGCGGCAGCTATCGATGACGCACGGCGGAGGGGGGATCGCGTGACGTTGATGACGGACATCTCGGATACCGAAGCGCTGCGCCTCGTGGAGTACGAGGAGGACTATCCAGGCGTGTCTGTGTTGCCCCAACCGGTCCGGGTATACCCCGAGGGCGAGCTCGCCGCCGACATCATCGGCTACATCGGCGATCCCAACGAGACCGATATCGAGAAACCGGACATCGGCCCAACCGACACCGTCGGCAGGGCTGGGGTCGAGCGCCAGTATGACGATGATTTGCGCGGCGACGCGGGAAGGATCATCTACCGCGTTGACGCCCAGCGGGACGTCCTCGACATCGCCAGCGAGGACGCGCCGACACCCGGGGCCAACCTGGAGCTTGCCATCGACGTGGACATCCAGCAGGTTCTCGAAGACTCACTCGTCCAGGGCCTGGAGCTCGCCCGCCAGTCCTACGGCCAACCCGACTGCAACCCGACGGAAGATCCGGCGTGCCCGGTGCGTTCGGTGGGCGTCGTGCTCGACCCGACGAGCGGCGCAGTGCTGGCCATGGCTTCGGTGCCCGGATACGACCCGAACATCTTCGTTGACGGCGTTACCCAAGAGGAATGGGATCGCTTGTCGGCGCTCGCGGTGTTCAACAACTTCGCCATTCAGGGCGTCTACGCCCCCGCCTCCACCTTCAAGGCGGTTGCCTACGTCACGGCGCTCGAAGAAGGGATCTTCCCGGACGAAGCATCGACGCAGACCGACGCCGGGGAGTATTTCTGCAGCGGGAAGCTCGAATTCCCTTTCACGGACGGCAGCCAGCAGGTGTTCAACGACTGGATCTTGAGCGGCCATGGGCCGATCGATCTCCACGGTGCACTCGAGACGTCGTGTGACCTGTACTTCTGGCAGGTGGCTCTGTCGATCTGGACCAACCGTATCCGTGACGATGGCACCGGTCTCTATGCCGAAGACCTCCTGCAGCAGTGGGCGCGCCAACTCGGCTTCGACGACGAGACGGGTGTCGACCTGCCGTTCGAGAAGGACGGCCTGATCCCCGACCGTCAATGGTTCCAGCGGGCCCAGCGCGAAACGCCCGGCCTGGTGAGAGACGGGCCGTGGACCGGCGGCGACGTGATGAATGCTGTGGTCGGCCAGGGATCTGTGCTGACGACGCCGCTCCAACTTGCCAATGCCTACGCAGCGGTCGTCAACGGCGGCACCCTGTGGACACCGCGTGTGGTCACCACGATCACGGACCAAGACGGCAACGTCTTGCGGTTGAACGCTCCCGAGGCACTCAACCAGATCGATCTCTCGCCGGCCACGGTGGCGGCTTTTCGTCGTGATCTCCAGCAAGTGGTGAACGGTGCGAGGGGCACTGCACGGAGCGCGTTTGCGGACTTCGGGGAGGGGGTCGAGCAAGTGGGAGGCAAGACCGGTACCGCCGAAGTCATCAAGGGCGAGACTGCGGCTGAGGACGTCGACACCGCGCTCTTCGTTGGTGTCGCTCCGATCAGCAGCCCGCGCTACGTCGTCGCCGTCGTCATCGAGCGTGGTGGGAGCGGTGGGCGGATTGCGGCTCCTACCGCGCGGCGTGTGTTGCAGTACCTCATGAACGGCTCAACAGGTATGACCCCCATCGTTGCCGGCGAAGAGGCCGACTGATGGCCTCCGACCTGGGTGCGCGACCGATTGCGGATCGTCCCACCGTTCTCCAGCGCGAGCGGACGCTTCGTCCCGACCTCTTTCTCCTGATGGCCTATCTCGCGCTCGCGGGGCTCGGGATCTTGATGGTCTACACGGCGTCGGCGCCGCGGCTCATCGCAGAGGGTTTGGATCCGGCGACCCTGATGCGCCGCCATGTCATCTTCGTGGTGCTCGGCCTGATCGCGTTCTTCGCAGCTTCACTCGTCGACAACCGAAGCCTCCGGATGCTCACACCCGTTCTCTATGCGGGATCGGTCATCGCACTGGCGCTCGTCCTGACACCGCTCGGCGACTTCCGCAAGGGGGCCAATCGGTGGATCGCGCTCGGACCCTTCCAGCTCCAGCCGTCTGAGTTCGCCAAGGTGGGTGTGATCCTTGCGCTTGCTGCGCTCCTGGCGACGGCCGTCGACTCGTCGCTGCGGTGGTATCACCTGGCGCGTGCCGCTGCGCTGGTCGCGATCCCCGCCGTGCTCATCTTCAGCCAGCCCGACCTTGGCACCATGCTGGTTCTGTCGTTCATCGCCGGCGTCATGCTGTTCGTTGCCGGCACGACGTGGCGACAGCTTGCGTTCCTTGCGCTCTCCGGTGTTGTCGGCACGGTCGGGCTCTTCCAAGTGAATGCGCTGAAGACCTACCAGCTCACGCGCCTCGTGGCATTCCTCGACCCATCGGCCGACTTGGCGGCCACCGCGCTCTACAACCAGGTGCAGAGCAAGATCGCGATCGGCTCCGGCGGCTTCTTCGGGAAGGGCCTGTTCGAGGGAAGCCAGACCAACCTGAGCTTCGTTCCCGAGCAGGCCACGGACTTCATCTTCACGGCCGTTGGCGAGCAACTCGGGTTCGTCGGCGGCGTGCTCGTGCTCGCCCTCTATCTCGTCATCGTTTGGCGTCTCCTGGTTGCCGCAGTCAATGGACGTGACCGGTTCTCCCAGTTGGTTGCCGTCGGCGTCGCTGCCTTCTTCGTCTTCCACGTGTTCGTCAACGTCGGGATGACATTGCAGGTGATGCCGGTCACGGGGCTGCCGCTGCCGTTTCTCTCGAATGGTGGCTCCGCATTCCTGGCGATGAGCATCGCGCTCGGGTTGGGCCACTCTGTCTGGATGCGCCGATCACCGGTACCGGGCGAGCGCAAGATCCTCTAGATCGCTCGGCCGGCGCCTCGCCTCCGGCCGTCAGCAGGGAACGCTCGTCTGACGTCTAGATCGCCAGCGTCTCCTGCGTTGCCTCTGATGGGTCGTAGCAGCGCCGACACCGCGCCTCGTAGGCGCCCTCGGCGCCGAGCACGACGAGCTCGTCCGACCTCACGACTCGCTGGGTGAAGAGACCGGGACCCCCGCATCGATGGCACACCGCGAGCGCCTTGGTGAGGTACTCGGCTTGCAGCATGAGCGAGGGGATCGGCTCGAAAGGTCGTCCGAGATAGTCGAGATCCAGCCCGGCAACGATGACCCGCTTGCCGGCGCCGGCCAACGCGGTCACCACTCCAACGAGCCCCTCGTCGAAGAACTGGCCCTCGTCGATCCCCACCACGACGGTGCGGTCTTGGACCGATCGCAGCAAGTCGGCGGAGTCGGCGACAGGCTCAGCCGCCGTCGAGAGCTGGGAGTGGGAGACGACCTCGTTGGTCGAATACCGTGTGTCGAGTGCGGGCTTGAAAGTCTGCGTGGGGATTCTGGCGAGCTCGTAGCGGGTGATCCGGCGGATCAGCTCCTCGCTCTTCCCGGAGAACATCGGGCCGGCGATGACCTCGATCCAACCCTGCTCGGCGCGACGCATCATGGAGGCCGAGGGTAGCAACCACGTGAACCCGCCCGTTCGCCGCCGAGCCCGGGGCCGCACAGCAGGGACGTACCACGGCAGACATACCCCTAATCGCGCGCCAGTGCCCGCCGATACGTAGTAGGGAGGATGAAGCACGCCCAGGCCCTCGATCACCCTGATCTGTGGATCGCGGCTACCGGACAGCGGCTCTTCGCGTGCTACTCTTCCGCCCACCGGGCCACCTTGGTGGTCTGTCGTGAGTTCGCTCTCGGAGACACGATGCCGAGCCTTTCCGTTCTGCAACTACTCGTGCTTGCCGCCCGTACCGGCGGCCGTTTCTCCGACTCCTCCCTTCCTGCGGCGGTCAGGCTGCATGGTCGAGCAATCACGGCGATCCAGCCGGTATGGGCGGGCCTGGGGACATCGAACCGCTGCGAACCGCAGCAGATGAAGGAGAATTTGCATGTCACTTTTCCGCAGGAAGACCGCGCGGGTTGTCCGCCGCGGCGCTGCGATCGAGGACCGCAAGGTGCGCAAGGTGGGCGGCGAATCCGTCACCGTGCGTCGGTTCTCGGAGCCAGCCCCCGAGCCCGCTGAGTCTGAGCGCCAGCCCGCGAAGGCGAAGAAGTCGGCGCAGAAGAAGTCGGGGAAACAAGGGGGAAAACCGAGCCGCACCAGAGAGGGCGGCGGCGAACGTCAAGGACGTCAGAGCTCACGTTCGCGAGGTGGCGGCCAGCGGCCCCAGCGGCGTGAAGATCGCCGCCGGACCTACCGACCGCATCTCGAGATCGTTCCCCCTCCAGACACTGCCCGCAAGCAGATGTTGGTGCGGTCAAACCCACATCAGACCCAGATCGTGGTGCTCGAGGGGCCGGTTCTGGTCGAGCACTACGTGGCTCGGTCGGATCAGCAGTCGCTCGTCGGCAACGTGTACACGGGCAAGGTGCGCAATGTGCTGCCCGGCATGGAAGCAGCGTTCGTCGATTTCGGCGAAGGAAAGAACGGCGTGCTGTACGCCGGTGACGTCAATTACGACGACGCCGACATCGAGGGCAAGCGCCCCCGGATCGAGATGGTCCTCAAACCCGGCGATTCAGTGCTCGTGCAGGTCGTCAAGGATGCCATGGGCAAGAAGGGCGCCCGGCTGACCAACCAGATCAGCCTCGCGGGCCGCTACCTCGTGCTCGCTCCCGACGCAGACGTTCGGGGCATCTCCCGCAGGCTCCCCGACGACGAGCGGCGCCGGTTGCGCGAGATCATCGCCGAGATCCGGCCGAAGGGCATGGGTGTGATCGTGCGGACCGCCGCCCAGGGGGCGAGCAAGGAAGACCTGACCGCCGACATCGAGCGCCTGCAAGCGATCTGGCAGGAGATCGAGGCGCAGAAGGACAAGCATGCGCCTGCGTTGATCTACTCCGAGCCCGACCTGGTGCTGCGGGTGATTCGCGAGCACTTCACCAAGGACTTCCGCAGGCTGCTCGTCGACAGCGAAGAGGTACACACCCAGGTGCTCGACTACCTGTCCGGCACCGAGGCCGATCTCGCATCCAAGCTCAAGCTCTACGACGAGGAGTTGCCGCTGTTCGAGCGATTCCACGTCGAGGACCAGTTGCGCAAGGCGCTGGAGCGCAAGGTGTGGCTGCCATCGGGCGGGCACATCGTGGTCGACCGCACTGAGGCGCTCACCGTCATCGATGTGAACACCGGTCGATTCGTCGGCCACACCAACCTCGAGCAAACGGTGCTTCAGAACAACCTCGAGGCCGCCGAGGAGATCGCACGCCAGCTCAGACTGCGGGACATCGGCGGCATCATCGTCATCGACTTCATCGACATGGAGATCGCCAAGAACCGCGATGCCGTGCTCCTGAAGCTCCGCGAGCAACTCGCCAAGGACAAGACGAGGACCCAAGTCTTCGAAGTGTCGAATCTCGGGCTCGTCGAGATGACGCGCAAGAACGTCTCGGCCGGGCTGCTCGAGTCGTTCTCCGAGGTCTGTCCGACCTGCGGGGGCCGCGGCGTTGTGCTCTACGAGGAGTCGGCGACCCAGGGCGTGCCGCTCCCCAATGGCGGCCAGAGTCACACCGGCTGACTGCGTGGCATACGAAGTTTCGCGCCCGTTGCACCGGGCTAAGATGCGATGGTTCCGGCACGCACATCGCTGTCGCGTGCTGGACCCGGAGCGTCCTGTCAGGTGTGACGGTCCGCCTTGGGCAGCACCATCCCGGAGGAGAACATGTACGCCATCATTCGCGCCGGCGGGAAGCAGGCGAAGGTTCGCGAGGGCGACGTCATCGACGTCGAGCGAATCAAGAGCGACACCACGGCGGTGACGTTCACGCCGCTGCTCCTCGTCGACGATGACGGGAGCGTCGTCTCTCAGCGGGACACGCTCGAGAAGTCATCCGTCACGGCAGAGATCGTTGGCGAGAGCCGTGGTCCGAAGGTCGACGTCTTCACGTACAAGAACAAGAGCGGGTCGCGCCGTCGCCAAGGTCATCGCCAGACCTACACGACGCTACAGGTGACGGCGATCACGGTCCCTGGTGCCAAGAAGGCCGCAACGAAGGCGGCGGCAATGAAGCAAGCCGCCGCTGCGGCAGCGGCCGATGCCGAGGCCAAGACCGAACCCGCCGATGACGCCGGTTCCGGCGAGGAGGAGTAGCGCATGTCGAAGACCAAGGCCAGTGGATCGAGCAAGAACGGCCGCGACTCGAAGGCGAAGCGGCTCGGCCCCAAGGCGTTCGACGGCCAGATCGTCACCGCAGGGTCCGTGCTCGTCCGCCAGCGCGGCACCCCTATCCATCCCGGCGAGAACGTCGGCAAAGGCAGCGACGACACGTTGTTCGCCAAAGCGGAGGGCCGCGTCAAGTTCGGCACCCGCAGGGGGCGCCGGCTCGTCGACGTCCTCCCCGAGTAGCCTCCCAACCAGCACCGGGGGTGCGCCGTGTTCGTCGACCGCGTCCGGATCCGGGTCAAGGGCGGTGACGGCGGCGCAGGAGTCGCAAGTTTCCACCGTCAGAAGAACAGGCCGCGTGGGAAACCGAACGGTGGCTCAGGTGGGCATGGCGGGGACGTCCATGTCGCCGCCGATTCCAGTGTCGCGACCCTGCTCAGCTACGCCAGACAACCCCACTGGTCCGCAGAGTCGGGCACACACGGCGAAGGCGATTTTCGCCACGGCAGAGTTGGTCCCGACCTCACGCTCGGCGTTCCTCCAGGGACGTTGGTGCGTGACGAGAACGGCACGCTGCTCGCCGACCTCGTCGAGGACGGTCAGCGCATCAGGGTGGTCGAGGGTGGGCGAGGCGGGCGCGGCAACGCAGCACTCGTCACGCCGGCTCGCCGGGCGCCTACCTACGCCGAGCAGGGCGAGTACGGATCTGCCGCATGGATCACGCTCGAGCTCAAGCTCATCGCGGACGCGGCATTGGTCGGCTACCCCAATGCAGGCAAGAGCACCCTGATCTCGCGGGTCTCTGCCGCTCGGCCGAAGATCGCCGACTATCCGTTCACGACCCTCGAGCCGAACCTCGGTGTCGTCGAGGTCGGCGATCGTCAGTTCGTTCTCGCCGACATCCCGGGACTCATCGAAGGCGCCGCCGAGGGCAAGGGTCTCGGCCATGAGTTCCTGCGCCACACGGAACGAGCGCGGGTGCTGGTCGTCCTCCTCGATCCGACCTCTCTGCAGGAGGACCCGGTTGCGACGCAGCTCGACGTGCTGCTCCACGAGCTCGAGGCGCACTCGCCCGATCTCGCCGCCCGTCCCCGGGTCGTGGCAGTGAACAAGGTCGATGCGGCTCCCGACCGAGAGTCGCTCGAGGCGTGGGCGTCGGCGCAAAGCCCCGAAGTGCAGCTGGTCTCGGCCGTCACGGGGGAAGGGATCTCGACTCTCGTCCACGCGGTTGCGGATGCCGTCGGACTTGCGGAAAGGGAGTCCCCGGACGGCGAGGGCTTCGTCCTCCATCGCCCACTGCCCCCGAGCTTCTCGGTCAGGCGGAAGGGCGACGAATGGCTGGTCGAGGGCCGCGCTGCGCAGCGGGCGGTGAACCTCGACGATCTGACTGTTCCGGAGGCCGCAGATCTCGCTGCACTGCGTCTTCGCCGGTTCGGGCGTCGACGAAGCGCTCCAGGCCGCCGGTGCCGAGCCGGGCGATGACGTGCGCATCGGAGACCTCGTCTTCACCTACGATCCTGACCGGTTCGAAGCCGAGGAAGAGCCTGAACGCGACGCCGAGGGGGGCGAGATGGGCGGGACCGATCGATGAGGAGACCCGTGGCGGCGCAGGCCGCTGTTGTCGTGAAGGTCGGCTCGTCGAGCCTTGCGACGGCCTCCGGTGGCCTGGATGCGGCCGGGGTGGCCCGGACGGTGCGACCAGGTCGGCAGGCTGCGCGCCGCCGGGTACCGTCCCGTGCTGGTGAGCTCGGGCGCCGTGGCGGCCGGGATACCCGCCCTGGGGCTCGACTGAGCGTCCTCGCGAGATCCCCGATCTCCAGGTGGCCGCCGCAGTTGGGCAAGGTCTCCTCATGCACGAGTACGCACGCCGCTTCGGCGACGAGGGCACCGTCGTTGGTCAGGTATTGCTGACGAAGGACGTGCTCGCCAACCGCAGCCAGTACCTCCACGCCCGTGAAGCCCTCATGCGGATGCTTGCGATCGGTGTCGTTCCGATCGTCAACGAGAACGACACGGTCGTCGTCGACGAACTCAAGCTGGGCGACAACGACCGGCTTGCGGCGATGGTGAGTCACCTCGTAGCGGCAGGCATGATGGTGATCCTCACCGACACGAAAGGTCTGTTCTCCTCCGACCCCCGGATCAACCACGATGCTGAGCTGCTCTCGGCCGTCCGCCACACCGACGAGATCCTCGACGAGCTGTTCCGGTCCTCCGGACGGGGTGCGCTCGGATCAGGAGGCGTCACAACGAAGATCGCTGCGGCTCGTATGGCCGCGTGGTCGGGGGTCCCGACCGTCATCGCCGAGGCGCGCGACGAGGAAGCGGCCAGCCGTGCCGTTGCCGGTGAGGAGGTCGGAACCTGGATCGAGCCCCACGCTTCGCGACTCCCCGCCCGCAAGCTGTGGATTGCGTTCGGGCTGCCGCCCGAGGGCCGCGTCACCATCGACGACGGTGCCGTTGCCGCGCTGGTGAAGTCGGGCCGGAGCCTGTTGCCAGCCGGAGTCATTGCGGTCGAAGGCACGTTCGATGAAGGGAGCGCCGTCGAGGTCATGGCTACCTCGGGCAGCCTCATCGGCAAAGGGATTGCCAGCTTGAGTGCATCGGCCGTGCGCGAATCCCTGGGGGCGCACAGCTCCGTTGCCGGAGGCGTCGTCATCCATCGCGACGACCTGGTCGTTCTGCGCTGACCGGCGCTGGGTCGGTCGATTCGCGGCGAGCCCCTCGACGCAGCGCGCTATTCGCTCACCTGTTGCGAATTGGCTGGGTTCATCGCGGCGGCGGGGCTGGACGACCGAGAACTTGGTTGAGAGACGGGTCATCCTCTCCTGGCGACCACCTCGCCGTGGATGAACGCAAACCAAGCCACCGGTTGGGCCGCCCATGCGTGCCACCCAGCGGCGATGGCGGCGAGCTCCTCGCGGTCGGATATGTCCAGCTCCTCTGCCCTCGCAACGATGCGCTCGAGTGTCATCCGGTTGGCCCAGAGCTCTGCCCACTCGCTGCGACCCTGCGGGTCGGCGTACAGCCATGTCGACGCCGTCGGCACCGCATGCGCAAACCCGGCATCTCCGACCCACTCCAGGAGCCGTCGCCCGGCATCCGGCTCACCGCCGTTGTGCCTCGCCATGGCGCGATACACCGTGAGCCATCGGTCCAACAAGGGCTCGTGGGGGTAGTGCGTCATCGTCCCGTAGTCGGCGTCGCGCACCGCGATGTAGCCCCCGGCGACAAGGGCTCGCTTCGCCTCGGTGAGGGCGGCGACGGGGTCGGAGAGATGCTGGAGGACCTGGTGGGCGTAGACGACGTCGACCGATGCGTCCGCGACGGGTAGGTCGTACGCCGACGCAACCTCGAGACGGACGTTGGGGACGGCGCGCTCGGCGGCAGTGCGGCGAGCGATCTCCACGACTTCGGGAGCATTGTCGATGCCCGTCACCTCGCCGGGTGAGACGTACCTCGCCAGCCCCGTCGTGATCGACCCTGGCCCGCAGCCGACGTCGACGACGCGCATCCCCGGTTTCAGATGGGGGATGAGGAATCCCGCGGCCTCCTCGGCGGTCCGCATGGCGTGGGCGGCGACGACCACCGACGCGTGCCCGTGGGTATAGGTCTCGTCCGGTGGCGAAGCCATCCGGTGAGTATGCCGCAATCCTGGCTGGGTCGGGCGGCGGGTTGGCAGTCAGTGCTCGCTCCGATACCGTGCGCCCATGGACTCGGCGACCTACCTCACCACGCTCGGCAGCGGGTATGCCCATCGTGTACGGCGGCGACCGCATCACCTACGTCAATGCGGAGCTTGCTGCAGCGTTTGCGCCGGGCGACCGGCTGATCGTTGTCCAGACGACCGGTGACCTCCTCCACGTTCCTGGAGCGGCGCACGGCATCGCCACTGATGCGGTTGACGCGGCGGTCGCGGCTTTCGACGCGATGGGTACCGTCTCGGACGACCAAGTCTCAGCGTTCTATGAGGCGTTTGCGCTTCGGCTGGCCGACGACGACGCCTTCGCCCCGATTGCCGCCGCCAACGAAGCCGACGTGGTCTCGGCGCGCGAGCGCGGCCGCTCTGCAACCCGGCTCATCCTGTCCGACAAGATGCGCGCGGACATGATTTCCGGCCTGCGGTCCTGGCGGGATGCCGGCTCGGGCAGGGGGGCCGTCGTGGAAACGGTGCCTCACGATGGCTGGCGGGTCGATCTGGTTCGTGCCGGCCTTGGGGTCGTCGGTTTCGTCTTCGAGGGCCGGCCCAACGTGTTCGCCGATGCGACCGGAGTTCTGCGCAGCGGCAACACCGTCGTCTTCCGCATCGGCTCCGATGCCCTCGGGACGGCTCGAGGCGATCGTCGAGCACGCGCTCGACCCTGCGCTCGCCGAGGCCGGGCTGCCCGCTGGGGCGGCCTCGCTCGTCGCCAGCCCATCTCGTGCCGCAGGCTACGCGCTGTTCTCGGACACCCGGCTCGCGCTTGCCGTCGCTCGCGGGTCGGGGGGCGCCGTCGCACAGCTCGGCGCCGTCGCCCGCCAGGCGGGCAGTCCCCGTCAGTCTCCATGGCACGGGTGGCGGATGGATCGTTGCGTCGGCCAAGGCCGACCCTGGAGCGTCTTGCCTCAGCCGTGTTCCACTCGCTCGACCGCAAGGTGTGCAACACCTTGAACACCTGTTGCATCGTCGAGTCTGCTGCCGCACGAGCTGGTGCCGGTGTTCCTCGATGCGGTCGACCGCGCCGGACAACGTCGCGGCGCAACGGCGAAGCTGTGGGTGGCAGAAGGTAGCGAGGATCGCATCCCGACTCCGTGGTTCGATCCTGCGCCGATCGAACGCGCCGAGGGTGAGGTGACCGAGCCACGTACCGAGGTCATCGACGGCGATGAGCTCGGGCGCGAGTGGGAGTGGGAAGACAGCCCGGAGGTGACGCTCGTCGTCGTCCCCGACATCGCCACCGCCGTGCGCCTGTTCAATGCCCAGAGCCCGCGTTTCGTCGCGAGTCTCGTCTCGGAAGACGCCGCCGAGCACGACCAGTTCTTCGCCACCATCGACGCTCCGTTCGTCGGCAACGGCTTCACCCGCTGGGTCGACGGCCAGTACGCACTCGACAAGCCGGAGCTCGGCCTGTCGAACTGGCAGACCGGGCGGCTCTTCGGCAGAGGCGGCATCCTGAGCGGCGACTCGGTCTACACGGTCCGCAGTCGAGTGACCCAAGACGACCCTGACATCGGTCGTTAGCGGTCGAACCGTAGGCTCGGCTGTACCGCAGCGGTACACGATGGCCGAAGGTTCAGCAGCCGTAGGCTCGGCTGTACCGCAGCGGTACACGATGGCCGAAGGTTCAGCAGCCGGTCGGACCGACGGCTGTGTCTGCCATCATGCCGGCTATGCCGTGGACAGATGCCGCCGACGCTGCCGCCGCCCTGCGCTCGGTGGGCTACCTGCCGGATGACCGCACCGCCCAGGTTGCGTTCCTCGCCGACCGCCTCGCCAAGCCGATCTTGGCCGAAGGCCCGGCGGGTGTCGGCAAGACGGCACTCGCTCTCGCCACGGCCGAGGCCACCGGGAAGCGGCTCGTGCGGCTCCAGTGCTACGAGGGGCTCGATGAGGCCAAGGCCCTGTACGAGTGGAACTACCACAAGCAGTTGCTCCGCCTGCAGACAGACGAAGGTAGGCGGTGGGACGAACTCGAAGGCGACATCTTCACCGAGGACTTCCTGCTCGCCCGCCCCCTCCTCGAAGCGATCCGCAGCCCCGAGCCGGTCGTGCTGCTGATCGACGAAGTCGATCGTGTCGAGGTGGAGACCGAGGCGCTGTTGCTCGAGGTGCTCGACGCCTTCCAAGTGACGATCCCGGAGCTCGGAACGATGAGAGCCCAGACGAGACCATTCGTAGTGCTCACCTCGAACAACACCCGAGAGCTCTCCGAGGCGCTGAAGCGCCGGTGCCTCTTCCTTCATGTGGACTACCCGAGCGTCGAGCGTGAGCGTGAGATCTTGCTCAGCCGCGTCGAGGGCCTCTCGGAAGAGCTCGCCACCCGGATCGCCGAGGTCGTGCGGTCGATCCGTCGGGTCGCTGTGCGCAAGGCACCGTCTGTGAGTGAGAGCATCGACTGGGCCCGCACGCTGTTGGTGCTTGCAATCGAACACGTCGATGGTGCAGTAACCGCCGAAACGCTGCACGTGCTCCTCAAGTACCAATCGGACATCGAGAAGGTGATGAGAGAGCTGGAGCTGACGCCGGCCGGGGATGCCTGATGCTGGCGGCGCTCACCAGATTCAGTGGCGAGCTGCGGTCGGTAGGGATCCCGGTGTCGATGGTGGAGGTGATGGATGCGGGGGACGCTCTGCGCCATGTCGACCTCGCCGACCGGGAGGGGGTGCGGGCGGCGCTCGTCGGCGACAATGGTGAAGAACGCCCGGCATGAACGTGCATTCGACACCGCCTTCGACGTGTTCTTCGGGCTCCGTCCCTCACCCGACCGAGACTCGGCGACCACCGATGGAGCGGGGTCGACCGAGCCGGGTGCTGCCGGCGCAGGCGCCGGAGGCGACGTGGGGGATCTGTTCGATGCCATCGTCGCCGCACTCACCTCCGGCAACACTGAGCGGCTCCGCGACCTCGTACGGCAGGCCGTCGATCGCCTCTCCGGTTTCCAGCCAGGGCGCCCGGTCGGTGGCCGCTACTACCTGTATCGCGTGATGCACCGTCTCGATGCCGAACGACTGCGGCAGCGGCTGGTGGAGGCGGGGCTCGCCGAAGCGGGCGACGACGATCTCGCGGCACGGCTGGCGGCAGAGCGGGCTGCCGACCAAGTCGACCGGCTCCGCACCGAAGTCCAGGACGAGATCCTGCGGCGATTGGTGCAGGACCGGGGCGTCGAGGCGGTGGCACGCACCCTCCGCGTGCCGCTCGTCGAGGATATCGATCTCATGCACGCAACCCGTGAGGAGCTCGACGAGATCTCGGCTCGGGTGATGCCGCTCGCCCGCAAGCTGGCCAGCCGGCTGGCCGCTCGTCGCCGCCACGGCCGCAAGGGCAGGCTCGATGTGCGCCGCACGATTCGCCGTTCGCTCGCTCACGGCGGCGCCCTCGTCGACCCGAAGTGGAGGCCGAGGCGCATCAGCAAGCCGGAGCTGGTGCTGCTGTGCGACGTCTCCGGATCGATGGCTACCTTTGCTCGGTTCACGATGCAGCTCACGTACGCCATTGGCCATCAGTTCTCCAACGTGCGGGCGTTTGCGTTCATCGACGGTTTGGACGAAGTGACGCGGTTCTTCGGCCCCGGGTCGGACTTCATCGACGCGATGGGCCGGATGAGCGCCGAGGCCCACCTCGTTCGGCGCGACGGGCACAGCGACTATGGCTCGGCGCTCGAGGCCTTCGCTGCGAGCTACGGCGATGCGGTGACGCCGCGTGCGACGGTGATGGTGACCGGCGATGCTCGCAACAACTACCGGGAGACGGGCCGCGAGGTAGTGGCCTCGATCGCCGATCGGGCCCGAGCCCTCTACTGGCTCAACCCGGAGGCGATGCGCTACTGGGACACGGGTGACTCCATCATGTCGACGTATGCTCCCATCTGCGACGGCGTCTACGAGGTTCGCACTCTGCGTCAGCTCGAAGCCTTCGTTGAGCGAATCGCGCTTGCCCCCCGCTCCGCCATGCCCGTTCGACTCGGTACCTGAGACCGGGAGGCGTCACGGGACCGCCGTCGGCGTCACGGAGACGCCGTACCGCTCCAGCGTGGTCACCGTTCGCCGCCACGAGGCCGCCAGCTCCGCTTCGAGCCATGCGCCTCCCCAGCCGGCGTTGACGGTCTCGGCGGCTGGAAGGATGCGGTAGGTGCCGGACGCCACCCACGTCGGTGTTGCACGCAGGGCCCGCACGACCCACCGGTCCCCGCGTGGCACCACCTCGGCAGTCAGGATCACGCCGTCCTGGGTGAGATCGGAGCCGAGCTGACCGGAGAGGAAGTTGCCGAGGCCAAAGGCGACGTAATCCTCGGCCGAAGCAGCGACCGGCTGGATCACGTGTGCGTGATGGCCGATGACGAGATCGATGCTTGGCGATGCGATCAGTTCCTGCCCCAACGCAACCTGGTACGGCGTCGGCGTCGATGAGTACTCGGCGCAGCAGTGAAGGCTCACCACAACGAGGTCCGCCCCATCGCTGCGAGCCTGATCGGCGCGTTCGAGCAGGCGGTTGCTTTCGATGACCTCTGCCAGCCACGGCTTGTCGGCCGGAAGGTGCAAGCCGTTCAGCCACCACGTCGCTGCCAGGTGGGCGATCCGGACGCCGGCGACGTCGTAGGTCGTTATGGCTTCAGCTTCGGCAGCGTTGCGGGCGGTGCCGGCGTGGCCGAGCCCGACGCCGTCGAGCACGTCGAGCGTGTCGGCGACGCCTGCAGCGCCCTGGTCGATGGAGTGGTTGGAAGCCGTCGAGCATCCGTCGTACCCGGCCCAGGCGAGAGCGTCGGCAAGACCGGCAGGGGCGCTGAACAGCGGGTAGCCCGAGAGCACCGAGTTGTCCGCAGAGAGCGGCACTTCGAGATGACAGATGGCGAGGTCGGCGGTCGCTCAGGAGACCGCGCACCGACTCGAACATCGGGCGGAAGTCGTAGGCCTCGCCGCTTTCGTCGCCGTACTCGGCCGCACGGTGGGTGAGCGGAAGGTGGATCAGCGTGTCGCCCGTGAACGCGACGCTGAGGCTGGGGCGGTCAGGGACGGGGATGGGGGCGAGGTCGAGGGCGCTGGCGAGGAACGATGCCATCTGGTCGCGGCGCACCGGATCGTCTGGACAGAATCGATCGTTGACCGGCGGGTTGCACCCGAGCGTCACACCTGCGGCAGCCAGCTTCTCGATGTCGGCCTCGTAGATCGAGGTGTCGTCGTCGACGAAGCGGCCCACGGCGCGGTCCTCCGTACTCGAACGCGCGGGCGAGCAGCGCCGCCATCTCGCCTCGAGTGACCGCCCGGTCGGGGCAGAACGCGCCCGGTGCACAGCCTCTGGTGATTCCAGCGGCGGCGAGCCGGTTGATGTCGGCCTCGAAGATCGAGTCCTCGTCGTCGAGAGAAGGCGTCGGCCGCGGCCGGCGGGGAGATCGAGCGCTCCGCGACAGGAAGGCCGCCATCTCGCCCCGCGACACGGAACGGCCGGGCAGTACAGATCTCCAAGCGATCCGCCGCAGCCCTCGGTGATCCCTGCCGCCGCGATCGCCTCGATGAGCGGCTCATGGATGTTGCCGTCATCGTCGAAGAACGTGCCGCCCGGCGGGAGGTGAGCGGGTGACGGGCCTGCCGCCGGCCTCTGCCGGAGCAACGAGCATCGCACCGATGCCGATTGCCACCACCAAGGTCGCAAGCTACTCGCCCCATCGTGGAGCCTACGCAGGGGACGACGTGCCGGCGAGGGTCGAAGCGGCATCAACTGTCGAGCCACGCACCGTGACGCCCGTCGCCAGCGGCGAACCGTGCTGCACCCTCGACGGCCGTGTCGAGCACACTCGAGACCGTGGCTGCGCTCGATGGCGAGCCCGTCGACGAGCGGACAGGCCGAGCGCCGTCGAGCATCGCCGCACGATCGCTTCGCAACGTCGCCTGAGGGAAGACGGCGATCCGGTGTGCCAGGGCTGCTTGCGGCGACCAGGGCGTTGCCGGGCGACGACGACCCGGTTGACGAGGCCGATGTCGAGCGCCTCGGCGCCGCGACCAAGCGGCCGGTCGATCACGAGGTCCATCGCACGGGAGAGGCCGATGAGGCGGGGCAGCCGTTGGGTGCCGCCGTCGATGAGCGGCACGCCCCATCGCCGCTCGAAGCATCCAAGAATTGCGTCCGCGTGCTGCGATTCGCAGATCGCACCAGAGGGCAAGCTCGAGCCCGCCGGCGACTGCGTGACCCTCGATAGCAGCCATGGTGGGCTTGCCAACCCGCAGCCGGCTGATGCCGAGATGTCCCTCCGGGCGATCGACGAGGTCGAAGGCCTTCAGGTCGGCGCCGGCGCAGAAGGTCCCGGAGGCGCCGGTGAGGATCCCCACGTCGGCATCGGTGTCGGCGTCGAACCGCCGCCACGCCTCGAACAGTGCGTCTGCGGTTGCCCGATCGATGGCGTTGCGAACCTGCGGGCGGTTGATGGTCACGACGGCGACTCGACCGTCTACGACGTACTCGACGCTCACTGCTTGCCTCCTCGGAAACCTCCCTGCATTGTCGCCGGGGGCCTATCTCGTGTCTCACCCATCCACTACCGTGTTTCGAGGCGGTGGCGGAGAGGATGGTGTCATGCCCATCACCGCTGCTCTGGCATTGCTGGTCGCCGCAGTTGGCGCTGCCGCACCGTCGTGTGCAGGGCTGCGCATGCCGGTTTCGGGCCCCATCGTCGAGGGCTTCGCTCCGGTCGGTGCATACGGCGGTCATTGGGGTATCGATATCGCGGCGCCTCCGGGGAGCGCCGTGGGCGCATCCGGGTCCGGGTGGGTCACCTTTGCCGGATCCGTCGCCGGTCGGCTGTCGGTCACCATCGACCACGGCGGTGGTCTGAAGACCTCGGTCTCTTACCTCGCCTCGATAGAGGTGAGCGGCGGCTCGTACGTGGCGACGGGGGAGCGGGTCGGTGTGTCGGGACTGGCGCACGACCTCGAGGCGGTCCATTTCTCCGTTCGGCTCGACGGGGCCTACGTCGATCCGCTGCCGTGGCTGGCCTGCCACCCGCCCGGCGGAGCGGTATGGCTTGCCCCCCGCAACCTCGCGCCGGGTGCCTATCCTGCCCGGCGTGCAGCGCGGCATCCTCGGGGGCACATTCGATCCGCCCCATCTGGCGCATCTCTTCGCAGGGGAGGCAGCGTATCGCGAGCTCGGCCTCGATGTCGTGACGTTCGTTCCTGCCGGTGCGCCGTGGCAGAAGGCCGGTCAGTCGGTGTCTTCGCCAGGCCACCGCCTCGCGATGACCGACCTCGCCACGTCTCCGGCTCCATACTTCGAGGTCGACGACCGTGAGGTGCGGCGCGACGGTTGGACCTACACGGTCGACACCCTGGCGACGTTTCCCAGCTCAGACGTGATCACGCTGATCCTCGGTGCCGACGCCGCACGCGGTGTGGCCACATGGCACCGCAGCGAAGAGGTTATGGCCCGCGTGCGGTTCGCCGTGCTGCCGCGTCCCGGCATCGCCCGAACCGAGGTGGAAGCTGCGCTGCCAGGCGCCGGCGTCGTGTGGCTCGACACGCCGGAGATCGCGCTGTCGGGCACGATGCTGCGCGCTCGTGCACGGGCCGGACGCAGCGTGCGGTTCCTGGTGCCGGATCCAGTGTGGCGCTATATCGTGGACGAAGGGCTCTACCGTGAGTCGTGACACGCCCCGCCGTTACACTGCGACCCACAGCGTCGCAGGAAGGTACAACCATCAGCGCTGATTACGAAGCCATCACCGCTGCACAGGCTGCTGCCGCCGCGATCGCCGACAAGAAGGGCACCTCCATCGCCCTGCTGGACGTCTCTGAGCTCGTCGTGCTCACCGACGTGTTCGTTCTCGCATCCGGCACCTCCAACCGCCACGTGAAGGCGTTGGTGCAGGAGGTGGAGCACCAACTCAAAGCATCGCTCGGGCGCAGACCGCTGCGTCGCGAGGGCGAGGACCACAATCGATGGGTGCTGCTCGACTACGGCGACCTGGTGGTGCACGTCTTCGATGACGAGACCCGCCGGTATTACGACCTCGAGCGGCTGTGGGCGGACGCGCCCCGGCTCGAGTTCGATGAAGAGGTCGCCGCCGAGGCCTGATACACTTCCGTCCGCTCGCCACGGCGAGCCCCGGGGCTGTAGCTCAGTTTGGCAGAGCGCTTGCATGGCATGCAAGAGGTCAGGGGTTCAATTCCCCTCAGCTCCACTCCACGAAACCCGTTGCGCTGCAGCGGGTTTCGCCGTTTCAGGTACGCAGCTCCACGACCTCCGGTCCGCCGAGAGTCCGCGAGGAATCCGCGAGGAACACGAGGAACGCGTTCGGGCTGCGTCGAGAGCGTTTGCTGCTTCGCGATCTCGTCCCTCGAAGAGGTGCCCGTACACGTCGTAGGTGGTGCGGATGGAGGCGTGGCCGAGCCGCTTCGATATCACGTACGGGTCCTCCCCAGCAGCGATGAGGAGCGCCACGTGGGTGTGGCGGAGGTCGTGGGGCCGCATCGGCTCGCCGACGGACGCTCGGACGGCGGGATTCCACTCACGGCGTCGAAAGAGGCTGAGGCGCAGCGGTCCACCCTGGGGAGCAGTGAAGACGAGGGGCTTCAGACCGGGATATGCCGCCAGGTGGGCGGCGAGCTCCTCGGCGAGGAAGCCGGGGATCTCCACGGTGCGACGGGCGGCGGGTGTCTTGAGCGGTTCCTCGACGCGCAGCTGCCTACGGAGCAGATCGAGGCGGTCAGTGCGCAGGGCCGCCAGCTCGCCGGGACGAAGCCCCGTGTAGGCACCAGCGAGCACGAAGGCTCGGTATCGCGGCCTGATGGTTTCGGCGAGGAGCTCCACTCCCTCGATAGAGATGAAGCGCTTCTCGGACTGGTCGATGCGGGGGAGCACCACCCGACGACACGGCGAGCGGGCCAGGCGGCCGTCCTCTACGGCCACATCGAGCGCCAGCTGCAGCAAGGTGTATGCCCGGCGGATCGTCGAGGCGGAGTATCCCCTGGTGGTCAGGTCGGCGATCCACGCTCTCACGTCGGCGGCCTCGATGCTCGAGATCGGCGCAGCCCCGAACATGGGGAGGATGAGGCTGCGGATGACGGATTCGTCGCTCGCCCGGGTCGAGTCGGCGAGGTTGACTCGGGCCGACAGAACGACGGTGTTCCACTCGCCGAACGTGATCCGGCCCAGCCTCGGGTCGGCCCATCGGCCGCGTAGCTTGTCGGCCTCGATCGTGACGAGGTAGCGCTCGGCTTCGACCCTGCGGGAGAAGTGCTTGGCGCGCTCACGACCGGTGGGTCGCGGTAACGCACCTGGTAGCGGCCGTTCTCGAGCTTCCGAATGTGGGCCATCGTTGTCTTGCCTCCCGCTGACCGACTGTCCCCCGACCGTAGCGAAAGCATGTGACGTAGTTCGGGTCGAGCCCCGATCGCGGCTCACCTCGGTTCCTGTGCGGTGGCACGGCTCCGGATCCATGCCTCGACGTCGTGGGCTCGGTAGCGCAGGTGGCGGCCGGCGCGGAACGAAGCGGGGCCCGTCCCCTCGGTAGCGCCAGGCGTACAAGGTCGCAACGGGAACGCCGAGGTAGTCGGCCAGTTCCTGGGCGGTGAGGAGGTCGTCGAGCTGATTCATCGATCTGGCACGTGGGTCGTCGAGTCTTCCGAATCATCACTCGTGGCAGTTCCCAGATGGTCCCGCCCGAGTTCCCGCGCAACTGCGACGGTGCCCGGTCGGTTCCCAGATAGTCCCCAAGAAGTTCCCAGATAGTCCCCGCGACGGTTCCCACCCTGTGCCCACGCGTGCCAGGCGGCCATTCTCCGGCGGCGAGGGCCGCCGGTCGGGTCCCCGGCGCATCGATTCGGCAGGGCGGCGGCGGAACCGTCCAGCGCGCTCAGATCCCCGGTACACGGGTCGCGGCGTGCCGCGGCGTCGAGAAACGGGCTCGAGCTCGCCAGGTGATCCGCCGACTCCAGCTGATTGGGAACTGATTCGGACATCGATTGGGAACCGCCCTCCTCCACCATCGCCCCCGAAGCGATCGCGACGAGCAAGCGCCCATGCCAGCCAGTTGAGTCCACCGACCGACCGCCACGGACGAGTTCACCCTCATCGTCCCTCACGGTCCCCATGCCCACACGCAGTTGCAGCAAGTTGCCCCCGGTCAACCAGTCGACCGAACGGAGGTGTGATGGGACTGGACCGCAACGCACCCGCCCGCATCGACCGCCGCCTCCTCGCCGAACTCGACGGTGACGGCGGGGTGCAGATGGTCAAGGTCCCGGTGTCGGACGCCGTGTGGTCGGTGTGGCGCCGGCTACTGCGACGGCGTGGGGGTGACCATTGGGGAGGCAGTGGCCGGGCTCATCGAAGCTGAGTTGGCCACCGTCATCGGCGTTCACCCTCATCGTCCCTCACGGTCCCCATGCCCACACGCAGTTGCAGCAAGTTGCCCCCGGTCAACCAGTCGACCGAACGGAGGTGTGATGGGACTGGACCGCAACGCACCCGCCCGCATCGACCGCCGCCTCCTCGCCGAACTCGACGGTGACGGCGGGGTGCAGATGGTCAAGGTCCCGGTGTCGGACGCCGTGTGGTCGGTGTGGCGCCGCTACTGCGACGGCGTGGGGGTGACCATGGGGGAGGCAGTGGCCGGGCTCATCGAAGCTGAGTTGGCCACCGTCATCGGCGACGACCCCGACCGGGAGGCTCCTGTATTCGCAGACCGCGCCGTGCGACGTGTCGTTGAGGTGACGGAGCGTCTCACGGAGCGGGATCGGGAACTCACGGCATGCAAGACGCGCCTTGTCGAACGCGACCGTGAGGTGCGGGACCTGACGCGTCGCCTCCAGACAACCATGCGTCCACCACAGCCGCCGGTCGCAGCTGCCGAGGGGAGGCCCTGCCGCAACGAGCGGTGTTCGTGCGGATCAGGCTTCAAGTACAAGCACTGCCACGGCCTACCCGGGCGACAGCAGAGGGGTCCCAGATAATGGCTTGCTAGTGCACACTCCCTGCCGGTTATCGGGTTGTCAGCGGTGCCCGATAACACGGCGTACCTCCGGGATTATGCGCTCCCTGGCGTCGGCTGCACTTGCCACAAAGGTCACCCTTCAAGGACGAGGTCAGGAATCCAGAAGAGGCTGGCCGCTCAAAATCGGTCTTGCATTGGAGTCGGAAATAGTTTACTCTATGTATGAATAACCTTACATAGAGAGGGATACGAATGCTCTGGCTCACACTCGCAAGCATCGGCGGTCTCCTCGTCGTCGCAGCGATTGGCTGGTTCCTCTACGGCCTGCGGCCATCGGCGGAGCTACGGGGACTGCCGGCAACGCCAATCGAGAAGTTGGCCTGGCTCGGCCTAGGCGCCAGCCTCGCAGCAGGCGCCGGACTCGGTCTCGTGGTCCTCATTGGAGGCACCTCGGGTCTCGAGAACTCCGCCTCCCGATGGATCTTCTGGATTCTGCTGTGGGTTGCGATCGGCACCTGGATGATCGCCTGGCACCGCACAAACCGCCGCCACAAGGGCGCAGTCATCGACGAACGCGACCGCGCCATCTTGGCCAGATCGTTCAGCGTTGAGTCCATGGTCGTCCTGCTGTCGCTCGGCACCTGGACGATCACCCTGACCGTGGTCTACAGCCAAGACGGCGCAGTACCGGTCGCCTACCTGCAACTTGTCTTCTGGAGCACGTTCCTCATCGCCGTCTTCGGCCGGTCACTCGGGATCATCCTCGGCTACCGCCAGGAGGCGACCCCAGATGCCTAAGGCCCAGATCACCAACCGCATTCGCCAACTGCGCTTCGAACACGGTGAGATGACCCAGCAGGAACTGGCGAGCCGGGTCGGCTGCACGCGGCAGACCATCATCGTCCTCGAGAAGGAACGCTACGTCCCATCACTCAGCCTGGCCTTCGCCATCGCTCGAGTGTTCGGCCTCCCTATCGAAGGGGTCTTCGAATACGGCGAAGAACAATGACCAGACCTGACGTGCCGGTATCCCGGATTCGTTGTCGCCGAGTCCTACTACTCAGCATTCTTCTCGTGGTCGCGGCCTGTGCCGGTTTGGACGAAGAGGAAGCAATCGGCCCACCTGAGCCACAGGCGTTGGCTGGCATCTGGCTCGCCGAGTTTCGTGGCGCCGTGATTCAGCTCCGGGTTGATCAGGGACCGGCTGAGGATCTGACTGGCGTCTTCGACAGCCCGCCGGAAGGGGTCACGGATCTGCCGGCCACCATCACCCCGAACGGGGCAAACATGACCATCGAGATCCCGGCTGCTGCTGTCGTAATCGAGGCCACGGTAGAAGCCGACTCGCTCTCGGGCATCTGGAGACAGGGCGACGCCGAGGTGCCCATTGTCTTCACCCGACAAGCGGAGCCCTTCGCACTCGTTCGACCTCAGGAGCCCCAGCCTCCCTTCCCGTACGAATCTGTTGAGGTGTCGTTCGACAATGGCTCCATCCCGTTGGCCGGCACGCTCGTGATTCCCGAGGGGATTGGGCCGTTTCCGGTGGCGGTGTTGATCAGCGGTTCTGGGCAACAAGATCGAGATGAGTCGGTCCTGGGTCACAAACCGTTCCTGGTATTGGCTGACTGGCTCGCCCGCCAGGGCATCGCAACCCTGCGCTACGACGATCGCGGTGTGGGCGAGTCGGGGGGCAATCCGGCGGGAGCCACCACGGCCGACTTCGCTGAAGACGCGTTGGCCGCCGTCGTCTTTCTCGCTGATGATGAGCGGTTCTCGCCCATCGGCTTAATTGGACACAGCGAAGGGGGACTCATCGCACCCATGGTGGCAGCCCAGACCGACGTGGCCTTCACCGTGCTGCTCGCCGCACCGGGTTTGCCCGGAGCCGAAGTGCTGGCAAAACAAACCGAAGACCTGATGCGCGCCGAGGGTGCTTCTCGCAGTGCAGTCGAATGGCGGGTCGGGTGGGCAACGGAGGTCATTGCGCTCGCCGCATCGGACATGAACTCAGCCGACATTGCCGCTCACATCCGTGAGGTCATGGCAGCCGCCGCAGATGATGTCCCTCCGGGGTACGAACAGCTGGTGAGCGACGCCGCGATCGAGGACACGGTGGCCGCATTCACCGATCCGTGGTTGCGCTACTTCCTCGCCTACGACCCACAGCCTGCACTCGAGGCATTGGCCATTCCGGTGCTGGCGCTAATCGGTGATCTCGACCAGCAGGTGTCGGCGGAGCTCAACATCCCAGCGCTCGAAGCGGCGCTTGCCGCCAACTCAGACGCCACGGTCACCGAACTCGACGGACTCAACCATCTGTTCCAGACCGCGACCACTGGTGCCGTATCTGAGTACGGGCGGATCGAGGAGACCTTTGACCCGGACGCGATGGAGTTGGTGTCAGACTGGATCCTGCAACGCTTCTGAGAACGGGCGTGGAGATGGCCGTCGGACTCTGACGATTGGCTTGCCGACGGCGCCCTGGGTCGACCACAGGGAGGCAGGAGTGGGCATCGATACCGAACGATTGCGGAGTCTGGTGGCGGGCAGGCTCGCCAGCGGGGTGATGGTGGTCGGCCTCATCATGGTGGGGTTCCTTTCGACTCTGCCGCCGACGGCGCAGGGTGCCGACGCTCCCGCCACCGAGTTCTCGGCAGCGCGGGCGATGGAGCACGTCAACGAGATCGCTCGCGAGCCACATCCGTTGGGCTCTCCGGAGAGCGAGAGGGTCGGTGCCTACCTCGTCTCCGAACTCGAAGCGCTGGGCCTCGAGATCGACCTGCAGACCTTCATGGCACCCGACTACTACGCGGGCGCCGGTCGGGTCGAGCTGGCCAATGTGATCGGCTGGATCCCTGGAACGGCCAACACCGGAGCGGTGGTGCTGATAGCCCACTACGACACGGTTCCCTCCACACCGGGAGCCAACGACAACTCCGCCGCTGTGGCAGCGCTCCTCGAGGCCGCCCGGGCGTTGCGTGCCGGGCCCCCCCTGGCCAACGACGTCGTATTCCTCTTCACCGATGCCGAGGAACCGTCGGGACCGTCTGGCCACTTCGGAGCCAGGGCCTTCGTGAGCCTGCCGGACGTGGTCGACGGCCTGGGTGTGGTGGTCAACTTCGAGGCGAATGGCAGCTCCGGGGCGTCCACGCTGGTGGAGACCAACGGATCGTCATCGTGGTTGATCGGTGAGTTTTCGGCGGCGGCCCCACATCCCGTTGCCTTCTCGTTCCTGACGGAGGTCGCCGAGTGGATCGGCGAAATCGGCACGGACTTCGATGTGCTCAGCGATGCCGGGGTGCCGGGGGTCAACTTTGCCTATCTACGAGGATCGCCCATCTATCACACGGATGCCGACGACATCGACAGCGTCGGGCAGGGTTCGCTGCAGCACCACGGCTCGAATGCGCTGGCGATCGCCCAGCACTTCGGCGACATGGATCTGACGGTGGTCCCCGACTCCGGGGATTCGGTCTTCTTCACGATTCGCCCGTTCCTCGTTCGGTATCCCTCCGCACTGACGCCGTGGCTCGCTCTCGTGGCAATGGCTGGCTTTGCCGGGGCGATGTGGGTCCGGCGCCCTGAGGGCACGGTGCGGGGCACCGTTCGCTCGCTTGGGGCGGCGGCGCTCGCCGGTCTGAGCGGTGCTCTGGTGGGCACCGTGGTGTGGATGCTGGTGACCGCCCTCCACTCGACACCAGGGATCGTCGAGGTCTACCTCTACGCCGCGGTGCTCCTCGCGGTCGCCATCCTGGTTGCGCGGTGGGTTGAGGATCACGTCGGGGGCGACAGCGCCGTCGCACGGCGCAACGGGCGGATAGGGCTGTGGATGGTGCTGACGTTGGTGACGGCGCTGGCAGCACCCGGCTTCAGCTACCTGTTCGTGTGGCCGAGTCTTGCGGTGGTCGCTGGCCTCCTGTGGCGCCCGGTCCACCGTTGGTGGGCTCATCTACGCTTCTTCGGGATCGCCGCGTGCACGCTGCTGCTGCTGACCCCGGCCATCGACTACCTGTTCCTCTTCGCCCATCCACGACCCGGCAATCCTGATTCGGAGCTGATGCCGGCGGTGGTGGTGCCGCTGATGCTGGGCTTGCTGGTGGTCGCGCTGCTGGCCAACCGATGGCAGCAACCAGAGTCTGCCGAATCGACCTGAGTCGTATCGCTCCACTTGAGTATGCAACGAAACTCGTCACGGTGCCAAGGCTAGCTTCGCTTCTCCGGAGAAGACCTGACTTTCCCATCCTGGAACCAGCGATACCGAGTAAGAACGAGCGACAGACCGGATAGCGCCGATCGGCACGTCCGCGCTCGGGTCTTTGTGGGCTGCTCGACCACTCCCAGTCAGGGCTGTGGCAGCTCGGATTCTTGGACGAGGAGGTCCCAGTGGTGGTCCTTGCCGAGGACCACGGTACGGAAGTCCCGGTAGTCCCACGTCAGGATCCAGGCATCGCGGATCGAAGCCATCGCCATGACCGTCAGGTCGGGTAGATCGACTCCGGAGTCGACGTAGCGGTCGGCGAGGTCGAGGGCGAGCCTCAGTTCGGTGTCGGTTGGGGCGTCGAGCCGGTGGACACCGTCGAGGAGGGCGCGTTCGAATGTGATGGCCGCCGGGGCGTGTCCTCGAGCGCGCAGTAGCAGATCGACCTCAGCGAACACGGGCCACGGGACCACGACGTCACGGGCGGATCGGGCCAGCAGTTCGGCAGCGAACCGATGGCGTCTGCCCTCGCCTCGATTCAGGGCTGACACCAGCGGACCGGTGTCACAGATGATCAGCCGGCGAGCCGTGCCAGCACCTCCTCGACGCGCTGGGAGAGGTTCTCGTCGTCCTCGACCACGCCGGCGTACGGCAGTGGGTCGGGATGTTGAGAGACCAACTCGGTGATCAAGGAGGAGAAGGAGGTCTTGCGTCGCTCAGCTTCACGGTCGAGGCGGGCCGCAACGGCGGGAGGGAGCGAGATGGTGCGTCGTACGGTTGCCATACTCGACAGTATGAACTACGTAGTATGAAGATACAAGCATCCCGTCCCAGATCGCCAGATCGGGAGCGAGAACACCCAGATCGTCAAACCACGCCGAACGGCACGACTGCGTGCGCGTGTCAGACCTGTTCGACTACCGCGCCGTAGCGTTGTTGGGCGGCCTGTGCGGACGTTCCGAGCAGCTCTCCGATCCGTGCCCAGGAAATGCCGACATTGCGAGCCGCGATCACGGCATCGACGATCTGGCGTTCGCTGCGGGCACGAGCCAACGCGGCCCGCTGCAGCAGGTACTCCTCGACCGGGCGCTCGTCGCCCTCGGACGGCTCGTATTCCTCGAACCGGCGAGCAAGCTCGTCTGCCTGGTCGAGGATCTCTTGAATCGAACGGGGCATCACTTCACCTCAGGAATCGTTGTCGGGCGGGCATAGCGTGAATGATGAACTCAATGCGTTCGGCCTCCGCCACGCCCACCTCAAGGAGACGCCCGGCCTGATCTGCACCGACCAGCACGACGAGGTCATCCATGACAAACACTCGGATGGGATGACGGTAGGCGTGGAGCATGTCGGCGTCACTGATTCCATGCTTGCGTGCACTCTCCAGGATCACAGGATCCATGGCATCAACTTAGCTTGATGCAAGGAGGCCGTCGAGCCCATCACGTAGCGCCGATCACCAAATCGGGTACACGAACGCCTGTCCGCCGTCTGCACCAGATCAGGCACGTCGGAGCGCGGGGTTTCGTGGCATCAAGCGTCCGTGATCTCAGCTGATCAAGTCATGCCACTACTGCTCCAAGCAACACCATCGTTTGAGCAGCGATGGGCAGCTGAGCTTGAACACGACCCGATCCATCTGAACGACGACGGCACGCGCCTGCACTATCTCGATGCGAGCGAGTTCGCGGTCCACCTGCTCTCGCTGTCCAAGGCTCGGCGTTTCGACGAGATTGAAGCTGCGTCTTCAGTGATCGAGCGGTCCACCTCGAAGGAGATGCCTATGTCCGAGAGCTTGCGACGATCGGATACCTCGAAAGTCTGCAGAACAACGCCGGTCACGATCAGCACATTGACGCCGCGGACTTCGAACGCTTCCTGTTGCCCGAGAGTCGTCGCTGGCGGAATGGCCTCAACCGCTTCTGGCCGGGACAGGCCACATCGGGAGCGATCCCTGGTCCCCGGTGCAAGCCAAAGAGCCCAAACTTCACCCCGACACCTCCGATCCATTCCAGGCGAGCGGGCGGGCCACACCGCTGCCACCGAGGCTACCCACAGGCATACTCGGGATATAGCAAATCGGGTACACGAACGAGCATTCCGCCGAGCGTCCGAGATCGGCACCTCGTGCTTGGTGGTTCACCGGCGTCGGTAGATGTCGCGGCGGTGCCCGACGCGGAGAACGATGACCTACCGCTCATCATCGATTCGATAGCTGATGCGGTAGGTGCCGCGTCGAGCGCTCCAGACACCTTCGAGCTCGTTTTCGGAGCGCCGCGCCCACTCGACGCGGGTGGTCGAGAGGGGGACCGGTGACGAAGTCGATGATTGCAGACGCCACCGCCTGGGGAAGCGTCTCGGCGATCGCCCGAGCTGCGGGCTCGGTCACCACGATCTCGTATCGGGATTCGGTCACCGGGGCCGGAGCGTGCGCGGTATCTGGTGATCGGCGCACGGCATCGGGAGCAGAATTCGGCCAGAAGTACACTCTGCCGTGATGTGACAGCTGATGCAGTCGAAGCGGGACGGCAGGCCATCGAGCAGCGAGCCTGGGCCGACGCCTACGAGGTTCTCACGGAGGCGGCCGGTACGGTGAGCCTGGATGCTGCCGACCTCGAGCGGCTGGCCACCGCCGCCTATCTGTCCGGCCACGACGTCGAGAGTACGGACGCGTGGGCGCGCGCCCACCAGGCACGGCTGGACGCCGGCGAGTTCGAGGATGCCGTCCGGTGCGCGTTCTGGCTCGGGTACGGGTTGATCGTCCGTGGAGAGATGGCCCGTGGCGGCGGATGGATGGCCCGTGCCCGCACGCTGGTCGACGAGCACGAGCTCGATTGCGCAGAGTCCGGGTATCTGCTTGTGCCCGAAGCGCTGACGGCGCTCGGTGGAGGCGACGCCAGGCGAGCGCAGGCACTCTTCGAAGAAGTGCTCGCCACTGCCCGCCGTTTCGACGACTCCGATCTCGATGCTCTTGGGATGCTCGGCTGCGGCCAGGCGCAGGTCGAGATGGGGCGGATCGCAGACGGCGTCGGGCTCTTCGACCAAGCCATGGTGTCGGTGTTGGCGGGAGAGGTGTCGCCGGCGGTAGCGGGAATCGTCTACTGCGCGGTGATCGACAAATGCCAGGGCGCGTTCGACGTGCGGAGGGCGCGTGAATGGACGACGGCGCTCAACCGTTGGTGCGAGGCGCAGCCCGGGCTCGTTCCGTACCGCGGCCAGTGCCTGGTGCATCGCTCGCAGATCCTGCAGCTCCATGGAGCGTGGTCGGAGGCCTTCGAGGAGGCGATGCGTGCACGGGACCGCCTCGCCGAGCCGCCCCATCCGGCGATCGGCATGGCGCACTATCAGCTCGGAGAGATCTACCGGCTGCGGGGTGAGTTCGAGGAGGCAGAGAAGTCCTTCGAACGAGCGAACGAACAGGGCCGGCCACCGCAGCCCGGGCTCGCGCTGCTCAGGCTCGCACAGCGCCGGGTAGACGGCGCCGCGGCATCGATCGAAAGATCGATGGCAGAGGCTTCGAACCGCGCGGTGCGGGCGAGGCTGCTACCTGCCTACGTCGAGATCATGCTCACGGCAAACCTCATCGACAAGGCGAGAGCGGCTTCTGACGAACTGTTCGAAGTCGCCGCCGAAGCACGGTTCGCATACCTCGATGCGGCCGCTGCCCACTGCGGGGGTGCGGTCCTCCTCGCTGAAGGCCGGCCGAGACCTGCGCTGAAATCGTTGCGTGAGGCGTGGCAGACATGGCAGGAGCTGGAGGCGCCATACGAGGCGGCAAGGACCCGGGTACTCATCGCTGCCGCCTGCCAAGAGATTGACGACCGCGACGGCGCAGAACTCGAGTACCAGACCGCACGCCGCGTCTTCGAGCAACTCGGCGCCGCTCCGGATCTGAAACGCGCCGCCGACGTCGTTGCTGCGGACCGCACCGGGCCGGATGAGAACATCACTCCTCGAGAGCACGAGGTACTGCGGCTGCTGGCGGCGGGCAAGACCAACCGTGAGATCGCCACCAGATTGATCATCAGCGGAAAGACCGTCGAGCGGCACGTCAGCAACATCTTCACCAAGATCGGCGTTTCGAACCGTGCGGCCGCCACCGCCTACGCCTACGACCACGGCCTGGTCTGATCTACGGGATTTCCCCCAGTCTCCCGCGCGCCGGAAATGGATGATTCGCCCGAAGCGCAAGGGCCGCCTCCTGTCATACGGTGGCAAAACCAACCGATAGGAGGCGTATGACCGCCCTACCTGCCGCCCACGGAACCAAGAGCCTGTACGCGAGGTACACGGGCAACCCGGCCGAGAACTACCAACGGTATTTCGTGCCCGATATCGGCGAGCCGTTCGCCCAGCGGATCGTCGCGGCGGCCTCATTGCGGCAGGGGGAGCGGGTGCTCGATGTCGCGTGCGGCACCGGTGTCGCCGCCCGATTGGCTGCCGAGGCAACGGGATCGCCCGGCTTGATCGCCGGTATCGACTTGAACCCGAGAATGGTCGACGTCGCTCGTGCCACCGGTGCGCAAAGCTCCGAGATCGAGTGGTACGAGGGCGCCGCCGAGAACCTGCCTTTCGATGACGAGACATTCGATGTCGTCGTGAGCTCCCTGGGATTCCAGTTCTTCGCAGACAAGGCGACCGCGCTCCGCGAGATGCGCCGGGTGCTCACTCCAGGCGGACGAATCAGTGTTGGAACCACCGGACCCACCCCGCCGTTGCTTCAAGCCATTGACGGCGTTCTCGGCACCCACCTCGGGCCCGAAGCTTCGACGTTCATCCAGACTGTGTTCTCCGTTCATGATGCCGCAGAGATGCGGAGCATGCTCGGCGAGGCTGGGTTGACCGACGCGGACGTCGACTTCGACACGATCTGGCTCCGGGTGGCGCCTCCCGCCGACTTCGTCTGGCAATACGTGAACAGCACCCCGCTCGCCGTCTTTGCGGCGAATCTCGACGAAGACGGGCGCGTCGCCTTGGAGCAAGCGGTCATCCACCAGTGCGAGCCATTCACCGACCGCGGCTCGCTCGTCATGGAGCCGCAGGTTCTCGTGGCGACGGCCCGACGAAAGTGACACGGGCACGATGGTGCTACCGAGCAGACCCCGACGGCCGCCGCGCGACGAAGCGATAGCGCGGGCGCGCCCTCAACGGCGGCTTCGTGTCCGTGACGGTCACGCTCGAGGGCTGCTGTCGCGCCAGACGGTCGCCTGGCGAACCCGATGACCTGCTGCGTGCGGCGTGTCCGCGCCACCGAGATCGTGGGCAAAGTTGGCAACGCAACGGTCGACTCCCGGGCGGATGGCGCAGCTGCTCGAAGAAGCCTCTAGTTCGCGCATGTGGCCACCGGGGAGGCGGCCCGGCTCAATGCTCTTCGCTGAAGATCGTCAGTTGCAGACCGGCGGCTCCGTCCAGCCTGCTGTTGACGGAGCTCCACGGCGTCGTGACGGGCGGAGCGAGCAGCGTTGCGCCCCCATCCACCAATTGTGTTGTGACGCGTTCGGTGTCGGTCACCTCGAACGCGAGTCGCACCGGCGGGGCCACCCGCCTGCCGACCTCTACCGAATCAACGAACGCGGCGTGTTCCTCGTCCAGGATCTCGAGCGTCGCCATGCCGGCTTCGAGGATCATGCCTTCCCCGTTGGGCGTCGAGAACGCTTCGCGCAGTGGCAACCCGAGCGTCTCGCGATAGAACGCGACCGCCGCTTGGTAGTCGGCTGCCGTCACCACCACCCGCATCTCGAGGACGGGCGATACCCGGCTCGATTCATGGACTGGCACTGCGCCTTCCTCCTCGTCTCGACATACTGAGCGGCGGTCAACCGTCTCCGCTGCCGATCCAGCCGATTATCTGGTCGATGACGTCTCGATCGGCGAGCAGGTCGAAGTGCCGGCGGCCGCCGAGCACGTGCACGTTGTCGGTAGCGAGGGCCGGCCCGGTGGCGCTCGCGACACGGACGATCAGGTCGCCGACGAGCGCCCCGAGGGGATGCGCGATGTGGCCCGTGATCACTGCAGCGACGAAGTGGTGCTGCGGGGCCAGTGACCCGCCTCCGGCGGGGAACGGCGCACCCGCCTCTGCCCATGCCCGTGCGATGCCTGCGCCGTCACCGAGATCTTTGATCCCGGCGCTGCGGCCATCGAGGAATCTGGCCAGCGGCCGGCTCGTCCGAGGCAGGCGGAGCGCCCACGATGCGAGAGAGACGCCCTGCTCGACCGTGGAGCCGTGGTGCGGCGTGCCCACGCTGACGACGTGGCGCACGTGGACAGGCCACCCGTGGCCGGCCGCAAACCCGGCAGACATCGCGCTGCGTGCGACGAGGCCGCCCATCGAGAAACCGACGAACGAGACGTGGGGGTCGGCGACGGGCCAGCACCGGTACAGCGACTCGAGGAGTGCGGCCACCTCCTCGCCCGCACGGGCAACGGGAAGACCGGTGTTGTAGCGGACCATCACGGGGCTGAGCCCTGCGTCTGCGATGGATTCGTAGACGCTCGGCCCGCCGTCCAAAGGCGAGGACTGCCAGCGATGCTCGGTCTGCCCCAGGCCGTGGAGCAGCACGACCATGTGCGGCGTCGCATCGGGATGGGCTGCCGCCAGCGATTCGCGACTCACCGGAATCTCCCGAGCCGCCGGATCGCGGACGCTGAGTGCCACGGCGAGCGCATTGCCTTCGGCCTCGAGCCCGTCACCCCACAGAGCGTTGACGGCGGCCTGCACCCGGGACGCCGTCGGCGACTCGGATATCGGCGCGTGCGCCTCTGTGCGGGCAGACACGACGGCGCCGGCCCCGTTGCCGACGACGTGCGCCGTCTTCCGGATGGCCTCGTACACGCCGCTCACCGATACGTGGTAGGGCGACCGCAGCGAGGAGCCCAATGGACCAAGGTACCGGAAGACCCGCTGGGAGATGATCCGGTGCATGCCCTCTACGGGTTCGACCAACCGCCCGACCACGAGCGCGAGCGCTCCACCGAGATCGTTCAGCTCGTTGTCCGTTGCCATGCGGCGCCTGGATAGGGTGGCTGAGAATACTCCGTGGCGACTCGTTGACGGTCTGCCACCGCAGGTCGGAGATGGACCGCCGTCAGCCGGCCACAGCAGGCGAGAGGGCGCGCCGAGAGACGGGCTCGAGACCCATGATCAGGTATCGGGCGGCGGTGCGCTCGAATCGGAAGTTGCGGAGCAGGGTTCGCCACCCGGCCGACTCGTAGAGGCGGCGGCCGGCGGTGACCGCTTCGATGGTGGACAGCACAGCGCGCGGGTGCGGCTGCGCACCCAGCAATGTGTCGTGCAGGCGGCGGCCGATACCCAGCCTGCGGTAGCGCGGATCGAGCGCCAACTCGACATACTCGAACGCATCGACGAGCCAATGGTTGGCAAGGGCGCCGATTGCTGCGCGCACTTGCTCGTGCCACCACTGGTTGGGACTCGTCGTGTACCCGTAGGTGAAACCGACGATCTCGTCGTCGATACACGCACCGAACGCAACGAAGCCGGGCCGGTCGACGTGGCGATACAGGGCGTCGCGGAAGCCGTGAACGTGGGTGGGACCCCGGCTGTACGGCGGATCGGCGAAAGCCCGCTCGTACACCTCGGCGACGACCTCTCGCCACGACTCGTGCGCGGACGGCGCCAGCGCCTCGATCCTCACCATGTCTCCATCGACGATCGGCGACAAGAACTCGAGCCGGTTGCCGAACGGGTCCTGGGTGAAGAAACGGCGGTGCCCCGGAAACAGATCGTCCCACTCGATCGAGATGTTGCCCACCTCGAGGCGGGCAGCGATCGCATCGAGGTCGCCGACCCGCATCGCGACGTGGCTCCGACGGGACGGCGTGAAGTGGGCGTCCGGCCCGAGATGCAGCTCGAAGTCCCCGAGCCGGAACCAGCACCCACCCCGAGTAGCGAGCGCCGCCGGCTTCTCCATCTCCTCCATCCCGAGCAAGCCTGCATAGAATCCGCGAGCGATCCGTTCCTTGCCCAGGGGAATGGCGAGCTGTGTGTGGTGCGGCCGCATGTGCGGCAGTGTATGGGGCGGGCCGACCGTTCCAGCGCACCCGGCCATCTGAGCCGGGGGCATCGGCGGGCGTCCCAGCCGAGAACGGTTAGCCTGATCGTCCGGCTCATGCCGTAATCCCCGTCGACGTTGGACAGACCGTGGAAACCTACGACCACCAATCGATCGAGCAGGCGTGGCAGCAGCGGTGGGAGGCCGACGGCCTCTACCGTGCGGTGGTCGACTGGAGCCGTCCCAAGCACTACGCGCTCACGATGCTCCCGTATCCCTCGGGAGACCTCCACATCGGCCACTGGTATGCGATGACGCCGTCTGACGCCCGCGCTCGCTATATGCGGATGAAGGGCTACAACGTCCTCTTCCCGATGGGTTTCGATGCATTCGGGTTGCCGGCGGAGAACGCGGCGGTGCAGCGCAACGTCCACCCCGCCACCTGGACCTACGCCAACCTCGATCGGATGCGGGTTCAGCTTCGTTCGATGGGGGCCATGTTCGATTGGGAGCGCGAGGCCGTGAGCTGCGATCCCGACTACTACACCTGGACCGAGTGGCTGTTCAAGCAGCTGTTCGCACACGGCATCGCCTACCGGGGCGAGGCCATGGTCAACTGGTCGCCCACGCTGCAGACTGTCCTGGCCAACGAGCAAGTCATCGACGGCAAAGACGAGCGCACCGGCCAGCCCGTCGTCCAGAAGCTCATGGAGCAGTGGTTCTTCGCCATCACGAAGTATGCCGACGAGCTGCTCGAGTACGAGGGCATCGACTGGCCGGAGCCGATCCGGACCATGCAGACCAACTGGATCGGCCGCTCCGAAGGGGCTCGGGTGACATTCCCCACAGAGGCGGGCGACGAGATCGTCGTGTTCACAACCCGGCCGGACACGCTCTGGGGGGCCACCTTCATGGTCCTCGCTCCCGAGCATCCGCTCGTCGACCGGCTCAGCTCCGACGCGCAGCGCGACACCGTTGGCGCCTATCGGGAGCAGGCGGCGAAGCGAACCGAGCTGGAGCGGATGGAGGATGCCAAGGACAAGACTGGCGTGTTCACGGGGGGGTACGCGCTCAACCCGGTGAACGGTGAGCGGATCCCGGTGTGGGTTGCCGACTACGTCCTGTTGTCGTACGGCACCGGCGCCATCATGGCCGTGCCCGCGCACGATCAGCGCGACTTCGAGTTCGCTCGCCAGTTCGACCTTCGCATCGCTCCGGTGATCCAGCCCGCGGGTGAAGAGCCTCTGGACGGGGCGACGATGCCGGAGTCCTACGTCGGCCCCGGTGTGATGGTCAACAGCGGGCCGATCGACGGCGTGCCGACGACCGATGCCAAAGGAAGGGCCAACCCGTCCGTTGCGGCCGCCATCGACTGGCTCGAAGAGCACCGTGCCGGTGAGGAGGCCGTCAACTACCGGCTGCGCGATTGGCTGATCTCGCGCCAGAGATACTGGGGCTGTCCCTTCCCGGTAGTTCACCGCTCCGACGGCGGTATCGAGGTGGTCCCGGACGACGACTTGCCCGTGCTGCTTCCCGAGGACGTCGAATTCCACGGCCGCAGCCCACTTGCCGATCTCGAGTCGTTCGTACGGACCACGGACGCCGATGGCCGGCCTGCGGACCGAGAGACCGACACGATGGACACCTTCATGTGCTCCTCGTGGTATTGGTTCCGCTACCTGTCGCCGCACTTCGAGGCGGGGCCGTTCGATCCCGAAGAGGCAGCATATTGGCTGCCGGTCGACACCTACACGGGTGGCGCCGAGCACGCCGTGATGCACCTCCTCTATTCGCGGTTCTTCGTCAAGGCCATGCGCGACATGGGGGTGTTTGCGGCCACCGAAGAGGCGATGCGCGTTCACGGCAAGGACCCGACTGGGGCATTCGACGAGCCCTTCATGATGTTGCGTAACCAGGGCCAGATTCTGGGCGAGGAGCGGTCAGGCGACCACGCGGTGGTCGAGGGCGAGTGGCATGACGGGCGAGTTGTCGCGACGGCGGTGCGTATCGGGACACCCGATTCGCCCGGTGGAGTGGCCGCCGGTGAGGTCATTCGCCGCACCGAGAACGTGCTCCAGGTCGCATCAGGCGACGACGTCGTCACCGTTGAGGTCCCCGACGATGCGACCGTCGAGATCACGTCGATCCCCGGCACGAACGACGTCACCCAGATCAAGCAGCATCTCGACGTGCAGAGGATGTCGAAGTCGAAGGGCAACGTCGTCAACCCCGACGAGCTCGTCGCCCAATACGGGGCCGACACCGTCCGCACCTACCTCATGTTTGCGTTCGAGTGGCAGAAGGGCGGTCCCTGGGACAGCCGTGGGATCGTCGGCGCCCGCCGTTTCATCGAAGACGTCTGGAAGCTGAGTGTCGGTGGGTATGAGCCTGCGAGAGAGTCCGCCGAGGCGACGCGGGAATTGCGGCGCCGAGTCCATCAGACCATCGCCAAGGTCGACGAAGACATGGTGGAGTTCAAGTGGAACACCGCCGTGGCGGCACTGATGACGCTCCGCAACGACATGTTGGAGGCCCGCCGCTCGGCTGCTGTGTCGGCCGAGGCGTGGGACGAGGCGATGGAGACGTTGCTCAAGCTGCTGGCTCCTATCGCACCGCATGTGACCGAGGAGCTCTGGCGGCGTGGCCACCAGGACTCGATCCACCTCGCGTCGTGGCCGGAGTTCGATCCAGAGGTTGCCCGTGAGGACACGGTCACGCTGGTGATCCAGGTGAACGGCAAGGTGCGCGACCGGGTTGAAGTGGCGGCCACGATCGGTGAGGCAGATGCGATTGCTGCTGCCCTTGCTTCCGAGCGGGTCCAGGGCTATCTCGAGGGCGGTGAGCCGCGGCAAGTGATCGCGCGGCCGCCCAAGATCGTCAACGTCGTTGTCTGACCGGGCGACGCCTCCAGAATCGCTGATCGCCGGCGATGTCCTTGCGGCTGCCGGCATCGACGTCGCTGACGTGCGACGCGAGCTGCCGCTGGTGGAGCCCTACGCCGTTCCTGTCCGAGTCGCGTCTCGCCTCTTTCGCACATTCTGGGCGTCGGGAATCGTCGCCGTTGCCATGCCGTGGGCGATCTACGTCACGGACACGATCTACGAACGGTTGCGCACCGGGGCCGAGCCGGAGCGGTCGGGTCCCCTGGTCGTTCACGAGCTCACGCACCTCGAGCAATATGCCCGTCTTGGGCCGTTGCGCCACGTCACGCTGTATGTCGGCGACTACCTGCGAAGCCGGCTGCTGCGACGTCGGTCCCATTGGGACGCGTATCGCGAGATCCGCCTCGAGGTGGAGGCGCGCGACGTCGCCGCACGTTTCACCCGCGCGGACGGTCCGATGTGACGACCTCACAGACACCACCTGCGTATCTGCCCGCCGCCCAGTGGAGCTACACGGACACGGCCTTGACGCTCGGGGCCGGCTATCTGGCTGCGCTCGTCGTCGGCACCTTGCTGCTGCTGGCGACCGGGCGCACGAGTGCAGATCAGGTTGGCGTGCTCGAGCTCTCCGTGACCCTCCTCGCCCAGAGTGCGGGGCACCTCGCCATGGCATCCCGGCTGTCACGAAGCCGGGGTACCGGGAACTGGGCGGACGACTTCGGCTTTCGCCTCCGCTCCCGCGACGCGTGGGGGCTCACGGTAGGCGTGGGGTTGCAGCTGGTCGTTGCGGTGTTGATCGGACCGCTGGTCGAGCTCTTTGCGCCCGACGATGCGCCGCGCCAGGGGGTTGCGGAGATCGCCGAGCAGGTACAGGGTGCACTTGGACGGCTCGTGTTCGTCGTCCTGATCGTGGCCGTCGCCCCTGTGGTCGAGGAGATCGTGTTTCGCGGCATGCTGTTGTCGCGTCTGCGGCGGGGAATGGGGCGCTGGCCGGCGATTCTGACGTCGGCAGGCGTCTTCTCCGTCATCCACTTCGTGCTCGACCAGAATGCGGTTCTCGCGGTGCCCGGCCTCTTCATCATCGGCATTGCGCTTGCCTGGTTCGCGCTGCGGGACGGAGATCTGAGCGTCCCGATCTTCGTGCACGCAGGCGTCAACCTCACCGGGGCAGTCGTGCTGATCTTTGGAGATCAGCTGAGCGAGGCGGCAGGCGCCGTTGGGTTGCCCTTCTTCGGCTGAGCGGCGTCCGCCCGTCCGAATCAGTTCGAGGGTGCGGCGTTCGGACTGCTTCTTTCTGTCTCGGGTCCGTGGTACGTATGGCACTGCCCGGCACGGCACCGAAGGGAGCGCGGGGAGGTTGCCATCGAGGCCTCGCAGCTCACTCGTCTCACCCTTGGCCTGGCTGTCGCACTCGCCGGCCTTGGCGCCCTCTGGTTCTGGCCTGCCGCCACACCGGTTGCGGTCCCACCCGGCGCACCGGCGGAGGTCGTAGGGGCGTCGCCCGGCATCACCGTCCATGTTTCCGGAGCAGTGGCATCACCCGGTTTGGTCGAGTTGGGCATCGGCGCTCGAACGGCCGATGCGATCGCAGCCGCAGGCGGTGTGGTACCGGGAGCCGACATCGGGGCGCTCAACCTCGCCGCACCGGTCCGTGACGGTGAGCAGGTCCGAGTGCCGTCGGCACTGCCGACGTCGGCGGCGGGTGGGGGTGGCGGCAACGTTCCAGACGACGGGCTCGTCCACGTCAACACAGCCGATGCCGCTGGACTGCAGGCGCTGCCCGGCGTCGGGCCTGTGCTCGCAGCGAGAATCGTGGCCTACCGCGAGCAGCACGGCCCCTTCAGCGCAGTGGAGGATCTGCTCGACGTGGCCGGGATCGGGGAGGCGAGGCTCGCAGCGTTGCGAGACGCCGTGGCGATCCCCTGATGGGCCGTCGGCTGCCTCGTGACGCCGGATCTGTCGTCGTCGCATGCTGTGCTGCCTGGGCGGGGTGCTTGCTCGGGCTTTCCGGGCTGTGGATCGCGGCACCACCTGGTGGGATCGGAGCTCTGATAGCGCTCCGGACGCGCCCTCGCGTGGCCGCTGCGGCTGCCGTTCTCGTCGCAGGGGTGCTGTCCGGTTCCGCCGCCGGGGCGCGGGTCGAGGCAACCCTCGGCGCCCCTCTCCCAAGGCCCGGCCCCATCGAGGTCTCGGCCCGCATGGTCGTCGACCCTCTGCCTTCCCCGTTTGGCGAACGTCTCGTTGTCTCGACCATTGCTGAGGACGCCCAAACCTGGCCACCGAGCGGCCTCAGGCTGGTCGTGAGCGCCGTCGCGGTGCCTGCTCGTCTGGCAGCGGGGGAGGTCATCCGGATCTCGGGGGATCTGCGCGACCGTCCGGGGTGGTTGCGCGGCGATCCCTACCGGGCAACGGTCATCGGTGCCACCGTCACCCGAGTTGCAGGCCCGTCGGGTCCCTTGTTCAGTGCCGGCAACGGGTTGCGACGGCTCGTGCTCGATCGCCTCGAGCCTCAGCGAGACCGCCCCGAGTCTGCGCTTCTGGCTGGATTCCTCGTTGGCGACACGACGGATCTCCCGGAGATAGACCTCGAGCACCTCCGCCGGTCGGGACTCACCCACTTCGTCGCCGTTTCGGGCTCCAACGTCGCCCTCTTCCTCGGTGCTTGGTGGCTCGTTGCGGGCCCCATCGGACTCGGTCCGAGAGTGCGTGCAGCAGGCGGGCTGGTTGCGCTCGTTGTGTTCGTGGTCGCAACACGCTGGGAGCCGTCCGTCGTGCGTGCGGCGACAATGGCGGGCCTCGTTCTCACCGGTCGCATAGTCGGGCTCCCGATCGGCCCGTGGCGGGCGCTCGGGGGTGCCGTCGTGGCACTGCTCCTGATCTCGGGAGAGCTCGCCACCGATGTCGGGTTCCAGCTCTCCGTCGCCGCCACCGCAGGCGTGCTCGCTGGGGCGCACGTCGCAGGCCCGCGGCACGCGGGTGGGCGAGAACGATCCTCGTTGCCACTGTGGGGGCTCAGGTCGCCGTTCTTCCGATCCTGCTGACGCGTTTCGGCAGCGTCCCTCTGCTCAGCCCCGTCGCCAACTTGGTGGCGGCACCCCTGGTCATGGCGGCCACCGCGGTTGGCGGCGTCGGCCTTCTCGTCGACGTGCCCCTTGTGGTGGAGGCCGGTCTCGCCGCTGCCCGCGGCGTCCTGTTCATCGCCGAGCATGCAGCATCGTGGCCACAGCTCGGGGTCCTGGGAACCGCCGCAGTGGCCTGCGCAGGTGCGGCGCTCCGCCGTCCGCTCCTTCGTCCGGCCGTCGCCGCCGGCATCGTCGCCGCCATCGTCGTGGCCTCACTGCCCGCGGGTCGCCCCTCCGTGCCTGCGATCACGTTTCTCGACGTCGGCCAGGGGGACGCCATTCTCATCCGAGACCCGGGAGGCGCCGCAGCGCTCGTCGACGGTGGGCACGACCCCGCGGTGCTGCGCACGGCGCTGCGCCGCAACGGAGTGCGGCGCGTCGAGCTACTCATCATCACCCATGGCGACGCCGACCACGTCGGCGGCCTCGACGGTCTGGTGGACGAGGTCCAGGTCGATGCGCTCTGGTATCCGGCGAGGCAGGATATGGGGGAGCTGCTGCCCGAGGTCGTGGGAGACGCAGCTGCGTCCGGCAGCGTCGTCCATGCCGTGACCGCCGGGGATCGATGGCGTCTCGGGGCCATCGATCTCCAGGTACTCGGGCCGCAGCGGCGGTATGGCTCCGACAACGACGGTTCGGTCGTCTTGTGGGTCGCGGTCGGCTCGGAATCGGCCCTCCTGACCGGGGACGTCGAGGCGGTAGGGCAGTCCGAGTTGCCACCAGTGCGCCCCGACATCCTCCAGGTTCCGCACCACGGCTCTGCGACATCGGATCTGGAGTGGCTCGCCGCCACCGTGGGCACGATTGCCGTGGTCAGCGTCGGACCGAACTCGTACGGCCATCCGAACGATGCCGTCATCGCAACTCTCGAGGCGGCAGGTGCGAGTGTGTATTCGACCCAGGAATCTGGGGATGTCACCGTCGCGCTGTGTGGGGTCTGTGCTGCGCAACCCTGATTGCCCAGAAGCCCGCAGCGGTCGTGTCACGGCGGGCGGGTACGCTTGCGCCGTGAAGCCGATCGTCACCGTGCTCGGTCCCGGCCAGGCCGGACCCGGGGAACGTGAACTCATGTTGACCGAGGCGCGCACAGCGCTCGACGCCCGTGGTGTCGAAGACGTGGTGCGGGTGGATGTTCCCGGGCGGGGCAGCGGCGACGAGGTCGAGGACTCGGGCCTACGGTCGCCGGTCGCCGCTGCTGTCCCGGCGCTGCAGAGCGGCTCGCTCTTTGGCGGGAGTTCCGGGTGCCTGATCGTCGATGCGCACGCGCTCCACAAGGCCGAGGCGGAGGTGCTCGCCGAGCTCGTCGGCTCGATTCCGCTCGACGGTTCGGTGGTGGCAGTGTTCGTCGCCGAGGGCTCGATCCCGGCCCCGCTGGGCAAAGCCCTCCGCGCGATCGCCGAGGCTGTGAAGGTGGATCGATTGACCGAGCGGAGCGCCGCCGCATGGTTGAGCTCGGCTGCGCGCACCCGCGGGATCAAGCTCGACGCCGATGCGGCCGGGTTGCTGATTCAGCGCTTCGGGACCGATCTGGGCGCCCTCGGCAGCGCGCTCGACCAACTCGCCGTTGCGGGCGGCCGTATCACCGCAGAGACCGTCCGTGATCGGTTCAAGAACCGACCCGACGAACCGATGTGGCACCTCGCAGACGCGATCGTGAGCGGCGATGCCGGTCAGTCGCTGCGAAGGCTGGAGGACTTCCTCATCCACGGCCACCCGCTCCAACTGCTCGCCTTTCTGCAGAACGACGTCCGGCGACGGTGCCTGGCTGCTGCCGCAGACGACTACGAGACGTTCGTCGAGCGCGACGGCGGACGAAAGGGCTACGCCATGGAGAAGGTCTGGAAGCAACGCAATCAGGCCAAGGCTGTTGATCTCCGCAAGGCGCTGGGCGCCCTCGCCCGAGCCGATCTCCACCTGAAGACCATGCCCGAGACCACGCACCGCGTCACCATGGAGCGACTCACGGTGGCCATGTGTCACTGGTACGGCGGCCGCGGCCGCTGACGAGAAGAGCAATCTCACGGCCGTTGTATGGCGGGGCGCCGGGGGCCCCGACCTCGAGTGACCGGTTCGGCGTGCGATGGTCGTCCCACTTGTGAGGTCACTCCGAAGGTGCATGTCCCGGCCATGAAGGCTCGAGCACAGTCCGCCGGTTCACGAGCGCAGACGTTTCGCCTGGCGGCGCGAGACCCCGACCCTGAGTACCGCTTGCGCTGCAGCCAAGCCTCCGGCCTGGTCAGCCCTCGTAGACCTTCACAGACTTCACCTGGTACGTGAAGGTCCCGCCGGGTGCGTCGTACGTGACCGAGTCGCCGGCCCTGCTACCCATCAGCGCCGCACCGAGAGGGCTGTCGGGTGAAGCCAGCAGCAACCCGGGAAGCTTGTTCTCGGCCGGGGCAACGAAGAACTCCATCTCATCGCCGTCCTCGTCGACCACCGTGGCGATGGACCCGACGTCGACGATGCCGTTGTCCTCGGCCTCCCGAACGACCGAATTCTCGATGATGTGCCGGATCTGGCGGATTCGCGCCTCCATCATGCCCTGATCGTTCTTGGCGGTGTCGTACTCGGCGTTCTCCCGCAGGTCGCCGTGCGAGCGCGCTTCAGCGATCCGGCGCTCGATCTCCTCGCGGCCGGTCGTGGTCAAGTGGTCGAACTCCGCCTGCAGCTTCTCGAGGGCAGCCGGAGTCAGCCAGGTCTTCGCATCGGGCATGTTGCGAACCTCGTTCGGTGTGCGGTCAGCCGATGAGGCTGTCGACCCGCCGGGTCAGTCGCGCCTTCTTGCGGGCGGCGGTGTTCTTGTGAATCAAGCCTTTGGACACGGCCATGTCGATCCGCTTCTGGGCGGTACGCAGTGCGGCTCTCGCAGCTGCTGCATCGCCGGACTCGGCGGCCATGACGGCGGCCTTCTCGCGGGTCTTCAGCTCCGAACGGAGCGATTTGTTGCGGTCGTGTCGCCTCTCGTTCTGGCGATTGCGCTTGATCTGCGACTTGATGTTGGCCATGCGAGAACGCACCTCTGCGGTCGAAGGGAACGAATCGGGAGATTAGCAGCACCCCGACGAACGGTACAATGCCGCTTCCCTCCCCTTGGGCCCCATGAGCGATTCCTCGCGTATCCGCAACTTCTCCATCATCGCCCACATCGACCACGGCAAGTCGACGCTGGCGGACCGATTCCTCCAGCGCACTGGAGCCGTCGCCGATCGCGACATGCGCGAACAGCTGCTGGACACCATGGACCTCGAGCGCGAGCGCGGCATCACGATCAAAGCCAATGCAGTGCGCCTCCGATATCGCGCGCTCGACGGGGCCGACTACGTGCTCAACCTCATCGACACTCCGGGCCACGTCGACTTCTCCTACGAGGTCTCACGGTCGCTTGCCGCATGCGAAGGTGCAGTGCTTCTGGTCGACGCCTCGCAGGGGATCGAGGCGCAGACGCTGGCCAACGCCTACCTCGCAGTGGAGAGCGGGCTCGAGATCATTCCCGTCATCAACAAGATCGACCTCCCCGCGGCAGAGCCCGAGCGGGTTGCAGCCGAGATCGTGGGGGTGCTCGGCGGGACGGCTGATGACGTCATCCGGGTCTCGGCGAAGACCGGCGTCGGCATCGACGAGTTGCTCGAGTCGATCGTGAGCGATCTCCCGCCACCGCGCGGCGGCACCGACGCACCGGCACGTGCGCTCGTCTTCGACTCCTACTACGACACGTATCGCGGGGTCGTCTGCTACGTGCGGGTCGTCGACGGAGCTCTGCGCAAGGGTGAACGCGTTCGTTTCATGGCCACGGGCTGGGAGGGCGATGCGAGCGAGATCGGGGTGCTCACGCCAAACGCCGTGGCGGTCGACGAACTCGCCACCGGTGAGGTCGGCTATCTCATCACCGGTGTCAAAGAGATCGACTTGATCCGAGTCGGCGACACCGTCACGGACGCTGTTGCGCCCGCAGCGGGCAATCTTCCCGGTTATCGGGAGCCGAAACCGATGGTGTTCTCCGGTCTCTTCCCGGCCGACGGTGATGACTTCGAGCGCCTGCGGGAGGCGCTCGAGAAGCTGCGTCTCAACGACTCGGCGCTCGTGTACCAGCCCGAGACCTCCCGCGCCCTCGGATTCGGGTTTCGGTGCGGCTTCCTCGGCCTGCTCCACATGGAGATCGTGCGCGAGCGCCTCGAGCGCGAATACGGGCTCGATCTCGTCGCCACCGCACCGTCCGTCGAGTTCCGGGCGACGCTGACCGACGGCGAGGAGGTGGTGGTGCGATCCCCGCAAGACCTGCCCGATCCCGCCAAGCTCTCTTCGGTCCGGGAACCGTTCGTGAAGGTGATGATCATCACACCCTCCGAATACGTCGGAACGGTGATGGAGCTGGTTCAGCAGCGGCGCGGCGCGATAGGCGAGATGACGTACCTGACACCCGAGCGGGTCGAGCTGCATTACACGGTGCCATTGGCGGAGATCGTCTTCGACTTCTTCGACCAGCTCAAGTCCCGCACCCGCGGCTATGCGTCGCTCGACTACGAGCCGGGCACCTACGTCGAGTCGGACCTGGTGCGTGTCGAGATCTTGCTCAACGGCGTGCCGGTCGACGCCTTCTCCACCATCGTCCATCGTGAGAAGTCCTACAACTATGGACGAGCCATGGTCGATCGGCTGCGCGAGCTGATCCCGCGCCAACTCTTCGACGTTCCCGTACAAGCGGCGGTCGGCAGCCGCGTCATCGCTCGCGAAACCATCAAGGCGAAGCGGAAGGACGTGCTTGCCAAGTGCTACGGGGGCGACATCACTCGCAAGCGCAAGCTCCTCGAGAAGCAGAAAGAGGGCAAACGCAGGATGAAGATGGTCGGGCAGGTCGAAGTGCCGCAGGAGGCCTTCATCTCGGCGTTGCGCATCGATGAGTGACGGAGCGGCATCGGACGCCGATGGTGCCGGTGACGCTTCCGACTGGAGTCAACGCTCTCCCGACTCGGCGCTGCTCGCCGACCTCGCTGCCTCGTGGCGCACCGCATATGTCCACGTGCCGTTCTGCCGGCGACGATGCCCGTATTGCGATTTTGCCGTCGTCACGCCCGAGGAGGCACCACGAGGTGGAACCCAGGAGTCATACGTCGATGCGGTGATCGCCGAGGTCGCGATGGAGCCCCCATGGGCACCGCTCGACGCAGTCAACTTCGGCGGCGGGACTCCTTCGGCGGTCACACCTCACGGGTTGCGGCGCATCCTCGACGCGGTCGACGACAGGTTCGGTATCGCATCCGATGCGGAGGTCAGCCTCGAAGCCAACCCCGAAGACTGGTCGGAGGCCTGGGCGGCGTCGATGCTGGCGGCGGGGTTCACGCGGGTCTCGTGGGGCGTGCAGTCGTTTGACCCGCGTGTTCTCGCTGCCCTCGGGAGAGCGCACGACCCGAAGCAGGCTTGCCACGCAGTTGCGGAGTCGCGCCGTGCCGGCTTTGCGTCCGTGTCGATCGACCTCATCTACGGAACGCCGGGAGAGTCGATGACCTCGTGGCGCCACACCCTGGACACGGCGCTCGAGCTCGCTCCGGACCACATGTCTGCGTACAGCCTCACCGTCGAGCGAGGCACGGCATTGAGCCGGGCGGTGTCGGCGGGCGCCCCCGCCCCTGATCCGGACGATCAGGCTGAGAAGTACGAGCGCCTCGTCGACGCGGCACCTTCGGCAGGGCTCGTCCACTACGAGGTGTCGAATTTCGCACGAGCCGGCCACGCATGCCGGTACAACCTGAGCACGTGGGCGCAGGGCGAGTACCTCGGGTTCGGGCTCGGCGCCCACGGCCACCGCGATGGCGCACGGCGCCGGAACGTGAGGAGGCTCGATGCCTACCTGGCCCGCGTTGGAGCCGGCGAGCGCCCGGAAGCCGGATCGGAACGCACAGACGCGTGGGGGAGGGAACAGGAGCGTCTGCTGCTCGGGCTGCGCCGGCGAGCCGGGGTGGCCGAGGGGCCATGCGGAGCTGCACTCGCCGCGTCCGGCGAGGGGCAGAGGCTCATCGCAGCCGGTGTGCTGCGTGCAGACGGCGGCCGGCTCGTGGTCGCGAAACCCCTCCTCACCGACGCCGTCAGTGTGGCCGTCTTATCACTCTCCCCCGACGAGTGCTAACTTCTGGTCTGATGCTGGACGACCGCCGCGCCAGGGTTCTCGAAGCGCTCGTCGAGGAATACATCGCCACCGGGCTGCCCGTCAGTTCGCAGGCAATCCTCGAACGGAGCGGCCTTGCCGTGTCCAGCGCCACCATTCGCAACGACCTGGCCCGGCTCGAATCGTACGGTTTCGTGACGCAACCGCATACGTCGGCCGGTCGGATCCCCACGTCGCAGGGCTACCGGTTCTACGTCGACCACGCATCGCCGACCCGGCTGCGCACCGCAACTCGCAGCCGCATCGAAGCGTTCTTCTCGGACGTGCACCGCGAGCTCAACCGGCTTCTCAAAGAGACAACGGGCTTGCTGTCCGACATCAGCCACTACCCGGCAGTCATCATCGGTCCTGGGTTCTCCGGGGAGACGGTTCGTGCCTTCCATCTCGTCGAACTCGGCAGTCGCGTTGTGCTTGCGGTCAGCGTGTCTGCTTCCGGGCGGGTCAGTCAGAACGTCGTGCGGCTGCGTTTCAGTCCTACCGATGACGAGCTCGCCGCCGCCGAGGAGAAGTTGAGTGCTGCGTTCGAGGCGAACAGCATCGCCGATGGTGTGGCTGCCGTCGAGGCCTTCTCGGCAGAGATCGAGGCCAATCATGTGATCGAGCTGATGCGGTCCGTTGCGCGCGCGCTCGAAGGCGTCGACACGACCACGCGGGAAGTCTTCGTGGGGGGCACCGCCCAGCTCGCCGAGTTGTGGCACGACCTCGCGCACGTTCACGCCATCCTCGCTCTCCTCGAGCAAGAAACGGCGGTTCGACGCCTGATCGGAGACGAGTCGGAGTTCACCACGGTTCGACTCAGCAACGAGATCGACGTCAGCGACGTGGATCTCGCTGTGGTGTCGAGCCCATACGACGCCGGCGACCACGGCAGCGGGCGGATCGGCGTGTTGGGGCCGATGCGGATGGACTACCGCAGAACGATCAAGATCGTCGAAGAGGTCGGCGAGAGCCTCGGCGACAGTCTCGGACGGTGAGATGAGCGACTACTACGAGATCCTCGGGGTGTCCCGCGACGCAACTCAAGAGGACATCAAGAAGCGGTTTCGCAGCCTCGCCAGGGATACGCATCCGGACGCCAACCCGGACGACCCGCACGCCGAGGAGCGTTTTCGCGAGATCGCAGCCGCCTACGAGGTGCTGTCCGACCCCGCGAAGCGTGCTCGCTACGACCGCGGCGACACCTTCGGAGGCGATCTGTTCAGCCAGTTCGCCGGCCTCGACGAGATCCTGCAGCAGTTCTTCGGCGGTGCCGGTTTCGGCTTCGGCGGCATGCGCCGCGGCCCCCGCCGCGGCGGCGATGTCGGGGTCACCATCGAGCTGACGCTCGACGAAGCGGCAGCAGGCGTGAGTCGCGAGATCGACTTCGCCGCTGCGGTCCGATGCAGCGAGTGCAGCGGATCTGGGGCGGCTCCCGGGACGACACCCGTGCGCTGTGCCACCTGCGGTGGCGCCGGCCAGGTGCAGGTCAGCCGCAGCACGTTCCTCGGTGCGATGATGACGGTGTCCGAATGCCCGACGTGCCGCGGCGCCGGGCAGACGATCGAGACGCCGTGTCCCGTGTGTGTTGGTGCCGGCCGGGTCGATGATCAGCACACGCTGACGGTCGAGATCCCAGAGGGCGTCGATGACGGTACGAGGCTGCGGCTCGCCGGCAAAGGCGGAGCCGGCGAACGCGGAGCTCCCGCAGGGGACCTCTACGTCCAGATCAGGATTCCCTCGGATCCGAGGTTCCAACGAATGGGGGACGACCTGCATCATCGGATCCGACTCGGATTGGCGGAAGCCACCTTGGGCTCTGCAGTCACGGTCCCGCTCCTCGGCGGTGAGGGCATGGACGTCGACATCCCGGCCGGCACGCAGCCCGGCACGGTGTTCCGTCTCTCCCGTCAGGGCATGCCACGGCTCCGGCGTCGGGGGAGGGGTGACCTGCTCGTCGAGGTCGAGGTTGTCGTGCCCACGGACCTGACGCCCGAGCAGGAGGATGCGCTTCGCCAGTTCGCCGAACTCCGGGGTGAATCACCGGCTTCAGCCCGTCGCAAACGTCGGTTCCGAGCCGGGTGATCCTTGCCTAGCGGCACCTCTTCCCGCCGACAGGCCGACGTCGCCGGCGACGCTGCATCTGGGTGGGCCTGAGCGATGGCCCACGTGCCCCACGTCTACATCGCCCGGCCGTGGGGAGACGGCCCACTGACGGTGCGGCCGGAGGTCAACCATCATCTCGTCCGGGTACTGCGCCGGGAGCCGCAGAGCGCCGTCACGTATACGGATGGCAAAGGGACGCTCGGCGAGGGCACCCTGAGCGGCGGCACGATCGAACGAGGCGTCGAGTCGCTGCGGGAACGAAACCGAGTGCTCACGGTCGCCGTCGCGCCTCTTCACCGCATGGAGCGCGCCCGGTTTCTGGTCGAGAAACTCGCCGAGCTCGGTGTCGGCAGGCTCGTGTGGCTCACCACCCGGTTCACGAACGGCAGGGCGCCGCGCCCCGACAAGGCCGCGTCATGGGCCGTGAGCGCCCTCGAACAGTCGGGTGGTGCCCACCTCATGGAGATCGAGGGCCCTTCGACCTGGGAGAACCTGGACAGCTCGGCGTCGCTGATCGTCGCGGCCCACGGCGGGGGCACCATCGACAGCGCTGTGCCGGCGAATCGCGACATCACCGTGGTGATAGGGCCGGAAGGCGGCCTCGCCGCCGATGAGACTCCGCGCGATGCCCTCCTTCTCGGCCTCGGCGAGACGATCCTGCGGACCGAAACGGCCGCGGTGGTTGCCGCCGGCATCGTGCTCGATCGGTGGAGGCGCGTGGAGTGAGGTTCGGCCGAGCGCGGGGATGCCGGTATACTCACCCTTTCTCCATGCGTTCTACCACGCATCTTCCTCTCCTCCGCGCAAGCGAGTTCTCGTGACGCTCACCCCTGCTACCGATATTCGTATCAAGGTTCCCAGCAACCACCTGATCGTGGATCTGCTGGGTGAGCACGACGCGCATCTGCGGATCATCGAAGATGCGTTCCCCGAAGTGCGCATCGTGGCGCGCGGCAATCAGGTCGACATTCACGGCCCTGAGGCGGAGAGCGACTCCGTTCGCACCATCTTCGAAGAGCTGCTCATCCTGGTCCAGGAGGGTCACCGCCTGGACGTCGACCGAGTGAACCGCGTCATCGACCTCGTCCGCAAGGACGTGCCTTCACCGTCCGGGATCTTCACCGAGGCGATCAAGGTCGGTCGGGGCAGAGTCGTCCGGCCAAAGACACACGGTCAGAAGCGTTACGTCGATGCGGTGAGGGACAACACCCTCATCTTTGGCGTCGGCCCGGCAGGGACCGGCAAGACCTACCTGGCGATGGCCTGCGCCATCGAAGCGTTGCTGTCCGGCTCGGTTCGGCGCATCATCCTGAGCCGGCCTGCCGTCGAAGCCGGTGAGCGGCTCGGCTTCCTCCCCGGCGATCTGGCGGCGAAGGTAGACCCGTACCTGCGCCCCCTGTACGACGCGCTCTACGAGATGCTCGGGCCCGACGAGACGGCGCGCCTGATGGAGCGAGGCACGATCGAGATCGCCCCCCTGGCCTACATGCGGGGCCGCACGCTCAACGATGCGTTCATCGTGCTCGACGAGGCTCAGAACACGTCGCCGGAGCAGATGAAGATGTTCCTCACCAGGATGGGGTTCAACTCGAAGATGGTTGTCACGGGTGACGTCACGCAGGTCGACCTCACCGACGTGCGCCGCTCCGGGCTTCGCATCGTCGGGACCGTGCTCCGCGATGTCGAGGGCATCGAGTTCGTGGAGCTGCGCGGCGACGACGTGGTGCGCCACCGGATCGTGGCTGCCATCGTCGAGGCCTACGAACGCTACGAGGACCGGCTGCGCGAGGCAGAGGCCAGGGCCACGCAATGAACCGTTTGGTCCGGCAGCCGGTGTTGCTCAACGTGCTCGTGATCGCATTGACCATCGTGGTGGTCGGAATGGTGCTGACGATCGGGCGCGCCGAAGCCGAGCCTGCCATAACCTTGGCCGTCGACGACCCGTCGCCAGAGACGTATACCGCATCGGCCTTCGTGCAGGTGGCGGACGAAGCGGCAACAGAGGCCGCCCGTGAGCGGGCCGCATTCCAGGTGCCCGCCGAGTTCAAGATCGACACGCTGGCGCGAAGTCGGGTCGAGGGACAGATCCGCCAGTTCTTCAACGACGTGCGCAATGCTCCTCTCGGGCCAGATCCGTTGATCATCATCACGGCGATCGCCCGTTCCCCGATGACCGCGGCCGATGAGAACAGCTACACGATCGACTACACGATCACGGTGAACAACCCACGTTCGAGGGAGCGCAGCTACGAGCTGCTCGTGGTTCCCGAGTTCGCCGATGCAGTGACGGTCGAGCTCGTTGCAGTCGATGTCGACTACGGCGCAGACGGGCGGGTCGACCAACAGGGCATCCAGGTTCCTCTGGAGAACCCCACATGGGTCCTCGCAACGGACTCGCCCGAGGGCGGGGCGGCTCCGGTGCTGCCGGCGCGCAGCAGCGACCAGTACACACTCACGGTCACGTTGATCGGCGATGCCGCACTGGTGACGGAGCTGAACGCCGACTGCGAAGTCGGCCCTGACGAAACGGTCACCGGGCTCCGTATCGAGGCATCCGCAGTCGTGCTCGACCAGACCGTCACCGAGTCGGCCTGCCGCCCCCTTCCCGCCTTTGTGGCGGCAACGACACCGGGCACAGACGCGCCGGCCGACACGACCTCGTCCACTTCCTCGACCACCACCAGTTCGACGACCACGACTTCCACAACGACCACGCTGCCGCCGGAAGCGCAGGTGGGCGCCCTCGAGAGCGAGTACCCGATCTACGCCAACGCCATTCCGGTGTTCGTTTCGCTCTACGCGGCACACCTCGCCGACCTCGGCGATGGGGGCGATGGGTTCTTCGACCGTATCGAACAAACGGTTGTCGACCTCGCGGATGACCAGCTGCAGAACGGGATCAAAGTCACGGAGCTGCAGACCGTGCGCAACAGCGTGCTGGCCGACCCGCCGCGCATCGTGATCCCCGAGCTCGACGCGGACCAGTCGGCTGAGCTCCGCGAGGCAGCGGCCGACATCGTTGCGTTGTCGCTCGAAGCCAACGAGGTGCTGGACGAAGAGGCGACGCGGCTCGCCGAGCAGCAGGCTCGTGACAGTGTTCCGGACCAATTCGTCACTTACCAGCTCGGACAGCCGATCGTTCAGCAGGGCGAGAGTATCTCAGCGGTCGAGCTCGAGGCGATCACGAAGCTCGGCCTGCTCGAGCCCGGACCCGGAACGTCGCTGACGGCGGTCGCCACTCTCGGTGGGCTCGCCGTGTTGCTCGCTGCGCTCTTCCTATGGCGTATCGCACCCAGCCAGTGGTCCCAACCGAAGCACATCGCGTTGCTGGGTGTCCTGATGCTGCTCGCCGCGGTGGTTGCCAGGGTGCCCGAGCTGATCGGCGTCGAGAACCCGCAACTCGCCTACGCCATGCCTGCAGCGATGCTCGGCTACACCGCTGCCATCATGTACGACCCACGCACGGCTCTGCTGACGTCTGTGCCCATGGGGATCTTCACTGCGATCGCGACCCAGGATCCTGCGCTCACGATCTATGCGGCCGCCGCAACCGTCGCCCCGGTCGCCTTCGTCTCAGCCGTCTCGACGAGGCGCGAGCTCCGCCTGGCTGTGCTGCTGGGGGCAGCCGTGCTCCTGCCGCTGGCCGGCGCTGTGGCGTGGATGTTCAGCGGCCAGGATCTTGCGTTCGAGGCAGCGGTTGCCGGCTTCAGCGGCGGCCTCATCGGTGGGCTGCTCGCCCAGGGTCTGGTGTCGTTTCTCGAGAACATGTTCCGCCTGACCACGACGGTGACGCTGCTCGATCTCACCGACCGCAACCACCCTGCGCTGCGGCTCATCGAGGACCATGCGCCGGGGACGTTCAACCATTCGATCCTGGTGGGCAACCTGGCCGGCAGGGCGGCGCGGGCGATCGGTGCCAACCCGTTGCTCGCACAGGCCACCGCCTTCTACCACGACCTCGGGAAGACGCAGAACCCGCAATACTTCATCGAGAATCAGTTCGGCGTGTCGAACCCGCACGACGAGCTCGAGCCAGTGGAGTCGGCGGACATCATCCGGCGCCACGTCAGCGACGGACTCCGTCTCGCCCGCCAGTACCGGATCCCGCCGGACGTGGCGGCAGGGGTCGAACAGCACCATGGCACGGGGCTGATGCGGTACTTCTATCACAAAGCCATGGAGGCTGATCCGACGGTAGATCCGGCGTTGTTCCGCCATCGCGGTCGCAAGCCACAACGCAAAGAGATGGCGATACTGATGATCTCGGACGCTGTAGAAGGAGCTGCTCGCGCCCTCGCACAGAACGAGGACCCGACCGCGGACAGTCTCCAGAAGCTCGTCGACTCGATCGTCGGCGAGAAGCTCGAGGACGGGCAGTTCGACGAATCGGCGTTGACGTTCGGTGATCTCACTCGGGTCAAGCGCGCGCTCGTCGAAGCGCTCATCGGCTACTACCACACGAGGATTCCTTATCCCGGCTTTCCGGGGCCTCGCGTGGAGGGCTCGTGAGCATTGCCATCACGGATGAGCGTGACGATCCCTTCCCGGTTGGCCCCCTCGATCACTTGGCCGAGCTCGTCCTGCGCGGCGAGGGTGTCCCCTCCGATGCCGAGGTTGCCATAACGCTGGTAGACATCGAGGAGATGACCGTCCTCAACGAGCAGTACATGGGCGAAGCGGGGCCGACCGACGTGCTCTCATTCCCGCTCGAGCACCTGACGGCGGGGACCCCACCGGTTGCCGAGCCGAACGGGCCGCCGGTTGCGCTCGGCGACGTCGTCATCTGCCCCGCGCAGGTTCTCGTCAATGCCGAGCGCAACGCAGTCGACGTCGTGGACGAGATGGCGCTGATGGTGGTGCACGGTTTGCTTCACCTGCTCGGTTACGACCACGTCGATGACGACGACGCGCAACACATGGAGGGGCGTGAGCGGCGCTACCTGGAGCTCGCAGGGAGGCGCCGGGCATGACGGTGCTCGCATTGGCATTCTCCACGCTCCTCGTCGTCCTCACGAGTGTCACCCGGGCTGCCGGCGCATCGCTCGTCCGCACGCCGCGCGCCGACGCCTTGCACGACGCGGCCGAGGGCGATCCACGGGCTGCCGTCGTCGCCACCTTGCTCGAGGACCGTGCGCAGGTCCAACCGGCGCTCGGGGCGTTCCACACCGGCTTCCTCGTCCTTGCGTCGATCCCGGCTTCGTGGGCCATCGTGCGACGGTACGACGGATTGATGATGCTGTGGAGCCTCGTCGGGCTTGGCGTCGTGCTCGTCGTGTTCGGCGATCTCATTCCACGAGCGATCGGACGCCGCCATCCCCAGGCCCTCGCCTACCGGTGGGCGTGGCTCCTGAAGCCGGTGATCGAGCTCGGTCGAGCGGCAGCCGACTGGATCACCGAGGATGAGAGCAATGAAGACGGCGATGCCCAAGACCATCAAGAGGCGGCCGCCGAGCGCGAGCTGATCTCATCGGTGCTGGAGTTTGGGGATGCGATCGTGCGTGAGGTGATGGTTCCGCGGCCCGATATGGTGAGCATCGAAGCCGCCCAGTCGACGGATGCGGCCCTCGACCTCGTCATCGAGGCAGGTCGCTCGCGGATACCGGTGCTGGGCGAGGGTATCGACGACGTGATAGGCGTGCTGTATGCCCGGGATCTCCTGAAGCTCTTCGATGAGCAATCGGCTGCCGTCCCCTGTGGCGAACTGGCCCGCGAGCCCTACTTCGTTCCCGAGACGAAGCCCGTTGCGGGCCTCTTGCGGGAGATGCAGGCGAATCAGGTGCATCTGGCAATCGTTGTCGACGAGTACGGGGGAACCGCCGGCCTCGTGACCATCGAGGATCTCCTGGAGGAGATCGTCGGCGAGATCGCCGACGAATACGACGAGGAGGAGCCGATGGTCGTACGTCTCGACTCGGGCGACTATCTCCTCGATGCGCGGCTGGCGATCGACGATGTCGAGGAGCTGCTCGGCATCGAGCTCCCCGGCGAGGACTGGGATACCGTGGGCGGCTTGGTGCTCGGTCTCGCCGGGCGGGTGCCCCGCGAGGGCGAGTCGTTCGACGTCGCCGACCACGTGTTCGTGGCCGAGAAGGTGCAGGGACGCCGGATCGCCCGCATCCGCCTGAGACGAGCGATGACATGAAGTCCGGGTTCATTGCCATCGTCGGCCGGCCCAACGTCGGCAAGTCGACCCTCGTCAACGCTCTGGTCGGTTCGAAGGTGGCAATCACATCGTCGCGACCGCAAACGACCCGCAACACGATCCGCGGCGTCGTCAACGTGGCGGATCGAGACGCACAGCTGGTCTTCGTGGACACGCCCGGCGTCCACCGACCGCGCACTGCGCTCGGCGACCGGCTGAACCGGCTGGTGTACGGATCGCTCGAGGACGCCGACGTTGGGCTGCTCGTGCTCGACGCCACCCAGAAGATCGGGCCCGGCGATCGCATGATCGCGGAGCGACTCCGTGCGAGTGGCTCGCCCACCGTGGTGGCGGTGAACAAGATCGACTGCGCCGCAAGAGACCATGTTGTCGCGGCGCTCGGCGAGGCGGCTGAGTGGGACTTCGCTGCGTACGTGCCCGTCTCCGCAACGGAGCGGACGGGCCTCGACGATCTCGTCGCCGAGGTCATCGAGCTCGTGTCCGAAGGTCCGGCGTTCTTCCCTCCGGGGATGGCGACCGACCAGCCGGACGCCCTCATCGCCGCCGAGTTCGTCCGAGAGAAGTACCTGGCCCGCCTTCGCGAAGAGCTCCCCCACTCGCTGGCAGTGGTGGTCGACGAGATGGAGATGCGCGCCAACGGGACGCTCTACATCGCGGGGTCGATCTATGTCGAGCGGAACTCGCAGAAAGGCATCGTGATCGGCAAGGGCGGTGCCGCACTTCGTGGAGTGGGCGAGGAGGCTCGGATCGAGCTTGCGGAGTATTTCGGGTCTCCCGTCTATCTGGATTTGCGGGTCAAAGTCGAGCCCGACTGGCAGCGCAGGGACCAGTTGCTCGATCGTCTCGGCTTCTGAGGCGCTCGCCCCATTCAGGGCTCGTAGCCGAGATCGGTGTAAGGAACCCGCGTGGTGCGTGTCTCACCCCTGAAGGCGGCGAGGCCACACACCTCACCCCCTCATGACAACCGAGCGAACGGCAATGGACTCTCTCTCTCTCTCTCTCCTCCATTGCCAGATTCAGGGCCCCGATCAGATCGGGGCCCTGAATCGCGTCTGATCCCGCATGCCTGCCGGTGGGGGTCGGATAGGCCGGCGGCGCGTAGCGCTCGTCGGTGGTTGCGCTTGCGCACCCGTCACGTTCCATGCGTGGCCGAGTTGCTTCCCGCGTCGGGTCCGTGATGCGCTGGCCCTATTCGGCGGGAATATGGTGGATGAACGTAAGGAACCTGACGGGCGAGTGTCTCATCTGTGTAGGCGGCGAGGATTCACACACCTCCCCCACATACAACAGAGCAAAGGCAATGGGACACTCTCTCTTCTCTCTCCGACCATTGCCTAGCCGCAGGGCCCCGAGCAATCGGGGCCCTGCGCTCGTGGGTGACGCGCCGCAGGGCTGAGCGTCCGCCGGCCGGTCGGCTCCGGAACTTCCTGGTGAAGGCCACACGATGGGGCCGTCTGTGGCACCGACCGACCGGCCGACCGCTCGAGGGGGCGGCGGCGTAGCTCATCGAGCCCGAACGGACCGCACCTCGCAATGGCAGAAGGCATCGGGGGCGGTGAGCCCCCTGCGTGGGTCGCCCGCCCCATTCGGCGGGAAATGTCGAGAACCCTGTAAGGACCGGCCGGTTCGAGGTGTCTCACCTGTGTACGCACCACTGAGACACACCAAGAGAGGCAGTCCTCATCGGAAGGAAGCCACGCACACGGATCAGGTCGCAGCAGGGGGAGCACACTCTCTCCCCGGTGGGGGGGCTGCGTACTCGGCGGGAGGTCGTTGAAGCCACGACCTCCCGCCAACGCGTCTTTCGCGTTTGCTTACAAACGGTGCGGACTGAGCGACAGGGTACGTCGGGATACAGATTGCGACGCCTGGTTGCCGATGCAGCCCGAGTCGCGCTGGCCGTAGAGAGTGAGTCCTGGTAGGAGATGGCAACGCCGCTTCCCGATAGTGATGGTGATCTCGTCCTGTTGGCTTTGGAGGGCCGGCAGGATGCGTTCGAGCGCGTTGTATGAGCGGTACTTCCCGAGCGTCTTCGACTTCCTGACCCGCCTGCTGCGCAACCGCGAGGAAGCGGCGGACGTCGCCCAAGACACCTTCATCAAGGCCCTCGAGCAGCTCTCGACGCTGAAGAACCCCGACCGCTTCAAGAGTTGGCTGTTCACGATCGCCCACCGGCGTGGCCTCAACCGCATCAGGAGTTCCAAGCGAACCGTCGCCATGGGCGTCGATGATGATGAGCGGGCGACGATGGCGGTGGCGGATGCTGATCCGTCGGCGAATCCTGAGGAGATGGCGGCGATTCAGGAGGCGGCTGACATCGTGTGGGAGGCGGCTGCGGGGTTGGATCCGCGGACGTATGCGGTGATGGATCTGCATGTGCGTCAGGGGTTGGACTCTGCGGAGATCGCTGAGGTGATGGGGGTCACCAAAGGGAACGCGTACACGATGGTGAGTCGGATGAAGCAGTCCTTCTCCAATACGTTGGCGACGTATTTGTTGGTGCGGAAGGGTCGTCAGGATTGTGATGATCTTGCGGGGATCGTGGAGCCGGATGCGAGCAAGATGACACCGGAGTTGCGGCGCAAGGCTGATCGGCATGTGGCCAAGTGTGGTGTGTGTAGTGAGAATCGGGCGTTGCTGTTCGAGCCGGTGAAGATGTTTGCTGCGTTGATGTTGGTGCCGGTGCCTGCGGGGTTGAAGGCGGCGATTTGGGGTTCGATTGCGGCAACGGGCACTGCTGCAGCCGCAGCAGGAACCGGAGCCGCAGCAGCCTCCGGCGACGAGACGGCTCAGAATCCGACCCCCGCGGCCGATGTCATACCGATCGAAGCGGCGGCAGGCGGAAGCCGCATGTCGCCCGGCGTGCTCTCCGCCACTGCGGCGGCCGCGGTCATCGTCGTCGCCGCCGTCATCGGTGGCATGTGGTACGGCGGCCGGGGCCCGGCCGAGTCGGTGGCGCTCTCGACACCCGGCAGGCCGACAACGACGCTCGTCGGAGACACGACCACATCGACCACGCTGCCCGGTACCGGAGGCGCAGAGAGTGGCGAGACCGGTGGTACGCCTTCCGGCGCGCCACCGACATCTCCGTCCGTCACTACGACCACATCTTCCACGACTACGACCGCGCCACCCGACCTGAGCTCGCTGGCATTCGGCGCAACGGACGACCGGGCATCGCTGGATGAGGACACCGCAGTCGCCGTCGATGTGACCGCCAATGACACAGGGAAGATCGAACGGTCGTCACTGTCCCTGGTCGCCTCGCCGCGCCACGGAAGAGCGGTTGCCTCGAGCAATGGGATCGTCACGTACGAGCCCGATGCCAACTTCGTCGGATCGGACACCCTCACGTATTCCGTCACCGCAGACTCCGGCGAGAAGGCATCCGCAACCGTGACCTTCAATGTTCGCCAGGTCAACGACGTCCCAGTGGTGCCGGGGCCGGGTGTACTCGCGCTTCCCGAGGACTCGTCGGTTGGATTCGATCCCCTCGAAGGGGCGACCGACATAGATGGCGACGACCTCGTCGTCGCGACGTTCGACGCTCGATCTACCGCAGGCGGCGTGGTGTCCGACGGTGGTGCCCGCTATACGCCGCCCGCCGACTTCTCCGGCGCAGACACGTTCTCCTACAAGGTCAGCGACGGCACGGCCACCGTGCCCGTGACTGTGACCGTTGCCGTCGACGCAATGCCCGATGCACCCAAGAGAACGGGTGGCGCACTGACCACGAGCGGCACCGAAGACGTCAAGGCGACGTTCAGCGTGCTCAGCGGCTGGACCGATGCAGACGGCGACGCAATCAGCGCCGTACCGGGCACGGTCACGTCCGCCAAGGGCGGCACCGTCGTGACTACCGCCGCGGGTGCCGCGACGTACACGCCTCCACTCAACTTCCACGGAACGGACACCTTCACCTACAAGGTCACCGACGGCAATGTCACGGTGTCGGCTACGGCGACCGTCAACGTTGCCTCAGTCAACGATGCCCCCAATGTGCAGAACGCATCCTTCACGGTGAACTCCGCTGCACCTCCCGGTACCGTCGTCGGCCGAGTCGTCGCGACCGACCCGGATGGCGCGGCCTCCCTCACCTATGTGATCACTGCTGGGAACACGGGCAGCCAGCTTCGGATCAACTCGTCCGGCGATCTGGTCGTCAACGCCATAACAGACACGTCAGACTTCCCGCTCGCGCTCACCGTCCGGGTGAGCGACGATGGCGGGCTCAGCGATACCGCGACCGTCACGGTTTCGGTGGTCGACAACACCGGCCCTACCGTCACTGCGTTCAAGGCCAACCCGACCACCATCTACTCATTCGCCCGGCCGGGAGATGCGTGCTCTGCCGGCGTCTCGACATCCGTGCTCTCGGCGACTGTGACCGATCCGAGCGGTATAGCCTCCGTGTCCTTTGCCTACACCGGCATCGTTTCGGGCCGTCCATTCAGTGGCACCATCGTGGGTGAGATGTCGGGCACGACTGCGAGCGCGGACTTCGCGATCGTCATCAGGGGCTTCCGCAACTTCGAGCAAGCCGACTTCGCGATGAGCGTGACCGCTACCGACGCCTTCGGTCACTCGACCACGGTCGGCGGCGTCACCGTCACCGTCTTGAACTGCCCCTAGACATCAACCGCGCCCATCCGTGGCGGCATCGAGTTGCGCCAACGATGGAGCCGCCGTGGGGACTCGCGCATGGCGCGCTGATGAAGATCCAACGCACCGGTCGTCGAGTCCGCGATCTGGGGGAAGCCTCCATATCTGCTCGGAAGTTCGCCCGGCTGGAGCGCGATTCACACTGACTCGCGAGTGCGGCCTAGGCAACACGGCGGGATGCGGCTAGCGTATCGGGCGTGGCCAGTGAGTGAGTGGCGGTAGGTGGAGATGGCGACCCCGCTTCCCGATAGTGATGGTGATCTCGTCCTGTTGGCTTTGGAGGGCCGGCAGGATGCGTTCAGCGCGTTGTATGAGCGGTACTTCCCGAGCGTCTTCGACTTCCTGACCCGCCTGCTGCGCAACCGCGAGGAAGCGGCGGATCTCGCCCAAGACACCTTCATGGCTGCTCTCGAGCAATTGCCGATGTTGAAGCAGCCCGAGCGCTTCAAGAGTTGGCTGTTCACGATCGCCCACCGCGCCGGCCTCAACCGCATCCGCACCTCGAAGCGGACGACCGCGGTCGGCACAGTCGATGATGATGAGCGGGCGACGATGGCGGTGGCGGATGCTGATCCGTCGGCGAATCCTGAGGAGATGGCGGCGATTCAGGAGGCGGCTGACATCGTGTGGGAGGCGGCTGCGGGGTTGGATCCGCGGACGTATGCGGTGATGGATCTGCATGTGCGTCAGGGGTTGGACTCTGCGGAGATCGCTGAGGTGATGGGGGTCACCAAAGGCTACGCGTACACGATGGTGAGTCGGATGAAGCAGTCCTTCTCCAATACGTTGGCGACGTATTTGTTGGTGCGGAAGGGTCGTCAGGATTGTGATGATCTTGCGGGGATCGTGGAGCCGGATGCGAGCAAGATGACACCGGAGTTGCGGCGCAAGGCTGATCGGCATGTGGCCAAGTGTGGTGTGTGTAGTGAGAATCGGGCGTTGCTGTTCGAGCCGGTGAAGATGTTTGCTGCGTTGATGTTGGTGCCGGTGCCTGCGGGGTTGAAGGCGGCGATTTGGGGTTCGATTGCGGCAACGGGCACTGCTGCAGCCGCAGCAGGAACCGGAGCCGCAGCAGCCTCCGGGGCGGCGGGAGCGAGCGCCGGAGGTGGAGGCGGCGCTGGAGCCGCCACGGCAGCTGCGGCCGCGCACACCAGCTTGGTTGCGGCAGCTGCGGCTGCGGTCATCGTCGTCGCGGTCGCCGTAGGCGGCTTCTTCCTGTCGAATGGTGGCTCAGACCCGGCAGAGGCGATCGCAGCCCCTCTGACGGTGGACGCCGCAGTCGCAGAGCCGGGTGCGCCGCCGACCGTAGCGAGCGCTGAACCGGGGGACGGACCTACGACGACGATTGCGACGACAGCAGCAGTCCCTGACCCGACCCCTCCCGCTCTTCTCGTCGCGGACGACAGTGTTGCGCTCGACGAAGATACGTCGCTTGCCATCGACGTCACCGCAAACGACGGTGGTCTGCTCGACCCGGCGTCTTTGTCGGTCGTGGCCAATCCTGTCAACGGCACCGCCCAGACGGCGACCGGCGGCATCATCACGTACACACCGACGGCGAACTTCGCCGGCTCAGACCGGTTGGAGTATTCCGTCGCCGATACGACTGGCCGCACGGGTCGCGGAGTCGTCACCATCACCGTTCGGCAAGTGAACGACGTGCCGAACGTTCCGGGGCCGGGGGTGCTGACCGTCGACGAGGACGAGCGTCTCACCTTCGATCCCATCAAAGGGGCCACCGACGTCGACGGAGATACGCTCTCGGTCGGTACCTATGACCGGCTCTCCACCGCAGGAGGCACCGTGTCTGCAGGCGGTGCCCAATACACGCCTCCGTCCGACTTCTCCGGCTCCGACACGTTCTCCTATGTCGTCACGGACGGCACCGCAACCGTTCCGGTGACCGTGACCGTGCAGGTGGCTGCCGTCCCCGATGCTCCCGAGCGGTTGGGTGGCGGCCTCGTGGCGGACGGTGTCGAGGACCTCACCGCCTTCTTCAACCTCCTGACCGGCTGGACCGATGCGGACGGCGATGCACTTCGTGTCGCCGCCGGCACGATATCGAGCGCTCAGGGAGGCGTTGCGACCGTCGCAGCGAGTGGCGCCACCTCGTACACGCCACCCGCCAACTTCTCGGGGAGCGACACGATCGCCTACAGCGTCACCGACGGCGATTTCACCGTTGCCGCGACTGCCACAGTGACCGTCGCGGCCGTCAACGACGCACCGACAATTGCGGGCGGCTCGTTCACCGTCGCCGCCGGCGCGGCAACGGGCAGCTTCATCGGCCGGGTCTCGGCGAGCGACCCGGATGTGGGCGAGTCGCTGGCCTACACGATTGCCGCCGGCAACACGGGGGGACAGATCGGCATCAATGCATCTGGCGACCTGGTGGTGAACGCGATCTCCGACACGTCGGTGTTTCCGCTCAACCTGACCATACGGGTCACGGACTCGGGCGGACTCAGCGACACGGCGACCGTGACGATCGGCGTGAGCGACACCACCGGTCCGAGCGTCAGCGGCTTTGCGGCCTCGCCGGGTGCCATCAACGCTTCCCCCGGACCCGGCGTCTCATGCCCGGTGGGCGCGTCGCGGGCAACGCTCAGCGCTACGGTCTCCGATCCGAGCGGCATCGCATCGGTCTCGTTCACGTACCAGGGCGTCATCTCCGGCATCACCTTCAGCGGTTCGGTCGCCGGGACGATGTCCGGTTCGACGGCAACCGGGTCGTTTGCGATCACGGTCACCGGGTTGACCTTCACTCAGGCGGATTTCACGATGGGCATCGTGGCCACAGACGGGCTGGGCAACAGCTCGACCGTCGGGGGAGTCACGATCACCGTGCTTCCCTGCCCCGGCTAGCTGAGCGGACGCGAGCAGCCTTCGGCCCGGCTCGAATCCTCAGGCGCGGGCGTCGAACTCGGCGGCGAGGTCGGTGTCCCGCGATGTGAGTGCGCCGACCTCGTGGGTGGTGAGCGCAAGCGTCACCTTGTTCCATCGGATGTCGATGTCGGGGTGGTGGTCGACCACCTCGGAACAGAGCGCCACCTTGGTGACGAATGCCATCGCTTCTCGGAAGTCGGCGAATACAAACGTTCTTCGCAGTGTCTCCCCGTCAAGTGTCCATTCCGCGTGATCAGCGAGGAATGTGCTGCGCGTCTGTTCGTCGACACGGTCCATCAACGGCTCCTATGGGTGGGATCTGCGCTCGAACGATAGGCCTGCGTGTGGGTGCGCGGTGACGGGCCGAGTGCGCAGTACGCTGCGTCAGACGTCTTCCCTGAGGCCGCGGCGGCGTTGCTTGCCGTGGCGTACGAGGTCGTATGGCTCTTCGCAACGATCAAGGCATTGTCTTGCGCAGCTATCCCTTCGGCGACGCCGATCGGGTGGTGGTGCTGTTGAGCCCGAATCACGGCAAGCTGCGCACCGTCGCCAAGGGGGTGCGCAAGACCAAGAGCAGGTTCGGTGGGCGGCTCGAACCGTTCTCCCACGTGGATCTGGTGGTGTATGAAGGGCGCAACCTGGACACGATCACCTCGGTCGCGATGATCGAGCCGTTCCACAACCTGCGCTCCGACCTCGACCGCGTGGTGATGGCGGGCACCATGGTCGAAGTGGCAGACATCGTCGCCCAGGAGAACGAGAGCGCCATGAGGCTGTTTCTACTCCTCCAACGGGGCCTGCGGGCGCTCGACGTCGGGCCTGCCGAACGTGATCTGGCCACCTCCTTCCTGCTGAAAGCCGCGGACATCGTCGGGGTCGCTCCGGCGCTCACCACGTGCGCCGGCTGCGGGAGGCAGGATGGGTTGACCCGGTTCAGCTTCTCTGCCGGCGGTGCGCTCTGTGAGCGGTGCCGGACGTCGGGCGCGTATGCGTTGCGCGACGGGCTCACCGAGTATCTCGCTCGACTTGCGACGGCAGACCTCGGCGCCCTCCCCGAGCGTGACGCCCAGCTCAGTCCCGAGGCCATGGGTGTCGCGAGGCGCTTCATGGAGTACCACCTCGAGCGGCGCCTCGTGTCCCTTGCGGTGCTCGATGGCTGAGACCTTCGTCGACCGCAGCCGGGTCCCCCGCCACGTCGGGATCATCCTCGACGGCAACGGTCGGTGGGCGAACGCTCGCGGGTTGCCGAGAACTGCTGGCCATGCACAGGGCGAGCCGGCGCTGTTCGACGTCATCGACGGTGCGCTCGAGCTCGGTATCGAGTGGCTCACCGCTTATGTCTTCTCGACCGAGAACTGGGCGCGCGACGAGGTGGAGGTGCAGTTCCTCATGCACTTCAACATCGACCTCCTGCGCCGCAGGCGCGACGAGATGAACGCCAAAGGCGTGCGCATCCATTTCATCGGGGAGAAGGGCGACCCGAGGGTGCCGGACGAGCTGCGGGAGGAGATCGAGATCGCCGAGCGCGTCACCGTCGCCAACGATGCCCTGCACCTCGTTTTCGCTTTCAACTACGGGGGCCGGACCGAGCTGACGTCGGCCGTGCGCCGCCTCGCCGAGGATGTCGCCGGTGGCCGCCTGCAGCCTCACGAGGTCGACGAGCACGCCATCGCCCAGCGGTTGTACCTGCCCGAGATGCCCGATCCCGATCTCGTGATTCGGTCGAGCGGGGAGCACCGCACATCCAACTTCTTGCTGTGGGAGGCGGCGTACGCCGAGTACGTCTTCTCGCCGGTGCTGTGGCCCGACTTCGATCGCACCGTGCTCGCCGAGTGCGTGGCCGAGTTCCAGCGACGAGAGCGCCGCTTCGGCGGTGCGGAGGACGCGGTGAGCTGAGGGGAAACGACGCGGTCCGCCTGTGGTCGGGCGCGCCGGCAGCGTCCGAGGGAGGGATCCTTCCCGCGCGCGATGGTGTGGTGACGACGGAACTCGTATTCGGAGAGTCGTCGCGGCGCGATGCTGCTTCCCCACAGTCATCTCCCTCAACCAGCGTGTGCCGGAAGTGCTGAGCCCGGCCATCAGCCAATCGTGTTTGGGCTTGTGGTGATTGTCGACGTGAGCTCGACACGACATCGCCCGGAGCAACCCACGCCCGCGCCCTCGACTCGGCCCCTTCTCGCTGCGAGGCAGGCGAAGCGGGAGGCCTCGGCTTCACCAGGGCCGTGAAGACGGGCAGGATGTGGGGAAGAACGATCGACGCCGCACTCCCGCCTTGGAACGACCGACCGCGCGATGTCCTCTATCATCCGCCCTCCCTTGCTGCCAGCGAGGCTCCCGGCCCCAACCCCACAACCAGTGGAGGAGGTCTGATGTCTATCGACTTCGACACCATCGTCAATCTCTCGAAGAAGCGCGGCTTCGTCTTCCAGTCGTCCGAGATCTACGGCGGATTCCGTTCGGCCTACGACTACGGGCCGCTCGGTGTCGAGCTGCTCCGCAACGTGAAGGAGCAGTGGTGGCACTCGATGGTGAGGATGCGCGACGACGTCGTCGGCATCGACTCGGCCGTCATCCAGGCTTCCCAAGTGTGGGTTGCCTCGGGCCACGTCGCATCGTTCAGTGACCCCCTCGTCGAGTGTCGGAACTGCCACAACCGCTTTCGGGAGGACAAGCTCGACGACCCGGATCAATGTCCAGCCTGCGGCGAGAGGGACTCGTTCACCGAGCCCAAGCAGTTCAACCTGATGTTCAAGACACACATGGGTCCCATCGAGTCCGATGACAACATCGCCTATCTCCGTCCTGAGACGGCCCAGGGCATCTTCATCAACTTCGAGAATGTCCGGCGCACTGCACGGATGACCCTGCCGTTCGGCATCGCCCAGATCGGCAAGTCGTTCCGCAACGAGATCACACCCGGCCAGTTCGTGTTCCGCACCCGGGAGTTCGAGCAGATGGAGATGGAGTTCTTCTGCCGGCCCGATGAGGCGGATCACTGGTTCCGCTACTGGGTCGATGCGCGCAAGACCTGGTACATGGACTTGGGCATGCGCGACGAGAACCTGCGACTCCGACCCCACGGGGCCGACGAGCTCTCGCACTACAGCGTCGGGACCTACGACGTGGACTACCGATTCCCCTGGGGGTGGGACGAGCTCGAAGGAATCGCCAACCGCACGGACTTCGACTTGCGGCAACACTCCGAGCACAGCGGCGTCGACCTCTCGTACTTCGACCAGGAGCGAGACGAGAGGTTCTTGCCGTATGTGATCGAGCCTGCGGCGGGAGCGACCCGCACGACGTTCGCGTTCCTCATCGATGCGTATCACGAGGAGGAGGTGCGCGGCGAGACGCGGGTAGTCCTCCGGCTCGACCCGAGGCTTGCTCCGGTGAAGGTCGCCGTGCTTCCTCTCTCGAAGAAGCCGCATCTCATGGAGGTGTCGCAGCGGCTCGCCGACGACCTGCGGACTCGCTGGGCCATCGAGCACGACATCACCCAGTCGATCGGGCGGCGCTACCGGCGCCAAGACGAGATCGGGACGCCGTATTGCATCACTGTGGACTTCGACTCACTCGAAGATGGTCAGGTGACGGTGCGAGATCGCGACACGATGGCGCAAGACCGTATCGCAATGGACCAGGCCGTGGGGTATCTCTCCGAACGTCTTGGTTGAAACCGCAGCGGTTCCACTCAGCGACCCGTCAAGCGGCCGTCGCGAACGAAGATGTTGCGCATCATGGCGTCGGCCTTGTGCAGCGTCCCCGTGAACGACACAACGTCGCCGCGGGCAAGCGGTGCCCCCTGATCTGCGGGAAGGGCAACGACTGCGTCGACTTCGGTGTTGCCGTACAGATCTGATTGGATCGAGGCAACGGTGATGACGGCCTTGGTGCCGGGCCCGTCACCGAAGTCGAGATCCTCTTCATAGGGGCGGGCCGCCTTGACTGTTCCTCGCCACTGCACCTGCCGGCCCCGATAGGTCGTCGCAAACTCGGCCTCGCTCTCGAAGCTCAGCCGGTTGCCGCCGAAGATCGCATCGAACATTGCCATCGAATCGGCTTCCGTGACCGGCGTGGCGGAACCAGAGCGAGGCGCATCGATCGGTTGCAGCTCGCGAGCCGCAGCTGCCTGCATCGCCTCGATCTCGCGGTCCGCCGGGAGCCGCGACGCAACTGCCTCGGCGGCAGACCGGAGCCGAGCCTCGTCACCTGCCGACAGTGCGGCGTCTGCCTGGAGGACACGGGCGTCGAGGTCGTTCGGATGATCGGCGACGATGCGGTCCATACGATCGAGGGACTCCGCGAGGTCTCCGCCCACTCGCGCCGCGATCGCGGCATCGAGTTCTGGCGTGGCGGCCGTCCCGACGAGGTGCTGCGCAGTGGCGGTCAGTCGACGGACCGTGTTCTCGATCCTCTGCGCCTTGCCTTCGGCCTTTCGGGTTGTCGCCTCGAGCCCGGTCTCCGTGACGACGAGGGTGCCGTGAACGGCGACCAACCTGAGGAGTGAGAACCGCCGCGCCGGCGTCAACAGGGTGGTGAGCTGCTCGGGAGCGTCGGTTGCGACGTCGAACGTCGTATCGAACTCGTGGTCGCCCACCTGGACGTCCTGTACGCCGATCACGCGCAGGATGCGCTGTGCCCCTCCCTCCCGTCTCAGTCGGAACGGCGCCCCGAGTGGCGGGTACGAGATGTGATAGACCGTGCGCGCCGAGTCGCCGCTTCCCTTCACCTCGACGATGACCGGGAAGTCGTCGACGACGCCGGCGATCCGCGGGTGGCTGAACGAGGTGGACTCGACGGCGATGCCGAGGCGCTCGGCGGCAACCGCCCACTGCATTCGGATGGCACGATTGGCGAGGATCACGGCAGCAACGGCTACGACCACGATGAGGGCAATGAGCGCGGCAACCGCTGCAGGCATGGCGCCAGTCTACGAGGAGGGTCCGGTCGGTTGGGTCAACGCAGCCACAGTCCGCCGCGTCACTCGATCGGTGGCGTGACCCCCAGGAAGTAGGGGGTGAGGACGATGACGGTCCGTGTGGCTCCGTTCGCTGTTCGGCGTATTTCGTCAACGAGTTGGCCGAGGTGCTGCGACGACCGGGCGCGAACGGTGGCGAACAGGTCGAACTCGCCGGTCACCGCCACGCAGCTCACCACGTAGGGGATCTCCCGGAGTGCTGCGGCTACGTCGCCCAGGGAGCTGTCGGCTCTGCTCTGGATGGAGATCACGGCCGATACGGGCAGGCCGACGGCCTCCCAGTCGAGCTCGAGCCGGAAGCCGCGGATGATGCCTCGGTCCCTGAGGCGTCGCACTCGCTGGTGGACGGTGGCCGTTGCGACGCCGAGCTGCTTGGCGATCTGGGCGTAGGGAAGGCGAGCGTCGTCGGCCAGCGCTTCGATGATGTGACGGTCCCGAGCATCCATTGTGTAAATCTATCATCAATATTGCTAATTCGATAGCGATCATGTACACGTATGGGCATGAGAGGTGTATGATTGCGGTACGCCAGGTAGAAACAGGAGAAATTGATGATGTGGCACCCAGACACCGTCTTCCAGATGGTCATGTCCCGCAGACAGGCCTCCGAGAAGCAGCGCCTCAAAGTCTGACGAGCCGCAGCGCCGATCACGACAAGGGCCGATAGCGCAAGGAAGCCCGAGGTTCCTCCTCCCCCTCCGGACCTCGGGCCTTCTCGGTGCGCGAGTCGATCTCGTTCTCCGGTTCAGCCCGGCTCGGTACACTCGCCGCAGTGGCGTACGCGCGTGACGACATCGACAAGGTCAGGGAGAAGACCGATCTCGCTGAGCTCGCTTCTGAGGTGACGAAGGTGAAGCGGTCGGGCCGATCGGTCATGGCCGTGTGCCCTTTTCACAATGAGAAGACACCGTCGCTGTCCATCGATCCGGCACGCGGGCTCTACCACTGCTTCGGCTGCGGCAAGAGCGGCGACGTGTTCAGCTGGGTGCAAGAGACTCAGGGGGTCGATTTCACCGGTGCGCTCGAGCTTCTTGCTCGCCGTGCCGGCGTGACCCTCACCGAGGCGCCCGGGGAGGCGAAGCGGCGGAGCAGGCGTGAAGCGCTCGTCGCCGCCGTGGCGGATGCGATGGCGTTCTACGTGGATCGGCTCAAGACGGCTCCCGACGCCGCATCGGCACGCAGCTACTTGCGTGGGCGGGGATACGACGCGGATGTCGTCGATCGGTTTGCGCTCGGCTACTCACCGAGTGGCTGGGAGGAGCTCACCACCCACCTGCGGGAACAGGGCCACCGGGACGAAATCGTGACGCTTGCGGGTCTTGGCTCCCGGTCCCGGCGCGGCTCGCTCGTCGATCGTTTCCGTGGTCGCATCATGTTCCCCATCTACGACCTGCGCGGCGACCCCGTCGGCTTCGGCGCCCGATTGCTGGAAGGCGACGGTCCGAAGTACCTGAACTCTCCCGAGACGCCGATCTACCACAAGTCTCGCCTGCTCTACGGCCTCAATTGGGCGAAGTCAGATATCGTTCGGCGCGCAGAAGCGGTCGTCGTAGAGGGCTACACGGATGTCATCGCCTTCCATCTCGCCGGACATCCTGTCGCCGTCGCAACCTGTGGGACCGCCCTCGTGGACGAGCACCTCGATTTGCTGCGCCGCTTCACCGAGCGCATCGTGCTTGCGTTCGATGCCGACGCCGCCGGCACCGGCGCGGCGCTACGCGGCTTCGACAAGGCGGTGCCGGGCGAGCTCGATGTGCGCGTCGGTGCGCTCCCCGAAGGGCGAGATCCTGCGGACCTCGTGCGAGACGGCGAGATCGACCTCCTGCGCAAAGCGATCGCCGAATCGGTGCCGCTGTTGCAGTTTCGCATCGAGCAAGACCTTGCCGGCTACGACCTGGACGAGCCGGAAGCGCGCGGCAAGGCGGCGGCCGCCGCTGCGCGGCTCATCGCCCTGCACCCGGGTGCGGTTGTCCGTCACGAGTATGCGGTGATGGTGTCGCGGCGGACCGGCGTCGACCTGGCGGTCGTAGAGCGAGCGATCGACGGGGCCCGGCCGTCTTCCGGACGTCCTCGCCCGGCGGAGAGGGGCCGCAGATTGAGCGGCAACGAGAAGGCCGAGCGAGAGCTGCTCCGTCTCGTCCTTGCCAACGACCCGTCGATCCGCAACCTGCCGATCGAAGCCGAGCTGTTCTCCGACGACACCCACAAGGCCGGCTTCACCGCGGTTGCGCCGGCGATCATGGAGCTACCGGCTGGAACTCCTCCCGATCTCGGTAGCCTGTTGACCGACGACGCGTCACCGCTCATCGCCTTGTTGAGCGAACTGGCCCTGGAGGACCGCCCGCTGGCCGACGCCGGCGATGTGGTCACGAAGCTGCGGATCGGACGCCTCGACGGGCGGATCGAGGAGTTGCGCCGCCGGCTGGAGAGCATCGATCCTGGCGGGCGGCCGCAAGAGTATTCCGACACTTTCGAGGAGCTGATAGGTTTGGAGCGTGACCGACGATCCCTCCGAGAGCGCCATGAGTGATTCCGTCGATCAGACGCTCGAGGATCTGCTCAAGCGAGGCCGCCAGCGCGGGTTCCTCGTCATGACCGAGATCCAGCAGGAGCTCGAAGATGTCGACGCCCCCTCCGAGGCGTTCGACCACGTCATCAGCACCCTGCGCGAGCAAGACATCGCCATTCGCGAGGACTCGAACGATGCGCTCGCTGCCACGGCTCTCAGCAACGACGAGCTCGTCCACGTGTCTGATCCGGTCCGCATGTACCTCCAGGAGATCGGCCGGTTCCCCCTGCTGACCCCGCAGCAGGAGGTCGAGTTGGCGATGCAGATGGAGACAGGGCTGCGCGCCGATGAGCGGTTGACCGCCGAGGGCGAGAGCCTGCTGCCTGCGGAGAAGGTATTCCTGCAAAGGGCAAACCGGCAGGCCGATCGGGCGCGCAAGCGCCTCGTCGAGGCGAACCTCCGGCTCGTCGTGTCGATCGCCAAGAAGTACGTAGGTCGAGGGTTGTCGCTGCTCGACCTCATTCAGGAGGGCAATCTCGGGTTGATCCGGGCCGTCGAGAAGTTCGACTATCGCAAGGGTTTCAAGTTCTCTACGTATGCCACGTGGTGGATCCGGCAGGCGGTCACCCGAGCGCTTGCAGACCAGGCGAGGACGATCCGGGTTCCCGTGCACATGGTCGAGACGATCAACAAGCTGGCGCGAGCACAGCGCACGCTCATGCAAGAGTTGGGACGCGAGCCGACGATCGAAGAGATCGCCAGCGAGATGGAGATCGAGCCCGACCGCGTCTCCGAGCTGCGGCGTATTGCCCAGGACCCGGTATCGCTCGAGACCCCGCTCGGGGAAGAGGACGACTCGACGCTTGGTGACTTCGTACAGGACAACGATGCCGACGTGCCGGTGGAGGCGGCGTCGTTCAAGCTGCTGCAGGAGTATCTCAGCTTTGCGCTCGAGGATCTGAACGACCGGGAGCGCCAGGTCTTGATCATGCGGTTCGGTCTCGCCGACGGCAAGGTGCGGACGCTCGAAGAGGTGGGGAGCCATTTCAAGGTCACCCGTGAGCGTATTCGCCAGATCGAGACCAAGGCACTCGCGAAGCTCCGCCAGCCTGCGCGGGCGAAGCGGCTGGAAGGGTATCTCGGCGGCTGAGCGCCTGAGTTTCAGCCCTGGTCGGTGCGTTCGCGAATCGCCGAGCCTGCCGAACGAAGGCTCTCGCCCACGGCATCACGAGCCCGGTTTCGCGGGCCTGCGGTAGCGTCCGCCACCTTGGTCAGCGCGGCGGCGACGTGATCGTCGCCACGAATCTGCTCCCACCATGCGACCAGTTGGTCGTAGCGCTCTCGTCCGGCTCGGGCGCCGAGCACGTAGCCGACGCTCAGGCCGGTGATGAGTCCCGTGCGAAATCTCATGCGGCCATTGTGCCAGGTCCGCAGACGCACCACTTCCATCCGGGAGGGCAGCCTGTGATACCATCCGGCCCGCTCCGATCGGAGCGAACACTCCGGGGTAGCTCAATTGGCAGAGCGTCGGACTGTTAATCCGCAGGTTGTGGGTTCGAGTCCCACCCCCGGAGCTTCCCGAAACCCTTGCTGGTCAAGGGTTTCGGCGCGCTTCGGGGTCGATGGAGATGACCTCTGCGGAGGGTTTGGGCCGCGTATGGGCCGCGGGGCCGCGGCGTAGCGCCGGTCGAGGGCGTCGGCGAGGGCTTCCAGATCGTCGTCGTAGAGGTGTCCGTAGAGGTCGAGGGTCATTGCTGCTGAGGCGTGTCCGAGCTGTCGCTGGACGGCCTTGATGCTGGCTCCGCTCGAGATCATGAGCGACGCAGCGGTGTGTCGGAGGTCGTGCATCCTGAGCCCTGGGTCGATGCCGGCTGCGTCGAGTGCAGGTGCCCACACGGGCGCGGCGGAAGTTCGATGCGCGCATGGGCCCACCCTTGGGTGCGGTACATGCCAAGTTACGCGGGTCCAGATCCGCGAGGTGCGCTCCGAGCTGGTCGGCGAGCCAGGATGGTGTCATGACGGTTCGCGTGCGGTGGGATTTGGGTGTACCGAACACCAATTGGCCGCGAACCTCCGTTGCGGCTTCGGAGACCGTGATTCTCCGTCGGAGGGGGTCCACGTTGGCTGCCCGGAGGGCGGCGAGTTCGCCCCAGCGAAGGCCGACCCAGGCGAGGATGTCGATGACGAGACCAGCTCCGGGTTGGTGTTGTTCGGCGGCGTGGGCGAGGTCGGCGACTTGGTTGGCGTCGAGGAAGCGTTGCTGGCGTGGTCGGTCGGTGGGGACCTTGACGCCGGTGACGGGGTTGCGGCCGAGGATTCCGTCGGTGACGGCGGTGCCGAGGGCGGCGCCGAGGAGCTGGCGCGCTTGGCGGATCCGCGATGCGGAGAGACCTTCGTCGGCCATCTTTGCGACCCACTTCCGCACGTCGGCGGGTGCGATGCGACGCAACTCCACGGCCCCGAAGACGGGGAGGATGCGGGATCGCAGCAGCGACTCGTAGCCGGCGCGGGTCTTGGGTTTGATGTCGAGGCCGGGGAGCCAGGAGTCGACCCATGCAGCGAACGTCACTTGCCCGGCGGAGGGGTCGATCCACAGCCCGCGATTCAGTTTGGCGAGCTCGTCCTGCAGCCAGCGTTCGGCGTCGATCTTGCGGGTGAACGACCTGGAGGTCTCGCTTCCGTCGGGGGCGCGGTAGCGGGCGCGCCACGGCGAGGCGCGCCCTTTGCGGAGTTGGCTGGCTCCTCTCATGTCAGCTGAGGGTACGCCGACCGGCGCGGGATGGTCGGGGTACTCGGGTTCCCTGCTCGCCCGTGTGCACGCTCCCGGTGATCCGTCGACGGTCCCTGATCGGAATCAGGCGTTCATGCGTGGTGCTGCTTGTCCGAGCTGGCTGGATGGGAACCCCCGGTCTTCCTGGGACGATGGGTATCACGCCTGAGTTCCCAAACAGTGTCTGTGACGGTTCCCACATAGTCCCGGCACGGTTCCCACAGCGACGTCGGTTCCCACATCGTCCCCGCGGAGTTCCCAGCGAGTCCCCGGCGGGCCGAAATCGTCACCTCACAGTTCCTAGGTAGTCCCGCGCTTTGTTCGCCGTGATGCCGCAGCCGCCCCGCGAGCGTGCCAGCAGCGGGCGGGGCGTGGCGACGAACACCCGGGCCTGCCGTCTTCCGTGTGGGCACGCCTGAGATCGCCGTCATCGGCCTGCAGCCGAGCCTTTGGCGGCCTGGGGCGTCGTTCTTGCGAAGCGGTCCGGGTCAACGGCGTCGGACGGTGTCGCAGGCTCTCGGTGTTCGCCGGAGACCCCACCAGACATCATCTGGGAACCAACCTCCTGCACGATGCCCCACGAACCTCGACAGCGAGGAAAGGATCGCCATGCCCACTACAGGAGACACCCGTCAGCACTCGACGAATGGCTGCAGCCATATCGCGATCACCGGTTCCCAGAGGCACACGCAGTTGCAGCAAGTTGCCCACGGTCAACCCGTAAACCGAACGGAGGAGTGATGGGACTCGACCGCAACGCACTCGCCCGCATCGACCGCCGGCTCCTCGCTGAACTGGACGGCGACGGCGGGGTGCAAATGGTCAAGGTTCCACTATCGGACGCCGCGTGGTCGGTGTGGCGCCGCTACTGCGACGCCGTGGGGGCGGCCATGGGCGAGGCCGTGGCTGCGCTCATCGCAGCCGAACTGGCCAAAGTCATCGGTAGCAACCCCGACTGGGCAGTTCCCGCATTCGCCGACCGCACCGTGCAACGTGTCGTCGAGGCGACGGAGCGTCTCGAGGAGAGAGAGAGCGGGAACTCGCTGCGTGCCGTCAACGCCTGGTCAAACGGGATCGTGAGGCGCGGGACCTGAGACGCCGCCTGCAGACAGTGATCCGTTCGCAACAGTCGCCGATCGCACCTGCCGAAGGGATGACCGGCCGCAACGAACGGTGCCCGTGCGGATCGGGCTTCAAGTACAAGCACTGCCACGGCCTCCCGGGGCGGCGGAGTGCGCCTCCCAGATAATGGCCTGGCTAGTGCAGAATGCCGGATCCCGGACGCTCGTGGCTGCGCGATATCGTTCGGGGTGGTGGGTGATCTGTGCGGAACGGAAGGCTGGAGCCATCCGGTGCGCCTTGTGCCGTGGCATGCTGCACTGTGATGAAGGACTTGACTCGACGTCTTTGGGAAGAACAGGACCGCCACCCGGGTGATCGCCTGCGACTCTTTGGTGCCGTCGGTGAGTTCATTGGGGACACCTCGGTGCTGTATCCAGGGTCGTTCGTCGACGTTGCAGCATCGTTCGTCTTCGATTCAGTGACCTATGTTGACAACGACCGGAAGGCCGCCCGGTTCTTCGCCGACACGAGCGGCGTATACGAGATCATCAGCCGTCACCGCCACCGCTTGACCAGCGCAAACTGGCGGTTCATCGGTGCCGACTACCGGACCGAGCTCGATCTGGCCGACCAATCCGTGGGCCTGCTGGTTTCGCTCTATGCCGGCTTCGTTTCCGAGCATTGCACGCGGTATCTCTTGCCGGGAACGTGGCTCCTGGTCAACCCCAGCCACGGTGACGCTGCGATGGCGTCGATCGATCCGCGGTATCGCCTCGCTGCTGCAGTCAACTCGAGATCGGGCAGATACACGATCACCGAGCGTGATCTGGACAGCTACTTGATTCCGAAACGTCCGACCACGGTCACGGCGGAGCTGCTACACGAGACAGGCCGCGGGATCGCCTACACGAGATCGCCGTTTGCCTACCTCTTCCAGCGCAAGAACGACTGATCCCGGGCGAGAACGCTCCAATCGCCCAGGAGCGCCGATCGGCACGAATGCGTGCTGTGCCGCAACTACGCAGGGTGGCGTCCGACCGCGATTGGGCTCTTCCCTGGCCCAATGTTCGCATGGGAACACCGGCCGGGTTCGAGTAGATGCAACGCAAGAACGGCGATGTTGTAGTCGCGCATCATGCCCGGGTGGCCGCCATCCTGCGGGGGAGGGCAGCGATCAAGTTCGTATCCGACGTCGGTCGGGGCGACGCGCAAGAGGTGATGGCCAGGGTTACGGGCAACTACAAGCGCGGCAACGAGCGATCGGGCGGCCGGAGCTCTCGGCGCTGAAGTCATCTCGAAGCGCCGCTGATGGCAGCTTCCTTCGGTCTGCTCAGCGGTTGCAGCGCACCGACACTCGATCCCGGTCGATAACGCATGCGTCGCCCGATAGCGCCGAGCGGCACATGAAGGTGCGGGGTCTCGAACACTCACCGTTGCGGTGATGTCGAGTCGCTATTGGGACTCGAAGTGAGTCTTGTATGCCGCCAAGAAGGCGTTCCCTATGTTGGAGCTGCCGAGCTTCCGGTAGAAGAAGCCCAAGAACCCGGGGGCCTCGACGTCGCTCATGACGAGGCGGTAGCTCACTCCGGTGTCGCTAGCGGTGAATTCGTCAGCGAAGTGTGACGTTGCAGTGACCTTCGTTCCGGCCTCATACTGCTCGTCGAACTCCACGACAACGCTGTCCGCCTCGATCCGTTTGGAGATGTTGGTGCGTTTCATGAGGCCTTCGTTGGTTCTGATGGTCACAGAGTCGGTCCCCTGTTCCACCAGCTCAACGCTCGTCATACCTGGCATAAGACTGGTGACCCCTGCATAGAGCTCGCCGGGATTCTCGAGGGCCCGCTTCACTTGCTGGATGTTGCAGTCGATCTCGTCTGTGCCTTCAAACCAAACAGCCACGGTTGCTCCTTTGGGCGAGAGCTGAGATGTGATGGACCTCCACAGCCTAGGGATGCCGCGACATCGACGTTCGAGGCGGACCCGCAGAGACTGATCCACCACGCGTCCTTGCAACCAGCCCGAATGCCACGCCGATCAACGATTCTGTAGCACTATCGCACACTTCGCCACCCGCCCCCGATCGGCACTTCGAGGAGCGCCTGCCTCTCGTCGGGTCGTCACTGAGCGTGGTGCTCACCCATCGCCACGTTCTGTAGCCAGCGAAGTGCAACAACATGCCGGTTCCCGGACGCCGGCGGGTGCGCGATATCGTCCCCGGCTGCGACTGGTCTGCGCTCGTATCGGAAGCATGACGTCACGAACGTGTGAGAGGATGTTCGCTCGGTGACATATGACGGCTGGCCGACCTCCTGGCAGCCCCCGAGCGAAGCGTCGCATTGCGAATGGTAGGCGATCCGGACCATCTTGGCCCTTCGTGTCTTGTCGGCTTACGGCCGTTCCCCGAGGTAACTGCTTCCGTCGAACTTCGATGTCTGCCACCACGCCGATCACAGATACGTTCCGACAGACCTACTCGGCGCAAGATCCGTTGATCCGATGCTGGAACTGACGGTGGTTACCGACGTGGCAACGATTGTGGACCTTGCGGGTCCGGGCCGGTATGGGTCTGCTTTCACCCCTCGATCTGCGACCGTTGTGATACTCCATCGTCCGTCCGGCTTGGCGTCACAACGCCCTACGCTTGGCAAGCGGGAAGAAGACGGATGAGCGGCTCATGACCAAAGCGGAGAAGTGGCGCATTGTCATACGTATCGGTGCTTTCACTGCGCCGCCGGGTGCGCTGATCGGTGTCGTTCTTGGCTACCTTCTCGGCGGCGGTGACGTGCGCTCGATGGCGTCGGGAGCGCTCATCGGGTTTCTTATCTCGAACGGGATGGTCGCCTTCGAAGTGAGTTGGGCGGTCGGGCTCATACCACGCCGGTGGAGGGAAGCGCCGTTCCTTGTCGTGCTGTTCACGAGGAGTCTCGTGTGGCTGGGGATCATCGTGGTCGGGATCAGCCTGCCGCTGCTCACGGTGGCGAACGTGCCGTTGGACGAGCTCGTCGATCCGACCTTCACAGCGACGGTGCTCGTCACCTTCGTGGCGGCACTGGTCGGCAACTTCGTCGGGCAGGTAAATCGCCTGCTGGGCCGCGGCGTGCTGGTGCGGCTGATCCTCGGCCGGTACCACCGGCCCCGTGAGGAGAACCGAATCTTCCTCCTCGTCGACTTGAAGGGCTCCACCCAGATCGCCGAACGGCTCGGCAACCTCCGCTATCACACCTTTCTCAAGCGGTTCATCGACGACGCCACTCACAGCGCCGAACGCCACGGCGCCGAGGTGCACCGCTACGTGGGCGACGAGGTGATCTTTACGTGGATCGAGCGCAGAGGCGTCGCCGATGCTGCGTGCGTGCGGGCGGTCTTCGCGATCGTCGACGCATTCGATGCGGTAGCCGACGAGTACATCGATGCGTTCGGTGTCGTCCCCTCCATCTGGGCGGGCCTCCATCTCGGCACCGTCGTGACCGGCGACATCGGCTCGGTCAAGCACGAGATCGCCTACCTCGGTGACACGCTCAACACAGCGGCGCGGATCGAGCAAGCGTGTAGAGAGTTCCAGCGGCCGTTCCTCGCCTCGGCAGACGTCATCGACGCCGTCGAGCTTCCACCCGACGTGCAGGCGGAGAGCCTTGGCCCCATCGATCTGCGCGGCAAACGCACATCTGTCGAGCTGCTGGCCGTGGCCCGTGTGACTGCGTCCTGGCGCGACGCCTCGGCGAAGCAGAAGACTGAATCGCCCTAGCTGTTATCGCGACCAAGCGCCCGCACAAGGGCGACGAACACCAAACGAGCCCGCCCGAGATCACCAAATCGGGTACACGAACGAGCAGCTCACCGAGTGTCCGAGATCGGCACGATTGTGCGCTGTAGACCCGCTCGGACGTGAACACCGACAGTGGTGAGTGGTTCTGGCCGGTGCGCTTGATCTGTCTGCGCTGAGCGGGGGTCTGGGGCGTGGCCCGTCCCATGGTCGGTGATCGGACTAGGTGCCAGCTGAGGGGCTGATCTGCTGAAGGAACGTTCTGAGCAGCGGGGCGATTTGGTCGGCGTGGTGGAGCCATGGGGCGTGGCCACCGTCGACGATATGAAGTTCGGCGTCGGCCATGGCATCGGCCATGCGCCGGCCGATGGGTGTGGAGCCCATGGGGTCGTCGTTGGCGAACACGAGCAGCGTAGGGGCTTGGATGCGGGCGAGGTGGTCGGCGGTGAGGGCGAGGTCGGGGCGGTTCCCGCGGAGTCGTAGGAGCCGGTTGAGCATGGCGAGGAAGGTGTCCTCGAAATGGCTGAGGCGCTCGGTGGTGAGGATGAGCCGGGCGATCTCGGGTGGGAGTGGGTGCTCGTTGACCATCGTGGCCAGCTGGTCGACTTGGCGCTCCGATGGTGGTTGGAGCTTCATCATCAGCCGGCCGAGGGGTCGGGCCGAAAGGAGGCGCATCGGCAAGGGGGCCGAGGTGTCGAACACGATGGCCGGGCACCCAATGTGAGCCAGGGCGGCGACCCGGTCGGGATGGTCCATCGCCAGCCAGCTAGCCCACAGGGACCCGAGGGAGTTGGCGACGACGACTGGCTGATCGAGACCGAGGCTATCGAGTACTTCGGTGAGGAAACGCACGGCGTTAGTGCGCAGGTCGTTGGCGAAGCCCGGCGTGGTATCGGTCAACCCGTACCCTGGGAGGTCGACTGCGTATCGGGTGACGCCATCGAGGCGAGCCATGAGCGGTGCCCACATGGCAGCGGGAACGCCGATCCCGTTCAGCAGCACGACCGGTGGGCCTTCGCCCGCGACAAGAACGTGTGCCTGACCCTCGACGATCGAGGCATCGATCCAAAGTTCCTCCGCAACGAGGCCGTAGCGGTTGAGCACCGCCGCTTGAGCCTCCGAGAAGTCCTCGTCGAACATCACCAATCTCCCGAGACAAACGGTTTACACTATGTCAACCAAAACGGTACGACGAGGTTTACGTCATGTCAAGTGAGAGTGTCTACGGGGATCCGGCAACCCGCAGTCGCATCCTCGACGCCGCCTGGGAGCTCGTCACCGAAGAGGGTGGACGATTCAAGCTCTCAGACGTGGCGACTCGGGCGACGGTGTCGCGCCAGGCCGTCTACCTGCACTTCGGGGACCGCGCCGGCCTGCTGGTTGCGCTCGTCGAACACATGGACGACACCCTCGATCTCGGAGAGTCGCTCGCCAAGGTGCACGCCGCCCCCGACGGGGGATCGCTGCTCGAAGCGGCCATGCGCCTCAACACCACCTTCTGGACGAAGGTGTTCCCCGTAGCGCAGGTGCTCGAGGCGGCTCAACACGACGACGAGGCCCTCGGCGCAGCGTGGCGAAACCGGATGCGATTCCGACACGCAGCCTTTCGGGCGATGATCGAGGCCCTCGCCGAACGCGGCGAGCTCGACAAGGACTGGAGCATCGACGACGCCGCGGCGACCCTGTACGCAGTCGCCCACTTCGACACGTGGCGCGAACTCGTGATCGAACTCGACTGGAGCGACGACCGCTACATCGAATCGATGACCCGCCTCCTCCGCCGCGCCCTCCTGCGACACTGATCCGGCGGACACAGCTAGGCCGGGAACTCAGGCTCACACGAGCCGTTGGACCGCCCATATCTCCGAATACGGCGCACGAACGCACATTCCGCCGAGTGCGCTGGATCGGCACTGATGCGCTCGTTCTCGCCTTGCTCAGGATCATCCGAGCCGACTGCCGGTTCGGGGACTGTCAAACCGTGGCGATGGCGATACTGCCGTGCGTCGTTATGCGTTGCCCACCACTGGCCACCTCTTCCTGTATCAGCCGGGTGGGCACTCGATCTGGCCAGCGCGGGCGGTCGAGCCTGCTGGTGGCTCGACGAGTGGTGTCGGCAGGTGGGAAGTGATGGCATGCCGGGACCGGAGACCCTGGTGCACGCATCCGGCCGGTGAGATGATGGTGCTGGAGGTGACCGCGGTGCGTCGCCTAGGTATGTTGTGTGTTTGCATGCTGTTGGTGACAGCGTGCTCTGGTTCCGGCGGTGGAGACGGAGAGGTTCCAACGACCCCGTCATCGACCGTGACCGCCGTGTCATCCCCCGGATTGACGACGACCACCGAGCCGGTATCGAGGACAACAACGATCCCACTCACCACGACGACACCCCCCGGTCCCGACTACTACCGGTACGGCGAGGACGGCCTGTTTCGAGTGGTCGACGGTATCGAGACGCAGCTCGTCGAAGGCCCCGTTGTAGGCGTCTGTCTGGGACGATCACATGGGTGGAACGATCATTGCCGACGTCACCGCGAGCGACGTTCTCCACCTGCGGGCAGGTGAAACCACTCCCACCTTGATCGCCCGCGTATCTGGCTATGCCTATGTCAGATTCACCGGGGTCATCGATGGTCACCCGTCACTCTTCTTTGCGGGGATCCCGGAAGGAGCCGAACTTGACCAATGGCCGTGTGGTGACTGGTCGCTCAACAGTCGCGATCTGGTGACTGGGGAAGAACGTCGACACCTCTGCCTCCCGATCGAGGACGCCGGTTTTGACATTCGATCCACAGGGGGCGAGAGGTTCGTCGGAGCCCCTTACGGCCAATGCGGTGGCACATTCACCTCCAGTTCGATCCGATTCTGGGACCTTACGGGCAATCCAGTCGACGTGCCGGCCAATCCGCATCCACAGACGGAAAGCTGCGCTCCGTGCGAGCTGGATGCTCTGATCTCGCCTGACGGCACCCACCTGGCCTACAGGCACCGTCCCGACTCGTTCCATCCCGATTCTCCGCATTACTCCGGACCGGGCTGTGGGGGCGGCGCCGAGCAATTCGAGGCATGGTGGAATGGGAGCAAGGACGTGCCCGCCGAGATCGTCGTCATTGCCATCGACACTGGAGAGACGCCCTGGCGAATGGAAGTCTCCGCAGAGAGCCACATGAGCGACTTCGACGGCCGCTACGTAGTCGTCTCTCGAAAAGGCGAGAGTGTCATCTACGACACATGGAAAGAGCGTCCGCCGGTGCGAGTGTCGGGCAACGTGACGTTGGCCCGGCCCCTAGGTGTACTCGGTCATGAGGTTGGTGACACTCGGCTGATCGGTGGTTGACCTTTGAGGGAGCTGTGTCGCCGTCGGTGGTTGTAGTACTCGAGCCATGTTGGCAGAGCTTCGCTGCGTTGGTCGTTGCTGGTGAACACTTGCCGGTAGGCCCATTCGATCTGGAGCGTCCGGTTGAAGCGCTCGACCTTGCCGTTCTGCCAGGGGCAGTGGGGACGGATGGTGATGTGGGCCGCGTTGAGGTCCCCGAGGGTTTCGGCGACGGCGTGGCTCTTGGTATAGCTCCAGTGGTTGTCAGTCATCACCGTCTCGATACACGCGATGCCGTGGCTGGCGAAGAAGGCGGCGGCTCGGCGGAGGAATCCCGCCGCGGTGTCGCCCTGTTCGTCGGCGAGGACCTCTGAGTATGCGAGCCGGGAGTGGTCGTCGACGGCGGAGTGCACGTAGTCGTAGCCGATGCGGGCCTTCCTCTGCGCCGCGGACCTGCCGATCTGGCGTCCCCAGGCCCGCCAGCCGCCCCCCGTGGGGATCCGCCCCAGTTTCTTGACGTCGACGTGGATCAGTTCGCCGGGACGGTCCCGCTCATAGCGCACTGCGGTGGACTTCGAGGCTCGGATCACCTCCCCGGTCAACGGGTCACACTCCCACAGCCGCGGCTCACCGTGGCGGCGCAGGATCCGGGTCACGGTCCGCGGCGGCACCCCCAGCTCGGGTCCCAGCCAATCCGGACCACGCCGATGGGTGCGTCTCGCCTCGAGGACCCGCTGCTCGACCTCGGCGCTGGTGCGGTTCGGCATCCGATGCGGTCGTGACGACCGCTCCGCCAGCCCGGCATCGCCTTCGGCGTCCCAGCGGGCCAGCCACCGGTGGGCACACTGGCGGGACACCCCCATCGCCTTGGCGGCGTGGGCCACTGCCCACCCCTCGAACCGAACCCGCCGCACGATGAGACGACGCCCGTACTCGTTCAGCCGCGCATTACGGTGACCCATGAAGACCTCCAGGTGGGTGTGACTGCAATCACCACTCCACTCGGAGGTCTTCACCCATCCAAGGACTGTCACCAACGTCCCGGCCGGGTACAGCTAGCGTCTCTGGACCGGTAACCAACGTCACCGGATCAACCGGTTCCTTGCGGCTGGAGCGCCATGACGGATTCCCCTAGTCGCGAGCCTCTTGTGTGAGTAGACCACCCACGTCAGGACGGAACGAACGGACAGCGTATCCGCTCAGATCACCAAATCGGGGACACGAACGCACGTTCCGCCGAGTGCTCGGTATCGGCATCCCTGAGCGGGCGTGTGTTGTCAAGCGGCGGTTTGGCGCGGGTTTTCGCGGTGTCGATGGTGGGTGAACGGGTCGGGGACGCGTTGATCCAGGAGACCCGGTGTTGCAGGGCTCCTGGAGAGTCGGGTTGGGTTGTCAGTGTGGGTCGGGGTGGGCTCCTGGGTTGGCGGACACGGCGGGTCCTGCTCCGTGCCCTCGAGTGGGCGGGAGGCGAACCGGGTTCGGTTGCCTGGGCATCCCTTCGCCACGCACCACAATCGGGTGGTGGGCATGGAGCGGTACGGCCACAGCCGGGCTGGGCTCAATCACATGCGTCGACCCGCACCAGCCGGTGGGGTCAGCCGATACCTCGAGCGTGCAGCCGGGCCGTGTCCGAACCTCACGCCACCCCCTCCACAGCGTCGTCGCTGGTGTGGAGGCAGCGGATCTCGTGGTCCCTCAGTCCGTAGTAGACCAGGGTGAGGAGTTTGCGGGCCGCGGCGACGCGGGCGATGTTGCGGCCACGACGCTCGGCGATGCGGTGGAAGCTGTCCCGGATCGGGGCACCTCCGTGATAGCGGGACACCGCTTCCACCGCGGACCAGCGCACCAGGGTCGAGCCCTGTTTGGTGATGTGCCCCCGATACGTCCTCGAGTCCGATTCGCGTAGGCGGGGCGTCAACCCGGCCCACGAGCACAGGTGGCGGGGATGCGCAAAACGGGTCACGTCGCCGATCTCGGCGACGAACACCGCGGCGTGGACCCGGCCGACACCGTTGAGTTGCTGGATCACCCGATACCCGGCGTCGTCACGCAACCGGCGATGGATCCACCCGTCGAGTTCGGTGATCTCACGGTCATACATCTCGATCAGGTCCCGCAGCGACTCGAGCCGGATCTCGTACGCGTCTGCCAGGCTGACGTTGTTGAGGAACTCGAACCCGACCGGACCCCACAAGTCCCGCAGCTGCGGGAGCACGCCTTCTTTGCCCAACACGGCATGGATCTGGGACTTCAACCCGGCACGGAGCCGTGACAGCTTGTGGCGGTAGCGCACCAGCTCGCGCAGCTCCCGCAGCGAGCGGGGGGCAATCCACGACTCCGGCAACGTGCCCAATCGCAGCAGATTCGCCAACATCTCGGCATCCTGCCAGATCGTTCTTCACCCGCCGATTCTCGAACCCCTTGATCCCCAACGGATGCGCCAAATGCACCCCGATGCCTTCGTCGGCGAGGACATCCACCGCCCAGTACCAACCCCACGTGGCTTCCATCACCACCTCCGGGTCCGGGCCGGCTGCGGTCACCACCTCGGCCAGTGTCTGCGGCGAGTTCTCGAACCGCTTCCACCACAGCCGCTCGCCTCTCTCGTCGAGGCACACCGCCAACGACCGACGACGATGCAGATCAATCCCAACATAAGCTGTCATCCGGGGCCTCCTCCCACTCGGTGAAAGACAGCAACCCGAATGATGACCGGGTCACCGACGAGCGGGAGGCCCCCGCCCGCTCATCGCATCACCTCGGCGCTCGCCCGTCCGGCGCAGAAGGTGGCTCGGGCTACGGGGGTGCCGGGTGGCTTTCCGTTCGGCGGTTGGGGCCGTACGATGGCGGCATGGCGTTCGACAGGATCACGGTTGACCCGGAGCGGATGGGTGGTGTGCCGTGCATCCGTGACCTGCGGGTCACGGTGAGCATGGTGCTGGGCCAACTGGCCGGGGGGAAGACCGTCGACGAGGTGCTCGACGAGTACCCGTACCTGGAGCGGGACGATATCCGGGCTGCACTCGAGTACGCCGCTGCCGTCGTGAATGAGCGAGAGGTGCGGGTGGCGCGGCCGGCATGAGGCTGCTCCTCGACGCCAATCTGTCGCCCCGTCTCGTTGAGCCGCTTGCCGCTGCCGGGCACGATGTTGTCCACGTCGCCGACGTGGGCCTGCTGCGAGCGACCGACGTCGAGATCTTGCGGTGGTGTGTTGCCCAGCGTCGGGTGGCGGTGACCGCCGATAGCGACTTCCCGATGCTGGTGGCGTTGCGTGGGGCGGCGGGGCCGTCCATCGTGCTGCTGCGTGCGGTGACCGAGCTCTCCACCGAGGTCCACGCCACGCTCCTGGTGGACAGCTTGCCGTCGGTCGAGGAGGACCTGGCGAGGGGAGCGATCGTCACGATCACGCCGACGCGGTTGCGGGTGAGGGATCTTCCCATCGGGTGAGCGGCGTTTGGGCCGCGTATGGGCCGCGGGAGGATCAGCGGCGTGGCGAAGTGACGCAAGACGACGAGCAGTGTCGCGAAACGCCGAGCCGGCCCAAATCCGTTGTGGCGCAACGGGTTGCTGGGCGATCGCCTTGGCGCAGAAGGGCTCGACAGGTGCGCCACGAATCGGAGTCAATCGGACTGTTAATCCGCAGGTTGTGGGTTCGAGTCCCACCCCCGGAGCTTCCCGAAACCCTTGCTGGTGGGGCTGTCGCATGGATAGCCCCAGGGCGGGGGTTTCGCCGTGTCGGGTTGAGGCGCGCCGATCCGGGTTCGGGGTTCAGGTGGCTGCGAGTCGGTGCCGGTGGATCTTGAGCAGGTTGTGGACGGTGCAGACGAGACGCCATTCGCTTGAGGTGGCGGTGAGGCCTCTGCGTGAGAATCGTCGGAACCCGAGGTTGGCTTTGACGTTCCCGAACACGGTCTCGACGGTGGTCTTGCGTTTGGCGTAGGCGGCTGCGCCTGCTTCGGTGGCGAGACGTTCGACCATGTCCTGGCGGACCTCGACGGGGTCGGGTCGATCGGATCGATATGTGCCAGGAGTTTGCGGACGGTGGTGGTGGACACGTCCAGTTCGGCAGCGGCTGTCTTGACGGTGATCTCGGCCGCGGTCGAGACGTTCGACGACTGCTCGGCGTCGAGCGATACGGGGATCGTTGGGGTCGGTGATGCCGCCGGTCATCGGCATTGGAGTGATCAAGACGTCGGCGTCGACGTCGAAGGTGGCGTTGTCGATGCTCCAGTAGCCGGTGTCGGCAACGAAGGTTCTCAACCGGTTGGCTGCCACCCTCGGCGAGGTTGTTGTGGGTGGCGTCGACCATGGCAGCGAACACGACCGAGTCTCGTGCCGCGGTGGTCACCTCGGCGGCGACCACGATCTGATCGGTGGTGACGGCAGCCTGGGCGTTGTATCCCTGCACATATCGGCGGCCATCCTTGATGACCCGACAGTCAGGGTCGGTGACGTTGATCTTGCGGGTACGAGCCGGGCTGGCCCACTTCGAACCCGGATCGGCGTGTCGGCCAGACAGTTTGTGACCCAACTCGGCTTCCCTCGTCATCACGGGCCGCCTGGTACGACTCGGCGTCGGACGGTCCGTCGGCATCGAGCTGTCGGAGGGCTTCGCGCAGCCGGGCACGCCGGTCACGACGATCCACCCACGGTTCGGGCAGTTCGTCGCCTCGTCGATCCCCGTATTCGAGATCCTCGGCGGCGTCGACCGCTTCAGCCTCCTCCAAGATCTCGTCGACGATCTGACGTCGAGTCACCGACGACGAAGCCGACACATCGGCTTCGATCTTGGTGCCATCGATCGCTACCACCCCTGTCTGGACCAACCCCTCGGTGATACACAAGCCCAGCACCTGACCGAACACAGCGGCGATGGCGTCTTGATGACGGTGACGGAACCGGGCCAAGGTGGCATGGTCCGGCTGTTGATTCGCTGCCACCACCCGGAACGCCACATCATCGGAGAGACGACGCTCGATGCGGCGGCTGGAACGCTCTCCAACGCAGTAGGCATACAAGAGGATCCCGAGCATCGCCTCAGGGTCATACGAGGCGCCGCCCCGACCATCAGCCCGCAACGACCGATAGAACCCCGCCAAGTCCAACTCGGCGACCACATCAACGATGAACCACGCCAGATGACCCTCGGGCAGCCAATCCGACAACGACGGCGGCATCAACCACTGCTGATCCCGTTCCACACAACGCACATTCGCCATGCGCGCATCATCGCCGAAACCGACACCGAACGCGAGAACCCAACGGATTCACGCGACAGCCCCCTGGTCAAGGGTTTCGGCGCGTTCTGGGCGTCGACGTGGCAACAACGCCAGAGGGCTTCGGCTGCGTCGCAACGTCACGCGGCCGAGGGGCCATGCCTCCCCGGGGTGGGCCCCATCCGGCGAAGTGCCCAGCCGCCGAGGGGAACGAGCGCGAGGAGCAGTGCCATGACGGTGAAGGCGATCCACCAGCTCATCACGGTTTCAAATGATGGTCCGGCGCCGTCGAAGGGCAGATTGCGCAGGGCGTCGACAATGGCGCGCTCCAGCCTGGAGACGAGGAGCGCACCGATCGCGACGCCGACCAACACGGCTCCGACCACTGCCGAGATCACCAGTGAGCGGCGGCGTTCGGACACGATGGCGGCTGCGGCCGCTGCCAGCACCGTGGCAATGGAGAACCACACGATCAATCGAAGCTGTCGCTCCCAGGTTTGGATACGATCCAATGCCTCGGCGCCGATGAGCGGGAAGCCTGCGAGGTCGTCGGGCAGCGCCCCTGCGAGAAAGTTGCCGATCGACTCCTTGATGGCGGCCGTGTCGATGCCTGTGATCTGTGCGAAGAGGCTGTCGTCCGGGATGTCGGGTACGGCTTCAGCAATGAGGGCATACGACGCCAGGATCGCCTCGTCGAGGTCAACGACAATGGTCTGACCGTCGGTGTCGAGCAGACCCTCGTCGGAACCCTCCGCCAGCAATACGAGCTGCTCGTGCACGGCGGGCAGAGCTCGAGCCCAGATCTGGGCAAAGAGCTCGGTGCGGACGAGCCGTGTGGACACGTCGACCGCCACCCCTTCGAGTGCCCCGACGATCGGCCCAGCAATGACGCCAAGCCCGAACGGCAAGAGATCGTCGATTCGCTCTCGGAGTCGGAGCGACCTGATGGTCTCTTCGGCGAGCCACGTCGCGAGTTCCTCGGCGCGTTCCGGGTTGTTGGGCAGATCCTCGAACGCAGCGAGCACGATGTCGGGGTCGTACAGCTGATCGTCCGCCTGCCAGGCGACGACCGCCGATGCGGAAGCGAGCGCCACAGTGACGGCAAGGACCCAGACGAGGCTCGCCTGCAGGCGAGTCCTTGGCCTCGGCGGCTCGATGGTCTGCGGTGCGTTCAGAGAGGACATCGGTGGCTCCCGGCGAATGGATCACCGGCAACGTTAGAGGCTCAGCGGACAGGCGAGCCTGCGGGCGAGCCGACCGCTGATGCCGGCCCCGCGGGACCTACCCGAAGGGCAAGAGCGGGCGGCATCGCTTCGTCCGGTCCGACGACGTCCATCCGTCTTCGCTCGGCCCCTTGGGAGCGAAGGGCGGCCACAGGTCGGGGATTGCGGCATGAAGAGCTCGCGTGCGGGTATCGGCAGACGACGCGCACCCCCAAATCCGCGTCCGTATTCGCCCGACAGGGCTGAGGGTTCGATGCGTTCGGGTGCTTGGTGGGCCGGGTCGGCGATGGGCGGACCGTCACCTCCAGCCGAGGTCCCGCCCGATCATCTCGTACAGCGCCGTATTCAGGGGCTCGTATCGCTCGACGAGCGCTGCTCGCGTCGTGGGGTCGATCGGGTCGTACTTGGCTGCGTTGAGCGCGGTGTAGCGCGGCAAATCGTGGGGAGTGAGGCCGAGGAAACGAAGTACCTCGTCGTACAGAGTGGCCGTATCGCGGTAGAGATCTTCGCTGCGAAGTATCAGCACGCGGTCGCGGTCGACCCGTGCGAGCCACCGGCCGAGACCTTCGACATAGCGGCCCTGGTAGAAGTAGCAGTCGAGGTTGCTCGCTCTCCGGCCCCCCGCCCTCGCGTTCTCGACGAGGCGGGCTTCCTCGGCCTCGAGGGCAGCCTCGAACGTAGGAGCTCTGTCCCTGCCCTTGGCCCGGCGCAGGTGGTAGTGCGAGTACGCCCGGTCGACAGGATTGCGCAGCAGCACGATCAGCTTCACGTCGGGGAGAGCGCCGGCTGCTCGCTCGGGAACAACGGGATCCATCAAGTATGCCGGGCTCGACTCGCCTGAGACGGGTGCAGACGCGCCGAGTCTGAGCGGGAAGAATGCCCGATACCAGGCGTCGCTTTGCGTGTGGTTCCAGTCGAAGTAGTGGACCTCAGCCGTCGGCACGGACCGGGTGGACGGATGATCGGCAATGTATGAGATGAGAGATGTCGTGCCGCACCGGATGCCGCCGACGATGAGAAAGCTCGGATGAATCCGAAGCCGTGCACTTGCCCGACGTGCGGCACGGCGGCCGAACGCGGCGAGCTTCGTGGTGTCCAATGTGCTCATCCTCTCGACATGAGACTTCGGGACGGCGGCGAAGCAGCATTGAGCGCACTCGGCCGCTACGGCATCGGCTCCTACCTCCGGTACATGACGTCCGGGAGCAAGGCTAGCGCAGTCCCGGCGTGCGTCGACGGCGGCGTTGGTGGACCAACGAGGCCCACCACTGGCACCGGCGGCGGCGCACGAAGGCCCGACCCAGCCCCGGAATCTCGTGGAGCAGCGGCAGGGTCCGTGGTAGGGTCGTCTCCTTCCCGGTAGGAGGATCTTGGGTGGGCGGCGAGCTTCATTTCGATGGCTCGAGCAATGACGGCAGAGCCGCGCCGCGTGTCGTCGTGTCGTCTTCACCGGACATCGTCGCCTCGCTCGGCCGGCCCGGATTGCTGGAGGAGAGGGTGGCGGATGGTCACGTCGTGCGTGAGCCGGCGTGCCGCTCGGATGTACTCCTTCAGCGGCTCGATGGTGTTCCCGTGCCGGATATCGGAGGTGCGCCGCCCGAGGTGGCGGCGTGGCTCGAGATGACTTCAGAGACCGCAGCGAGCAGAGACGATGTGCAGCTGCTGGTGCTCTCGATCTACCCGGACCTCCTCGGACCGACCCCGTGGCGGCATCGGGAGTCTGGCTGGCTGACTCAGCAACCGGACGAGAGTCAAGCGGCGTGGGATGCGCCGGCTCGGGAATGGTTCGAAGCGCATTTCGAGCCGGCCCCAGCGCTGGCGCCAACGGCTGCAGCCGACAATCTCGGTGAGATTGCCCGGCGCGTCACCGCTCGTGACTGCTCCGTGCTGGTGTTCACCGTGTCGACGTACGACCCGAGCGACCGCGTCCATCGGTACCGTGATGTTGGTGATACGTTTGCGCTACGAGCGCATCGGACCCTCGCCCAGCTGGAGCGTGAAGCGACCTCGCTGGGGATGACCATCGTCGATGTTGACAGGGCCGTCGCGGAGCTCGGTGCGGTCGACCACGTGGTCTCGCCGGGCATCCTCACGCCGGCCGGGGCCGATTACGTGACGGAAGAGGCAATCTCAGCCGTGGATCAGACTGGCGCGCTCGGTGGATCGCTCCAGGCGCCGATCATGCGGGTCACGGTGCCGGCATTCGATCGTAGGACCACTGAGGGAAGGCTCGTCACCTGGCACGTTGCCCCTGGGTCCCAGGTCAATGACGGTGACCTCCTGTTCGACGTCAAGTTCGATGCCATTGCGCAAAAGGTCGGTACGGCCAGAGAGTCGAAGAGCGCTGCCCAGATCCGGCGACGCGAGGAGGAACGCCGCAAGCGGAGCGGCCAAGTCATCGTTGTCTCGGCCGTAGCCGGCAGCGAGGCATTCATCCACGAGATCGTCGTCGAGGCCGGTGCACGCGTATCGGCGGGGGATACGGCGGCCGTCGCGACGACGACGCTGCAGACTGGGCCGATTGCGGCCGACGAGGTAGAAGCCAAGATGCGGCTCGGCGTGCGGATCGCCGGTTCCTGAGGCGACGGCAGAACCACTCCGCGAGCAGCGACAAGAGGGGGCAAGCACATGGCAGCGAAGATTGGAAAGCGACTCCTGCGGCGTGTCGCGGGCGAGAACAGCCGGGTCGAGGGTCTCCTGCGCAAGAGCAGGGAGAGGGCTCGCTATCGGGCTGCTCGTGACGTGAAGGGCGTTGACTATGCCGTCGTTCGCGGCGACGACAGTCGGCGGGTGGGTGTGTTCGGCTACGCCGGCTGCGACGTGTGGTCGATACGCGAGATCGGGCGCGGGCTCACGGACATGACTGGGGCTACCAGCGCAGCGTATGCCAAGGGTCGAGCGGCCACGACGCGCTCGGACCTCATTCTGCAGGCCCACGAAGGCGTGAACCCGGACCACGTAGCCGAGGTCATCGAGCGACTCAAGCTCGATCCGGATTCCTTCGGCCCGGTCCTGTTCGAACCGGGCTTCACGGTCCCCGAGGTGCCGGATGCCGGCGAGTTCCCGAAACACGTCGTCGTGCTGTCGATCTCGACAGACCTCGTCCGCACTCTCTACCGCCATCGCGAGCACGGGTTTCTCATCGATCCCGGTGGGTTCTGGCTCTCCAACGACATCCAAGACGCACTCGACGACCCCGATGTGGTGGGGTGGCTCCGCAAGACCTTCCAGAAGGTCGGAAAGATCGATCTCGAGAGCTCGATGGCCAACATGCGACGCATCATCGAACTCGTCCGGGCTGAGACGGGGGCCGAAGTGATCGTGTTCAACTCGCTGACGGTCGATCCAGGCAGGCAAGTGTTCGACTACAAGCTCAGCCACAATCCGCACCGCACCCGCCGCCGTGAGTTCGGGCTTGCGCTCGTGGAACTGTCACGCGAGATGGACTTCTCGATCGTCGATGTGGATCGTGTGGTCAAGGGCCTTGGTGTTTCGGGCCTTGGCGACTTTGTGAAGTTCGCAACGCCGCAAATGAAGGCGATTGGCGCCGAAGTACTCGACATCCTGCGGGAGCGCGAAGTATTCGCCGCACATTCTGCAAGGGCCTGAATTCGCCCCCAGGCGATCGTGAAAGCCGGGGCCGATGTACGGCGTCCAGGAGTCGTCCGACCCGGTCCGTGGCGGCCCTTCTCGGCCGGAGGTCGGTGGTTCCGAAGGGACTGAGCCGCGCAGCGAATGGTGCGATCGCACTAGGCGATGCCCTTGTGCCGACTATCTCGATTGCTACAGTCGCCATACGCTTGCGTTCTGCGGCCTGACGACCGTACGGCCGCGATGGGACCAATCGAGGGGGGTAATGGGGATGCGAGGATCTACGCGTGGCTTGCGCCGCGGTCTCGTGCTTGTGGCAACGGTGGCTCTACTGGCGGGCCTGTTTGCCGTGATTCCGGCCAGTGCCGAGCCCGGCGTACCGCCGGATATCACAGGGGTCAGCGAATCCGACCAAACGATCGATCCGGGTGAGACCCGCTTCTACAAAGTCGCCGCAACGGGTGTTGATTCACCTGCGACGGCAACCTTCTCGGGCGACGGGGTCACCGCCACGGTCACCTCATATGGCGGAACGCTGGTTCGGCTCTCGGTCACCGCGGCCACCACTGCGTCTGGAGGACCGCGTGATCTCACGATCATCAACCCGGACGGCCTGTCGGACACGTTTGCTGCTGCGATCACCGTCACGGGCGCGCAGCCGCCGCCGGACCAAGGCGATCTGACCGGCCACGTCTTCGAAGATCTCGATGGCAATAGCATCGAGGACGGCGCAGACACCGGTCTGGCAGGCGTTGTGGTCGACGTGACGGACTCTCTTGGAGCTACGTACTCGACCGCTACCGACGGCAGCGGCAACTTCACCCTCGTCGATCTCTCCGTCGGTGCCGCCGACGTCGACTTCACGACCCCGGGTGGCTACGGACTCACGACCGGCAACTCCAGCCAGAGCGTGACGATCGTCGTCGACTCGACGGTTGCTGCAGGCGATGTGGGGTACACCTCCATACCCTCAGGCGACGTGACCGGCCATGTGTTCGCCGACCTCGACGGCAACGGCGTCGAAGACGGCGCAGACACGGGTCTGTCGGGCGTTGCCGTTTCCGTGACAGACTTCAACGGATCGGTCTTCAACGCATCCACAGACGCGTCCGGCAACTACACCGTGGCCGGCCTCGCGGTTGGCGATGCGACGGCGGCGTACACGACGCCGGCCAGCCACACGCTCACGACCACCAATGGCGTGCAGACGGTGACCGTCACCGACGGTGGTCTCGCCACCGCAGCCGCCGTCGGGTACGAGCCGCCGGTAGGCACGCCGCCCGATATCACGTCGATCAACGAGTCCGACCAGGACATCGATCCCGGCGAGACTCGCTTCTACAAGGTGCTCGCCACCGACGTGGTCTCCGGAGCAACGGCGACTTTCTCGGGAGACGGATTGACCGCAACGATCGCACGCCTCCAGGCGACTCAGGTGCGACTGTCGGTCACCGCATCGGCCAGCGCCTCGGGGGGCCTGCGCGACCTCACCATCACCAATCCGGACGGACTTTCTGACACCCTTACCGCTGCGATCCTCGTCACCGGCGACGGCACGCCGCCGGACACGGGTGACGTCACGGGCCGAGTGTTCGAGGACCTCGACGGCAACGGCGTCGAGGACGGCTCGGACGTCGGCTTCGCCGGCGTGGCCGTGACGATCACCGACGCCCTCGGCGCCGAGCACGCGGGCGTCACCGACGCAACCGGCGACTACACCGTCGTCGGCGTGGCCGTCGGTGAGGCGGATGTGGTCACGACGACGCCGCCCGGCAGCATCCTCACCACCACAAACGCCTCCCAGACGGTGACGGTGGTCCTCGACGGCTCAGTCGCAGCAGATCCGGTCGGCTACCAGCCTGGTGCACCGGACTTCGCGGACGTCACGGCGGCCGCAGGTATCGAGCTGACGCATTCCGCCGCCGTCTGCGGCGGCCCTCCGATCGGAGTCGGCGCCGCTTGGGCAGACATCGACAACGACGGTGATCAGGACCTTTTCACGACCGATCAGAATGGTCCGAACCACATGTACCGCAACGACGGCGATACCGACGCCGACGGAACTCCGGACTTCACGGACATCGCCGTGTCGCTCGGCATCGACGCCGCAGGCGCCAACAGCTTCGCAGCGGTGTTTGCGGACATCGACAATGACGGCGACCAGGATCTGTTCGTTGGCGACAACCTGGGCAACACCCTGTGGGAGAACCAACTCATCGACACCGGTTCGGTTGCCTTCACGAACATCTCGGCCACGGCAGGGTTGTTCGACGAGGGCCGTGTCGAGACTGCCACGTTCGGCGACGTCGACAACGACGGCTATCTCGACCTCTACATCGCCAAGCACATGAGCTGTGTCGATGACAACGACGACCACCTCTTCCACAACAACGGTGACAACACCTTCACCGACTGGACCACATACCTGTGCGATGGTGTCGGATCGACCTGTGCCGACGTCGATGGGCTCGGCTTCATGGCGGCCATCTTCGACTACAACCAGGACGGCTGGCAGGACATCTACCTGGTGAACGACAACATCACCAACTCGTGGCAGCCCAACAAGATGTGGATGGGCGGCGGTCCCGACGGCGCCGGCGGATGGATCTTCACCGAGGTGGGCGACGCAACCAACACCGACCACTCGGTCAACGGCATGGGGCTCGGTCTCGGCGACTACAACAACGATGGCTGGATCGATCTGGCCTTCTCAGATGCCGCGCCTGGTCACTTGCTGGCCAACAACGGCGACGGCACCTACGCCGACGTCAGCTCCTCGAGCGGGGTGACCGCTGCGACGGCCGACGACGCCGGCTGGGGTACTGCCTTCTTCGATTACGACAACGACGGCTGGCAGGACTTGTTCTTCGCCGTCGGCTCCATCGGGACACCGGCGTTGCTCGCCAACTCGTTGCTTCGCAACGACGGCGACGGCACCTTCACGAATGTGTCGGATGCGACCGGGATGAACAACGAGGAGCGGGGTCGTGCGGTGGCGGTCGCCGATTTCGACGGCAACGGCTGGGCCGATGTCTTCGTGGGTAACTACGACGCTCCGCCCGCGCTCATGCAGAACAACTCGGATGACAACGGCAACACGAACAACTGGGTGACCATTACGGTCGAAGGCACCGAGTCCAACCGCGACGGCATCGGCACCGAGCTGGTGCTCACCACGTCGCACGGGACCCAGCGCCAGGCGATCACATCGGGCTCCAACCATGGCGGCGGTAGCCAGAAGGCGGCCTTCTTCGGGCTCGGCAGCGACACGATCGGCAGCCTGACGGTGCACTGGCCCAACGGCGCAACGTCGCCCATCGGCCAGGTGTCGGCAGGCGCGGTGCTCCACTTCGTCGAGCCAGCTACGACGGCAGGCGACGTGACGGGTCACGTCTTCGAGGATCTCGACGGCAATGGCGTCGAGGACGGCGCAGACAGCGGCTTGGCCGGTGTCAACGTGACGATCACCGACGCTCTCGGCGGTGTGCACGTGGAGACGACGGACGGTTCCGGCAACTTCATCGCCAGCGGAGTGGCCGAGGGCGACGCCGACGTCGCTTTCGCTACGCCCGGCGGCTATGCGCTGTCTTCCGGCAGCGCAGCCCAGACGGTCGCGGTCGTGGACGGCGGTTCCGTGGCGACTGCGGATGTGGGCTACGAGCCCATTCCGTCGCGGCGACCTTGCCGGTCACGTCTTCTCGGACGTCGATGGCAACGGTGCCGAGGACGGGACCGAGGTCGGGCTCTCCGGAGTCGCCGTGACCGTGACCGACTTCAACGGGTCGGTGTTCAACGCCACGACGGATGGAAGCGGTGACTACACGGTGACCGGTCTTGCGGTCGGCGACGCCGACGTGGCGTACACGACCCCGGATGGCCACACACTGACGACGGGCAATGCAGCGCAGACGCTCACGATCAGCGACGGCGGCGTGACGAACGCCGCCGACGTCGGTTACCAGCCGCCGGCAGGCACACCGCCAGACATCACGTCGATAAACGAGTCGGACCAGGACATCGATCCAGGTGAGACCCGGTTCTACAAGGTGGGAGTCGCCAATGTGGATGCCGCGGCGACGTTCACCTTTTCGGGTGATGGGCTCACGGCGACGATCGCTCGTCTGAACGCGACCCAGGTCAGGCTGAGCGTGACGGCTACGGGTACGGCCTCGCCGGGTCCACGTGATCTGACCGTGGCCAATCCCGACGGCCTGTCCGATGTCTTCCCTGCGGCGATCACGGTGACGGGATCTGGGCCGGCGCCGACCGACGGCTCGTTCGCCGACGTGGCAGGGGCGGCCGGACTGGTGCTCAGCCATACCGTCGACAGTTCGTGCGGTCCGCCGATCGGGATCGGCGCGGCGTGGGCAGACATCGACAACGACGGTGACCAGGACCTCTACACGACCGATCAGCTCGGTCCCAACCACCTGTACCGCAACGACGGTGACACCAACGCAGACGACATCCCGGACTTCACCGACATTGCGGTGACGCACGGTATGGATGCGGGGGGCACCAAGAGCTACGCGGCCGTGTTCGCCGATATCGACAACGATGGCGATCAGGACCTGTTCGTCAGCGACGATCTCGGCAACACCGTGTGGGAGAACCAGTTCGTCGAGACCGGCTCCCTCGGGTTCGTGAATGTCTCGGCAACGGCAGGACTCACCGATTCGGGCAGGGTCGAGACGGCCACGTTCGGCGATATCGACAACGACGGCCACGTGGATCTCTACCTCGCCAAGCACATGACGTGCAGCGGCGACAACATCGATCACCTGTTCCACAACAACGGGGACGGGACGTTCACCGATTGGACCACGTACCTGTGCGACGGTGTCGGGGCGACGTGTGACGACGTGAGTGGGCTCGGGTTCGCCGCCGAGATGTTCGACTACGACAACGACGGCGATCTCGACCTCTACCTCGTCAATGACAACATCGCCGGCGCCAACCAGCCCAACAAGCTGTGGCGTAATGACGGTCCCGATGGGCTCGGAGGACTGAATCTCGTCGAGGTTGGCGCTGAGACGAACACCGACCTGTCGGTGAACGGGATGGGCCTTGGCGTCGGTGACTACAACAACGACGGGTGGCTCGACCTTGCGTTCTCGGACGTCGGCCCTGGGCATCTGCTGATGAACAACGGCGATGGCACGTTCACCGACGTCAGCTCCAGCAGCGGGGTGACAACTGAAGCAGCCGGCGATACGGGCTGGGGCACCGTGTTCACGGACTTCAACAACGACGGCTGGGAAGACCTCTTCTTCGCCGTTGGGTTCATCAACGGTGGTGACGGGCTCGACAACACTCTGCTGCAAAACGACACCGACGGCACGTTCACCAACGTCTCGACGGCGACGGGTATGGACGACAACAAGCGAGGTCGCGGCCTCACGAAGGTCGATTTCGACGGCGACGGATGGGTGGATGTGTTCGTCACCAACATGGACAACGCCCCGATCCTGATGCGGAACACGAGCGGCGACGACGGCAACACCAACAGCTCGCTGACGGTGACCGTCGAGGGCACGGAGTCCAACGCAGACGGGCTCGGGACGACCCTGGTGCTGACGTCGACAGCCGGGACGCAACGGCAGCTCATCTCGAGCGGCCCGAGCCACGGCGGCGGCAGCCAGAAGGCGGCCTTCTTCGGGCTGGGATCTGCCGGCACCGGCACGCTCACCGTCGAATGGCCCAACGGGGTCGTCGAGGATGTCGGTACGGTCACGGCGGGCACGTTGCACCTCGTGGAACCCACGAGCTGAGCACTTGCAGCGGGACGGGGAGGGGATCGGATCCCCTCCCCGTTGTACGCCAACCTGGGTGCGGTCGTCGGTAGCAGGTGCGTCCGTGTCCAGCCGGAGGCGGTATGCCGAGAGGCGAGTATCGTCGCGAGGGGCGGCGGCTGATCGCCGGCGGACGGAGCACAACAGACCGCCTCGAGCGGTCGCTGAGTGCCGAAGGGGGTCGAGCAGTGGACAGTGTTCGAGGTGTGAGGGAGAGGCCCGGCCTCCGCAAGCGGTCCGTTCGATTGCTGCGACGCAGCCCGGCCATCCAAGCTGCTTTGGTGGAGCTCAAGCGCACCCGGGTTGCGCAGCGCTCGCCACATCGCAACCTCTACCACTGCTGCACGCAGAAGACGGCAAGCCAGTGGTTTCGCCGTCTGTTCACTTCGGCGATGTTCTTCGACTACACGGGCCTTCAGATGGTTCCCTACACGGGCCAAGAGGATGCTTTCGGACTCGGCCTGCGGTACGCCACCATCACCGAGCCCTTCCCACGCCACACCGCGGTGGCTCATCTCTATGTCGACAGGGCAACGTACGACGCCATCCCGAAGGCGCCGAGCTACAAGACATTCTTCGTGCTGCGCGACCCCAGGGACATCGTTGTCTCGTGGTACTTCCACGCGCAGAGCCCGACCACAAAGCCGATCGGACCGATCCCCGAGATGCGCCTGCGGCTGGAGGGGATGGACGTCGACGGCGGCATGCGTTACGTCATCGACCAGGTCGGGGGTTGGGGCACGTTCGATGCTCAGGTTTCGTGGGTGTCGGCCGAGGACGATCCGCTCTCGGTGGTGATGCGGTACGAGGACCTCGTAGCCGACAATCAACGGTTCCTCAACGAGCTGTTCGGCCATCTCGACATCGACATGCCGGCCAACGCCCTCGAGCAGATCGTTGATCGGTTTGCCTTCAAGCGCATGACCGGTGGTCGGGATCCCGGCGAGGTGGACCCAAACTCCCACTACCGGAAGGGTGTCGCCGGCGATTGGGAGAATCACTTCACTCCGTCGCTCGCCGAGTACTTCCGCGAGACGACCGGCGATGCGCCAACGGCGCTGGGCTACGCCTGGTGAGTCTGCGAATCTCGTAACCTCGGAGCGATGCTCCACGTCGTCCTCCACGAACCCGAGATCGCTCCCAACACGGGCAACCTGATGCGCCTGACCGTCAACACGGGCTGCCGCCTCCATCTCATCCACCCGTTGGGCTTCGATATCGACGACGCCAAGCTGCGGCGAGCAGGCCTCGACTACAGGGATTACGCAGACGTGACGCACCACGACTCGTTCGCCGGCTTTCTGTCTGCCCTACGGCCCGAGCGGGTCTATGCGTTCACCCAACACGGCGACGTGCGGTACACCGACGTGGCCTACCGCAACGGCGATGTTCTCGTGTTCGGCAAGGAGTCCATCGGGCTGCCGGCTGCGGTGCTCGAGCACCCGGTCGTGACGGCTCGGCTCAAGATCCCGATCGCCCGAGGGGGACGCAGTCTCAATCTTGCAAATGCAGCTGCGATAGGCGTATACGAGGCGTGGCGCCAGCTCGGGTTCTCAGAGACGTGATGGTGGGTGCACTAGCGTGCCGGCCATGACGTTCACGACCCGGCTCAAGGTGCGGTTCTACGAGCTCGACCCGTACAACCACGTGAATCACTCGGCGTACGTGCAGTACTTCGAGTCGGCCAGGATCGAGCTGCTGCAGGCAGCGGGCATCGACCTCGCGGCGTTGAAGGAGCTCGGCTACCACCTCGTCGTCACCGACCTCCGGATCTCGTATCGGCAATCGGCCGGGCCAAACGAGGAGTTGTGCATCGAGACCGAGATCGTCGAGCTACGGCGGGCATCGTCACGATGGCGGCAACGCATGTACCGAGGTGACACGTTGCTTGCAGAGCAAGAGATCTCATCGGCCACGACGACCGTCGAAGGGCGACCCGTCCGCTTCCCGGCGGAGCTTGCCGCAGCCTTGACTCCCTACCTCGCCACGGGCTAGCCAACGGTCGATGGCGCGGCACCGGCTTGATCTCCCGTTGGAGGGCGATGGAGCCGGTTGGGCGTGGTCAGCGTCCCTCACCTCGGTGTCGAGGGGATAGAGCACGAGTGACGTGGAAGGGAACCCCTCGAGATCGCGAAATCGAACCTCTGCTGTTGCCTGTTGCGGCACATCTCGTGGAACGTGAGTGCCCAAAGACCTAACGTGGCGGCCGTGACCGCAAACCTGACCTCGCACACCGATATCGACCTCGCCATCGACGCCCTGGGGGCTCATGCTGATGAGTGGGCGCAGCTCCCCATTCCCACTCGGCTCTCGCTGCTGCGCGATCTGGAAGAGCGAACCGCGCGAGTCGCAGAGGATTGGGTGCGAGCTGCTGTCGCCGCCAAAGGTCTCCCCGCCGACTCACCGCTCGCCGGCGAGGAGTGGCTGTCCGGCCCGTATGCCGTGATTGCCTGGGCCGATGCCCACCATCGCGCTCTCGACCGCATCTGGCGTGGCGAAACCTCGTACGAGCCGGGCTGGGTGCGAACGGGTCTCGACGGGCGTACCGTCGTTGACGTCTTGCCGGCCGATTGGCGCGACAGGCTGCTTCTCAGCGGGTACGGAGCCGAGGTCTGGATGCAGGCGGACGTGACGCCGGCGAACCTGGCAGACCACACGGCGTCTCTCTACCGCGGTCCCGCTCCTGAGGGACGGGTGTGTGCAGTGCTTGGAGCCGGGAACATCGCATCGATCCCGCCGCTCGATGTGCTCTACAAGCTCTACGCGGAGGGCCAGGTCGTGGTTCTGAAGATGAATCCCGTGAACGATTATCTCGGCCCGATCTTCGAGGACGTCTTCGCGAAGTTCGTGGAGCGTGGCTATGTGCGATTCGCATATGGCGATGGTGGCGTTGGGGCATACCTCACCACCCACCCGAAGATCGACACGATCCACATCACGGGGAGCGAGCGTACCCATGACCTCATCGTCTTCGGTGGGGGAGAGGACGGCAAGGCCCACCGGGAGCGCAACGATCCGATTCTCGACAAACCGATCACGAGCGAGCTCGGTGGCGTGAGCCCGGCGATCGTCGTGCCGGGGCCGTGGACCGAGGCCGATCTGCGATTCCAGGCGGAGAACTTCGTCACCCAGAAGCTCCACAACGGTGGGTTCAACTGCATTGCCTCGCAAGTGCTCGTTGTTCCCGACGGCTGGGAGCACACACAGCGGTTCCTCGACATGGTGGAAGAGACGATTGGCGCAGCACCGCTCCGGCCTCCCTATTACCCGGGCGCAGCAGAGCGGCACCGCAGCGCCGTCGAGCGCCACGAGCACACCGTGCACTTCGATGCAGGGAGCCTGCGGGCGCACCTCCGCAACGTCGCACCAGACAGCCGCAGCTTCGTGTTCACCGAGGAGTTCTTCTCGTCGGTCTTCGGGACGACGCACCTGCCGTACGGCGGTGACGCGGGCCGCTATCTGGATGCCGCCGTCGCGTTCGCCAACGACACACTCCACGGCACGCTCGGAGCAACCGTGATGATCCACCCGGCGACGATCGACGATCTCGACGATCGGTTCGAGCGAGCCTTGGCCGACATGCGTTACGGCTGCATCGGCATCAACGTGTGGAGTGCCCTCGGGTTCCTGTCGCCGCGGGCCACGTGGGGAGGGTTTCCGGGCGCCCCCCTCAATGCGATCGAGAGCGGCCGAGGCGTCGTGCACAACGCATTGCTCTTCGACAAGCCCGAGAAGACGGTTGTGCGCGGTCCCTTCCGTCCGTTCCACCGCGCATGGAGAGGTCGCGAGTTTCACCTTGCGCCGAAACCTCCGTGGTTCGTCACCAACAAGACCGCGGCGCAGACGGCGCGCCTCCTCACGACGTTTGCCGCCGAGGGCAAGCTCCGGACCGTGCCTGTTCTTTTCGCCTCGGCTCTGCGCGGCTGAGCGGGCGTGAAACAGCCCAGACGCGCAGCGACCCCCCACAGGGGGGGTCGCAGCCGGTAGGGAGTGAGGCCGGGCCTAGAGCAGCCAGTTTCGCGCGCCGGATATCAAGCGGCTCCGCAGTGCCTTCTCGTCGCCTCGGCGTGCCTGCCATTCGAGGTTCAGCACGTGGTTCCAGCGGTTGACGATGCTGGCGGCGAGGTCGATGTCTGTGATGGTGTTCATGGTGTCTCCGATGGATGGGGGAGGGGAGGAGCGGGTCAACGCCCGGGAGGCAACCAGCGGGCGGTCACCCGCCCCTCGCTCTCTTTCAGGAGCCGGCAGCCCTGACGGATGACGAGTGCACGTCGCCTGGGCGCCCGATCAGGCGTGTCCCGACCTGAACGAGCCATGCTCCTGCTGCCGTGCGGAGCCGGCCGGGTGGGGGTGGGCTCGATCGCGTTCGCATCACGGTTGTCAGCTCTTCGCGCCTGGCAGCGCTCAGAGCAACAGCAAGGTCGATCGTGTGAAGTCCGTTCATGTCATGTCCTTTCGAGGGGCGGGGAACGGCGGGTTGTCGGCCGTTCCCAGATATGCGGCGAGCAGGTTCCCAGCTTCGGGTACGGCACCTTGCCGCAGTTCGAATCGCTTGTCGTCGTCGCCGACGATGACTCGCACCAGCCCCGCCTGTCGAAGGGCGCGGAGGTGGTGGTGGGTCGTTGACTTGGCGAGCTCGATCTTGTCGGCCAGCTCGCCAAGCGACCGCGCCTCGGTGCCGAGCAGGTAGAGGATGCGAAGGCGGCGCTCGTCGGCAAGCGCCTTGTAGACCTCGACGAGCCGGCTGGGAGGTGTTGCCGGGTCGGTGTCCAGGTGCTCGTCCGACACGGGGTAGGAGAAGATCCTCAAGTTGTCGTGTTCGGAGATCACGACCCACGGCCGGATCACGATGGAGGGGATCAGCACGATTCCCTCGAGCCCAGGGCGACTCTCGAACGTCACGCCGTTCGTCACCTTCTCGACCAATTCAGCGGGCTCCATCGCAGCAGCGAGCGCCCTCGTGTTCGCCGCGTCGCGGTCGAGCACCGGCATCAACTCGTCGAGGCGAAGGTCGACCTCCGTGTCGACTCGGCGCATCAAGTCGACCAGTCGGCTGCGGGTTTCGTCGGGCCCGAGCTCGAGGAAGCGCCGAAGGTCGACGTCACCGTTGGCGAGCAGGCGGTCCACGGTGGGCGCATCGCCGCCGGCCGCCTTGTCGATGTCGTCTGGCGAGAAGCCACGTGACGGCGTGATACCCGAGTTGCGCAACATCTGGCGCCGCAACGCAACGGCATCATGTTCGGCGAGATGGTCGATGAAACCGTCGATGGTGTGCGGGTGAGGAGCAGAGCGAGCGATGCCGAGCAACGTCAGCCACAATCCACCACAACCCGAGAGGTCGCTGAGCGCCTGCTTCACATCTGCGCTTGCATCGCGGTCGATGCGTTCGATGAACGTCGAATCCGCTGCCTCGGCGTCTGGAGCCTCATGCGTCGCCTGATAGGAGAAGAGCCCGAGAAGGAACTCGTACACCGGCGAAGCCTCGACCCAGACGGGCAGATGACGGGCCGGGGCTGTGAAGTCTCTGACGTGTGTTTCGGGGTTCATTCGATGAATCCTATGGCGTTCGATATAGATCGAATGTATCACGAGAACCGAAATCCGTCAATGGTGACCGAACAACGTCGAAGGCCCGATGCGCGAGTGGAGCCCGGGTCGATACCCGGGCCCACTCGTTCAGACAATGTCGGCTACGGCAGCTGGACGATGCGGCCCTCGCCTCCTTCTGGGTAGTCGGCTGCGGAGATGAGTCCGCCAAGGTCGTCGACGATGTAGTCGTACAGCGACTGTTGGTAGCTCACACCGACGCTGGTGAACGCAGCACCATTGAACGGGTACTGGTCGCCGCCTCGAGCGAGGAAGTCGATGGTGGCAACGACGATGTCATCGCCGGCCACGACGGCGCCACCGTCGACGATCACGGTCCCGTCATCCAGCACGACGCGCTGGACCCTCGTCCCCGGCGTCGTGATGTCCCCGGTGTCCGGATCGATCACCTGTGCAGTCCCGGACGCCGAGTATTCGACGGTGAACCCCGCAACCTGGGCGAAACGTCCATCAGCATTGGGGATGCCGGAGTAGGCGTTCTCCAGGATCTCCTTGAACTGCTCGCGTGGGATGTCGGGAATCACCGACACGAAGTTGGCGAACGGCGCGATGTCGAACGTGTCCAACTCGGTGATATCGCCCGCAGGGATCAGCGTGTTGTTGCGGATCCCGCCGCCGTTCTGGAGTGCAACGTCGGCCTCAGGCACGCCGAAGTCGGCGCCGAGTGCCCTCGCCGTGGCCAGCATGGAGTCGGCCATGAGGTTGCCGAGGTTGGTCTCCTCGGTGCGGACACCCGGGTCGCGCCGCCCTTCGAGCGCGACCTCTGACGTGGCGATCACGTTGGAGGCGAGAGCCTCGAGGTAAGCGCTCACGGGCTCAACGACGAGTCGTTGCATGATCGGGTTGTCGGCTACGGCATCCGGGTTGTCACCGCCGGCAATCCGGATCGGTCCACCGTCCCAGCCCGTCACGTGACCCGCCTCGTCGAACGTCACGTCCAGGCGGCCCAGGTATTTGTAGTCCCCTGCGGTGGTGACGATGGGGATCGTGGCGCCATCGGCACCGGTGGCGATTTGCGGGTACGCGCCAAACGGCAGGTCGTCGCCGGGGACCAGCAGATCTCCGTCGTTGGCGAGCAGCTCGTCACCGCCGCCGGCGATCATCACGTCGACCCCATACAGCTCGGAAGCGAGGGCGATGTCCTCGTCGATGTCCTGCAGGTGGCTGATGACGATGATCTTGTCGACGCCCCTTGCGGTCAGCTTGTCGATCTCCGCTTGCGCCACAGCCGCGATGTCGGGATCGACAACCACGTCCCGCGGGCTCGAGATGAACCGCAGGTTGGGTGTCACGAAGCCGACGACGCCGATGAGCTCGCCGGCGGTGCCCACGATCGTGCTGCCGCGGATGACGCCGGCATCTGCGAATGCCTGCAGCGCAGGCTCCGCGGAGAAGTCCAGGTTGGCGCTCAGGTACGGCGGTCTGCCGGGTATGCGGTACCCGGAGAGGAACTCGGCCAGGAAGTCGGGACCGAAGTCGAAGTCGTGGTTGCCGATTGCGATTGCGTCGTAGCGCAGGTAGTCGAGCGCCAGCGTGTCGTAGAACGGCACACCGTTCTCGACGCCGGCCGCAAGTTCCGGGCCGGCGAGGAAGTTGTCCCCGGACGACAGCAGGATCGATCCGTAGCCGTCGCCTCGCGCCTCAGCTCGTTGCAGTCTCGCCTGGGTGGCGAATCGGGCAATGCCGCCGAAGTCTTCGAGTCCGCCGCCGGCGTTCACCAGCTGCGATTCTCCGTCGTTGTTGTGCAGCACTGCAAGGGTGAATTCGTCGGTGTCGATCGCAGCCGTCGCCGGGCCGGTTGCGAGTATCGCAAATAGCATCGACACGGCGGCGAGGAGCGCGAGGACGCGCTTGTAGCGAGTACGTGGTGGTGAAGTCACGCGATACCCTCCATCTCTCCGTGTGAGGTCTCGATGAGTCGTCGAGTTGGACCCCCGTTCGGAATCGACGGTATCGCGCCCTCACCGGAGGGGCAGGGGCGGAAGTCCCGTTGTCCCGACGTAGCGACGCGCGGTCGCGCTCGGCGCCGGACCTCGAAACGCACCGAGGCCGTAGACTCGCACCTTCGGGCCCGTAGCTCAGTTGGTCAGAGCAGGGGACTCATAATCCCTTGGTCGCAGGTTCGAGTCCTGCCGGGCCCACGAGGAGAATCGTTGTCGCAGAGAGGTTCCTGCTCAGTCGGGAACGGCGCGAGTGGGTCCTACGGCCATCTTGTCCGTCTGTTGTCCGTCTGGAGCGGCGTATCGACGCCAAGCTGGAGCAGGTTCCGTCGTGACTGGGGCGGGAGCCGACGCGGCGGGAGCGGTGGCGGCTGGAACGCGAAGCCGTCGTCGACAGCCGACCCGCCAAAGACCACCACGCCTCGACGGCTGGGGAGCTCCACGAGGAGTGGCGCCAGAGGCTCGCCAGCCTCGGTGTGGAACCCCGAGGCCTTGTCGCCAGCGTGCTCGACCGCCGGCAGCGTCGTCTCGGTATCGACGAGGGGATGGCGGCGTCGATGGTGAACGAGGCGCTTGAGGCGCTGGCGCAGCGGCAGTCGACGTGGCGGCCCGCCGAGCTGGTCCGCGAGCTCGCCACCTGTGTCCCCACCGACGTCACGGTCGACCCGGACCAGCTCGTCGGGTTTCTGCAGCGCCTCGCCGAGCACACCGCCGTGACCCGCTGTGTCGACCTGTCCCCACCGGTTCCCGCCGGGGTGGCGGTGCGGCGGGATGGGCGACCGATCACCGAACCGGCCACCACCCGGCTGCTCACTACCCAAGCCATCCTCGACCAAGAAGAACAAGTGATGGAATGGGCACAACGCCGCTACCCCGCCGATCGCGTCGACGCCAGAAGGCCCGTCCCCGTGCCCGTCGGTCTGAGTGTCGGGCAGGGGGAGGTGTGTGCGGCGGTGGCCGGGTCGGCACCGTTGGAATTGATCGTGGGTCCGGCCGGTACCGGGAAGACCACCGCCCTCACCCCCGCCGTCACCGCCATCAAGCGTCAGGGCCGCACCGTGTTCGGCGTCGCCCCCACTGCCGCCGCAGCCGAGGTCCTCGCTTCGGAGACCGGGATGGAGGCGGACACGGTGGACAAGTTCCTCTACGAACACACCGACCCGACCGGCCACCCGACGAGCGATACGGGTTGGGGGTGGGGGCGACGGTGATCGTCGACGAGGCCGGCACCCTCTCCACCCCCAACCTCGCCGAGTTGGCCCGTCTCGCCGACCACCACCAATGGCGCATGGTCATGGTGGGGGACCCGCGGCAGTTCTCCGCCGTGGGTAGGGGTGGCATGTTCAGCCACCTCACCACCACCTGCGGCGCCATCGAACTCGACCAGGTCCATCGCTTCGAGAGCCGCTGGGAGCGGGCAGGCGTCGCTGCGGCTCCGCACCGGCGACCCGTCGGTGCTGGTCGAGTACGACCGCAGGGGACGTCTCCACGACGGCACCGCCACCGACATGGAGCGTCGAGCTGCTGGAGGCGTGGCGGCAGGCCAGGGCACGGGGCGAGTCGGTGGCGGTGATGGCCAACCGCACCGCCACCGTCACCCACCTCAACCAGCTCGCCCAATCGACGCTCGCATCCGAGACGGGGAACTCGACCCGGACGGACCCGACCTCACCGTCGGCGACTAGCAGCGGTGTTGGTGGGGGATGAGGTGGTGACCCGTCACAACCAGCGCCGGTTACGCACCGACCGGGGGGTGATGGTCAAGAACCGCGACCACTTCACCATCACCGCCATCCACGACGACCGGAGTGTCACCGTCACCGGACGGAGCGGCACGGTGCGTCTCCCCGCCGGGTACGTCGCTGAGCATGTGGAGTTGGGGTATGCCCAGACCAGTCACGCCACCCAAGGCCGCACCGTCGACACCGCCCTCCTCTCGTCGATGCTCCCACCGACACCCGCGGCGTCTACACCCCCATGACCCGAGGACGGCTGGCCAATCACGCCTACGTCGTCACCGACGGCAACCAGACCGCCGTCGACGTGCTCACCCAGAGCCTGGCGCGGGACTGGATCGACCACCCCGCCTCCGCCCACATACAACAGCTCGACGACCGACCCGTCGGCGGCGCCGGTGTGGTCGTCGCTGCAGACGGCCCGGCTCGGCAGCACCCAGCAGCCGTCGCCACGCGCACGAGACAGGAAGCCCAGCCCCGCCGAGCCTGGACCCGTCGGCCAGCCAGAGCACGAGCGGCGCGTGTGGCGGCGGCTCGCCGAGATCCAACACCGAGCAGCCCAACAGCGCACCGCCGAACGGACCGTCGGTCGAGACACCCCCGGTCTCGAACGCTGATCACCGCTCCGTCGCCGCTCGCCATATCGATGCGGTAGTGGGGAATGCCGGATCTGCTCGGAACGCAGTGCCCGATATTGGACTCTCCTGCTGGATCCGTGGGTCAGGTTCGGCCTGGGAGGAGGGGTGGGTGGCTGCCGAGTGCGAGCAGGGCGAGGGCGATGAGGGGTTCGGGTCCGTGGAAGCCGAAGGCGACGCGGGTGAGGAGTCGGATCTTGGTGTTGGTGGACGCGATGAGGCCGTTGGAGACGCCGGAGTCGAGTGCGTGGTCGATCGCTCGACGGTGTTTGGTGATCTTGCGGGCGAGCTCGACGTAGGACTGCATGCGTGACCGCCGCGCCCATGACAGCCATCGATCGAGAGCGTGCTTGCCGGCGTCGCCCTTGACCGCGAACACGAAGCGCAGTCCTTCTTTGAGCAGGTAGGCCCGGTGGAGACGGGGATCGGTCTTGGCGATCCAGTCGAGCTGGGCACGTTGCTTGTCGGTGAGATCTTCGGGGTTCTTCCAGAGCGCGTAGCGAGCCCTGGCGATCCCGAGCGAGGTGCCCATCGCCTTGCCTCGCCGGTAGGGGCTGGTGGTCGGGTTGCGTCGACCCGACGCCTGGTTCCAGGCCCGGCGACGTTCGACGTCGAGTGCTTCGATGCCCCACGCGACCACGTGGAACGGATCCGCGCAGCGCACCGCGTTCGGGGCTCGCTTCGCGACGATACGGGCGATCCAGTCGGCCATGTCCGCTGAAACGTGGGTCAGCAGGGCGGCGCGTTCGTCGCCGAGCTCATCGAAGAACATCTCCAACGCAGCATCGTTGCGGCCCGGGCCGGCCCACACCAGATGCCCGGTGTCGTGATCGACCACGACGATCAGGTAGCGATGGCCACGCTTGTAGGAGATCTCGTCGACCCCGATCCGACGCAACCCGTCGAGGCGATCGATGTGCTGTTCGACGTCGTCGTTGACCCGGGCGACGATCGCTCCGACGGTGCGCCACGCCACCCGCAGCAACTGACACGTCGCCGACTTCGAGGTGCGCACGGCGAGCCATGCCGCCATCGCGTCGAAGTCACGGGTGTGACCGACACCGTGACGCGCCCACGGCACTGCCGCCACCGTGGGACCATGGGTGCGGCAACGGACCCGTGGTGCGTCGGCTTCGATGAACACCTTCGTCGTGCCGGCGTCCAACGCCCGCCAACGCCGCCGCCCATCACCGTGGTCATAGCGTGGCGCGCGTCGTTGGCAGCGTCCGCACCGGCTGCGGGCCTTCGCGTTCGGCCGAACCGACACGATGATCGACCCATCCGCGTCGTCGACACGGACCCCTTCCACGACCGTGCGCGCCAATCCGCACGCGTTCTCCCATACCTTGGTATTCAGCACCCCGTCTGCCTTCCTGCTGGTCTCGAGCCTTCGACAGCGCGAAACCTAGGAATCAGGCGGGGTGCACCCGCGGATGGGCCATCAACTCACCCACGGATCGGGCAGAAGAGTCCCATATCGGGCAGCGGCGTGCGTGATCTGGGCGGCGGTCCGGGCTCCCCGTGTTGTTGGTACAACGTGGGCGCTGTCGTTCCTATTCACTGACGAAGGAGCAGCCTGCCGAGTCGTGGCAGCCCGATCGGCTCCACACAGGCACAGTTCACTTCGATCTCGAAACCGGCGCTCGCGGCGCCGATCCGCCGGTAGGCGCTCCGAGCGCGACGCACCACTCGTGCGCGACCTCCTCGCCTACGACCTCGGGGACCGACCCGGGGAAGCTACGTCGCGGCGAGTGGCGTGGACCACGGCGGCGCACGCACGCTCGACATCGTCGGTTGAGTTGTAGAGAGCGAAGCTGAGTCGACAACTGGCCGGCGGGTCGAGGCCGAGACTGTGGTGGGCGAGCGTTGCGCAATGACAGCCGGCCCTCGCCTCGACACCCAGCAAGTCCAGCTCGGTTGCGAGATCGAGCGGGTTCCAACCCTCGACGTTGAACGCCACGAGTGGCGAGCGCACCACGCCGATCGGTGGGCCGTAGATGGTGATGCCGGGAACGGCGGACAGCTGATCTAGGGCGCGGGCCGTCAGGCCACGAGTGTGGCGGCCGACGCGCTCCATCGACCGGCGGCCGACGTGCGCCGGGATCGGCCGTTCGTTGCGGAAGTACGGGACCTCTCCCGGGTCGGCCGTCAGGTCGAGTATCAACCGCAGCGTCTGGGCGGATTGGATCACACCGACGATGTTCGGTGTGCCTGCGGCGTACTTCCACGGGAGGTCGTTGTATTCGACGAGATCTGGGCTGACCTGACCCTCTGCGATCATGTCACCGCCGTAGAGGAACGGCAGGGAGTGGTCGAGAAGATGTTCCTTGCCGTAGAGCACGCCCACGCCGAACGGCGCCAGCAGCTTGTGGAATGAGAAGGACAGGTAGTCCACGTCCAAGGCCTGGACGTCGACGTAGGTGCTGGGAACGAGCTGGGCAGCGTCAACGAGCATCAGCGAGCGTCGTTCCCCGGTCGGTTGAAGGTATCCGCTGGCGTCGGCGATGGCACGAACGGTGCCGAGTGGTGGCTTGGTTCCCAGGAAGTTGGAAGCCCCTGTACAGCACACGAGCTTCGTTCGCTCGTCGACGAGTGACGCGAGATGGTCGAGGTCGAGAGCACCCGTGACGGGATCGAAACGGGCGAGCCGGCACTCGATGCGCCGCCCAAACCGGGGAAGGATCTCCTGGGCGAGGGCGTACCACGGCACGTAGTTGGAGTTGTGCTCGAGCATGGTCGTCACCACGTTGTCGCCGTCCCGAAACTCCGTCATCAGCGAGTACATCACGGCGTTGTGAGCTTCGGTCGTGTTCCGGTAGGTGACGATGTTCCGGCGACTCGGAGCGTTGATCCAAGCTGCGATCGTGTCGTAGGCGAGCTCGAAGCGCAAGGTGGTCGACTGCGACGCCTGGGACTGGCCCCGATGCACGTTCTCGTACTCACGCAGCACCTCGCGTGTCAGGTGGAGGACCGGCAGGGGCGCTTGGGTGCTGGCTGCGTTGTTGGTGACGACGCGACCGGCGTTCACGAAGTCGAATTGGCTTCGGATCCAGTCGATGTCGAGTTCCGGCTCCAGGTCCACCGACGGTGGGTGCACCGTCTGTGGGTCGGCGATATCGGCATGGTGCATCTGAGATTCCTTCGCTGTGGCTGCGGCTTGGTGGACTCCCGCCAGCATGCCTGGGCCCTCATCGATCGGCTAACGGGGAAACCCTCGAATCCCTCAATCAGAGGCACGTTCGCGCTGGCAGACGACAACGTATGCTTTGTCAATGCTGAGCTCCCCCGGCCCCGCGGTTTCCGGTGCATTCGAGATCGTTGGGCGAGAACCGGAGCAACGTCGGATCGACGAGTTCCTGGCCGGTGTACCAAATGGCGCCCGCGCGCTCGATGCTCCGCGGGGAACCCGGCAGCGGCAAGACAACGCTGTGGAACTGGGCGATCCACCGGGCACTGCAACGGGGGTATCGCGTCGTCCGGACGCGGCCGGCTGAGGAGGAGATGGTGATCCCGCTAGCGGGTCTGACTGACCTCTTGCAGGACGAGACCGGCACCCCCGCCGTCACGGCACCCGACACGGATCAGATGTCACGAGGGCGAGCGGTCCTCGACGCGCTCCGGAGCATGGCCGGAACGGGGCCGGTCATCATCGCGGTGGACGACCTGCAATGGCTCGACGTCGTCTCGGCCCGAGCTCTGCGTTTCGGTTTGCGTCGTCTCGATGCCGAGCCCGTCGGAGTGCTCGCCTCGACTCAAGGCACCAGCGAATCCGTCGACCCAGTGTTGCCGGCGGCGACGCTGCTTCCGGGCCGTACAAGCACGATCCTGGTCGGCCCCCTGCCGTTCGAGGCGATGCGCGCCCTCCTGTCGGATACCATCACCACGATCAACCAACCGATGCTGCGCCGCATCCACGAGATGTCGGGCGGCAACCCCTTCTATGCCATCGAACTGGCCGGCTACGTCGCCGCGCACGGTGGAGGAGACCCTCGCAGTCGCGGGACGCTGCCCGAGTCGCTCGAGGCCATCGTGGGGGAGCGGCTCGCTGGCCTTCCCACGGAGCTCAAGGAGATGCTCGAGGTGGTCGCGGTCGTTGGTCGGGTTCGGCTCACCGCTCTCCAGGCGCTGCTGCCGGACATCGACGTCGGCGCCCAACTGGCGCTGGGACGCGCAAACCGGCTGCTCATCGTCGAGAAGGACGTGGACGTTCGCTTCTCACACGGACTGCTCGCCGCCGCCGTCTACGGTCGCATCGAGCTACCGGCTCGGCTCTCCTGGCATGCTCGGGTCGCCGAATTGGCCACCGACCCGGACCAGCGCGCCTGGCACCTTGCCATGTCCTCCGAGACCCCCGACGAGGAGGCGGCCTCACTCATCGAGGAAGCAGCCGATCGAGCCGCAGGGCGGGGCGCACCGGTGCTCGCAGCCCAGCTCGCAGAGCACAGCCTGCGGCTGACCCCGCCGGGCATGACGGAGGTGACCCATCGCAGGGCTTTTGCCCAGATCGAGTACCTCGCCGGAGCCGGCGATGTCGGCCGGGCCTTGTCGCTGGCGGAAGAACTGATCGACACGATGCCGCCCGGTCCAGCTCGCGCCGAGGCCCGCCTGCGTGAGTGGGAGTTGGACGACGACTTCCACCCGACGGGCAGCGAGGCCCACCTGAAGCGAGCGCTGGAGGAAGCCACCGGCGACGACCCGCTCCGGGTCCGGATCCTCTCGACCTTGGGACGTGGCCGGGAGTACGCCGGTGACCTTCCGGGCGGGATCGAGGCGTGCCGCGAGGCGCTGTCAATCGCCGAGGAGCTCGGCGACCCAGCCATCGAGATGAACGCCGCTGCGGTACTCGCCTATCTCGAGACCCGAGGCGGCGTCCCCAGGTGGGATCTGATCGACCGGGCGATGGCGCTCGAACACGACCTGCGCATGCCCGTATTGAGCCAGAGCCCAAGCGAGCTGATGGTCGGGCTGCTGCTCTGGCAAGGCGAGCTGGCGGAAGCGCGCCGGCTGCTTGAAGTCACCCGTCGCCATGCAGCCGAGGCAGGTCTGGACTGGAAGGCCGTGCAGCACGACTACGGACTCGCTCTGCTCGAGTGCATGGCCGGCAACCTGGCAGTCGCCAACGAGGCCGTGCACCGGGCAATGACGGCCGCCCAGGACGCAGAAGATCCCTGGTCGGAGCGGGCTCTCCTCTATCCGTCCGGCCTCATCGCCGCATGGCTCGGTCGCGTTGACGTGGCGCGGGCTGCAGCCGAGGAGCTGATTCGAGCTGATCACGGCCTGCGATTTGCGAATGTCAACGGCCACAAGGTGCTCGGTGTCCTGGCACTTGCCGCAGGCGAATGGAGAGAAGCCACTGCCCAGCTGGTCGCGGCGTCGGCTCTGAGCGAGGAGGCAGGCATCCGACATCCCGGCGTCGACCGGGAGCTGCCGGACGTGGTCGAGGCGGCTGCGTTTGCCGGCGACCTGGATGTGGCGGCGACCCACCTCGAGCGACTACAGCGCGAAGCGGCCACGGTCGAGGGACCCTGGCCCGATGCGGCGGCCGTGCGCGCCCGCGGGGCGCTCCTCCTCGCCCGTGGCGACGGCGACCAAGCGGCCGAGCTGCTGGAGGAGGCGATGGCGCGGTTCGACCAGCTCGGCTTTCAGCCCGACGCAGCTCGCAGTCGCCTCCTCCAGGGCCGCGCTCTGGCTCGGGCCGGCCACCGTTCTCGAGGGGCTCAGGCGCTCGCCGACGCTCACCAACGGTTCACGAGAATCGGAGCGGTTGTCTGGCAGCAGAAGGCAGCGGATGAGCTGGAGCGCGTTGCACCAGGGCGTGTGTCGGGGACACTGACCAAGACCGAAACCGCCGTAGCGACGCTCATCGGCGAAGGCCTGCGAAATCGCGAAGATCGGCGAAGCTCTCTTCATGAGCGTCGCCACGGTCGAGGCCCACCTGACGCGCATCTACCGCAAGCTCGACATTCGGTCACGCACCGAGCTGTCGCGACTGGTCGCGGGTGGCGACCTCGCACTCTCGGACAACGCGGAAGGCGCCGCATCAGGTCAACAGTGATTGACGAGGTGATGTAGGGGTATCCCGCTAGCGGTCGGTGAGGCCGATCCCTACGTTGCCTCGCATGACCATTACCCAGATCGAACACGGCAGCGGCGCCCACGATGCCGTTGCGGCCCAGCCCAACCCGGGCCGGGCGCTCGGCAGGCTCGACACCATCTGTTTCATGATCGCGGCGATCGTCGTGCTCGACACGCTTGGAGCCGTGGCGATGGGGGGCGTGCAGACGCTCAGCTGGTTGCTCATCGTCGGGGTACTTTTCTTCTTCCCCGTGGGCCTGGTCATCGCCGAGCTCGGGTTGACGTTCCCGGATCAGGGTGGACCCTACCAATGGGTCCGGCTGGCGTTCGGTCGCCGCGCCGGCGCCTTCGTCGCATTGTCATACTGGAGCGAGACCACCGTCTGGGTCGGAGGTTCGCTGGCCATCACAGCGGTGGCGGTCGTGGACCACCTCATCGTCCCCGTGGCCGGGATCGGAAGAATCGTCTTGGCGCTCGCGTTCACTGGGTTGCGACGTTGCTCGCCGCGGCGCCTCCGCACCGGGAGATGGTTCCCTGTCATCGGGGCCGCCGTTCAGCTGGGCCTCCTCGCTGTCTTCACGACGACGGTCTGGCTGTATGCCGCGCGCCATGGGCTGCTGGGGCTGTCCGCCGTCGATGCGATTCCGAGTTGGGCTGGTGCACTCGTCGTCGCCCCGGTTCTCGTCTACAGCTTCCTGGGGCTAGAGCTCCCGTCGGCGGCTGCCGATGAGATGAAGGATCCGCAGGCGGATGTCCCGGCCGCCATCGCTCGAGCCGGCACGATCGTCAGCATTCTCTACACCGTCCCGATTCTCGCCATCCTGCTCGTCGTCCCCGCAGCAGAGCGGACCGGGCTCACCGGGTTCATCGACGCCATCGACACGGTCTTCACCGTGTATGGACCCGCCACCGGCGCCATGCAGGCGCTGGCGGGCATCGCCTTCGTCTGGGTGCTCCTCACCAACGCTCAGACCTGGCTGGTTGGGTCGACCCGAGCGCAGGCGGTCGCCAGCGCAGACGGCGCCGGCCCCGCCGTGTTGGGTCGCATCGCTGATCGCACCGGGACGCCACTGCGGTCCACGACAATCTCCGGAATCGGAGCCACCGTCACCGCCTTGGCCGCGTTCGCCGTGGCGGGAAACGACAACGACACGTACTTCGTGCTCGTCCTCAGCGTGGCCATTGCGCTGCTCGCCATGAGCAACCTCCTGGTGTTCCCATCCCTCGTCCGCCTCCGCATCTCTCATGCCAATCTCGCCCGACCCTACCGGGTGCCGGGTGGCGCGATCGGCGTATGGCTTGCGTCGGGACTCGCCACCGGTTGGATCGTGCTGGCGATCGTTGCCGTCCTGTGGCCCGGCCTCGGCACATCGTCGCCCGACGCCTACCTCCCACCGGGATTCGTCGGGAACCGTCTCGGCTTCGTCGTGGCTCAGCTCATTCCACTCGTGCTCGTTGGTGCGACGGCCGTACTCTTCGTTCACGCCGGTCAGAGACGCCTGCGGCGGATCGAGGCGGTGACGACCCCGGAAGTCACGGTCGCCTCGCCGATGACCGCGCCGCACTCGCGCCACGCCCGTCAGGTTCATCGATGCGCCCTTCGCTCGGGCCGCCGATGAGTTCCTCGCCGAACACACGGCACACTTCTCGGTGCCCGGGCACAAACGCAACCGGCTGCTGGTGGGCCACGATCCGCTTCTCATGGCGGACATGCCGCACCTCTGCGGGGTCGACGACATTCGCCTCAGCCGAGACCTCCTCGGCCGGGCCGGGCGGCTGGCAGCTCAGGCCTGGGGTGCGGACCACACGCTGTTCTCGGTGTCGGGGTCGACACATCCCAACCAGGCTTTGTGCATGGCCGCCGGGGCGCCCGGCGACGAGGTCATCGTGGCACGGACGTCCCACCGCTCCGTTTATGCCGGGCTGGTGTTCGCCGGGCTCGAGCCGGTCTGGATCAGTCCCGACGTCGAACCTACTACGGGCCTTGCGCTGGGGATGCCCGTCGAGCGCGTCGCGCGGGCGCTGGTCGAGCACCCAGGAGCAAAGGCCGTGATGCTCGTCGAGCCCTCCTATCTGGGCCTGACCTCCGACATTCCCGCAATGGTCGAAGCAGCCCACTCCCGTGGTGTACCGCTGATCTGCGACCAAGCGTGGGGAGCCCACTTCGCCTTCCACCCCGCGCTGCCCGACTGTGCCGTGTCGCTCGGAGCCGATGCGGTCGTCATGAGTGCCCACAAGACCCTCACGGCCTTCTCCCAGGGCGCCATGCTCCATCTGTCCGACCGTGGCTTCATCGATGTCGACAGGACCAGAGCGTGTTTCGAGGCGTTGCTCACGACCAGCGCCTCAGGAGCCATCTACGCCAGCCTCGACCGAGCTCGGGCACTCATGGAGGAGCGTGGGTCGGTGCTCCTCGAACATGCGCTGCGCCTGGCCGATGGGTTCCGAGAGGAGATCGGGGGCTGGTACGGGGCACGGTGTCAAGATGCGGGCGTGACCGCGCACCCCTCCGTGGGCGGCTTCGATCCCCTCAAGCTTGTCGTGGACTTGAGTGCCACCGGTGCCGACGGATTTGAAGTCGAGCGCGATCTCCGCGACGACGGTGTGGTTCTCGAGTTCGCCGATAGTACGACGCTGGTGCCGCTGTTGACTATCGGCGATGACGAGCGGTCGGTAGCCAGGTTGACATCTTCGTTGATGCGCTCCTTGGCGCGGTGGGCTGGCACAGCAACGAGAGAGGGTATAGCGACCTCGTCCTGGCGTATCACTCCGCAGCCAGTGTTGACGCTACGCGAGGCATTCTTCGCTCCTCGTCAGCGGGTACCTTGGTGGGGTGCTGCAGGACGAGTCTCCGCAGAGATCGTGTCTCCGTACCCGCCCGGGATCCCGGTCCTCGCGCGGGCGAGCTGATCACGAGCGAGCTCCTCGGCGCACTGCGTGACGACGTGTCGGCCGGCACTCGGATGGCCGGAGCGTCCGATCCGAGCCTCGAGACGCTGGTCGTCGTCGCCGACGACCGTACGGTCTCGATCAGCCGCGGGCGCTGATACATCCGCGAGAATCAGCGTCGATGGCAGTCACCGAAATCATTCGGAGCGCCCGGCCGACCCTCACGCCGCTCACGCCTACCGGGACCACTAGCGAAGCGGCAGGCGGATTCTCTTGTCCGTCGTTTGTCCGTGCGACGTCGCAATCCAATGCGAGATGTCGCGAAGTGATGAGCACCCGAATCCGTTGCGCCGCAACGCTTTGCGCCAGAACCCGTGGTCAGCGAATCGCCGCGGAGGGGACTCATAATCCCTTGGTCGCAGGTTCGAGTCCTGCCGGGCCCACGCGGACAATCAGTCGCGCATCATCCCAGTCAGATTCCACACCACCTACTTCCCCGCAGCCATCGCTGAGTTCACGCTTCCCGCCGCTGTGCCCGACAGCGTTGCGCAGTCAAGTCTCCAACTGCGACCACCCCATGCCAGACGGGAACCGGGGCCTTCGATGAGCCGGAAGAACCGGTCGCCCGTTGGCGCATGACCCCGGCGATGAGCCGGTTCACACGAAACCACCGAGTCTCGGCAATGAGCTCGCGACCAGCGCCGATCAGTCAACCTCGGACCAGAACGAGCACTCCCGAGAGTGGCGCTGGATCGGCACCTCACCACCTGCGCTGGGCCCGCAGGGAGGCAAGATCGTCACCATCCCCCACGCACCCCGTACCTCTCGGGCCATCGACCTGTGTATCGCTGAACGGGAGGAAGGACCGATCTTCTCGAACCACGACGGCAGCAGACGTCTCGAGCGTGGACGCGGACACTTGGACTTCGTGCAGCGGACGATCCGAGATGGAACGAACCGCCGCCCTCAGCGTGTGGCCCCGTGTTGCCGGCTACTGACACAGATTGACTTCGATCCGCACGACGTTGTCGCCCGGTTCGACATGCAGGTCCGTTGGCCCGAGTCGGTGCTCACGAAGTACCGGGTTCGGTTGCCCGCTGTCACGCCGCGTTCCGATCTGTCGGCAACGGTCGGTTACGCAACGGTACCCGCCGTCGGCGATGGCTCCACCTGTTCGTCGAGAATGGCGAAGACCTCGACGGCGACGTCGAAAGTGCATGGATTGATCACGCAAATGCTCCGCCCGTGATCGCCGGCGCACGCCACGAGCCCTACGGAAAACGCAACAGCACGACCGGCGACTCCCGGCACGACGAGCCTCGTAGGTGCTCTGGGTCGCGGATCTGACGGTAGACGTACATCGCTGCGATGCATAGCGGCTCTGGCCCGTGACAAACTCGTCGAGCGTGTCGCACGTGTCCCTTTCGACGGTCCGCCCCGCTCACCAAATCCGCACGGACGTGCGCCGCAGAGACTTACCATCTGGTGATGACACGCAGAGTCTTTGTCGACACCGAGTGGACCAGTCCTCCATGGTCTGGCCAGGCCGAGCTGATGTGGGTTGGTCTGGCCGACGAGGACGGCCGCTCATGGAGTGCGATCTCCGCAGATGTTGACATCGACCCGTTGACCAACGACTTCATCGCCGGCGTTTGGAAGTACATCTCGCCTGACGATCCGCGCTCGACGTCGAGTGAGATCGCTGCCGGCGTGATGGACTTCTGTGGCGATGTTGACGAGTTCTGGGCGTGGATCCCGACGATGGAGAGCTTCGCGGAGTGGTTCGATCTAGGCCGCGACGCAGCCGGCATCTACGCGAGGTACTGGGATTGGGACCTACAGATGTTGCGGTCACTCGTGGACCCGTGGCCCGAAGGCTGGCCGGACAGCTTGCACGATCTCAATGCCGCCGCCGCCGAAGCCGGGGTTGAGATTCCACCCAGGCAGGCAAACCACCTCGCCCCCGACGTCCACGCCGTATGGAACAGAGAGTTGTTCGAGCTGATCCTTCGGTCCGGGCAAGGCTGAGCGGCGTCACCGCCCTCCAGAACTCGCTCTGCGACACCTCCGCGCTCGGGTCCAACGAGGCGGCTTCCATGTCCGATGATCACGGAATGACTGAGCCAAAGACCCGCCGCACCCGCAGCGGCCGCATCTTGACGGATGAGGAGATCGAGCAGCCGGCGGCCAAGGTCGCCGAGACCGATTACGACGTCGAGGAACTCAAGACCAGGTGCCGGCGCGGCAGGCCACTGATGGGGTCAGCACCGGCCCGATGTGGTCCCTGCGCGAATCGATCCCGAGCTGCGAGCAGCAATCCAGGCCCGCGCCGAAAGGGAGCATGCCACGGTGAGCGACGTGATCCGCGAGGCGATTCGCCGGTTCCTCAACGTCGCATAGCGACTGATACCGGTCGAGGACGCCCACTTGACCAGATAGCGCCGAACGGCACTGCTGCGCTCGGGTTCCCGAACACTCACCGTGACGGTGTCGTCCGCGAGATGCCTCCCGTCTTGCGGATCTGGGCGGACGTTGACGTCCTGCCGTACCAACGAAGCGTGGCACTATGCCCTAGTGGAGGAGTCAGTTGGGCCGCTGGCGAAGTCCACGAAGACCGATCTGGCACCGTCCGACCTCCGTTAGCATCGGCTCGTGACCGCAGTCTCGGAGTTCTTGGCTCTGCACCACGGCAAAGGATTCGTGCTGCCGAACGCCTGGGACGCGGGCTCCGCTCGGCTCCTGGAGCAGGTCGGCTTCCCGGCTATCGCCACCACCAGCGCAGGCATCGCTTTCGCTCTCGGCCGGCCCGATGGCTCGCTCGACGGCGACACGATGATCGAGCACGTGGCGCGGATCACAGCGTCGGTTGACGTACCCGTGACCGCCGACCTCGAGGCGGGCTACGGCGACTCGCCGGAGGATGTTGCCCGCACCGTGGCGCTGGTGGCGGAACTCGGCGTGGTCGGGGCCAACCTCGAGGATCAGGTGGGTGGCCAGCTGTTCGGTGTCGACCAAGCTGCCGACAGGATCGTGGCAGCGCGCGCCGCAGCGCCTGCGGGCACATTCGTGATCAACGCCCGCACCGACATCTATTTCGGCGCGGGAACCGGGGACATGTTCACCGAGACAATCGAACGGGCGACGCGGTACGTCGAGGCCGGGGCCGACTGCGTCTTCGTGCCGGGCGTCGACGATCCGGACACGATCAGGCGACTGGCCACCGAGATCCCAGCGCCGCTCAACGTCGTCGCCGGCCTGACGGGCACGCTGCTGGATGCCCCAACGCTCTTCTCGCTCGGCGTGAAGCGGGTGAGCCTGGGCGGAAGCCTCGCTCGGGCTGCGCTCAGCCTCGTGGAGCGAGCCGGCCGCGAGCTGCTCGAGTCCGGCACCCTCGGCTTCCTCAGCGGTGCGATCAGCTACGCGGACCTGCAACGCCGGTTCGCATCCTGATCGCCGCCGACGTCTCTGCACGCCTCAACCTCCTCGCCGAGGGGCAGGACCGCGCTGAGAACCGACCAGCCAAGGTACATCCGGTCGCGGACATGTCGACTCGACGGACCCCGATATGCCCCAGGTACGTGCGCCAGAGCAACGACAGGACCGCAGCGAGGGCCCCGGTCAGCGCGGCGAGAGGGAGTGCGATGGCGCCCAGCACGAGCGGAGACCCCACCGCTCGGCGACGCCGGCCGACAAGGCCACTCCGGGTCCCTCGGGGAGCGGCAGCGTCCGGGACCGCTCTCAGCGAGAGCCGCTTCACGCTGCAGTGGGTGCCCCGCCGACCCTGACGGGTGGTGCCGGTTCCGGTTCGGCGATCGCCAGCACCGCAGCGCCGATCCCCAATGGGACAAGGGCAAGGAGGAAAGCAGCGGTGCTGTAGCTGCCCAACCATCCCTGGGTGAGCGAGAGGGCCAGCGGGCCGGCGGCTGAGGCCCCCACGGCGACAAAGGTCGCGATCCCCTGGATGGCCCCGATGTTGGCGAGACCGAACCAGCGGGGAAGCACGGTTGCGGCGATTGGCCGCTGTCCACCCGCGGCAGCGCCCAGCGTGACCGAATACAAGACGACCTGCCAGCCCGGCTGGATGACGCCCACGAGCAGCAATGCCGCCACGAGCAGGGCCATCGACGCGGCCAGTAGGTAGCGGGCGGCAACCTTGTCTGCCAGGGCGCCCATGACGAGCCCGGCCACGATTGCGCCGGCGATCTGTGGCAAGAACATGGCGGCCGCCTCGGTGGAAGAGAGGCCTTCGGCGCCGAGGATCGAGATCTGGTGGAAGTTCATGGCCGTGACCAACATGGCGGTCGTGGCGACGGCGGCGCTGAGCAGCCAGAACCGAACTTCACCGACGGCCTCTCGTCGGGAGTGTGATCGAGCGATCACCCGAACACCACTGTCCGGAGGTTCGGCCTCGCCGTCGGGGTATTGGCTCACGTCGGCCGGCCGGTCGATGATCCCGAAGTAGCCAATCGGAATCACGATCAGCCAGACTGCCGCCGCGGCGAGGAGCCAAGCGGTTCGCCAGCTGTACGCTTCGATCGCAGCGTTGAGAAGGATCGGCGCCAGGCTCATCAGCGCGCTGACGGCGGTGAGCATCACGCCGAACACTGCGCCTCGCCTGCGCTGAAACCAGTGAGACACCGCCACCGTGCTCACCAGTGACAGCGAGCCCTGGCCAAGCCAGCGGATGAGGGTGAAGCCAACGGCAAGGGTGACGAACCCCTGTACGCCGCTCATCACAGTCAGCGCACCGCCGAAGGCGAGCCCGATCATCGTCATGGCTCGTCGCGACCCGATGCGGTCCGCTCCGCGGCCAACCCAGGGGAGGGCGAGGGCACCGGCCAGCGTCCCGATCAGGTACGCAGTGGAGACCGCGGAACGGGTGAGGCCGAGATCTTCGATCAGCGGGTCAATGAAGACAGAGACGCCAATGGTTTGGCCCGGAGCGGTCATCGCGGCTGCAATCGTCGCAAGGATGGCGACCCGCCAGCCGACGAAACGACGTGTTCCGCGCCTGTGAACTCTCGAATCAGGCATCGTGACTCCTGTGGTGCGCCGGACCCGAAGCGCGAGGACTGGCGAGTCTACGGCCGGCTGCAGCGCAAGCCGGGTGGCCGCGGCTCGGCCCGAGTCTGGAAGCTGTCCTGCTCGAGCTCCTCAAACTCGAGGGAACGTATGGCGGAGCCCCTCCCCAGCTGAACCCCTCGGTCGTCTTGGTCGCGGGCGGCGATGGCCAGGCAGCACTTGGTCAGCGGAGCGAGCAGATGAGGTGGATGTCGTCGGGCTCCTTGGCGTAGAGCGTCGAGTGGACGGGGTCCGCCAGTTCACAGCCACGACTCAGATAGAACCCAACCGCCGATCCAGTCGGTACCGCCGAGACATACATCGATGTAGCATTTGCCTCGCCGGCGGCCGCGACTGCAGCCTCCCAGAGGGCCGAGGCCACTCCTCGGCCACGAAACGGGCGGCTCACGTAGAGAAACGCCAGCCAGGCGACGGAAGGCTCGAACGACGCATCGACCAGTGCCAGGCCGAGGAGCTCGTCGCCCGCGAAGGCGCCGAAGAACGCTGCTCCGCTTGCGATCAGTGGCTCACAGAAGGCGACCGTTGCAGCGACGCTGTACGGTCCCGTTCCGACGGGATCCCAGGTTGGGATGTCAGTCATCGAAACGGGCCGCTCGACGAGCTGCCCGTTGCGAACCGTGTACTCGACCTCGACATGCTCAGACCGGTCGATGCCGGCAATGAGTCCGGCATCGTCGAGGCCGAGGCTCCGCACCTCCGGTTGCCAGGTCAAGTGGGTGTCACCTCGTTGGTCATATTCTCTACGTGGAGCCTCTCGACTCGGAGCGCCACATGCCAACGCTACCCGCGCGCCCGAACCGGCCGCCGCCGTGCGCCGGACGGCATGCACGTGTCCTACAACCGCGCTTCGAGGAACTCGTTGAGCTGCTGTTCGGTGGGGCTGTGCAGGACACCGGGCGATGTCTGGCACACGATGGCCGCGACGGCGCTCGCTGTGGTGACAACCCGTTCGTCGGAGTGTTCTCGCAGAAGCCCGTAGATGACCCCGGCGCGGAAGCTATCGCCCGCCCCGGCGGTGTCGCGTGCCTCGACGGAGAACGGGGCGAACTGGCGCGGCGGACCGCCGGGCCTGCCGTAGAAGAACGGCCGGCTGCCCTGGGTGAGGATCACGAGACCGCGACACCGGCTGAGATAGCGACCGAGGATTTCACTCGGTCCGCCGGCATCGAAGGTCCGCTCGGCGAATTCCCCAGAGATGATCAGGGCCTCGGCGTGGCGGGCGATCTCTGAGTCCGGATCCGTATCCACCGTGACGTAGGGGACGCCCTCCTCACGGCACAATTGGGCCGCAGACTGCGACGCATCGCCGAAGAACGGGTCGAGGCAGACGATCCGGCTCGACCGGATGTCGCTTCGCGACGGTTCAGTCCACGACCGATCAGCCAGCATCCTCCTGTAGGTTCCGAAGACCGTTCGTTCCCGTTCGGTGGAGAAAACGATCTCGGTCACCGGTGGGTCGGCGTCCCGGGCCACGGCGCTGCAATCCACGCCTGCGGCCGAGAGCAATCCGACCACCCGCTGCGATGCCCGGTCGGGCCCGAGCCTGTTGCCACTCAGCTTGGTGGTCGTCCCCAGCCGGGCGAGCACGTACGCGCTGCCGGCGGCCTCTCCGCCCAACGAAGGGTGGATGATGCCGAGCTCGGCGTAGCCTGCTTCCGGCGGGAACCCGCCGTCGAGTTCGATGAGCGTGCTGGGGGCGATCACCCCGTACGCGTACACGTCCTGCACCTCGCCTACCTCACATCGGGGCGACTCACGCTACAACGGTCTGTCTGGCGCGGCCCACGATGACCGGCTGAACGGACCGGGCACGGGGTTCCGGCGCGCCTGCGTCGGCTACGCCGTCGTCCCGTCGCTCATGCTCCCCCCGGTCGGGTGAAGTGCCTTCCCCTGCGGGAGTACGTAGCGGGCAGATGGAGGAACCCGGAGCACGTTCGGATGGTCCAGAAGACCGGGCACGGAAGGAGCAGCACTCGGGTGGTGCGATCTGGGCGATGTCCTTCTTGTACTCCTCGACTGTCGCCACCATGCCGAGGCTCAGCACCATGACCCCTCGGGAGCTTGCCCCGAGGAGCCATGGTGGTCATACCTGGGGTTCATCTCATGCGAGGTCGAAGCGATCGAGGTTCATGACCTTGTCCCATGCAGCCACGAAGTCGTTCACGAACTTCCTCTCGGCGTCGTCACTCCCGTAGACCTCGGCGATCGCCCTGAGCTCGGAGTTCGAGCCGAAGACGAGGTCGGCGCGGCTGCCGGTCCATTTGAGCTCGCCGGTGCTGAGGTCGCGACCCTCGAAGACCTCCTCGGTGTCCGAGGTCGCCTTCCACTCCGTCCCGCTGTCGAGCAGGTTCACGAAGAAGTCGTTGGTCAGCGTCGCGGGCCGCTTCGTGAAGACCCCGTGCTCGGACCCTCCAGCGTTGGCGTTGAGGACTCGCAGGCCGCCCAGGAGGGCCGTCATCTCGGGAGCGGACAACCTCAGCATGAACGCCTTGTCCACGAGCAAGTGCTCGGCCGGGAGCTCGTGGCCTTTTTGGAGGTAGTTGCGGAACCCGTCTGCGGTCGGCTCGAGCGGAGCGAACGACTCGATGTCGGTCATCTCCTGCGTGGCGTCGGTGCGCCCCGGTGCGAACGGGACTGGCACGTCGTGCCCGGCCGACTTCGCCGCCGCCTCGACGGCTGCGCAGCCGCCGAGCACGATCATGTCGGCGAGCGACACCATCTTGCCGCCGGTCTGCGCGCCGTTGAACTCCTGCTGGATCCCCTCGAGCGCCCTCACCACCCGTGACACGCCGGACGTCACGTTGACGTCCCACTCCGCCTGCGGCGAGAGGCGGATGCGGGCACCGTTGGCGCCCCCGCGCTTGTCGGTGTCGCGGTAGGTCGAGGCCGCAGCCCACGCCGTCGAGACCAGCTCGGAGATGGACAAGCCGGAGTCGAGGATCGTGCCTTTGAGCGCGGCGATGTCCTCGTCGTTGATCAGCTCATGCGTGACCTCGGGTACCGGGTCCTGCCAGATCAGCGTCTCTTCGGCGACCCATGGCCCGAGGTAGCGGGTGACGGGTCCCATGTCGCGATGCAGCAGCTTGTACCACGCCCGCGCGAAACGCATCGGCCAGCTGGTCGGGGTTCTCGTAGAAACGCTGCGAGATCTCTCGGTACACCGGATCGGTGATCATCGCCATGTCTGCGGTGGTCATCATCGGCGCCTGGGTCCTCGACGAGTCGTGGGCGGCGGGGGCGAGGTCCTCGTCCTTGACGCCCTTCGGAGTCCACTGCTTGGCCCCCGCGGGGCTCTCGGTGAGTTCCCACTCGTATGAGAACAGCATGTGGAAGTAGCCGTTGTCCCACTGAGTCGGCTTCGGTGTCCACGGGCCTTCTATGCCGCTGGTGATGCTGTCGTCGCCCATGCCCGAGCCGAAGTTGTTCTTCCACCCCAGACCCTGCTGCGCAATCGTGGCTCCCTCGGGCTCGGCCTCGAGGTTGGAGTCAGGGGCAGCACCATGGGCCTTGCCGAAGGTGTGACCGCCGGCGGTGAGCGCAACCGTCTCCTCGTCGTTCATCGCCATGCGGGCAAAGGTCTCGCGAACGTCTCGAGCAGACCCCATCGGGTCCGGGTTGCCGTTGGGCCCCTCCGGGTTGACGTAGATCAGGCCCATCTGGACGGCGCCGAGCGGATTCGCCAGCTCCCGGTCGCCGCTGTAGCGCTCGTCGCCGAGCCATTCCCGCTCCGGCCCCCAATAGACGTCCTCCTCGGGTGCCCAGATGTCTTCGCGCCCGCCTCCGAAGCCGAAGGTCTTGAAGCCCATGGTCTCCAGGGCGCGGTTCCCGGCAAAGATGATCAGGTCGGCCCACGAGATCTTCCGGCCGTACTTCTGCTTGATCGGCCAGAGCAGCCGGCGCGCCTTGTCGAGGTTGGCGTTGTCCGGCCAGCTGTTGAGAGGGGCGAAGCGCTGGGCGCCGCTGCCCCCGCCGCCTCGGCCGTCGTACGTGCGATACGTGCCTGCGGCATGCCACGTCATGCGGATGAAGAACGGCCCGTAGTGACCGTAGTCGGCCGGCCACCAGTCCTGCGACTGGGTCATCAGCGCATCGACGTCCTTTGCCAATGCCTCGAAATCGAGGGTCTTGAACTCCTCGGCGTAGTTGAACGATTCGCCCATGGGGTCGGCCATCGGGTGGTTTTGACGGAGGATCCTCAGATTCAACTGGTTCGGCCACCAGTGCTGGTTCGCCGTGATCCCCACAGCCTGGTGCGCTGCGTTCATCACCGGGCATTTCGCTGCCGACGGGTCATCGCTCGTCACGATCGTGCCGGAGTCTTCTGTGCTCACTTGTCACCTCGTTCGTTGATGTGGCGGTTCTCCAAAAAGGCGTTCGTTCTCGTCCTCAGGCGCTGGATGCCTCCCGACATGCGGGACAGCGGCCCCAGTACACCACCTCGGCTTCGTCGATCTCGTAGCCAGAGTGTTCGGCAGCGGTGAGGCACGGCGGCGTGCCCACGGCACAGTCGACGTCGACCATCGCACGGCACGTGCGGCAGATGAGATGGTGGTGGTTGTCTCCGACCCGATCCTCGTAGCGTGCCGGCGAGCCGGCGGGCTGGATACCTCGGATGAGGCCCTTGTCGGCCAAGAGTCTCAGGGCGTCGTACACCGCCTGGCGCGAGATGGCCCCGATCTCGGCTCTCACCACATCCGCAACGTCGTCTGCCGTACCGTGCGATCGACGAGACACCGCCCTCATGACAGCAAGGCGCTGGGCCGTGACCTGCACGCCGTGCCGGCGCAGAAGATCAGCTGGTCCGTTGGGGGGTTCTGAGGGCACGATCGTATCCTCAGCCAAATATCAGACTATGTCAAGAATTCATCCTCGCCAGCACTGCGAGCCGATACGCCGGGGGGTGGTGCAGAGCATCGCCACCACACCGGCATCGGTGGAGATGTTGGCCAGGTGGATGTCGAGGCCCCTCGGATGTTGGTCCGACGGGCCCCGTCCCCACGGGCGCCGTTGCGTCTGGGACGCTCAGGCCGGTCGCGTGCGGTGGCGAGCAAGCCCTCTCTCGGCGCCAAAGACGATGCCCACTCCGGTGCTGATGACTGCGGCGAGCCAGCTGAGGATCCACGCGAGGTACGCAATGCCGGCGATGAGGCCGGTGCCGTCGTCACCACTTGCGGTTTGGCCGTCACCGAGCACCGCGAGGGCGCCGAGACCGATGCCGAACACGACGGGTGCTGCAACGAGCCACGCATACCACCGGGTGGTGAGGTCGATCGTCCGGGGACGGAGCGATTGGAGGTGCGCCTCGTCGGCCGGACCTGACGGTTGGAGGGTCAATCGTCCCAGTTGACGACGATCTCGCCGTGGAGCCCGGGCAGAGGCAGAGACGCCGCTTCCTCGGCGATGGCATCTCGCGCAGTGCGACTCAGACGGTGCCACGTCTGGACCGTGACCGTGCCCTTCGAACGTCGCCACGTTCCCACGATGTCACCCTGGACGAGAATGGCGCCGGGCCAGACGCGCGACGTCCACAGCATGTTGCGGTGGTTCGCGTCCGGGACCAGAAGGCTGCGCTCTCCACCCTGGAGGAGGAAGTACGCGTCGCCGCTTGGCAGGAGCCTCGCCGGAGCTGCGGGTCTCGCGGCGTCGCGGATCGCCTTCTCGTCTCGGGTGAGGATCCACGCCTCGCCGATCGGGGTTAGGACCGGGGTCAAGGATCTGCGGAGCGCTCCGAACGCGCCGATGCCGGACCGTCGCGTGATTCCCGCCCACCCGGCGAACGACTCTGGAGTGGAGGGGCCAAAGATGTGAAGGTAGCGGCGTGCGAGCTCGAGGCGAGCGGCAGCCGGATCGACCTCGGGTGGCGGCAGTGTTCGCACGGTCGGTTGCCGGGCACCGTCCCATCGGATCACGAGGGTCCCTGTCGTCGCGGCGTACCTGAGTCGGTTGGGGTGTTCCCCGAGCGCCCGCCCAGCCTGACCATATGGCATGCTCCGCCCGTCGAGGAGCGCGTGCAGCCGAGCGGCGAGCTCTTCTGATCTCCGCCGTGCAGCCTCGTCGTGGGGCATTCTCCCGAGGGAGAAGACGGCCAGGTCGCGCACCGCCACCACGTAGGTGCTGAAACGCGGGCCCCAGAGCTGGACGAGCGACGAGTCTTCCCAGGACGATGCCTGCGTGCGATCGACACGAGCATGGATCGACAGGAGCGCAGCTCGTGGCACGCTGTCCTGCAATCCCGCCCACGCCGCACGTCGGAGTGATCGCCGTCCCCTTGGGAAGCCGAACGTCGAGTTCACCGACGCGTCTGCGAAAGGCGAGGATCTGCGGACGGCTGAGGTGGAGACGCCGTGTTGTCATCGAACGTGCCTACGTCTTCCGCTCGGGTCCGGCGCGGTACGGCCGCCCAGCGGACCTTGCGGCTCAGGCCCAGCCCGATGGCGAACTCGGCGAAGAAGGCGAAGCCCCGTTGCGGACCCGAGGCTGCCCGGCACCGGGGCATCGTGCGGCATGTTGGCAACCTCGCCGATGGTCAGAGGACATCGTCAACGGTTGCGGTGGCGATGATGCCCTCGACTGCACGAGCAAGGTCCGCATCCATCGTCACCAACCCGTCGGCTTGGAGTTGAGTCAGCGCAACGTACTCGGCGTTGTAGGTCGAAGCCCAGCCCAACTGATCAGCCACCTCCCACGCCCGGCGGCGCAGCACCGCATCGCCAAGCAGCCGCCGGGGCATTCGCCCGATTCGGGCGAGATGCTCGCGTGCGACGTCGGCTGGGATTTCACCTCGATGAACCGCTTCGTGCAGCGCCGACAGCGTCTGCGACCGAAGCAGCGTCGGGGCAAGGACCTCGTGAGTGCTCGAGATGTCGAGCCCGTGAATCGCCAAATGCAGTGCAGCGCTCGTATCGACCACGAGTTTCATCATCACGTCCTTCTCGTTCGGCGGTCTCGGGTCGCAACACTACGCCGGGCTTCCCGAGCCGTGAGCCGAGGTGCGACACCGGCATGGCGAGGGTCGGGGACGTCGTGGTTGACCAGTGGTCCGGCGCGCGGTCGGTGGATCAGATGTTTGGCGATTGGGGCTCCCCGGCAGCCGTCGGGAAGCCGGATCGCAGCCTCAACCCCCGCTCCTCGCAGGAGAGCGAGGTCCGAGCGTGGTCGCGGCGTCGGCTACACCTCGTCACCGTACGCCTACCTCTTTGAACGCATCGCCTGACCGTCCAGACGCAGAGTGCTCGGTATGCTCAACCGCACGCCTGGTGGGCGACGACCCTCGAAGGCGATTCCATCAGCCCATCCCAACGCCGGCGAGACCGACCTTGCCGACGCCCTGGTCGACCCACTGGTGATCCGCAGGCACCGAGTTGGCGCCCTCCCAGACGACCCGGCGGAAGTAATCCGGATCGGTGTTGCCCTCCGAGTTGAGGAGCAGCACCTGCGAGTTCCGGTCGAGCCCCAGCTGGGCTTTCAGGTCGGCGTAGTCGGGGTCCTCGGCGATGTACATGAGTGCGCCGAGGGTGACGGCACCCGACTCGCCGGACACAACGAACGGATCTCCAGCGAGGGGCACGGCGTACACCCGCATCCCTTTGGCCGCCACGTAGTCCGGGCAAGCAAGAAACGCATCGACACAGTCCCACAGCACCTTCCATGCGATCGGGCTGGGCTCTCCGCATGCGAGCCCCGCCATGATCGTGTCGAGATCGCCCGTCACGTCGTGTGGCTCGCCGTCGCCGATGCGAACGGATTCGAGCAGGCATTGCGCCTCGGCGGGCTCCACCACTACTTGTGTTGGCCGTTCGCCACCGAAGCGACGCGAGTAGAAGCCGGTCGTTGCGGCGGCGAGCGCTCCAACGCCCGCCTGCACGAATACGTGCGTCGGCTTTGTGATCCCCTGGCCGGTGAGCTGCTCCTGCACCTCCGAGAGCATCGTCGTATAGCCCTGCATGACCCACCGCGGCACCTCCTCGTATCCCTCCCAAGAGGTGTCGGAGATCACCTGCCAACCGTTGGCGGCGGCGTCGGCGCTGGCCCGGCGCACCGCGTCGTCGTAGGTGCCGTCCACGATGTGAACCTCGGCCCCGTACCCGGCGATCGCGTTGATCCTGGCCTGAGATGTGCCTTTGTGGACGTACACCACGGCCCGGCACCTCAGCTTGTCGGCCGCCCACGCAACCCCTCGACCGTGGTTGCCGTCTGTGGCCGTGGCAAAAGTGATCTCCCCGAGCTTGGCCCGGGTTGTGTCCGACACCAGCTCGTCGAAGCTGAGTCCTTCGCCCTCGGTGCCGAGCTTCTGTTGGATGAACCGGTAGATCGCAAAGGAGCCACCGAGCACCTTGAAGGAGTTCAGGCTCAACCGCACGGACTCATCCTTCACCCAGATGCCACCGACGCCGATCATGTCGGCGAGCCGCGTCAGGCTGCGTAGCGGGGTCGGGCGGAACCCGGGAATCTGGCGGTGGAACGCCCGAGTCTCGGCGAAGACGCCATCGGGGAAGGCGGAGGCAGCGGCGTCGCTCGATGCAATGGTGGCGGCGCGGGGATTGGGAGCCCATTCTATGGGCGGCTGGGTGCTCATCGAGAGACTGTATCGCTCAAGTCAGATGGGTGAGTCCGGATAGTGGAGTCGCTCGTGCTCGGCTTCCACTCCTGCTTCGGCGATGCGCTTGTACGCCGCCGGAACCCGATAGCGCTCGAAGTCGAAGAGCGTTCCCTTGTAGAACCTCGTCTGGTTGAGATCGATGCGGGCCACCACCACCTCGTCCCCCGTGGTCACGGCTTGACGGATGATCTGACCCGAGGGGGCGATGATTGCCGACTGGGCCAGCGACTCGACGCCCTCTTCGATCCCACCCTTGGCGACTCCGATCACGTATGTGCCGTTCTGGTACGCCCCCGCCTGCATCACGAGGTGGTTGTGGAACGACTGCAGGGGAGTCTGGGTGGGATCCGGGGCATAGTGCAGGGGCGTGTTGTACCCGATGACGACCAGTTCCACGCCGGACAAGCCCATCACGCGGTAGGTTTCGGGCCATCGCCGATCGTTGCAGATCGCCATGCCGACCACAGCATCGAAGGCCTTCCAAACGGGGAAATCGTCCCCCGGCTCGAAGTACCTCCGTTCGGCGTGCTGGAAGGTGCGCCACGGCTCGAATTCGTGGTGGCCTGGGATGTGCACCTTGCGGTAGACACCAACGGTCTGACCCGCCTGGTCGACCATGTGGTACACGTTGTAGCGGTGGCCGTCTGCGGTCTTGAGCGCATACCCGAGGGTGAAACCGACGCCGAGCCGGACGGCCTCGTCCCACAGCGGCTGAGTGTGGACATTGGGCATCTCAGTCTCGTAGAACTCGTCGGCCTCTTCGATGGGCACCACCCAACGCGGGAAGAACGTGGTGAGCGCCAGCTCTGGGAAGGCCACCAATTCTGCGTTCTGGTCGGCCGCATCGCGCAGCAGGTAGATGAGGCGCTCGACCACCTCGTCGCGAGAGTGGGCCCGCTGCACCGGCCCCATCTGGGCGGCAGCCACGGTGAGATTGCGGGTCACTCGAGTCCTCTGGTCAGGGCGGCGCAGCGTAGTCTCGCACGGGTTTCCCGGCGCTCATCTCCGGCCGAAGAGCGCACGTCGGCGGCGGTTTACTTACCCAAACCCTGTCCGTATCATCGGCGCTCGCATCCCCAGGAGACCCGTCAACATGAGCCAGGTCGTACGCGCCGCGCTCGTCCAATCCGCGTGGACCGGTGACAAGGAGTCGATGGTCGACAAGAACGTGGGGTACGCCCGGGACGCCGCCGCCCAGGGTGCGCAGGTTCTGTGCTTCCAGGAGATCTTCAGCAGCTCCTATTTCTGCAACGTGCAGGACCCCACGTACTACGACGAGGCCGAGGAGATCCCCGGCGGCCCGACGATGCAGCGAATGATGGGGCTCGCCAAGGAGACCGGGATGGTGCTGGTGGTGCCCATCTACGAACGCGTCGACGAGGGCACGTTCTACAACACGGCCGGTGTGATCGACGCCGACGGCTCGCTGCTCGGCATCTATCGCAAGACGCACATCCCGCAGGTCGAGGGCTTCTGGGAGAAGTTCTACTTCCGGCCCGGCAACCTCGGCTATCCCGTCTTCGACACGGCAGTAGGTCGGATCGGTGTCTACATCTGTTACGACCGCCACTTCCCGGAAGGCTGGCGAGTGCTGGGCCTCAAGGGGGCGAAGATCGTTTTCAACCCGTCGGCAACGACTCGGGGTCACTCGCGGTACTTGTGGGAGCTCGAACAGCCTGCGGCTGCGGTCGCCAACGAGTATTTCGTCGGTGCCATCAATCGAGTGGGCGCCGAGGGTTTGACGGATACGGATTACTACGGGTCTTCGTATTTCGCCAGCCCGCGTGGCCGGCTCGTGGGCGAGCATGCATCCGATACCAACGACGAGGTGCTGGTGCGTGACCTCGACATGGGTCTCATCGAAGAGGTTCGGCGTCATTGGGCCTTCTACCGCGATCGCAGACCCGACGTCTACACCGACATCACCCAGCTCTAGGCGGAGGCTGGCTCTTCGCCGAGCCCGGCGCGGAGCGAGATGGGAGACGACTCGCGGCAAAATGGGCACGAGGAGGTCGTGGCCGGCTCCCGGTCCACCGTCCGACCAGCCGACGATCCCGATGACGGAGTCATGCCACTCGTCGACCACACGGACGTGCCGCTTCTCGGTGTCCTGCGGTTCGGGATCGAAGAACGCCGGTCATTGCGGGAGACACAAGACGACCGATTCTTTGAATGCTCATGACCACGAAGACACGGTGAGGCGTCCGCGTGTGCGCTCCACGACCATGGCCGTCACCAGGATGGCGAACACGACGAACAGCAGCACGTTGGCTCGAACCTCCAGCGGCGGCACCATCAGCAACGCCACGATGACGGCGGCACCTACCCGCTCCACGAGAACCGGTCCCGCGATCCGGCGCACGATGGCGGCTTGCGCCAGCATTGCCAGCCCGATTGCCATTGCCACCAGCAGTCGCGTGAAGCCGCTCAGCGGATCCCCAGGGTGCAGCACCACCTCTTCGGCGGCGGCGGCGAAGAGCACGACGCCGGCGACCATCGGGTAGTGGCCGAGCGAGTACGCATCACGGGCGACGGGCCCCTGAGCGTCGCCCGCGGCTCGCAACGCATCCTCCACACGCTCCGCGAAGTGGTCGAAGTAAGACCACCACAAGGCAGACGCGACCGCGACTGCGAGCAGCATCGTGACGACCAACACGCCGTCCAGCGGACGCCCCGCGGCGACGATGCCGACGGCAACGATCCCCTCGCCGAGGGCGATGATGTAGATGAGGCCGTGGCGTTCGGCGAAGTGGCCGGCTCGGATGTGCCACGCGTCACCACCGGCGAGCCCGGCGGCGCCGAACTCGAGCAGGATCCCTGCCAGCCAGATCCACGACCGCGCCGGCGGGTCGACGAATGCTCCGATGAGGAGGACCAGTGGCCCGACCCACGAGACGGCGGCGAAGCGCCGTGCGGCGGCACGGGTGTCCACATCCGTGGTTTCCGACACGTGCAGCCACACCCCGGTGACTCGCACAGCGATGTAGCCGATGACGAGACCCCGCCCGCCGTCCGCAAACGCCGTCGGTACCGACACTGCCATGACCAGCGCCGCACCCATGGCGAGGAAGAATGCGATGCGTGTGCGGTCCGAATCGAGGGCGATCGAGTTGGCGGTCCATGTGAACTGCGTCCATCCCCACCACAGCATGGCAAGTACCAAGGCGGCTCGCCAGAGTGCACGACCGTCGTGGCCTTCGACGATGAGCGCCACCGTTTGGGTGATCCCCAGGACGAAGACGAGATCGAAGAACAACTCCAGCGGCAAGACCGCCTTGTCGTCGGTGAGGTGGTCGTCGGTTCGGTCTTCCACAGCCGACACCCTATTCAGTTGCGGCCCTCCGTGAGCTAAGGGCCCAACGTCGCACACGGGCTGCGCTGCGGGTCGCACGGTAGGTTTCCTGAGGGCTGACAGACGCCACCGCTCACGCAGAGGGGTGCGCTATGGCATCGAACAGGTATCCGGTTGCCGAAGCCGGCTTTCTCGTCACCCATCTCGTTGTCGCCGCAGACGTGGCGACGACGAGCGCCTTCTATGCCGACCTGCTTGGGGGCGAGATCGTGTTCCAGAGCCCGGGCGCGCCGACGATGGTGAAGCTGGCCAACACGTGGGTGATCGTCGTGAAAGGAGGCGGAGGTACCCCGGACAAGCCGGAAGTGACGCTGGGCCCGCCGACCGACCGAGACCGATTCCATGCGTTCATGAACATCCGGGTTGCGGACATCCAGACGATCTATGGAGCATGGTCGGCCAAGGGCGTCGAGTTCATCACGCCGCCCATCGACAACGGCGGCTACGAGATGCGGTGCTACATCCGAGATCCGGACGGACGCATCATCGAAGTCGGGCAGCACACGGGGATGCTGGAGCACTTCGGCATCACATGAGGCGATCGTCTCGAGGGCCGCGCGCGATGGGAGGGACGTTCCCGCGCCGGCCCAAGAGTTGCGGTCGGTCATGCCATTTGGGCGCGCCGCTCCGGCTCCGGCATCAGCGGTCGGCTCGCCCAGGGGCTCGCCTGTCCGCTGAGCCTCCCGGTGGAGTGTACGGGCAGTCTCCTGGCCGGCACGAGGGCCGATCTGGTTGGATCGAGATCCCAACGCATAGGAGTGCTGCGTGAATGCCTTTCTGTGGATCCTCCAGATCGTGCTGGGGGCAGCGTTCCTCATGGCCGGTGCAGCGAAGCTCCAGCCGAAAGAGAAGCTCTTCGAGCGGATGGCGTGGGTCGAGGAGTTCGACGGCACTCAGCTCAAGGGTATTGCGATCGTCGAGGTCGTGGGTGCGCTCGGCCTCGTGCTTCCCGGGCTGCTCGACATCGTTCCCGGGATCACGCCGTGGGCGGCCCTCGGTCTTGCGCTGACGATGGCTCTTGCCGCCGCATTGCACATCCGGCGCAAGGAGTACGTGCCTGAGATGATGATCAACGTCGTGCTGGGAGTCCTGTCGCTCGTCGTCGTCTGGGGGCGCTTCGGTGACTACGCCTTCTAGCAAGCCGACTGAGGGCTGCCGGTGCGCCGCCGTTCGTGCGTCTCTTCCGCTGCCCATGGAGTTCGCGTGGGCCTCGCGTCACAGCAGACCCTGGCGGGGAGTTGAATGGAGGCGTGTTTGCGCCCATCGTCACCGACCGGCTCCGCATTCGCGCCTTCGCCCTGTCGGACGCTGACGACTTCTGGCGGCGGCGCAACGATCCAGACGCTGCGCGGTTTCAGAACTGGGAGCTGCCGTTCCCCCGGGAGCGCGCCGATGACATCGTTGCCGAGCTCGTTGCCATGGATGGTCCGGCCGTCGACGAGTGGTGGATGGCGATCGTGGAGCATCGGGAGACGGGAGAGACGCTCGGCGACCTGGCCCTCCACCTGAGCTGGGAGGGCCGCACCGCCGAGGTCGGCTACACGTTCTGGCCTCGCCATTGGGGGAAGCGCTATGCCGTGGAGGCCCTCGAAGCGCTCATCGCCTATCTCTACGAGCGGCTGCACGTGACACGAGTGTTCGGGATGCTGCATCCCGACAATCCTGCGTCGGCGATGGTGCTCGAGCGATCCGGGATGCTGTTCGAGGGCCACACTCGCTCGTCGTTCTGGCTTGGAGACGAATGCTCCGACGACTGGATCTACGGTATGACCCGCTCCGATTGGGAGGCGTGGGTGAACCGTCCCCGGGGTGCTCCTCGTGACCTGCGATTGATCGAGATCAGCACGGCAAACGAGCGGTCCGTCTCGCGCCTTGCGACCCACAAGTCGCAGGAGCGCTTCGTTGCGCCGATGCACTCCTCATTCACCGATGCGCTCTTCCCCGAGATCGTGGACGGGGCTCCGGTTGTCCCCTGGATGCGCGCCGTTGAGGCCGATGGCGAGATCGTCGGGTTCGTGATGCTGGCGTTGCGCACGGAGGCCCATCCCGAACCCTTCCTGTGGCGGCTGCTGATCGACCGGTTGCATCAGCGGCGCGGTATCGGGGGGCGTGTCCTCGATTTGATCGCAACTGAATGCCGTGCGATGGGCGACGCTGCGCTCGTCACGAGCTGGGGGAAGGGAAGGGATCGCCACGTGCCTTCTATCTCGCCAACGGCTTCGTGCTCACCGGCCGACTCATCGACGGTGAGACCGAAGCCCGCAGACAGCTGGCGTGACCAGTCGGGATGCACTGCGATCGCTGAGGACCAAACGCCCCTAGCGGCCCGAAGCGTGGCGGCGGTAGCGTCGGAATCACGAGGTGTCTATGCGCCCCAAGACGCTGATCGCATGCGTCATCCTCCTGGTGGCGAGCTGCAGCACGGAGTCCGGTTCGGCCAAAACGGCGTCACCGCCCGCCATCACGACGACAACTGCTGTCGCACCGACGACGGCCACAACGAGCGCAGCAGCCGCTGTCGCGACCACATCGACCGGTCCGCCCGCTTCGACCGTCTCGACCACCGCAACGCCGACGACAACGGAGGCGCCCGACACCACGCCGCCCGTGCTCGTGGTGGATGACCCGGCACCGAACGCCATCGTGACTGAAGCGGCCTATCGGTTCTCCGGCAGCACCGAACCGGGCGCCACGGTGGTTGCCGCAGGACGCTATCCCGCCGACGTCGCAGACGATGGCCGCTGGTCGATCGTCCTGATGCTGAACCCGGGCGGCAATGTCGCCACGCTCGTGGCCGGAGACGCCGGAGGCAACACGACTGAGGTGCGGGTGCCGGTCTTTCTGCATGCGTGCGTCGACGCGGCACGGGTAGCTATGGCCGCGGGCGCCTCCGAGATCTCGACGCTCACCGCAGACCTCGACGGCGATCGCGAGCCCGACACCGTCACCTCGTACCTCGCCGGCGGTCGGTGGCGGGTTCATGTGAAGCTCGCCTATGGATGGGAGAGCGAGACGGATATCACCCGATACGTGACCGACCTACCACCGCCGTCGCCGGTGCGGGTCGTCCACCTCGGTCCGCCGGCGGTCCTGGTGAAGCTTGGGGGAAACCTGGTGGGTGCGTCGTACGGTTTCGTCGCCCTCGCCGGGTGCTCGCTCGTGCCGGCTCTGGGCTCGACGGGCGACATGCCGGAGCTGTGGAACGGCGGCGGGCTGTATCACTACGAGTTCTTCGTGTGCGGGAACGATGCTGTCACCGAGGTGACGCTCGGACGGGGGGAGACGTCGATCAGCGTCACCGAGACCAGATATCCGTTTTCCGGGGAGACGATGCGATTCGGTCAGCCGATCATCACTGAGGAGGACATGCCCGCTCCTGCACCTGCCGAAGGCGCGCCCGACCTCGCATGGCAGGAGGCGTTGGAGCGCAACGGCGAAACCTGCGTTCCGTGACCAGGGTGTCGTGGGCGCGCCCTGTAGGCGCGCCGCATCACGTTTCGATGCCTAATGCCCCGAAGATCCGCTCGCGTTCCGTGGTGTAGACGTCTTCGGAGATGAGCTCGGCTGCGTGACGCTCGCTCAACACGCGAAACTCCTCCATGAGAGCGGCTTCGTCCGGCCCTTCTTCAGCGTCGGCCGCCTCGGTGGGTGCGGCGTCTTTGCGAGCCTGCTTGGCTGCCTTCTTCTCGGCGTGTGCCCGTTCCCGGGCACGCTTCGCCATACCTTCTCGGCCTCGTTGTGCCACGTCAGGCCGGGCGTACGTTGACCGCCTCGGGACCCTTGCGGCCCGCTGCGGTCTCGTACGTCACGGTCTGTCCGGTCGTGAGGGTGGCGCCGGGGCCACCGGCCAGGTTGGACTTGTGGACGAAGACGTCGTCTCCGTCCGGCGACGTGATGAAGCCAAAGCCCTTCTGTTCGTTGAAGAACTTGACGGTTCCTGTTGCTGTCATTGTTCGACCTCCAGGTCGTGCGTCGCGAGCGACGCTCCGGGCAGCTACCCGGTATCTTCGTATTCGTCTGCGCTCGGCGCCGAGACGGGCTGGCGCAAGAGGGAAGTGCGATACGCGAATTCCCTGAACGGCCACGCCGGCTCGTCACGCATTCGATGTGCGGACTCCGGGGAATCACGAAAAACGAATGGTCGGTTCCCTCGCAGGGACCGACGCAGCGAGACCCGAGCTCAATCGGGTACTGATGAGGTTAGGGGCCACGCCGCGTTTGTGCGAGCTTTCGCTTCGCCGGCCTCGCTGCACGGTGGGCGGCCGGTGCGCCGCCTATCGTTACGGCCTCGTGAGGAGCGGGACATGCAGAGGCAGTTGATCAAGCACGTGCTCGGCCGTGAGGATTTTGGCGCCGAGGTGACCGTTGCCGGTTGGGTGCGGACGCGACGCGACTCCAAGGGTGGATTCTCGTTCGTCGAGATCAATGACGGCTCGAGCTTCTCCGGCCTCCAAGTCATTGCGGATGGGGGACTCGCCAACTACGAGTCCGACGTGCTGCAACTCACGATCGGGAGTGCCGTGCGGGTCACGGGCGAGCTGGCGGAGTCGCCCGGGTCGGGGCAGCGGGTCGAGGTGAAGGCAACCGAGGTGGTCGTGTTCGGCTTCGCAGACCCCGATACGTACCCGCTCCAGAAGAAGCGCGTCTCGTTCGAGCGGCTGCGGGAGATCGCCCACCTGCGCCCCCGCACCAACACCATCGGCGCCATTGCTCGGGTGCGCAACACGCTCGCCTACGCCACACACCGCTTCTTCCAAGACCGCGATTTCCTCTACTTGCAGACGCCGGTGATCACGGCGAGCGACGCCGAGGGCGCAGGCGCCATGTTCCGCGTCACGTCGCTCGACCCAGAAGCGCCGCCGCGCACCCAGGGAGGTTCGGTGGACTACGGCGAAGACTTCTTCGGCCGTCCGACCTTCCTCACGGTGAGCGGTCAGCTCAACGCCGAGAGCTACGCCCTTGCCCTCGATCGGGTGTACACATTCGGGCCGACGTTTCGGGCCGAGAACTCCAACACGAGGCGGCATCTCGCCGAGTTCTGGATGATCGAGCCGGAGATGGCCTTTGCCGACCTCGGCGACAACGCGGATCTCGCCGAGGACTATGTGCGTCATCTCGTGCGATCCGTGCTCGACACCTGCGGCGAGGATGTCGAGTTCTTCAACAAGTGGGTGGATCAGACGTTGCTGGACACGTTGACGCTGGTGGCGGACACGCCGTTCGAACGGATCACCTATACCGCGGCGGTCGACATGCTCGAACGGGCCGACCAGGAGTTCGAGTTCCCCGTGCACTGGGGCGCCGATCTGCAGTCCGAACACGAGCGCTACCTCACCGAGACGGCCATCGGAAAGCCCACGATCGTCACGGACTTCCCGTTCGAATTCAAAGCCTTCTACATGCGCCGCAACGACGACGGGAAGACAGTTGCTGCCATGGACGTGCTCGTCCCGCAGATCGGCGAGATCGTCGGCGGCAGCCAGCGCGAGGAGCGTCTCGACGTGCTGGGGCAGTCGATGGCTGCGAAGGGCATGGACGAGGAGCACTACCAGTGGTATCTCGACCTGCGCCGTTTCGGGAGCGCCCCCCATTCCGGCTTCGGGCTGGGCTTGGAGCGAGTCGTGCAGTTCTGCACCGGAATGCAGAACATCCGCGACGTCATCCCGTTTCCCCGCACACCCCGCAACGCAGATTTCTGAGCCTGTCCGGCTGGCCGGTCGCCGCCCGATGGTCGGGGCGGGATGCCGCTGCCGGCCGGTAGCGTGTGCGAAGTCCAACCGAGAGAGGCGCCGTGGCAGAGAACGCACAGACCGTGTACCCCGTGGTGCGCTATCGAGATGCGAAGGCTGCGATCGTCTGGCTGGTGACGACGCTCGGTTTCGTCGAGCACGAGGTGCATCCTGGGGAGGGCGACGAGATCGCTCACGCCCAGCTGGCCTTCGGTGGCGGGCTGATCATGCTCGGGTCGGCGCGGGAAGGCTCGTCGATCGGCGAGACTACGGTGTACATGGCTACCGCTGATGCCGACGTGGCCTACGAGCGGGCGCGCGCCGCGGGGCAGACATCATGTACGAGCCGTACGAGACCGACTACGGCAGCCGGGAGTTCGGCGTCCGTGACCCCGAAGGCAACTCCTGGAGCATCGGCACCTACCAACCGGTTGCCGGCGGGTGACGGCGGAGCCACAGCCACGCCTGGCATGGCACGAGGCCGGCGGGTCGGGGCAGCCGATGGTGCTGGTGCACGGCTTCACCGGCACGAGTGAAGACTTCGCAGCGGTTGTTGCTCCCTTGTTCGAGCGGCGACGGATCGTGCTCGTCGACCAGCTCGGTCATGGGGCGTCGCCGAGGGCGGAACGCTACGACTACGACACCCTGACCGCGGCGCTCGTGGCTTTCCTCGAGCGGGAGATCGGTGAGCCGGTCGACCTCCTCGGGCACTCGCTCGGCGGCCGGGTCGTCATCCCGATCGCCGCCACACGATCCGATGTGGTCCGATCGCTCCTCCTGATGGACACGTGGGCGGATCAGCCAGACCGGGGCGACGCGGCCGGCGCGCTTGGGGAGATCTGGTCGAAGCCGCCGGACGAGGCGTTGGCGGCGCTCGATGCGCTGGAGGAGAGCCGACCCGATCCCGAAGGCGACCTGATCGCGTCCGCATGGGGCAGCGAGTGGCTCGACCGCCACCTGGCGTCGAATGCAGCGCAGGTCGACGAGCGGGCCATCACCGACCTTGGCCCTGCCGTGTTCGTTGCAGGTCTGTCGGTGCTCGACATGGCTCGGCGGATCGGATGCCCCACGACGGTTCTCGTTGGCGAGCACGACCTGCCGTTCATCGGCTCGTCGCAGCGACTTGGACAGGCCATCCCACACGCCCGCCTCGTCACGATCGAGGGCGCGTATCACTCTCCGCAGCTCAGCCACCCGGATGCGTGGGCGGCCGCCGTCGTTGCGCATCTCGATTGGGTCGACGGACGGTGACTCTGGCCCTGGACGCCGGACTCGCTCGGTTGTGATGAAGAACCTCCTGTGCGTTGCTGGCGCGGAGCTCGAGGTGGACTGCGTACGTTCCCGCAACTTCCGGATCCGTGCGGAGCCTCACTATGAGGACCCCGGTGCTCGCAGCCGCTGATCGCCGCCGCTCCGAGGACGGAAGGCCTATCTGTGGTGACGGCGAAGTCCTCTGCGTTGCGGAATGGGCTCAGGTTGAGGTGGACCGGCTCGACACCCGGGCCTGTGTCGCCGACCAGGTCGTCCGACCCCAAGGTGGCAACGGAAACACGAGCTGGGGACACGATTGCCCGCGCCGACCGTTCGGGGCGCGGCAGCCCGGGTGATGACGCTCAGGGGCGGTGGCGGAGCTCGGTGCGAACCGAGACGATGGGGAACGTCCACGACTCGGCGACGATGACCGGTGCGTAGACGCCTCGCGCGGCCTCGTCGCCATCCGAGCTGGTGACGAAATACCAGCCTCGCCATTGGGCGGCGGTGGAGACCGTGGCATCGCCGAGCGAGTCGTAGATGTGCTCGAAGGCGGCCTGCCCATCGGCTTCGGCGCCCCCTTCGTACTCGATCGCGGGTCGAGACGCCGTGTCTGCGAAGTCCAGAACGTACTCGTATCCGGATGGGTCGAATCCAGACGCGACCCCGTGGTAGGTGCAGCTCGTCGTGCAATCGACATCCCACATCACCTTGTCAACCCAGGCGTATGTGGTGATGGTCCACGACTCTCCGTGGGCCGACCATGTCGTCGCCTCGTACGGCCCGAGGATCGAGGCGGCGGGGGAGGAGAAGTCGTACCACAGCCACGTATCGAGGCCAGTGAGTCCCTTGATCGAAGGGTTGAGGTTCACCTGCGTCGCCGGAACTGCTTCTACGACCTCGGCGATATCGGTGTCCGGATCGAAGATATCGAGACAACGGAACTCGATGTCTGTCGAGAAGAGCACGTTGCCGCCCGGAAACTCGTTCCAGTTCGTACCGAAACCGGACTCCCATGAGCCGGTGAAGTAGCTGTAGTAGTACGTCGCCGAAGCCATCATCACCTGACCCGTCTGGCAGACGACGGTCTCCCCGTTGACCGAGATCAGCAGGATCTCCTCGTCATCGTCGACGAGCTCCACGATCGTGTCGGTAGCGACTTTCCACCCGTCCTCGTGGGTCGAGGTGCACCAATCGACGTCGCCGAACCCGAAGTCGACCGAGATGCCGCGGTCCGCCAACTCGTCGGGGTTCTCCTCGATCCACGTCATCAGTTCGGCGATCAAGGCGTCCCACAGCTCGTAGTGGTGGACGTAGTCGGGCTCACCCATCGCCTCGTTCCACGCGCTGATTGCCGCGTGCACGTCGGGACAGTCGTGGTTGACGACGTCAGTCGTGGCGTTCTGCTGATCGCCTTCGCCGGAATACGTGCGCTGCCATCTTCCACGCATCGAGTGAGCCGCCATATTGGACGCCTCCATCCTCGCTCTGAGACTCGCAGGGAAGCCCCCGTTAGTGGCAGAACCAGCGCGATGACGGCGATGATGAGCGGGTGGCGGAAGCGCTCGATCCAGGTTCTCATGCGTTCGCCTGCGAGTAGCCGACAATCGTGTCCCAGAACTGCCATCCAGCCGACGAAGGTACGAGGATCGCCAGGTTCATTCGAGAATCCCAAGCCTGCGAATTCTTCAATCACCTCTCCAGATTCGGCTGACACGACCTGCAGGGTCCCTGAGACTAGAGCGGTACTCCACTGCGATGGCCCCGGTCGGAAGACCGTCAACGATCGATGAATCCAGGTCCAGCTCAGTGACGTCACTCGCTATCTCCCCATCCAAGAACGTCCAGGGCTCCTCGGGCCGGATCCGTCGCCTTTGCTCGGCGAATAGGACGTCGTAGATCTTGTCCTCAACGTCCTTCTGACGGTGAGCCTGGATAGCTCGAGCAAGCTGGCACCCAATCAGGATGCGGATAGTTCGGCGTTGACCCATTGATCGAACTTGTTCAGCTCCTCGACGGCCACCACCGGGTCAGGGTTGGTGAGGTCGGGGATCGGGACCTCCGCGTCGACGATGTCCGGATAGGCGAAGCGAAGCTCTTCGACGATGCCGGCGATGAGCGCCTCGAGCGCCTCCGGGCTGCCCACCTGATCGGAAAGCACGCGTCGTGGTGGCCGCCGTGGTGGTTGTGGTGCGGCGGCGCCACGGTGGTCGACGTCACCGTGGTCGTGGTGGGCGTTGCGATGGTTGGCGCCGGTGTCGACGGTGCGACCTCCTCGCCTCCGGAGCATGCGCCGGCCATCAGGGTCACGACAACGACGAGCAAACGTTTCGTCGTGGTGATGCGTCGCGCTCTCCTCACCGATCCCCCTGGAAGTGGTGGGTAACGGCCGCCACCCTACCTCATCGTTTCAGGTCGGGCAAGCAGGTCAAAAAATCGTCAAACAACGTTAAGCTGTCCCTAGATGATGCAGTGGGTGGGACCGTTGCGCTGGTCTCGCCAGGCGAGCCAGTCGTCCAGGCCGGCGAGACTCCAGTCGGGGCCCGTTGCGCCGAGGGTGAACTGCGTGAATCCCATCTCGAGGTACCGGTCGGCGTCCTCGTGCAGGAATCGGTCGATGTCCTCGGGCTCGACGCCCACACCCCATTCGATATCTGCCGGATCGCGGCCCTCGAGCTCGCACCACCTCAGGAGCGTTTCCACCTTGGGCACCAGTTCGTCGGGGTGCTCGGGGAACAGCGCATGCCAGCCCGCCGCATGGCGAGCGACCAGCCGCAGCGTCTTGCGCTCCCCGGTCCCGCCGATCACGATCGGGATGTCGCGGATGGGCGCCGGATTCAGCTTCGCCAACCGTTGCTCGATGAGAGGAAGCGCCTCGGCGAGATCGTCCAGTCTGCTGCCGGCAGTGCCGAACTCGTAGCCGTACTCGTCGTAGTCGCGTTCGAACCAACCCGACCCCATGCCGAGGATGAGCCGCCCACCAGAGACGTGGTCGACGGTTCGGGCCATGTCGGCCAGCAGCTGCGGGTTGCGGTACGAGTTGCAGGTGACGAGGGCGCCGATCTCGATCCGCTCGGTCTGTTGTGCCCACGCCCCGAGCATCGTCCAGCACTCGAAATGAGCGCCGTGGGCGTCGCCGTAGAGTGGATAGAAGTGGTCCCAGTTGTAGGCGATGTCGGCGCCCATCTCCTCCGCCGTGGAGAGTGCGCCGAACGGATGCCGGCGTATTCACCGTGCTGCGGGTGGAGCTGAACACCGACTCGAATGTCACGCACGGTCGCAGACCTCCAGGACGTGGACAGGAGACGCTAGTGAACGCGTCACGGCCACCGACCGTGGCTCACGCCCCACATGGCAGGTCAGGTCCGTGCGGTCGACGCACGTTCCGGTGCTTCCGCCGCCGTCAGCTGGATGACTGACATCGAGCCCGCCGCTCGGCGCGGCGCGCAACGATGCGTCACCGCCGCCGGCAACGGCGAGCTGTCTCACGATCGCCAGACCCAAGCCGGAGCCCCTTCCCGACTTGCCTCTCGAGTAGAAGCGGTCGAAGGCACGCTCGCATTCGGCTTCGCTGAGGCCCGCCCCTTGGTCGACCACGTGCAACTCCCAGCCGCCCGGCCTCTCGACGAGCGAGAGCGTGATCCGGGTCGCCGGCGGCGACGCCTCCAGCGCATTGGCCAGCAAGTTGTCGAGGATCTGTTCGACCGCCCCCGGAACCGCAAGCGCCCATGCGGTCTCGGGGGTGACGACGTCGAGGCCGACCCCACCGTCTTCGGCGAAGATCCGCCACGCATCGCCGCGAGCTCGTGCCACGGACGAGAGCTCCACAGGTTCGGGTTGTTGCGCCGCAGCTTCCGCTCGGGCGATGGCGAGCAACCCGTCGACGAGTCGTCCCAAGCGCTGGGTCTCGGCGATCGCAGCTACGACAGCTGCTACGCTCCTCCGGCGCCACCGACCCTTCGAGGTTCTCGAGCCTCAAGCGGAGCGCAGTCAAAGGCGTCCGCAGCTGGTGCGAGGCATCGGCCACGAAGGCGCGCTGTGAGTCGACCAGGCGTCTCGATCCGCTCGGCCATCTCGTTGAAGGTGTGACCGAGCGAAGACAGCTCAGGGAACGTCACGCGCGGTCGGAACGCGACTGCCGAGATCGCCCCCAGCGAGGGCCTCCGCCGACTTCTCGAGGGTGCGCACCGGACGGGTGACCTGCCGGGCGAGCGTGATGCCGACGATGGTGACGGCGATCAACACCACGAGCGACAAGAGCCCGAGCCGGAGCCAGTTGTCGCGAACGGCGACGTTGAGCGTCGTCGCCGGGTAGGTGATCCGTACGGCCCCGTAGATCTTCCCGCCCGACCCGACCGGGACGGCAACATACAGCAGGTCGGTGCCGAGCGTCTCCGACGGACGCCGCCCGGAGTCTCGCTGGCCGGTCAGCGCCGTTGCGATCTCCGGCCGAGTGGAGAAATCGCGCGGCGCCGCACCGAGGTCGTCCGAGTCGGCGACGCTGATGCCGCCGGCGTTCACGATCACGATGCGTCCTCCCGGGTCCTGGGCATAGCTCGCGAGCAACGTGTCGAGCCCTACCGGCTGCGATTGCTCGAGTCCCTCCTCGGCGAGGCTGGCGACCACGGTCGCGTCCGCGCTCCATTCCGGCGATCAGGTTGTCTTGTTCTCGTGACGCGAACGTGCGGCCGAGCGGCACGATGAGGACGAGCAGTACAAAGGCCGTGATGGCGAGGTAGGTGCCGACGAGGCGGCGTGTCATGCGGGCACGTCGAGGCGGAATCCGACACCGCGGATCGTCGTGATCCAGTCGGCCTCGCCCAGCTTCTTGCGCAGAGCAGCCATGTGGACGTCGAGCGTCTTCGTCGGCCCATACCAGTGGGGATCCCACACCTCGTCCATGATCTCCTCCCGGGTGCGCACCGCTCCGGGATCGTCTGCCAGGAGGCTGAGGAGGTCGAACTCCTTCGGGGTCAGCGTCACCTCGGTATCGCCGACGGTCACCCGCCGGGTGCGGCGGTCGATGGTCAGCACTCCAAGTCGCTGCATCGGGTCGTCGACGTTGGGCTCGGCGAGCGCGCTCGATGAGCGACGGTGGACGGCGCGGATGCGGGCGACGAGCTCACGGAAGCCGAAGGGTTTCACCATGTAGTCGTCGGCGCCGAGCTCGAGGAGCACCACCCTGTCGATCTCGTCGCCGCGTGCCGTCACCACGATGATCGGCACGGTCGACCGCTCACGCATCTCGCGACAAACGTCCTTGCCGTCCATGTCCGGGAGGCCCAGGTCGAGCAACACCAGGTCTGATGCAGGAGTGGTGAGCGCTTCGGCGCCTGTGGCGACCCATGTCACGTCGAATCCCTCGCGTCGCAACCCGTCGAGCAGGGGCTCCGCGATAGAGGTGTCGTCTTCGACGACGAGGAGGTGCATTCTCGGCCGCCTCAGCGGGTCGCTCGGATCTTTGCCGAACCTTTGCTTTCGCCTTCACGGGCGCTGTACGGCGTCAGCTTACGGTGCACACAGAACATCAGATATGCCAGGACCCGCAAGGAGAACCAGGTCGTGAAACTCAGAAAACCACTCGGAACCACCGTCGGAGCAGTTGCGCTCACGATCGTTGCGGCCAGCTCGGCGTTGGCGGTCAACGCCGGCATCCTCAGGCACCGCACCGACACGACGGTCGGCACCCTCGATGCCACGGTCACCACGGAGGTGGTCGACGCTCCGACCGCTTCGGACGTGCGGTACGTGATCACCTACGTGGACGACCCTGCCCAACCGCGAGCCTCACCACGGGCGCCCCGGCGCAAGCAGTTGCACCCACCTCGGCGGTGACGGTTGCCTCTCAGCCTGTCGTCGACTCTCACGACGACGACGCCTACGAGAACGAATATGAAGGCGCTGACGACGATGACTGAGGACCAGGCCAGGCGAATCGCGGAGTTGCAGGCCCGTCGCACCAGCACAACGCCACAGGGTGGGGCTTCCTCGGGCCGGAGTCGAGCAACTGCCTCGAGAGGCGGGAAGCTGCACACCGCTCGAAAGAGCCGGATCTTCGCCCTCGGTTTGAGCGTGGCCGCAGCGTCGGGGCTCGCCTCCGGCATGTGGACCCAGGCCTCGCTCTCCACCAATGCTGCCTCGGCGGCGGCTGCCGACACCAAGCCGGCCGTCGCCGAGGCAGCGCCGCAGCACATCATCTACCTCCAGGTCCACCGGCCGGCCGCAACCGCCGCGCCGACTCGCTGCGTACAGCGACAACACCGCCACCGCCGACCACCGTTGCCCCCGCCCCTGCGGTTGCGCCTGCTCCAGCTGCGCCTGCACCGAAGCCTGTGACGAAGAGCAATGGCAGCAAGTGAGGAGCGCTTCCGGGCAATGGGCGGAGCGGCGCACGTTCTCGTCGTCGGCGGCCGCGACCTTACCCAGGCGGCCCACGACCGCATTCTCGACCTCGAGGCGCGCTGGAGCCGCTTCCGCGCCGACAGCGAGCTCTCGCTGCTCAACGGGATGCCGGGCATGCCGATCATCGTGTCGCCGGAGACCTACGAGTTGGTCGACAAAGCCGTATTCGGGTGGCGGCAGACGCGAGGGCGGTTCGACCCGACGATGCTGCCCGCGCTCGTGGCAGTCGGCTACGACCGCAGCTTCGAACTCCTTGCCGCCGATTCGCGCCAAGCTGCGCTGTCGCAGAGAGCCGCGCCCGGTTGTGCAGGCATCGTGCTCGATCCCGCGGACCACACGGTGACGCTGCCGCTCGGCGTGACGATCGACCCGGGCGGAATCGGCAAGGGGCTTGCCGCCGACATCGTCGTGCGCGAACTGCGTGCAGCAGGCGCGGACGGCGCAATGGTGAACCTCGGCGGTGACGTTCGGGTCGTCGGCCGGTCACCTGAAGGCATCGGTTGGACCGTGTCCGTCGAGGACCCATTCGACGAGAGTTCGGAGCTGACTCGGGTGCATCTGGTGGACGGTGCAGTCGCAACGAGCAGCCGACTGCTGCGCAGGTGGCGTCGCAACGGAGCGGACGTCCACCACCTCATCGATCCCGCAACCGGCGGGTCCATGGACGGTGACGTCGCCGCGGTCACCGTCGTTGCCGGTGAGGCGTGGTGGGCGGAGATCATGGCGAAGGCGGCGTTTGCTGCCGGACCCGCCGGTGCTGCGTCGGTGCTCGTGAATGCTGCGGCGCTGGTCGTCGACATGAACGGCCAACGCCACGCAACACCGGGATTCGTGGAGGTAGCAGCATGAGCTCGCAGCTGTGGTGGTACGTCGCTCGCTCGAGCGGGATCGTGGCCTGGGCCCTCGTGACGGTGTCCGTTGTCTGGGGATTGCTCCTCTCCACGAGACTGCTCGATCGCAGACCAAGCCCGAAGTGGCTGCTCGACCTGCACCGCTATCTCGGCGGGCTCGCCGTGGTGTTCACCGGGTTTCCACTTGGTCGGGCTCGTCGCAGACACGTACGTCCATTTCGACCTGGTGAGCCTCCTCATCCCGATGGCGTCGGAGTGGAAGCCTGGGCCGGTGGCCTGGGGCATCGTGGCGCTCTACCTGTTGGGTGCCGTTGAGGTCACGTCGCTGATGATGAAGCGCATGTCCCGCAGGGTGTGGCACGGCGTCCACCTCCTCAGCTACCTGCTGTTCTGGACGGCGGCCCTGCACGGGGCGACGGCAGGCACAGACGCAGGCAATCCGTGGTACGTCGGAGGATCGGTGGCGAGCATCGTGCTCGTGTTGGTTCTGACTCTCTATCGAGCGATAGCCGGAAAGCGCTCGACGCTCGCAGCTCCGGCGCGCGTGTCCGTGTCCTCGACCCGGGCCTGAGCCGGCTCAACGGCCCGGTCCCGTCGGTAGCATCGCGGCCCCGGACCAGGTGGTACGACGTGCCGACGAACGCACATCGGCTTGGCATCCGAACTCGCTCTCGTGGCGCGTTCAATGGGGGCCGCACCACTCTGCTCGTCGTGACAGCCGGTGCGCTCCTCGCTGCGGGGTGCGGTGCCGGCGCACGCGCCCCTGCATCGACGAGCTTCCCCGGCACGACGTCGACCAGCACGACGACTGTGCCGGCCACGGTTCCGACGGCCACACCATCGACCACTCTGCCCGCATCCCCTACAACGCGTCTCCCCGACGAGCCCGCACCGCTCCCGCTCGCCGGGCGCATCGTTGTGATCGATCCCGGCCACAACGGTCAGAACGCCGCACACCTCGACGAGATCAATCGGCTCGTCGACATCGGCAACGGAACGAAGCCGTGCAACACGACCGGGACGGCCGCGGCGGGCGGCGCAACCGAGGCGCAGCTCAACTGGGACGTCGGCGTTCGGGTGCGAGACGTCTTGCACGACCTGGGCGCCGACGTCGTGCTGACCCGCACCGACAACGTCGGATGGGGCCCATGCATCACCGAGCGCGCTGCGGTGGGAAACAGAGTCGAGGCCGACGCGGTGATCTCCATCCACGCGGACGGCGGCCCAGTGGACGGCCGAGGCTTTCACGTCATCTACCCGGCGATGATTCCGGGTCTCACCGACGACATCGCAGCACCGTCGCTGCGTCTCGCCGAGCTCCTGCTCGACGCGATGGCGGAGACTGCAATGCCGATCGCCGACTACACGGCTGTGGACGGTCTCTCGGAGCGCAGCGATCTGGGCGGGCTGAACCTGTCGGACGTACCCGTCGTGTTTCTCGAGATGGGCAACATGAAGAGCCCTGAGGATGCAGAGCTCCTCGCCCTCGCTTCCTTCCAGGACGACGTCGCAGCGGCAATTGCGACCGCAGTGTCGGCGTTTCTCGAAGATCCCTGAGTCGCCGCTCCGACGGGCGGATCTCGGCGCCGTTTCAGAATCGGGTGACTAAATCGGGACCTGTCGTAGCCTCGACGCCAGTGCGGAGTGTTGGGGTCAACGAGGGTGAGCTCTCCCGGTTGAAGACCGGAGTCGTCACCGCGTCCGATCAGGCGGTGGAGATCGCTGCTCCCGGGTGGGTGGTTGCTCCAGGCTCACACGTCGAAACCGGCAGGCGGGGTCGACTGCTCCGCCGCCTCGGTCGTCGCCACGCCGAGAGGATCCCTCTCGAGCCCGAGGAACGTCGGGCCGTCATCGCCAGCCTCTTCCACGAAGGCTCGCGGAGGGCTGGGCACGTCCGCCGCTTCTCCACACTGATGGCGCTCTCCGTAGCGATTGCCGTGCTCGGGCTCATGGCAGACTCGACCGCCGTCGTGATCGGAGCGATGCTCGTCGCTCCGCTGATGGGCCCCGTGCTCGCCGCGTCGGCTGCCATCGTGATGGGGTGGCCGCGACGCATGCGGGCGAGCATGAGCATCGTCGGCGCCGGCTCCGTCGCTGCGGTTGGTCTTGCCGCCGGCATCGGGGTCTTTGCTCGCGGCGAGCTCGATCCGTTGCCTACCGAGGTGCTGGCTCGCACGGCGCCGAACCTGCTCGACCTCGGCATCGCCGGTGCAGCAGGAGCGGCCGGCGCATACGCCCACGTCCGCAAGCAAGCCTCGGATGCGCTGGCGGGGGCAGCCGTCGCCGTTGCGCTGGTGCCACCGCTCTCGGTTGTCGGGCTGATGCTGCAGCTCGGCGAGTTCCGCCTCGCCGGCGGTGCGGCCTTGCTGTTCACGGTCAACGTTGCAGGAGTGCTGGCGGCGGGCTGCGCGACATTCCTCGTGGCCGGGCTCGTTCCAGGGCAGCGCCTCTTGTCGAGCGGGAGTCGCATCCAAGATGGGCTGCGCTGGGCGGCAATAGCCACGGTCATCGTTGCCCTTCCGCTCCAGTTCGGGCAGACGCACCTTCTTCCGACTCCGGTCGACCAGGACATGATCGAGGGCGCCGTTCACCAGTGGGCGGAGGAGACCGGGCGCACCGTGGAGACCGTCGATGTGGGCGTCGACTACGAAGACGGGCTGGCGCAGGTGAATCTCGTCGTGGCAACGCCCAACGACGGTCCACCAGTCGGCGAGCTCGCCAACGCCATCGCAGAGGAGATCGACCAGCCCGTCACGGTCGACATCCAGGTCATGGAGACCGACCGGAGCCTGGTGAGCGTGTCCGATCCCAACCCCGAGGATGTGACGAACTCAGATGTCAGCGTCGAGGAATAGAAGCCAACCAACGACGCTTCCCATCGCATGGACGACACAATCACAGCAGCGCTCGAAGCCGGCGGTGTCGTGGACATCACCACGACCGGCCGCAAGAGCGGCGCACCACGGCGCATCGAGATCTACTTCCACCACTTCGATGGCGACTACTACATCACCGGCAGGCCGGGTTTCAAGAGAGACTGGCTGGCCAACCTCGCCGCAGATCCGCACTTCACGCTGCACCTGAAACGGGGAGTGAGGGCCGACCTGCCCGCAGCCGCCACTCCGATCGAGGACCGTGACGACCGCGCCCGCATTCTGTTCCGCATCCTCACCGAGAGCTGGGGCACCGCAGCGGAAGAGGCGAGGTCGGACCTCGACCGCTGGGTCGATGGAGCACCCTTGGTGCGCTTCACCCTCGCCTGAGACCCCGCTACCTCAGCGGGCGGGCGAGGTGATGCGGAGGTATTTGACGCCGGCGATCTCCTTGGTGCTGTCGACTTCGCGAAAGCCAAACAGCTCAGCGATCCGGTCGTGCACCTGGCGCATGAGCGGGTTGTTGGCTGCGTTCACCGCCGAGAGATAGGTGGTGCCGCCCACCCACTTGTTGAGCTGGGTGGGGAAGTCGAAGGGACCGTTGGCATTGATGCCCTTCGAACCGCTCGCCGTCTTGAAGCCTGCAGCCACGAAGTAGGGGGCATGGAGCGCACCCCAACAGCTCGTCGAATACAGCAGTCGGAAGCGATGACCGAGGTCGAGTGCCGCCAGCTCGTCCGAAAGGTCTTTGATGAGCACCTTGCCGTCGGCGAACTTGAGGCCATCGCGCAGCCCGTGGAGGTTGAGGAAGACGTCGAGCGCTTGCGTACCGACGCTCTTCGCCTGGATACGAACCCTCGTGACGAACGCCTCCCTCGTGACGGCATCGCCGGCGAGCACCGAAACCCTGCGGTAGTGCGGGGCGGTGATGTCCTTGCCGAGAGCGATGGCGTTGTCGTCGAGCCATCGGTAGAGCATCTGGTACTTCTGCGTGGTCCCCGAGACGTTGCTCACGAGCAGCATCACGCGGTCATCCTTGGTGACGGGCATTACATCCTCCCGGGGGATTCGACCCCACCATCATGCCCGATGGAATCGGGCATTGGCGTGGATTCGGCCAATGATTCTGCGCCGACGTTGGGTGCAGCGGAGAGCCGGGCGCCTCGAGGTGCTTTCGATCGTGACCAACGATCGCGCGGGAGGTCCCTCGTGCGCTGCTCTCCTCCACCCGTCGCTTGGGCGGGGAGCAGGATCTCACTCGACCAGACGGAGGGTGCCGGGGAGATCCATCCGGCGCATGCGACGCACGTTGAAGAGCGGGGCGATCGCAACGGCGCCAACGCCGAGGACGACCACGATGAGGATGGTTGCCGGGTCGAGGACGACTTTCAGCCCGATATCGGGCAGCGTCGTGGCGAGGAGCTGGGACGTCATCCAGGACAAGATCACCAACCCTCCTGCGACTCCGATGGCGGTGGCGATCACACCGATCACCGCGCTCTCGGTCATGGCCATTCGCAACGCAGTCCTGATGCGCACGCCGTACGCGAACATCGTGGCGTGCTCGCGGACCCTGGCATCGAGGCTGATGCTCGACGTCAGGAACGCGATCAGCAGGGCGAGGACGAGCACCATCACTGCCACGAGCTGGATGATGCTCGTGAAGACGCCCATCTGCTCCTCGAGCGCTTGCGTGAGCGACAGCACCGGCTGGACGGTCGCAACCCCCGGCAGCGAGAACAGCTCACGCTGAAGACCGCCCGCGCCGGCGGTCTCGACCGGGTCCACCTGCACGGTGTTGGCGACGCCGGTCAGCCTCATGAGCGCCGCACCGGCGTCGTCCATGTAGACGAACGTGCGGATCGGGTAGGGGTGCAGGGCGATCACCGAAAGCTCGGTCTCGGCGAACGCAAAGCTGAGCGGCCCGGTTCGCTGCGGATGGCGCAGCTTCACTGTGTCGCCCACGGCGACGCCGAGGTCGGCTGCCGCCTCCTGCGCCAGGATCACGCCCGCTTCACCGTCGATGCTCCCGGCCGTGATGGTCGGGCGCCACATCGCTGTATCGAGGTCGAGCACCTCGACGAGCACATCGAAGTCGTCGGCTGCCGACGACAGGTGCCCGCCGACACGCAGGGTTGCCTGGGCCTCAGCCACGCTTGCAGCGCTCGCGATCGCTGCGATCTGGGGAGCGTCCATCGGATAGAACCCGTCGAGGCTCACCACGGCGCGATCGGGCACCGATCCCGCCGCCTCGCTCTCGGCGTCGTCGATCGCGCCGAAGATCGAGTCCATCAGCCCGAGGAATGCGATGAGCACCATCACGACGAGACCGATGGCCAAGGTGGTGAAACCCGATCGCCACGGCGAGCGCCGCAAATTGTGCAAAGGCATCCTGCTGAACGTCGTTCCGTGACGTATGCACCTTGCGCCCGCGGCGGCCGATCGGCACCGCCTTGTGGTAGAGCGGCCGGATCGCATCGACTGGCTTGACCCGTACCGCGTCCATGACGGGAATGGCCGTCGCGAGGAATGGCACGAGGAAGCCCGCAAGCGCCACGCCGGCAAAGAGGCGAGTCTCGAATGGTGTCTCCCAGATGGGGAGCGGCACGAACGACTCCATCAGGCCCTGCATGAGGCCGCCGAGCACCATGCCGACGCCGATCCCGAACACCACGCCGAGTAGTGCGATCTGGGCGCTCACGAGCAGTGGCCGGATCGGCGATCCGGCGCGGCCTCACGCCGAGCGCCATCGCAACGCCGATCTCTCGACGCTGCTGCTGGGAAAGCCGGTGGAGCATGATGTACGCAGCCACCACGGCGCCGCTGAAGAGGAGGAACGCCAGCATGTTGAAGATCTGCTGGTCGTTCTCTACGTCCATGGTCAGCGATTGGTAGGCCAGGTTGTCGTCGCGCGTCGACACTTCGGTGCCGACATCGAGCGACGAGAGCGTGGCCTTCAGCTCGGCGACGACGACGTCGCGGTCGGCGCCGGGCGCGAGCGTGAGCACGGCATCGTTGACGGCGCCGTTGCGGCCGGCAACCTGCTGCGCCGTCTCGAGGGTGGTGAACACGCCCGCAAAGTTCGCCTCGGACATGAAGATCTCGCCTTCAGGCGCGACGGCGAAGTACTCGGGCGTCGTCGCTTGGCCGACGAACTCCAGCGTCTGACCACCGCTGATCACGATGGTTCCCGTTTCCGCGAGGTCGTAGAACTCGGAGAAGTTGCGGTCGAGCATGACGGTTGGCTGTCCGGCATCGGCCTCGGTGAGCAGCCGTCCGGTGAAGGCGTAGTACCCGTTGACGGTAGGCCCGTCCCCGGCGAAATCGGCGCCCGTGATCTCGCCTCGAACGAGGATGGATTCGTCCGTCGTCGACGCATCGACCTGGGTCGGGATGATGAGCCGTTCCGAGACCGCGGCGACCCACTCCTCGTGATCGATCTGCTCGATCGCTGCTGTCAGCGCACCCTGAGGCAGGTAGCTGCCGGTTGCGAGCCCCACATTCACGTCGTACATGTTCAGCGACGCGTAGCTGGCGTCGTAGGACATCCGGCGCCAGTTGGCGTTGCTGGTCAAACCGGCGTAGGCGCCCGTACCGATGGCAATGACGAGAGCGATCGACACCACGTTGACCCAATGGGCGCGCAGGTCACGCCACGACCACTTCAGGATGAGTGAGAGTGATTTCAATGTCGGTCTCCTGTCACCAATGCAGCTCGGCAACGTCGGCCTTACCGCCCTGTGGCGGCCCGTCGCCGACGATGCGCCCGCTGCTCAGCTCGACCACCCGGTCGGCGATGCGAGAGATCTCACGGTTGTGCGTGACGACGATCACCGCCCTGCCATCCGTCGCCTGCCCTTGGAGCAGCTCGAGGATCTGGATGCCCGTCTCGAAATCGAGCTCACCCGTCGGCTCGTCGCAGAGCAGGATGGGGTTGCTGGTGGCAAGGGCGCGAGCGATGGCCACCCGTTGTTGCTCGCCGCCGGAGAGCTCGTGCGGGAACCGGGTCAGCATCTCGCCGAGCCCGACCCTGCCAAGGACATCGTCCGCATCGAGTGGCGAGCCCGCCGCGTCTATGCCGAACTGCACGTTCTCTTGTGCCGTGAGCGCAGGGAACAGGTTGAAGGCTTGGAACACGAAGCTCACCGACGTCCTTCGGAAGTCGAACAGCTCGCGTCGTGACGCAGCGGAGATGTCGACGCCGTTGACGCGGACCGTGCCGCTGCTGGCGGTGTCGAGGGCCCCGATGATGTTGAGCAGCGTCGTCTTGCCGCTGCCCGAAGGGCCCAGCACGACGACGAACTCGCCCGGTGCGATGAAGAGCTCCACGTCGCCGAGCGCAGTGACGGTCACCGGCCCGGTGCCGTAGCGCTTCGTGACGTCCTTGAGCTCGACGATCATGATGTCGTCACCTCCTCGTGCCGACTGCTCCCGCCCCCCGCTGTTGCGCGACGAATCGCTCGTGGAGCTTGGGGAGCTCGTGTGAGTACCAGTGGTAGATCTCGTGGATCTCGTCGAGCCGCTCTCGCGCGTGCTCGCGGTCGCCGAACTGCTCAAGGGCATCAGTGATGAGGAGTTCGACCGCCGTGAGCCGCTCGAGCCGCCCTTTCAGCAGCTCGGCCACCGCGCCCCTTCGGGGAGCGAAGTAGTCGCGCCGCTCGCCGATGAGGCGGACGCGATCGACGAGGCGCAGCCCGAGAAGGAAACGGGTAGCGGCGCTGATCGATCCGGCGCTGACGCCGAGTCCCTCGGCGAGGTCGGCGGCCGAAACGTGAGGAGCGTCGGCGATGAGCATGTACGCCCACACCCGACCCGCCATACGTGGGATGCCCCCGCTCTCGAAGAACCGGCCCATCTCCTCGACGAACGAGAGCTCGAGGGTTCGGTCTTCCGGAGCCATGGTTTGCCGCCTCGAGTGGGAGAAGTTTCAGAACTTTCAATATCATCTGAAACCATCGAAGCTGGGAGTAGGGCCGGAGGTCCCCGGTCGGGCACTCCTGGTCCCGTTTGCGCGGCTCGGCCGCTACGGGCTGGTCCGGTTCAACGTTCGGTCCGAGCCCCGCCCGGTGACGAGATAGACCACGATGTCGTTGGCGCCGTCGACGAGCGAGTCCGGCGGGATGATCGCCGCAAAGCGCACCACTCCGTCATCCTCGTGGTAGGACCGCGTGACCGCGGCGATACGCCCATTCACGCCGACGGCGAGGACGACGTCGTCCACGAGGTTGTCGGCGGCCCGGATCGTTCCGAGTACCTGCGCCGGCAGGAACCCGCCGTCGAGGTCTACGGAGGCGAAGGTCGGTTCGTCACGGATCGTGGCGGCGATGCCGGTGAATGGCCCGATGGCGGCGCCGGCGGTCGAGATGCCGAGGAGATCGCTCTGGCCCGGTGGCGTCAGGCCGTACCACCCACCCGTGCCGAAGTGATCGATCTTGCGGGCGGCAATTGCCCTGGCCTCGGCCCCGCTCGCGTCGAATGTGAGCGTGCCCTCATCACCGGTGATCCGGCTCTCGATGCGCTCTGGGCGGTTGGACGCGAAGAGCGAGACGCCGCCGGTCGACCACGGCATGTCGATCTCGAGGACGTCGGCAATCGTCGGCAGCACGTCGACCGTCTCTGCCCGATAGTCGTCCGGCGCGTCGGACCCAGGGTCGTTGGGGCGCTTGATGAAGAGCGGGATGGCGGCGATGTCCCCCAGGGTCTCCGGTGTCGCCATGCGGCGATGGGGGATGTTCGGCCGCACGGTGACGCCGTGGTCGGCGAGCACCACGACCATTGCGTCGTCGTAGAGCCCTGCGGATTCCAGCCGGTCGATCAACTCGCCGATGATCGTGTCCACGTACTGCACCTGGAGGAGGTGCTGTTGGTAGGCCTGATCGACGAGCCACTCGTCGCCGGTCCACCCCCTCGGCACGCTCCCGGGAAGCGGCGAGAGCGTCGGGTAGGTCTGCCCGGAGGGGAGGTAGCTCCAAGGGATGTGGGGGAGCAGCGCGTGAAGGAAGTAGAGCTGTGGCTCGGTGGTGGTCGGCGCTATCGAGTCGAGGAAGCGGGCGACGGGGAGACGGCGGTCGGCATCCACCTCATCGAGGAACAAGGCGATCATGTCGAAGTCCGCGGTCTCGGCGCTGCTCTCGTCGACGCCGAAGTTGGACCACGACTGATCGATCGGGGGGAGGTCGGCGGCGAGGTCGTTCGGGAGGAAGAGGTGCCCGGCGACGATGCGCAGGTCCTCGTACATCGCCTGCCACCGCTGACCGCTCGGGAGCGATGGCCGGCTCGAGTTCTCGCATGCGTACTCCGGGCAGAGCGAGGTGACCGCTTCCTGGGCGTGGATGTCGTATTGGTCGGCCAGCAGCGTGAAGAGGTTGGCCGGGTACTCGTTTGCCGTCGGGAGCTTCCCGCCGGACGGGTTGTTGCCGGTGAGGATGGCGGGAAGCGAGTTCTCGGTCTGCTGCTGGACGGTCGCTGCGTTGCGGAACCACGTGCCGTCTTCGGCGAGGCGGGCGAAGTTCGGGTACACGTCCGACTGCAGGTTGCCGTCGCCGTCCATCAGCGAGGCGACGGGAAACTCGTCGAACACGACCACCACCACCGGGGCAGGGCTACCGATGGGCACGACGGCGGGTTGGGCGATCGCCGATGCGCTGAAGATGAGCGGCGACACCGACGAGGCGAAGAGGAACATCCCAAAGACCACGAGCGGTGCGATCGAAGCGAACCGCATCAGTGATCGAACCGGCTCGAACCGCCAGAACGCCGTGGCCACGCCTGCGCCCCCGATCAAGCCAAGCGTGATTTCGATGGGTCCGGGAAGGTTGGCGAGGGGAGTCCGCTCGATGATGGCGAGAACGAGGAGCCCGGCAAACGCGGTGAGGGCGGCGAAGAGCACGGCGCGGCCCGTCGGTGGGTGGAGTCGTGCGATCACCAGGATGCCGCCACCGATGGCGAGCGGGACGACGACCGCAACGAGAAGTCCGACGAGCGCGATGTCGAGCGGCGGGGCGGCTCGGGCGAGGAAGAACTCGGCGTTGCGACCGAGGAGGTCGAGCAGCGGCTGGGCGATGGCGAGTGCGAAGAGGGCAACGCACGATGCGAAGATGTCGAAGGGGCGAATGTCGCCCCACCCGGCCCGATCCGTCATTCCGGTCACCGTCAACCCGCGGGGCGAATTGCGAACATCCGCCGACTCCCGCCGGGCAGGCTCTCTTCGCCATCTATGACGAAACGCTCGGCCAGGTAGCTGCGCAGCGACGCTTCGTTGTAGTCCCTGTGGATCTCGTGCGGGCGCTTGTTGGCAGCGAGGCGGCGGACCATCGGATCCTCCGGCGGCACGAACTCCAAGATCACCCTGGCGTCGAGGTCGGCGAGCCAGTCGATCACGGCGCGCAGCGGGACGTTGCGTGCGATCACCATGTGATGGATCACGGCCAGGCAGAGCACGAGATCTGGCGCCGCTCGCTCGACCAGCGGGGGGCGCTCTGCGCCGCGCCAACCGATACCTGGAGACGGGTCGGTGATGTCCTGCACCAGGGGCAGCACATTGGTGATGGGGGAGGCCGCCAGGGAGTCGTACAGCCCGTCGAGCACCGCCTCGTCTGCGTCGAGCGCCAGGACGTAGTCGGCGTGCCTCGCCACGAGCTTCGCAAAGTGGCCGTCGTTTGCGCCCACGTCCCATGCCATGCGAGAGGGGTGTGCCGTGGCATGTGTGGTCACGAAGGCTGCCTTCGCATCGCGCTGCACCGCCACGTGGTCGCAGCTCGATGCGTACCGATTCCAGCCAGCGGTGTCGGTCCCGCGGGTGAGGCTCTCGACGACACGTCGCAGACCGCGCACGTTCGCTTGGATCAGCTCCTTGCGGAAACCCGCAGCCTTGAGCTCGGAGCGCACGTCGCGCTGCTTGTCGCGATAGCGTCGCTCGGCGCGTGCGGGAAGCGCAACGTGGAGCAAGCCGCCCTTGCGGAGGAGATCGCGGGTTCCCATCATGCGCCGCAGCTGGTCGGCGGTCAGGCCGTCGGGCTGCCCCCGCAGCCACGTCTGGAACGGGACCCCGACGCGGGCCGTGAGGAGGAGCGGATATAGGAACTGGCGCAGGAACTGCCGGTAGCCCACCCAGACGTCGCCTTTCTCCAGGTGCTCGAACGACCCGATGTCGATGAAGACGGGCCGAGTGCCGCGCCACTGGATGTTGAAGGGTGTTGCGTCCTTGAGGATCATGTCCTCGTCGATGGCGGCCATGAGGAGGTCGAGCTGGAGCATTGCTGCGTCGCGCAGCATCGAGAACGTCCACTCATAGGGATACGAGACGACGGGGATGCGCTGGTGGCGGAGCGCCCCCGCCCAATCTCCGGCGAAGCCTGACGCCATCTCGTGCGCCGCCTCGGTCTCGACGATTGCGCCTGCTGCCATCTCTTGCGGCAAGAACCGGGTTGCCGCGAGCTCATCCCAATCGGCACGAGCCCGCTCGTCGAGCAGCCGGTACACCTCACGCCCTCGGTATGCGACCCGGCTTGCCGGATCCCGATAAGAGCCCGGGTCGAGGTGCCGGCGCTCGGCCGCACTGGGCGCGCCCGAGCGCGGCGGAGAATCGTCGGTCATGGCGCGAGCGCGGCGATCAGTCGGAGGAGCCGGTGGCGATGGGCTCTTCGGCGTCCTCCGCGGGCAGGGCCAGATCAGCGGGGCCCGAGCCCTCGGGCTCTGCACCGCCGCGTTTGAAGAGGCGGCGACCTGTGGTCTTGAAGAGCACAGCGACACCGGCGGCGCCACCGAGCACGGCCTGCACGATGAGCGTGCCGGTCCCCGGGTCGAGATAGCCAAAAACGGTCATTTGCGGCTCCAGGAGTTCGAATGGGAGATACGAGGCGACGCCAAACGTCGGCATCGTGAACAATCATTGTAGGGGCCGCATGAGTTTGAGATGACCACATGGTGCACGCATCGTGTCCGGGATGCGACACAGCCTGGGTCAGAAGAGCACGCGCGTGTCGAGCAGCGGATGAGGTGCAGGGCCGCGACCGGACAAGATCCAGCACAGCTCGAGGGCATCGAGCTCGAGAGTTGGGCCGCCTTCGCCTGCCGCATAGCGCCCGCCTGCCGTCCCCGTCAGCACCAGCTCGAACGCCTCGCCGTGTCGGGTTGCCCACTCTGCGACGACGTCAGCGACGAGGCGACCCTCCGTCGCTGCTTCGACGTGGATGCCGCGCCGTGTCGCGCGGCGATGTCGAGGCGGTGCAGGAAGACGTCCCTGGTGAGGATGACCGTGAGCAGGTGGCCGAGTCGCAACGACGGTGGCATGCCGACGGCGGTCGATCCTCCTGGTGCCATGGGGAGGCGCAACCCATGGAGCAGCCGTGGGCGAGCCATCCGCTTGTCGACGGCTCGAGGAGCGATCGCCCGCAGGGCCGTCAGGAGCTCAGCAGGAGACAGGCCGGCATGGTCGGCAACCTGCAGCGCATTCATCGCGTCCATGTCGTTGCCTTCGTGCTCGCCCTTGTGGCGCCGCCCGTACACGGACTGCCGCATCGTCTCGCGCATCGAGGCGTGCCCCTTTGCGGCACCGACGAGGTGGCGAACGATGTCGGCGACGGTCCACGGCGCACACACAGTCGATGCGTCCCAATCGGAGGGCGCGATGCTCTCGAGTTCGACGAGGATTCGCTCGTACATTGCATGTGCCAACCGCGTTGCCTCGTGCCCGGGCACGATACGGGCGATCTCGGCGACTGCTGTGAAGGTGTCGTTCATGGTGCATCTCCTCTCGTTTGGTCGAGGTGATCGACCAGCATCTCCATTGCATTGCGGGCGAGCTTGCGCCACCGATGCCCGGTGGGTTGATTCGCCATCTGTTGTGCGGCAAGGCCTGCGGTGAGCGCGACATAGAGGTCGACCCCATCGCGTCCCTCGATGCCGACCGACGCAAGCGTCGCTTCCATCGACCCGTAGCTCGCCATCGAAACGGCGTAGGCCTCGGGGCTGGGCTCCCAACCGGGTACTGCGCGCGTGAACATGAGCTGATAGCGGGCGGGTGACGCTTGGCAGAACGCGATGAAGCGCTCCGCTGCCTCGGCAAGCGCTTCGACCCGTTCGAGGCCGGCAACCCGGCGGACGATCTCGTCGTTGAACCGGGTGAGCGCTTCGTATCCTTCGGCGAACATCGCGTCGTAGATGGCGTCCTTGCTTGCGAAGTACGTGTACAGCGACGGTGCACGCATCCCGACTGCCGCGGCGACCTCTCGCAGCGAGATCGCAGCGATGCCCTTCTCCTCGGCCTGCGTCCATGCCGCATCGAGGATCTCGCTGCGGGTCGCCTCGTGGCGTCGTGACCGTGCGGTTGTCATGAGCGATATCCTAACACTGTTCGGAATTCCGAACAACATTAGGTATGCAGGGGATCCGCCTGTTCCCCTTCGGCGGGCCTCACGTCACACGTGGGTTTCGCGTTCGGATCCTGAAACGACCGAGATCGCGATCGGCCGACCACAGCTCACGCACGCCTGCGGTCTCGCAAAGGGCCGCGACTCGAGCATCGTGAACTCGCGGCCCGGTCACGTCGCCTGCTGAGACGAAGGTGGAGAGAATCGGCCAATGCGACGGGCCCTCCGATAAGAGGGCAAGCGATGGGGAGCCCGGCCACGCCGCAACTTGGGCAGGGGCGTGCTCGACGGGGTCGGCGGGTCGTAGATGCTCCGGTGCGTGACGACGGCGAGGAACTCGTGCAGGCACGGCGGGATCGACCATGGCGCACGACCTTCGGCGAGACCCTTCACGGCCGCAGGTGCCGCGATGTGAAAGGTCGAGTCGCTCCGGTGGGCAAACACGAGGATGTTGGTGTCGACGGCGATCACGCGCCGCGACCTTCGCAGATCGCATCGCGCACGACGGTCCAGTCACTCTCGGTGACACCGGGTTGCGTGCCGATGCCGCCGTACGAGGAGTCGGGAAGTGCGTATGCCCCTCGCTCCCGAACAGCCAGCTCGTGGCGGAGACCGGCTTCGATCAGTGCCTCGAGCGTGGTGCCCTCGGCGGCAGCTGTCTGTTTGGCACGGCGCAGGAGTTCGTCGCCGACTTCGATCGTGGTCTTCACATGTGGGCCAATGGATGATGAGAAGGCAACCGGGCTCGGAATCCACTCCTGAGCGATGCCGATCGAAACCCCATCGTTCCGAGTCCGCAGAACCATTTCTCGGCACGATCGGAGTTCGCTGTCGACGATCATGCTTGGTGGGTGTGACATCGTTCGCCGCAGCCCGAGGCGAACGCGAGGTTCGTGTCACGGCCGGGTGATACATTCGCCCCGACTGGCGGGCAACGGCGGAGCAGTGGGTGGAGTACCCGTGATGGTGAGGCTGACGGTGTGCGGTGCGGCGGGCCACGGCGGTGGGCGATGCCGCTGATCATCCACGTTGCGTCTCACCCCGACGAGTTGGTCGCGCAGCTCGCCGCATTGCTCGCAGACCCGCTCGAGGACCCGTTTGCCAACGAGGTGGTCGCCGTGCCGACACGAGGCATCGAGCGCTGGCTGACGCAACGGATCGCGTCAGAGCTTGCGGAGCGAGGGGTCGGTGACGGCATTTGCGCCAACGTCTCGTTCCCCTCACCGGCGCGGCTCGTCGGTGACGCCCTGCGAACCGTTCCCGGTCTGGCCGACACGGCCGAGGCATGGGGCCGTTCAGGCGTGACGTCTCATGTTCTGGCGGCGATCGATGCCCTGGCCGGGTCGCCGTGGATGGCACTGCTCGACCGGCACATCGCCGGCCCAGACGGCACCGTCGGGGCAACGCCGAATCGGCTGGCTGCTGCGGTGAAGCTGGCTCGACTCTTCGAGACGTATGGGAGGCGTCGCCCTGAGATGGTGCGATCGTGGGCGGCAGGCGCCGACACCGGCCCCGACGGCGCACCATTGCTTCCGGGGAGGCGGTGGCAGGCGGAGCTGTGGCGCTCCGTCAGGCAGCAGATCGCCGTCCCTTCGTTCCCCGAGTTGCTCCCATCGGGGCTCGACCCCATCCGTACCGGCTCCGTGGACCTCGACCTTCCGTTCGCGCGTGATGGTCTACGGGTTGACGGCAATCGATCCACTCGACCTCGACGTCCTCGTTGCGCTTGCTGCGGCGCGTGAGGTGTATCTCTTCGTTCTCAGCCCCTCGCCGGCGCTGTGGACGGCGGAGACTGCGCGCAACGCCGAAGTGCCGTCGCAGCCGCTGCTCCGCAGCCGGGATCGCTCCGGCGCAGTTGCCGAACATCCGCTCCTGAGGTCGTGGGCGCAGGAGAGCAGGGAGTTTCAGGTGGTGCTCGGCAGCAACGGTCTCCACGCGACGCCGGTGGCCGCACGACGGAGCACGACGGGGTCGGTGCTTGGAAGGCTCCAGGACGATGTCCGCGCCAATCGCGCAGCCGTGCTCGATGAGGCGCTCGCCGCTGCGGTGGCCGGCGGGAAGGACCGGTCGATCCAGGTGCATGCCTGCCACGGTGATCGTCGTCAGGTCGAGGTCCTCCGCGATGCCATTCTCCATGTGCTCACCGCCGACCCGACGCTCGAACCGCGAGACATCGTCGTCATGACCCCCGACCTCGCAACGTTCGCTCCACTGCTCGAGGGTGCGTTCCCCGCAGGCGACGCTGCCCTCACCGACGGTGGATTGCCCGATCTCCGCCTTCGTATCGCCGATCGCTCGCCGGCGGCCACGAACCCGCTCGTGCGGTTTGCGGCGACGGTTCTCGATCTCGCCGACTCCCGGCTCGAAGCAGGGATGATCCGCGACCTCGTCGCCAAGCCGGTCGTCCAGCAGCGGTTCGGCTTCGACGCCGAGGCGTCGAGTGCCATCGTCGGCGTGATCGATGACACCAACGTCCGGTGGGGATTCGATGCAGGCCACCGTCGCGCTTGGGGCGCAGGCCACAATCCGGAACGAACCTGGCGCAGGGCGCTCGACCGAGCGCTGGCGGGTGTCTTTGCGGCGGACGGGGCGGTTCGCACCATCGGCGATGTCGCGCCGCTGGACGGGGTCGAGGGTCAAGAGGCGGTGCCCGTGGCGTTGCTCGCTTCCATCATGGACCGGGTTGCTGCGGTACGGGAGCTAATGGGTGGGGAGATGCCCCTGTCTCGCTGGTCGGCAGCGATCTCATCGGCGGTTCGCATGCTCGCCGCACCGGCATGGGGCGACGAGTGGCAGTGGACGCAGCTCGAGCGGTTGCTCGGGGACACCTTCCCCAGACCGAACCGTGGGGGCGCCGACCCGGTGGTGGCCCTCCCGGATGCGAGGAGGGCCATCGCCGCATGGGCAGAGGACCGTCCGAGCCCGCTTCACTTCCAGACCGGCAACGTCACGGTGTGCACGCTCGTGCCCATGCGCTCAGTCCCGTATCGGGTGGTGTGCCTGCTCGGAATGGACGATGACCGCTTTCCGCGGACCAGCCGGGCAGATGGTGACGATTTGCTGGTCGGTCACGAGGTCGTCGGCGACCTCGATCGGGCCGCCCAGGATCGTCAGCTCCTGCTCGATGCGGTGATGGCGGCGGGCGATCACCTCATCGTCACCTACTCGGGAAAGGATGAGCTCACCGCCGCCGCCTACCCACCGGCCGTGCCCATCGTTGAGCTGAGCGACACGCTCACTGCCATGGTTGGGCGCGATGCCGTCGAGGCGCTGCGCACGGAGCATCCGCTCCAGGCGTTCGCCGACGCCAACTTCACGCCGGATGTGCTCAACACCGCTGGGCCGTGGGGCTTCGACCCGATGCAGCTCGCCGCTGCCGAAGCTGTTCACCGCCGCCACGACGACGACGACCAGGAAGTTGCGCAGTGGCCCGCTTGGGCCGACCCGACCGAGATACGCCTCGACGACCTGGTTGCGTTTCTGCAGCACCCGTCGCGACGCTTCATCCGGGCCCGGGTCGGCTTCACGGTGCCGAAGCGTGGCGACATCTCAGACGACAGCCTGCCCGTCACGCTCGACTCGCTCGGGGCCTGGGGCGTGACGGATCGACTGGTGAAGGGACTTCTCGCCGGCCACGATGTCGATGCCCTCCTCGGCCGCGAACGCAGTTCAGATGCGCTTCCCCCTGGTGACCTCGCTGCGGCCTCTATCGAGAAGGCGGTCGCCGGGGCAACTGCGATCGCCGCCGCAGCATCCGCTCGCAACATCGATCCCGCCTCGCAGCGGCCGTGGTCCGGGGTGGTGGACCTCGGGGAGCGCTCGATCGAGGGCTCGGTCGTGGCCGATCCGGCGCAGGCGCACCTCACCGTGGTCACGGCATCGCGGATCAAGGCCAGTACGCGGCTGAAGGCGTTCGCCGAGCTGGCCTTCCTGACTGCGCTCGAGCCGGCGACGGCCTGGGAGGCCATCCTCATCGGCCGCCGCGACAAGGGTGAGGGTCACATGGCGGTGACCATCTCGTCGCTCGGCAAGGACCCGGAACAACGCAGGAGCACGGCACACGAGATCCTCGCCGGACTCGTCGAGCTGTACGTCGAGGGGCATCAGCTTCCCCTCCCGATCCCGTGCGAAACTGCGTTCGCCTGGCAACGGAGGGTGGGGTCCGACCGCAACCAGGCAGCCGACCGCGCCAGGGAGAAGTGGGAAGGTAGGTTCTCAGAAGCCGTCGATCCTGCGCACGAGCTGTTGTTTCCCCACCTCGCTTCTACCGACCTGCTCATCGCGGAGTTCGCCGGCTACTGCGAACGACTCTGGGGCCCGCTCCTCTGGCGGATGCGGGAGCGGCCCGTATGAGCGCCACCCGTTTCGACCCTGCCGAGCCAATCGCGAAGGGCCGCACCGTCATCGAGGCGAGTGCCGGCACGGGCAAGACCTTCACCATCGCTGCTCTGGTCACTCGCCTCGTTGCCGTCGAAGGGCTCGACGTCGAGCATATCCTCGTCGTCACCTTCACCCGAGCCGCCACCGCCGAGTTGCGCGACAGGGTGCGCAGACGGATGGTGGACACGCTGGCGGCGCTGGAGGGAACACCTCCCGGCGTGCTGGACGATCACGTGAAGGTACTGCTGGAAGCCCCCGCCGGGGATCGCGAGCGGTATGCCACCCGTCTCGCCGATGCGCTGACCCGATTCGACAGGGCACAGATCTCGACCATCGATGGCTTCGGGCAGCGCCTGCTGCGCCAGCTCGGGTTCGCCGCCCGGCTGTCGCCGGATCTCGAGCCCGGGGAGGTCGACGACATGCTCGTTGCGCAAGTCGCCGGCGACCTGATGGTTGGCCGGTTTGCCGATGACGCTGCGACGGCAATCGACGTCAAGGCGCTGCGCAAGCTCGGGACCGCTGTCGTGGCGACGCCGGACGCTCGCATCGTCCCCGAGTTGTCCGAGGTCGACGGCGCCCACCGTGTGCGTGTCGAGATGGCGCACGATATGCGGTCGGAGGTCACCCGCCGGCTCCGGGTCTCCGGGCGGGCGACCTTCGACGATCCGCTTCTCGAAGTGCGTGACGCACTCCAAGACGCAGCGGTGCGCGACGCGGCGCGAGAGCTGCTGCGTCGCCGCTACGTCGTCGGTCTCGTCGACGAGTCCCAGGACACGGACCCGATCCAGTGGCAAGTGATCCGCGCCGTGTTCGATCCGAACCGGCTCGTCGTCATCGGCGACCCGAAGCAGTCGATCTACAGCTTCCGCGGCGCTGACGTCGAGTCCTATCTCTCCGCTGTTGCGGGGGCATCGGCGCACCGCACACTCGACGAGAACTGGCGCAGCGACGGCCCGCTCGTCACCGCGCTCGACGTGCTCTTTCACGGGGCGAAGTTCGGAGACGACCGCATCGCGTACCGCACGGTCGAGCCGGCCCGGGGTCACGAGGAGTCGCGGATCCGGGGCGTGGCGCCGGTGTCGATTCGTGTGTTCGACGAGGCGCTCGCGATCCCGACGCACAAGTGGGGATATGTCGTGGCGAAGGCGCGACGGGTGGTTGCCGCCGACACTGCAGCAGAGGTGGTCAGGCTGCTCAACGGCAAGGCGAACATCGTGGATGCCGACGGGGCGAGGCCGGTCGGACCTCGAGATATCGCCGTGTTGTGTCGCACGCGCAGCCAGGTGGACATGGTGCGCACTCAGCTCACCCGGCGCGGGGTTCCGTCTGTGGCGGCACGCACCGGAGGCGTGTTCGTCGCCGAAGCGGCCGAGCAATGGCGGCGGTTCCTCCTGGCCGTTGAGCGGCCGGACCGAGCCGACATGGCGCGCATGGCAGCGACCACGGTGTTCGTAGGGAAGGCGCCACATGAGGTGGCGGCGATGGTCGACGAAGAGGTGCTGGACCTCCAGGCCCGGATGCGGGAGTGGCAGGCGTGCCTGCAGCAGGATGGCGTACCTGCGCTCATCGCCGCCATCAACCGCCGCACCGACCTGGCGGCCCGGGTGCTTGCCGAACGCGACGGCGAGCGCACCATGACCGACCTCCTGCACATCGCCGAGGAGCTGCACGCCGTGTGGCGACGCGGCCGGGTGACGTCGCTCGTCGCCTGGCTCGAGACGGCCATGGCCGAGGCGCAGGATCGAGAGTTTCGCAACCGGGAGGAGCCGGAGTCTCGGCAACGCCGTCTCGAGACCGACGCTGCCGCGGTGCAGGTTCAGACGGTCCACGGCGCCAAGGGCCTGCAATACCCCGTCGTGCTCGTGCCCTTTGCCTGGGATACATGGCGTCCGCGAGCCGACAATCCCGTGTTCCACGATCCCGAAGCACCGATTGGCGACCAGCCCCGCCCCCGGCTCATCGACGTCGCCGGGAAAGGCTGGGCGGGGCATGCCGCCCACGCCGATCTCGACGCCGCGGAAGAGGAGGCTGAGGAGGGTCGCCAGTTGTACGTCGCTCTCACCCGGGCGCAACATCATCTCGTCGTGTGGTGGCTGCCGCTCGCATCGGGTGCGACGGACTCCAAGCTGGGGGAGTTGATCACTCGGCTCGGTCCCGATCCGGTGACTCTGGTCGCCGCGAGTGGCGGGAAGATCGAGGTGCCGACCGTCTCCGAGCGGCCCCCACTGGACGCGTATCGGCCGGCCGCATCCGAAGGCGTGGCACTCGACCGGGCTCGCTTCACCCGGAGGCTCGACTACGAGTGGCGGCGTGCTTCCTTCACGTCTCTGTCGCCCGAACACCCGCTCGTTGCGGCCGCCGAGGTGTCCGAGCAAGCGGTGCGCAGTGACGAGATCGCCGTCGAGCAAGACGAACCCGTACCGGCTGCGGCGGCCGTGGCGCTGCCGATGGCGGACTTGCCGCGCGGCGCCCGCTTCGGGACCTTGGTCCACGAGATCCTCGAGCACATCCGGTTCGATGATCCCGAGCTGCAGGTCTCGTTGCGGGCAGAGGTGGACGAGTCCGTGCACCGGTCCGGTTGGGACTTCGATCCGGAGGCGCTCGTCGCAGCATTGGAGGCCGCCATCGATACGCCGCTCGGTCCCGACGCCGATGCGGTGCGGCTCCGTGACCTCCCGCCCGACCGGTTGCTGAAGGAGATGACGTTCGAGCTCCCGGTGCGCACCGGGGCACGCGCGGTCTCACTCCAAGCCATGGCGGGCGTGATGCTCGATCACCTCCCGGCCGGCGATCCCTACCGGCGATATGCGGACGACCTGCGTGCGCTGCCGCCTACTCGGTTCCACGGCTATCTCACCGGGGCCATCGATCTCACGGCGGCGGTCGACGGGCGGTTCATCGTGATGGACTTCAAGACCAACGCGATGCGTGCGCTCGGCGATCCCGCCGCGTCGGCGGACTACGGTCCGGCTCCGTTGACGGAGGCGATGATCGACGGCAACTACGTTCTCCAGGCCACGCTGTATCAGGTCGCCCTGCACCGCTATCTGCAGTGGCGGCTCCCCCGCTACGACCCGGCGGTGCATTTGGGTGGTGCGCGCTACCTCTTCGTGCGCGGCATGAGCGGCTCGCAGACGCCGGTGGTCGACGGTGAACGGTGTGGTGTTGCCCGGTGGGCGCCGCCCGCCGCGATGATCGTTGCTCTGAGCGAGCTCTTTGCCACCGATGGAGGTGCCACTTCGTGATCGAGCCGACGCAACGATCGGCGCTCGACCCGAGCCCGGGGGAGATGCGCAAGCTGGGCTATGCGGTGGTCGACTGGCTGGTCGAGCAGGCCGCCCAGCTCGACGACGCTCCCGTGGCCAATCTCGCGTCCCTCGAGGCTCTGGCGGCTGAGGTCGAGGAAACGCTCCCGCTCGAGGGGAGCCCCATCGACGACACGCTTGCATTCTTGGGAGAGCGCATCGTCCCTCGGATGACGAGAACCAACCACCCCCGATTCCACGCCTATGTGCCCGGGCCCGGCAGCTACTACGGGTCGTTGGGGGCGCTCATCGGCGCCGCACTCAACCCGTTTGCGGGCAGCAGCCTCGGCGGTGCGTCGTTTGCAGCGATCGAGCTGCTCACCCTGCGCTGGATCGCCGAGGCGATCGGATATCCGGTCGACGCCGAGGGCATCTTCACGAGTGGAGGCTCGATGGCGAACCTCGGCGCTCTCGCCGCGGCACGAGCCACCGTCTCCGACCCGAGCAAGGCTGTTGTCTATGTGTCCGATCAAGGCCACACGTCGATGGACAAGGCCGCGACGGTGCTGGGGTTCCGGCGGAATCAGATCGTGCGCCTGGCCGCAGATGCAACCAGCTTCCGGTTGCTGCCGGACGCGGTGCGGGAGCAATGCCGCATCGATCGGGCCAACGGTCGCGTGCCGCTCTTCCTGAGTGCCAACGCCGGAACGACCAACACCGGGACGGTCGATCCGCTCGACGAGCTCGCCGATGCCTGCCGCGACGAGGGGCTGTGGTTCCACGTCGACGCGGCCTACGGAGGCTTCGCCGCGCTCACCGAGCGGGGTAGGGCCCTCCTGGGTGGAATGGAGCGGGCCGACTCGGTGACCCTCGACCCGCACAAGTGGCTCTACACGCCCTTTGGGTGCGGATGCCTGCTGGTCAACCGTCCTGGCAGCCTCGACCGTGCGTTTGCCGCACACGGCGATTACTTGAAGGACGTTGCACACACCGAGGTCAACTTCTTCGATCGCGGCCCGGAGCTCACTCGCCCTGCTCGGGCGCTCCCTGTGTGGATGTTGATCCGCACGGTGGGTATAGAGGGGTTGCGCCGTCAGCTTGATGCTGATCTCGACCTTGCGGAGCTCGCCGAGCGGTTGCTGGCCGACGAGCCGGCGTTCGAGGTGGTGCATCGCGGGCTCTCCATCGTCACGTTCCGGCTGGCCGTGAGAGGTGATGAATCCGAGGTGGCGCGGCGCAACTCGTGACGAGGCGCTCGTACAGTCGCTGCTCGTTGGAGGCGACGTGCTGGTGTCGGGCACGACGCTCGCCCAGCGGAGCGCCCTCCGCTTCGTGGTGCTGAACCACCGAACTGACGCAGCGCAGATCCGACGCTCGGTGACGGCGCTGCGGGAAGCGGTGGAAAGGCTCGGTCGATGATCGCCAACCAGCGCATCGAGGCGGCGGCGCACGACGGGTCAGTGGTGGTGGCGACCGGTGGCCTGCTCGCTGCGTTCAACGATGCAGGGGTACTTGGCCCCCTCGACGTGCTGGCGGCTCAGTCGATTGCCCGGCTGTGCGGCGAGACGGACGAGCAGGTGGTCCTCGCCGCGGCGATGGTCGTGCGTGGCACGCGGTTCGGTCATGTCTGCATTCGTCCGGCGGCGTTGCGGGAGGCTGTGGTCGTCGACGGCCAGGACGCCGAGATCATCGACTCGCTGCCGTGGCCGGAACCGGAGGCTTGGGCGGCTGCCATCGCATCCAGCAGGATCGTGGGCGACGGCAGCGGCGAGGAGCCGCTCGTGGCTGCCGACGACAGGTTGTACCTGGAGCGGTACTTCCGATACGAGGAACAGGTAGCCGGTCTGCTGGTGGATCGATGTGGCCGCGAGCCTCGACCGCTGAGCGATCGACTCCGCGGACTGTTGGACACGATCTTCCCTGTGACTGCCGGCGGCTCGTCGCGCCAGCACGACGCAGCAGTGCTCGCCGCAACCGGCAATCTGGCCGTGATTGCCGGCGGGCCGGGCACGGGCAAGACCCACACCGTCGGTGCGCTGCTGGCAGCCATGGCAGCTGCGGACGAGCTCCCGCTCGTCGCGGTGTGCGCACCCACGGGCAAGGCGGCAGCGCGGCTCGGCGAGGCGATCGAGCGCCGGGCCGGCGAGATCGACGACTCGGCACTTCGGGAGCGCCTGGCGGCGGTGAGCCCGAGCACGATCCACCGGCTCCTCGGCTGGACCTGGGAGCGGGGCCGCTTCCACCACGATGCTCTGCGGCGGCTGCCCCACGACCTGGTGATCGTCGACGAGATGTCGATGGTGTCGCTGCCGATGGCGGCCAAGCTCCTCGCCTCAGTGGGCGACGATGCGGCGGTGGTGCTGGTCGGCGATCCCTTCCAGCTCGAGTCGATCGAAGCGGGCACGGTGCTCGCCGATATCGTCGGGCGACCGGGTGATCCCGGCGTGCAGGCCCCGGCCGCTCCCATCGGGCGGCATGTGGTCGTCCTCGATCGGGTCCACCGTTTCGAGGAGGAGAGTGTGATCGCCGACCTCGCCGACGCTGTCAGGCTCGGGGATGGGGATGCGGCCGTTGCCCTTCTCGGTGCCGGTCATCCACAACTCGGTTGGGTCCCCGAGCCTGCCGGTCCCGTCTTCAAGGAGCTGTGGGCGGAGGTGATCACGCAGCGCCGGCGGCTGGTCGAGTTGGCCGTGGCCGGCGACGCCCAGGGCGCCCTCGGGGCGCTCGGCGAAATGGCGGTGCTATGTGCCCGCCGCGAGGGCCCAGAAGGCGTCGCCCACTGGCGACGCAACGTCGAGATGGCGCTCGACGAGCGGTTCACCGGGCTTCGGTACGGCGGTGAGTGGTATCCGGGCCGGCCGATCATGATCACGAAGAACGACTACAACCTCGAGCTGTACAACGGCGACATCGGTGTCGTCGTTGCTACCGGTGAGGGCTTGCGCGCCGCGTTCGACCGTGGCGGGGTGCGGCTCTTCCCACTCAGCCACCTCGGTGAGCACGTCACCAACCACGCCATGACGATTCACAAGAGCCAGGGGAGTCAGTTCCGGTCGGTCGTGGTGGTGCTGCCAGGCGAAGCGTCGCGACTGTTGACTCGTGAGCTGCTGTACACAGCCATCACCCGGGCCTCCGATCGGGTGTGGCTGGTGGGCGACGAGGCGGTGATCCGCGCCGCCGTCGACCGATCGGTGCAGCGCGCCTCGGGCCTCGGCGTGCGCCTCTGGGGAGCGTCGCAGGCCGGCTGAAACGAGCAAGGCGTACCATATTCTGCCAGACACCAGGCATCTGAGGACCTTTGGCCCTGGTGCCGGGTGCGGGCCGATCGGAGTATCGGTACCACGAACGCGGGAAGACGCGGTCAGGGTCTGCGTCGATTCGCGTGTTGCAGTTGGCAACGTGGGGAGACGCGGTGGCGCTCCGACGGGGGGCACACAGACCAGCTGCGGGTCGCGTAGGTGTGCGGGCCGGAGCAGGGTCAGGCGGGACCGACGATGGTGGGCGTCCCGGCGCAAACACGTCGCCGGCCCGGCACCGTCCCCGAGCCGTCGCCCTCTTCTCGGCGATGATCCTCGTGACGTTCGCAGCGGTGCCGGGATCTGCTCACTGGTCGACGGGGATCGAACTATCGGCTGCGGCCACCTCCGGCGACGTCGCGATCGTTCTCGACGGTGCGGCGGCCGTCACGATCGATTGCCGGCCGGGCACCAGCGACGCCTACTGCGAGAAGCTCGAAGACGGTGCGCTCGATGGGCTGCCCGACGTCAGCAATGATGCGGGCAGGCTCCGTATCGTCGAGTGGATCGACAAGCCCGGCGAAGCCGGAGAGCACATCGGGTTCACCTTCGAGGTCAGCGACGCCACGGTCGATCTGACCATCGTCTCCGGCAACCCGGCCAAGCCGACGGGCAACCTCTCGACCCTCCAGGGCATCGGGCCGGGTACGTACATGTGGCGCAACCCGGCGTGTACGGAGAACGCCGACGGCGCAGTCTCGTGTGCGCCTTCGTCGACGTCGGCGATCTCCCACATCGACGTGTGCATCGCGGCTGAGGCTGCGGATGCATGTGCGGTAGCTGAGCCGGCAACGGTCGCCGTGCGCAATCTTGGTTCGGTCCCGGTGGCCGTCACGGTCGGTTTCGACGGGGTGGCCATCGAGCCTTCGGTCAACGCATTGTGTGACGGTGACCATCTCGCCGTGGTGATCCATGATGGCGCCGACCCGCCGGCCGAGTTGTTCAGGGGCGACGTGTGTGCGCTCGACGGCGCCGGGCTGGACCTCGGCATCGTCGATCCGGGTGCGTCGACATCGTTCGTGATGTCGGCTGCCCCCGGCCCCGCGCTGCGCGGGGCCGACAACGACGCCATCGTGTCGTTCGGGGTGCACGCCGAGGGGAGGGTGTGGATCGGCTCGGGTGGATGGGTGACGGCGGCGCACGAGGTCGGTTCGGTGACCGTGACCGGGACAGCACCCCCTCCGTCCCTTGCGGAACCTCCACCCGACGAACCGACGGACGAAGGCCCACCCCTGGTGGTGGATCCCCCGGAGGACACTCCAGACCCGGCAGAGCCGCCGGACGACGTCCCGCCGCCGAGCGACACTCAGCCGCCCCCACCCGATGCTCCTCCGGCCGTCGACCCTCCGGCCGTCGACCCGCCGGGCGACGAGCCGCCCGGTGACCAACCGCCTCCTTCCTCCGAACCGCCTGCCGACACCGACTCACCCAATGGAGACGAGTGGGCGGTGGTGGCAGACGTGGGACATGTCCGTCTGGCGGGTGTCGACGAGCGCATCGAAGGTTCGGGACTCGACAGCGGCACAGGCGACCTGACGATCGTGCTCCTGGTGTCCGTGGACGACTGGTCCACCGGCGACGAGCGCGTGCTTGTGTCGCAGTGGGGCCCGCAAGCCGCCGACCGGTCGTTCCGGCTCGGGGTCACCGAGCAGGGCGGGATTGCTCTCCTCGTCGACGATGGCGGCCCCGTCACCTACGACACGGGTCCCGTGGCGCTGCCGGACGACACGTGGACGTGGCTCAGGGTGACGCTCGATGCCGATACGCCGGACGGAGGGTCGCGCCTGGACGTCTTCACCATCAACGGGGCGCCTCTGATCGCCCCGGTCGACATCGACTGGGGCGAAGCTGCATGGTCGGTCACGGCGGACCGTCCCATCGCTCGTACCGCTGCTCCTCACCGCACGTTCCTGATCGGCGGGCATGGTCTGAGCTTGGCGACGGAAATGCGGATCGGCTTCGCCGCCATGACGGCCGGGCCAGACACGACCGATGAGTGGCTGGTCTTCCAGTCGGATTGGCGGGAGGAGGCTGAGTTCACGGGTCGACCACCGCAACGCCCCGACGACCTTTCAGCCGACTTCACCTGGACTCTGCTCGGGACCGACATCGACGCCGTGCCGCCTGCCGGCCCCATCCCGCTCGCCTTGCCGGCGGGAGGCGCCGCAGCGCAGGCTCTCGCACCGCGCCGCTCACCTCACACGACGTTCGCCGGCCCTGACCGGCGCCCAAGCAACGACCGAGACACGGGGGGAGGTAGGCAGCGAACCAGGAGATCGTGAGAAAAGAACGCCGGACCCGCAGCGTGTGCTGCGGGCCCGGGGAACCGTGGAAACTTGGCAAACCACGGTCTCCCTCGAGCGTAGAACGCGAGAGGAGATAAGGGAATGACAATCAAGAGGATGAAGAGCCCGTTCGGCTCAGTTCCGGTCCTCTTCGTCGTCCTTTCGGTAGTCCTCGCCATGGTGGGCCTCATCTGGGCGCACTGGTACACGTCGCTCAATGTCGAGGCGAACGTGAACACTGGCAACGTGGGGATCCACTGGACGGAGGCGTGGACCAACGACGATGGCGTCGTCAACGACTGGGATGTCGGTGACACCCACGAGGAGACGCTCTTCGAGAACTGGGGTGACGAGTCGAGCGCCGACCCGTCGGACTTCGGAGACGCGAGGTACGACAAGGACGTTGCGGCGTGCTTCGCCGGCGGCGGTGGAGGCGACCTGTACGTCGACATCCACAACGGCTACCCGAGCTACCACTGCGTGGCGACGGCAGGCATCGAGAACTATGGATCCGTCCCGATCAAGGCGCTGCCGTCGGCGTGGACGCTCGAGCGTGGGTACCACGAATGCACGTGGTACCTCAACGACGACTTCACCGATCCCTTGCCGCGTGCCGGTGACGAGTTCGGCGAGTTCGTCGACTACGACATGAACGGCGAGTTCTCCACGGGCGACGTCCGGGTGAATTGGGACGACATGGGTCCGTACATGGACGTTGCTTTCAACAACGTGTTCGACGTGGGCACCGATACGAGGCTCTACGAGGAGTGCATCTTCTTCGGAGAAGAGCTCCCGTTTGAGGAGCTCGAGGGCGGCCTCATCGGGTGGGGCTCGTACGGCGACGACGGCTTCGTGCCCGAGCTCACCGGCTTCCTGCCCGGTCTGTTCGAGTGCGGGACCCAGATCGACCCCGGCGATGCGGGTGCGGCTGAGCTCGGCTTCCACATCGAGAATGCGGCGCAGCAGAACACGACGTACAAGTTCTCGATGCATCAGGAGTTCGTCAACTGGAACGAGTTCGACGACTCCCTCTGCCCGGGCCCGATCGTGACGGAGGGGTATTCGAATCTGACGGTGAAGGGACGCGCCGGGGTGCGGTACCGCGGCAGACTCTTCGACGGCGAGAACGAGATCTATGTCGGGATGGGGTGATCTTGGATTGCGGGAACCGGGTCGAGACGTGTATCCCGACACTACACCTGGGCGTTGCCCGACATGTACGCACGTGACGTCCCTTCGACGGGGGGAACAGATCGTCACGACCAGTGAACGGCGCGGGCGACTCGAACGTCGCTCGAGTACGACTTCGACGTCCTGTTGCGCCGGGGTGTCCCGGCGACTGGAACCGATTGGACATCCTGGTCGTCGACCGACTGGCAACCGGAGACCTCGCCTTCAACAACGTGATACTCGACGGGATCCCGCTTGGCGAGTTTCGACGAGCGAAGGGGCACTGGACCGTGTCGGGCTACGACTTCAGCCAGGGCTTCACCGTCACCGGCGACCTCGTTGTACCAGGGCTGGACCAGCAGCGAAGCGGAACAAGTTGCAGCTGATCGTCGGCTGCCGCTGACGCCGTAACCAACAACAACCCACCGGGGCCCGGCGCGCGGCCGGGCCCCGGGACGACATCGAGGAGCACGGGCGTGACGGAGGTCATGACCGAAGCCATGGGCGAGACGCCTCCCGCCGAACCTGCGGCACGCGGGCGTCTCGCCGTGCTCCTCGGGCGGCTGGGTGAGCCCGGACCTGCGTTGACCGGCCGGGGTTCGTTCCTGTGGTCGCTGGCCGTTGCGGCGTACCTCATCGGTGGGTGGTGGCTCGTCCAATTCGGGTGGCGCGGCTGGCTTGCCGCGAGCCCTGCCCTCGGCTTCTACGTCATCCAGCCGATCCTGTGGACGGGTCTCGCTGTGCTGGCGTTCGCCGGGTGGCGCAGACTCGACGAGCGGCCTCCCTTCTCGCGGATGCTCACGGCGATCGCGCTGCTCTTGGGGACCTTCCATGTGGCGTTGTACGTCTTCGCGGGACTCGCCGCCGGCTTCGGTGATTCGTTCGTGGCCGGACGGCTCGTCAACTATCCCCGCAATCTCATGTACCTCGCCACCGGGCTGGTAGGTCTCGAGGTGGCGAGGGCGTTCATCCTCACGGTGTGGCGACAGCGCAGCGAGCGCTGGGCGCTCGTGGCCACGACTGCCCTGCTTGCGCTTGCGCTGACCCCCTACGGCCAGCTGCAGGCGCTGACCTCGAGCGACACGCTGGTCGCGACGCTCGGCGGATTCCTGATCCCGACGCTCGTGCTGAGCATTCTGGCGACGTGGCTCGCCGACCACGGTGGCCCCGGCCCCGCCGTTGCCTACCGGGGTGCATTGCTCGCCTTCGAGTGGTTCTCCCAGGTGCAGCCCGATCTCGAGTGGCCCATAGTCTTCGCCATCGGCACGGCCGGTCCGATCCTTGCTGCGCGCCTGATTCGCTCGATCTACCTGTCGACCCCCGAGGGCGCAGCACGTTGGGTGGATCACCACGACGAGGAGGTGACGCAGCGGCATCCAACGGCCGGAAGCATGGCGGCGATGGCGATCCTGATCGTCATCTTTGGCTTCGCCGCAGGCCTCGGCTTTCGCCCTGGCGTCGTGAGTGGGATATCGATGGAGCCCACGATCGGCCGCGGCGACCTGGTGATCGTGCTGCAGCATGTCGACCCTCAGACGCTGACGGTTGGCGACATCGTCAAGTTCGCGGATCCGAACGGCCGGACCATCATCCACCGGATCATTGCGATCGACGAGTCGGAGCACGGCCTCGTGTTCACGACGCAAGGCGACAACAACCAGCGGCCGGATCCGCAGTTCGACGCATCCAACCTACGGGGAAAGGTGGTGAGCAGCCTGCCCGCCGTCGGTTGGCCGGCGATCTGGATTCGCGGCGACTGAGCCTCCCCGATGCTCAACGACGCCTCGCGGTGCCTGCGCCGGGAGACCTGCCGACGAATATCCGCACTTTTCTCGCGACGATTGCCCGCGTTGCGTGTCTGAGTACCGAAGCCGGCGAATGAGGGTTCGCAGGCGGCGGGCAAAGAGTGGGGAGAGGCGGCGCGGTGGACGTCGACCTGCCGGCGGTAGGACACTGCGGATGAATGGGGCTCGATCACGGGGCCCCGTTCCCGCGTTCTGGGCTCGATGTAGCTCAGGCGCCATCGAGTTGCTTCATGAGATCGACGGTTCGGTCGACCTCGACGAACCCGAGTCGCTCGTAGAGCCCGAGAGCGCCGGTCGTGTTGGCGCTGTCGACGTCGAGCGCTGCGTGGTCGAGGCCGGCGGCAGCGAAGCGGCGCATCGACTCCGCGATGACGGCCGATGCGAGGCCGCGGCGTCGCCACTCGGGACGTGTTCCGAGAACTTCGATCCAGCCCTCCTTGCGGCGCCGGTGCTCCCAGTCGTGAGCGAACACGGCGTTGAATGCGTAGGACGCCACAACGTCGCCCGCCACTGCCACGACGGAGAGATCGGGGCGGAAGTGTGGGTCGGCGGTACGGTGTCTCCAGTCGTCGAGCGACGGTGGCAGCGAGCCCCAGTGGTCTGCGAACGCCTCACAGTGCGTCTCCCACGACGGTCGGATCCAGCGCTCCTGCCACGTTTCGAGGCGGATGCCGTCCGGGAGGGACACAGGCGGGATGGGGTCCCCCAGCGGACGGATCATGTCGACGAAGTAGCGGCAGATCTCGAACCCCAGAGCCTCGAAGCGGGCGATCCGAGACGAATTGCGGACATCGGCGTTCACCCTGACGACCTCCGGCATGTCGCCGCCGGCTTCCTCGAAAGCGCGGCGAGCGCGCGCCACACCCCACTGTGTTGCGGGGGACTCGAGTTCCCCGAATCCGGGCCGAGACGTGACCAGCAGCCAGGCACGATGTTTGAAGCCATCCACACTGCTGATGTGAGCGACGACCGATGCGACGAGCTGCCCTTCGGCGTGCTCCGCAACGCGGTAGTCGTCTGCGAGGCTCGCGGTCGGCGCCGTCATCTCGTGGGCGATTTCCTCTGCCGAGACTCGCCACGTCAGGCCACCGTCCTCGGCCCATGCGTCGTAGAGATCGGCAAGGCGGCCGGCGTCGGCGAGCGTGGGCGCCCGCCACATGGCACCTCGGGTTGGCGTTGGTTCGGGCATCGGGTGCACGATCGGCTCCGTCTCGTCCGTTTCGGTAGGCCAACGGAGGGCACCATACCGGCGGCAATGATCGCGTCGGAAGCGGCCGCCGCAGGCCTCATGGTTGCTGCGTAAGGTTGACGGGACGCAAGCGGCGGAGAGAGGTTGGCGATGGCTCACGCAAACGTGGAGACGATCGAGAAGGCCTACGCGGCATTCGCTGAAGGCGACATCGCAACGATCATGGGCTTGTGGGCGGACGACGTCATGTGGCACATCTCGGGGAATCATCCGCTCGCCGGTGATCACTCGGGCAAGGAAGCGGTGGCGGCGTTCCTCGGCGGGGTTGTCCAGAACTCGGGCGGCACCTTCCGGGCGGAGCTCCAGAACGTGCTCGCGGACGACACGAACGGCTACAGCCTGCACAAGGGAACGGCGACGAAGAACGGTGAGGATCTGGAGTCGTGGGAGATCCTCGGCTACACGTTCCGGGACGGGAAGATCACCGAGATCTGGAGCTTCCCCTACGACCAACGCATCAGCGACAAGGTCCTCAGCTGACGCCGGCCCACACCTGAGAGCGGCGCTCTCGTACCCCCACAGGCGCGGAAGGCTGCTGAATCCTCTATGTTCGATGTGTACGTATAGCCCGGTGGGAGGGACTCTCGATGCGACGAACGACTCTGGCTCTGGCGATGCTGCTCGTGTTCGCCTTCATTCCAATGGGCGCAGCGAGCGCCGAAGACGGTGAGCGAAGGTCGACCGAGCCGGCTTGGTTCGTCGACGAAGCGAAGCTCCCGTTCGATGCAATCCCAGGATTCGAGGATTCGCAGCAGCTCTGGGGCGTATCCCGCGGTGCCGGCTATCGGATCGAGGTCCCGGCCAACTGGAACGGAACGCTCGTCATGTGGGCGCACGGCTACCGCGGTGAGGGGTTGGAGCTGACGGTGGACAACCACCCGCTTCGTGAATTCCTCATCCCGAGCGGCTATGCGTGGGCCGCGTCGAGCTACAGCGCGAACGGCTACAACGCAGGGGTTGGGGTGCGGAACACCAATGAGCTCGTCCACCTGTTCGAGGACATCGTCGGCTCCCCGTCGACGACGTACATAACCGGCGCATCGATGGGCGGGCACGTCACTGCACGAGCGATCGAGCAGCCGGGTCATTTGTATGACGGTGCGATGCCGATATGTGGTGTTGTCGGTGACTACGAGCTGTTCGACTACTTCCTCGACTTCAATGCGGCTGCACAACAGATCGGTCTCGGCGCCTCGGCCTACCCGGTTGCCAGCGACGCTGCGTACATCGGCGTCGAGGTTCCTGCGATCAAGGCGAGTCTCGAGGCTGCTCCCGGTGCTTGGCCGTTCGTCCTCAACGCCGACGGAGAGGCGTTCAAGCAGCTGGTGGAGCTGCAGTCGGGTGGCGACCGTCCCAACTTCGACGAGGCGTTTGCGTTCTGGAACAGCATCCCGTCCACAACGGGGGTCGGCAACTTCCTGTTCGAGCTCGGCGTCGGCAATGGAATGGTCTTTGGCGCCCCCGGGATCGTGCCAGACAACACCGGCACGGAGTACCAGCTCGACCTCGATCCTGCGCTCAGCGCAGCTGAGATCGAGCTGAACGAGCAGATCGTTCGGGTCGCAGGCAGCGAGCGGCTTCGCGTGAATCCTGCTCTGCTCCCCATCCCGAACATCACGGGCGACATCGACGTGCCGGTGCTCACGCTGCACAATCTGGGTGACCTGTTCGTGCCGTTCCACAACGAGATCGTGTACGCCCAGGATGTCGCCAACCAGGGCAATTCCGATCTCCTCGTCCAGCGTGCCATCCGCGGCGTCTCCCACTGTGGCTTCACGCCGACCGAGCTCGTGACGGCCTTCGTCGAGCTGGACGCATGGGTGCAGTACGGCATCAAGCCGGCCGGTGACATCGTGCTCGACCCTGCCGTCGTGGCCAGTGAGGACTACGGGTGTACGTTCACCGATTTCGACACGCCGGACGGTCACGTCCTTCCGACGCCGTGCCCGGTTCCCTAGAGGCGTCGACGCAACAGACATAGGTAGGTCGGCGCCCCCTGAGATCACATCGACGGGGGCGCCGCCGCGTGGTGAGTCATGGTGTCGTCGGGGCGCATTCCGTGCCCGGAGTTGCGGCGGCAGATGCCCCCGGCGTTCTCGGGGCTCCCGTACAACGACGCCGCGCGACGCCCCGCTGCCGGCGTGCGTGGTCGGCCGGGAGGAGAGCGACCTGGGCTACGTCGATGTCGAGCGTCGCCGGATAGGTCCTGAGTAGCCGGCCGGTGCCGCATACGCCGTGGCCTTCGACACCGATAGGCTGCCCGGCATGGATGATCTCGTGCAGAGCTTCGAAGTCCGTCGTGACGATCTGCGCACGACCCGGCTCGTTCAGGCCGCCCTACCGATCGTCGGCGACGAGCAGGCGTTGCTGCGGGTGGACCGGTTCGGGCTGACGGCGAACAACATCACGTACGGCGTCGCAGGCGACATGATCGGGTATTGGGGCTTCTTTCCGGCGCCGGAGGGCTGGGGACGCATCCCGGTGTGGGGATTCGCCGACGTGGTCGCGAGCAAGGTGGACGGGTTGCCCGTTGGGGCCCGTGTGTTCGGCTACCTCCCGATGTCGTCGCACCTCATTGTCGAGCCGTCGCGGGTCTCGCCGCACGGGTTCGTCGACGGTGCCGCCCATCGTGCCGCTCTTCCCGGTCTCTACAACCGGTACGTCCGCACCGATGCCGACCCCATCTACACGCCGGACACCGAGGACCTCCAGGCGATCTTCTTCCCTCTCTTTGTCACGTCGTTCGTGATCGACGACCTGCTTGCGGACAACCACGACTTCGGTGCAGACCGGATCGTGCTGACGAGCGCCTCCAGCAAGACGGCGGCGGGGACCGCGTTGTGCATTTGTCGACGCAGCGGCCATCGGCCGAGGGTGGTCGGGTTGACCTCGGCGCACCACACCGCGTTCGTTGAAGGGTTGGGTTGGTACGACGAGGTGGTCGCCTACGAAGATTTCGCTTCGCTCGACCGCACGCCGGCGTCGGTGCTCGTCGACATCGCCGGCAACGCAAGCGTGCGGATCGACGTGCACCGTCACCTGGGCGACACGCTGACAAGCAGCTTCATGGTGGGCATGACGCATTGGGAGGCGACGGCGCCGCCGGCCGACCTTCCCGGCCCAAAGCCGACGATGTTCTTCGCACCGTCCCAGGTTGACAAGCGGCTGGCGGAGTGGGGAATGGCCGGGTACCAGCAGCGCCTCGCGGCCGCATGGGCGGGCTTGCTCGAAGTGGTGCCCGGCTGGGTCGACGTCGTGGTGGTCGGAGGCTTCGAGGCGTTGCAGACCGCCTACCTGGAGATGCTCGACGGCGCTGCCGACCCCGCTTCGGCGTTCCTCGTCGACGTTGCGGGGCACTGACGCGACTTCGCCGAGCCGGCGGCGGAGCCCTTGGCGGCCTTCCGGATGATGGCGGCGGCGGGGTCAACGAACAGAATCTCGATCACACGGTCGGCTCGCGGAGAGAGGGCCCGCCACTCACACGCCCGACAGTCTCCCGGCATGGCTGAGACGATGCAGAGTTTTGAAGTCCGACGCAGCGACCTCAGGACGGTCCGCCTCATCACCGAGCCGCCTCCGGTGCCCGGGAGCGGGCAGGTGCTCGTGCGGGTCGATCGCTTCGGCCTCACCGCCAACACCATCACCGCACGGCGTCGCCGGCGACGTGATCGGGTACTTGGGCTCCTTCTCCACATCCGAAGGCCGCGGACGCATCCCGGCGCCGGGCTTCGCCGATGTCGTCTCCGGGGGACGGCAGATCTGCCCGACGGAACGAGGATCTTCGGCTTCCTGTCGATGGCATCGCACTTCGTGGTAGATCCGGAGCACGTCGCGCCATGCGTTCACCGCCACCCACGACGTTCTTCGCTCCCGCCCAGATCGACGAGCGGGTGAACGAGTGGGGTGCCGCCATTCAGCATGAGCGCCTGGGCGCCGCACTGTCGAGCCTGCTCGACGTGGTGTCGGGTGGATCGAGATTGTCGAGGTGCCAGGGCTACCGGCGCTCGAGGCGGTCTACCTGCGGACCCTGGACGGCGACGTCGATCCGTCCCAGGCGTTCGTCGTCGAGGATGCAATGGGCTGAGCCGGCTTCGATGGCTCCCCTTCCGGGGGAGCTGGCAGGCCCCGAAGGGGCCGTTGAGGGGGACTCTTCCGCACGCAAGTGGGCAGTGCGACGGCTCGGTCCCGCACGTGCCTGCGGCTCATGCGGGCCTTGCCTGCCCCCCTCGCATCGCTGCGCTCTGCGATCCCCCCGCCGGCGGGATCACTCGGAAGGTGCCGAGCCCGTGAGAGCCCGGCACCTTGTGTGGCCGTGGGTCGCTGGGGCCGGTCAGCCCGCGGCGGTGGCGGCGAGGTATCTCGCCACCATCTCGCGCTGGGCGTCCCGCACCTCAGGAGTGTCGAGGCGCATCTCGAGCCCGGCGATGAAGAGGGCATCGACCGACTCAGGTGCGTTCTCCATCACCCACGCCCGGTACTCCGAAACGCCGGGCGAGGTCAGCGGATCGGAGAACACCGGGAGGCGGACCGTCGGGGAACTCGATCGTCCAGATCCAGCCGGCGGCGCCGTTCCACACGGTCGTGAACGGCTCGAGCGTGGTGTCCGGGGCCAGCCCCGGGGTGACGACTTCGGTGCACCGCAGCTGCGTCGGCTCCACGAGCGTGCACTCGACTTCGACGGTGGTGCCGGTCACGGCCACAAACCAGCTGGCCGGCGCATCCTGGCCGCTCTGATAGCCGCTGAGCGGATGGAAGATCGCCTCGTAGCCGGCGACGTCGCCTGCGTCCCAGCGGGCGCGGAACTCGGCGACGGTGTCGAGCAGCGACGTGTCGGCGGGCAACGCCAGCTCGCGCGAGGCCCGGTGTCGGCGAGGAAGAACGGGATCCTCTCCTGGTGCAGGGCTCGGGCGGCGGGCGTGTCGATGACCATGTCGATGCCGTCGAACAACGTCTCGGTGTCGTCGGGGAACCGCTCCTGCATCCAGTCGAGGTAGGCGTTCTGGTAGGCCTCGTAGCCGTTCCGTTCTCCGTCGAGCGCTCCCTGGTAGCCGAGGAGGAACGACGTCGACGACCCAGCCGTCCTGCACCGTCACGGCGAGCGTGCCGCCACCGATCACCGAGCCCGGGGGTGATCCCCGACGCGAGGTTCTCGGTGCAGGTGACGAAGGTGCCTTCGAAGCCCTCGTTGGCGAGCTCCGGCGGGGTTTCGACCGCACACTCTCGATCGGTGACGGCGGCGCCGGTGGCGTTGCGGTACCAGAGCTCGGCGGCGAAGCCGGGTGAGATGTTCTGCTCGAGGAAGCCCGAGTCGGGACGAGATCAGCGCGTCGGCCGCCGCGATGTCGCCTGCGTCCCACGCCGCCTGGATCGCAGCGACGACCTCCAGCGGCGGTGTGTCGGCCGGCAGCGGGCTCTGCGGCTGCGACGCCACGGTGGTCGCCGGTGCCTGGGTGGTCGTGGGGGTGGGCGGTTCGGTGGTGGCCGGGCCGGTGTCGTCGCCGTTCAGCAGGGTGAACGAGGCGATACCGATGACCAGGATCAGCACCGCCGCCACGGCAAGAGCGATCAGCGGCCCTCGACCGCGGCTGGGGTGGCTTGTGGGGGCCGCCGCCGCGAATCGGAGTCAGGGTTTCGGTCATTGTCGTGTTCCTCTCGTCGATGCGGGCGAGGAGGCGCGACGACGACAAGGCACCGGTGGGGAACGAGTCCGGCGTGGGGACTGGGTTCGCCGAATGGATTCGTTCGATGGTGCTGCGGATGTCGGTCATGATGCCGCCTCTCCTCTCTCGGACGAGAAGGGACTGCTCGATGTGGCGGGGGTGCCGCCCTTCAGGTGTTTGTGGAGCTTCTTGATGGCTCTGGTGTAGCGGCCCTCGACGGCGCGGTCGGTCATCCCGAGGATGGTGCCGACCTCCCGGTTCGAGAGGCCCTCCCAGATCTTGAGTCGGACTACCTCCTGGTCGGATTCGTTGAGCTTGTCGATGGCTTCGATCACTTCTCTGTGCTCTTCGTTGCGGATGATGTGGACTTCGGGACCTTCGGGATGGGGCGGCGCCATCGTCCCCGCCTTGGCGACGAGGCGGAGCCGGCGGCGGCCGCTCCGCTCACGGTTGCGGACGACGTTGCGGGCGACGCCGTAGAGCCAGAGTCGGGCTTCGTCGCCGGTGGGAACCTTCTCGAACCGGCGCCAGGCGACGAGGAAGATCTCGGCGGCGGCTTCGTCGGCGTCGGCAACGGGCAGGCGGCGCAGGCAGTACGCGTGGAGCTCCCGGTGGTGCGCTTCGAAGAGTCTTCGGAAGCGGACGTCTGTGCTCGGTGCGGTCGGCAAGGGGGCTCCAGTGAGTCTGTGCTGGAACCTACATGTCCGGTTCCGGCGACGACCCCCGGATTCCTTTGCGTTGCCTGCGTAGGTGCCGTGGGGGCACGGCGGTCTCAGCGTGTGGTCACAGCCAGTCGAGCCATGTCAGGATCTCCGTCGGCTACCTCTCGGATCGGGCGTTCGTTGTCGATCGCGAGGTCTCCGAGACCCGTGCCGAGCCCTTCGTGGACCCAGCGACGCGCCTCGCGCAGGTCGTCCTGGCGGCCGGCGGTGATCAGCGGCGCCGAGCCGAGCTTCGATCAGTCGGGAACGGCACCGTCAGCTCGACGACGGCGACCGGGAAGGGCAGCGCCGCGCGCACGCGCGGCCACATCGCGTCGTCGTCACGCAGGGACCACGCCATCGCGAAATCGGGTCACCCCGGCGTCGAGGTAGGCGTCGACCACCGAGGTCAGGTTGCCGGACAACACCCGCAGCGCCTCCTCACGCTCCATTCCGGGAACCTCGAACCACCACAGCCAGTCGAGGTCGAGCGCAGCGTATGGCACGGCGGCGTGTTCGAGGAGGTGTGCGATCTCTTCGACGACGGTCGACTTGCCCGAGCCGTACAGGCCACTGATCACCACGCCGCCGGCGTCCTCCGCTGTCATCGCGAGATCCTATGCATTGGGCCGGGTCGAGTGGGTCTCTGCGGGGCGCGGCCTTCGCACGGTCGGATCCGGTCGTGGCTCGAACCGCCTGCTTTGCCGTGAGGGTGTGGCGACGGTCCGGACATGGAGGGGCGCCACGATCGGGCACGGGGAGGGACTGCCCCAATGCGATGGAGCCTCCGAGGGATCGGGGGCTCTGTCGCGTCTGCGGTGCTCAGGCGAGGAGGTCGGCGGGGTCGAACGTGACGTGGGCCGGGCCCAACGTCGAGCGTTGCCGGCCGGCCGGGCCGGTGGCGCGCCGCGCTCGACGAGGATGCCATCGGCGAGGTGGTGGACGATGATCTCGGGGCCCACCGGGTTGATGGTCCAGTAGCGCTCGACCCCGGCAGCGGCGTACTTAGCCGACTTGCGAATGATGTCGGCCGCCGGGTCGGACGACAGGATCTCTACGACGAGGTGCGGGATGCCGGTGAGGCGTGTCACCTCGCCGGTGTCGTCGAACACCATGAGGTCGGGGACGAACTCGTCTTGGCCCGGCTTCTACGCCCAACGCCTCACCACCATCGTCGGCCGCTCCAAGACTGCGTCCAAGGCGATGGCGAGCTGAGCGCGATCCTCTGATGGGGCAGGGTCGGTGAGGGGCTCATCACGAGCGTTCCGTCGATGTACTCGCCCCGCACGTCGGAGCCGAGCGCTTCGTACTCGTCCCAGGACATGGGGATCCGGTCCCCGGGCCGCATCGTTGTCGCCATGGCCTCATACACCGTACACCTCCGATGTCTCTGAGGATCAGCGTTGTCTCTCGCCATCGTGTCGGATGGGTGTGACGAAATCGGCGGCTCCGGACGCACGTTGGGTACCCTCGCCGGGCCGGTTGGGAACGAGGTGGGGAGGTAGGCGGCATGGATCTCGGCGAGGTGGCTCTCGGCGTGCACGACCTCATCCCGGTCGCCCTTGCGGCAGTCGGGCTGGGCATGGTCGCTGCGGCCGTCGGCAGGGTGCAGCCGGCCGGCTACCGGCCTGCGGGGCTGGGGGCCGTGTTGGTCGTGCTCGGCGGCTTGTCGAAGGCGATCGCCAAGCTCATCGGGGCGATCGCCGATAGTGCGCCACCTCAGCTCCTCGACGATGCGCTCTTCCCCCTGCTGGCGCCGGGCATGGTGCTGCTCGCCGCTGCTGTGATTGCGGGGCGGGGTACCGGCGGATGGGCGGCGGTGATCGTGAGCCGTCCGTTGCTCGTTCCCCTCATGGTCTGGCTCGTTGCAGGAGCCGTGGCCGCATTCGCCGGCTCGGGACCGCCCAAGACGTTGCTGATCGGTATCGCCACGCTCGGCAACATCGCCCTCGGTGTTGCGTTGATCTGGTGGTCGAGGAGGCTGGGATTGCGCGCCGTTGCGGTGCTGTTCGGCGTCAATCTGATCATCGTGATCGGTCTCGCCGGCATGGCGCGGGCACTGGAGCCGACCACGGCGGCGCAGTGGATCGAGCAGAACGTGAATCTTGTCGGTCAACTGGCGTTCCTCGTCGCTTCCCGGTCGTTGCTGCACGCGGCTACGGGGCGGCGAGCGAAGTCCAGAGTCGGCGTCGCCGGCGTCGGTGCGTAGCCGCACTGATGTGGGTTCGCTACCGGCCGAGAGTCGTCAGCTTCGCAGCGCAACGAAGCCGGCGGCGGCGAAGCCGTCGTCGAGGGCGAGCACGCGGTCGTGGTGCGTTCCCAGCGCATGGTGACGAAGCTGGTGGCGTCGACGAACGAGTACTCCCGCTCGTCGTGCCGCCTCAGCCAGGAAGCGGCCTCCCTCTCCGATTCCGCATCCACGTGGGTCGTGTGAAGGCGAGGCGACGAGTCGACGGCGTCGAGGAACGCCACCGCGGCACCGTGGCCGGCCCGCCTCCGTAGATAGGTCCACGTCTCGTCAACCACCTGGTTGGTGGTGAGCCAGCCGTCCGCTGCGTGCCGGCCGGCGAGGTCGGCTGCCTCGGCGTGGTGGGGGTCCTTCGCAAAGAGCATGCCGACCAAGAAGGACGTGTCGACGAAGATCATCGTCCGTACACGACGTCGTCCACGCTCGCCGGCTCAGCCACGACCGTCCCGATCAGCCGAAACAGCGCATCGCCGGCTTCAT
>CAWBYA010000004.1:0-473218 GCA_963792895.1 uncultured Acidimicrobiia bacterium
GAACCACGTGCGCACGATCGGCAATATCCTCTGGTTGGTGCTGGCCGGGTTCTGGCTTGCGATCGGCTACGTCATCGCCGGCATCGTCAACCTCGTATTGATCATCACGATCCCGTTCGCCATCCAGTCGTTCAAGCTCGCCGGCTACGCCCTCTGGCCCTTCGGCCGGGTCGTGGTCGAACGGCCGGGCAGCGATGCGGCGCTGTCGCTGATCGGCAACATTCTCTGGCTGGTGTTCGGCGGGATTTGGCTCGCTCTTGCGCACGTGGTGACCGGCCTCGTGCTCATGCTCACGATCATCGGCATCCCGCTCGGCGTCGCGAACATCAAGATGGCCGGACTTGCCCTTGCCCCGTTTGGCCGCCAGGTCGTCACCGTTCGCGAGGCCCGAGCGATGGGTGCCCGGCCGATCTCGTCTGTCGCCCACCTCGACGACCGCTGAGCCGGACCGTTCCCGATCGGACTGGTCACAGCGACGCGACCGTGGACCACCCCCACATATACCGTCGGCCGAGTACCTTGAAGGGCGTACCGAAGGACACGAGCGGGAGCAGCGCGATGACCGCCGCAGTGCAGGCGACGCCGTCAGAGCAGGCGTGGTCGGTGGGGCTCCTCGGCGGATGTCGGGTACTCGACAGTGGGCGTCCCGTCGACCTCACCACCGACGCCGAACGCCTCGTGGCGTTCCTCGCTCTGCGTGCCAGCCGCGTGCCTCGCGCCTACGCCGCAGGCAGCCTGTGGATGGAGTGCAGCCAGCACCGCGCCTTCGGGAACCTCCGCGCCACCCTTTTCCGGCTTCGCCGCGACGCCCTTGGCCTGGTGAGCGCCGACAGCCGCACCATCGCACTCAGCACCGGCACCCGGGTGGACATCGACAGCATCGCCGACTGGGGCGACCGGACCGGGGTGGCGGGCTCGAAGCGCAAGGGCGTCTCGGTCGACGCGCTCCGTCCGCTGGCGCTCGAGCTGCTCCCCGGCTGGGACGACGAGTGGACGCTCGTCGAGCGGGAGCGGATTCGCCAGCTCTGTCTCCACCGGCTGGAGGAGATCGCCGACGGGCTCATCGACGGCCGCCGCTACTCGCTCGCCATTCAGGCTGCGCTCATGGCGATCAGCTCAGACCCGCTGCGCGAATCTGCCCACCGCCGCCTCATCCGGGCCCACCTCGCCGAGGGCAACGCCGCCGAGGCGCTGCGCGCCTACCGCAGCTTCGAGCACCTCCTCGGAACCGAGCTGGGCATCGCGCCAACCCAGCCGTTCGCCGAGATGGCCACGTCAGTTCAACACCTCGTAGCGACCCTCCACTGACACCGGCGCCGCCGACAGGTTCCGCACCGTCAACCAGTAGGTGATGGCCGTCGCCGATGCCCGCTGGACTTCCACGTCCCAGTCGATCTGGGCGGCGCCGGGTTGGGCCGTCGTGGGCACCACCGTCCACACGACGTGCCAGTCGGGCGGCCACGAATGGGTGAACCACTTCTGCGTCGCTCCGGCGGCGATGGTCCCCGAGAACTGGGTGCCGACCCGCATTGGCTCCTCCTATTCCTTGGCCACGATCGCATACCGCCCGGCGACCTCGATCGGGCCTTCCGTCAGGTTCGTGATGTCGATCCAGTAGGTGATCCGCTCCCGGTTCGCCCGCTCCACGTTCACGTCCCAGGTGACCCCCGGGCCCGGGGTCACAGGGGTGTTCGTGGTGACGGTCCACACCACGTGCCAGCAGGCCGGCCAGTCGTACGTGAACCACCGATTCGTGGCCTTGGCCGGGATCGTCCCGGTGAACTGCGTCCCTACCTGCGGCCCGGAGAACGCCGGCAGGTGTGGAGCGAGGACCTGGCGGATCGCCCGCCGGCACACGGCGCAGAACGCCACGCCGAGGTTCCGCATGTAGCAGTCGTGTTCCGGCCGGTACAGCCCGCAGCGTGCCCGGCCGCCGCCCTCGAAGAGCCCGACGGTGCCGGTGGCGACCGGCGATGCCGCCGTGTTGGTCGTCGTGCAATCGGGGTTGGTCTGGGTGGGCAGCGGCGTGGCGCTGTTGATGAGGTCGGCCCACTTGGTCGTTGCCCGGTCGGTGTCCTCCGTGATGTTCGGCTGAAGCGGCTCGCCCCCCGGCCACGTGTCCATCGCATCGCTGTACTCGTCCATCAGCCGGAACGCCGAGTGCCCCAGCTCGTGGATCCCGATCTCCGCTGCCGCCGGGTCGGTCGAGAACCACGCCACCGCCCCGCCCGCCCCGCCGTATTGCGGGTCGTTGACGATGACGACTGCGGCGTCCACCTGCGGCACTTCGGTCTGGGCGGTGACGAGTGCCCGTGCGTCGCTGCCGGCCAGCAGCCGGCGCGTGTTGTTGACGCAGAATGTCGCGTCGAAGAACGTCGCCGCCGACTTTCCTGTCCCCACGCTGCCGTCGCCGCATGCCGCCGGATCGTCTGCGCCGCTGTCGGTCGACGACACGTCCACCCTGTACACGTTGATAGCACACCACATGTCGGTGAACGGCTGCGTGGCGAACAGCTTGTCGACGAACGCATTGGCATCCGTGTGGAACTTGGGAAGCTCCGCCACCTGGTAGCCCTCGGACAAGATCACCATCGTCCACCGCGCCGAGTCCGGCCCGTGGTCGACCAGCTTGGTGTGGCCGTGGACGGTGCCGTCTGCGGCGGTCACGCCTCCGCCCACCCTTCGGGATAGTCGCGTTCCCGCAGCCGCGCCTTCACGAGCTGCTTGGGAGCACGGACCGCCACCTCGTCCGGGCTCGGTCTGCCGCGCAGCACGATCTCGTGGGCGCCCTCCACGTCGGGGACCACCGCCTGGAACACGCCTGCGGGGTCCTCCGCCGCGACCCGGCGGATCCCCTCGGCAGGATCGGGGGAGAACACCTCGTACTCGTGGCGCAGCGGCGTGCTCAGCACCTGGCGGTACAGGGTCTCCCCATTCGCATCGCGGACCTCGACCCAGTACCCGGCGTCACCCCGCTCCACGAGCTCGGCGTCGTCCGGAGGCGCCACCATCGTCACCCTCTGCTGGGCGACGATGCGCACCCCGGCGGCGTCGTACTCGAACGTCACCCGCCATGCCCCTGGGCCGGATCCGTCGCCCGGCCCGGGCCGCTCAAGACGGTCGTCGCCGGTCATCGTCGCTCACGCCGGTGCAACGAACGCCGTCCCGTCCCACACCGCATCGAGCCGCTCGCGCACGCTCGATGCAGCTATGGCGCCCGCCGAATACAGCAGCTCGAACTCGCTCCTGGCCTCCGTGACCCCGGCGACGAGTCCCGTGATGTTCGTCCACCGGTTCCAGTCGCCGGGATCGGCAGGTGATACCGGTGCCGAGAGCGGTGAAGCGGTGTACCAGCCCGCTGCGTTCAGGGTCGGTGCCAGCTCGAGGAACACGTCACTCACGGTTGCCTGCGAGCAGGTGGTGGCATCGCACGACCACAGATCCCAGCTGGCCGCCGCCACCGAGCCGGCGTTGGGAGCTGTCGCATCGAGCTGGCGGGCAACCACCACGTTCGGACCGGCGCCGCCCGCCTGTCCCACCGCCAGCGAGTCGGTGGTTGGGTCGGCCAGCGCGGCGGCGGGCAACAGCTCGAGTGAGCGCCCCAGATACGGCAGCAGGTCGGTCGGCGGATCTGCGCCGAGCACCAGCGGCGGCAGCGGGCGGGTCACCGCCAGGATCGGCAGCTCGCATCCTGCATCGTGGATCTGCTGGACGGCGGCGTCGAAGGCAGCTGCGAAGTCCGTGCGCACCGCATACGACACGGGCGTCTGCTGCTCGACCCCAGACGGCCGATCGTTGTGCCGAGACACGAAGTAGAGCGCAGGGAGCACAGGGTCGAAGCCCGGCGAGGGGTTGGGGCCGGCGACTCCGAGCGCCGCAGCCAGCACCTGGGCGCGCAACACCGCGTCGTTCTCGATGAGGTTCAGGTAGCCCCCGACCTCGGTGATGTTGCCGGGCGGCGGCACTCGCGACGGGAAGAGGTCACCCGAGAGTGCCAGCCGGCGCAGGATGATCTGCTGCGCCTCCAGCATCTCGGGGCTGATCGCCGAGTCGAGGACGCGGGTGAGGGCATCGAGCGCCCGGTCTTCTGCCGTGTTCGCACCTTCGGCCATCAGGCCCCCTCTCTCATGCTCGCTTGGTGTCTGTTGATCATGTCGGTGCCGCCCCGCCGTCGATGGTCGAGCCGCCGGAGCCGCCCGTGCTTCCCGAGCCACCCGATGAGCCGGAGCCCGAGCCCGAACCGCTGCCACCGGCTCCGGTTCCGCCAGACTCGCCGTCCTTCTTCTCGTCCTTCTTCTCTTCGGTGGCTCCCTTCTTCGCTTTGATGACCTCGGGAATCGAGTCCATTGCGGCCTTGGCGAGACCGGACGCCTGCTCGATCGTCTTGTTCAGGTTCCCGGCCGTCGATTCCGTCTGCACCTTCATCTGCGCCGCCAGTTGCTGGAGACCGGTGAGGTCCTTCGGCAGGTTGGACTCCGGGAGGCTGGCGATCAGTGCCGTTGCCAGGTCGGCAGGCGACAGCGCAGCCGGTCCTTGGTTGATGGTGACGATGCCGTTGGTCTGGAGCTCGGACGGCGCCGTCGCCCCGCTGGGTCCGACGAGCTTGTTGCCGCCGCCGAACAGCTCGGCGAGCTGCGCCGGATCGGTCGCCGTGTCGGGCGGGGAGTCCTGCCAGTTCCAGAACCGGGTCAGGTCGATCTTCTCGCTGGATTCGCACGATCCGAGCACCGCCTCGCCCAGCACCCCGCGTGCCGGCAAGGTGATCGAGGTCTGTGGCGGTGCGAAGGCCTGTCGATGGAAGCGCAGCAGCGCCTCCTGCACGTCGCGACTCGTGTGCCCGATCTCGCCGGCCAGCCGAGGTGGGATGAAGAACGGCATCACTGCAGCATTGCCGAAGAACCCGAGCACCACGTTGGCAACGCAGTTGAGCAGCGGCACCTCGTCGCTGGCGTCCCCGATACCTCCCGTCGGCACCCCGATCGTGTAGGGCTCGAGCATGATCGCCCGCTCCTCGGGGGTCAGCGACTGCCACACCGCCTTGGAGTACTCGACGGTGTTCTGCACGACGTGGCCGAGCACGGCCTCGATGCGCAGCAGGTCGGCGAAGGCGAGCTCCGGGGGGAGCCGCCGCGCCGCCACCGGCAACACCGCTCCCATGATTTCCGACCCACCAGGGCCGTTGTAGGCCTCCAGCAGATCGGTGCCGCCGCCGAGCGTCGCCACGGGATCGCGCACCACCGGCCCGCCGAGCTCTTGCTCCAGATCGGCCGTGCGAAGCGTGACGTCGAGCGACGCCGTGTTGGCGAGATAGCTGAAGACGTCGCTGAACGAAAGGGCGGACGGGAGGGCGAGCCGGTAGGAGAACGTCGAGAAGCGACGGGAGAACTCGATGCGCGCGATATCGCTCTTGGCGATGTAGTCCGGCAGTGCCAGCGCCCCCGTCCGGATCTCGAACGAGCCGGCGCGCCGGGTCCGCAACGCCTGCAGCAGCTCGGCACGGGTCTCGTACCCGCTGCCGACAGCCGGGCTGGCGCCCACCAGCCGGATCGGCCCCACCCGGGCGCCGGTCGTCGAGATGGCCGTCGCATAGATGTCCTCGAAAGGCATGAACGTGCCCTCGATGCGAAGGTTGACGATGTCCTGCGCCGCACCGCCAGAGCTCTCCACCGTCATCGTCGGGTTGCCGGCGAAGGCCCGCAGCACCCGCAGCCCGTGCATCAGCTCCGGCTGGAATCTCAGGCGCGACTCGAGAACGTCGTGATAGCGCAGCAGCGTGCGATATCGGGCGAGGAGGAAGTCCCTGGAGTAGCTGCCCGTCGGCAGCGCCCGCGGCTGGAAAGAGTCGAGGAACTGCACGATCTCGAGCGGCACGAAGCACACCAACTGCACGTCGTCAACGTTGCTGCTGACGCCGAAGTGGCGCAGCACCTGCCAGTACTGCATCGTGAGCGCGTGGTTGTGGTTGTGGTTGGTGATGACCTTGGTCACCACCTCCCGGGTCTCCGTCGCCGTCGCCAGGCGCACGCTGGTCCGGTTGGCGGTACGGCGGGCGGCAGCCTGCCGGGACAGGCTGGAATGGAAGTCCTGCGAAGCGCTGGATGCGTAGTCGCGGCTGGCTTTCTGCCAGCTCGACGTCGAACCGGTCGTAGTGGAATCGGAGTACCCGCCGCCGAGGCCGAGCCCGGCGACGATGCCGCTGAAGAACCCGCCGACGGCGAGCCCGCCGCCGAAGGCGCCCGCCTCGCTGCGGGTCTTCATACGACTCCCGCCCGACGCCGACTCGTTGAAGGCGCTGTCGAAGACGGCCCTGGTGGAGCTGTCAGCCACCTCGTTGTAGCGCTGGAACTCGGTGGCGGTGAGCGACTCCACCTCACGCACCGACAGCGTCTCGCGCTCCTCGGAGACGGCGATGCGCTGCTGCTCGCCGGGCGCCAGCGGCAGCGAGTAGACGAGATCGCCGAGGGAGAGGCCGGTGGGGATCCACAACTGCCGCATGGTCAGCACGTAGCCGAGCCCGAGGCTGGCTGCCTTCGGCACGCGCTTGGGATCGCGCTCGACGAGGTCGAGGAAGCTGGTCACGTCGATCGGAGCCTCGATGGGAACCCGCTCCACCAGCTCGAACGAGCCGAGGGCTGCCATCGCCTCGATCAGCTGGTCGGTTCCGACGTACTTCGTGAGCCCAAGCGAGCTGGCGGAGAGCAGTGCGTTGCGCTCGTTGCGAGTGCTGATGCGCGCCCCGAGCCGCCTGCTGCTGAGGTGGGGCTCGATCAGCCGTACCAGCATGGAGTAGCGGTAGCGGTCGATGACGCCGGAGTTGGAGCGAAATGACTTTGCGCAGTCCTCCTCGCCCAGCGTGATGACGGGAGCAGGGCTCGCAAACTCCTCAGGGTGTTCGAGGACGTCGTCCTCGCTGGTGGGCAGCACGATGTCGCCGAGCTCGGCGACGACGCTACGGGGGAGTGGGGTGAGGGTGACGTCGAGCGGCAGCACGCCGAGTTTCCCGTTGCCCGCGATCAGATCGTTCCGACGCAGCTGCAGCTCGGTGGCGCGGTTGCTTCCGGACACCACCAGCACCATGCCGTCGTCGCCCACCGGCCGTGGGGGGAGCGACAGTTTGAAGGCGCCGCGGGCATCAGCCGTCGTCTGCGGATTCGTCCACGGGGCCGCGATGTCGGCGGTGGCAACGCTCGACGGCTCGAGGGCGCGCACCGACACGTAGCCGGCGTCGGTGCCGTCGGAATTGACGAGCCGGCCGGAGAGTGCCGCAGGCAGGACTTCGGGGACCTCGGGAAAGAAGTCGTCGAGGTCTGTCTTGATGAGGTCGAGCGTCGTGTAGATCTGCGTTATCGAGCGCATTCGCTCTGCGAAGATCGCCGTCAGGTGCTCGGTGGTGACGTCGACCTGCAAGCCGAGGTCCTCGAGGTCGAGGCTCGCGATGGGGTTGCGTATCCGGTCGTCGACCAGCGGTCCGGAGGCAGCGTCCTCGAACAGCTCGCCCCGGGGGGCACCGGCGAACCGATTTGCGTCGAACGACACCCTGACTCCCTCGGGCACGTTTCGTCCGGTCATGCACCCCTCCTGTTCGTACGCTGCGCTCTCCCGGAGGGCTATACAGCAGCGCGTTGCGGTGGCGTTGCCGCTGCGTTATCTCCGATGCCTGTGTAAACGCCGACCACCGATAGGGTCCTGGTGTGACCGACCATCGCTTCGAGCTCATCGAGCGTCTGGGCAGCGGGGGCATGGCGACGGTGTGGCGAGCTCGCGACACACGCCTCCACCGCGAGATCGCCCTGAAACGACCGCTGCCTCATCTGGTGACCGACCCGGAGATGGTCGCACGGTTCGAGCGCGAGGCTCGGGCGGCTGCTGCGCTCAACCATCCCAACGTCGTCACCGTCTACGACGCGGGCGAGGACGACGAGGGGCCGTGGCTGTCGATGGAGCTCGTACACGGCATCTCGCTGCGCCGTGTTCTCGACCGGCGAGGACTGCTGCCCGTCGACCAGGTCGTCGACTACATCGGTCAGGCAGCCGCCGGTCTCGATGCGGCCCACGAGCGGGGTTTGATCCACCGCGACATCAAGCCCGAGAATCTCCTGCTCGGCGACGACGGCCGGATCCGGGTCAGCGACTTCGGTCTCGCCCGGCCGGTCAGCCAGGACACACCGATCACCCAAGAGGGCGCAGTCGTTGGCAGTGCCCGCTATCTCGCCCCAGAAGCTCTCGCCGGCGACCGGGGCACGAGCGGCGACATCTACTCCCTCGCTGCGGTGGCCTACGAGATGCTGACGGGGCGCCCACCGCTCGACGCACCAACGCTCGCGGCTCTCCTCGAGCGCATCCGCACCGAGTCGCCGCCCCCGCCGTCGCAGCTGCGTCCCCTCACCTCAGGATACGACGCCCTCTTTGCCTCGGCGTTGAGCAAGAGCCCTTCGGGCCGTCCGCAGACCGCCGGAGCCTTCGGCACGGGACTGGCCACCGCAGGGGGAGCGACCCTCCCGCTGGTCCCGCCTCCCGCACCGTCGCCCGCAGCCGTCCCTCGTCTTGCGCCTCAGCCGGCAGACACGACCGTGGTCGTCGGTGCGTCACCGGATGACTCCAGTCGACGGCTACCGGTGGCTCTCAGGGCCACCCTGGCCGCAGCAGGTGCTGCCATCGCTGTGGTGATTGCCATCGTCATCGCCGCCAACGCCGGCAGCGAGCCGGGAGCGGCGGCCGCCGACACCAACCTCGCCGTCGCGACCTCGACCACCTCGACGACGGTTGCCCCCACGACCACCGCCGCAGCCACAACAACCACGACGACCGTGACGACGACTACGACGCTGCCGCTCGAAGCCGTCATCATGACCTTGGTCGTCGAGATGTCGGACTCCCTCGACGCCGCGACCCCGGGTGAGCTCAAGCCAAAGGAGGCGCGCAGCGTCGACGACGACGTGCACGATGCGGCGACGGCGTTCTTCAACGGCGACGGGGACAGAGCCCTCGAGAAGCTCGAAGACGCTGCAAAGACGATCGATGACAAGGTCGACTCGCCGCTGGTTCGTTCCGGGCTCCTCGATCTGCTGCGAGCAGTCGCAGCCTCCATGGGGATCGAACTGCGGACGTGAGCCCACCTTCGGTGGGACGAGGAGCAACGACGACGGAGGCGGTGGCCTGCTGCCGACGCCGATGTGTTCCGCGCCCTCAGCTGGGCGGTGCGACTCAGGCGAACTGGCGCTCGAAGGCGACCTCGTCGGCGACGGCCATCCACTGTCCGATGCGGCCTCTCATGTTGTTGCGCCGGAGGAAGCCCATGTCGAACTCAGGAGGTGTGAGGGCGTCCGGACGGGCTTCGAGCACTTGAGCGGCATGCACTGCGGCCAGCACCGGCGAGGGGCCAGGCTGGCACAGCGACGGCTCGCGGTGGTAGGCGATGGCCTCGACGACGCCATCGGGGAGACCCCACTGGGCGAGGAGGTAGGCACCGACTGCGGCGTGATCGGCTCCGAACGTCTCACGCTCGAGCGCCACATCGCCGCCGGCGCGCTCCACCATCGAGAACTCGCTTGGCCAGTTGGCGGCGAAGACGAGCTTGCCGCAGCTGCCGAGGATCCCCGCCACATACGCTTCTTCTGCAAGGGCGCGTGTCGGGACGTCGATCATCGTGATCGCTCGCGCCAACTGCCCAACGGCCAGGGACCGAATCCACAACGCTCCCACGTACTCGAGCTCCGCCAACGCAAGTACTGGGCTCCCGAAGAGATGTGAGCTGAGAACGAGGGCCATGACCGTATCGATGCCAAGCAGCATCACTGCCTGCCTGATGGTGGAAACCTGCGTCCGCAATCCGAAGTATGGCGAGTTCACCACCTGGAGAATCCGCGCCGCCATCACCTCGTCGCGGGCCACGATGGCGCTGACGCGAGCCTCCGAAGGATCGTGGAAGCCCAATTCCTCGACGAGCCGCTGGTACAGCGTCGGCGGCTCGGGCAGGGTTTCCGTGTTGGTGATGGTCTCGACGAGGTGGAGTTGGTTGAGGTCCGAACGGAGCGCCTTGGCTCGGTTCACAGTCCATTCGAGCACGTCGGCTTCGCACGGCTTTGCCACGAACCGGTGGGCGATGCCCGTCAAGCGGAGCCGGTTCACCTGCTCGCTCGAAGCAGAGACCACGACGCGGATGGTGTCGGGGTAGTGGCGACGGACCTCATCGAGGAAGGGGAGGCCACCCGTTCCCGGCAGGTCGAGCTCCGATACGACGACATCGACTCGCTGCGTTGCGAACGATTCGAGCGCGCGCTCGGGCCAGGTGAAGAATTCCATGTTCCATTGGTCCCGGTATGGGCGCAACATCTGGCGCATCCCGGCGAGAGCCGCGTCGTCGCCGTCCACGAAGACGATGTTCCTGCGGCTCATGGCGATTCGTTCCTTCCACCGATGCGTTGCAGCCCGACGGGGATCATGCCGCCCATCAGCCGGCCAACACGCGTGGCGATGAGTTCATGTCTGCCGTCGCTGTCATTTCCGGCGAATCTCCCCATCCCCGATGTCTCCTCACGCTACGGCGAACCTGTCGGCTGCCACTGCGCCCGCCTAAGCGGTGCTCGGCTGCTGCAGGCGACTCGCCGCGACAATGGCGGGGCCGGCCCGCTCGGATCTGTCGCATCCGCCCGATAGACGGCGTGGGGGGTGGAAGCCTGGGGCCGATGAGTTCACCGCCGCAGCGCCTACTCGGCTGAGCGTCGGGGCGGGCGCAGTCCGGCTGCGGCGGCTCCGTCCGCTGCCCTCGCGTCGAACCATGCCTCCAGCCGTCGGAAACCTTCGTCGAGGGTGACCGCCGGCTCCCATCCGAGTGCCCGCCGGGTCTCCCGCTGGTCGAACCAGTGGGCGGTGGCGAGCTGCTCGGCGAGGAAGCTCGTCATGGGCGGGTCGTCATCCCGGCCTCTCCGATCCCAATACGCCTCGACGACTCGCCCCCCGGCCCGTGCGAGCCAGGCGGGCACCCGGAGCCGTGGCGCCGGCAGGCCGGCGGCAGTCGTGATGCGCTCAAGCAGCTCGCGCACGGTGCGGGGCTCGCCGTTCGAAACCACCAGCGCCCGACCGCCCAGCTCAGGCGCGTGGTCGACCGACGCAACCAGCGCATCGGCGGCGTTGTCGATGTAGGTGGTGTCGATCAGCGCTGCGCCCGATCCAACGATCGCCAGCCGTCCGGCACGCGCCCGATCCACGATACGGCCGACGAGCTGGGTGTCGCCGGGGCCCCACACCAAATGCGGCCGGATCGCAACGACGGGGAAGTCCGTGGTACTGGCGCCCAGTGCAACGAGCTCGGCCTCAGCCTTGCTCCTGGCGTAGTGGCCACGAGCTGCTTCGGGGTCTGCCCGTCCTGCCGGTGCCCCGACGAGCGAGGAACCGGCGTGCGCCACAGACGGCGACGACACGTAGACAAGGCGAGTCACCCCGGCTTCGGCAGCCGCCGCAACGACGTTCGCCGTCCCGACGACGTTCGTCTGCTCGAAGGCCGACCACGGTCCCGTTGCTGCAACCCGGGCGGCGAGGTGCACGACGGCATCGGCGCCTGCCATCACAGCTGCCACCGCTGCTCGATCGGCGACGTCGCCCAGACGTTCGGGCAGGTCGAGGCCGCTCGGTCGCCGCTGGAAAACCTCGACATCGTCGCCCCGGGCTTGCAGGCGTTGCGCTACCGCAGCGCCGAGCAGGCTGGTGGCGCCTGTGACGACGACCCTCACGGCCGTCCGATCCGTCCGCCGGCCAGCACTCCATTGGCCCACTGCGCCAGCCTCGGCCGATCGATCTTCGAGTTGTGGCGCTTGTCGACGGGCAACTCACGCACCACGAGCACGGCCGCAACGTCCGCGTCGACGGCGGCGCGGACCTCATCGGCCAGCGCAGCATCCGCCAGACCTGCCCTCTTCGGCGGGTGCGACGGCGCAACGATCACGACAACGTGTTGGGTGCCGGTGGGGCCGACGCCGACGGCCGCCGCCAGCTCGACCCCCCGGACCGTCTGCGCGGCGTGCTCGATGGCTACAGGTGTCACCGGGCCATCCGCAGTCGTGATCACGTGGACCAAGCGGCCCTCGATCCACAGCCGACCCTCGCCGTCGAGCCTGCCCACATCGCCGCTGCGGTGCCATCCAGGCGGCTGCGCGGAGGCGTGCTGCGTCACCCACAACCGGTCGTAGCCGTCCTTCACGTGGGCTGCCCTGATGCACACCTCCCCAACGACGTGTGGACCTGTGACGGGATGTCCGGTTGGGCGCCCCAAGTCGTCCAACGGGTCGAACGCAACCGCGACGCCGTCGAGCGGCCTGCCGACGCAGACCCCGCGACCCGCCCCCGCGACCTCGATTTCGGCGAGCGTGATGTCGGCGACGGGCAGTACTTCGGTCATGCCGTAGGGCGTGTGCGCCTCGGCGTTCCGCATCACTTCGCCCGCCCGCCGCAGCACCGCAGGCGCCACCGGCGCACCGGCGGACATCAACAGCCGAACCTCGGCGAGCGCCCCCCGATGTCCCGCCTCCAGATCCCCGGACGTTGCCGCGATGTTCCGCAGCGCAGCCGGTGAAGCGAACACCAGCGTTGCGCCGACCGCCTCGGCGGCGGCACCGACCGCATCCGCCCGCAGCGAACCGGGTGCGGTCACCTCCATGTCGGGGACGACTGACGGGATGCCCATCGCAGCGCCGTACAGCGCAAACGGAGCAAACGCCGCGACGAGCCGGTCGGACGGCCGGATGTCGTAGACGTGCATGAGGGCGTCGCGCTGCGCCTGCGCCTGGTGGTGGCGGTAACGGACTCCCTTGGCGGGGCCGGTGGCGCCGGATGTGAACACCACCGCGGCGAGGTCGGAAGGACCAGGCTCGGGCGGCGCGGGCAGCCCCTCCCCGCGATGGCGGAGATCGTCGAGCGTCGCCCACACGCCAAGGGCTCGCGCGGCAGCCTCGGGCAGCGGGGTCACTGCGATGCGGCGTCCCGGCCAGCGCATGGCCCGGGCTGCCGCCAGCGCCTTCGTCACGCCGATCAGGAACAGGGGGGCGGCGCTCTCGAGCGCTCTGCCCATCCCGCGTAGCCCGAGCCCGGCGTCGGCGACGACGGGGACGGCGCCCATGCGCCAGCAGCCGTAGAGGCAGGCGGTGAGGTCGATTCCGGGCGGTACGAGCAGCGCCACCCGGTCACCCTTGGCGACGCCCGATGCGTGGAGCCCGGCCGCGATGCGGTGCACGTCGGCCGCAAGCGCCGCGAACGACACCGAGCGTCCCGGTCCACTCGGCGTCATCTCGATCACGGCGGGCTCGTCGTCGTGCTCCTTGCGGTCCAGCTCGGACCACAGCGGCGCCCGCTCGACCCTCGGCTCGGGGAGAGGGGTGGGCTCGGCCTGCGCGTCCAGCCAGGTGAGAACGGCACCGGCTACGTCGGCGTCTTCCGGCACGTAGTGGTTGGCGCCGATGAACCGGTGGACGTCAGCCTGGGGGAGGCGAGCCTCCAGGTCGTGGAGGTAGCGGTCCGAGAACACAGGATCGGACGGGCCCCACAGCAGGAGCGCCGGCACCTCGCCCAGTGCGGACAAGCCGGCGGCTACCTCGTCGAGCGTCGCGGCGCTCGGGTGGTCGGTCTCGAGCGGGATGTCGGCGACGAAGGTACCGATGGCAGCTCTCCGGTCCGCCGTCAGGTACGGCGCCGCGTACGCTGCCCGCACGTCGGCCGCGGGTGCGGGCCGCGACAGCCGCAAGGCGCCCCGCACGAACGCCGGTGTGCGCACCGTCACCTGTTCGAGCATCCCGCGGCTGCGCGCCAGGCGGATGACCCTCGGTGCGGGCGAGCCCTCCGGCTGATGGACTGCGGTGTTGGCGAGCACGATGCCGGCGAGCTGGTCGCGATGGCGCTGCGCCCAGCCGAGCGAGATGGGGCCGCCCCAGTCGTGGGCGACGGTGACCACCCGTCCAGTGAGGCCCAAGGCGTCGGTGAGGGCGCACAGATCGTCGATCCGCTGCCGTAGCCGCCGCGTTGTCCCCGTCCGTTCCGAGAACCCCATGTCGAGGTGATCGGGAGCGATCACCCTCACCCCCGGCCCGGCCCGGTTCACGAGGTCGCGCCAGAGGTACGACCACGATGGGTTGCCGTGGACGCAGAGCAGCGTCACCGCAGCGTCCGCGACCTGGCTGTCGAGGACGTGGAAGGTGCGGCCGCCGCCGTCGAGACCCCGGACCGTGACGAGCCGCGACCACGCGGGGTCGAGCCCGGGGAGGCCACGAGGCGGCAGCGTGGCCGGCGCCGTGACGCCGTCCGTCACCAGAGGATTTCGGTCGCCATCGCGTTGATACCGGAACCGATGCCGAGCAGGAGCACACGATCACCCGGTTCGAGCGACTCGGCTTCTTCTGCGAGGGTGATGGGCACCGATGCCGGTCCGACGTTGCCGAGGTCGGGGAACGTCAGCGGCGCCTTGGCGCGGTCGATCCCGAGCACGTCACACATCATCGACGTGTGGACCTTCGACACCTGGTGGATGATGTAGCGGTCCATCTCCAGCCAGCCGTTCTCGTCGAGGTCGACCTCCGCCCAGGACTTCTTGGCGAGGTGGAGACCGGCGTCGAGGAGCGCCTTCGTGTCGGTCCGCATCTGGTCGAGTGTTCCGATGCAGATCCTGTGGTGACTCGTGTCGGCTTGGCTGATGCCGCCGATCACCTTGTGGCTCCCGGGGTTCTCCGAGTGGCGCCCCAAGATCATCGCGGCGGCGCCGGAGCCGAGGGTCAACGATGCGAACTCGGCGAACAGGTCGGCGATCGTGGAGTCCTCCGCCGCGAGCCGTTCGAGGGTGGCGAGCTGAGTGTGCCGGCTCCCCTCGCCATCGACGATGAGTGCGTAGTCGATCTGGCCGGAGTCGATCATCGTGCCGGCCACCTGGATGGCGTTCATGAAGCCGAGGCAGGCGTTGGCGAGGTCGAAGTTGAGGCACGAGCTGGGGAGATCGAGCATGTTGTGGACCGCAACCGCGGCCGAAGGCTCGAGATGGTCGCGGCACACCGACGTGTCGATCAGCAACCCGATCCGGCTGGGATCGATGCCCGACTGCTCGATGGCCTTCTGTCCGGCCTTGGCGGCGGCCTCGGCGAAGGAGAGACCGTCGGGCCACCAGCGGCGCTGCCTGGATGCCCGCAAGGCTTTCGAGGAGACCCGGCTGGGTGCCCAGACGTTCGTAGGTGGCGGCGAGCCGCTCGTCGAACTCGTCCGATGTCACGACCTCAGGGGCGTGGACTGCGGCTACGGAGACGATGGCGGTGTCGGAGTGGGTGTGCGTTGCGTTGCCGTGCATCCTGGCTCTTCCGTGGGGGGATAGGGGGTATGCGATTCTCGCACGGCTGCGACCCGTTCACGAACGCAGCCGGCGGATCGATGGCGCCGGTGGGCCGTGATTGCCGCTCCGCCCTCAGGTCGGAACTCGGGCGTGGGCCTTGAGGTACTCGACCTGACACTCGCAGAAGTCCGGATGGTGCTTGCAGATGCGGCGGTTTTGCCAGCCCCACTCGGCTTCACGAAGGATCCATCCGACCTCTCGCTCGACGTCTTCGGTCACGGAACCGGGCCTCAGCAACATGTAGGCGAGCGAGCCGCCCAGGAACAAGGCGGCAGCCACGACCAACACTGGCACGAACATCGACTCATCCCTGCATCGGCGACTCTTTCAAACAGGTTTGCGCATCGGGCATTCGCTTGCCAGGGGCGATCGGCACCCTGAGCCGTCCCGTTGCGAGGGGTCGATCAGGGACCTTCGACCACTCGGTGCATGCGGTGTCTGTCACGCCCATCCACGTGTTCGGTGATCGAATCCTCCCATTGACAAACGTCGATGGGATGGATACGGTTGCTCCCATAGATGAGTGTCGATGGGAGGTGCCGTCATGCTGGGTCGAACAGAGTGCTGCAGTAACAGCCTCGACTCCATCCACTTCTGCGACGAGTGCGGCGAGGTCTCTAGCCCAACACAGCGTCGAGAGGCTCGGCTGGAGGCCAACCGGGTCGCTGCGCTGACCCGCTATCGGGGGTTGCCGTGAGCTCCCACGTCCAGGATCTCGTTGCATGCTGTACGCCCATCGCAGCCCAGACCATGACGGAGTCCGACGCCATCGAGGCCGCAGGGCTGTTCAAGGCGCTCGGAGACCCGAACCGGGTGCGCATCGTGAACCTGCTGGCCACGTCCGCCGGGCCGGTGTGCGTGTGCGATGTCACGCCGCTGCTCGGGCTCGCCCAACCCACGGTGAGCTTTCACCTCAAGAAGCTGCTCATGGCCGGCCTCGTCGAGCGCGAGCAGCGTGGCAAATGGGCCTATTACTCGATCCGACCAGGAGCCCTCGGTGAACTGGCGGCCGTACTGCTGAAAGAAGGAGCAACTCGATGACGGACCTTCGTGAAACGGTTCGTATCCGCTACGCAGAGGCGGCCCAGGCCGCATCCGAGTCCAGAGCCGCGAGCTGCTGCTCGTCGGACTGCTGCGGCGACGATCAGTTCGGCTCGGCCCTGTATGGCGTCGACACTGCGGGCCTCCCAGACGCAGCGGTCGCCGCCAGCCTCGGCTGCGGGAACCCGACGGCTGTGGCCGATCTTCGTGAGGGCGACGTGGTGCTCGACCTCGGCTCCGGCGGGGGCATCGACGTCTTGCTGTCCGCACAACGCGTCGGACCCACCGGCCGGGTCATCGGAGTCGACATGACCGACGAGATGCTCGAGCTCGCACGCAGGACCTGTGCCGAGGCGGGTGCAGAGAACGTCGAGTTCGTGAAGGGCTACATCGAAGACCTCCCAATCCCGGCCGAGAGCGTCGACCTCGTCATCTCCAACTGCGTGATCAATCTCTCCGTCGACAAACCGCAGGTGTTCGCCGAGATCGCTCGTGTCTTGCGGGCGGGCGGGCGGCTTGGCGTGAGCGACATCGTTGCCGAGGACCATCTCACACCGGCTGAACGCGCCGAGCGGGGGAGCCACGTCGGTTGCATCGCAGGGGCGCTCTCGGTCGCGGAGTACCGCGACGCTCTCGGAGCGGTCGGGCTGGAGGAGGTCGACATCATCCTCACCCATCAGGTGGCAGACGGCATGCACGGTGCGATCGTGAAGGCCGTCAAGCGCTGACCCGGTGACGCGGCTGAGCTCGGCTCCGGTAGCCTCGGCGTTCTGACTACGCCGAGTGGAGAGAGCATGGCCGCCCGCTGGGGACAATCGATCCTGCACCGCGCAGTCTTCGTCGCCGAGACCATGTTCGACCGGGTGCGCCGCAGGTTGCGCGACCGCCTCGGTCGACGGTCTGCCCTCGAGGTGGTGCCGTACCGGACCTATGGCACAACCGAGCGCATCGAGCTGAGAGGCCGCGTCCTCGTACGGCGCGGCCGCAAGGAGCCCCAGTCGTCTGATACCTGGATCGCCAACGTGTGGCGCATGGTGCGGCGGTTCCTCACCTACGAGATGCCAGGCGTGGAGGTCGAGGCTCGGCTGGGAACGACGACGGCGACGGCGGAGACCGACGAGGAGGGCTACTTCCGCCTTCATCTCCCCGGCACCTCGGCCTCGGGGTGGATCACGGCCACACTCGAAGCCGAACGGGCCGCACCAGCCGCAGCGCGAGGTGCTCATCCCCCCGGCGACGAGCCGGCTCGTCATCATCAGCGACATCGACGACACCATCTTGCCGACCGGGGCGAATCGGACCGCAACGGTGCTGCGCACCACGCTGCTCGGCAACGCCCGCACCCGTGCACCGTTCCCAGGCATCGCCGACTTCTACCGAGCGCTCGTGGCGGGGTCGTCCGGCGAGGAGGGCAACCCGATCTTCTACGTGTCGAGCAGCCCATGGAACCTCTACGACTTCATGGTCGATTTCATGGATGGCTACAGCCTCCCCGCAGGCCCGATCCTGTTGCGTGACCTCGGCGTCGACCGCCACACCTTCATCCAGGGACGCCACGAGGATCACAAGCTCGCGGAGATCAACCAGATCCTCGCCACGTACCCGCATCTACAAGTCGTGCTCGTCGGCGACATCGGCCAACGCGATCCGGAGATCTACCGGACGATCGCCGAGTTGTACCCCGGTCGGATTCGCGCCGTGTATCTGCGGGACATCGGGGCGGCCAGAGAACGTGAGGCGCGCGCGTTGGCCATCGAGGTCGAAACCGACGTCCCGGTTCTCCTCGCCGGGCACACGTCGGAGTTCCACTTCCATGCCATCGGCATCGGGCTCATCGCCGGGCCGCTCTGATTCGAGTTCGGCCCAGCGATGAAGTCCTGCGCGTGATGGCGCTTCGTCTCAGGCCGAGCGGCCGAACCAGCGCTCTGCCGGGCTCGTGGTCTCGCCCTCGTTCGGGAGCAGTATCCATGCGGCGATATACACCGCAAGACCGAAGCCGCCGAAGAGCGACGCAGCCACGAAGGCCAAACGGACCAGGGCGACGTCGGCGTCGAGCTTGTTGGCAAACGCCGCAGCCACACCGGCGATGAGGCGTCCCTGGGCGGGTCGGGTGAGTCGTTCCGATGTCTGCTGCTGAGTGGTGGTTGGAGTGTCCATACCCGCATCGTGCAACCGATGATCGGCGGTGTCCATCAGGGGTTACCCGGTGTGAACCCGGACGCTCTCAGGGTGATGCGGCACTGCCGGTCTCCGACTTGGCTCTCTCCGCCGGCCGGGGCCCGTTACCGTCTGTCCCGTGCGATCCACCTGGACACCCACGCGGCGTGCGCTCGGCGCGCTGGCTGCATTCGCCGCCATCTTCCTCGTAACAGGAATCGGAGGCTGGGGAGCGCCGGCCGCAAACGAGCAGGCCATCGGCGAGATCTCCCGATGGTGCGAGAGGGTGAGCGGTGGGATTCTCCGCGAGCCGATCAATACGCTCGGCAACCTCGGGTTCGTGGTCGCCGGGCTGGCGATGTTCGGAACGCTGGCCCGTGATGCGGCGGTCGGCCGAAGCACGGCCAACCAATTCATGGGAAACCAGCCTCGTGCATTGCTGTACGCATCTGCGGCGGTGTTCCTCGGCCCCGGCTCGATGGTGATGCACGGCACCCACACCCGGTTCGGTGCATGGATCGACAACGTGTCGATGGTGGCCTACATCCTCATCCCCTGGCTGCTGAACCTGGCTGCGCTCGGCAGGTGGAGGGAACGCACCCTGTTCGCGACGTACGGCGGACTGCTCGCCGCCTACGCCGCCGGCTACTGGTTCATCGGGCCAGACCTCGGCATCGGGCTCGACCTGTTCGGCGTGTCGATCGGCCTCTGGATCATCTCCGAAGTGCTCTTCCGATGGTGGTCGCCCGTGCTCCGCCCACTCTCGGGCCTCGTCGGCTTTGCCGTCGCCTTCGTGTTCGGGATCACGCCCGCCGACATGCTGGCGAGCCCGGGCGACTACTGGTGGGTCGTCCTGTTCTGGCTGCCCGGCCTCGTTGCCGCCCATCCGGCCGCGACGAGGCGCCGGTACGCGCCGTGGTTCTGGCTCGGGATCGGCTCATTCATGCTCGCCTATGCCATCTGGCTGACGGGAACCGCAGAGCATGCCTGGTGCAGACCCGACTCGGTCGTGCAGGCCCACGCGCTGTGGCACCTGCTCTCGGCGTTTGCCACGTGGAGCTTCTTCATGTTCTTCCGCACCGAGCGAACTGCGCCGGTGACTGAAGACCGTGGCAGATTGGATGCCGCGGCGCACGGATAGCATGGTCGGCGTTCACCCAGAGGAGGCCGAGCTGTGAAGCCCGAACTGACCGCAGCGTTCAATGACCAGATCACACGCGAGTTCTCGTCGTCGTACCAGTACCTCGCGATGGCAGCCTGGTTGGAGTCCCACTCGTATCCGGGCATGGCGCACTGGATGCGGATGCAGTCCGAAGAGGAGTGGGCCCACGGCAGGAAGTTCTATCAGTTCGTGCTCGATCGCAACGAGGAGATCGAGTTGGGGCCGATCCCAGCGCCGGAGGTCGATTTCGACTCGCCGCTCGCGGTCTTTCGGAGGTCTCTGGTGGCGGAGAACGGCGTGACGGAGGCGATCAACAACCTCTACGCACTCGCCACCGAATTGCGGGACTACGCCTCACTTCCCTTGCTCGACTGGTTCGTCAACGAGCAGGTGGAAGAGGAGTCGACCGTCTCGCAGGTCATCGACGATCTCGAGCGTGCCGGCCGCGAGGGTCACGCCCTCCTCATGCTCGACCGCGAATTGGGCGCTCGCGTTGCGGGAGTCGACTGAGCCGGCGGTCGCATACCGCGCCGAAGCCCCGAGTGGCCGGAAGGCTCGGGGCCTCGGTTCGTGCTGTGGCCGCTAGAGCGGTTCGAGCACGGGGTAGTGGGGAGGTCGCATCATCGGCTCGTACCGCAGCTGATTGCACACCGCAACGAGTGTGGCGCCGGGCACGCCGGGCGTCGCGAGGACGTCCGTGCCGATCAGCGCAAGGCCGTTGCTCCGGTATACCACCGGCGGGTCTACCGGCCGAGCTCCGGCCGGTGCCACCAGCAGCAGGAGCAGCGCCAGCACCATAAGGGCCAGGGTGATCCTCCGCATGTCGCACCCCCTTTCTCCCCCCCACCATGCACCAGGGCCGTCAGCGCTCGGTCAGCGCTCGGTCAGTGTTCGATCAGTCCGCGACGCAAGCGGCCGCGATGCCGCAGTGCGTGGGGTCACTCACGGACGAACACGGTGCCGATGGCCGATGGAGGATCGCTGGCGAGGAAGTTGCGCCAGCGCGGGTGGCTGTCGCCGAGACGACGGAACCACTGGGTGTTGACGGCCGTCAACATGAAGATCATGAGCAGGAACGGCAAAGTGTTGAGCACTTGGACGAACTCCGGCAGCTCCTCCTGGAACTGCCCTGCCGCGTAGAGGAGCCCGCGGTAGACGTAGCACGCAATGGCAACGCGAAACGGGTGCCACCCTCCGAAGATGACGAACGCGAGGGCGATCCAGCCGAGGTTCGTGGTGAGGTTCTCTCGCCAGCCGGCGATCTGATCGAGTGACACCGACGCTCCGGCAACGCCGACGAGGGCACCGCCGATGAGGGTATAGACGAAGCGGAGCCGGTTGACGGGGATGCCGCGAGCGAACGCTGCCTCGGGACGTTCGCCGACGCCCTGCAAGGCAAGGCCCGGCCGGGTCTTGTAGATGTAGAAGAACGTCCCTAACACGAGCAGATAGCTGCCGTAGACCGACAGGTTGTGCTGGAAGAGCACGGTGCCGATGAACGGGATGTCGGCGAGTACCGGGATGTCCCATGACGGCACCTTTGGGCCGGCGCGGCCGACGTACGAGTCACCGAAGAAGAGGGCGAGCTGGCGGGCGAGCAGGAACAATACGAACCCGACGGCAATCTGGTTGAGCCGCAGCTCGATGCTCGAGAACGCCACCAGGGCGGCGATCGCCATCGAAACGACGATTGCTGCGAGGAATCCCACGATCACGCTACCGCTGCCTGCGGCGGCGGCGAACCCCACCATCGCCGAGAGCAGGATGCTCCCATCGAGCGACAGGTTGATGACGCCGGCCTTCTCGTTGATCATCTCGCCGATCGTGGCGTACACGAGAGGCGTTGCGGTGGCGATGATGGTGGCGAGCTCGTTCACGCGTCACCCCCCGGCGTGAGCGCACCTTGCGCCGGCCCATCGGCTCGAGCTGCTCGCCGGGCCTGCCAGCCGCCGATCACCAGGATGAAGAGGACGAGGATCCCCTGCATCACGCCTGCGAGCGACGAGTCGATGTCGAGCCTGAGCGAGAGCTGGGTGCTGCCGACGAGGATCGCCGCGAAGAACAGGGCAATCGGGGCGATCCATGCCGCCCGGAATCCGGCGAGCAGCACGACGAGGATGGCGAGGAAGCCGTAGCCTCCGCTGATCGAGGGGACGAGCTTGTGGTGGAATCCGATGGCCTGCACGGTCCCGGCGATCCCGGCAAAGGCCCCGCACGTGGCAAACGCCGACAGCATCACTCGGCTGGTGGGGATGCCCATGAGGAAGGCGCTCTCCGGGTTCCTGCCCACCGCTTTCAGGCGCAGCCCATATCGGGTTCCCCTGAGCAGCACGTAGACCATGCCGACCGAGATCAAGGCGATCACGATCGCCGGAATGGACAGTCGCAGACTTCCGACCGTCGGCAACCACGCGTTGGCCGGGAACGGGTCGGTACCGCTGGTGGAGGCGATGCCCTCCGCGACCACGGGCCGATGATCAGGTAGATGGCAAGGCCGCCGGCAACGAAGAACAGTGCGACGCCGGAGAAGATCTCGTGGACGCCGAAGCGGGTACGCAGCGAGCCGGGGACGAGCGCCCACCCGATGCCGAAGCTGATCCCCGCGCAGAGTGCGGCTGCGATCACCAGCCACGAGGGACCGCCGATCTCGCGGGCCGCCCACGAGGCGCCGATCGCACCCATGATGATCTGCCCCTCGACGCCGATGTTCCACAGGCCTGCCTCGTAGGTGACGAGCAGACCTGCAGCAGCCACAACCAGCGGCACCCATGCCATAAGTGTGTCCGCGATCTTCGTTTCGCTGCCGAACGAGCCCTCCCACAACAGCGCCAGCGCATCGAGAGGCGGTGCGTCGACGATGACCAGGAGGAGAAGGGTGACGGCGAACGCCAGGGCGACGGAGATCACGACGGAACGGGAGCGGCGCAGGAGGTCGATCACTCGATGTGCTCCTTCCCGCCGATGAGGTGGCCGAGTTGTTCGGGGCTGGTGTCGGCAGCATCGACGACGGCGATGACCCTGCCGGCGAAGAAGACGGCGATGCGGTCGCTGTACCGCAGCAACTCGTCGAGATCTGCCGAGGCGAAGACGATGGCGGTCCCGTCGGTGCGACGTTCGAGGAGCCGGCCCCACACCCATTCCGCTGATTCGATGTCGAGCCCGCGAGTCGGATGCTCCATCAGGAGGAGTTGGGTCTTCTCCGGCATCATCGCCAGCAAGAGACGCTGCTGGTTGCCGCCGGACAAGGCGTCTGCCGTGCTGTCCGGTGCGCCCTTGATCGAGTTCGCTTCGATGCGGTCTCCGGCGATGCGGCGGGCACCGTCCCAGTCGACGAAGAAGCTGCGGCGGCCGCTGACCAACTCGAAGTGCTCGGTGAGCGTCAAGCCTTCGACGAGGCCCTCCTCGAGGCGGCCGGCGGGCAGATAGTGCACTCCGGCTCCACGTCGTTTTCGGTAGCCGAGCTTCGTGACATCCGACCCGCCTACGGCGATGGTGCCGGCCGTTGGAGACAACAGCCCCGCACATCCGCGAAGCAGGGTGCGCTGTCCGCTCCCCTCGAGACCGGCAAGCCCGAGGACCTCGCCTCCCGCAACCGAGAGGCTGAGGTCTTCGACGGACACGAGACGCTCGGCGAGCGAGAGGCTTGCCAGTTCGAGGACCGGGCCGCCGAGCTTCGCCTCTGGGCGGGAGTGCTCGACGAGAACCTCTCCGAACATCATCTCGACGAGGCGAGCAGTCGGCACGGGGAGGTCGGCGCCACCCACGACTCTGCCGCGGCGCATCACCGTCACCTTGTCGCACAGACTCTCGATTTCCTCGAGCTTGTGCGACACGAAGATCACGATCATGCCGTCGGCTGCAAGGAGGCGGAGGATCGCAAAGAGCTTGTCGCGCTGCGAAGCGGAGATCCCCGTCGTTGGCTCATCGAGAATCAGAACCTTGGCTCCGAGCCACAGGAGGCGAGCGATCTCGAGCTGTTGGCGCTCGCCGACCGACAGGCTGCGAGCAAGGGCGTTGGGATCGAACGTGAACCCGTAGCGCTCGCTTGCGTTTCGGAGTTGGGCGACACCGGCGGCGCGATCGACGGCCAAGCCGCCAGGCGCTCCGAGCAGGAAGTTGTCGATGACGGCAAACGGAAGGAATACGAGCGGATCCTGGTGCAGCATCCCGATCCCAGCCGCGACGGCATCGTCGGGGGTGCGCAGGTCGAGTGGACGGTCGTCGAGGACGATCTGGCCGGAGTCTGCGGCGTGGAAACCGGAGAGCACCTTCATGAGCGTTGACTTGCCGGCGCCGTTCTCGCCGAGCAGCCCGTGGAGCTCGCCTGCTGCGACCTCGATGGTCACACCGTCGTTGGCGCGCACAGCGCCGAAGTGCTTGTGGATATCGCGCAGTAGCAGGCTCATCCGTGAGTGACCCTCAGGCCCTGGTGGGCGCCGGCACACGCTGACGAGGGAGCCGCCCCTTCCCGGCGCGGCTCCCTCGTCGATTCACTATTCACGAGCGCGGCCAAGCGGTGCGGGTCGGCCTGCGCCTCGACTGCGTCACTCGCTGGCGGCACTGGCACCGACGATGCCCTCGAGGAGCTGTTCGGTGTACCAGATCTCAACGTCGCTGGCGGTCATGCCGTCGGCGAGCCACTCCGATCCATCCTGGTAGTTGAGCGGCCCACGGAACAGTTCGATATCGCCTGAAGCCAACCCATCGATGAACGTCTCGAGGTCGCTCTTGGCGTCGTCCGACAGTCCCTCACCGTCCAGCCAGCCGATGGAGCTCGTCGCCGCGTCGGTGATGTCGTCCCAGTCGGGGCCGAGCCACTCGAAGGTTCCGGTGAAATCGCCGTTGATGACCGACTCGGCCACGTCGAGGTAGCCCGGACCCCAGTTGAAGTAGGGCACCCCGAGGCAGACGCCTGGCGCCTCGGCGCACGCATCCTCGTAGTCGTACGGGATGGCCCACACCGCCTCGCCCGATTCGGCGGCCTGCCCGGCGCGAACGAGTGCTTCGGTGGTGTCGATGCCCGAGATGACCACATCGGTGCCCGACGCCAGGAACTCGTTCGTCACCTGCGTGGGATCGAGCGTGAAGCCTGGGATGTTGAACCAGAATCCAATCCACTTGACCTCGAATCCGAGGTCGGCGGGATTGCCGTCCCGATAGTTCTCCCAGCAGTAGCTGGCCCCGAGGTATGCGGAATTCACGAGGCGCCGAGTCTCGTCGTTGATCAGCGGCCCGAGGTACGAGATGTTCCCGGTCTGGGTCGTCAGCGCCGCTGCACAGCCCGCGATCATCTTGCCGTACTCCATGCGGCCCATGATGTTGCCCAGGTTCGTGAGGTCTGCCCGGTAGTCCTTCCCATCAGCCCATGCGTTGTCGCCGGACGACCAGATCATGGGGACGTCCGGGTGGGCGGCGGCGGCTGCCAGGATCCCGTCTTTCATGTCGTCCGAGGTGGCAAAGACGAGTTGGGCACCCTGAGCCACCATGTCGTCGACGACCGCCTCGATGGTGGTTTCGGGACGATCTGCGGTGTTGACCTTGTCGAGCACGATCAGCGCACTCTCAGGCAAGCCGAGCTCTTGGAGCACGTACTCGGCGGCGTCGTAGTGGGCCTGCGACCAGCCACGGTCGTTCTGGGGCCCAACCAGCAGCATCCCGATCGTGAAGTCCTCCGGCGCCGATACGTCATCGTCCCCACCGCATGCCCCGGCGACCAACGCAAACGCAGCCGCAAGGGCGATGAAGCTCAGCCATCTTCGAGGTGTCAACATGTTCGATCCTCCTGGTGGTAGCCGGCCCGTCCCACCGCCTGCGGCGGCGGGGGTCCGAGCCGATTCAGTGCCACGCTACCCGTTGGACTCCATCGAGGTAGGGCCGATCGGCTCTCGACCGGAGGTCCGCGTCGCTCGGTCGGCGGATGGTGATCTCGATCGCCGCCAGCGGCTCTCAGCGGCTGCGACGCTTGCGCGAGGCGCCGCTCGAGTTGCGCCGCGGTGCTCCCTTCCGGGTCGATCCGCCGCCGCCGGTGCGTTGCCCGCCTCCACGGCCCTGATTGCCGCTCTGCGCGCCGCGGGCGGTGGAACGTGAAGGTGCCTTGCCCTTGCGGGCGGAGGCCTTGCCGCCGGACGAGCGCTTCTTCGTGGCCTTGCCGCCGGTGTGACGCTTGGCGTCGCGGCTGCCGCCGGCGGCGTTGCGGCTGCCTTTTCTCGAGCGTTGCTCGTGAGCGGGATGGGAGGCGGTCCCACCACGCTGGGAGGAACGGCCGAGCGTGTCCCCACCGTCGTCGTGAAACGCTGCGGTGGTGGGTTCACTCAACTCGGATGCGAGCCCGAGCTCCCTCTGGAGCCGCCGGCTCGCTTTCGCCTGGCCGTGCAGGATCATGGAGACGACGTGGCCGCCCGCTCCCGCTCGAGCGGTACGTCCCGAACGATGGAGGTAGGCCTTGTGATCGTCCGGCGGGTCGTAGTGGACGACACAGTCGACGCCGTCGACGTGGATGCCGCGGGCAGCGACGTCTGTGGCTACCAGGGCTTCGACGGTGCCGCGCGTGAAGTCGCGCAGCGCACGGTCCCTCTGCCGCTGCGACCTGCCGCCATGTATCGCAGCGGCCCGGACGCCCCTACGGATGAGGAGCTGGGCCAGGCGGTCGGCACCTTGTCGGGTGCGCGTGAACACGAGCGTCGACCCGAAGGAGGACACGACGTCCACGACATGGCCGAGTCGTGCTGCGTGCTCGACACGCCAGAAGTGGTGGCGTGCCGTACCCGAGTCTTGTCCTTCCGCTCCGACCTCGTGGCGAACGGGATTCCGCTGGTAGCGCTGGGTGAGCACCGCGACGTCGCCATCGAGAGTTGCCGAGAACATGACGGTCTGGCGGCCACGCGGCGTCTCGTCGAGCAGGCGCCGGACTTGTGGGAGGAATCCCATGTCTGCCATCCGGTCGGCTTCGTCGACGACGACCTGCGTGACGGCGTCGAGGTGCACGTCGCCGGCCTCGAGCAGGTCGATGAGGCGTCCGGGGCAGGCGATCAAGACGTCGACGCCGCGGCGAAGCTTGGCTCGCTGCGGATGGTAGGGAACTCCTCCGTACACCGTGAGCAGTCGGAGCCCTCGGCCGGCGGCGACCGGTGCGAGCTCGCGACGGATCTGCTCAGCGAGCTCGCGAGTGGGGGAGAGGATCAGCGCCTTGGGTCGGTGAGGTGCTGCTTTGGCAACGGTGGCGAGGATGGGAAGCCCGAACGCCAATGTCTTGCCCGACCCGGTCGGTGCCCGGCCGCACACGTCTCTGCCCGCCAGAGCATCGGGGATGCTGGCTGCTTGGATCGGAAAGGGCGACCGGATACCCGCCTTGGCGAGGGGGGACGTGATTTCCCGCGGCAGGCCGAGGTCGGCGAATGTCATGGACATGATGGGGCTCCCGGCCCTCGAGGTGGGCTGTGTTCGGCTCGTTCATACTGACTCGACCGGCGAGCGGTCGCGGGGTACAACGAGGCGGTCACACCCGAAAGAGATCGGTGCCGTGGCTCCAGGATGCGCACCGCTCTTGCGGCGCCTGCCTCCATTCTGGGGCGGCACCCGGCAGGTTAGCCGGTGAGTGGATGCGCCGGAAGGAGGCGCCCCCGCCGTTTCAGCGCAGCACGTGTGCAAGCCGGGTGATGCCGGCCACGATGGCGTTGGTGGGTTGCGCGGCGTAGCAGAGGCGGAAGAAGCCTGGTTCGGATATGCGGCACGCCGCCCCCGGCGTCAGGTTGACGTTCGCCTCGTGGAGCATCCGTCGCCACAGCTCCTGCTCGCCCCGCGCGCTCTGCTCCCGCATGGCGTCGCGGAGGTCGCAGAGAACGAAGATCCCCGCCTCGGCGGTCATGTGGGCGATCCCGGCGGCGTCGAGCGTTTCGGAGACGCGGCTGTACGCCTCGCCCAGGCGGCGGCGCAGCTCCATCCGGTACCGGTCAACCCAGGCACCGTCTGAGATCGCCTCCCCGAGCAGCCATTGGGTGTGCCCGGACACCGCCCCCCAATACGCAAGCGCATCGACGGCCGCCACGACTCCCTCGTTCTCGCTGACCAGTACCCCGCATCGCAACCCGCTCGCCCCGAGGTCTTTGCTGAATGCCCACACGATGTGGATACGTTCGCCGAGATTTCGGCGTAGCGCCGCGACGCTGGTGAAGGGTGTGGCGCCGAAGACGGACAACGCATAGATCTCATCGAATACGACATGGACGTCGTGGTGGTCGGCCCACTCGAGCACGGCGGACATGTCATCGATGGTCGCAACTCGGCCGAGCGGGTTGTCCGGGTTGGTGAAGAGCAGTGCTCGCACCGGCCTCTCGCTGGCCGCCATCGCCTCGTCGAGCACTCCCTGAGTGAGCCGAAAGCCGTCGGCGCTGTCGCGGGGAACGGGGACGATCTCGAGCCCGTTGCGTGTCTCGAGGTCGGCCCAGAAGCCCGAATAGCTCGGCGTTGGCACGAGCACTGCATCGCCCGGATCAGCGATTGTGTAGAAGAGCGTCTCGAGCACCGTCCCGGCGCCGGCGAGGACTGCGATCTGTTCCGGAGCGAACTCCCTGCCGAGAAAGGTCCTGCCCATGAACGAGGCGAGGCGCTCCCGAAACCCGAGCGAACCGGTCATTGCGTCGTAGGCGAGGACACGGGGCGGCGGCGGGGCGGAAGGTGCCAGCTTTGGGAGCAGCAGGTCGCCCATGAGCGTGTTCTCGGCGATACACATCGCAACGTAGCCGTGCGGGTTGTCCACCGGGTGCCAGGCGTTGTCGACGCAAGCGAAGTGTGCGCCGATGTACTCGGCCGTCGGGGGGTGGGAGACGAGTGCAGCACCGCGTCGCGAGAGCGTCCGGACGGCCGGCGTGGCGATCGAGCTCGTCTTGTTCATGTCTCTGCCACGCCCGTCCACTCGACGCTCGACAGCGACGCCAGGGCGAGCAGCAAAGCTTGCGTGCCGTTGCCTCCTCCGCCCTGGGCTTGGAGCGCCACGTAGAGCTGCTGGGCGAGCGCCAGACCCGGGACGGCCACATGCATGCTTTCGGCCTCGCGAAGAGCGATGCCCATGTCTTTGACGAAGTGGTCGACGAAGAACCCGGGAGCGAAGTCGCCACTGAGCATGCGAGGGCCGTAGTTGCTGAGCGACCACGATCCGGCGGCGCCCCCACTGACGGCTTGGAGGGTCTTGTCGAGATCGAGCCCGGCTTGCTGGGCGTAGAGCAGCGCTTCGCAGACGCCGACCATCCCGCTTGCGATGAGGATCTGGTTCACCATCTTGGTGTGTTGCCCAGCGCCCGGTCCGCCGAGGTGAGTGATGGTGCCGCCGAGCACCTCGAACAGAGGCCAGGCACGGGTCACATCCGACACGTCACCCCCGACCATGATCGAGAGCGTTGCGTTGCGAGCTCCCACATCGCCGCCGGACACGGGGGCGTCGATGGCACCGACGTTGCGTGCGGCGGCCGCAGCGTGGATCTCTCGTGCCAGCGACGGCTCGCTGGTCGTCATGTCGATGATGACGCTGCCCGGCCGTGCAGCTGCGACGATCCCGTCGGCCGCAAGGAACACTTCTCGCACGTCCGATGGGTATCCGACGATGGAGAAGACGAGGTCGCTGCGTCCGGCAACCTCGGCGGGAGAGCCGGCCCAGTGGGCACCTCTTGATTCCAGCGTGCGCGCCCGGCTACGGGTGCGGGTGTAAACGGTGACGTCGTATCCGGCGTCGATCACGTGAGCGCACATCGCACCACCCATGACCCCGGTTCCGATCCAACCGATGCGGGTCGTCGTTGGGCTGGTCATGAACGCTCCTCGGCCGTCGAATCGGGCTCGACATTACCGGCAGGGCACAAGCGGCCGAGCCTGCGTCGATGGAGCCGAGCCCCTGAGGACGCCCGACTCGTCAGGTCTCGTCTTCGAGAGAGCGGAGGAATCGCTCGATCGACCGTTCGCCAACCGACTCCCCATATCGATCGTCGAGCACGGAGCGCATGTGGTGGATGACCTCGTTGCGTTCGTCCGCCTCGGTGCCGACCGATCGGTCGAACAGCTTGGTGCCATCGATCCAGGGCTTCGAGTCGTTCATCGCCCACGGGATCAGGATGAGCCAGGACCACACCCTGCGGCTGCCCGCTTGCGTGCTGCGGACCAAACCGACGCAGCCGTACGGCAGCGTCTCCCAACCCATTCCCGGCACGAGGTCGGCGGGCTCCTCGCTCACCACTGTTCATCACCTCCGTCGATGCACATGACCGTAGCGGCGTGCGGTGCTCAACCGCCGCCGATCTCGATATCGAACGCGTCGTAGACGAGATCGGCGCCGCGATGCCGGTGTCGTGCCAATGCACCCAGCAGACCGAGAGTCGCGTCACGTACCTCGTCTGCCTCATCCTCGTCCGGCGCATGTTCGAGCGCCTCGATCCGAGCCGCAATCGCCTCCACCTGCGCCGCCAGAGGGTCGTGCTCGGCCCGCAGGGCTTCAACCCGGTCAGACAGCCTCGGTGCGTCGGCGACGATCCGAGACATGATGCCGTCCGGCCCTTCCACCTCGGAGATGTGACCGGCGAGCGCCCGCTGCAGTTCGCGCACATCGCGACGAACGTTCGTCGCCCACGTCGCCCGTCCGCTCGGGGATGCAAGCGAGGCGTCGAGGTCCATCATGGCTCCGTGCAGGGCAACCCGCCGCAGCCGAGCCGCATGTACAACGTCGTTTCCGTCCATGACTCCTCCTCAGGCTCGCCTCGTCAGGCACGGAGACCCAGTATGGTCCAGCCCGGCATCCAGCCAGTCGGGCCGTCAGAAGGTGCGCCGCATCACCGGTCTCGTCGGGGAGGACCTGCCCACCTCTGTGAATCCTGCGTCACGAAACATCGACACCAGACCCCACCACGCATCGCTCGACCGCATGCGAGCCCTGTCGAGCGGATAGCCCTCGACTGCCGACGCTCCTTGTGATTGGGCGTAGTCGGTGGCGGCGTCGACGAGGGCTGAAGCGATGTTGCGGCGTCGCCGGTCGCGTCTGATGTAGAAACACACGATGGCCCACAGGTCGTCGGGTGAGGCGCCCCGGCCGGTCACGGGCGACCGCTCCAGCCGCCCGTACAGCCGCTGCGGTCCAACCGAGACCCACCCAACCACCTCGCCACCTTCGTATGCCAACAGCCCCGGGGGCGTGTCATCCACGAGACGCCTGAACGCTTCTCGATTGCGATCCCCATGGCTTCGTTCGAACTCGGCGCTGGTCTGCCGTGGCCACATACACCAGCAGCCGGCATACGCGCCGTTCGGCCCAAAGAGCGCCACGAGATCGTCCCACCGATCCGGGGTCAGGGGCTGGACCTCGAGCTTGTCCATAAGGCGAATCTAGACCCGGTGGCGGCACATGTGCTGCGAGTTGCGCCTCTGTCGAATCGCCGCTTTGGGGCGCGACTCGGATGATGCTTTGGCGCTTCGTCGGCACCCTCCTAGCCTGCTGGCGTCGAGGAGAGGAATGGCGACGAATCGCATCGAGGCCGTGTTGGTAGCTACCGACTTGCACGAGAAATCGGACGGCGCGTTGCGCTACGGCGCCTACCTGGCCGACTTGCTCCAAGCAACCGTCGTTGTCGTCCACGTCGTCGCCAGTCGCGACCTCGACCTGGACGATGTGGCCCACCGACAGGACCATCTCGGCGCACGCGCGCTGCACCACGCCGAGGCGGAGCTGAGCGAGCAGGCGACGCGGGTGCTCGGCGAGCGACCCGTCACGACCGAGATCCGGTTCGGTGACCCCGCCCTCGAAGTCATCGCCGCCGCTCAGGACCACGGTGCCGGGATGATCGTCGTGACCGTCGAATCGCGCAGCCGCATCGGCAAGCTGCTTCTCGGAAGCCACGCCCAGCAGGTGCTTCTCGAGTCTCCCCTCCCCGTGGTTGGGGTCAAGCCGAGCTGGAAACCTCCGGCATAGGGGCTGCGTGACGGACGTCATCGTCACGATCGACACCGCCGTGGGCCGGATCGTCCTCCACGTTCCGGACGGGGCTGAGCCCGTGACCCCGGCGAGCGTCGTGGCGATCCGCGGCGTCGCTGCCGGCGGCGGCACGGTGAGCGGCATTGGCATCGACTGGGGCACCGGAACGGGTGGCCTCGCCATTGCGGCTGCACGCACCGGTGGTGTCGAGCGGGTGATTGCCGCCGATGTGAACCCGGCCAGCCTGGCAGCTGCGAGATCGAACGCACGACGCAACGGCGTTGCGAAGATCGTCACAACCGCACTCGTCGACGGCTTCAGACCGCTCGACGCAGACGCCGCCAGGGATCTCTCCGCGTTGGAGGGGGCTGTTGACTTCGTCGTCGCCAATGCACCGGGGAGTGAAGAGGGCGATGGCCTGGGATGGCGTCGCACCGTGCTGGCCGGTGCGGCGACAATGTTGCGCTCAGGTGCTCCAGTGCTCCTCCAAGTGTCCCGGCAGTACGGCGAGGCCCGGATCCGCGAGCTTGCGGGCAGCGGCTACGACTACGAGGGCTGTGTCGGCGAAAGCGGGTGGGAGCCTTTCGATCTCTCGAGGGCGGATCTCGCCGCGCTCGCTCGTCGGTATGTTGCCGAGGAAGCTCGCGGCGGGCTGCCCTACAGCTTCAGGCTCGACGGAGTCGGGCATGCCGGCGAGGTTTCCGCAACGGACGCACTCGAGGCGTGCGCAGCAGCGGGAGGTTCACCGTTGACGAAGTGGCAGCTGCACCTCTACAGGCGGCGGTGATTCGGCGAACCCGCAGCCCTGTTGCGGACGGACTCGCTCAGCTCGGCAGGCGAGGCGCCGGCAGCCGGTGCCAGTAGCGCGTCGGCGCTGTGGCGGGTGCAATGCCGCCAACGTACGCTCGAGCCGCACCAGCGATGGAGGCGCGGGTCGACGCATTGCGGTGTCTCCCACCGATCCGGGGAGAGAGGCCGCACCTCGGCATTGCCTCAGCCGACCTGCGATGATGGGAGGGGGAGACTGACGCACGGGCCGTGGAGGTCAGTCGATGAGCATGCTTGGAGCTGCCGAAGAGGCGGCTGGGAAGTGGCGTGCTGCTGATGCAGTGCGGCGCTATCTGGCCGCGCTCGAGGGCGTACCGTCGGACGTCGATGCAGCCTGGTTCGACGCCGTCGAGGAAGAGTTCGTCCGATTTGCAGCCGCCTACGCGGCGCAACGCAGACTGCCGTACAGGCAGTGGCGTGACGCAGGAGTCTCTGCGGAGGTGCTGGAGCGGGCTGGCATCAAGCGATTCCACATGTTGGGCTGATCTCGGGCGAGCAGCGGCCTGCGCATCGTGCGTCGCCCGGCGTCTGGTCTTCCGGTCTTCCGGTTCGGATCCTCAGTCCATCACCCAGCCGCCGTCGACGTTCAGGGTCTGGCCCGTGATGAAGCTCGACTGGTCGCCGGCGAGGAACGACACCACAGACGCCACCTCTTCGAACCTGCCGCGCCGCTTCAGCGCCTGAGCCGCCAAGATCTGCCGCTCGTAGGCGTCCAGGTCGGGGTGCTGCAGCCGCTCCGCCCGAGTCGGGAACGCCCCCGGTGCGACGGCATTGACGCGGATCTCGTGCCCGCCGAGCTCTCGTGCCAGGGCGCGAGTCAATGCAACGATGGCCCCCTTCGCTGCGACGTACGGCGCCATCTCGGCCCAGTAGCCGTGCCAGACGATCGAGGCGATGTTGACGATTGCTCCACTCTCGCCCCGGCCGATCATCGAGCGGGCGGCGTGTTGCGCACACAGGAAGTAGGCACGCTGGTTCACGGCGATCGTGTCATCGAGGTCGGCAGCAGTGACGTCGACGAACGGGCCGGAAGGGAAGACGGCGGCGTTGTTGACCAACACGCGGACGGGCCCGAGATCTGCCGTCGTGCGGCGGAACGCAGCGGCGATGTCTCCGTCGCTGCGCAGATCACACTCGACTGGGATGCCGTGCCCGCCGGCCGCCACGATACGCCGAGCGACCTCTGAAGCCGCGTCGAGGTCGATGTCGACTACCGCAACGCTCACTCCGTCGCCGGCAAGACGGTCGGCGATCGCACCACCGAGAGCGCCCCCGCCGCCGGTGACGAGTGCGCTCAATGCGATTCCCGTTTCACGTCTGCGCCGCTGGCACCGACGAGGAAGTCGAAGTCGGCCCCGCGGTCCGCTTGGAGGACATGGTCGACGTACAGCCGTGCGTAGCCGCGCGTGTACGAAGGTGTGGGCGCAACCCACGCCGCTGTTCGTCGCTCCATCTCGGCGTCGTCCACCTCGAGCCGCAGCTCCCTCGTCTCGATGTCCAGCACGACGAGGTCGCCGCTGCGCACGAGTCCCAGCGGACCGCCGGCCGCCGACTCCGGTGCCACATGGAGCACCACGGTGCCGTAGGCGGTCCCGCTCATTCGGGCATCGGAGACGCGGACCATGTCGGTGATGCCGCGCTCGAGGAGCTTGCGGGGGATCGGCATGTTGCCGACCTCCGGCATGCCGGGGTACCCACGCGGCCCGCAGCCTTTCAGGACGAGCACAGAGTCGGCGTCGACGTCGAGCGCAGGGTCGTCGATCCGGGCTTTGAAGTCTTCGATGCTCTCGAACACGACGGCCCGGCCGGCGTGTCGCAGCAGGTGGGCCGACGCGGCCGCAGGCTTCAGGATGGCCCCGTCCGGGGCGAGGTTGCCGTACAGCACGGCGAGCCCGGCATCACGTTTGATGGGGGACGCCAGCGGCCGGATCACGTCGTCGCCGAACCGTTCGGCATCTGCGATCTGCGCACCAATGGCCCGGCCGGACACGGTGGGGGCCGACCCATCTACGAAGTTGCCGAGCTCCCGCAGCACGGCAGGCATCCCGCCGGCTCTGGAGAGCTGCTCCATGAGGAAGCGTCCCGCTGGCATGAGATCGACGAGCAGCGGCACGCCGCGTCCGAGACGATCCCAGTCGCGCAGCGTGAACTCGACATCGAGTCTGCCCGCAATCGCAAGGAGGTGCACCACGGCATTCGTCGAACCGCCGATGGCAGCGCACGCCCGTACTGCATTTGCGAACGACTCGGGCCCGAGCACTTCCGAGAGCCGCAGATCCTCTCGCACCATCTCGACGATCCGACGGCCGGTGAGGTGGGCCAGGACCGAGCGCCGCGAGTCGGCCGCCGGCAAGTCGCCGTTCCGGGGCAACGTCACCCCCATCGCCTCGACGAGGCATGCCATCGTGGATGCCGTGCCCATCGTGTTGCAGAACCCCTTGCTGCGCGACATCCCCGACTCGGCGGCGAGGAACTCGTCGCGGGTGATGTCGCCGGCGCGGACGGCTTCCGAGAGGCGCCATACGTCGGTGCCGCTGCCGATGGGTGTGCCCTGATACCAGCCGTCCAGCTTCGGGCCGCCCGAGAGGACGATGGTCGGCAGGTCGACGCTCGCCGCACCCATCAGCTGGGCGGGGGTGTTCTTGTCGCATCCGCCGAGCAGCACGACGCCGTCGATCGGGTTGCCCCGGATCGACTCCTCGACGGCCATGCTCATGAGATTCCGGAAGAGCATCGCCGTCGGCAGCATCTGGGTCTCTCCGAGCGACATCGCAGGGAAGACGAGTGGAACGCCCCCGGCCTCCCACACACCCCGCTTCACGTGCTCCGCCAGGTCGTCGAGGTGGCTGTTGCAGGGAGTCAGGTCGGATGCGCTCGAGCAGATCCCGATCATGGGCCGCCCTGAGAACAGATCGTCGGGGTAGCCGTCCGACTTCATCCATGAGCGGTGGATGAACCCATTGCGGTCGTCCGCTCCGTACCACCGAGCCGAGCGCAGGCCCGGGGTGGGGACCGGGCCGTCGGTGGTCATCGCTCCGCCACTACTCGCTGCTCCTGAACACCCAGGCCGGTGATGCCGAGCCGCATCACGTTGCCGTCCTCCAACCATATGGGAGGGTCGTAGCCGAGCCCAACACCGGGAGGGGTTCCGGTGGAGATGACGTCGCCGGGTTGGAGGCTCATGAACCGGCTGACGTAGGCCACCAGCTCGTCGACGCCGAAGATCATCGTGCTGGTGTTGCCATCCTGGTGGCGCCGTCCGTCGACCTCCAGCCAGATATCCAGCGCCTGGGGGTCCGGAACCTCGTCCGTGGTGACGAGCCATGGTCCGAGCGGGGCGAAGGTGTCGCAGCTCTTTCCCTTCACCCATTGCCCCGTCCCGTCGAGCTGGAAGGCGCGCTCGCTGAGATCGTTGATGACACAGAAGCCGGCAATGTGCCTGCGGGCGTCCGCAACCTCGACGTACTTCGCAGGTCGGCCGATCACCACTCCGAGCTCGACCTCCCAATCGGCCTTGGTCGCCCCCATCGGGAGCACGACGTCGTCGAACGGGCCGGAGATGGCGGACGTCGCCTTCATGAACAGCACCGGCTCGGCCGGCACGGCCATGCCCGACTCTGCGGCGTGGTCCGAGTAGTTGAGCCCGATGCAGATGATCTTGCCCACATTCCCGACGCACGCGCCGATGCGCACCCCGTCGTCCACGGCGGGCAAACCGGCAGGGTCGATGGCGCGGAGCCGTTGCAGCGCGCGCGGGGCGAGGGTATGGCCGTCGAGGTCGGGCACGTGGCCGGCGAGCGAGCGAATCCGCCCGGCGGAGTCCACCAGTCCGGGCCGTTCCATTCCGCTTGCACCGTACCTCACCAGCTTCATCGCAACTCCCTCACAATGACATCCCTCCGTCTGCGACGAGCACTGACCCGGTCATGTAGGCAGACTCGTCCGACGCCAGGTAGACCGCGAGAGAGGCGATCTCCTCGGCGCTGCCGAGCCGGCCCATCGGTTGGCGGGCGACGAAGGCCGCACGGCCCGTCTCGGGATCCCCGAGTGCGGCGATGCGATCTGCCAGCGACGGGGTGTCGACCGTGCCGGGCGCAACGGCGTTGCACCGGATGCCTTGTCCGACGAAGTCTGCGGCTACGGCTTTGGTGAGGCCGATCACTGCTGCCTTCGATGCGCCGTAGGCGACACGGTTCGGGACTCCCGAGATGCTGGACACCACAGACGCCATCGTGATCACCGACCCGCCGCCAGCTTCGAGCATCGCAGGAAGGAAGGCGCGGATCATCAGGTACATCGAGGTGACGTTGACGTCGAGTGCTGCCGACCACTCCTCCGGGCTGCATTCGAGAATGTTGCCGGTGGGGACGATGCCGGCGCAATTGAACAACACGTCGACCGCCCCTATCTCAGCAGCGAGAGCGTCGACTGCTGCCGGATCGGTCACGTCGGCAACCCGCGCCTCGATCACGGGCGAGGCATCGCGCACACCGTCGAGCGGGGCGGGGTCGCGGTCGATCGCCCAGACCGCAGCCGCGCTTTCCGCCACGAATGCGAGGCAGGCGGCGCGGCCGATGCCTTGTCCGGCACCAGTCACCAACGTTCGCTTACCGCTGAGGCGATGGGTCACGACCCGGAATCTACCTGCCGCAATGAGTACCGGCCTCACGAGGACGGTTGGAGACGCGGCGGCGCCCCGGCCGGGGGAGCCGGGGCGCCAGTTGTTGGATGGTCTCTTGCCGGTCAGCTACCGGGGATCCGCATGAGCATCAACTGCCCGGCCTCCTGCTTGTAGAGGACGTCTCCGATTTGTTCCTCGGCGACGTTCGAGCCGTGGGCCTGCACATCGAGGAGCCAGGTGCCGGGACCGAACCACGCCGAGGCATCGACGATGCCGCTCGACTCACCGTCCGGGTCGTTGACCGTCGCCACGACGCCCCATGCACCGGATGCGAGGTCCATGCGCCAAACGCTTGCTTCGTCGGTGTCCTCCTGGATCATCAGGCTGTTGACGCTCGTTCCGACGTTGTCCGGGCTGGTGAAGGGCACGTACTCGGCCCAGCCGGGGTTGTCCCCATCAGCCAGAATCGACAGGCTCGTCACCGCCCGCGGGTTCGTCGGGTCGATGACGAACTTGAAGACGCGGCCGTTGTCGGCGAAGCCAACCGTCCCGCTCGGGCCCCGCACCAGGCGGCCGGTTGCCGGGTCTGGGACGACCCTGCTTCTGCCCGTGTCGGCGACGTACACCACGTTCGGGTCGTTCTTGTCGTAGTCGAGGTCTTCGAGCCGGATGAACTGGAAGACGTTGTTGTCGTTCGACCAGTTCTCGAGTGCCGTCTGCGGCGCCTCGTCCGTCAGGCCACGAGCGATGTCCTCCGGCACCGGGATGAACTCGCCCTGCCAGCTGTCACCAGGCTGGATGTCGAGGTAGTCGTTGGCGCCGTTGAACGGATCGGCCGGGTCGACCGGTCCTGCGTCGGTGGCTGTCACCCTGAAGGCGTACATCTCACCCTTGCTGTTGAAGACCTGCTTCTGGTCGTCGGCGAGGTACAGGTACAGCTGCGAGGACGGGCCGTCGAAGGTGTCGTCGGTGCTGAGCAAGGCGATTTCGCCGCGGTTCGGCAACGGCAACGAGTTCTCATGATTGAGCCTGCCGAAGTCGGTGATCGGGGCGCTCCGCCCGCTGTCGATGTCCAACGCAACCGCGTAGCCGCCTTGGCGCAGCGGGCGGAGGGATGGGTCGGGCCGGTAGGGGGCGTTTGCAGGCAGGGCGACGATGTCGTTTGTCTCCTCGCCCGTCAGGAACGTGTAGTTGCTGAACCCGTGCTCCGGCCCTGCCATCGACGCCGAGCAGAAGCGCAGATAGCCGTCGTCGGGCGAGAGCGCCACCTCGGCGCTGAGCACCGACCCCCGCATTCCGCCACGGGTGCTGAGTGTCAGCTTCGTCACCGACGAATCCTCGAAGTCCGCAAAGCCCAAGAACGGCACTGTGGACTGCTCGTGCGCGACATACACATCGACTGTGCCGCGCACCGCACCTGGTGCAAGTCCGATGCCGTCCGGGAGGCCCTGGAAGTTCACTCCGTCGACCTCGTCACCGCTGCTGATGATTGCGCGCACGCTCGAACCGCGCGGCAGTCCGTCTGCCAACGTCACGTACGGTTCCTCGCTCGTGAGATACCCGGCCCCGTATGCCGGCCCCGGGACCATCACTACCAGCAACGTGAATGCGGCCGCTACGGGCCATACTCGTCTCAGGAATCGAGACATCGAACCTCCCCTTCCCCTGTCGTGGCTCTGTTCACGACCGGCACTGCGGTCGCGGCGTCGAACCCATCGTTGGGCTCTCGAGCGAAGCGTACTCGGCTCGCCTGCGAGGTGCCGGAGAATTGACGCCCTGCCTGGGCCGCGTGGGACGCACCCTGATCAGCCGATCAGCGCTCCGGCCATCCGGGCGAGCGCGATATCGCGCTCCTCGGGAAGCCCGCTGACGCCAACGGCGCCCACCACCACCTCGCCGATGCGCAGGGGGACACCGCCGCCCCACGTCACGTAGCGAAGCTCGCCGAAGTTGGTGGTCGGGAACCCCTCGGCAGCCGACCGTCGCCCGAGCTCGGCGCTCTCGATGCCTTCGCGGGCAGCGGTGTAGGCCTTGTTGATCGCAATGGTGACCGAGGGCAGCCGGCAGCCGTCGCTGCGGAGGAACGCAAGCAGCTCGCCGTGCTCATCGACGACGGCAACTGCGGCGCCTTCGCCGGCTCGCTCCAGCTCGACTCGTACTGCATCCACGATGCGGGCGGCGTCTCGGTGCGACAGGTGGGGGCGTTGGTGCATGATCGAGCAACCGTAGTCCGTGAACCGCAGCCCGCATCGGGAAGGGCGTGCTTTCCCTAACGAACGATCGTTCGCTAATCTCCTGCGCAACGAACACCGAATCATGAGGAGCGACGAGTCCGATGACAACGGAGCGGTTCCAGGCGATCATCGACGCGGACGACAAGATCGAGCCCACCGACTGGATGCCCGAGGAGTACCGCAAGACGTTGATCCGCCAGATCGCTCAGCATGCGCACTCCGAAGTGATCGGGATGCAGCCGGAGGGCAACTGGATCTCGCGGGCACCGAGCCTCAAGCGCAAGGCGATCTTGATGGCCAAGGTGCAGGACGAAGCGGGTCACGGTCTCTACCTCTATTCGGCAACCGAGACGCTCGGCATCGGTCGCGACCAGCTCGTCGAGCTCCTGCACGAGGGCCGCCACAAGTACTCCTCGATCTTCAACTATCCGACGCTCAACTGGGCGGACATCGGGGCGATCGGATGGCTGGTCGACGGCGCCGCCATCACGAACCAGGTGATGCTGACCCGCACCTCGTACGGCCCGTATTCGCGGGCGATGGTGCGCATCTGCAAGGAAGAGTCGTTCCATCAGCGCCAGGGATACGAGTTGCTGCTCACGCTGTGCCGCGGCACCGACGAGCAGAAGGCACTCGCTCAGGATGCGGTGAACCGCTGGTGGTGGCCTTCGCTCATGATGTTCGGCCCTCCGGACGCCGAGTCGACCCACACGCAGCAATCGATGACATGGAAGATCAAGCGCGTGACCAACGACGACTTGCGCCAGCAGTTCGTCGACATGACCGTGCCTCAGGCGGACTACCTGGGGCTGACGCTCCCCGATCCCGAACTTCGTTGGAACCAGGACCGGGGTCACTATGACTTCGGCCCGATCGACTGGGACGAGTTCTGGAACGTCGTCAAGGGCAATGGCCCTATGAACCGAGAGCGCATGGAGCACAAGCGGCGGGCGTGGGAGGACGGCGCGTGGGTGCGTGAAGCCGCTGCCGCCCACGCCACGAAGCGCCGCGAGCACAGGCTCGCCCAGAAGAGCGCCTGAGGAGGCATCCCGATGAGCTATGAAGTCCCGCTCGCGCCCGGCGAGAAGGTTGCCGACGTCGAAGCCACGGGCCGCAGCGGCTGGCCGATGTGGGAGGTGTTCGTGCGGCAACGCCGAGGGCTCAGCCATCTCCACGCCGGGAGCCTCCACGCCCCCGATGCCGAGACCGCCTTGCAGAACGCTCGAGACGTCTACACACGTCGGGCGGAAGGCGTCAGCATCTGGGTCGTCCCATCTGCCGAGATCACGGCTTCGGATCCCGACGACGCCGATGCGATGTTCGAGCCCTTCGAAGACCAGCCGTACCGGCACGCCACCTACTACGAGATCCCCGAAGAAGTGGGGCACATGTGATGTGTGGCTTCGTGAGGCCGGGCCGCGATGGCTGAGCAGGTCACGGCAGCGGCTCCCCAGGGCATGCCTCCCGGCGGGGTCGAGGACCCGCACGTCGCGTACGTGCTCCGGCACGCCGACGACAACCTCGTGCTCGCCCAGCGTTTGGGCGAATGGATCTCGAACGCACCGGAGCTCGAGGAGGACATCGCCGTCGCAAACACCGCCATCGACCACCTCGGCCAGGCGCGGGCGCTGCTCACCCACGCAGCGACGCTCGAGGACGCCGGCAGGGACGAAGACGACCTGGCCATGCTCCGCACAGAACGAGAGTTCACGAATCTCCTCCTCGTCGAGCAGCCCAACGGCGACTTCGCCCAGACCATGGCCCGCCAGCTGTTCGTCGACGCGTACCAGCTGTCCCTTTGGGAAGCGCTCCAGGGGTCGTCGGACGGAACCCTCGCCGGCATCGCTGCCAAGGCCCTCAAGGAAGCGCGTTACCACTATCGCCATTCGAGCTCCTGGGTCGTCCGGCTGGGCGACGGGACCGCGGAGAGCCATAGCCGGATGCAACGCGGCATCGACGCCATGTGGCGGTTCACGGGTGAGATGTTCACCCCGGATGCCGTTGACGCGGCGATGATGGAGCAGGCTGTCGGTGTCGACCCCGCGTCCCTCCGTCCCGCATGGGATGGCCGGGTCGCCGCCGTCCTCGCCGAAGCGACACTGACTGGACCAGACGACCCGTACCAGCGGATCGGCGGTCGCAGCGGCTTCCACACCGAGCATCTCGGACACCTGCTGGGCGAGATGCAGTGGATGCAGCGAACGTACCCCGGGTTGGAGTGGTGACGATGGCGGTCATGACGCCCGAACGCATCTATCAGGTGCTCACCCGCGTCGTGGACCCCGAGATCCCCGTACTGACGATCGCCGACATCGGCATCCTGCGCGATGTCGCTATCGAGGGCGACGTGGTGGTCGTGACGATCACACCCACCTACTCGGGCTGCCCGGCCATGGACATGATTCGCGACGAGATCACGGCGGCGCTCGCTCGTGCCGGATACGAGCATTCAGAGGTGCGCACGCAGTACGCACCCGCCTGGACGACCGACTGGATGTCCGAAGGTGGCAAGCGCCGCCTCGCCGAATTCGGTATCGCACCGCCCCAGGCCGCGAGCCAGCCGCGCGGTCCTGTGCTGTGCCCGCGTTGCCGTACAGCCGAGACCCACGTCGTCAGCGAGTTCGGATCGACGGCATGCAAGGCATTGTTCGTCTGCGACCAGTGTGGCGAGCCGTTCGACTACTTCAAAGAGATATGAGCTGGAGAGCGGCGGCGATGCGGACGGCCCGCTCCGCCCATCCCGAGAATCGGAGGTCGCAGTGACAGCGCTGGTGTTCCATCCGTTGCGGGTCGTCGAGGTTGCACCTGAGACCGACGATGCCGTCTCGGTGACCTTTGACGTCCCGGCCGAGCTCAGCGACGTGTTCCGCTACCTCCCCGGCCAGCACGTGACGATCCGAGCGCTGATCGACGGCGAGGACGTGCGTCGCAGCTATTCGATCTGCGCGAACGCGAGCACCGGCAAGCTCCGGGTTGGGATCAAGCGCCTCGCCGGTGGGGCTTTCTCCACTTACGCCACCACCGAGCTCCGGGCCGGTGACGTGCTCGAGGTCATGCCTCCCATCGGCGAGTTCACGATCCAGCCGGACCCTGCGGCAAAGCGACATTACGGCGCGATCTCGGCAGGCAGCGGCATCACCCCTGTGATCTCATTGGTGTCGACGGTGCTCGAAGTCGAGCCGCACAGTCGCTTCACGCTCATCTTCGGCAACCGGGGTGCCGCATCGATCATGTTCCTCGAGGAGTTGGAGGGACTGAAGGACCGCTATCCCGACCGCTTCCAGCTCGTCCACGTGCTGAGCCGGGAGGGTGGCACGGTGCCGCTGTTCAGCGGGCGGATCGACGCCGACAAGCTGAACCAGCTGTTCGCCGCCGTCGTGGACGCCGACACCGTCGATGACTGGTACCTGTGCGGGCCCTACGAGGTCGTGCAAACGGCTCACGCAGTCTTGCGAGACCGTGGGGTCGCTCCCGAGCACCTGCACGATGAGCTGTTCTTCGCCGGCCCTCTCGACCCGAGCTCGCTGCCCCCTGAGCCGGACGACGAACCCGGCGCAGTATCTCTGTCCTTCACGCTCGATGGCCGCGAATCCACCGTCAGGATGCGGCAGGAGACGTCGATCCTCGACGCCGCGCTCGTGGTGCGACGCGAGCTCCCGTACTCGTGCAAAGGCGGCATGTGCGCAAGCTGCAAGGCGAGAGTCGTCGACGGCTCGGTGACGATGGACAAGAACTACGCACTGGTCGAAGAGGATCTCGCTGCCGGATTCGTCTTGACGTGTCAGGCCCACCCCACCTCCGACAGCGTGTCGGTCGACTTCGACCAGCGGTGACGCGCAACACCCGAGAGGACGTGGTGCAGGCTGCAGGGCGGCTGTTCGCCGAGCGCGGCTATCACGGCACGTCGATGCGCGACGTCGGGCGCGAGCTCGGTCTCCTCGGGTCGTCGCTCTACTCGCACGTCGCCGGCAAACAGGAGCTGCTGGTGGAGGTCGTCGAGCGCGGCGCAGGGCTCTTTCAGGCATCGGCGACGGCTGCCCTCGGAAGCGGCGGCTCAGGCGCGGACAAGCTCTGCGAGTTCGTCGCCGGCCACGTTGCCGTCATCCTCGATCACCTCGACGAGGCGCGGACCTTTCTCAACGAAGCCCGCGCCGTCGAGGATGGGTACCGGCGAAGGGTGGTGGCGGCCCGCGATCGCTACGAGGCGGCGCTGCGGACGTTGCTCACCGATGGCTCCAGCGACGGCAGCTTCCGTGCGGACCTCGACGTGAAGCTCGCCGGGATCTTCATTCTCTCGGTGCTCAATGCGCTCGACCGTTGGTATCGCGACACGGGATCGATCGACCGGGCGGCGCTCACCGATGAGATCGTCGCCTTCGTCATGGCCGGCATCACGTGACACGACCATTGCTGCGGCGAGCGCTCAGCTCACCCCGGCCAGCTCGTCCATCCAGTCGATGATGACTTCTTCGGCAATCAAGTAGCCCTCATCACCGCCTGCCGCCATGTCCCGAAGGCGTTGTGCGGCCACCGGGTCGACGGCATGAATGAGTCCGGCAGCCGAAGAGGCTCGCGACCGCCAGGTCACGTTGTCCCAGCCGTCCTGAACTGCGGCCAACGCAGCGAGGAGCGCCGGCGTGTCCGCTGCAAGGCGCTCGTCCGCCGAAGGGAGGCGCCCGAAGTGGACCGTCTTGCGGAGGTCGGCGATGGGCAACGCATCGACCGCTGTTGCGGTGTCGGGCGACGATCGCAGTGCCTCGACCAATTGGTCGTCCGGATAGAGCCAGCCGTGTTCGAGGCAACGCAGCACGATGCGCACACTGGCGGGGTCCATTCGCCAACGCCAGCGGCCCCGATGGTCGGGCTCGATCTCATCAGGGTCGGCGGCGGCGACGCGAGCCCCGAGGCTCTTGGCTTCGATCAGGCGCCGGTCGAAAGTGATCCTTTCGGCGTTGCGCAACGCAACGACGTCCTCGGCCGTCAAACCCTGTAGAGCTTGATCGAGGGCAGGATCACGGCCGTCGAGGATCAATCGGAAGCGGCCACGTGATAGGCGCACATCCGCGAGGTGATCACCGCGCTCATCGTGCACCACGACCCACCCGATGCTCCTCTCGGCAACGCCATCTGAGGCGGGCTTGCGTCTGCGTCTGATCGGTCGCTGCGGAGCAACCGTCCATGCTCCGAGCCAGACGAGCCCGCCGAGGAGGACGGTTGCGCTGATGAGGCCGGCGTTCCGGTCCACAGCCCCGGCGAGACCGCCGCCCTCGTTGGCCGGCACGATCTCGATGTCGTCCGGGGCGACGCCATCGAGGCCCTCGACCGCCCGCGTGCGGACCGCGAGGTCGTTCAGCGCCTGGCTGCTGGGCGTCGGTTCGGCGTCGGCAAGTCGGCCGACGACGAATGGCAGCACGGCCAGCACGCCGACCACGAAGATGCGGACGGCAATCGCCCGTCCCGCCCGTTTGCCGCCGAGCTCCGTGACCGCACGCCACCCTCGGGCGTACACCCACATGATTGCGAGGACCAGCGAGACGAGGCCGGCGAAACCGACCCACCCCGGCACACGCACCGACGACACTCCAGCTGCGATGAACAGCCCCGCCATGGCGAAGAGCAAGATGACTGCAGCGGTGTGTGTGCTGCTGGTGCGGCGTGTGCGTGGCGAACGTCGCGTTCCGGCTCTCCATGCGCCGATGCGAGCGCGGAGTCCGGCGACGTCGCCGCCTGTGGAGACGTCCCCGCTGGGCAGTTCGGGCACTCCGTCGGGTTCGATGTCGCCTGGCGGGGGACCGGTGCCGATGGCGCCTCTGGCAAGCCAGTACAGCATCAGGAACGCTCCGCGCAGCACTCTGAGCGGTGCCCTGAGCAGTCCGAGGCCCGACCCCGCCCCCTGCAGCGCCGCCAAGGCGACCCCAACGGTCTGGGCGGACAGCTTGGTGAGATAGTCCGAGCCGGCGTCGTCGAGAATCGTCTCACGGCCGAAGTCGCAGGCGGCGAATGCAGCGATGAGCTTGTCCGCATCGGATCGTCCGTCCCCGCGGGCGAACGCCTGCATTGCGATGCGGAAGCTCGCGGCGACAGGCGTGACCTTCCCGCCGTCTGCCTCGTCTTGCCTTGCGGCTATCTCGACGTTGCGAAGCTCCTCGTCGAGAATCTCGAGTTGGATCCTCCGCAGCAGCGTCTGCTCGGTCTGCGGGAGCCGTGCCGGGAGGGGCGCACCCCGGACGGTCAGGAAGGCGAGCTCTCTGTCGATAGCGGCTCCGTCGTATCGCGCCCCGAGCCAGTCGGCGTGCCGTCCGCCCACCGCCGCGTTGTGGATGGCGGCGGCAGCCGCCGGTGCGTCGGCGCGATAGACCTGGCGGAGCCGGCGAGGGTCGAGAAGGATCTGAACGATCCGGGCAGCGCCGTCGAGGCGGCCCCACATCCAATCGTTGGCCCGCCATGCCTTCCGATAGAAGCCGGCGAAGTGGCCGAGCCGCACGCTTGCGAGCTTCATGTCGGCATCGGGGACCCGGACCGTGTAGCGGAAAGCGTCAGATGTGCGAGCGCTGATCTGGATGAGCTCGATGCGTTGATCGGCGGCTGCTTCTTCCTCGCCGAGTTCGAGCACCTCAGCGGCCAGCAACCGGGCGAGTGTCCGGTCGACCTCGCTCCCGTGCGATGCCTCGGCAGGTGGGCCGGGTGCAAACACCTCGAGCACTCTCTGCAGCTCCTCGAGCGAGGTGTCGCCGTCGGGAGCCGGGGTGAAGCGAGAGACAACCTCGCGCAGGTGAATCGCCTCGGCAGCGATTCGCCTTCCGTAGCTGAGCTCGCGCTCGAGCGTACGTTGCTGCTCTCGCTCGGCCCTCGCATCCTGACCGTACGGCCAGCCGTCGTAGGCCCGGCGTGCCCACGCATTCAACGCATCGGTGTCTGGTTGGTCGGTCGAGGCGAGGAGGGCACGCCACTGGTCGGCCCAGTAGGCGCCGTCGGTGACTCTCACCCGACTGATGTCGGCGAGCGTCTTGTGCGTAGCCGCCTTCACCGCGGCGAGGTCGGCGGCAAGGTGAGTGTCTCCTGGTGCGATCAGCGAGTAGGCATCGTTCGTGAGCGAGACCACGGCAGCGCCCATGCGCCGCAGGGTCGCGATGCCCCACGGCCAGGGACGATCCTCGTCACCGAACTCGAGCGTATCCGGAATCAATCGGATGCGTTCCTTGCGCAACTGCGTGCGCACCTCGTCCAGGTCGACTGGGCTCCGGGTGGCGGAGCCGTGGACGGTGAAGAGGTGGTGGAGTGTGCTCTCCACCGAGCGTGCGCTACGCCGCTCCCTGTAGAGCGGCAGCACTCTCAGCGCGGTCTCTTCGAGATCGATCCCCACGAGGCCGCGTCGCTTCGAGCCGACATCTCCGACGCGCCGGTTGTGATCTTCGATCTCTTCGAGCTCGGAACGGAGTGACTGGTTGCGCGGAATGGTGAGTGCTGAGGCGATGCCTACTTCGGCGAGCGTCGGTGGTGCATCCGGCTTGGCCGGGGGGCGTGCCGCTGCTCGCGACGGGTCGGGCACGACGAGCGCAAGCACCCGCCGAACGTAGCGATCCGCGGGACGACGCGACACGGCGTCGAGAACGGGTCCGAGTGGGCGATTGGCGAGGACACCGCCGTCGATGGCATACCGGCTCCCGGCGTCTGCAAAGTCGACGGCGCGGCCCATGTCGTACCGCACGGGCGAGTCGGTGGCGAGCGGTGTCTTGGAGTCGACCGGCAGATAGCTCGCCTCGAAAGCGACGGGAAAAGAAGCGCTTGAGCGGGCGGCGAGGGCGAGGCGGTAGAGCCCGGGTGGGTCGTCGTCGCCTGATGGGGTCGGCGGATCGAGGCTCAGCGGCTCGCCCGCGTCGGCGTCGACCGTCGTGAACGTCAGGACGCCACGATGGTCGACTTCGAATATGTCCGTACCGAAGGAGTCGGGGAACCGGATCTGGCGCCCGTCGAGCAGCGTCGTCGTCATCATCAACGTCACATCCGCATCGACGTGGCCGTGCGACGTCCGGCTTGCCCAGAGTTCGCCGAGCGCCCTGTGCAGCTCCTTGTAGAGAACGTCGTCGCCTTGGAGGAGGGAGCGCGGCGCAGCGGCTGATATGGGGCGAAGCAGCGTGTCGAAGGTCCCAGTTTCGATCCACACCCTGCGCAGGCTGTCGATGGATGGGATGTCGTTGGCGATGCCGAAGGCGAGGACGGCACCGTTGATGCCGCCTGCGCTGGTGCCGGCGACGACGTCGACGGATGCGGACGATCGGGTCAGGTCGAGAATCCCGTCGTAGACCTCGGCTGCGCCGCTACGGCCGGCCCGTGTCAAGCGGTAGAGCTCCGCGCTGACGCCACCCATCCACACTGCGAGGCTGACGCCCCCGGCCATCGACAGCGCAATGCGCACATCCTGTCGAAACGGATCACCCTGTGCATGCTCGTCCACGGCAGCCTCCCCTCCGCTACAGCATATGCGGAACGGTGCTCAGGCTTGCGGATCCCGCCGGCGATGAGGCCAGGGTTTGGGCGCCGGGGTCCCCGGCTCGGTCACTCGACAGTCAGCAAATAGCCGCTGCCCGGCTCCAGCAGCTCGTCGCTCACGACCACCAGATACTCGCCGGCCCGTGGTGCGGTGAAGGTCAGGCGGGCGTCTGTGCCGAACAGCCCCCCGCCGCTGTCGAAGTCGATACCGAACGGCTCGTCGGGATTGCCAACTTGATCGACGAGGATCGTCGGGTCGAACAGCCCGTCGACGGTGAAGGTCGCCGATTCGTCCCCGCCGAGCGCGATGCGGAAGACGTCGAACTCTCCCGACACGTCGATGGCTGCCTCGACGACGTCCCCGGAGGACACCACTGTGTCGTCGTCGGGGTCCACCCACCGGACGAGCGGATGGCTTGCCGTCACCTGGGTCGTCGTTGCCCCTGGGATCAGCGAGGTGACGAACACGAAGTGCGGCTCGTCGAACTCGACGACGAACTCGGTCGAGCTCGTCACCTCGGGCTCTGCCGTCACGCCGTACCCGAGCGCGTCGGTCACGACGACGCCGTGGTCTTCGTCGCCGAGGTCGATGGTGACCCTGGTGCCCACGGGTTCACGCAGCAGGAAGATCGCATCGTGCCAGAAGCTCGGCAGCGACACTTCCTGCTCGGTTGACCCCCCGGCCACGACGAACGGCGTGACGTCGAACCGGTCCGGTGTCGCTCCGGCGCAGGAGGTCGTCAACGATGCCGCCGAGGTCCTCCGATGCCGCAACCAGTGCGAAGTTGCTCTCGCTGAACCCGCCGAGACCTGACACCCCGAGCACCTCCCCGGTGGCCGAGACCAAGGCGCCGCCACTCTGCCCGCCGGCGATCAGCGCATCTGTCTGGATGAAGGTGATGCCCGCCGGCTCCCACTCCCGGATACGCGATATGACACCCTGCGTTATGGCCGGTGTTGGGAAGTCCTCGACCTCGCCGGGGTAGCCGATGAGATAGACGCTATCGCCAACGCCGTATTCCGCTTCGGCAGTGAGCACCAGGGCAGGCGCCTCGACGCTGACCGGACCGACGACCGCGAGGTCGCGGTACACGTCGACACGCACAACGGGCGCATCGGTGATCTCGGTCCCGTCGGGGAAGACGACGCGCACCTCGTCGAAGGGCCACACGACGTGGGCGTTCGTGACGATCCAGCCGCCTTCGAGGAGGACGCCGCTACCGACGCCGAGATCGGTGGTGATGAACGCAAGGGAAGGCGAAAGCGTGTCGAACAGCTCACGGGCCGTGAGGGGACCTGCCGTGGTGGTCGTTGGCGGAGGCGTCGTCGTTGTGCGTGGCCGGTGGCGGAGTGGTCGGAGGTGTCGTCGTCGGCCCATTCCCGTTGGCCGAGCACGCAGCGACGACCAGGAGTATTGCGGTGAAGAGGATCCGGCGCACGGCAGGGCAGGCTACCGGGCCAAATCCGGGATGGCGATATCGCCCGTCGGCTCGTGGCCCGTTCCGTTATTGGTCGCTGGAGGCGGGCAGGGCATCTGCGCTGTAATTCCCGGCGGCATTCCAGAGCATCCAGCCGATGTCACGCGCCTCGGCCTCGGCGATGGCGGCTTGGATTTGTGCCGGTGTGTAGTAGAAGGCCTGGAGCCAGGGCCGCAGGATCGTGGTTGGGGCGAGGCGGGGCATGGCATCGTCGATGGCGTCTGCCGTGACGGGGCCTGGATAGTCGTTGGGATCGGGGAATCCGAGCCATCCAGGGGAGTAGTGGCTCGGGTAGACCATGGGGCTGATCGCATCGACCGCCGCCGACAGCTCCTCGGGGCGCTGACCGATGCCCTCGTCCGTCGGGGAAGACACCACGATGGCGAAGATGTCTGCGGAGAGTGCACAGCCTGCGGCGTGGATACGCGTGCGCGCCTCGGTGAGGAAGGCAGCGATGGCGGCAACCCGCTCGTCCGCGGTGAGCGGGCGCCGTGCCTGTGCCGCTTCGGCGGTGCGGCCGGCCGGGAAGCGGACGTAGTCGAACTGAATCTCGTCGAACCCCAGCTGGCAGGCTTCGACCGCGATGGCCAGTGGATACTCCCAATTCTCCGGATTCGTGGCGTCGATCCACAGCCCTGCCAGCTTGGCGTCTGGATCGGCCTTCACCCACACCTGATCCTCGAACGTGACGAGACGCGTGATCGCATACATACCACGGTCGTGGACTGCGGCAATGGCTGCAGCGGGGTCGTACGTGGGATTCACGGCATCGATCTCGTTGGCGAAGTCGACGGCGGTTGCGTAGCGGACCTTGCCGGTCTCGTCCTTGGCGTCGAAGACGATGGTGTTGACGTCGCTGCTGGTTGCCTTGTCGAGCAACGCCGCGAAGGCTTCGGGATCACCTGCCGCTTCGGGGATGGCCCGCAGCGCCCGGACCCGGCGCGGCTCCAATGTCACCTCCAATGGCGTGGTTCCATCCCAGGCGACTTCGGTGGGCAGCCACGCAGGGCGGGCGACGGCCACCACGCCTGCCGGCACCGTCTCGATGGTGAAGGTGCCGTCTGCGGCCGTAGACGTCGACTCGCCGGCGATCGTGACCGTCGCCTCGGTGAGTGGCTCGCCCTCGGGCGTACGCACCTCCCCGCGCAAGGTGAACGTAGGGATCGTGGTTGTCGTAGTGGTCGTCGTTGTTGTCGTGGTCGTGGTCGTGCTGGTGGTTGCCGGTGGGGGAGCGGCGGTCGTGGTCGGCGCCTCGACCGCGTCGGCGCGAACGGATCCATCGGTCGAGCACCCGGCCCCCGCGATTGCGAGGGCGAGGGCGATCAGAGCGAGCGGGCGGCGCCCAGGCAGCGGCATGGCGCGATCGTACTGCCGCGCCGCCATTGTGCCGACGACCGGGTCGGCTCCCTGATCAGAAGTGGAGCTCGACGACGTCGCCGTCCGCAACCGCGTGGTCGGCTCCCACGTGTGCGCCGTCGAAACCGCTCGGTCCCCAGATGCGGCCGAAGCGAAGCCCTGCTGCGATGTCCTTGTGGACCAGCTCCGCAACCTCGCGAACCGTTGCCCCGTTGCGCACGGTGAATGGGCGAGTCATGTCGGGGGGCTCGCCGGGGATCTTGGTGTAGACGCGCACGATCCCGAGCGCGGTGAAGAGCCAGGCACCGAGACGCTCGAGCCCTTCGCCGGTGACGGCCGACATCGCGAGCATCGGGTAGGCGACTCTGGTCAGCTCCTCGAAGACGCGCAGCTCCGCCATGACGTCCTCGACTCGATCCGACTTGTTGGCGACCAGCACAGTGGGAAGAACGGCGGCAAACGCATCCCCTACTGTTCGAAGGCCGTTGTCATCAGCCGGCCACAGCGGTGTCAGGTGCACCCTCCGCTCTTCGAGCATGCGGTGCAGCTCGACGACCTCCACCGTGCAGCCGGGGTGTGCCAGGTCGACCACCAGGAGACAGCCGTCGGCGGTCTGCAATGCGTTCGAGATCCACGGCACAGGATGCTCGGGGGACACCGGAGGAAGGTCGACGAGCTGGAAGCTGATGTCCTCGTGCGCCAGCATCCCGGGTACCGGGTACTGGGTCGTGAACGGGTAGTCGCCCGTTGGGCTGCGGGAGCCCGTGACTCGCGGCGTGCAGGGTCGATTTGCCGGTGTTGGGAGGGCCGACCAGGGCGATCTGGGCAGCGCCTTCCGGGCGGATGACCGTTGGGGGGCCGCTGCGAGCCCCACCAGCCTTCGGCCCCGCCAGTGCGTCCGTCAGCTCCTTGATGCGGGTCTTGATGTCGGCCCGCATCGCCTCGGTGCCCTTGTGCTTGGGGATCGTGCGCAGCATCGCCCGCAGCCCGTCGAGCTGGTCGTGGGGATCCCGGGCGCGCCGGAATGCGGCTTCGGCGGCCTTGTATTCCGGTGTGGTGTTCGCCGGCATGACGTTTCCATGTATACCGACCGCTGCGTCCCGTGTCGAAGGGCCGGGTGGCCTTGTCGGTAGGGTCGGGCCCGCTCTCAGTCGTCGATCATGACCACATGGACGTGGCGAGGTCCATGGACGCCGAGCGTCAGCACCATCTCGATGTCGCCCGTACGGCTCGGCCCGGTGACGATCACGAAGTTGCTCCCTGCTCCGGTCAACTCTGGTCGTTCGTCGACGAGGTGCCCCAGTGTCCTGACGATGCGAGGCGTACGCAGCACGGCAATGTGGACGTACGGGATGAGCGACGCCATCCGGGGCCGCCCGGGCCCGCTCACGAGCACCAATGAGCCGGACTCGGCGAGCCCGGCATCTGCGCCGGTGATCCCAACCTTCAGGTCGCGGTAGGTGCCGTGATGTGCGATGCGTGCTGCAGCGTCGTTCGGGACGTCGGCCGAGATCCTGACGATGCCGCTGTCGGCCAGCCGCCCGAGGAGCCCGTGCACGCCGATGGCGTCCTCGTCCCATGCAAGGTATTCGTGCGCCTCGTAGTCGTCGACGAGCGCAGCGATCGTATCGGCCGCGTCGCTCGGCGCGACCCGATGCACGTTTCCGTCGACGGCGGTGAGTCGCTCGGTGAACAACGTGGCGAGGTCTGTCGGCGGCAGGTCGGGAATCAGCCCGCCGGGGGCGCCTGGGGCGGGGGGCAACACCGCCTGCGCCGCACCCGCAGCCACCCGAGCGAGGAAGTCCTCACGCCTCACCGGATCGTTCCTTCCATCGCTGGTGGAACGACTTCGCAGCAGGCGGTGGGAACTGCCGATGATCGGTCCAGCCACTGCCGTGCGACGGGAGCGAGTCGAGCCACGACGACCGCATCCGACCCAGGAGCCCTCCCGAGGCAAGCATCGCTCGCCACGCTGCGGGGCGGGTAGCGGCTTCGGTGTAGAGCTTCACCCCGCGTCGGAGCCACGCGGGAGCGAGACCCTCGTCGGCCAACTGGCTGCGCAGCGTCAGCAGGAGCTCGGGGATGTCGATGCGCACGGGGCATGCCTCCTTGCACGCACCGCACAGGCTTGATGCGTGGGGCAGGTCGGCGTGGCCGGCGAGCCCATGGAGCGAGGGCGTGAGCACGGCCCCGACCGGACCTGAGTAGACGGCGTCGTATGCGTGCCCGCCCGAGGCGCGGTACACGGGGCAGACGTTGAGGCATGCACCGCATCTGATGCAGGCGAGGATCTCCGCCGCTTCACTACCGAGCACCTGGGAGCGGCCGTTGTCGAGGATCACGACGTGGAACTCGTCCGGCCCATCGGGCTCGCCGCTGCGGCGCGGCCCCGTCACCAGATTGGTGTAGACCGACAGCCGCTGCCCCGTGGCGCTCCGGGCGAGCACCTCGAGCATCACGGCGAGATCGGCGACGGACGGCACGAGGCGCTCCATTCCCATGACCGCGAACGTGGATGCGCGGCGCCGTTGTGGTTATGCGGCCGTTGCCCTCATTGGTGACGAGGCACACCGATCCCGTCTCGGCGACGGCGAAGTTGACGCCCGAGATGCCCATGTCTGCAGCGAGGAACACGTTGCGCAGGTGGCGGCGGGCGATCGCGTTGAGCTTCGCGGGCTCATCCGTGTAGTCCGCACCGAGCTCGGCAGCGAAGAGGTCTCCGATCTCGGAGCGGGTGCGATGCAGCACGGGAGCGATGATGTGCGACGGCGTGTCACCGGAGAGCTGCACGATGAACTCGCCGAGGTCGGTCTCTGTGACTTCGATGCCCGCGACGCCGAGCGCGTCGTTCAACTCGATCTCCTCGGTGACCATCGATTTGGACTTCACGGCAGTGCGCACGCCGCGGTCTCTTGCGAACGCTGCAATGTGGGCGTTGGCCTCGGCCGCGTCTGCGGCCCAGTAGACCGACCCGCCGGAATGCTCGACGGCGTCTGCGAACTGCCCGAGGTAGCGGTCGAGGTTGGCGAGGACGTCGACCCGTATCGCCCGGGCACGGTCCCGCATCGCTTCCATCGGAGGGAACTCGGCCGCAGCCGTGAGCCGGAGGTTCGTGAGGCGACGAGCGCCGATATCGAGTGCGACGACTCTCCCGGCGGCGCGGTCGCGACGTGCCCTGCCGAGGAAGTTGACGGGAGCCGTCACGGGTGATCCCCGCCGTCGCCGGCGAGCACCTCGGCGATATGCCGGATCCGCACGTTGCTGGCGCCGCGGCGCCGCAGCCCCCCTTCGAGATGCATGAGGCAGCCGACGTCGACGCCGACCAGGAGATCGGCCCCCGATTGCTCGACGGCATTGAGCTTTCGGTTCATCATCGCCGCCGATATGTCAGGCATCTCCACGGCAAACAGCCCGCCGAATCCACAGCACTCTTCGGCGTCAGCGACGGCGCAGCGGGTGAGGCCGACCACCGAATCGAGGAGCAGCTCAGGCTGGCTGCGAATACCGAGGTTGCGGAACCCGTGGCACGAGGGGTGGTAGGCGGCCCGGGTCTCGAGCTCGGCGCCTACATCGGTGAGGCCGAGGTCCTCGACGAGGAACGTTGTGAACTCGCGCACCCGGGCCGCCACTCGCGCCGCTTGGGCGCTGCGCTGGGGGTCTGCGGCAACCAGGTCGGGGGCGTGGTGGATGATCATGTCCGCACACGAACCGGAAGGAACGACGATGGTGCCTTCCGTGGCGTCGAGCACGTCGAGCATGTGATGGACGATGCGTCGCGACTCGTCCTGGAAACCGGCGTTGAATGGTGGCTGGCCGCAGCACGTCTGATCGAACGGGAAGGCGACCTCGACCCCGGCTCGTTCGAGCACCGTGACCACGGCTTCGCCGACGGCCGGGTAGAAGCCGTCGATGAGGCACGTCACGAAGAGTTGCACCCGTTGCGACACGGCGCCACTCTATTCGGATACCTCCTCGCCGACCGAGTAGCCCGTCGGGTGCGGCTACGTTGCGGGCCATGCCCGAGGGTCACACACTGCATCGGATCGCTCGTCGCCACAACGAGTTGTTCGCCGGCCGCACGGTGGAGGCGTGGTCCCCCCAAGGACGCTTCTCGACCGATGCGGCTGTGCTCGACGGGCGTCGCCTCGATGAGGTGGCGGCCTACGGCAAGCATCTGTTCTATCGCTGGGACGACGCCCCGACTCTCTACGTCCACCTCGGGCTCGTTGGCAAGTTCCGCACGTTCACCAAGGCTCAGCCGCCGGCGCCGACGTCGGGCACTCGCCTCGCCATGCGGGCAGACCGTGCGACGACCTACTTGGCGGGCCCGATGGCGTGCAGGCTCGTCGCTCCCGAAGAGGAAACGGAGATCACGTCCGCACTCGGACCCGACCCGATCGCCAGCCGTCGGGGGAGAGGCGAGTTCGCCCGGCGTCTCGGGGTGAAGCGCACTTCCATCGCCGCCGCACTGCTCGACCAGAGCGTCGTGGCCGGCATCGGCAACGTGTACAGGGCCGAGCTCCTCTTCCTCCTCGGCATCCACCCGGATACTCCGGCGAACGAGCTGACTTCCGAGCAGGTCGATGCGATGTGGGACCTGACCGTCGACGAGCTGCGCCTCGGAGTGAAGCACGGCAGGATCATCACGGTGCGCCCACAGGAGATGGGGACGCGCGGGCGCAGCGATCTCGACCGGGATGAACGCCTCTACGTGTATCACCGCGATGGGATGCCGTGCCGGCGCTGCGGCACGCCGGTTCGGATGAAGGAGATCGGCGCAAGGCGCACGTGGTGGTGTCCGTCCTGCCAACCCGACGTCGGATGACGCAGAGGGGAGCGTGTCGGCCGCACGGCGTACGCTGTTCGGGACAACCATCGCCTTGGAGGTCCGCTCATGCGATTGCCGCTCGACTCACTCCCGGAGAATCTCGAGCCGACGCGCACCACCCTTCACGCCTACGCACTCGCGGTCGGAGCCGTACCTCGCGTCCACGCGATCACGCACGACAAATGGTGGCACTCCAGCCTGAAGGTCGCCGTGGACGGCTTGGCAACCGAACGTATGGCGTTTGCCCGGGGGACGTTCCGCTTGCGCATGGACCTCCACCGACACGAGATCGTGGTCGAGACGTCGACCGGTGGTGCGCAGCGATTCTCCATGCGGGAAGGCTTCACCGGCACGGAGATGGGCGATGCGCTGATCGCCGCTGTCGCCGAACTCGGGCTCGAGGGGGACTACGCCAGGAACAAGTTCGCCGGCGATGAGCCGCTCGTGTACGAGCCAGAGGTGGCGTCGGCGTTCCTCGGCGTGCTCACCAATGTCGAGTGGACGCTGGCCACTCATCGGGCCACGCTCGGCGGCTCGGTGGGTCCGCTCCAGGTGTGGCCGCACGGGTTCGACCTGGCGTTCGAGTGGTTCGGCACCAAGGTCGAGCGCTCCGAGGAGCACGGCGAGACGGTGGCGGTGCCCGCCCAGCTCAATCTCGGCTTCTACCCGAGGGGCGACGCATACTTCTACTCGAACCCATGGCCCTTCGACGCCGAGGCACTCCTCGGCGTTGCGCTTCCGTCCGGCGCCGTGTGGCACACAGACGGCTGGCAGGGCTCGATGCTCCGTTACGCGGACGTGGCGGGACTCCCCGACGCTGCGGACCGAGTGCTCGACTATGCGAAGGCCGTGTTCGACGCCGCCTCGCCGACGCTGGCGGCACGGTGACGTCCCCAGCTCACTCCTCGCCGATGTCCTCGTTCCAGAGCTCGGGTCGTGCGGCGATGAAACCCTTCATGAGCTCGACACAACGCACATCGTCGAGATTCGTTACCTCCACCCCGGCGGCTTCGAGCAGAGCCTGCGGGCCCTGGAAGGTCCGCCGCTCACCGATGACAAGGCGCGGGATCCCGTAGAGCAGGATCGCCCCGGTGCACATCGAGCACGGCGAGAGCGTCGAGTAGATCGTCGCTCGGCGGTACACGGAGGCGGGCAGTCGCCCGGCGTTCTCCAGGCAGTCCATCTCGGCATGGAGCACGACACTGCCGCGCTGGATGCGCTGGTTGTGGCCTCTGCCGACGATGTCGTCGTCGACGACGAGCACCGAGCCGATCGGGATCCCGCCGGCGGCGAGACCAGCCTCAGCTTCGGCGATCGCTGCCGCGAGGAAGGCATCCATGGTGGTCACGCTAGCTGGTCGGTCGCTCTCGTTCCGGCGTGGATCGGGTGCCGTTCTCGGTGGGTCATCCACGCAAGAACGGATGGCTTTCCCCTCACCACCGGGCCGTGTGGTGGTGGAACAGCTGGCGGCGCACGACTCGGAGGCGTCGCCACCTCTGGAAGCGACGCCACCGAGTGGTGGCCGGGCCGTGCTCGCTGTCGTAGCGGGCCACGTGCTCGGCGTAGATGGCGCGCACCGAGTCGGCGGGATCGACGAAGGCCGACCCCGTTTCGTTGGTCATCGTCGCTCCTTGCGCCACACGACCTTGAGACCGGACCACGTGTCGTCGATCGCCGCAACCTTGACGTCGACCAGGCCGAGTGGGAGCACGACCTCGCGCACGACGTCCTCGGTCATGTCCGTCGGCACCTTCGAGGCACGCTTCGGCCATGCCACCCACAGGGCGCCGGTCGGGTGAATGACCCGTCCGAGCGACTCGATACGCCGTTCGAGGCGGCGGCGCTCCTTGGTGAAGAGCACGACGACATCGGCCTTCCCGCGGGCGGACGTGCGGATGGTGACGGCGGGGGGCAGCGGTGCGACGATCTCGGCGAAGTGGCCCGGGTCGGCGAGCACCATCACCACGTCGCCCGCCCCGATCCCCAGCTTCCTGGCGAGCGGAGTGCCCGAGTATCCGGCCGTCATGCGGTCCAATCCAAGATCACCTTGGCGCACTCTCCCCTCCGCATGACCTCGAATGCCGCCTCGTAGTCGTCCGCAGCGAAATGGTGCGTGATGACGGGGGTGACGTCGAGGCCCGTCTGCAGCATCGCCAGCATCTTGTACCACGTCTCGAACATCTTGCGCCCATAGATGCCCTTCAGCGTGAGCCCTTTGAAGATGATGTCATTCCAGTCGATCGGCGTCGCATCGCTGGCTCGAGGGATTCCGAGGAGGGCGATGTTGCCACCGTTGTTCATCGTCGAGATCATCTGGTGCAGCGCAGGGGGGGAACCCGACATCTCCAGACCGACATCGAAGCCCTCATGCATGGCGAGCGACCCCATCGTTTCGCGCAGGTCGTCGCGGGTGACGTTGAGCGCACGATCGGCGCCCATCGTCGCTGCGATGCCGAGGCGGTAGTCGTTGATGTCCGTGACCACAACGAACCGGGCACCGACATGCCTGGCGATGGCCGTCGCCATCATCCCGATAGGGCCTGCGCCGGTGACCAGCACGTCCTCGCCAACGAGATCGAAGCTGAGCGCCGTGTGCGTTGCGTTGCCCAGCGGGTCGAGGATGCTCGCGACGTCGTCGGAGATGTCGTCTGGGATCGGTTGGACGTTGTCGCCGGGGATCGCGACGTACTCGGCGAACGCGCCCGGGCGGTTGACGCCGACCCCGACCGTTTGGATGCAGAAGTGCCGCCGACCCGCCTGGCAGTTCCGGCAGCGGCCGCACACGACATGACCCTCACCCGACACGCGCTGCCCGATCTCGAGACCTGTGACCTCGCCGCCCATCGCCGCCACGGTCCCGACGTATTCGTGGCCGATGGCCATGGGAACGGGGATGGTTGCCTTCGCCCATTCGTCCCAGGCGACGATGTGGAGATCGGTCCCGCAGATCGACGTCTTGGCGACGCGGATCAACACGTCGTTGTGCCCGACGATTGGCTCGGGGATGTCCTCCATCCAGATACCGGGCTCCGGTTTCGCTTTCACGAGCGCCTTCATGCGACAACCCCGAGCTCGCGCCCCACCTTGGTGAAGGCGGCGATTGCCGTGTCGAGGTGCTCTTGGTGGTGGGCGGCCGACATCTGGGTGCGGATCCTCGCTTGACCCTGTGGCACCACGGGAAACGAGAAGCCGATGACGTAGATGCCTTCGGCGAGCAAGCGATCGGCCATGTCGCCGGCGAGCTTGGCGTCGCCGAGCATCACCGGAATGATCGGATGGCCGGAACCGGCCAGCGTGAAGCCCGCCGCTTCCATCCCGGCGCGGAAGTAGGAGGAGTTGTCCCGCAGCTTGGTGCGCAGTGAATCGGACGCTTCGAGCAGGCGCAGGGTCGTGATCGCAGTGGCGGCGATGACCGGCGCCAGCGTGTTGGAGAAGAGGTACGGCCGGGAGCGCTGCCGCAGCCACGCAACGATCTCCTTGCGCCCCGAGGTGTAACCGCCGGAGGCGCCGCCCAGCGCCTTTCCCAGCGTGCCCGTGACGATGTCGACCCGATCGGTGACGCCCCAATGGTCGGGGGTGCCTCCCCCGTGGTCCCCGACGAACCCGACGGCGTGCGAATCGTCGACCATCACCAGGGCACCGTGGTCTTCTGCGAGATCGCAGATCGCCGGCAGGTTGGCGATGATGCCGTCCATCGAGAACACACCGTCGGTAGCGATGAGCTTGAACCGGGCGTCCTTGGCCGCGTCGAGCTGTCGAGCGAGGTCATCCATGTTGTTGTTCTCGTATCGGAACCGCTGCGCCTTCGACAAGCGCACGCCGTCGATGATGGAGGCGTGGTTGAGGGCGTCGGAGATGACGGCGTCCTCCTCGTCCAGGATCGTCCCGAACAGGCCCTCGTTTGCGTCCCAACACGACGAGTAGAGAATCGTGTCTTCTGTGTGCAGGAAGCGACTGATGGCCGCCTCGAGTTGCTTGTGCACCGTTTGGGTCCCGCAGATGAACCGCACCGACGCCATACCGAAGCCGTAGGTGTGCACGGCTGTTGCCGCGGCCTCGATGAGCTCGGGATTGTTGGCCAGGCCCAGGTAGTTGTTGGCACAGAGGTTGATGACCTCGGTGCCATCTTCGAGCGTGATGACCGCATCCTGCTGCGAGGCGATCACCCGCTCGGCCTTGTAGAGCCCAGCCTCGCGGAGCTCACCCGTCTGGTCCGCCAGATGGCGGAGGAACTGCTCGTTCATGTCACCTCCGTGGGCGAGTCTACGGAGGCAGGTTCGCTCGGGTCAGGGCCGGCGGTCCCGCACCGGCAGGTGACCGTCAGCTTCTGGCCATGCCGTAGAACTCCCGGTTGGGCTGCATCGACGTGAGGTTGGCCATGCGGTTGGAATAGGCGAACAAGGCGGCGATGGCGCCGATGTCCCACACGTCTTCATCGGCGAACCCCTGCTGCCCGAGATGGGCGAAGTCGTCTTCCGTGAGCGAGGCGGAGTCGGTCGCCACCTTGACGGCGAACTCGCACATCGCCTTGGTGCGATCGTCGAGGTCGGCCTTCCGATAGTTCACGGCGACCTGGTCGGCTATCAGCGGGTTCTTCGCTCTGATGCGCAGGATCGCACCGTGGGCGACGACGCAGTAGAGGCAATCGTTGGTCGCGCTGGTCACGACGACGACCATCTCGCGTTCGGCCTTGGTGAGTCCCGACTCCTTCTCCATGAGGGCGTCGTGCAGGCCCATGAAGTGGCGCAGCTCGTCGGGCCGGTGGGCCATCGCCAGGAACACGTTTGGGATGAAGCCGGTCTTCTCCTGAATCGTGAGCATTCGGTTGCGCAGGTCCTCGGGGACGTCGTTCAGGTTGGGGACGGGGAAGCGGCTGATCGGTTGGTCTGACATCGCACTCCTCGGCGTTGGCTGCCGATGCGACCCTACCCAGCTGCGTACGATGTCCGGCGCAAAGGAGCGTGATGGCGGACACAGGCATGGTGGTGCCGGCGGTGGCCGGCGACCTCACGTCGGCCTTGTTCTCGTCCGCACTCGGCAGGCCCCTCGAGGTAACGGCGGTCGAGCGCGTTGGTGAGGCGTTCGGGTTCACTGGCGCGACCTTTCGCGTGACGTTCGACGGTGGGGCCGAGCGGGTCATCGCAAAACTGTGGCCGATGACCAAGGCCGACGACATGAGGGAGATCTCGTTCTATCAACGTTGTGCGGCCGAGACTCCTGCGCCGCTCCCGCGTTTCCTCCATGGCAGGGCCGACGTGCACCGGCGGCGGGCGTGGCTCGTGCTGGAGGAGTTGACGAACTTCCGTCAGGGTGACGACCTCGCCGCTGAAAGCCTGCCAACCGTCCTGGCAATCGTCGGCCTCATGGCACGGATCCAGGCCACGTGGTCGGGGCGGCTCGACGGCGTCTCGTGGCTCCCCTGCGCACCCGGGTTCCGCAGGGACCCTGCCTACCTCGCCGACAGAAGGCGCGAGTACCTGTTGCGTTTCGGGCCGCTCCCCGATCCGGCGGCCCGGCGACTCTTCGACGACATTCCGCACCTCGTGCCGGTCGCGAACGAGTTGCTCAGGGGTGCGCCCGCGACGCTGCTTCACCTTGATCTATCGCTCGACAATCTGCTGTTCCTGCAGCCGGGGGACCGGCCTGCGCTGATCGACTGGGCGCGCTGCGGCAGAGGACCCGGCGTTCATGACCTCGCCTCGGTCCTCTTCGGCATGGCACCCGTCGATCGGATGGGGGAAGCCGTCGCTCACCACATTGACTCGCTGAACTCCGCCGGATTGGTCGTTGAACCCGATGACGTCGTGCGGTGGCTGGGCGGTGCCATGATCCACGAGTTCATCACCCGCACGCTTGGCGTGGCGCGGTGGGCAGCAGACACGCCGCGCGGGCTCACGATCCTCGACCGACAGGTACGGCGAACTCCATCGCTCGTGGCGGCATGGCAGGCGCTCGATCCCAAGCTCTTCGCTCGCCTCTCCCGGTAGCCCACGGCCGACAATGCAAGTGCCCTCGGGCTGATCAGCCCGATTCTGGCCCATCGTGCCGCTCCACCCGCAGCGGTTCGAGCACGGTCGTTGGGGTGGTCGGATAGAGCCACTGATCGAGAAGTCGCACATGATCGCCATGGGCCCCTGACGCGTGAGTACGGCCCGGCGTACGCCTAGGGCGCCAGCTCCGGCATCACCTTGGTGGCGAACAGTTCGAGACCGCTGCGGTCGTAGGCAGCATCCTGGAAGTAGACGATGGCGTAGCCGAGTCCGGCAGCCTGCCACTCCTTCAGCCGCTTCAACGATCTGCTCGGGCGTTCCGGCGATGCCGCCGCCGTTGACGTAGTTGTTGTCGAACATCTTGTCGACTTTGTCGGCGCCGACCACCGGCGTGAAGTGCTCCTTCACCCACGCCGTCCGTTCCACCACATCGGCCTCGGTCTCGCCGATGACGATGTTGAAGTTCGACGTCCGGGTGATCGCATCGAAGTTGCGACCAACGTCCCGGCAGTGTCCGGCGAGGATCTCGCTCTTCTTCTCGAACTCGTCGAGCGTGTAGCCGAAGTTGGTGTAGTCGGCGTAGCGGGCGGCGACGTTGAGAGTCAGCTTCTCGCCGCCCCCGGCGATCCACAGCGGGATCATCGGGTCCTGCAGCGGCTTCGGTCGACAGAGCGCACCTTTCAGCGTGTAGTGCTCGCCCTCGTACGAGACCTCGTCTTCGGTCCACATGCGGCGCATGATCTCGACACCCTCGCGCAACATGCCGATGCGCACCGACGCCTTCGGGAACTCGTAGCCGTAGCCGTCGTACTCGTGCTCGTACCAGCCGGCGCCGATGCCCATCTCGAGCCTGCCGCCGGAGATGGCATCGATCGAAGCCGCGACTTTGGCGAGGTACGACGGATGCCGGTAGGAGTTGCAGGTGCACATCTGGCCGAGGCGGACGGTGTCGGTCGCGGCGGCGAGGGCCGCCATGAGCGTCCACGCCTCGTACACCGGTTCCTGGGTGGGGCGGGGCACCGGGTGGAAGTGGTCGTAGACCCACACAGACTCGAACCCGAGCGCCTCGATCCGCTTGGAGATGTCGAGCATCGTTGGCCATTGCTGATCGACCGGCACACCAACGAGGTCGTGGCGCCAGCCCTGTGGGGTGAAAGCTCCGAATCGCATGGATGCGACCCTACTGCGATCGTCGGGTGAACTGTTGAGTCGACAGGATCCGTGTCGACCGGCATGCTGAGTGCCGGGACGGTGTGAGAAGGCCGGACGGCAAGACGAGACGTGAGGACGCCATGAGTGCAACAAACCTGACCGACATCAAGGGAATTGGACCGAGCACGGCCGCAACGCTCCAGCTGGGGGGCTTCAGCGACGCCGATTCGATCGCGGCGGCCGACGTTGCCGATCTGGCGGAGTTGTCCGGATTCGGGCCTGTGCGCGCCGGCGCAGTACACGCCGCAGCGCGTGCGCTCCTTGACGCGGCCAGCGCTCCGGATCGTGCGTCTCATGCTGATGCGAACGTGGCCGGGCGGGCGACAGACCAGGCCATCGCCTCTGAGCCGCCCACCGAGACGACGGGGAAGAAGTCGGGGAAGGGGAAGAAGTCGGGGAAGGGGAAGAAGTCGGGGAAGGGGAAGAAGTCGGGGAAGGGGAAGAAGTCGGGGAAGGGGAAGAAGTCGGGGAAGGGGAAGAAGTCGGGGAAGGGGAAGAAGTCGGGGAAGGGGAAGAAGTCGGGGAAGGGGAAGAAGTCCGGGAAGGGAAAGAAGTCCGGGGAAGGGAAAGAAGTAGCGGACCCACCGCCGCGGACGCTGATGACTTTCGGCACTGGGCCGGCGCGTCCGGACTCGGCAATCTGGTGACTGGCGTGCGAGAGGAGTCTGAGAATGCCGACGATGAAGCAGGCTGCCGCCGAGTTCCTGTCCCGCAAGCGTATCGCCGTGACGGGCGTATCCCGAGACCCGAAGGGTCACGGGAGCAATGTCGTGTACCAGCGTCTCCGCGACCGAGGCTACGAAGTGTTCGCCGTCAATCCCAACGCCGACGAGGTCGAGGGTGATGCCTGCTTCCACGACCTCAAGTCCATCCCTGGCGGCGTCGAGGCCGTCGTCATCGGTACCCGCCCAGAGCTCGCAGCGGACGCGGTTCGCGAATGTGAGGAGCTCGGTATCCATCACGTGTGGATGCACAAAGGCCCGGGGCCCGGCAGCGTATCGCCGGAGGCGACCGCCTACGGGCGTGAGCACGGCATCCAGGTCATCGACGGCGGCTGTCCGCTGATGTTCGACCCCACGGCCGACTTCGGTCACAAGTGCATGAAGGCCATCTTCACCCTCACCGGGAGCGTGCCGAGGAAGGTGTGACGCCACCGCCGGCGGGGTCTCACACGATCCTGCGGTCCGTGGCCCAACGGGCGAGTTCGTGGCGACTGGACAGCTGGAGCTTGCGCAGCACGGCCGAGACGTGGGTCTCGACGGTCTTGATGGATATCGACAGCCGCCTCGCCACCTGCTTGTAGGTATAGCCGCGGGCGATCTGCCGCAGCACCTCCTTCTCGCGTGGCGTGAGCTGGTCGAGCTCCGGGTCGTCGGGCCGGGGCATGGCGCCCGCAAAAGCGTCGAGGACGAATCCGGCGAGGCGAGGGGAGAACACGGCGTCGCCTTCGGCGGTGCGGGTTATGGCCTCGGCGAGGTCGTCCGGGGCGATGGACTTCGTGACGTAGCCGCGTGCGCCTGCCCGGATCATCGCAATGACGTCCTCGGGGGCGTCCGACACCGACAGGGCCAGGAACCGGACATCCGGGTTGGTCTCGGCGACGTTCTGGATCACTGCGAGCCCGCCGCCGCCCGGCATGTGGACGTCGATGAGCACGATGTCGGGTGTTGTGCGGCGAATCGCTGCGATCGCATCGTCGACGTCGGTCGCGGACCCGACGATCTCGAAAGCCTCATGGCTGCTCAGCTCGGTTCGCACACCCGTCAAGAACAGCTCGTGATCATCGACGAGGAAGACTTGGATGGGGCTCATGACACCTCCAATGGCATCTCGAGGTGGACCTCGGTGCCTTCACCGGCTTCCGAGTGGATGGTCGCGTTGCCGCCGTGGCGCTGCATCCGGCCCACGATGGATTCGCGGATGCCGTGGCGGTCGTCCGGCACGACCCTGGGGTCGAACCCTCCACCCTGGTCGGTGACGAACACGTCGAGGGAGCCGCCGACGGCTTCGGCATAGACCGAGACCCGGCCCGCGCTCGAGTGTTTGGCAGCGTTGTTCATCGCCTCGGTAGCTGCCTTGACGACCGCGTCGACGCCGTTTGTCACCGGCACATCGTTCACCACGACCACCTCCACGGGCACATCATGGGCTTGCTCGACTCGGGTCGCTGCGGCCTCGAGTGCCCGGGACAGCATCTCACCGTCCGCCGCGCGGTCGGAGCTGTAGAGCCATGTGCGCAATTCCCTCTCCTGGGAGCGTGCCAGCGTGACCATCCTGCGCGGATCGTCGGTGCGCTGGATGAGCGCCAGCGTCTGGAGTACCGAGTCGTGGAGGTGGGCGGCGACCTCGGAGCGCTCTTCGGAGCGGATGCGGTCGCGACGCTCCGACGCGAGGTCGCCTGCGAGCCGCACGACCCACGGCCCAAAGACCAGCATGAAGCCGGCAGCGGTGATGCCGATTGCCACGACGACGGGCCCGAGCTGTTGCATCGCCTCGAGGCTGCCGGAGAATGTCGCGAGCCCGGCGAGCATCAGAATCCCGCCGAATGCGATCCGCACCTTGCCGGGCGCCGTCTCGGCGAGGATGCTGCCGGTTGCCTCCTGGCTCCCCGTGTGGTCCCAGATGGCGGCGATCCCGAATGCGATCAGGACGGACGACCACACCACCGCATCACCGAACCAGAAGCCGATGCCGCGTAGCGCAAAGACGCCGGCGAGGAACATGAGGCCGAGACCGGCCCGCTGCCTTTCCGGAAGATCGCGCGAGATTTCGCGGGTCGGCTCCGTTGCGACGGCCAGCGCCCAGCCGAGACCGTAGAGCACGACACCGGCGCCGCCGGCGAGGGCGAGTACCACGAATCCGGCGCGGATGTAGGCAGAACCCACTCGAAGCCGCGCAGCGAGGCCCGATGCGAGCCCGGCGATGATCCGTTCATCGGAGCTGCGGACGAGTGCGGCGCGAAAGCGGCTCCACAGGTGGGCGGCGGATCCGGGCGCCGCGGCGGGGGCGAGTTGTGTATCGACCACGCCGCGATGTTGTCACAGGCCGCTCGGGGCGACAACCGGGGATACCCCTGACGAGGTATGGCCTTCTCAGGGTCGTCTCAGGGTGATACCCGGTGGCGGCGGCGACCCATTCTGTCGCACCATCGGGGCATGATGAACGACACGATGACCTCGCCACCACAGACCACGCCCGAGTTGGTGCGACTGCGCAGCGATCGAATGGTCGCCGGCGTCTCCTCGGGTCTTGCGCGGCGCTTCGATGTCGGCACCGGATGGGTTCGTCTCGGCTTCGTCGTCACCTCGTTCTTCGGCGGCCTGGGAATCTTGTTGTATGTCGTCGGTTGGCTTGTCATACGGGACGAGAGCGAGCCAACGTCGCTCGCTGAGCGCTGGATCGGTGATCTCGAAGGCGCTACTGCGTGGGTGGGCGTTGGGTTGATCGTGCTTGCGGCCATGGTGGTGCTCGGTGCCACCAACATCGTGAGCGGCGACCTCGTGTTCGCAGCCGGCCTCTTCGTCGCCGGGGTGCTGCTGTATCGAGGCAAGCTGCCCGCCTCGCGTCCTCCGCGTCAGGATCGGGAGGCGCGTTCGGCCGACTCCCCGGATACCGAAGACTCGCCGCCCGGTGATCCCATCCTCCATCCCGGAATATCCGGAGTGGCGGCGGACACGGCCGCGGCCGCTGGCCCGCCTGCGGGTGCGCCTGTGCCTGCCATCGCGACGCGTCCGTCCTCGCCACCTCGACCCCGGTCCTACCTCGGTCGTTTCACGGTTGCGGCCACCCTCATCCTGGTCGGTGGGATCGCGATCCTCGACAATCTCGGCGTTGTTGATCCGGCTCCTCGCCACTACATCGCCGGTGCGATCCTCATGGTCGGAGGCGGTCTCCTCGTCGGGAGTCTGTTCGGCCGAGCAAGGGGGCTCATCGCCCTCGGTCTGGTCGCCATCCCCGTCGTGCTCGTCGCCTCGGCCGTGCGCGTCCCGTTTGGGGGAGAGTGGGGGGATCAGTCCTTCAGTCCGACCGCCGTTGAGGAGCTCCAAGCCGGTGTACGAGTTGTCAGGCGGCTCCCTCCGTTTGGATCTGAGCGGCTTGGAGGGCTTGAGTGACGGCGTCGGGCTCTCAGCCGACGTTGGGGTTGGGGAGCTCGTGGTCACCGTTCCGACGGATGCCGCCTTCGATGTCAGCGTCATCGCCGATGTCGGCATCGGCGAGCTCGACCTCGACGGCGACCGGCGTGGAGGGCTCGGCATCGACGACGGTCTTGCCATAGGCGACGAGAGCCGGCCCACCCTCTACCTCGACCTCGAAGTGGGCATCGGCTCGCTACGCGTCATCGCCACACCCTGAAGGAGGAGCACACAATGGAACGACACGAATTCGACGGCGTGAGCTTCTTCTTCGGTCTCATCTTCATGACGCTGGCGTCATGGGTGCTGGTCACGGACGGCAGGCTCGACTTCGTCGATGCCCGCTGGATCTGGCCGGTCCTCCTGGTTGTCGGCGGCATCGCCTTGCTGATCCCGGCGTTCCGACGCACGGCTGGCGACGCGCAGCCGCTCGATGCCGTCGCCGGTGCGCAACTCGCCGATGACCCGGCGGTCGAGGCTGCCAAGGCAGAGCTGCCACCCGATCCGTTTGGCGGCGGACGCTGAGCGGCTGGTCTCAGCCCGACCGTTGCAGCTCCACGAGCTGCCCGACACGGACGACGCGCATCGCAAAGTCGAAGCGGTCGATGTCGAGGCACAGCTCGAGATCGTCGGGATGCGCCCACGGTGCTACGGCGAGTTCGTGGGCGCGCGTGGTGGCGGCGACGCCGGCCCTGATCGCCGTCGGGTCGAGGGTCCCTGCCGCCGCCGCTTCGAAGTAGTCGGCCACCGCGTGGTCCTCCGGTGCCGGTTCGAAGCCATATCGTTCGGAGGGGACAACGGTCACTCGAGGATGAGCTGAGATGGCTCGGAGCGTTGCGCCGGCAACGACGAGGCTTGCCGCCCACAACGGTTCGGCGCCGGCGTCGAGGGCAGCTCGGGCACATCGTGTGCCTGCCGACGTGCGATGCACGAGGGTCGTTCCCGACAGGTTGCCGAGGTCGCGAATCTCTGCCGGCGAGTTGCCGACGTCGAAGTCGTCCGGCTTGATCCCGCGTTCCTCGCCGCCGAGGAGCGCACCCGGGATGCCGTCGCCGATCCGGCGGGCCTCATCGAGCTCCGACGCCAGCACTACTCGGTCCACGCCATTCGCAACCGCGAATGCGCATGCGGTGAAGGCACGGAACGTATCGATCACCACGGTGGGGCCCGATGCGGCCGCAGCACCTTCGAGACCCGGACGCCTGATGAGCTGCACGCCGTGAGCGTAGATGTCACAGCAGGGCCGACCGCCGTACGTGCGGGGAATGCCGGCGCACGGTCTACCGTTGCAGCCGGCGTGACAGACATCGCACAGCTCCTCATGCAAGACGACACGACGGTTGCCGTCGTCGGCGCGACCGACGACCCGGCCAAGTACGGCTCGGTGATCTACCGAGATCTGAAGGCCAAGGGGTTCCGGGTCTTTCCCGTCAACCCGAATCGGTCGACGGTCGACGGTGACCCTGCGTACCCGTCGCTCGCCGACCTGCCCGAGAAGCCGACGATCGTGAACATCGTGGTCCCCGAGCACCAGACCCTTGCCGTCCTCGCGAAGGCTGCTGAGCTCGGGCTCACCAACGTGTGGGTCCAACCGGGCGCCGGGGGCGACGCAGTCATCGACTACCTCGACGAGCACGGCTTCACCTACCTCGCCAACGCCTGCATCATGGTCCGCAGCCGCCAGCGCACGTCTGCCTGAGCGGCACGATGGACCGGGTGAGTCTCGGCACGCAACGGTGGGGAAGCGGCGAGCAGCGCATCATGTTGCTCCATGGCCTGTCGTCGAGTTCCGCAGGCTGGTGGCGGCTTGGCCCAGATCTCGCGGCGGCCGGCTATGCGGTGGTTGCCCCGGATCTGCGGGGCCACGGCAAGAGCGACGACGGCGGCGGGTTCACGCTCGACGCGTATCGGGACGACGTGCTCGCCCTCGGCGGCGGATGGGACCTCGTGCTGGGCCACTCTCTGGGTGGGCTCGTGGTGCTGGCTTGCCAACTCGCCGACCCCGGGTTCGCTCGATCGCTCGTCCTCGAAGACCCGTTCCTTCGGCCGAATGCCGATCCCGAGGTTGTCGCCTGGCTGCTCACCGACTACTCCGAGCCGATCACCGAAGCGCGGCTCGCAGCTGCCCGGCCGCGCTGGGGATCCGAGGACGTCGCAGCCAAAGTGGGGGCGCTGCTGGCAGCCGGACCCCATGTGGTGACGGGCACCATGGAGGGAATCGATGGTCTCGACGTGTGGCCGACCATGGCCGATCTCACAGTCCCGACCTTGCTCATGGGCGCGGATCCGTCCGAGGATGCTCTCGTGAGCAGTGCCGACGGTCACACGGCAGCCGAGAACCCACTGGTCCGCTTCGACGTCGTGCCGGGCTCGTCGCATTCGATCCATCGCGACTCCTACGAGGAGTTCTGGTCGGTGCTGGCGGGGTTCATGGCCGGTGTCGGGATGCCCATCCGCACCGAGCCGGAGCACTGATCGTATGGACGTCGCGTGTCCTGAGTGCGGTGAGGCCGAGGACCTCCGCGGGGTCCGCCGCGACGACGAGGCCATCGACCTGCAGTGCGTCGCGTGCGGTCACGAGTGGCCGCGCGACCTGACCCCGCGGTGCGGCACGTGTAGTGGCACGGACCTGCAGCCGGTGCCGTTGGCGATCGTGGAAAAGGGCCGGGGCACCCAGCTCTCGGTCGTAGGGACCAGGACCATCCATTTGTGTTACCAGTGCGACGCCGACACCATCGCCCGCTGGCACAAGAACCGTCCCAATCCCTTGATGCCGGACGAGCTCCCGACAATGTGACACCCGAGCCTGAGGTTCGGCTCGCCGTTCGATGTCGGCTCGGCCGGATCGGATCACGGGTGGCTGATGAGCTGGTCCACGGGAGCGAAGTCGTCGGTCAGCACCCGGGCGCCATCGATCCACGCAACCACGTCGTCACCGGTGATGGCGATCTCGCCTGTCTCCCGTCCGCCGATGGCGGCGGTCATCGCAGCGAGATCGAAGGCACGGTCGGAGGCAACGACGACGTAGTTGCCCCCTCGATTGCCGTACAGATAATCGGGCGGGGCGACGACCATCACATTCGCGAACACGTCGAGGAGGGTTGCGGCCTCTGCCCTCGCGAAACCCCCGGGCGGGTAGTCGATGAGGTTCATCGCATACACGCCATCCGGAGCCATCTTGCGGCGGACGGCCTCGTAGAACTCCTTCGTCGTCAGGTGCCACGGCACAGATTCTCCACCGAACGCGTCGCCGATGACCAACTCGAACGCGCCATCCGGTGTCCCGTCCAGCGTCAGCCGAGCATCGCCTACCTCTATCCGGTCGATCTCAGCGGGATCGAGGCCGAGCTCGCGTTCGGCGATCGCCACCAGCTCGGGGTCGAGCTCCAGGACGGTGTTCGTGCTGCCGGGCCGCACCGCGGACAGCCACCGGGGTAGCGTGAATCCGCCGCCGCCGATATACAGCCCGTCGAGGGGACCTGCAGGCGCTTGGGTTTCAACGGCCGCGGCGACGAGGCCCGCATACCGGAACTCGAGGTGGGTGGGGTCGTCGAGATCGACGTACGAGTGGCGTAGCGTGTCGAGCCACAGGACTCGCCCGCTGGGTCGGAAGTCGTCGACGGTCACCTTTGCGCAGAAGTATGCGGTCTCGACCTCGCACGGGCCGGTGACGACGAGGTTGAGACCGCCGACGAGCAGGGCCCCGGCGACGATGCTCGCCAGGGCGGGCGGGGCAGGTCGCATCGCACGGACCGTGAGGAAGACGCCGACGCCGACGAGCAGACTGCCGACCACGAGCACGATGGGCCGCGACGGCAACGCCGCAAGGAGCACGAACCCTGTGGCGAACGTGCCGAAAATCGCCCCCGCCGTGCCAACAGCAGACAGCTGCCCGACCACCGATCCGGTCTCGCCGAGGTCGTTGAGCTGCATCTTGACGACGACGGGACTCACCGCGCTGAGCACGACGGCGGGGGCGAAGAACCCGAGAGCCGTGAGCACGACGATGCCGAGCGGATCGCCGCCGCGCAACCCTGGTCCGACGATTGCGATGATCGTCGGGGCGAGCAGCGTGAGGATGCCGCCGGCGACGAGAAACGGTCCCAGGAGCCGTCGTGGCTCGTGCCGGTCGGCGGCCCTGCCGCCGAGCCAGCTTCCCAGCGAGATGCCCGCCAGCACGGTGCCGATGATGCCCGTGAACGTCTCGAGCGTCACGCCGACATACGGCGCCATCAGCCGGCCGGCGAGGATCTCGAGCACGAGCACGGCCGCAGAGGTCGAGAACACCAGGAGCCGAGCGGCGGGACGGGACATAGGCGGGGAAGTATGACAGCCGAAGGCGCCTACCGAGGAAGAAGGGCCTGGACGCGGTGGTAGCCGGGGCGTAGCTTTCGCCGGTGCAGCCGGCTGGCAAGCGAACTCCCTGGAGGACGGCGCTCGAAGCCGATCGGGGCAAACGGAAGGAGTGGATTGTGTCAACTCGAACACGCGCTCTGGTGTCCGTCGCAGCGCTCACACTCGTCGTGTGGGCTCTTCCTGCGGCAACGGCCTCGGCGCAGGAGGAGCCGGACCCGTGCGCCGACCCCCACGCGTACGTTGACTATCTGGACGAGATCGGCATCGCCGCCAACCTGGTGGTCGGCACCGAAGGCGACGACAAGCTCGTCGGCACCGATGGTGTCGACTTGATCGTCGGCCTCGGTGGCAACGACCGCATCTGGGGTCTTGCGGGCGACGATTGGCTCGCCGGGTGCCTCGGCGACGACAACCTCGACGGCGGCGACGGGAACGATTCGATGGCCGGCGACGACCTCTCGTTCTTCGGCAATGTCGATGCCCCGGGCGGTGACGATGTCTTGTGGGGCGGCGACGGTGACGACGGCATGTTGGGTGGCCCCGGCAACGACGTGGCCAGGGGCGGTGACGGCGACGACTTCATTGCCCTCGCCGTTGGTGACGATCTCGGCGAGGGAGGCGCCGGCGCCGATACGATCATCGGAGGGTTCGGAACCGACGTGATCATGGGTGATGCGGGCGACGACTTCTTGGCGGGTGGTCCGGGGTCCGACACCATCATGGGCGGTGGTGGCGACGACTTCCTTGCGGGCGACACTCCTCCACCCCCGCCCGGCGAAGAGGCGCCGCCTGTGCCTGCAGACGGTATCGACCGGTGCTCAGGCGATGCCGGGTTCGACACTGCCACGGCCTGCGAGCGGATGAGGAGCATCGAGAACTCAATCTGACGGAGGCCACAAGCTACGGGGCCGGCGGGCGCATGCTTCGCCGGCCCCGGTCGCGCCTGGCGGTGGGCACGCCCTATCGTCCATCGCAGTGACGGACGTACCGATCCTCGACCATGCTCCTGGCGGTGATGCGCTCATCGAACCATCGTCGTGGTTCGAGCGGATCGACATTGCGCCGCGCGCCGTCGTCACTTGGATGTCGGATGTGGTCGATGCCGTCGTCGCCGAATGCGACGGCGTGGAGCGTCACCGCTTCGCCGTCGAGAGCGCGATCTATCCGGTCTGGGAGGTCGACTGGAGTGGCGAGCGGCTCGTCGTGGTGGCCGCTGGCGTGGGCGCTCCTGCAGCGACCCTCCTCTTCGAGATGCTGGTCGCGCTGGGTTGCCGGACCTTTGTCGCTTGCGGCTCCTCCGGAGGGCTGGTCCCCGAGTGCCCGCCCGGCACGGTGATCGTGCCTCGAGGGTCGGTCAGGGACGAAGGCGTCTCCTATCACTACGCCGCCCGCAGCGCGAGTAGCGCCACACAACGAGACGATGCAGCGGATCGTTCGCGCCTCGTGCGAGTCCGCCGGGTTCGACGTGGGTGGCGGGCTCACCTGGACAACGGATGCACTCTTCCGAGAGACTCCGGTTGTCGTCGCCTCGCGCGTGGCCGAGGGATGTCGCGCCGTCGAGATGGAGGCGGCTGCGCTCGCCACCGTGGCATCGTTCCGCGGCGTGCGGCTCGGCTATGCGGTGTACGTGGCCGACACGCTGCATGGCGACGAGTGGGATGCGACAGTTCTCATCTCGCCGGATGCGGCGTTCCGACGTCGCCTCTTCGCGGCCGCCGCCGCTGCGTGTTGCGCAGCTCCCGCCTGAGTTCATGCGTCTGGGCCGAAAGCCTCCGGTTCCGCAATGATCCCCGCATCCATCAACGCATCGGTGGCTGATCGTGCCTCTACGATCTGCCGGTAGGCCTTTGCCTCGAGACCTTCTGCGGTCATGCCGACGCGGGCGATGCCCTGGCGTTGGGCTTGCATCCCGACCGCCGCTGCGATCCGTGGGACGACCTCCCATTCGGCCATGGTCGGCAGGATGTGATCGTCGCGCAGGCCGGCGTCCGATGCCGCCTCGGCCAGCGCTGCGGCTGCTGCAAGAGCCATCTCGTCGGTGATCGATCGGGCTCGCACGTCGAGGGCACCTCGGAAGATCCCCGGGAAGGCGAGCGAGTTGTTCACCTGGTTGGGGTAGTCCGATCGGCCGGTCGCTGCGATCCGAGCACCGGCTGCCAGAGCTTCTTCCGGGTAGATCTCTGGAATCGGATTGGCGCATGCGAACACGATTGCGTCGGGAGCCATCGCCTCGACCCATGCGGGCTTGATCACGGCGCCCTCGGCGCTCGAGAAGGCCAGGCACACGTCGGCGCCTTCGAGCGCTGCCTCGATGCCTCCGGTCCGGTGGTCGAGGTTGGTCTGCACGGCGACTCGCCACTTGTCGGGGAACTCGTCGTGGAGGCGGCCGATGTCGGGACGCTCGGCGTGCAGCGTGCCCTCGGTGTCCACGGCGATGATGTTGTGCGGCGCAACGCCGTAATGGGTGAGCAGCCGGAAGTTCGCCACATTGGCGGCACCCATGCCGATCATGGCGATCTTGACCGAGGCGATGTCCTTGTGGACCAGGGTGAGGGCGTTCAGCAGTCCTGCCAGGACGACAGTCGCCGTACCCTGCTGATCGTCGTGCCAAACCGGAATATCGAGCAACAGCCGCAGCCGGTCGAGGATTGCGAAGCACTTGGGCTGGGCGATGTCCTCGAGGTTGATCCCGCCGAACGCCGGAGCGATGCGCTCGACGGTCTCGACGATGCCATCGACGTCGTGCACGTTCACGCAGATCGGTACTGCGTCGACGCCCCCGAGGTATTTGAACAGCATCGCCTTGCCTTCCATGACCGGCAAGCCGGCGAGCGGACCGATGTCACCAAGGCCGAGGATCCGGCTGCCGTCCGTCACGATGGCGATGCGGTTGCCTTTGCCCGTCGTTTCGTAGACGAGGTCAGGATTGCTCGCAATAGCCCGACACGGTTCGGCAACGCCGGGCGTGTACCAGACGGCGAAGTCCTCAGCGCCGTGGATCGGCACCTTCGGGAGGACCTGCACCTCGCCGTGATACTGGCCCAGCCAGTTCATGGCCTTCTCGCTCGGTGAAGCCTCGTGAATCGTGCGGCCAGACATCGGCACCTCCTCTGCCACCGACATCGTGCTGGGTCGTTGGTCGTTGTGGCAGGGGCGGAGGAACCTTCGTCGTCACGATGGCGAAGGGCCGGTCGGCCCAGAGGAGCTCTTCGGGGCGCCACTACACTCTCGCCCCGATCGGGCGTTTAGCTCAGTTGGGAGAGCGCTTCCCTTACAAGGAAGAGGTCGGCGGTTCGAGCCCGTCAACGCCCACCAGACGGAAGGCCTTGCGGCGCAGCGGATATCGTTGTGTTGCAAGGGCTCCTGACCATGTGCAGCCCACGCTCCGGCGTAGTTCGTGATAGTCCGAAATGGCCTGGAATGGCGGGGTCATGCGGACACCCGGGAAATCTCGCGAGGGATAGCACGGTGGCGTGCGTCAGGCTCCCGTCGGTCGCAGACGATGACTTTGGCGTCCTGGACGAGCGAGGCGGAGGCGCTTGCCGCTGCAGGACCTTCCATCGCTCGATGCCTGATCATCCTGTCCGGCAGGTGTGCGAGCGGGTTTCGCCGTGGGTGGCGCTGGCTCAGCGCTGGGCGGTGTCGTTCTGTGCGGCGTTATCGGGTGGGTCAGCCTTGGGTGGCGACCCAGACGGCTGCGGCTCCACCGTGTTCTCCGACGGCGATGAGACCGTCATCGGTGACGGCTATGGAGTGCACCTCCCCTCTCTCCAGGATCTCGGATTGGGTCCAGGTCACTCCATCGACGGACGTCCACACCTCGGCGCCGACAGCGACGAGGTGTGAGCCGACGGAGATGACGGCCTGCAGTTCGGCCTTGCTGCCGGAGAACTCGGCGGGCGGCACGAGGGTCCAGTTGCGTCCGTCCTCGGAGGTCCACACCGCCGCACTGAATGGGGTGCCGCCGACGGCGACGAGGCCGGGGCCGCCGGCGACGATGTCGTTCATCGCTCCGGCGCCAGGGATGTCGGCCGCTGGCACAAGCGTCCAGGTGAGCCCATCGGGCGAGGTCCACACCGCGGCAGCACCGTCCGCTTTCCCGATTGCGACGAGGCCCGGTCCTCCAACGGTGACAGACTCCATTAACCAGTCCCCGGCGAAGCCAGCGTCGCCAAACACTTCAGGGTCATGGGACACGCGGGTCCAGGCGAAACCGTCGACCGAGGTCCACACCGCCGCACCCGCCGAGTCGTCCCCACGCACGTTGCCGACGGCGACGAGCCCGGGCCCACCGACAGTCACGTCGAAGATGGTCGTCGCCGCCCCGCCTTCCACCGTGGCTTCTTTCGACCACGAGATGCCGTCCTCCGATGTCCACACCGTGCCGCCGGTGACCGTATCTGGTCCCGGCGGGTCAAACTCGATCCCCACGGCAACCAAGCCGGGGCCGCCGGCAGTGACGCCAAACATCATCCAGCCGTCAAGGGACGCCTCATCCTCGGGTAGCAAGGACCAGGTGATCCCGTCTTCGGAGACCCACACCGCAGGAGTGTCTGTGTCACCGCCGGAACTCCCGACGGCGACCAAACCTGGTCCGCCGACGGTGACATCCCACATCACGTCCTCACCCGTGGGGTTGAACACGGCTTCGTCATGGGGAACACGGGACCAGGTCAGGGCTTCGACGTCGATCGGAGTGGGTGACAACGTCGTTGACGGTGGTGTCGTGACGGTGACCGGTGCCATGGGCTCGTCAGCAACGGGTGACTCGCCTCCACTTCTCAGGAGTGCGGCGACGCCGACCGCGGCGACGATGACGATGAATGCTGCGGCGAAGGCCCACACACGGCGGCCACGACGTGGCGGCCGGGCGATGGGTGCGGTTCGGGTTGGGTGTTGGGTCGGGGCTTGCATGACGGCTGCCCTCCTCGTGTGAACGGCGGCAACAACGAAGGCGAGCTCGTCGGCGTCGAGAGCGTCGAGGTGCGGGATCGGGTTTGCGGTCCGCATGTACTCCTCGATCGTGGCGATGTCGATCATCTCTGCTCACCTCCTCGCAGCCGCCGTGCTGCCTCAACCGCCGGGTGAGCGTGGTTGAGGCGTTGGTATTCCTTGGCGACCCGACGGGCAGCCCGGTGGATCCGGTGGGAAGCTGCGTTCGGGGAACACCCCAGGATGCCGGCGATCTCGGCGTGGGGAAGCTCCTCCCACCACGCCAACCGCAACACCTCCTGATCTTGCGGTCGCAAGCGTGCTACGGCATTGAGCATGATGCGCGTCGCGTTCCTGGCGCACCACGACCACCTCCGGTGTCGGAGCCTGAGACCGATCCGTCGCTCCGCAACCGAGCGACGAGCCGACGTGACCGCCTGCTGCGACGGAACTCGTTGGACAACACTCGCCGCGCCACCCCGTACAACCACCCCAACGCAGCGTCACCGTCGGGGACGTCGTCGATGCGCCGCCACGCCACCAGGAATGTCTCCGCCAGAGAATCGGCTGCCGTCTGCGCATCGGTGCGGCGACGACAGTACGCATACAGCTGGCCGTGATAGCGGTCGAACAAGCGTTGGTACCGCTGTTCTGATCCATCGGTGCATGCCACGAGCCACCTCGCTCGGGTCCATCACCTACGTAAGTGTCCAGACCTCATCATTCATGCCGCAGTTCTTCAAGGAAAGAGGCCATCATCCCAATCCAAACCAGCCACCGGAACGGTCGCCTTGGTCACCCGCCCGCCTCCAACGCCTCACGTGCCACCGTCCCGTCAATCACATCCGGCCGACGGCCTTCTCGCCACCGCTCGGCCCGGCACCGATTGAGACGTCCGGGGTGTGTTGCCACTCGCCGCGCAGTGCGGGAAGCCAAAACCGATCCTCCTTCAGGGGTGAGTGACTGCGGCATCCACGGAGGCCCATGTGGGATCCATAAGGAAGGAGAGGCATCAGTCCGGCGGGACGTCGTGGCAGGCTAGGGGGCGGGATCCCACCGGTGCACAGCGCAACAAGAACTTCGATCGCAAGGTGGACGCCGAACGGCACCTCACCAGGATGGAGAGCCACAAGCTCGCCGGTCTTCAGTTGCCTTACGCCTTTCCATCTCGACGGCGGACACCCGACCCGTTCGGTGGTACCGGATCGCCGTCCGCTGCTGTCAGGGCTGCTTCCCACCCTCCCCACCCCGGGAGTCAGGCTGCCCCTAGCTTCACTCGGGCTGCTGCGACAGCCCAACGGTGGAGTCCTTTCACCTCCACCCGGTCACACAGCGCCTCGTGGCGCACGGTCGCGTCGACAAGCAGAACCCGGCAGCGGCGCCGGGGCCGCTCAGCGGCTTGGGTGAGGTAGCGGCGCTGAGCTACGGTCGTCGGGTCGATGGAGCGCGCTGTGGCCGCGTCCTAGAGCTTCCATCGGTAGATTCTCACTCATCTAAGTCGGGGTTTGTGGAGTGGTTCAGGCCTACGTCATCAGGCTGCGTCGACAGGTCACAAACGAACCCCACAAGGCCGGCTGCTGACTGTGGCTTGCGGCGCCGTCCGTCTTCCTCCAAGATGCCGCCGCATACATCCGCGCCCACGCGGCGGTATCGGAGACCATCGGCGAGACCCTGCTCACCGCAGCGGGCCGTCGCCTCCAATGTGGCCGGATGGAGACCGTAAGGAGAAGGCACATGGCGGTCACGGTATCGATGCCCCACCTCGGTGAGACCATCACCGAAGGCACGATCCTGTCGTGGGCGAAGCAGCCCGGCGAGAGCATCGCCGAGGACGAGGTTCTGCTCGAGATCTCGACGGACAACGAGAAGGTCAACACTGAGGTGCCGTCGCCGACCGCCGGCGTGATTCAGGAGATCCTCGTCTCTGCGGGTCAGACCGTGAGCGTGGGCACGCCGCTGGTGGTCATCGCCGAGCCGGCGGAGGCGGCTGCGCCTCCAGCAGGTGGCAGCGCGAGCGCCAAGGGCGGTGACCGGGACACCGAGCAGGACGCTCTTGGGTTCGATGCCGGGGCAGATGAGGGCGCACCTTCAGGGCAGACCTGGGTGACCCTTCGGGAAGCCGAGCTCCGCACGGGGGTGGCCCGGTCCACCCTCCGGAAGTGGCGCAAGCGACACAAGATTGCGAGCCGCACGGCAGAGGGCCCAACTGGGATACGGGTTTGGGTGCCGCTGGAGGCCGTGGCGGAGCTCGCCGCGCAAGGAGGAACCGGGACGGTGCGCAAGGAAGAGGGCCCTGAAGGCACTGCTCCGACACCGACCGCCGAGCAGGAGCCGCCGCGGTGGGCGATAGAGCTTCTGTCTCTGGCCGATGTTCGAGCCGGGCGGCTTCTCGACCGCCTCGCCCAGGCCGAACGGGAACGTGCCGACGCCGAACGGGACGCTGCGATCGAGCGCCACAAGAGGGACCAGGCTGAAGCGGAGGTTGCGCGACTCCGGAACGAGCTCGCCACCGTGACGAATCCCACGCAGCCAGAGCGAGTGCACCCAGAGCCTGTTGAGCGCAGCGAGGTGCCGACCCCCTACGCAGCATTCAAAGCGAGGATCGAACGCTGGAACGACCGCAGGCGCGGACGCGCCTGAGGCCGGGACAGGCGCGGTCCTGCCCAAGGCTCACCGGCATTCACGCACCGAGGCAAAGGACGGCAGGTAGCGCCGGCTTGCAGTGCTTTCGCGTTCTCAGATCAACGGATGCTCGGGCCGGCTCCCTGGCTGATGAGCCCGTTGGTGTACAGTCGCCGCCGATGTTGGATATCGCGCACACCGGTCCACCCCGAGAGATCAAGAGCCCAGAGCGGAGCGTTCTCCCCGACGAGCCGCTCCCGCTGGCGATACGTCGGTTGACCGTCGACTTGCTCACTGGCGCGATCGCCGATCTCCGCCGCGCCAAGGGTCCGTCCTCCGACAAGACCGTGCACTCGGCGCGCAAGAAGCTCAAGCGGCTGCGGGGCCAGATCCGCCTCGTCCGAGATCAGATCGGCCACCGCACCTACCGAGCAGAGAACGTCGTGATGCGCGACACGGCTCGCATGCTGTCTGGCGTTCGTGATGCCTGGGTTCTCCCGGCCACGCTTCACGACCTGCGGACCCATTACGCCGACCTGCTCGACCCGGCGACCTTCGCTGCGCCCGAGGCATGGCTGCTGGCACGCCACGAACAGCGCCGCCGCTCCGTCACCGATGCGGTGGTGGGAAACGCAATCGTCAATCTGGGAGCGGCGCGATCGAGGTTCGCCAGTTACCCGATTGGGAGCGTGGTCCACGACGACTTCAGTGCGATCGCCCCGGGGATACATCGGGTCTACAGACGAGGCTTCCGGGGACACCGGCGCAGCATCGAGACACGCGGCGTCGAGGATCTCCACGATTGGAGAAAGCGAGTCAAGTACCTGCGGTATCAGATGGAATCACTCACGCCGATGCAACCCACCCTCATCGGCTCCCTCGCCCAGGAGCTCGACGTGCTGAGTGAGCTGTTGGGAGATGACCACGATCTCGCCGTCCTCGCCGAGACCGTCCTCGAGCACCCGGAGTCGTGTCGCGACGACCGGGAACGATGGATGCTGATCGCCTTGATCCACGAACGCAGAGCGAATCTCCAGGCTCAGGCCTTCCGCATCGGAGCCGCTACGTACGCCGAACTGCCCGATGCGTTCGTCGATCGCATCGGCGTCTACTGGGAGTCGGGCCGCCGCTGAGTCCCCGACGACCGCGTTCCCCCCGACGAGGCGAGCGTGGGCCGCGAAACTCCATGCGGGCTAAGGATTTCGCACGCCAGTGTCGTCGGAATCTGCCGTGAGCCGACCGCCGCATGCCAGCGGCGAGATCCCGGCGTATCGGCGGGGGAAGGACTTCCGGTACTTCCGTGATGAGGTGCTCGACGGGCTCCGGAGTCGAGCGGTCTCGCTAACAGCCGACGGCACCTCGAGTTGACGAGGGCACCCGCCCGCCCTGTGTAAGACAACGCTGTCGTCTCGTGGCTCGACGACTTCGAGGGTATGTTCGAGGTGTTGACGGGCGTTACGCGGTGAAGCGACTTCGACGCCTGGCTGTCGTTCGAGGGCGAAGACGATGCCACGCGACTTCGTGCCGCGCTCGAGGACGGTGAGGTGCCGGCTGCGATGCGTTCGGCGCTCGAGGAGCTGACGCTCGACAAGAACCGCGTTCATCTTCGGTTCACTCCGGTGGACGAGGTCCAGCTCACCGTGCGCGGCGAGGACCACACGGCCGCTTGCGTGCGCGGCCAGAACGGGGTTGACGGGGCGAACGCCGCTCTCAAAGCATAGCCCCGCATGGTGCCGGTAGGTGTCAATCGACGCCAAACCCCCTCGAGACCGCCAACGTCGCACGCCATGGCGCCGACCGTTGTGGTCGTCGTCACCGGTCGCTGACCAGCACCCACCGCCGAGCACACTGCCAGTTCGCTTCGCGAACTGCTCCGCGGCCGGCGCCACCCTGGACGCGGCGCACGACGCCCTCCGGTGTCAACCCGGTGTCGTGAAGCCGCTCAGAGGCGTGACGCAAACCACCGGGCAGTGAGGCTCATCACCCTCTCGGCGAAAGACTGGTCGGGGGTGAGCACGTGGTAGATGTGATCAGCGCCCTGGATGATCCGCAACGTGGCGTCGCTGCTGCCTGCGGCGTGGATCAGGGCCTTCGACCACCGCGGATCGACGGTGACGTCGTCCGCCCCTGCAATGGCCAGCAAGGGGTTGTCGTAGCCGGCGATGACGTCGAGGTTGGTGGAGGCTGCGATGGTTTCGAACCAGCCGATGCTGAGCTCCACCACCGTGAACCCGAGATCAACGACCACTGAGCCGTCGGCGAGTGCATCGTCGTAGTACTCGTCGAAGTAGAACTGGAAGTCCTCCTGCCCGTTGGCGGTGCTTCCCGACCACGACGCAAACGCTGCAACCCGCGGATCGGTGCCCGCCACAGTCATGGCGACCTTCGTGCCGAGGCTGAAGCCGAGCAATCCCACGCGGAAGTCATCGACCCGGGGCAAGTCGATCAGCCAATCCAATGCCACTCGGCTGTCTGCGACCATTCCGTCGTAGGTGTTGTCCACCCATGGCTGCGCGCCGTCGCTGGCCCCGGCAAAATCGATCCGCAAGCTGGCAATGCCCTGTTGTGCAAGATCCTCCGCTACCCGGGCGTACATGTCGCCAACCTCATCCTTGGAGCTGCCGAACCCGTGCAACATCAGCACTGCCGGCACTGGACCGCGGACGCCCCTCGGCATCGCCAGCGTTCCGGGGATTGCATGGTCGCCTGCGGCGATCGCAACATCTCGCTCGTGTACGCCGGAGCCAGGCGCCGCCTGAGCCACCGAGGCGACCATCGAGGCGACAAGTACGAACAACAACACGATTCCGAGCCGGCGGGTGCCGCGGCGGTACCTCATGGATTCTCCCTCTCGAGTCCCATGGTGGATCCTACGCCGCGGCACGGGAGGATGGACGGCTCGCCCGCAGCCGGCGCGGCGTTCATGAGCCGAGGGACGGCCCGATCCAAGGCCCTCATCGCGTGCCCCGGGCGGTGCTGCCGTTGAGATCTCGGAACGCACGTCCGGTCTGGCCCCGGCCGATGACTCAGGTCCGTGCTGCGAGCCATCTAGGTCGAGCGAACTAATTGGCGACAACGCATGGACCGCCGCCCACGAGAGGTATACGCTGGTGTCTGGCGTCTCGGGGGAGGCGTCATCGAGGGGGAAAGGGGGGTTTATGCAGTTGTCCAGACGCACAACGCGTCATCTGCTCACCCTGTCCGCACGAAGTCATTCACTTGGGGGGTTGTGATGGGTGGAAGCGTGAAGCGCAGAATCGGCGTGGTCCTTGCACTGGCCCTGGTTGCGGGGGTGTTCGCAGCTCCTGCATACGCAACGAAGCCGGACCCAGCCACCGATCTGGTTTCCGGACACAAGGTCTGGATCTGCCACGCGACGCGCTCGCTGTCGAATCCGTACGTGAAGATCCTGATCGACATCGCCGCATGGGACATCGAAAGCCCTGACAGCAACGATCACGGACCCGAGCATCACCTTCGTGAGAAGGACGGCATCGTTTGGGGCGACTACGCGCTGGTCAACCCTGACGACGAATGCTCGCTGGACATCCCGCCGCCACCGCCGCCACCACCACCGGGGGTCTGCCCCAACGACTCGTACGCCGACTACGTGGTGACGTTCGGTGGGTTCAAGCTGGTACCCAGTCATCCGCTGCAGACCGTCATGATCGACATCCCAGCGGGGGCGTACTACGTGACCTTGATATCGGGTGACTACGCCAGAGGCTCCGATCACGACGGGAACCCGCTGTTCCAGCCGAACGAGAGGTGGCGACTGCTGGGTTCGACGCCGAGCGGGTACTCGAACGACCTGCCCGACACGGTCGCCGACATCACCGGGCAGGTGACTTCCGGCCTGACCGTCATGTTCGACGGAGCCGTCACGTCTGTGACGGCCGAGCACTACTCGGTCGGAACTGGCGACACGCGTGCCAACAGCGTCGTGCCTGAGTATGCCTGCCTCACGACCGTGCCTATCGGCTGACATCCAAGGAATGAGCTGACGAAACGTGAACCCTCCGACCCTCGGGTCGGAGGGTTTCGTTGTGCGTGGGCGGGCTTGTCCGAGAGTCAAGGGCCAGACTGTCCTGCTCGTCCGCGACCTCACTTCCTCACTCGGAGCCGTGCGATCACCAAGCATCAACCCATCGTTCAGGGTGCCCAAAGCAAACCCTCAACCCACGGTCAAGGGCCAAACTCGTGTGTGGTACTACGGCGGCGCCAATCCTCTACGGGAGCACGATCCTGAAGGCTCCGTTGGATCGTTCCAGCGACGCCGGTGCCGGAGAACCGACGGCGCAAAGCCGTTGACAGGAAGATTGTGGCGCACGTATGGTCAGCCGGGGATTGAACGAAGCTCGATGCTGGATTGGGATCGAGCGTTCAAGGATGGAGGGGGACGATGGCTCACGTACGGCTGTCTTGGTTCATGCGACGTTTGCCGATCGCATCATCTCCCCACCCCGCGCCCGCCCCCCCCACACGCATGCGCCGTGTCGGCCGCTGGAGCATCATTGCAGTGGCTCTGGCCGGACTCACGCTGTTTTGGATTCCGCGAGCTTCGTCGCAGCTGGTATGCCCTGCCGGTGCCGTGAACTGGGATGGCGGCTCCGGTAATTGGAGTGTTGCCACCAACTGGGACACCGACACCGTGCCCAGCGCCGGTGACGACGTGTGCATCGAGGTGCCCGGCATCACGGTGACTGTCGACGATGCGCAGGCTGCACAGAGCCTGGTGGCGTCGTCCGACATCGAGATCACCGGCACATCCTCACTGCTCACCTTGTCGAGTGCTTCGGAGATCACCGGCAACCTCCTCATCAGCGGCGACCTCGATGCCGGCGCCGATCTCACAGTCGCAGGGACGACGACGTGGGAGGACAGCCGTGTCGATGGCTCGTTCACGAGCACGGACATGGTGTTGGTCACGGGGTTTGTGACGTTGGGTGGTGAGTTGACCAACGATGGGACGGTGGTGCAGTCGGATGGGACGCTGAGTTTGGATTCGGATTCGGGGGCGTCGTTCACGAACAACGGGTTGCATGAGTTCACGACTGACTTTGATGTCTCTGAGACGGGCAACGGCGCGGTTGATCCGACGTATGTGAACAACGGGACGGTGCGGAAGTCGGGTGGGGCTGGCATCACCACGTTGGGGAGTGTGTCGACGGCGAGCGATATCGATGTGTCGAACACGGGTGTGTTCGAGGCGTTGTCGGGCACGTTGCAGGTGTTCGATGTGGTGGCGTCGACCGACACCACGTTTGTGTTGGCCAACGACGCGGTGATCGAGTGGGACGGTGACGCGACCGAGGTTGCCGACATCTCCGGGAACTTCGTCTCCACCGGCGTGGGCACTGTTGCGTGGACGGGTGACTACATGGCGACTGGGCCGGTCACGTTGAGCTTCCCAACGGGGGTGTTCACTCTCAGCGGGGACCTCGACGCTGCCGGCTCCACCATCACCAACACCAACGAGGTCACCTGGGACGGGGGCCGTGTCGATGGCTCGTTCACGAGCACGGACATGGTGTTGGTCACGGGGTTTGTGACGTTGGGTGGTGAGTTGACCAACGATGGGACGGTGGTGCAGTCGGATGGGACGCTGAGTTTGGATTCGGATTCGGGGGCGTCGTTCACGAACAACGGGTTGCATGAGTTCACGACTGACTTTGATGTCTCTGAGACGGGCAACGGCGCGGTTGATCCGACGTATGTGAACAACGGGACGGTGCGGAAGTCGGGTGGGGCTGGCATCACCACGTTGGGGAGTGTGTCGACGGCGAGCGATATCGATGTGTCGAACACGGGTGTGTTCGAGGCGTTGTCGGGCACGTTGCAGGTGTTCGATGTGGTGGCGTCGACCGACACCACGTTTGTGTTGGCCAACGACGCGGTGATCGAGTGGGACGGTGACGCGACCGAGGTTGCCGACATCTCCGGGAACTTCGTCTCCACCGGCGTGGGCACTGTTGCGTGGACGGGTGACTACATGGCGACTGGGCCGGTCACGTTGAGCTTCCCAACGGGGGTGTTCACTCTCAGCGGGGACCTCGACGCTGCCGGCTCCACCATCACCAACACCAACGAGGTCACCTGGGACGGGGGCCGTATCGATGGCTCGTTCACGAGCACGGACATGGTGTTGGTCACGGGGTTTGTGACGTTGGGTGGTGAGTTGACCAACGATGGGACGGTGGTGCAGTCGGATGGGACGCTGAGTTTGGATTCGGATTCGGGGGCGTCGTTCACGAACAACGGGTTGCATGAGTTCACGACTGACTTTGATGTCTCTGAGACGGGCAACGGCGCGGTTGATCCGACGTATGTGAACAACGGGACGGTGCGGAAGTCGGGTGGGGCTGGCATCACCACGTTGGGGAGTGTGTCGACGGCGAGCGATATCGATGTGTCGAACACGGGTGTGTTCGAGGCGTTGTCGGGCACGTTGCAGGTGTTCGATGTGGTGGCGTCGACCGACACCACGTTTGTGTTGGCCAACGACGCGGTGATCGAGTGGGACGGTGACGCGACCGAGGTTGCCGACATCTCCGGGAACTTCGTCTCCACCGGCGTGGGCACTGTTGCGTGGACGGGTGACTACATGGCGACTGGGCCGGTCACGTTGAGCTTCCCAACGGGGGTGTTCACTCTCAGCGGGGACCTCGACGCTGCCGGCTCCACCATCACCAACACCAACGAGGTCACCTGGGACGGGGGCCGTATCGACGGCACGTTCATCACCACCGACACACTCATCATCACGGGGTTCGTGACCTTCGCCGGGGACTTCACCAACACTGCAAGCGGCACCGTGCTGCAAACCGACGGAACAGTCTCGCTGGATTCGGCCGTCGTCACGTCCTTCACCAACGACGGTCTCCACGAATTCACCGCCGACTTCGACAACGTTTCTGAGACGGGTAGCGGCGCGGTTGATCCGACGTATGTGAACAACGGGACGGTGCGGAAGTCGGGTGGGGTTGGCATCACCACGTTGGGGAGTGTGTCGACGGCGAGCGATATCGATGTGTCGAACACGGGTGTGTTCGAGGCGTTGTCGGGCACGTTGCAGGTGTTCGATGTGGTGGCGTCGACCGACACCACGTTTGTGTTGGCCAACGACGCGGTGATCGAGTGGGACGGCGACTCCACTGAGATCGCCGACATCTCCGGCGTGTTGTCGTCGACCGGTGCCGGGACCGTGGAATGGACCGGTGACTACACCGCCACCGGCCCAGTCGTCTTCGACATGGACACCGGGGTGTTCACCCTGGCCGGGGACATCGACGCCACGGGCACCACCATCACCAACATCAACGAGATCACCTGGGACGGAGGCCGTATCGACGGCACGTTCACCAGCACGGACATGCTCGTCATCACGGGGTTCGTGACCTTCGCCGGGGACTTCACCAACACTGCAACCGGTACCGTGCTGCAAACCGACGGATCACTCTCCCTGGATTCGGCCGTCGTCACGTCCTTCACCAACGACGGTCTCCACGAATTCACCGCCGACTTCGACAACATTCTCAAGTCCGGTCTCGATACCGATCCGACCTATGCGAACAACGGGACGGTACGCAAAACCGGAGGAACCGGCACCACGGTCTTCGACAACGATCTCGTGATGTCGAGCCCAGGAGTCGTTGAGGCACTGAGCGGAACGCTCGACGTGAACAGCGACGATCTGGCCCAGCTACCGGCGACAACACTCACAGGCGGCACCTGGCGCGTCGCCGGCGACGCCACCATCGACCTCGGCAACCTCGATTCGATCGTCGAGGTGGGGGCCGGGGCCACCGTGGAGCTGCTCGGACCGAACGCTGCGTTCGTGCCCCTCGAGGACGTGGCCACCAACACCGGATCGTGGACCATCACCGATGGAGCCACCTTCACGACGGCGGGACCGCTCACCACGACCGGGGATCTGGTCGTCGGACCTGGCAGCACACTCACGGTGAACGGCGACTTCATAGAGAACAGTGTCGGCAGTCTGCACATCCAGATCGCCGACGAATCCTCGACTGGGCAGTTCGGCGTGGTCGACGCCACCGGCTTCACCGTCGATCTGCAGAACCCGAGCACCCTGGACCTCGACCTGGTCGGCGGGTTCACCCCGGTCGCCGGTGACTTCTACGACATCATCTTCTGGACGACACGCACGGGGACCTTCACCAACACGGTGGACGTGGACCCCTTCTTCGAGCTGGATTACCAGGCCGACCGGCTGCGACTCAACGAGCCGACCAACAACCCGCCCGTGCTCGACTTGATCGGCGCCCAGTCCGGCGACGAGGAGACCACGATTTCCTTCACCGCGACGGCGGACGATCCGGACGCAACCAACACGCTCACCTTCAGCCTCGAGGGCACGCCGCCGGCCGGCGCGGACATCGATCCCGACACGGGTGAGTTCACGTGGACGCCGAGCGAGGACCAAGGACCAGGCGCTTTCGACATCATCGTGCGCGTCACCGACGACGGCACTCCCGTGATGTTCGCCGAGGAAGTCGTCACCGTCACGGTGGACGAAGTCAACCTCGCCCCAACCCTCGGCGCCCTCACCGACGACACCGTCGATGAGGGCTCGCTCATCACCTTCACGGCAACCGCCACCGATCCCGATGTCCCGGCCAACACGCTGACGTTCTCCCTCGACACCCCGCCGGACGGGGCGTTCATCGGGTCGACGAGCGGCACCTTCACCTGGATACCGCAGGACAGCGACGACGGCGGACCGATCACGTTGGTGGTCGATGACAATGGGGCGCCGCCGCTCGGCGACAGCGGAGTGGTGACGATCACGGTCAACAACGTGCCGCCGACCGTGCAGGCCGGCGACGATCAGACGGTGAACGTCGGCGAGACCGTGAACCTCGACCCCGCGACCTTCACCGATCCGGGCTCTGGCGACACCCACACCGCCACGATCGAATGGGGCGACGGGACGGCCGTCGAGAACGGCTCCGTCGACGACGCCCTCAACACCGTCTCCGGGTCGCACGTCTACGCCACCGCCGATACCTACACGGTCACGGTGACCGTGAGCGACGACGATGGCGGCACCGACCCGGACACGTTCACCGTGACGGTGCTGGCGAACACGGCTCCGGTGGCTGAGGCGGGCGGCCCCTACAGCGTCGAGGAGGGCTCGACCGTGCTGCTCGACGGCACCGGCTCGACCGACCCGGACGGGACCATCACGTCCTACCTGTGGTCGCCGGACAGCAACCTCGACGACGCCACCCTGGCGCAGCCGACGTTCACCGCCGTCGACGACGGTTTCGTCGTGATGACGCTCACCGTCACCGATGACGGCGCCCCCGGTCTCACCCACGACGACACGGCCACCGTCACGGTGAACAACGTCGATCCTGTGGTGGTTGCCGGCGCCGACGAGACGGCCGACGAGGGCGAGACGATCTCTCTCGACGTGGCCACGTTCAGCGACGTCGGCACGCTCGACACTCACACCGCCCAGATCGATTGGGGCGATGGCACCATCACCGGCGGCGCGGTCGACCAAGGTGCCGAGACCGTGTCCGGCAGCCATTCATATGGCGACGACGGCGTCTTCACGGTGACCGTGACCGTCACCGACGACGACTTCGGATCAAGCTCCGACACGTTCACCGTCACCGTGGGGAATGTGACGCCCATCGTCGACTCCGGCCTCGACCAGACCGTGAACGAGGGCGATCTCGTGAACCTCGATCCGGCCACATTCTTCGATCCGGGCTTCGGAGAGACGCACACCGCCACCATCGATTGGGGCGATAGTTCGACGGCCGACAACGGCACAGTCGACGACGTGCTCGACACCGTCGCCGCCTCACACGAATACACCGACAACGGCGTGTTCACGGTGACCGTGACGGTGGACGACGGCACCGGGGGCGTCGACGCGGACACGTTCACAGTGACCGTCGAGAACCTCGCCCCTGTCGTCGTGGCCGGGGCTGATCAGACCGTCGTGGTCAACGATCTCGTGACCTTGGATCCGGCGACCTTTACCGACGCCGGTGAGGACGACACCCATACCGCCGAGATCGATTGGGGCGACGGCACGGTCGAAGCCGGGACGCTCGATCCGCTCGCCGGCACCGTCGACGGTTCGCACGTCTACACCGTGGCCGACACATACACCGTCACCGTCACGGTGACCGACGACGACCTGGGCGTCGGTTTTGACACGCTCACGGTGGTGGTGGACCCGGCACCGAACGTGCCGCCCACCGCCGACGCGGCCGGCCCGTACACGGTCGACGAGGGCTCAACCGTACAACTCGACGGCACCGGGTCGACGGACTCCGACGGGACCATCGCGTCGTATCTCTGGTCGCCGGACACGAACCTCGACGACCCCGCCTTGGCCCAGCCCACCTTCACCGGGGTGGATGACGACGTCGTGACCATCACGCTCGAGGTGGTCGACGACGACGGTGCGCCAAGCGATCCCGACGCCACCACGACGGTGACGGTCGACAACGTCGCGCCGACGGTGGACGCCGGTGCCGACCGCACCACGAGCGTTGGGGCGACGGTGAACCTCGACCCGGCGACGTTCACCGATCCCGGCGCGCTGGACACCCACACCGCAGAGATCGACTGGGGCGACGGCACGGTTGAAGCCGGAACGCTCGATCCGCTCGCCGGTACCGTCGACGGTTCTCACGTGTACGGCACGACGGGTCTGTTCACCGTGGCGGTGACGGTGACCGACGACGACGGCGGGGTCTCCTCGGATTCATTCACCGTCGACGTCGGTGCGGTCAACCTGCCGCCCGACGCCGTCGATGACGGGTTCGACGTGTCCGAAGGCACTGGCGATCGCACGCTCCACGTACTCGCCAACGACTCCGATCCTGAGAGTGACCCGTTCACGATCGTGTCCAATACGGATCCGGCGCTCGGTACAGGTTCGGTGGCCTGCTCCGCAGACGACTGCACGTACACGGCGCCGCTGGGCTTCACCGGGACCGCGACGTTCACGTACACGATCGAAGACGATGGCGGTGGCCAGGACACCGCAACGGTCGGCGTGAACGTTCTGGGCTGTATCGATCCCACCACGGCGTTCGCCGAGTCCGGTCTGGTCACGGGCTACGCATGGGAAGAGTGTGCCGCACCGGCTGCCCATGAGCTGGCCGGAGTGGACCTCACGCCGTTGTTCCCGCCCACCGGCACACTGCTGCACATGACCACTGGTGTGGCCGTGGACGGCGAGCCTACAGATACCGCCAACGACGACCTCGGCACGAGCTTCCGCGGCGCCAACGACGTGTCTGTGCTGCGGATGGACCTCGACATCCCGGCTCCCGGCGTCGGTGAGGACCCGCTCAACTGCTTCTCTTTCGACGTGCTCTTCGGTTCCGAGGAGTACCCCGATTTCGTGAACAAGCCATACAACGACGGTTTCCTCGCCGAGCTCGACCTCAGCGACTGGAGCGTCATCGGCGCCACCATCGACGCCCCGAACAACTTCGCCAACGACAACGGCGAATACATCAGCGTGAAGGGCTCCTTCTTCGATCCTGCCCGAGTCATCACAGACACCGGCATGGTCTACAACGGCTCGACCGGCGTGCTGCGTGCCTTCACCCCCATCGCGCCCGGGGCACACTCGCTCTACCTGTCGATCTTCGACGGCGCCGATGGGTTCGAGAACTCGGGTGCCCTGCTCGACAATCTGGTTGCCTTCACCACGGCCACGTGTCCAGGTGGGGTCAGCCAGCCGCCCGTCGCGGAAGACGACGACTTCACCGTCAACGAGGACACGGCGACGGAGTTCGACGTGCTCGCCAACGACTTCGATCCGGACGGCGACCCCATCACGATCCTCCAAGTCACGGTGCCGCCGGCGCACGGCACGGTGGTCGTCAATGCCGATCGCACGGCGCTCACCTACACGCCAGACTTCAACTACCACGGTGCCGACAGCTTCGAGTACGCCGCCACCGACATTCCGAACAGCTCCGAGGACGAGCCGATAGCCGATCAGTCGCGGGCCACGGTGAGCGTCACCGTCATCGAAGTGAACGATCCGCCGATCGCGGTCTGGAACTTCGTGGACGTGCCCGTCGACGTCCCGACGGCGATCGACGTGCTGGCCAACGACTTCGACTACGACGACATCGACGGCGACATCCTCCACATCGAGTCGTTCACCGACCCGGTGTTTGGCTCGGTGACGTGCTCGCTCATCGAGTGCACCTTCACGACGTTGCCCGGCTACGACGGGCAGGACTCGTTCACGTATACGGTCATCGACGTGCGCGAGACGGATCCGGGCGTGTTCACACCGCGCGGCGGCAGCGACACGACGACGGTCTACATCAACACGCCGCCGGGAATCCCCGACGACAACATCTGGCCGACCGCCGACGCAGACGGACCGTATGAGGCCGAGGTCGACGCGCCCATCGTCCTAGACGGCACCAGCTCGTTCGATCCGGACGGCACCATCGATAGCTGGAACTGGTTCACGACCACCGACGCGCCCGTGACGTTCACCGGCACCGACGGGCCGACTCCGACGTTCACGACGCCGCAGAACGGTGTCTTCCGCGTATACCTCGTTGTTACCGACAACGATGGCGGCTGGGACTGGGACACAACGCTGATCACATCGTTCGCAGCCGACATCACCTCACCCATCGACGAGGGTGGCTCGGCGACCGTGACGGTGGACTTCTTCAACCCCGGCGGTGACCTGACCACAACCATCGACTGGGGGGACGGCTCGCCGGTCGAGACGGTCGACTTCTCCATCTTCCCGGTGTTCAAGAACCACGCGTACCCGCAGGACAGCAGCGACAACCCGGGTGGCGTCTACGACGTCACGGTGTGTGTGACTGGCGACACCGCCGAAGAGATGATCGACGTCTGCGACACCCAGCCGCTCACGGTGAACAACGTGCTGCCGATCGTGGACGCCGGCATCGACCGCAATCTGCTGGTCGGTGGCGAGCTCATCCAGAGCCGGATGAGCTTCGTCGACCCCGGCGACGACGAGCCATGGACGGCGACGGTCGATTGGGGCGATGGCTCGCCTGAGGACTCGCTCGACGTCGATCAAGCCACCGGCATTCTCACCATGCCAATTGGACACGTCTACCCCAACCTCGGCGTGTTCACCGTCACCATCTGTGTCCAAGACGATGACGGCGATGGCTGCGACACGTTCGATGTCGACGTCTCCAACAACGCACCCCCCGTGGTCGACGGCGGGGGACCATACGCCGGCGACGAGGGTGACACGATCGTCCTCGACGGCTCGGCGTCGTCGGATCCCGACGGCACGGTCGACACGTACATCTGGACCGCCGCCGATCCTCTGGTGACGCTCACCGGCGATGACACGGCCACCCCGACGTTCGTAGCGGCCGACAACGGCAGCTTCGAGGTCACGCTGCAAGTGTGCGACGAAGATGCGGCGTGCAGCGATCTCGACGTGATCACGGTCGACGTCACCAACGTGTCTCCTGTGGTGGAAGCGGGCGTCAATCAAACGGTGCTCGTCAACGACACGGTCTCGCTCGACCCGGCGACGTTCACCGATCCTGGTAGCGCAGACACCCACGTCGACGACATCGATTGGGGCGACGGCACCACCGAGGAAGGCGTCGTGGACCAGGTTGCCGGGACCGTCTCAGGTTCGCATGTGTATACGAGTGAGGGAACGTTCACGGTGACCGTGACGGTGACCGACGACGACGGCGGCGTAGGCTTCGACACCTTCACGGTTGACGTGTCGCTGACACCAAACGACCCGCCGACGGCAGATGCCGGCGGTCCGTACACGGTGGACGAAGGCTCGACGGTGCTGCTGGACGGCACCGGCTCGAGCGATCCCGACGGCACGATCGAAGCCTACGACTGGTCACCGACCGACAACCTGGACGACCCGACCTCGGCGCAGCCAACGTTCTCCGGTGTCGACGACGACTCTGTCACGATGACGCTGACTGTCACCGACGACAACGGCGCCACCGACTCGGCGGACACCACGGTCACGGTCGACAACGTGGCGCCGACGGTCGAGGCTGGAGTGGATCAGGCCGTGAGTGAGGGTGGCGCCGTGGTGCTCGATCCGGCGACGTTCACCGATCCTGGCGTTCTCGATACGCATACTGCTGAGATCGACTGGGGCGATGGCACCATCGAGGCGGGCACGTTGGATCAAGTTCTGGGCACCGTGGACGGATCCCACGTGTATCCCGACGACGGGGTGTTCACCGTCACCGTGACGGTGACAGACGACGACGGGGGCATCGGGTCCGACACGCTCACCGTCACCGTCGACAACGTGGCGCCTACGGTCGACGCCGGGCTGGATCAGACGGTCGACGAGGGCGCCACCGTGTCGCTGGACCCGGCCACGTTCAGCGACCCGGGAATCTCCGACACCCACACCGCCACCATCGACTGGGGCGACGGCACCATCGAGGCGGGCACGTTGGATCAAGCCCTGGGCACGGTGGACGGGTCCCACGTGTATCCCGACGACGGGGTGTTCACCGTCACCGTGACGCTGACAGACGGCGACGGCGGGATCGGGTCCGACACGCTCACCGTCACCGTCGACAACGTGGCGCCTACGGTCGACGCCGGGCTGGATCAGACGGTCGACGAGGGCGCCTCCGTGTCGCTGGACCCGGCCACGTTCAGCGACCCGGGAGTCTCCGACACCCACACCGCCACCATCGACTGGGGCGACGGGACCATCGAGCCCGGGACCGTTGGAGCCGGCGTCGTCGACGGATCGCACGTCTACGGCACAGCCGGCACCTACACCGTCACCGTCACGGTCACCGACGACGACGGCGGGATCGGGTCCGACACGTTCACTGTCACCGTGAGCTCGCTGCCGACGCTGTCGATCTCCGATGTGTCGGTCGACGAGACCGACGCCAACTTCCTCGCTCAGCTCACCATCACGCTGTCCGAAGTGTCCTCGAACGACGTCGAGGTCGACTTCACGGCCGTCGACGGAACGGCGCTCGCCGGCGCCGATTACAACGCCACTCCGGACCGCATCACGGTTTCTGCTGGCTCGACATTTGCGACGACCGACGTCGAGATCGTCGGCGACGACATCGACGAACCCGACGAGATGTTCACCGTCGAACTGTCCAACCCGGCCAACGCCGCCATCGCCGCTGGCACGGCGACGTGGACGATCGTCGATGACGACGGACCCGCCAACGATTCGCCGACGGCTGATCCGGCAGGACCCTATGGAGTGGACGAAGGCTCGACGGTGCTGCTCGACGGTTCGGGCTCGTTCGACAGCGATGGGACGATCGAAGCCTACGACTGGTCGCCGGCCGGCAACCTCGACGACGCGACCCTGGCGCAGCCAACGTTCACGGGTACCGACGACGACATCGTCACCATGACACTGACCGTCACCGACGACGGCGGCGCAACCGACGCGGCCGGCACCACGGTCACGGTCAACAACGTCGCCCCCACCGTCGAAGCCGGCGTCGACCAGACGGTGCTGGTGAACTCCACCGTAACGCTCGACCCGGCGACCTTCGCCGACCCCGGCACGCTCGACACCCACACGGCCGAGATCGATTGGGGCGATGGGACGGCCGACCTGGGGACGACCGGCGCCAGCACGGTCGACGGTTCTCACAGCTATACGGCCGTCGGCACCTACACCGTGACGGTGACCGTCACCGACGACGACGGAGGTGTCGGCACCGACACACTCACGGTCGAAGTCATCACGGGCAATCCACCCGTCGCCCGAATCGTCGCGCCGGATATCGTCGACGAAGGCTCCTCCATTGCGCTGAACGGCCTCCGTTCCAGAGACTTCGACGGCGGCATCGTGTCGTGGCTGTGGTCACCGGCCGACAACCTGAACGACCCGACCCTCCCCATCACGGTCTTCACCGGAGTCGACGACGCCGTCGTCGACTTGACGCTGACCGTCACGGACAACGACGGTCTCAGCGGCGCCGCCACGATCACCGTGACGGTGCTCAACGTGGCACCGACCGTCGATGCCGGTGCGGACCAGACCCTGACCGTGGGCGCCTCGATGGTGCTGGACCTCGCGACGTTCACCGATCCCGGCATTCTCGACACGCACACCGCCACCATCGACTGGGGCGACGGAACCGCTGAAGCCGGCACCATGGGCGCCGGGACAGTGGACGGCTCGCACACATACGCGAGCGAGGGCACCTTCACGGTCACGGTCACGGTCACCGATGACGACGGCGGGGTCGCATCAGACACGCTGTTGGTGTCGGTGCTCGACACGAACGAGTGCGACATCATGGGCACCAGCGGTGACGACGTGCTGATGGGCACCTCGGCCGATGAAACGATCTGCGGCCTCGGTGGCAACGACATCCTCGACGGTGCCGGTGGCAACGACGTGCTCCTGGGTGGCGCGGATGACGACACCCTGATCGGCGGGACCGGGTCCGACGTCCTCGACGGCGACGGCGGACCCGAAGCCGGACCCGGCACTGATACCGCCGACTACTCGGCGGCCACTGCCGAGATGATCGTGAACCTCGACACGGGCATTGCCACCGGCCAGGGTTCGGACACCTTGGTTGCGGTCGAGAACGTCGAGGGGTCGCCACAAGGTGACCGCATCACCGGCGACGACAACGACAATGTCCTCAACGGCAACGCCGGGAACGACGTGATCAACGGTCGCGGCGGCGACGACACGCTGAACGGAGGCAGTCACACGACGGCTGTGGAAGGTCCGATCCCTGAGCCGGGCGATCGGGTCAGCTTCGCAGGCGGCGGGGCTGCGGTCGTCGTGAATCTCGACGTAGGCACGGCCGAGGGATGGGGCGACGACACGCTGGCCGGATTCGAGAACGTCTTCGGGACAGAGTTGGCCGACATCATCACGGGATCATCCGATGACAACCGTCTCTTCGGGGCCGGCGGAAACGACACCCTCTCCGGCGGAGCAGGGCAAGACATCCTGGCGGGCGGGACCGGCAGCGACACACTCGACGGTGGAGACGGCATCGACATCATCAACGCCGGCGACGGCAACGACGTGTTGTTCGGCGGCGACGGGGACGACACCCTGAATGGCAACGCAGGAGCCGACGTGGCGTACGGCGGTGGTGGCGCAGACCTGATCACGGGCGGCGACGGCGACGACGAGCTCTTCGGGGAGGCGGGCAACGATCACGTCGTCGGGAACGGAGGCGACGACCTCCTCTTCGGAGACGCAGGCGCCGATCTGCTGGAGGGCGGCAATGGCGACGACACACTGTTCGGCGGCACCGGCAACGACCGACTGTTGGGCAACCTCGACGACGACGACATGTTCGGAGAGTCCGGCAATGACCGCTTGATCGACGGTTCCGGCAACGACGACTTCGACGGCGGCGCAGGACGCAAGGACAAGTGCACAGGTGCCGGAGGCGGCGACACCTTCGTCGGGTGCGAGATCTGACCGCCCAGCGGACGTTGATTCGTCAACAGAGTGCGAGAAGCCGGTGGGGAGGACCTCTCCGACAACTCGAGTCGGTGGTTTCGTCTTCGGCGCTCGGTTGCCACGAGATCGGTGTGTAGATCCTCGCGGCCGAGCAGGCTGCTCGGCGGTACTCCGAGGTCGAGTCGACACTGGTTCCGCCGCGCTGTGGATTCTCGTCGGCGTGAGCGCTCGTTGGCTGCGTAAACGGGCCAACGTCGGGACGATTGGACCAAGTCGTTTGTGCCTGCCCCGCAGATGATGGAGGACGAGGAGTCTTCATAGGAGGGGGATCATGAGGCGCTTTTTCGAGGTTTGTGTCGTACTACTGATGCTCGTCGGTGTCATGGCTGGCCCAACGACGGCCCGGACGGGAAGCATTGTGGCAACCACGGGATCGACCGCCTTCGGCGGTACGGTGACGCCTCCGCCCGCCGAGATCCCGCCCACCGACACCGATTACTCGCAGACGGTTGGGGTGGCGCAGTTCGATCCAGCGCTGGGGACGCTCGACTCTGTCACCGTCGAGCTGGCCGCCGCGGTCATCGGGTCCATGGGCGTAGAGAACACTTCCGTCACGTCAGGCTCGATGGGCGACATTGAACTGTCGGCCGCGGTCGCCGTTGGTTTGGCGAGCGATCCGACGTCCGATATCGCCGTTGCGTCGCCGGCTGTGGCGGAGACCTTCGACCTGCCCGTGTTCGACGGGATCGTCGACTTCGCCGGAACGTCAGGCGTCATCTTTGCCGACATCGCCGAAGTCCGGGTCGTCACCGCAATCCTCACGGATGCTCCAATACTGGCGGCGGCCACCGGTACCGGGACGTTCGACCTCATCGTCCATGCCGTAGGCACGTCGTTCGCCAGCACCACGGGCGGCACTCTCGCGTGGTTCGTTGCTAGCCAAGCCGGCGCCACGATCACGGTGACCTACGACTACCAGTCTTCGGCGGAACCGATGCCCGCCGTCGACCTCGAGAAGTTCACGAACGGCGACGATGCGGACGAGCCGGCCGGGCCCAGCATCGTCGCGGGCCAGCCGGTGACATGGGAGTACGGCGTAGCCAACACCGGTGACGTCGCTCTGTCTGCAGTCATCGTCACGGATGATCAAGGGGTTGCGGTGACGTGCCCCCAGGACACCCTGGCGGTGGGTGAGTCCATGAGTTGCACGGCGACGGGAACGGCCGTCCTCGGCCAGTACGCCAACGTCGGCACGGTGACCGGCATCGCGCCGGATGGGTCGATGGTCACCGACAGCGATCCAAGCCACTATCTGGGTGTTCCCGCTGAACCTGTCAACGTGGCGCTCGGCGCCGATGTGACGCTACGCGGCGATGCCTTCTTCACCGCAGGATGGGGCCAGGGCTTGATCGTGCCCGCCGGATCGGTCGTCGACGGCGTCTTCCTGCCGCGAGGAACCCAGTGGGATCAGGGAGCTGTGTGGTGGGACCAGTACGACGGCCGCTCGGCCCAGGTCATCGTTGACTTCGGCAGGCAATGCCGGATCGACGGGCTCGTGGTCCAGGCCGACGACAACGACACGTACTCGGTGAGGTACGAGTCCCACCGAGGGTGGCGTGCGGTATGGCTCGTCCCGAACTACGACCTGCTCGGGACAGGGATGCAGACCCGTCCTGAGCCGGCCGACGACGCTGCCGTCCATGTGCTGCGTCGACCCGTCGTGACAAGCCGGCTACTGGTCGAGGCGATGCCGCGGGCTTCAAACGACCTGTACTTCTCCGTGTCCGAAATCCAAGCGTTCGGGTCGTGCTTCGACGGCGAAAGCGGTGACTGACGATCGACAAGCCGAGTTCGTTGCTACCTACGAGGCGGCGCTCGGCTACAAGTCGTGGCTTCTCATCGACGGCGCCGACAACAATGACCTTGCGCTACGAGTAGCGGCCGCGCTGTGGTGGCGATTGTGGCTGCACTCAGCTGATCGGGCTCGAACATCTGGGCCGGGGGAGGGTCAACCGGTCCCTTGACGGCACCGGCGATCCCTCAGATTGTGGTGGCAGACACGACCGAGTCGAAGCGAAGAAGCGAGCGCACAACGGAGACGGCACTGTCCGATGGTGGGCAGCTCAGGGGGATGGTTCAGGAGGAATCATGAATCAGAAGCCGACGAGCGCCGATCGGCGCCGCAACGTGGCGCTGCTCGCTGTCGTGGTGCTGCTGATCGGGGCCATTCCAGCCCTCGCCGACCCTGGTGATGTGACGTCGTCCTACGGCGTCGACGGGACGCATACGATCCCGCAGACCGGCGGGCCGCATTGGATCGGAGCCATGACCGTGCGGCCAACTGGAGAAGCGATCCTCACCGGAAGCTCCATCGGGGCCGGCAGCGGCGAGCAGTCGTTCTGGGTGACAGAGGTCGCCGCCGACGGCATGTCGCGCCAAGATGCCACCGGCATCGGCCTCTCCGCCGAGTACGAGTTCGGGACTGCCATCACGCTGAACGCCGACGGCTCGTACTACGTGGCAGGCGAACGTGGCGGCCTTGGGGGGATGGATGCGGACGTGTTCGTTGCCGCGTTCGAGGCCGATGGCGATCTCGATCCTTCCTTTGGCGTGGTCTCTCCAGGTGTTCCGGACGGGGTTGTCGTACTGGCAGCACCAGGCACCGAGCGCGCCACATCTCTGTTTGCGGACGGGTCCAACGTCGTGGTCGGCGGATGGCGCGACACTGCCGACTTCCCCGGAATGATCACACGCCTCCAGCAGACTGGGCTGCCCGACCCGACCTTCGGAAGCGGCGGCACGGCCGACCTCACCTGGACCGGATTCACGCAACACGACCTGATCGAAACCGCCGTCTGGCCGACGTCGGGCAGCAACTATCTGGCCATCGGCATGTTCTCGTCGGGCGCGGATGCAGGCGTGGCTTCGATGGTGGTCAGCAGCGCCGGTGTCGGCGCCGTTCCCCAGCAGGTGCTGGCCGGCGCAATCGACGACTGGGACTCCATCCCGATGTCGGACGGCACTGTTGCGGTTGCCACCCAGCTGTTCTCCGTGTTCGACGGCTCCCTGCTCGTGATCACCAAGGTCGCTCCGGATGGTTCCGTGGTCTGGCAGACGGCGGGGGTTCCGCTTGGAGCCTTCTCCGGCGGGGTGACGCTCACTGAGCTCCGCGACGGGTCACTGGCGGTGGCTGCCAACAGCGTCGACCTCATCCATCGGGTCTACCACTACGAACCGGATGGGACCTTCTCGGGGACCCTCATCTCCGCAACCGAAGTCGCTGCGCTCCTCGGCGACAGCCTCGCCAGGGCATCAGGGGTCGCCGCCATCGACGGGGGGCTGTTCATCACGAGCGTCACCAACCCGATGGATGACGAGTCCGTCTCGGGTGAGCTTGGAGTCACGAAGTACGTCGGTGACGACTCGGGCCGCTTCATCGACGACGACGGGATCGTCCACGAAGCGAACATCGAGGCGATCGCCGCCCTGGGCGTCACGCTGGGCTGCAATCCGCCGGTGAATGACATGTTTTGTCCTGCTGATGCGGTGACTCGGGGGCAGATGGCGGCGTTCTTGGTGCGTGCGCTCGGGTTGACCGACGATGGTGGTGGGGGTTGGTTCGTCGACGATGACGGCTCGATCTTCGAGGCGGACATCGACCGGCTGGCAACGGCCGGGATCACGAGGGGCTGCAATCCGCCGGTGAATGACATGTTTTGTCCTGCTGATGCGGTGACTCGTGGGCAGATGGCGGCGTTCTTGGTGCGTGCGCTCGGGTTGACCGACGATGGTGGTGGGGGTTGGTTCGTCGACGATGACGGCTCGATCTTCGAGGCGGACATCGACCGGCTGGCAACGGCCGGGATCACGAGGGGCTGCAATCCGCCGGTGAATGACATGTTCTGCCCGACCGACTCGGTCACGCGAGCGCAGATGGCCACCTTCCTGGCCCGGGCTCTGGGCGTCGGCTCGTGATGCGCTGAAGGCGGGCTCGGACCCGTGCAGGCGGAGAGGACTGAGGATTGACCTTCAGCCTTCGACGAGCTTCGCCAACGTGTTGAAGGTTGCGTCGACCGACCTACCGTGCTCGGCCGCCGACCAACCGTCGTTGGGTATCCCCACGTGCTCGAAAACGAGGAGTGTGCCGCCATCGGCCGGCTCGAACGTGACGACGACGGCTTCGTCGAGGACCTCGTCGCCTGACTGGTTGTAGCCAACCGGGCCTTCCGCTCGTTTCCGTCCCGTGTCTACCGTCCGATATGCACGGGCGGCCCATAGGATTTCGTCACCATGGTCGTTCTCACAGCTACTGCAGCCCTGGCGGTGACGTCCGTCATCTGGGTCCTCTGGCGCATCACCATCTGGCTGCGACGGGGCGGCGACCCGGTTCGCGAGGCGGGCGTGGCGGTACTGTTCCTCTGGTCCCTCGCCGTTGTCGAGCTGACGTTCTTCCCGCTGATCATCATCTTCTACGACTGGCACAGCGCCGAGAACCTCGTCCCGTTTGCGAGCATCCTCCAGTTGCTGCGGGAGACGGCGCCGCAGACTGCGTTCTACAACATCGCCGGCAACCTCGCTCTGTTCGTCCCCTTCGGCATTCTGCTGCCGTTGCTGTTCGAGCGATTGCGCGCACTCTGGCCCCTCGTCTGGCGGGCTGGTGTGATCTCAATTGCGATCGAGCTCACCCAGGTCCTCACCCGGGCCCGTGCTATCGACGTCGACGACGTGATCCTCAATACGACAGGCGCTGCAGTGGGGTTCGCCGTGTATTGGGTGATCGCCGCTGTTGCACAGAGGAGCGAAGGGGGCCGGGAGCTGTGGGACCGGCTCGGTGCCCAGCCGGATCGGGAGCCGCTGTTGCTCGGCGTCGCGCCCATCGGACTCTCCGTCGCCATCGTCATTCCGATGATGCTCTCGACGATCGTGGCGGGCACGCTCGGCGAAGGCCGAGGCGGCATCCTCGGATACGCAGTCGCTGAGTTGCCGGGCAGTGAGGTCGTTGCTCGCACCGATGTCGCCGAGTACACGTTCGTGCTGGTGGGCGAGGGAGACGCCGGCGCGCCGCGGCTCGGGCTTGTCGGCTACGAGCGGGTTCTCCCCGGAAGATACACATGGGTTCAGACGGGCCAGATGGCGGCCGGCGGGGGCTCTCACTATGCATGGACGATCACCGCCTTCGACCCCTCGCGCGGCGAGTCACCCGGCCTATTCGTGTGGGGGACCAATCAGGATGAGGCCGCGGCGCTCGTCGTGTCCGGCAACGAGATCGAAGAAACTCTGAGCTTGGAGCCCGGTTCGGCGTTCGTGGCCGGTCTCACCTTCGACTACTGGGCGCAAGAGACTCCGGACGGGATCCTCGCTGACTTCGAGTTCACATTCTTGGACGGGTCGGGAAACGACGTGTCCAGCAGCTTCTCGGTGGCGGAAACGTCGTAGCGTCCTCCTGAGGAGTCTGCAATGCCGGCGCCGTCAGGCTGCTCCGCAAGACACGTAACATCCAGGCTCCTCGCCAAAGGCACTGTGCACCATGAGATGGATCAGCGAAAACGTCGGAATCTCGACCGATGTTCAGATCCAGATCCTGGCGTCGATTCTTGCTATAGCGGTTGCGCTCCTGCTGCGTTGGAGCGTGATCCGGCTGGTACGGAGCCGGGTCGACGACACCCAAGTGATCTTCCAGACGCGCCGGGTCACGACGTACGCGGTCACCTTCGTTGGGATCCTGGCGCTCGCTTGGATCTGGATCGACTCGTTCAACGACCTCCCGACCTTCCTCGGCCTCGTATCGGCTGGTATCGCCATCGCCCTCGCCGACGTCTTGCGCAACATGGCCGGCTGGGTGCTCATCCTCTCGCGCAGGCCGTTCCGCATCGGTGACCGCATCGAGATCGACGGCACGAAGGGTGACGTGGTCGACATCCGCCTCTTCCGGTTCTCGATGATGGAGCTCGGCAACTGGGTCGACGCCGAGCAGTCGACGGGCCGCCTCGTGCACGTGCCGAACGGGCTCGTGTTCACGACACAGATCGCCAACTACACCGAAGGCTTTCCCTATGTGTGGCATGAGATGCCGGTCCTGGTGACATTCGAGTCGGACTGGCGCCACGCCGAGCATATTCTGCTCGACGTGCTCAAGAGGGACGCACCTGACTACGAGCGCGCCGCAGGAAAGCGGATCCGCGCAGTTGCCCAGGACTACCACATCAGGGTGGGCACGCTCACTCCAACGGTGTACTTGACGGTACGCGACAGCGGCGTGTTGCTGACTGCTCGGATCTTGGTCGAAGCGAGGCAGCGGCGCTCGATCGAGCAGCGCATCTGGAGGAGCATCCTCGACGGCTTCGCCGCAGCCCCAGACGTCGAGCTCGCCTATCCCACCGTTCGGACGTTCTTCGACGGCCCGGTCGCCATCCGGCGGGAACCTCCTGCGGGGGGGTGACCCTCGGCCTTCAGATCGTCGTCCCGGCCATCCAGTCGCGATGGAGAGCGGCGTAGACGCCGTTGAGGGCGATCAGCTGCTCGTGGGTTCCCCGTTCGACGAGGCGCCCGTGGTCGAACACGAGTACGAAGTCGCTGGCCTCCGCCGTCGAGAGCCGGTGGGCGACGGTGATCGATGTGCGCCCCGCCGTGAGCGTGTCGAGGGCGCGCCGAATCTGGACCTCGAGGGCCGGGTCGACGGCCGACGTTGCCTCGTCGAGCACAAGCACCCCGGGATCTGCGATCCACGCCCTCGCAAGCGCGACCAGCTGGCGCTCTCCTGCCGAAACCTGCCCGCCACGCTCCCCGACCTCTGAGGCGGCGCCGTCGGGGAGTGCGCCAAGCCATTCGTCGAGGGCGAGGTCGGTGAACGCCCGCGCGACCTCTTCATCCGTCGCCTGGGGTTTGCCGTATCGGACGTTGTCGGCGACCGACGCATCGAAGAGGAAACCTTCCTGGGGGACGAACACAACGTGGTTGCGCAGGCTGGAGAACCGCACGCGGGGGAGCGGCACACCGCCGATCGACACCTCGCCCTCAGCCGGGTCGAGCAGACGGGTCACGAGCTTGGCGAACGTGGACTTCCCGGAGCCGGTCTCTCCCACCACGGCCACCCTGGCGCCCGCCGGGATGTGCGCCGACACGTCGACGAGGACATCGCCCCCTGTCGGGTATCGGAACCGGACGTTGGTGAAACGCACGTCGAGTGCTCCCGACGGCAGCGCCACACCGTCGACGGGGTCTGGCACGTCGACAACGGTGTCGAGAACCTCGGTGATGCGCCGGACACCCGCCGCGGCCGACTGGGCCTGGTCGAGCGTCTCGACCAGTGTCTGCACCGGCTCCACGAGGAGGTTCACGAGGAACAGCATCGCCAAGAGCGTGCCCGCCGACGTCCCCTCCGCAACACCGGTGAGCACCCCGACGAGGATGACGGCAGCCGTTATCGCACCGGCGAAGATCTCAGCGCTCGAGAACAGGCCGGCGCCGACGGTGAACGTGCGGACCTCGGTATGGAGCTCCTTGTCGATCACGTCCTCGACCTTGGCGAGCGTCGCGTCCTCGCCGCCGTAGGCACGGACGACCGCCAGCCCCGAGATGGCTTCACTGAGTGCGGCCAGCGTGTCGCCGACGCGTCGACGCACTTGGTCGTGGAGCCGCTGGAGGATGCGTTGGAACCACACGAGGAGCCCGGCGTAGACAACGACGCCGCCGAGCACGAGAAGCGCCAGCTTCCATTGGTAGACGAGCATCGCGGCCATGGCGAGGACCACCTGGGCGGTCCCAATCAGAAGCCCGACGCCGCCCCAATCGACGAAGTCTTGAATCGCGACGATGTCCGAGGTCACCCGTGACACCAGCGAACCGCGTCGCTCGGCTTCGACGTGGAGTACGGAGAGGCCGTGGAGATGTGCGAACGTCTTGATTCTCAGGTCGGAGAGCCCTTCGGCGGCTCGGACGGCCAGGCGGACCAGCGCGGCGCGTCGCACCACCATCGCAACGACCATGGCGGCGAGAGCGACACCGCCGAGCGTGAGCGTTCCGCCGATGTCGACGCCCCCCGGGGCGAGGATCTCGTTGTCCACCAGCTGCTGGACGACGATGGGAACGACGATCTGGATCGCCGTGCCGACCGCGGCGAGCGCGACGGTGACCCCGAGGCCCTTCTTGAGGGCCGGGGCCTCGGCCAAGATGCGGCGAAGCGCGCGGCTCGTCGAGCACGCGAGGACCGGTCATTGCGCGTCCCTCTTCTCCGCCGAGCGCAAGGCAGCATCCGCCTCATATGCCTCGAGGATCCGGGCGTATCCGGGCACTGCGGCGAGCAACTCGTCGTGGGTGCCGTGGGCGACGATGCGCCCTTCGTCGACGTAGACAACTTCGTCGGCGAGGGTGATCGACGATCGCCGGTACGCGACGACCACGACAGTCGAGGGAATGGCGGCCGCCTTGAGCCCCTCGAGGATCCGCGACTCGACGGACGGATCGACGGCGGAGGTGGCATCGTCGAGCACGAGAAGGCGGGGTTGGCGTACGAGCGCCCTCGCCAACGCAACACGTTGCCGCTGTCCGCCGGACAAGGTCGTTCCCCGTTCGCCGAGCACGGTGTCCATGCCGGATGGCAGCTCGTCGATGAAGTCGGCGCCTGCCAGGCGTGCGGCTTCCCACACCTCTTCCTCCGTGGCGTCGGTTCCGAACGCGATGTTGCCCCGCACGGTGTCGTCGAAGAGGAACGCCTCCTGAGCGACGAAGGCCACCTCGCCTGGCAGCGCCGATCGGGCGAAATCCCGCAGGTCCGCACCGTCGATGACGATCCTCCCAGCGGTTGGGTCCCACAACCGTGCGAGGAGTCGGGCGAGGGTCGACTTACCCGACGCCGTTGGCCCGACCACGGCAACGACCCTGCCTGAGGGAATCGTCAAGTCGACATCGCTCAAGATGGGTTCGTTGGAGGCGTACCCGAACATCACGGAGTCGCCGCGCACCTCAGCCCCGGTCGGCCAGATGCGCGAACCGAGACTGCCGTACGACACGACTTCGTCCGCCGTCATGACTTGCTGGACGCGCTCCCAACCGGCGACCGAATGCGACATGTCCCAAAGGACGAAGCCGATGATGCGAATCGGGATCAAGAGCAGCGACAGCAGGTAGGCGATGCTCACCACCTCTCCCGGCGTCACGACGCCGGAACGGATTCGCAGCGCGCCAACCACGAGGGCCATCACCGTCACCACCGAGAGCAGACCCTCAACGACGACCCGGTACTTGGCGAAGATCACTCCTACTTCTGCCAGGCGGTCCCGCAAGGCATCGGAGGTGCGGCGAAACCGGGCGGTCTCGTGCGCCTCGCGACCCAGCGCCTTGATTGTGAGCGCTCCGTCGAAACTCTCGTGAGCAACCCTGGCGACGTCGCCTCGCAGCTGCTGGACCTCCTGGAACGACTCGAACGTCTGCCACGAGCCTCGGATGTCGATTGTCATGATCAGAGCCAGCGACGCCAGAGTCGCCACGGCGAGTATGGGATCGATGAACATGATCATGACGACGGTCCCGATGAGCAGCAGCGAAGCTCCGGTGCCGTACGGGACGGGAGCGAGGATGAATGTGGCTTGGCTTGCATCGGCATCGGTGACGGCGAGCAGGTCACCCACCGACTGGCGGCGGTACCACGACATCTCCAGGCGCAGCATGCGGTCGATCAGCTGCAGCCGCACGTCGGCCTGGCTGCGAAACTGGAGGTAGCCGGCCCCGGCGCGCCGCACGGTGATACCCGCCGCCTTCCACACCGCGACGCCGACGACTGCGAGCACCGCCGGCCACAGCCTGCCTCGAATCGGCTGACCCTCGTCCAGGACCGGGACGATCACACCGTCTGTGGCGTTCCCGATGACGACGGCCGAGGCCACGATGGCTCCGGCGAAGAACGCTGCGCCGAGCGCGGCGACGCCAAACGCAACCGGGTGGCGGCGAATGAAATAGCCGAGCAGCCGCAACCCGCGTCGCAGCGATGCTCGCAAGCTCGTTGGGGCCTCGGCCATGTGTGCGACCTCGGTGGACGGCCCACCAGGCTACCGCCCGAGACACGTTCGGAGACCGGTTCTGATGGGGTTCCCCGCTGGGTGAGCGGCCGAGCCCGTTGCGGGTCGGCTGCGGGGACCTCTGGCGCTCCCCTCAGCGGGAGCTGCCCGGCGAGGCCGGGCTGAGGGGGTTGCCGGGCCCTCTGGCTAGGTGGCGAGGCCGATGGGGCAGCTGACGCCGGTGCCGCCGATGCCGCAATAGCCGTTCGGGTTCTTCGCCAGGTACTGCTGGTGGTACTCCTCGGCGTAGAAGAACGGCCCTGCCGTGGCGATTTCGGTCGTGATCGAGCCGTAGCCTGAGCCGCTGAGGCGCTCCTGGTACATGTCGCGGCTCTCCTTGGCGGCTGCAAGCTGCGCATCGTCGGCGACATAGATTGCCGACCGGTATTGGGTGCCGACGTCGTTGCCCTGGCGCATGCCCTGGGTCGGGTCGTGACCTTCCCAGAACGCTTGCAGCAGCCGGCCGAAACTGATCTTCTGCGGGTCATACACGACCAGCACCACCTCGGTGTGGCCGGTTCGGCCCGAGCAGACCTCTTCGTAGGTGGCGTTCGGCGTGACGCCTCCGGCGTAGCCGACCGCGGTCGAGTAGACACCGTCGAGCTTCCAGAAGATCCGCTCGGCGCCCCAGAAGCAACCCATCCCGACTACGGCCGTCTCCATGCCGTCCGGGAACGGGGGGACGATCGTGTGACCGTTGACGTAGTGGACGCCGGAGATGCGGAGGGCAGCGTCGCGACCGGGCAACGCCGACTCAGGATCTGGCATCTCGGGCTTCTTGCGGGTGAAGAACATGGCGGTTTCCTTCTCGTGGAGTGTCCCTGAGTGAACCCTACGGGCGGCAGGACTGTTCCGGACTGAATGATGCTCACGTTCGTGTCACTACCCTCGCCCCCATGAGCGACGAGATGGTGGCGATCTGCGACGACCTGGCAGCCGAGAAGGCGGACCTCGTCGGTGTGCTGTCCACGCTCGACGCCACACAATGGAAGCTGCCGACGCCGGCGGAAGGCTGGGCGATCCGAGATCAAGTCTCCCACTTGGCGTTCTTCGACGAGAAGGCGCTCCTCGCCCACCTCGATGCCGACGCGTTCGTGGCCGAGCTTCGCGACGCCGGCGACCTCATGACGACCCACATCGAACGAGGTAGGGCGATACCGCCCGCCGAGTTGCTCGCCTGGTGGGACGACGCGAACACAGCGCTCGTCGCCGAATACAGAACGCTCGATCCGTCCACCAAGATCGTCTGGTACGGGCCGCCGATGGCAGCACGTTCGAAGATCACCGCTCGCATCATGGAAACGTGGGCACATGGTCAAGATGTCGTCGATGCTCTCGGCGTCGATCGAGAACCGACCGGGCGCCTTCGCCACGTCTGCCACATCGGGGTGCGGGCTAGACCGTATGCGTTCTTGGCGAACGCCTCCACGGTGCCCACGGCCGACGTGAGGGTCGAATTGACAGCTCCGGACGGGACGATGTGGGTGTGGGGAGACCCCGACTCGTTCAACCGGGTGACGGGCTCTGCCCTCGGCTTTGCCCTCCTCGCCACGCAACGCCGCCATCGGGCGGACGTGGACGTCGGCGCTGTAGGTGAGGACGCCGATCGCTGGCTCGACATTGCCCAGGCATTCGCCGGACCGCCCGGACCGGGCCGTGCACCCGGGCAGTTCGCCAGGCCGTAGCATCGCCGTATGCCCAAGATCAATGTGCAATGGCAAGGAGGGTGGCGGTTCGACGGCCACGACTCGAAGGGGATGCCGGTCGACATCGACGGGACCCAGCACCTCGGGGTCAAACCTTCCGACCTGCTGCCGATCGCGCTGGCAGCCTGTTCGGCGACCGACCTCGTGATCCAGATTGCGGAAATGGGAACCGAGCTCACCTCACTACGAGTGGATGCCTCCTACTCCCAGCAACCCGATGCTCCGTGGACGTTCCAACGGGTGCGCCTCCACTACGAGATCGTCGCCGCCGGCCTGAAGGAAGAAGACGTCGCCCGCGCCATCGTCCGCAGCGAAGAGGAATTGTGCTCTGTCGCTGCTTCGGTGCGGCCAACGGTCACCATCGAGTCGACTTTCGAGCTCCGTGCCGGGTGATGGAAGGGATGCCGGCAACGGTCGCCGAACTCATCACATCGCTCGATCGGCTGGCTCCGTTCGCCAAGGCAGGAGGCTGGGACCCCGTGGGGCTCCAGCTCGGGGATCCCGCCGAGGTCGTGTCGACGGTGGCCGTCTGCCACGAAGTGACGGAAGGGGTCATGTCTCGACTGGAAGATGCGCCGGTCGACCTTCTCATCTCCTATCACCCGCTCTTGTTTCGACCCGCCACGCAGCTCATCGCGGGGCGCTCGGCCGGCGGGCGGGCATTCCGGCTGGTGCGCTCTGGGGTCGCTCTCGCCGTGGTGCACACCGCTTTCGATGTAGTCCAGGGCGGAGCCGCCGACGCGCTGGCCGGCGCCCTCGGGTTGATGGACGTGGTGCCGGTGGGTCCGATGTGGAGTGGTGATGCCGCCAAGGTGGTGACCTTCGTTCCGGCACCGAGCGTCGAGGCCGTGTCATCGGCCATGTCGGCCGCAGGAGCCGGCGCCATCGGCAACTACTCCGCGTGCTCGTTTCGCATCGAAGGACACGGCACATTCCATGCCGGTCCCGGATCGTCGCCAGTTGCGGGACGACACGGCGTCCTCAACACCGAGGAGGAAACCCGCATCGAGATGATCGCGCCCGCGGCAGCCGTTGGCTCCGTGGTTGCGGCCATGGCCGCCGCGCATCCCTACGAGGAGCCGGCGTTCGATGTGTACGAGGTCCGCAGCAATGCCGGTTTTGTCGGCCGCCGGGGCAGGCTTCCGGTAGCGACCTCCCTCGACGCCTTCGCGGCAACAGTTGCCGGAATCCTCGGCGCCGACTGCCGCATCGCAGGTGATCGGCGCAGTTCGATCGAGACGGTGGCGGTCATTCCAGGGTCGGGCACGTCGTTCTTTGGTGCGGTCGGCGCCGTCGACGCGATCGTGACGGGCGACGTTGGTCACCACAGCGCACGAGAGGTAGTCGAGCGGGGCGTGGCGGTCATCGATCCCGGTCATGCAGCCACCGAACGGCCGGGCGTGGCGAAGTTGTACTCTGCGGTCGCCGATTTGGTCGGCGGTGCTGTCGACCTGACCGACGTGGACGCTGATCCGTGGCGAGGCTGAAGGAGGTGGCGGAGGTATGGAGCAGCTGAGGAGCCTCGAGGACTTGCTCGATCTGCAGACCGTGGACTCCGAGATCGACCGTCTCCTCCATGAGCGCGAAACGGTTCCCGCCCTCGCCGCCTACAAACGTGCGCACCAAGAGCTGCAGCAGCTCAGCACCGAGCGCAACCAGGTTGCCGACAGCCTCCGCCAGACCGAACTCGCCCTCGACAAGACCTCGGGTGAGCTCGATCTCGCAGAGAGCAAGCTTGCGGCAGAGCAGAACCGGTTGTACGCCGGCGGCTTGAGCGCTCGCGACGCCGACTACATGCGCCGCGAGGTCGAGATGCTCGACCGCAAGAAGCGGGAGATGGAGGACGAGGTGCTCGAGCTGATGGAGCGCCGAGAGCAGCTGACGGCTCGGCTCGCAGAGCTCGAAGATTCGGTTTCGGCGGCCGACGCCGTCAAGGTCGAGCACGAGACAGTGATCGCCGCTGCATGGAAAGAGATCGACGCCGCGCTTGGCCCGCAAGGAAGAGCGCAAGTCCGACATCTCTCCGCTCATCCCAGAAGATCTGCTCGAGCTCTACGAACGACTCCGGGGTGCGGCGGACGACGGCGTTGCGGTGGGTCGGCTGGCAGAAGGCACGTGCGGGGCGTGCCACCTCAGGCTGACGCCCGCCGAGCAGCTCGAGGCGACGAGGCGCGACCCGCCGCGGTGTATCCATTGCACAGCCATCCTCGTGCCGTGATCCGCTGACGCTGGATGCTGTTCTGGCACCTCGGCGGCACGATCGCCATCACGCGCTACGCCTTCCGCGACGACCGTATGGACCTTCGGTTTCTCGCCTCGGGGGCCCTCATCCCGGATCTCGTCGACACGCCGATCGGGCTCGCATTCTTCGGCTCGCTCCACTCGGTTCGTCTCGTCGGCCACTCGCTGCTCGCCGCTGCGCTCGTGATGACGATCGTGGTGCTGCGGACCCGTCGCGGTAGACCCCGGAAACGATGGATGCCACTTGCGATCGGCATGCTGCTGCATCTGCTTCTCGACGCCATGTGGAGCGACCCGGAGACGTTGTGGTGGCCGTTCCTCGGGCTCGACTTCAGCGCCGCCGGTGCGGCGACGGCAGGGGCGTACGTCACCTCGATCCTCGCCGACTGGCGTATGTGGGCGCTCGAAGCAGCCGGGCTGGCCTACCTCGTCGTGCTCGCCCGCCGAGCTCACCTCGAGCAGCCTGAAGCGCGCCGCAGGCTGCTCGTGACCGGCACGGTCGGCGTTCCCATCGAGCGCCGCTGAACGCGTCGGGAGGGCCGCCGTAGCGACCCTCCCGGTTGCCTCGTTGGTGCGGTCGACGCTCAAGCCCCGGGGCCGACATGCATGACGCGCATCATCTCGTGGTCCTCATGGGACAGGATGTGGCAGTGCCACACGTACCGTCCCGGTTTGTCGAACGTCGCCTTGATCCGGGTGATCTGACCCGGCAACGCCGTGACCATGTCCTTCGGGGCGTTCTCGACGTACTCGGCGGGTCGCGTAACCGATGCACCCTTCTGCGGGTTGACGATCCGGAAGCCTGTCCCGTAGGTCGCCGGGTCGCCCGCCACCGAGTTGTGCTGTACGGTCGGCTGGCTGACGAGGTAGGTCCCGTCGTTCGCCGGAACCGAGCCGGTCGGGATGAACCCGTCGTCGTCGGCGTTGCTGTCGAACTTGATCTCGTCACGTCCAAGGATCTCGAAGTTCACGAGGTGCAGGTGCACCGGGTGGGCGTCGCCCGTGACGTTCCAGATCTCCCACTCCTCGGTGGAGTTGAGCGCCGGGTTCTCCGTGGTCGGGCTGTGCCAGGCGATGGAGCCCTCCATCTGACCGACCAGGCCGACGCTGCTGTACACGGCCGTGTTCGGCCAATATATCGGACTGCCCGTATGGTCCGTCGCCGGCTCGGCTGTGCCCAGCAGCGGTTGGAGCCGTCCGTACTCGTCCATGCCCTCGAACAGCGCCACCTTGCGGAGCCGGGTTGGTGCTGGGACCGCCGGTCCGAAGCTGATGCCGGTCGGTGTGACGTCGGCCACGCCTTGGTCGAGGGGCAACACCACATCGAAGGCCATGATGCGGTCGGTTTCACCGAAAACCGGAACTGGCGGGTCGTCGGGATCGAACCCGCCGAACGGCTCGTCACCGCCGATGTTCTTCATGATGACTCGGCTGCCTGCCGCCACCTGCTTGAAGTCGAAGATGACGTCGTAGCGCGAGCCGGTTTCCAGAAGCAGGGTATCGACCGGCGTTGGGCTGGACGCCAGTCCCTGGTCGCTGCCGATCACCGTGAAGGGGAGCGGGCCGGTGGCCGACGAGAAGTCCGTTGCACCTGGGGGCACCGCGAAGAACTGAGCAACCAGGAACCGGCTGTCGCATCCGTTGAGGAAGCGCAGCCGATAATTGCGCGGCTCGACGTCCATCTTCGGCCAGATCTTCCCGTTGACGACCATGTGGTCGCCGAAGAACTCGGCGAGCCCGGTTGGTCCGCCTCCGGGGAAGGTGTTCGGAGGGAGCACCGCCCCTTCACCGGTGATGAAGTCGGCATAGAAGGGATCACCGGGAAACGCCGGGTAGAACAGCTCGCCGTTCGCCTTGAACATCCTGTCTTGGATGGCGAACGCCGCCTCGTAGGGGAACGCCGGCAGGTTGAGAGGGTTGCCGGGGAGACCCGTGTCGAAGTCGTCACGGATGATGTAGAAGCCGGCCATCCCGGCGTAGACGTTGAGTCGCGTGATGCCAAGAGCATGGTCGTGATACCACACGGTGCCTGCCGGCTGGCTGTTGTCGTAGAGGTACTTCTTGTCGACCCACTGGGGTCCCCGGATCGTGTAGCTCGGGCTGAAGAAGAACTCCGGGTTGCCGTCGTAGATCGAATTGCTGTGACCGCCGTGGACGTGTGCGACGATCGGCACGCCATCCTTGGCAATGTCGTAGCCGGTGTACCCCATCAGGCTGTACGCCCAATGCAGGCTCGTATCGACTACCGGCCTTCCGGTGTAGTTACCGTAGAACCCACCGATACCATCCGGAATGGTCGAGTTGTCCTTGCCGGTGATCAGATATGGGAGGTTCTTGAGGTTGTTCTCCCACTTCACCTCGACGGGCTCGTAGCTGCGCACCTGGAAGGTGCGGCCCGGCCAGGTGTAGAGCTTCTTGTCGCCGTATCCCCAGATTGTCGTGGGTACCGGCGTCACTCCGTCGGGTGCAACGAGCCCGGTCTGTTGGATCGCCTGGCCGACGCCGACCTTGATCGAGCCCTTGCTCGTGTCGTAGATGAAGGTCGGGTCGAGCGCGTTCGGGACCAGCGCTGCGAATTTCGGCTGCATCGCCGGGTCGCTCAGCCCAGGACCTTGGGTAGCCGCCAGGGCCCGAGCGGTGCTCCCGATCGGGCTTCGTACCATGCCACCCGGTGCGAGTACGCCGACGCCGGCCGTCAGCCCGGTCAGTTTGATGAAATCGCGGCGCGATATCCCCATGTCGAGTCTCCTCACCCACGCGGCGCTCGGCGCCGCGAGTCGGCTTCGCCGCGCCGTCGACGGGTCGGAAACCCTGGCGATCCTCGATCCTCCCCTCACCGGCCGGTCACGCACGGCCTTGTCGTCGGCGAGTCAAGCAAAGCGCGCCAGGGACTTCCAGAGCCGATCGCGGCCATCTGGCGGGACCTTTGGAAGTGGCGTGAGCGTCCGATTGCCATTCATGCCCGCTTCAGCGTCTGGCGCATGAGCCGGATGGCAACGACGAGCAGGAGGATGGAGAACATGCGACGCAGCACTTCGGCGTCCAGGTTCAACGCGAGGCGAGAGCCTGCGAGGCCGCCGAGAATCCCGAACGCGCCCACCGTCAGCGCGGTCCGCCACTCGATGCGACCGTGACGGTGATGCACCCACGTGCCGATGAGCGTTGTCGGGACGATGACGGCGAGCGAGGTGCCCTCTGCGAGATGCTGGCCAAACCCGAGGAGCACCACGAGCGCCGGGACGAACACTACGCCGCCTCCAATGCCGAGCGCAGTGGCGAGCGCCCCGGCCGTGAGCCCGATCAGTACGAGAGCGACGACGGTCATGTCAGCGCCAGCCTGGCGGCCGCGACGACCATCACGACCGCAAACGCGATGCTCAGCCCCTGTTCGGGGATCTTGCCGAGGAACCGCGCTCCCGCCCACGCACCGACTCCGGCCCCGGCGAACACGAGGGCCGCGGCGCCCCAATCGACCTCACCTTCGAGCACGAAGGCGATCAGGGCGGCCGAGGAGGACGCAACGATCGTGGCGGTCGACGTGCCGGAAGCTCTGCGCTGGGCGAACCCGAGAAGCAGGACGAGAGCCGGCACAACGACGACACCTCCGCCGACACCGAAGAGGCCGCTGACCAGACCTGCGGCGAGACCGATGAGCGCGGCGATGGCGGGCCGAGGCACGGAGCAAGTGTAGGTACCGGTGATTCAGCGGCGCTGCTGCCGTTTGCCGGCTCGGACCGACGTCGCCAGGCTGCGGGCATCCGGCGTTGGGCGCGCTCACAGCAGCTATCTAACCTCGTCGGCGATGCGAAGCATGATGTGGTTGCTGCTCGCCGCCCTGGCCGTGGGAGCGTGCTCGGGCGGAGAGGCCGAAGTCACGACCCTCGATCAGTCGCCGGAAGCAGTTGTCGCCGACTGGCTTGCGGCCCTCGCCGACCTCGACCTCGCCGGGCTCGCCGCAACGACGACACCTGAGGACGTCGCCTTGATCGCGGGGGCAGAGAACGGATTCACTACCGAGCAGATGACGGCCATTCTCGATGGTGGATTGCCATCAGCGACGGCACGGTCCTATTGGTCGACATTCCAGGAGACGTTCGCCGCCCTGCTCGGGACGCCCATCGCGGACATACGGGTGAGCGGCGTTGGGCGCTTCGCCGTCGACGATCGCGAGTTTGCCGCCGTCGGGCTCCAGCTCGACGACGCCGGCACGGAGATCGTCGTTGCGGGCGGCCCAGACGGATGGCGGGTCGACCTCGTCGCGACCATCGGCCCAGCACTCGCCGTCCAGATTCGACGCCTGGTGGCCCAGTTGGTCGAGGAGGCCGACGACGACGTTGCTCGGCGGTATGGGCGAGCGGCATCCATCTCACTCGGTGCAGCGCTGGCCCGCGATCCTGAGAACCGGGCGCTCGATCTCGAGGTGGAGGCAATCGAGGACCTCCCTATCGACCTGAGCGGCTGACGCGAAGTCCGAAGCCCGCGGCTGCGAGTCGGCGCACCGCCGAATAAGTCTCTGCACGACGCCCATTTGCGCGATAGGGTGTGGCGGAGGGCGTCATGGTGGGGGCCAGGACGTCTTGGGGGAGGAAGACGCCGTTCGGTGCCGACACCGAACGCTGTTCGAGGGGAAGGGGGGTTCGTGTGGTTTCTGTGAGTGGTGCATCGCCGACGGTCGCGCTCGCAACGCGGTATTCCGCGATGCCCTGATTCCGCGTCGATGACGCTGGACGTCGGTTGCCGCGCACCGATCTCTCGACCACACCGTCCCGAGCTCTGGTCCGATTCACATGCGATGAGGGAGGCAATATGAAACGACTGCTGATGGCACTCGTGGTCCTTTGTTCGATGCTGGTGGTGCCCGCCGCGTTTGCGGGTTCGAAAGGGGAGTGTCCGTACGAGATTCCACCACCGGAAGGCGCCATCGAACTCGGGCCACGGGAACGGACGTACTCGTACACCGTGACGCTCGAGGCGGGTGTGGCAACCGCCACGGTTGGGAACGACGACTGCTCCAACCAGCCCGGCACCGTCATCGTCGACGAGGTTGCCATCCCCGCCCCGACCACATCGGGCGGGAGAAGTACCGCCGAGCTCGGGTTCGTTGAAGCGGGCACGTATACGTTCAGCGTCGAGATCGTCGGGCGGATCTCCGTGTGGCTCCTCATCGATTCGGCGCCGAGCTTCGACGGGATGCTTGCCTGTGGCGAGAGCACGATGACGATCGGTGATGGGGTCGAAGTCCCCGGGGCGACGTTCGTCCGTGGCGACGACGACGATTCCGAGGGCAAGAACCCGGAGCCATGTACGGAACTGGTTGGCTACAACCTCGGCTCAGAGACGTCGGCCGAGGACCAAACCGTGACGTACGAATTCGAGACGAGCGAGTTTCCGAGCTGGTTCGGCGAGATCACGTGGACTGCCGAGCCCGCCGCAACGCCACTCCAGCCAACCCAGATCGACGAGGACGGCGATGGAACATACGACGGACCTCTGCAGTGGTGCTCGGGGTTCTCGGGCACGGACGGATCGACGGGAAACCCTTTGCCGGTCCTGCCGGCTGGAGAGTCATGGTGCCTGATCAGCCAATCCGCAACGCTTATCGGCGGCGGCTTGGTCCAGGTTGTCGAGACGATCTACGGCGCAACGGATCCGAGCTTTGCGCGACCGAGGTGACAGAGAGCTGGTTTCGGTGACATAGGCCGGTCCGAGGCGGCGACGACCACATCGGGGCCCCTAGGGGCCCCGATGTGGCGGCGAGTCCGGGTGTAAGCCGGATTCTGTCGAGGACGACCATCTATCTGGGCCCGCCATTGCTGGACGGGCTCGTGCGGCCTACCCGGGACGTGACGGGCGGGCAACCCTGTCCCTGCGCGGCCTTGCTCCCGGTGGGGTTTGCCGAGCCGCCCCGATCGCTCAGGACGCTGGTGGTCTCTTACACCACCGTTTCACCCTTGCCTGTGAACCTGGTCGTCAGACCAGGCCCCATCGGCGGTCTGCTCTCTGCTGCACTTTCCGTCGGGTCACCCCGCCTGGGTGTTACCCAGCACCGTGCCCTGTGGAGTCCGGACTTTCCTCGACGCCGCAGCGCCGCGGTCGTCTCCCGGGCTCGCTACCCGGGAACGGTAGCGGGGGAGCGACGCACTCTCGCTGTGCAAGCGTGCGCCGGCCGGTAGTGTCTAGGCAGGGGAACAGCCATCGAGAGACTTCGCTCCGTCGCCGCGAAGCGGGGGGCAAGACGAGGGAGGACGGCTTTGGGCATCCACAGAGGTTCACGCAGGACCACGCTCACGCTTTTCGCAGGGGTACTGATCATGGGATTCATCGCCGGCCCGGCGAACGTCGCGGTCGGGCAGACGACGCCGCAGGCGATCGTTGATCGGGGCACCCTCGTATTGGAGCTCGGGACGGTCGACCGCTTCGCCCTCTACGACGCCGCGGATCAACTGGTGGGCACGCAGGCGATCAGCGACCAGGCATGCAAGCTCTCGCTGTCCACTGCGGACGACGTGCTGGTGACGCTGGCGGCGCAGCCGACCACGAGCGACGTCGGTATCTTTGCCGACGGCATCGGCGTGAAGACGAAGGGTGGGCCGGGCGGGGGCAACGGCCAGCCATGCGGTCGTGCCGACGGTCCCAACGAGGGGCTGACGCTGAGGCTCGCCGGAGATCTCGGTGACCGAGAGATCGCTCGTGCCGAGCTGGACGTCGAGGGCAAGTTCGGCGTGCAGGTCGAGGCTGCGCTCTACAACGATGGCGGTCTCGTTGGCACCGCGTCACTGCAGACAGGCGACCAGTCCGACTCGGGCCCCGATTCTGCAGACGGCGACAACTACCGGTGGGAGATCGACCCAGGCGCCGACATGGTTGCCGATGTGCTCTTTGACGAGATTCGTCTCACGGTTGCGGCCACGACCTCGGGTGGCGCCTTTTCTCTCGAGGGCGGCGCCGACGGGACTGCGTCCGGCTCTCTCGGCATCTCCGGTTCGGCGTTTGCGCTCGTCGAGCAATTCGACGGCGTCATCCCGTGCGGCGATGACACATTCACCGTCGGCGACGGAGCCAGTACGCCACAGGCGACGTTCACCCGCGGCGACGACGACGACAAGAACCCGGATCCGTGTACGGCGCTCATCGGCTACAACCTCGACTCGGCGGTCGGCACAACGGATCAGACGGTGACCTTTGAGTTCGAGACCGAAGAGGCGCCGAGCTGGTTTGGCACCTTCACGTGGACTCCGGAGCCCGCAGCGATGCCGGTGCCGGCGACGCAAGTGGATCTCGATGGTGACGGTTCAGCGGACCGAGCGCTGGTCTGGTGCAACGGGTTCAGCGGAACTGATACCGCTACAGGCAACCCGCTCCCGGTCATGCCGGGAGGCGAGTCCTGGTGTGTGGTCACTCAGACGTCGACGCTCATCGGATCGGGGACGATCCAGGTCACCCAGACGATCTACGGCGAAACCGATCCGTCCTTTGCGCGACCCAAGTGAGCGTCCGACGACTGTCTCATCTTGTCGTCACTGAACACTCCGATCGACAACACCAGCGGGTCCTTGACCCCGAGTCGGTGCAGGACTCGTAGTGCGTCCCGGGCTCGAGATTCGTTCGTTGTCGCAGACACTCTCGCCTCGAGGGCGTCGACCGCAAGCATGAGCAGGGCGCGCTCGTACTCGAAGTTCTGAGCCGCGGCTCGGTCCAGTCCGTCCTGTGCCGCCGCCAGAGCATCGTCGAGCCGGCCGAGGGCAAAGAGCGCTTCGGCTCGATAGCGCGCAAGAGTTGGCGCAAGAACGATGACGTCATCACCCGCGGCCCGCTCCACCTCTTCGAGCATCGCCTCGGCCTCGGCGGCTCTTCCCATGCGTAGCCGGCACAGGGCGAGGTCCATTCTCGCCTCGAGAGCAGTGAACCCAAGCCGGAGTTCGGTGAACTCCCGAACCACGCGTTCGAGGGTTTCATCGGCTTCGTCCACGGCGCCACGGAGCGTCAGCAGCCGTCCGAGTCGCATCTCGGCGGCGCCCTCGATGAAGCCTGAGGCCCGCTGTACACGCGCTGCGTCACGAAGCATTTGCTCGGCGTCGTCAAAGCGGCCTTGGTTGACGAGGACCTCGCCGATGTTGGAGACGTAAAGAGCCGCATGTACGACGTTGCCGGCTCGCTCTGCGGCCTCGCGGCTCTCGACGTAGAAACCGATTGCGTCGTCCCAACGCCCCGCGAAGTATGCATCGGCGCCGAGGAGATTGGACACCGTAGCGAGGCTCTCCAGGTCGTCGAGGTCGCGGAAGATCTGGAGCGCGCGCTCGCCGTATGCGGCACCGCCGGGACGGCCGAGGACGAGGTGTGCCCAATGGACCACCATCAGCGCCATTCCTTCCGCATGCGATTCCCCAGCGCGGCGCGCCAGCCCGGCGGCATTCTCGGCGACGGCGAGGGCTTCGACCGGCCGCTCCTGGGCCTGCCGCACGAACGCACGCCGGGCGGCGAGGCGCGCTCGGACCTTGGCCGCCTCGTCGGTCGCCATGGTGTCGACGAGGTGGTACCCGACGGTGATCTCACGCAGTGCTTGGCTGTAGGCACCAGCACGCTCTCGCATGAGCGCCCTCTTGTAGTGCACGTCCGCGCAGGCCACCGCGTCGTCGCCGAGGAGGCGTGACGCACGCCGGTAGGCCTCGAGGGCGGCGTCGAACAACCCCGTCGGGCCGCGCACGTCTCCGAGGTCGATCCAGACGCGAGCTCGTTCCGCCACAGCGACCGTTCCCAGCCGCCGGGCAGACTCGAGAGCCCGTTCATAGGCGGTTGCGGCTTCGACGTTGGCGTACGCATCTCGTGCGTTGTCGCCGGCGATGCGGGAGAAGTGCCAGGCGCGCTCGTGGTCGGCGCCGAGGAAGTAGTGCATGGCGAGGAGATCGGCAACATCGTCGACGTGGCCTGCTGCTTCCCGCTCGGCTTACGGCGGCTGCCTCGAGATGGAGCTGCTGACGGCGCCTGAACGACAAGCTGTCATAGGCGACGTCGCGCACCATGGCCTGGCGGAACCGAAGACGGGGGCTGCCATCGGCCTCCAGGAAGGAGGCCAACTCGCGACGCGTCGCCGCATCGAGGACGAGGCCGTCGGTGGCGATCAACGCCCGCAGCGTTGGAGTGCGAAAGCTCCTGCCCAAAACGCTCGAATACTGCAGGATGCGCCGGGCCAACGGTGGGAGGGCGTCGATACGTGTGCCAACGACTGCGCCCAGCGAGTCCGGCAGAGCATCGGCGCTTCCCGTTTCTCGGACGATTCGCAGTGTCTCTTCGAGAAAGAGCGGATTGCCGCCGGCTCGGACGACGATCGCCTCGACCTCGTGCGGCCGGAGCGGTGCGGCGGCGGTTGCTCCATTGACGAACCGCACGGCGTCGTCCCGCGCCAGGGGCTCCAGGTCGAGCACGGTGCCGCCGTCAGGCGAGAAGCCGTCATCACCCCGGCGCCTGGTGACGACCATCGACCATGGCCGACCCGTCGTGGCTTTGGCGATGCTCTCGAGCAGCTGGGCTGAGGCCTCGTCCATCCATTGCGCATCCTCCACGACCCACGTGGCTGCCCCCTCCAGGACGCCGTCGAGGATGCGGATCATCACGTCGGCGAGGCGCTCCCTGCGGAACCGGGGCTCGATGTCGTCGGCCTCCGGGGTGTCGGGAACGTCGATGTGGACGATGTCGGCGAGAAGTGGGAGGAGCGGGACGAGTCCAGGATCGATCTCCTCGACTCGTGCAGCGAGTGCGGCGGTCATCGCCGGTTGCGCATCGCGTGCGACGTCGAGCAGGACCCTGATTGGGTCCCGGAACGGTCGGTAGGGATTCGCAGCGCCGTACGGCTCAGCCCTGATGATGATCCGGCGCAGCTCGGGGCGCTCGTCCAGCACCTCGTCAACGAGCCGGCTCTTCCCCACACCGGCATCGCCGACAACCCGTACGAGACCCGTATCCCCGTCCGTCCCCGAGTCCAGGATGTCCCGCAGCTTCGCCGCCTCGTCTTCTCGACCGACGAAAGGGATCTCGGTGCGCGTCGCAGAATCGCGTGTGCCCAGCTCATCGCCCACCGAGTAGGCGACGAGCGGCTCTGCCTTGCCCTTCACGGTGAAGGGTTCCAGCTGCTCGGTCGCATACAGGGTATGAGAGCGATCGAGGACATCGGGTGTGGCGTAGATGCGCTGCGCCCATGCCGCGGCGCACAGACGGGCGGCGACGTTCACGGTGTCGCCCATCACTGTGTACGTGGACCGATAGGCGGTGCCGACCTCACCGGCGAACACATGGCCTCGGTTCACGCCGATGTGCAGATCGAACCGTGTATCCGCATCTGCGATCCGACGCATTGTCCGCAGCATGCGGCCTTCGTCGTCCTCGTGAACGGCGGGTGCCCCGGCAACCAGGATGACCTTGCCGCCGTCTTCGTTGATGTCGGTGGCCAGAAACGTCACGTCCTCGGCGTCTGCGGCGTCCTGGATGATCGTGATCATGTGCTGGAGACCGTCGGCGACCGACTCAGGACCTTCCTGAGCGATCAGCTCGTCGACGCCGCAGAACCTCACGAAGCCGACCGTCGCGACGCGGTGCTCGGGCTCCGGGGTCGTTGCGCTGAGGAAAGAGCGCAATGCGGTCGGCATCCAGCGGCTCATCCCGACCTCTCCGAGGGGCTCGCGGCCCGAGAATCCGGTCGGCGGAAGGGGAGGTTTCCGCCACCTGAGGAGCCACCCGTCTCCCTTGGGGCCCGACACGGACCCTCGAGGCAAGAGGTCGCGCGTTGTCGGGCTGACGAGGATCTGGCCCGCTTCGGCGGTGTGCTCCATGGCCGTCGTCATGGTTCCGGCGGGACCGGCGATCATGAGCTCGCGGTGCGAGGTCCCGACGCAGAAGAGCTGGATGCGTCCGCTGTGGACGCCGACGGACATCCGGAGTCGGATCTTGCCTGCAGCGGTCGGCTCCGACGTCGAGGCGCGCAGGGTCTGCTGCATCCCGGTGACGGCGCTGGCCGCGCGTACTGCGTGATCGTCGCCTTGGAACAGCAGCAGCAGCGCATCGCCGCCGAACTTGATGAGGCTGCCTCCGTAGTCGTATGCGGTACGGAGCATTGCCGAGAAGACCCGGTTCAGTACATCGGTGAGCTCCTCGGCCCCGATGCGACCCCGCCGTGCGAGCCGCTCTGAGAGGCTGGTGAATCCCGAGATATCGACGAAACACAGTGTGCCGTCGATCTCGTGCCATTGCCTGCCGGGAGCCACCTCGTCCCAACGCACCGCGATGCTCGGGACGTAGCGAGATAGCGCCACTGCGGCCTCGGCCTGCGGCGTCCTGATCCCCCGGTTCGTAGGCGGCACGAGCCCTTGTCCTCCTGAAACCTGGAGGCGACGCTACCAGCGGTGCGGGGGATCGCCCACGGTCCGGGCGTGGCGTGAGGCTCTCAGAGGCGAGAGACGACGCGCGCCAGCCGGCTGCGGACCTCGTCGGCGAGCGCCGGCACGTCGGGATGGTCGACGAGGGTGAGTACCGCTTTCGGATCCATGAAGTCGATCGCGATACGGTCACCCACTTGACGTACCACGACGTTGCATGGGAGAAGGGCACCGATGGCAGGATCGGCGGTGATCGCCTTGTGGGCGAGTGCCGGGTTGCACGCACCGAGGATCACGTAGGGGTCGAGGTCGACGTCGAGCTTCGCCTTCATCGTCGACCGGACGTCGATCGACGTCAGCACGCCGAAGCCTTCCTCGGCGAGGGCCCCCGTCACGCGGTCGATCACCTCCAAGAAGTCGCCGTCGATGACCGTCCCGAACGCATATGAAGCCATGATCCTCCAGTCGAGAGCGGGGCCGTGTGGCCCCGCTCGTGTCCTTATGAAGCCGGCGCTGCTCGGCTGCCGGCCACGGGGTGTCAGACGAAGATCACCTGGGCGCCGTTCGACAGCTCGATGAACTCGTTGACGTTGATGATGTCCTCCACGCCTTCGAACATGTCGTCCTTGGTCAGGCCCATCATGTCGACCGACATCTTGCATGCCCACAGGCGGGCGCCCATGTCGTGGAGCATCGTCAGGAACTCGGGCACCTCCGGCACCTCGAGGTCGGCGATCTGCTTCTTGAGCATGTGCGTGGCAAACGCCGTCATCCCCGGCAGGCCGCCGAGGCCCTGCGGGAGATGCTTGCTGGAACCCGGCATGTGCATAGCCGTGTTGCCGAGCATGGAGAACTGGAGCTTGTCCCATGTTCCCGTGTTGATCATGTCCATGCCCCAGAACGTGAAGAAGATGTCCACTTCCACACCCTCGGTGAGCGCCCCGTTCGCCATGATCAGCGCCGGGTAGGCCATGTCGAGGTTGCCTTTGGAGCAGACAAAGCAGATCTTCCGCTCCTCGGCGTCGTCACCGAAGTCAGGGATGACCGTCGGTGCCGTCTCTGTCGTCGTCATGTTGTCAAAATCCTCTCCTCGTGTGCGGCTCGTTGCGGTACGGATCGAGCCGCACAGGTGTTGGTGTCACACACAGCCCTTGGGCTTCGGCAGCCCGGCAATGTACGACATCTTCTTCGCAGGCTTCTTCGGGAACAGCATGAAGAGCTCCTTGGTGGGAACGCCACCGACGGTGGAAACCCTGCGGATCGTTGCCGTCTCTCCCTGGTCCTTGAAGTCCTCTCTGAGGAACTTGACGACTCGCCAGTGGTCCTCGGTCATCTCGATCCCGATCTGGGCTGCGAGCGCCGCGCCGACTTCCTCGTCCCACTCGTCGTAGTTCGTCATGAAGCCCTCGTCGTCGATCTGGACTTCATGGTTGGCAATGGTTGCGACTGCCATCAGGCGCCTCCTTCTTTCGTTGTCGTGTGGATGTAGGTCATGGTTTCCGGGCCGGTCTCTGCCGAGACCGATCCGAGGGTCGTGAGCGCCCGGTTGATGCCGCGACGCACGTCGGGGTCGCGCATCTTCTTGGCGATTGCCCACAGGCTCGGTGGCTCGGCCGCCTCGTCCTCGATGACGTACTGCTGGCGTTGGACGGCATCGACCATCCTCTGGAGAATCACCAGCATGTCGGGCTGGGTGATCTCCTTGACGGTGTTGAGGATGGTGACGACGTTGTCTCCCAGCGCCTCGACGTCGTCTTCCGAGAACCCGGCGACCACCTTGTCGACGATCCCGAGTCCCGCCTTGGCGAACTCGAAATACCCCTTCTGCTGGGCCACGGCGAGCCGGTCGCTCGTGAGTGCCATCACGTCGGACGTGAGCGGCATGATGTCGTCTGCCAGGTCGGAGAGAGCGTCGACCATTCCCAGTGCACGCTCGAGCCGGGGAGCGACCTCGACCAACGTGCGCAGCAGGCTGATCACGTCGCTGAGGTCTGCCGTGCGGCGGATCGTCTCCAGCTCGCGGGTGGCCACGGCCATGGCGTCACTTGCGACGGGGGAGAGGTCGGCGATCAACTCGCTGTACATCTCCCGCTGTGTCTCGCGGACCCTCGCCTCGTCGGCAAGGTAGGCGACCTGCTCGGTGAGGGCGTCGATCTTCTGCTCGAGCGCCTCCATACGGCCCGGTGCTTCGACTGCCGTCGTCATTGCCCTGCCTCCACGACCTTGCCGGCCAACGACATGTGTGCGGGCAGCGGTAGGTGGCGGCCGGGGAGCAGGACGTTCCAGTACGTCCACTTGAACATCATCTTGCCCCAGTGGTTCATCTCGGTCTCTTCGAGCAGCGAGAAGGGGCCTACTCCCGGCAACGGGTATTTCCCGGGGAGGGGCTCGGTGTCGTAGTTGAAGTCGATCAGGAGACCCTTGCCGTAGCCCGACTCGATGAAGCAGTTGGCGTGACCGTCGAACTGCTCGAGCATCGGCCGCCCATCGATGTAGGCGAGGAAGTTGTCCGTGAACATGTCGACGGCGAAGTGGGCAACAGACCCCGCCTTCGACGTTGGCAGGTCGGCGGCGTCGCCCAGGGCGAAGATGTTGTCGTGCTCCTTCGACAAGAACGTGTGCTTGTCCACCGGCACGTGGTTCAGCTCGTCGCCCAAACCGGACCGGGCTACGAATTCGGCGCCCATGTTGACGGGTACGGTCACGAGCAAGTCATAGGGAACCTCGCGCTCGTCGTACGAGACGAGCTTCTTGTTCTCGGCGTCGACTTCCATGAGGTAGAAGTCGGCCTCGAGCGCCACCTTGCGCTCTTCGAGCATGCCGCCGAGTGCTTTTGAAGCCACGGGCTTGGTGAAGGCTCCGGGGAGCGGGGTGACGTAGACGAGCTCGACCTGATCGCGGATGCCGTTGTCGGTGAAGAACCAATCGGCGAGGAACGTGAACTCGAGCGGCGCCACCGGGCACTTGATCGGCATCTCGATGACGTTGATCGCCAGCCTTCCGCCCTTCCAGCTACGCAACGTCTCGGCAAGGGCGACGGCGCCTTCCAGCGTGTAGAAATCGTGGATGCTCGTGCCGTATTCGGCGCTCTCGAGACCGGGGGTCTGATCGGGACGCGGGTGAGTTCCGGTCGCAATGATGAGGTAGTCGTATTCGAGCACTGTGCCGTCGGCGAGCTTCACGCGGTTGGCGTCAGGTTCGACCACATCGATCTCGCCCATGACGAGGTCGACACCGTGAGGAATGAAACGCTGTGTCGGCTTCACTACGTCGCGACGGCTGTAGATCCCGAACGGGATGAACAAGAACCCCGGCTGGTAGTAGTGATTCTCGTCCTCGTCGACGATGGTGATGTGCCATTCGCCGGGGTCGAGCTGAGGACGCAACTTGTTGACGGCCATGGTGCCCGCCGTTCCGGCCCCGAGTACGAGGAGTCGTTTCACTGTGTGCTCCTTTGATGTCTGGAGTGGTTGTCAATTCTGGAGAGGGCGCCGCCTGCGAGGACGGCGATGGCGTCGAGCTTCGACACCAACTGGGCCCGGGCCGTGGCCAGCCGCGAGATGATGTCGCTGAGCCGGGGCAGCAAGCCGAGCACCCATTGTTGGTGGGCGTCGTCGAGGTAGTAGGTCTCGTCGATGTGGGCGGCGACGATTGCGCCGTCGATGCCGAGCTCTGCGGCGATGGCAGCCTGCTCGTCGGGGCTCGGTGGCCAACCCTTGGGCGTCACGCCGCCAACGATGAGCATTCCGACGAGGTCGTTGCCGACCCGGATGAACGTCCGGGCGCACAGGAAGCCAAGGTGGCTGGGGATGAACTTCGGTTCGAGGTCGACCTCGCTCGCAAGCCTCCGCCAACCTTCGATGCACTGCGCCAGAGCGCCGGGGACGTTGGCGACAGCGTCGAAGTAGCCACAGGGGTTGGCCACCGACGTGAGCGCCCGGCCCTCCATGTCGGTCACCACGGCCATGACGCCGAACAGGTCGGCTGCGAGGTCGGCGATGGCCTGGGCCGCCTCCGGCACCAGCAAGGTCGCGAGCTCGGCAGAGGGGGGCGATGCTCCTTCCGAAGCGGCAGCGGGCACGACATCACCGCCGAGGAACTCGGCGATGCGATCGGCGGGGAAGCGCCACTGCCGCCCGACCTTGATGGCGGGGAGGCGGCCATCTTCGGCCATCCGGTAGATCGTGGACTTGTCGACGTTGATGAGGGACTGAACGTCCTTCGCTGTCAAGAGCATGGCCACGGCGTGTGAACTTCCTGCATGAGATGCATAGAGATGCTTCTTCTGCATCTTCTGCATCTCATGCAGCTTGCACTAGGGCCAGAAGTCCCGCTTCGTGAAGGACTTCACAATGTTGTCTGCCCGCCTGCATGTCGGTCGCTGCGCTCCCGAGATGCAGCCTCCTCCCACAGATGGGGCCCCTACCCCATCGTGGGCCGTGTGGGTTGTCTGCCCGCCTGCATGTCGGTCGCTGCGCTCCCGAGATGCTGCCTCCTCCCACAGATGGGGCCCCTACCCCATCGTGGGCCGTGTGGGTTGTCTGCCCGCCTGCATGTCGGTCGCTGCGCTCCCGAGATGCTGCCTCCTCCCACAGATGGGGCCCCTACCCCATCGTGGGCCGTGTGGGTTGTCTGCCCGCCTGCATGTCGGTCGCTGCGCTCCCGAGATGCTGCCTCCTCCCACAGATGGGGCCCCTACCCCATCGTGGGCCGTGTGGGTTGTCTGCCCGCCTGCATGTCGGTCGCTGCGCTCCCGAGATGCAGCCGTGTGGGTTGGGGCGGGCTGGGTCGTCGTACCGAGAAGCCACTCACTCCCTTGTGCGGTGCTCCGCCAGTACTCCTCCCGCCGAGCCGAGGACGGCGGCCACGATGCCGAGGAGCAGCGTTGCGCCCAGACCCAGGGATGCACCTCCGGTAACGCTCAGTGCAACCGAGACGAAGAAGGTCGACAACCCGGCAAGGCCTCCATCCAAGACCGCAACGCCGTGGCTCAGACGGCCGGCGATGAATCCCGCAACCAGCAGCGCCAGGAACTGGACGAACACGAGGCCGACGTTGGCTCCGTCTGCGCTGATCAGTCCGGCGATGCCAAGGAGGAGGAACGCAACCAGCGCGAAACCAAGGCCCGCCATGGCTCCCAGGAGAACCGGGCCCCAGGAGACATCGGGAATCGACCGGGGCGTGCGATCAGAGATGGGCGCGAAGGTGCTCTTCCAACCCCGCTATCCATCCCGCCGGAAGGCTCCAATGGCGCGAGCCATCGAGCATGATCGTTACGTAGTCTGCCGACGGGGCGAGGGGGCCGCCTCCGTTGCCATCGTGAACATGCGTCGTGACCGTGTGCCGCTTGCCGTTGCGATCCATCGCTTCGATCGAGCGCGCGGTGCGTCCCTCGCTCGACTCGGCTGCGTCGAGGTTGCCGAACTGGCCGTCCGGCACCTGGAAGACGGCACCCCACACGGTGCTCGATGCATCCGGCTTGACGCTCGGGAGGCCGCCATCCCAATCACTCCCGGGGATGGGCCAGTCGAGACCCCACTGCGGGAGGTGAGCGATGAACTGGAACTCGGCGTCCGGACAGACTTCGGCCATCTGCGCCGGGTCGATTCTCGCGGTGTAAGCGAAGTACAGCAGGGCTGCCTCCCTTGCCATGGTGGTCACGTGAACTCGGCGAGTGTAGTTGCTACGGCCGGGCCGTTTCGAGGGAACTGGAACACCCGGGCGTGCGTCTGATAGGTCGAGTGCCCGAGGAACGGAGAGAGCCCCGTGCAACAAAGTGCCATTACCCTGGTGGAGTTCCTCCAGGCTCCCATCACCGAAGAGCGCCCGTGGGTGGTGTTCGCAGCGTGCCGAGACGCAGAACCAGATCTGTTCTTCCCAGGCTCGAAGGCCGATGAGGCGAGGGCGAAGGCCCTCTGTGCCATCTGTCCTGTTCGCAACGAGTGCTACGAATACTCGCTCGAAGCTCGCGAGACCTTCGGCGTCTGGGGCGGCCTCAACGAGAAGCAACGGCGGATGAAGCTGCGCAGAACTGCGTAGCTAGCAACCAACGTACCAACGGCGACGGGATACAGGCTCCGGTACCGAAAGCGTGATGCACCTCGGTGTGCCCGAAGCGGGTACTCTCCCCGAGATGTCGTTCGCCCTTCGTCCGGTCCCCCTCTGGTGTGGGCCATGACTCGCTTCGACTGGTCTGCCGCGCTGGCCGCTCTCGTTCGAGGCGAGTCCCTCAGCCGTGACACCTCCCGCGACGCAATGGCCGAGGTGATGCGAGGCGAGGCCACGGAGGCGCAGATGGCCTCGTTCGTGACGGCACTACGGACCAAGGGAGAGACGAGCGAAGAGATCACCGGAATGGTCGAGGCGATGCTTGCGGCCGCCGTGACGGTCGATGTCGGTCAGCGTGTCGTCGATCTCGTCGGCACGGGCGGGGACCAGTCCGGCACTTTCAACATCTCGACGACCGCGGCGTTCATTGCGGCAGGAGCGGGTGCCCGGGTTGCGAAGCACGGCAACCGCGCCGCCTCGTCTCATACGGGATCGGCCGACTTGCTCGAGGCTCTTGGGCTGAGCATCGAGCTGACACCGGAGCACACTGTGGAGATGATCCGGCATATCGGTTTCGGCTTCTTCTTCGCTCCCCGCTATCACCCTGCGATGCGCCATGCGGCGCCGGTGCGACGCCAGCTCGGCTTTCGGACGGTGTTCAACGTCCTCGGCCCGCTCTGCAACCCGGCCCGGGCGACCCGCTATGCGGTCGGCGTGGCCGATCCGTCGCTCGCCGAGAAGATGATCGAGGTTCTCCGCAATACCGGAGCGGAGACGGCGTACGTCTTCTACGGGGAGGACGGGCTCGACGAGCTCACGACGACGTGCCCCTCCTACATCTACCGGCTGGTGGACGGTGAGATCACCCACGCCCAGTTCACCCCCGAGGATTTTGGCGTTGGTCGTGCCAACCCGAAGGATCTGCTCGGCGGGGACGCCGCCACGAACCGCGACATCACGCTCTCCATCTTGAGCGGGGAGAAGGGTCCGAAACGCGACATCGCTCTCGTCAACGCTGCCCCTGCGATCGTGGCCGCGGGGCTCGCGGATGGCTTCACCGAAGGGATGGGGCTGGCGATCCAAGCCCTCGATTCGGGCGACGCCCTGGCCGTTCTCGAACGGGCCGTGGCATTCTCGCAGCAGCCGGCATGACCGACCGTCCATGGCTGGCGCTCTATGCAGCAGGAGTCCCTGAGTCGGTTGATTGGCCGCGCGCCAGGCTCGACGAGCTGCTGTACCGAACGGCGCTCGAATACCCCAATCGACCTGCGGTGATCTTCTTCGATCGCGTTCTCAGCTACTCAGACCTGGATTTCGCCGTCGATCGGTTCAGCGCGGGATTGCAGCAACTCGGGGTGCAGCCCGGCGATCGGGTGTCGGTGATGATGCCGAACTGCCCGCAGCTCATCATCGCCTACGAGGCGGTGTGGCGATGCGGCGCCGTCGTCGTGCCGAGCAACCCCCTGTATACCGCCGCCGAGTTCGCCCATCAGGCGGCAGATGCGGGCTCAACGACCGCAATCGTGCTGTCGAGCCTCTACGAGCTCGTCGAGACCGCCCGGCCGGAAACCCCGATCGAGCACGTCGTGGTGGCCAACATCAAGGACTACTTCACCGGGCCCATGAAGGCGCTCTTCAGGATCTTTCGGGAGCGAAAGGACGGTCACCGGGTCGACCTTCGAGCCGACGGAGCCCACTGGTGGAACGACGTCGTGTTGGCCGACGCCCGGCCGGAGCCCGTGGAGGTCGACGCCGGGTCACCTGCTGTGCTCATGTACACGGGAGGTACAACGGGCGTTCCGAAGGCGGCCGTCCTGTCGCACGACAACCTCAATGCCAACGCCCATCAAGTGATGTCCTTCGTCCCTGAGCTTCGCCACGGGCGCGAGGTGGTGATGACGGCCCTTCCGCTCACGCATGCATATGCGATCACGGTTGGCCTCAACCTGTCGGTCGCAGGCGCCTTCACCCAGATCCTCATCCCGGATCCGCGCGATCTGAACAGCGTGCTCGGCGCTATCGACAAGCATCGGCCCACGGTGCTGCCCGGCGTACCGACGCTGTATTCGGCCATCGCACGCCACAAACACGTTCGCAGCGGAAAGTACGACGTCTCCTCCATCGAGTACTGCATTTCGGGCGCAGCGCCGCTGCCGCCAGACGTGCACCGCGAGTTCACCGAGGCCACGGGCGCCAGACTCGTGGAGGGTTACGGTCTTTCTGAAGCGTCTCCTGTGACGCACTGCAATCCTCTCGACGGGGGAGACGAGGTGGGGAGCATCGGGGTGCCGCTGCCGGGCACCGACGCGATCATCCTCGACGAGGAGACCGAGACGAAGGTGCGCCCTCGTGGCAAGCGTGGCGTGCTGTGCGTCGCCGGGCCGCAGGTCATGGCCGGCTATTGGAATCGAGATGACGAGACGCGGCTGGTGATGCACACGGACTCCGAAGGCACCGTGTGGCTGCACACCGGCGATGTGGCAGTGATGGATGCGCAGGGACGATTCTCGATCGTCGACCGCAAGAAGGACATGATCCTCGGATCGGGTGGCTTCAACGTCTACCCACGCGAGATCGAGGACGTGCTGCACGAGCATCCCGCCGTAGCGGCGGTGGGAGTCGTCGGGATCCCGCCCGGAGCCTCCAATCAACGGGTGAAGGCGTTTGTCGTGCTGCGTCCGGAGATGGCGGTAACGGAAGCCGACCTGATCGCCTATTGCCGAGAGCGGCTCGCCCGCTACAAGACGCCCCGCGAGGTCGAGTTCCGGGACGAGCTACCGATGTCGTTTGTTGGCAAAGTTCTGCGCCGCCATTTGGTGGTCGACGACTCAGACGGGTCAACGGCGAACATCTGAACAATCGGTGAACGAGCCGTCCGGGCTACCACTGGAGCCACGGGGTGGTCTACGATCGCCACCGTGAAGAAGTGGCGGTTGTTCATCCCGACTCTTGCGCTCGTCGCTGCCGCATGCGGCGGTGGCGACCAGACGGTCGCGACCCAGGCGCCTGCGGTGCAGACCGATGGGTCCACTACTTCGACTTCATCGTCGGGAAGTGATTCAACGGCTGCGCCGTCTGACGATGGAGTAGCCGGCGATACAACGACCACGGCGGCGGAATTGCAGACCGGGCCCGATGGGCCGGCTGCGCCGGATTTCACGATGGCGCTCGCCGACGGCTCCAGCTTCACCTTGAGTGCCGAGCAGAAGCCCGTCTACATGGTGTTCTGGGCCGAGTGGTGACCGACCTGTCGGCGGGAGTTGCCCGTCGTTGCTGAAGTTGCCGAAGACTACTCCGGTGAGGTCGTGTTCCTCGGCGTCGCCGGTCGTGCGGGCTTCGACGAGACCGCCTCGCGCGCCGAAGAGCTCTTCCAAGACCGCCTCTTGTGGGGCCTAGACGACTCGATATGGGACCTGTACGGCATCCCCTATCAGCCGGTGACTGTTCTCGTCAGCGGGAACGATGTGATCGTCGACACGTGGCCCGGCATCCTCGACGAGGGTGAGATGCGTCAGCGCATCGATGCACTGATCGCCGTCTCCGGCTGATTCTCCCCTTCGGCCGAAACACGTCGGCGGATCAGCTCCTCGCCCCGAGGAGAGCCGGCAGTGCACTAGCGTCTTGCCATCGGGAACCCTCGGGAAGAGGCCAGGCGTCTCATGCATGTGTACAAGTGGGTTCGACTCCTCTGGGTGGCGCTGCTGGTCGTAAGCGGCACTGCGCCTGCGTCTGCCGCAACGGAGGAGAGCCCGGCTGCGCCTGGGCCTGTGACCATGCAGGTTGCAGCCGGCCTCGACGGCTACGTCGACCCTGCGAGCCCGCTTCATGTGACGGTGGAGCTCGCCGCCTCGGCCCTGACGGTCGGTCGTCTCGAGCTCGACTTCGGCGGGAAGGTCTCGACCGCCGTCGAAGTGCCCGCCGGGAGCGTCAAGCAGTATGACCTGGACGGTCCGAGCCCACTGACGCGAAGGCAGTTGACCGTGCGTCTGGTCGGCGACGATGGCGGCGAGTTGTCCTCCCAGACGATCAGATTGCGAGTGGCCGGTGACGAGATGTTGGTCGGGCTCGCCGGCATCGAAGGCATCGAGACGGCAGTCCGGTCTGCAGTCACGACCCCGCTCGGGCGATCCGTGACCGTTCTGAACGTCGGTCCCGACGACGCCATCCGCATGGCCCCGCTTTCCTATGTCGTGCTTGGTCCCGATGCGCTCGGCAACGCAACGGAGCGTGAGGTCGCTGCGATTCTCGACTGGGTCGAGGGTGGCGGCCGCCTCTACGGGGCTGCGGCCGACGTGGCCGTTGTCGCCTCGGCGGGCGCGGGGACGGTCTATGCCGGGACGAGCCTCGTCGTCTCGCGTGTCGGGGCTGGTGAGATCGGAGTCCTTTCGGACCCGTCGGACGTTGCGGTCGACGAATGGAGCAAGATCTTCCGTGATCGCCCATCGAACGCGGCAGTCGTCGATCAGGCCCGTCAGGATGCATCGCTTGCGCTCGTCTCGGCGGCGTCATCCGGTCAGGAAGCGTCCGTTCCAGCCTTGCCGTGGTTGCTCGGTGGCATCGTCGTGTTCGTCGTGCTGGTGGGACCGGTCAACTTCCTCGTGCTCCGGGCCCTGCGGCGCCCCGAATGGGCGTGGCTCACCATCCCGATGCTGAGCATTGCTTTTCTTGCTGCGTTTTGGACGATTGGGCGATCACAGCTGGCCGACTTCTCGGCCACCCACGCGGTGGTGCTCATCGACAGGGGGATCGAGACCGACGGTCGAGCGGGCGTCGTCGTGCAGGTCGAGTCGGCCGGTGAGCACGTCATGGTGCCGCCTGAGGGCTGGAACGCCCTTCCGACGTCGTCGCGCCCGTTTGGTCCCGGGCTCGCTTCGGGGGAGGTGGAGGACGACAGGGTCGTCTTCGACCTCGACGATCTCGGCGTAGGTACGGTCGAGCTCGAGTGGAGCGAGGGGCCGTTGGCGCTGTCAGCTGTGGTCACGCCGTCCACCGAGGTCCCGAGCGGACAGGGCCTCGACATCGAGGTGACGAACTCGACCCCCTGGGCCATGTGGGCGTGGGGCGTGGTCGTCAACGGCGTCGGCTACAACGGCAAGGGTTCCCTCGAGCCGGGCGCAACGGGCTCTGTGGTGGTGCGGAGCGTCTTGAGCCGGGTCGCCTACGACCCAGTCATCTCCGAGGCAGTCGGGCGTCGCCCGTATGATGCCGACGCTCCGATCTCGACGTACGAGGTCGTCTACCCGCTGGCGGCCTTCGCCGAACAAGAGGCACCTCGACTGCGCGACCGCGATCCCTATGTCTTCGGTTTCACCGATGATCGTGACATCTCGGTTGCCTTGGACGGTCGCTCGAGCAATGCGCCCGGAACCACGCTCATGCTGAAACGCTTCGACCTGCCCGAAGGCGCCGCCGCATCGCTCGGAGGAGTGAGGCCTGAGGTGCTCTCGATCGTGGGTGCGTCGAGTGTCGAGCGGTACGGTGACGAGATATACGCATACGGGGCGGACGAGGTGTACTTCCACTACGAGATACCGGTGGGAGCCCCTGAACGTGGCGAGATCGACCCGTCGTTCACCCAGCTCGACGACGTGTCCGTGTACGACTGGACCTCGGGTGACTTCGTTCCGTTTGCGTGGGGTGAGTCGTTCGGAGTGGCAGACCTCGCATCTCCTGGTGGAGAGATCGTGATTCGTGCGTCACGCAACCTGACAGAGGGCGAGCAGTTCTTCGACGAGTCGATCACATTGGGTCGATACGCGTTGCGGTGGGTCACCACATGATCGTCGAGTTTGCAGCCGTCGAGAAGCGCTATGGCAAGCTCTATGCGCTCAGGGACGCCGATCTCGCGGTGCCCGAGGGCTCGGTGCTCGGGCTGATCGGACCCAACGGCGCTGGCAAGACAACCTCGATGCTCATCATGACCTCGTTGCTCGACCGCGATGGCGGGCGAGTTCGGATCGGAGGAATCGACCCGCAACGCGACCCAAAGGCGGTGCGGCGCCACGTCGGATACATGCCCGACTTCTTCGGTGTCTACGAAGGCGTCAGGACTCGCGAGTACCTCGACTTCTTCGCGGCGACGCAGCGCATCCGGCCGGCCGCCCGCCCTGCCGTTGTGGCCGATCTCCTGGCTCTCGTGGACCTCGAGGACAAGGCCGATGCCGACGTCAACACGCTTTCTCGGGGGATGAAGCAGCGCCTCTCGCTCGCCAGGGCGCTCGTCCACGACCCGGCGTTGCTGGTGCTCGATGAACCCGCATCCGGGCTCGATCCCCGGGCTCGCGTCGAGTTGCGCGAGCTGATCTCAGAGTTGCACCGCATGGGCCGCACCATCGTCATCTCGTCGCACATCCTCTCCGAGCTCGAGGGGATATGCACACATCTCGGTGTGGTCGACCATGGCCGCATCCTTGCCCAAGGCAGCGTCGGGGAGGTGCGGGCGCGGCTGTTCGCAGAGCGTCGCGTGACGGCCCGCATCGGCCACGACCGGGCGCTCGACGCCGAGGCCGTGCTGCGTAGCCACCCGGAGGTCGGTGATGTGAGCGTCGAGCGCGAGGTCGTTCGGGTCCACTTCGCCGGGGCGGACGACGTCTCGGCATCGCTGCTCGCCGGGCTCGTCGACAACGGGATACCCGTCGTCGAGTGGCGGGTCGAGGGCGCCGGCCTCGAAGACCTCTTCCTGCAGCTCACCGCCGAGGGTGCCGTCACCGAAGGGGGACCAGCGGTATGAACCCGGTCGCACGCCGCGAGCTCCAAGAGCGGTTCCGGACGCTCCGCTCGCCGCTGCTCGTCTCTGTGTGGGTGTTGTCGGCCGGGGTGGTCACGTTCCTCGCATACCTCTACGCCAGGGGAGCGGCAGAGAGCAGACTGCGTGGTACGGCCGCGGCCGGTCTCGGCTCTGTCTTCGCCGCGAGCTCGATGGGTTCGTTCATCTTGCACACCGTCTTGCTCGGCCTCCTCGTTGCGGCGGTGTTCGTCGTGCCGGGGCAGGCGGCCGTGACCATCGTGGGGGAGCGCGAACGTCAGACGCTGCCGCTGCTCCAGGTGAGCCAACTCAGTGCGTCGCGCATCGTCGTGGGGAAGCTCGTCTCCGCGCTCTCGTTCATCCTCTTGCTGCTGGTCGTCGTGGCACCGCTGCTCGTGATCCCTGTCCTCCTCGGTGGTGTCACCGTGCGCGACGTGGTTGCCGGCATTGGGATGGTCGGTGCCGCCTGCGTGACGATCGGGGCCCTTTCCATGTGGATATCGGCCAGGGCCCGGAGCATGCAGGGTGCCGTCCTCGGCTCTTACGTCGTCGCGGTGCTGTTCACGTTCGGCTCGCTGGCGTTGGTGCTCGCAGAGGTCCTCCTACTGGCTCCGACCGACCTCGGGCCGACTCGCTACGCACAGGGCATCCCGCGGGACTCGGGTAGGGAGATCTACTCGGCCTGGGTGAGCCCTGTCGTTGGCCTCGTCGATGCTTCAGACGACGTGCTCCAGTTCGGGGGCGAGGTGGTGACGTCGCCGTACCTTCCCTTCCGGCAAGTCCTCGTCAAGCGTCAGGGCTTCGCCGCATCCAGCGTCGACACCCTGTACGACCCGTTTGGGGGCGTCAGTGTTTCCAGCACATTCGAAGAGCCGTTCGGGCGGGGGTTTTCGACGACAACCGTCGGCACGACGATCACGACCCGCCACGTCGACCCGATCCGCGGTGCCGTCTGGTGGCGCACGCTCGGATTCGAGGCGCTACTCACGATGTTCGCCGTCTGGCGGGCGGCCCGCCTGGTGCACGTGCCGCGAGCACGCGTCTTCCGCCGTGACCCAGAGGAGGTGGCTGGTGCCGCCTGATTCGATCGTTCGCCTCGTGACGGCGGCGCGGCGCAGGATCACCGAGATGCGTCTGGCTCGCCGGTCGCTCGCTGCCATTGGCATCGTCGCCGCCGCTGGGTCGGTGTTGCTCGCCGTTGCCCGTCGTGTGGTCATGCCTTGGGCCGAGCCGATGCTGATTGCCGCGGCGGCCGTCGCAATCGTCGGCGTGGTCGGATGGACCCTCCGGCAGCGTCCGTCGGCTCGTCACGCGGCGATCCAGCTCGACCACCGCCTCGGCGGCAAGGACCAGGTGAGCACGGCGCTCGAGCTCTCGGCGAAGCAGACGGTGACGCCCGTAGAAGCCGGTCAGCTGCAGCGTGCTGCGGCGTGGGCCGAGGGCCGCTCTCTCACAGGCTTCGGATCGGTGTGGCCGCCCCGCCGCTTGGCTCTGCTGACCGCTGTTGCCGTTGTTGCCGCAATCGTCCTCGCCGTGCCTCCTTCGCCCGCCGATGCGGAGCAGGCGAGGCGTGCCGAGATCGCCGCGCTGGTGGACGATGCCATCGCCCAGCTCGATGAAGCAGCGCGCGACGTCACCGATCCCTCGGTAGCCGACGAGCTCGCTCGCACTGCCGAGGAGCTGCGAGACGCAGCCGACCTCGACGAGGCGATCGCCCAGTTGGGAGATGCTCGCCAACGTCTCGCAGAGTTGCAGGACGCCAATGCGCTTGCGCTCAAGACGGCGTTGGCGGCGGCAGAACAGCGGCTGTCGCAGTCGCCGCTCGGGGAGGGCGAAGGCCTCGCCTCCCAGCTCGAGTCGCTCGCCGACCTCGCTCCCGGCTTGGACGAGGACGCCCGAGCAGCAGCGGCGGCGCAGCTCGCCGAGTTGTCACGCCAGCTCTCACCCACGGACGCCGTGCTGGCCGATGCCCTCCAGCAAGCCAGCCGCGATATCCAGGCCGGCAGTGACGCCACAGCCGCGCTCGATGGGGCCGCTCGCGCTGCGGCATCGGCAGCCGATCGGGTCGCCGCCGCCGATGATCTCGCCGACGCGCGTGCCGCAGTCAGGGAAGCCCAGCAGGGGCTCGCCGATGCCCGCAGCCAAGGCGACGGCCAAGGCCAAGGCGACGGCCAAGGCCAGGGGCAGGGCGACGGGCAAGGTGACGGACAGGGCCAGGGACAGGGCCAGGGTCAGGGCGACGGGCAGGGGCAGGGCCAAGGTGGCGGAGGTGGCGGGTCGGGCACCGGCGCCGACAACCCGAACCCCGTGGGCGGCGGAACCGGCTCGGGCTCGCTGCCGGGCACGGGTACGGGCGATCGCGACACGGTGCGGGACCCGGTGCGCGGCCAGGTCTTCGATCCGCCGGGAGGCGTCGCCGGCGACGAGCAGCGCGTTGACTTCGACACGACCGACCCGACCGGCGGAGTCCAAGGACGGACCGAGGGCAGCGGGCTCGAGAACCTGCCGCTCGTGCCGTATGCCGACCGCTACGCAGCGTATCGGCAGACGGCCCTCGACGCCCTCGACAGGATGGCCGTACCGACCAGTCTGCAAGACCTCGTCCGCATCTACTTCACGGAGTTGAGCCCATGATGACGCCAGAGGAGTTCTCCACCACGGTTGCTGCCGTCGAGGACGAGATCGGCAAGGTGATCGTCGGGCAGCGTGAGCTGGTGAGGGCCGTGATCATCGGAATGCTCTGTGAAGGCCACATCCTGCTGGAGGGTGTCCCCGGGCTCGGCAAGACGCTCCTGCTGCGAACTCTGGGCGACGCGCTCAACGTCGACTTCGGCCGGGTGCAGTTCACGCCCGACCTCATGCCCGCCGACATCGTCGGAACGAATGTCCTCGCCGACGGCGCCTTTCGCTTCCACCAGGGGCCCGTGTTCGCCAATGTCGTGCTCGCCGACGAGGTCAATCGTGCCACCCCGAAGACGCAGTCCGCCCTCCTGGAAGCGATGCAAGAGCGCAGGGTGACGCTCGGCGGCACCACCCATGATCTTCCACGGCCCTTCTTCGTGATGGCGACCCAGAATCCGTTGGAGATGGAGGGGACATACCCCCTGCCCGAGGCGCAGCTCGACCGTTTCCTCCTCAAGGTGCTCGTGCCGTTCCCGGCGGTCGACGAGTTGGTGACCATCCTGCAAAGGACCACGACCGATGCGGTCGCCCAGGTCGATCCGGTTGCCGCCGCCGACGTGCTCAACCGTATGATCGCCATGGTCCGCCAGGTGCCGGCCGCTTCGCATTTGCTCGAATACGCATCGCTGCTGGTGGTCGCCACCCATCCCGGGCGCCCGGGCGGCGTGCCCCTCGTCGACACGTACGTGCGCTTCGGAGCCAGCCCGCGCGCTGCACAGGCGATGGTGCTTGCCGGCAAGGCGCGTGCGCTCATCGAGGGCCGCCTCAACCTCGCCGCCGACGACATCCGCGCCGTGGCGCCCCTCGCGCTTCGTCATCGGCTGGTGCTCGGTTACGAGGCAGTCGCCGACGGCGTCGCGGCGGACACGATCATCACCGAGGTGCTCGCCGCCCATCCGGCGCCCCCCGCAGGCGCCTGATGCTCCTCGACGCACCCCTCCGCTCCCGACTCGACCGGCTGGCGCTACACGGGCGGCGCAGGGTCAGGGGGGTGTGGAGCGGCAGGAACAGGTCGGTGCGACTGGGCGAGAGCCTCGACTTCGCTGACTATCGCGAGTACTTCCCCGGCGACGACTTCCGCCGCATCGACTACAACCTGTGGGCGCGCCTCGGGGTTGTCCTGATCCGTCTCTTCGAGGCCGAGGACGAGATGCCCCTGTCTGTTGTGGTGGACACGTCCGCCTCGATGCGATTCGGCGCCAAGTTCCCGACGGCGCAACGTCTCGCCGCAATGGTGACCTACCTCGCGCTCGCGTCCGGGGAGCGAGTCAGGTTGCTGACGGTGCCGGCTGAGGGGAAACCCGCCCTCCAGGGGCCGTGGGCGCGCCACATCGCTGCCTGGCCCCGCATGGAGCGCTGGCTCGAGTCGCTTGCGGCCGGCGGGGGCACGGATCTCCCCGCAGCCGCCCGGCTCATGGCGGCCCCCGGTGCCCACCGTGGCCCCGTCGTGCTCATCAGCGATCTGCTCACGCACGACTGGGGCGCAGCGATCGACGTGCTCGGCGCGATCGGCGGCGGCGTCGTGCTTCACGTCCTCGACCCCTCCGAGCTGGCGCCCGACATGACCGGCGACCTCACGCTTCGTGACGTGGAGACGGGACGCGAGATCCAGGTGTCGGTGAGTGATGCGGCCCTGGAGCGCTATCTCGAGCGTGTGGCCCGGTTTCGCTCCGACGCTGCGGCGCGATCGAGACGGGCCGGGATGGAGTATGTCATGGTGCCTGCAGTTCCCGGCGCCGTCGATGCTGCTCTACGCGACCTGGTCGCAGGGGGATGGGTGCGGTGAGCCTTCTCGCCCCTGCCGCGCTCGGCCTCCTGGCGCTGTCCGTTCCGCTCGTTGTGATGTACATGCTGCGCTCTCGGCGCCGCGGCGTCGAAGTCGCCAGCACGCTTCTCTGGGAGGACGAGAAGGAGTTCGTGTCTGCGGCCTTGCCGTGGCAACGGCTCCGGATCACTGCAGCGCTCGTGCTCCAACTCCTGGCCCTCGCCCTCTTCGCGTTCGTGCTGGCCCGGCCCTTCTTCCGAGAGACGACGCTGCTCGGTCCCCATACCGTGCTCATTGCCGACACTTCGGGGTCGATGGCGCTGGCGGGCCGGCTCGACCAGGCCAAAGCAGAGATGAGATCGCTGGTCGCCGAGGCTTCGTCAGACCAACTCATCTCGATCGTGCAAGCAGGCTCGAGGCCGAGGGTGCTTGCCGCCTTCTCGCGCGACCCTGCCCAGCTGACCGAGATCGTCGACGGACTCACTGCCGGCGGCGGAACGGAGGATCTCGACGGTGCGCTGCGGCTGGCGCGCGGCTTGGCGACGCCCGATCGGCCCACCTCGCTGCTCTTCCTCTCCGATGGCGGCCCCGCGCAGGTTCTCGACGAGCCCGTTGCCGACGCCCGGCACATAGTGTTCGACGCGACCGGCGCCAACCTGGCCGTCACCGGCCTCGGCACCAGCCCGGTCGGCGAGGGTCCAGCGCGCCTCTTCGTCGAAGTGGCGTCCTTCTCGCCCGGCACCGAGGAGCCCAACGTGTCGCTCACCGTCGACGGGCTCGAGGTCGGGACCCTCACGTTCGCCGTGCCTCCGGGCGAGCGCCGCCGCGAGATCGTGACGGTCGATGCGGGGCCCGGCCAAGTGGTCGAGGCCAGGCTGGTCGATGCCACCGATGCCAATTCGCTCGATGACTCGGCCGCCGTCGTCCTCACCGGCACTGCGGCACTCGGGGTGACGGTTGCCGGGGACGGATCCCCCTTTCTCGATGCGCTGTTGTCTGCTACCCCGGGGGTGACGGTTCCCCAAGACCGGCCCCCAGATGTCGTGGTGCTGGACGGAGGGAGTGCCGACCTCGTAGACAGGCCCGCGTGGCTGATCCATCCCGATGTCGTTCCTGATGGCGTGCGGCTCGAAGGGATCGTCGAGAATCCCCTCATCACCTTTGCGCGCACCGGCGAGCCGCTGCTCGAGGGCTTGGACCTCTCGGCGCTGGCGATTGCGCGGGCAGACGTGGTGGCGGCTCCTGGTTGGCTTCCGATCCTCAGCGCAGGCGACGTGCCCCTGATCCTGCTCGGCGAGATCGACGGGCACCGCGTCGTGTACTTCACCTTCGATCTGGTGGCCTCCAATCTCCCCGTGCAGGTCAGTTTCCCCATTCTGGGATCGCGCATCCTCGACTGGCTGGGGGGCAGCAGGCTCGGCACGGCGGGAACCGCAGACGCCGGGACGCCGCTGGCGCTGACGCCACCCGAGGGAGCAACGAGCCGCATCACCCGGCCGGACGGCACCGTGGACGCCGTACCCGGCGACATTGTCGAGTACACGTCAACCGACATGCCCGGGGTGTACCGGATCGACTACGTCGCTTCAGACGGCGATGTCGTGGTGGGCTCGACGGCTTCTCGGCGTTTTGCGGCCGGCGAAGCCGCGGGTGCGAGCCGGATGATTGCCGTGACCGAACCGGCCGGCGCAGCAGGTGAGGAAGCCACGCTGGTGCGCGAGTGGGCGCCCGCGCTGATCGCCTTGCTGCTCACGCTCGTGCTCATCGAGTGGTGGGTGGCGTTCGGGCGGCCACTGCCGCGGCGACAGGTGGTGGCTGCGTGAGGCTGCTCTACCCGTGGGCGCTTGTGCTCCTCGTACCGGCCCTCGCGGTGGTGTGGCTCGTCGCCCGTCGCGGCCACCGCGTCGTGGGGGTCCGTCAGCTCAGGGTCGCCACGATCGTCCGCAGCCTCGGAGTCGGACTGCTTGCGCTTGCGCTCACACTGCCGCTCCTCGTGCTCGGGTCGAACACCCGCAGCGTCGTCCTCCTCCTCGATCGCTCCGCATCCATCACCTCGGCGGCGCGAGACAACCAGGATGCGTACGTTGCGCGCACGGTTGCGGCGGCAGGCGCCGACGATGTGACGGCCGTTGCCGTGTTCGGACGCGACGTGCGGCTCGACCGCGCCCTCACCACCCAGCCGGACCCCGGCCCGGTGCGGACCATCATCGACTCCGCCGCCACCGACCTCGGCGGAGCGTTGCGGGCGGCGGCCGCCGTGCTGCCGACCGAGGGCTCGCGGCGGATCGTCGTCCTCACGGATGGTGTCGAGACGGTCGGGAGCGCCAGGGCGGCTGCGGCGGAGCTGGCTGCGCTTGGCATCGCCGTCGACTTCGTGCGCGTCGAGACCGGCTTGAGCTCGGACGTGATCGTGCTCGGCGTCGACGCCCCGGTCACCGCCCGAGTCGGCGATGTGGTGCCGGTGACCGTGCGGCTTCGCTCGACGGTCGGTGGCGCCGGCACAGTCACCTTCAGCGCCGACGCCGAGGACCTCGTCGTCCCGGTCGATCTCGTGCCGGGGACGCAGGACGTGACGGTGACGTTTCCTGCGGAGCAAGCGGGTGTGCTGCGGGTGGGGGCGGAAGTTGCGGGACCAGGAGATGCCGTCCCGCAGAACGACCGGGGCGAGGCGCTGGTGCGCGTCCTCGGTCCTGCAAGGGTCGGCGTGGTCGAGGGGAGGATCGGCGAGGGCGATGACTTGGTGCGGGCCCTTGCGGCAGGCGGCATCGGCGCCGAGTCACTCACTGCAGTGCCGGCGGCCGCAGAGCTCCTCGCCTACGACGCGCTGGTGCTGATCAACGTCCCTGCACCTCAGGATCGCATCGCCGCCGACCTGGCCGCGTTCGTCGAAGACCTCGGTCGAGGCGTCGTGGTGGTCGGCGGCGACCAGGCGTTTGGGCTCGGCGGCTACCAGGACACTGCCCTCGAGGAGTTGCTGCCGGTGACCAGCGATCCGGAGGATCTGATCCGCCGCCAGCCCGTCGCCGAGGTGCTCGTCATCGACACGTCGGGCTCGATGGCCGCGTGTCACTGCGACGACACCACCAACCGCAACGATTTCGACACCGGGGGCATCAACAAGACCGACATCTCGCGAGCGGGGGCAGGGCTGGCCATCAACGCCCTTCAGCCGACCGATCGAGTTGGTCTGCTCGCGTTCACGTCCGGCACTCGCTGGGCGCTGCCGCTCGCCGAGAAGCCAACCGGAGATGCTGTGGCCGCCGCACTCAACACCCTCAGCCCGCAAGGCGACACCGAGATCTCCGTAGCCTTGCGGGAGGCTCTCGACGCGTTGCGTGACGCCCCTGAGGATATTCGGCACATCGTCCTGTTCACGGACGGCTGGGGCGACGACGCAGATCTGCTCACGGTCGCCCAGGACATCGCAGACGCGGGTATCACGCTGTCGATCTTGGGAACGGGCGAGGGCACCGGGGAGACGCTGCGCCGGATGGCTTCGCTCGGTGGCGGGCAGTTCTACCCAGGGCGCGACCTCGAATCGGTCCCCGAAGTGTTCGTCGAGGAGACGTTGCGCGTCGCGCGGCCGCTCGTAGCAGAGGGATCGTTCCTCCCTGCGCTCGGGGCGGCCTCACAGGTGACGGCCGGGCTGACGGCAGCGCCCCCGCTGCGGGGGTATGTGCTGACCAGGGCGAAACCGACTGCGACGATCCCGCTCGAGATCGGGCCAGGCGATCCCCTGCTCGCAACGTGGCAGCGCGGTCTCGGCCGGGCAACGACGTGGGCCTCGGATGCCACCGTGCGTTGGTCGGCCGACTGGGTGACGTGGGACGGCTTCGTCGACTTCTGGGGTCGCGTGATCGGCGATGTGCTTCCCGCCGGTCGCGACGCACCGCCGTCGGTACGGCTCGACGGCGGAGCGCTTGCGATCGCCTACGACGCGGCTGCTCCCCTCGACGCCGTGGCCATCGCCCAGATTCGCGACGGGGATGGTGACGTCACCTCGGTGGCGATGCAGCGCACTGGTGAAGCCCGCTTCGAGGTGAGGGTGCCGGTCGGTGCGGAGGGCGCCTACTGGGTGGCAGTCCGTATCGAAGGCCCGGATGGGCTCGTCGCAAGCGGGAGCAGCGGGGTCGTTGCCGGCTACCCGGACGAGTTCGCCTTTCGGGACCCCGATCCCCAGCTTGGTGCCGACCTCGCCGAGGCGACAGGAGGCCGCGTCGAGCCCGCACCGGAGGAGGTCTACGCCGCAGCGGCCACCCGCGGCGCCGCTGAGCAGCAGCTGTGGCCGTGGCTCGTGGCAGTGGCCCTCGTGCTCTTCCTCGCCGACGTTGCGCTGCGCCGCCTCGTCGTGGCCCGCGGTGACGCGCGGCGTTGGAGGGAGGCGATCATCCCGCGTCGTGAGCCCGTGGGGGCACTCGAGACGCCTGAGCAGGCTACGGATGCCGAGTCGGGTGCCGAGGCGGCGCGTGAGGCGTTGCCCGAGGAGGAGACGCTGGGCCGGCTGCTGCGTCGAAAGCGGCAATGAGCGCCGGCAGGGTCAGTTCTCCGTTGTCGTCGCGGACCGGGCCTTGCGGTAGCGCAACACGCCGGTGGCGATACCTACGACGATGGCGGCCACGTACCAGCCGACGGGGCCGGACCCAAGCGATGGCCTGAGTGGCTCCGTGAGAAGCCGCACCGTCCCAACGATGGCCAGCGCTGCCGCCGCAGGCACACCCGAGGGCAGAGGACGGCGCGCACGCAACGCCACGAGGACGAGGGCAGCGATGGCCAGCGCCGCTGCGGCGTAGAGCTCGACCGGGTGGCGGGCGATCGTCGATCCGGCTTGGGTCATCGCCCACGGCACATCGCTCGGAGTGCCGAGGCACGCCTCGCGCGTGAGGCAGCCCGCATGCCACCCGGCAAGGCCTGCCAGCGAGGCGGCGGCGAGCCCGTCGAGGACCGGCCACAGCTCCCTTCGCCCCAACACGGCTGCGGTCGAGAGTGCCGCGGCCGACGCCCACCCGGTGGCGACGCCCGCCCTGATGATGAGGAGGTCGCCTGGGTGAGCCAGTGGGTTGACCTCGTCTCCGACCATGGCTGCGACGCGACCGACGAACACCCCGGCGATTGCGGCAGTGAGCGCGACATCCCACAGATCGCGCGTGCATTCGACCGCGTTGCCCCTCCTCGCCTCCCACCACAACGTGCCGTACAGGCCGGCCACGGCGATGGCGGCGGATCCGAGGAGGGTGAACTCCATCAGGGCGTCAGCCGGGGGAGCGGAGCACGGCGGGCCGGGTTCGGCACGGTCAACTCCTCGCCAGCAGCTCGTCGATCTGGAGCGCAAGCGTGCGCTCGTCGAGCACACCTGTGTGCACGGCCGCGAGCAGCCCACCCGGTGCGTAGAAGAACGTGAGCGGGACCGCCCTCGACCCGCCCAGGTCGACAGGGACGTTGCCTGAGGCGTCGAAGACGTGCTCGATGTCTGCGCCCGCAAGGAACTCTGCGATGAACTCCCGGGCCCCGGTCTGGTCGTCACGAACGTTGAGCCCGACGAAACGGACCCGGTCGGCGAACGCAACTGCGGCACGGGACAGGAGCGGGGCCTCGCTGCGGCACGGGAGGCACCACGAAGCCCAGACATTGAGCACGACCGGCTGGGTCGACGCTCCCAGGAGCGTGGTGACGTCGGCCGTGCCGACCACCGGCAACTCGGGGATCGCCGAGATGTCTGCGGCGGGTGGCGCGCACGCTGCGAGCAGCGCGGCACCGATCACGAGGCCGGCGAGGGTCCGAGTGGGCACCGGTCGAGTGTATCGGCCGGCAGCGCTCTGACCGCCGGGTCGTGTCCCGAGCCGACGGGAGGCTCATGCGTGGATATCCGCAGGCGAACCTGGTTGCTCGTGTACGCTGGTGACGTGATGCAACGGACCCCCCGCCGGGCTCGGCTCATCGTTGCGGCGACAACTCTGAGTCTCGTCTTCGCTGCGTGCTCGAGCACTGCGGTCGAAGTTGATGCCGCCCCAGCATCCACCGTGGCGCTGACAACCCTCGCCCCGGTCACGACGTCGCCGACGACATCAACGCAGCCGACGACCACCACGACGACGGCTCCGCCACATCGGCTCGACCTGGTGGTCCAGCCGGTTGCCGCCCAGGCGACCATCAGATCCGCAGACGGCAGCTCGGTGACCGTCGACACCCCATTCACCGGCGACCTCGCCGGACCCGTATCGGTGAGCATCGAGGCGCCGGGTCACAACCCCACGGTCGAGACCATCGACCTCTCCACGGACCGTGCGGTGACGGTGTGGCTCGATCTCGAAGGGCCAGCTGCTCCACAAGCTGGCAGTGTTCTCCACCGGCGGTGCTCCCAAACAGGTCGCCTTCACCCCGGACGGCTCAGAAGTGTGGGTGACGTTGCTCGCCGGCGCCGGCTTCGAGATCTTTGACCCACACACCGGCGAGCAACTCGCCACCGTCGACCTCCCGGAGGCGGGATCCGTGGAGGTGATCTTCAACGGCGCCGGCACCCTCGCCTACGTCAGCCAGATGGAGACGGCATCGGTCTATGAGGTCGATGTCTCGTCCAGAGAGGTGCTGCGTCGGCTCGACACCACCGGGGTCTGGACCAAGGTCGTTGCGCTCAGCCCAGATGAGCAGACCCTGTTCGCCTCGAATTGGGTGAGTAACGACGTCAGCGAGATCGACCTCACCAGCGGCCAGGTGCGGCGCAAGCTGCGCACGGTGACCACGCCGCGTGGGCTCTACGTCACGCCCGATGGCGCAAAGCTCTACGTCGCCGGCTTCGAAGATGGGGATATCGAGGTGTTCGACCTCGCGACCGGGGAGGGGACTGTGATCTTCAGCACCGGTGGGTCGATGCGGCATCTCGTCGGCGACCCAGAATCGGGGCTGCTGTATGCATCCGACATGTCCAAGGCCAAGGTGTTCGTCGTCGATACGGCAACGGACGTGGTCCGCGAGCTCGCGACAACAGACCGGGTGCCCAACACGATCGACATCAGCCCGGACGGACGCGTGCTCTTCGTCTCGAACCGGGGCCGCAACAACCCCGAGACCTACTACAAACCCGGTCCGGAATGGGGCACGGTTGTGGTGATCGACACGGCAACTGGCGAGTACCTCGATGCGATCGTCGGCGGCAATCAGACGACCGGGCTCGACGTTTCGGCCGACGGCACGATGCTTGCGTTCTCCGACTTCCTGGACGATCGAGTGTCCGTCTACGAGATCCCACCCTACGACGTGCTCGCGGCCGGGGGCGGAGGGCGGTACCAAGCGCACCTCGGCGAGATTCAGAAGTAGCTTCGCTTCCTGTCGCACCGCCACATGACAGGACGGCGCTCGCGGCACGCAGGGGTACCCTGGCCCTCGTGCCTACGCGGAGGAGGCGTCGGTGGCGGAACTCGCACGGACAGCGGTCATCGGAGGAGGGTCTTGGGGCACTGCACTCGCCGGTCTCCTGGCCGGTAAAGGCGTGCCGACGACGATCTGGGCGCGGGAGGCCGAAGTCGTCGACGGCATCACGGCGGGACGGGAGAACGCGACCTTCCTGCCGGGGGTGCGCCTCCCGGAGTCGCTTCGGGCGACCGGCGACCTCGCCGCAGCCCTGACTGGGTCTCACGTCGTGGTGAATGCCGTGCCGACGCAGTTCATCCGCGCCTCGTACGCACCCTTCGTCGATGTCTTCCGTGACGACCACGTCCTGGTCACGGTGTCCAAGGGCATCGAGGTCAGCACCCTCATGACGCCCAGCGAGATCTTCGCCGACGTGGTCGGGGGAGCGGTTGCGCCCGGCATCACCGCGCTGTCGGGTCCGTCGTTCGCCAGGGAGGTGGCCGCCGAGCATCCGACGGCGGTGGTGGCGGCCAGCCGTGCGGCCACCCACGCCCACACGGTCCGTGAGCTCTTCTCCACGCCGGCGTTTCGTGTGTATTCGTCCGACGACGTGCTCAGCGTCGAGCTCGGCGGGGCGCTCAAGAATGTCGTCGCCATCGCTGCCGGCATCGTCGAGGGTCTACGGTACGGCAGCAATACGATGGCGGCTCTCATAACCCGCGGCCTCGCCGAGATCACCCGCCTTGGTGTCGCTCGCGGCGGCAATCCTCTCACCTTCGCCGGGCTGTCGGGTATGGGCGACCTCGTGCTGACGTGCACCGGGTCGCTGTCGCGAAACCGCACCGTCGGGATTGCGCTCGGCAGGGGCAAGGCGCTCGACGAGATCCTGGGGGAGATGAACATGGTTGCGGAAGGCGTCAAGACGACTCTCGCCGCTCGAACGCTCGCCCAGCGGCTCGGGGTCGACATGCCGATCACCGAGCAGGTCTATCAGGTGCTCTACGAGGGGAAGGACCCCCGTCGCGTGCCGTGCGAGTTGATGACGCGAGAGCTGCGGGACGAACGGGAGACGAGTCCCTGAGGCCGACGGCGGCCCGTCGGGACCGCCGGAGGCGATCTCCCGCAGACCTATCATCGGTGGGTTGATTGGTGCGGGTGCTTGGCCCACGAGAAGGGGATTCATGATGACCGTCGCAGCACGACGTCCGATCGTTGCTCTCGTCGTCTTGGCGCTGCTCTTCGCAGCATGCGGAGGAGATGACGACGGAGCCGACGGAGACACGACAACGTCAACGGCCCCCGTGTCGACGACCGCGGGCTCGTCATCGGGAGACAACGGTGACGACGGCGGTGGATTGGACCTGGCGGGCGCCTTCACCGGCCAGTGCCAGGAAGCCGTAGCGGGCGTTGCCGCAGCAATGAGCGCGTATTCAACGGGTCTCGCCGGCGCCTTCACCGGGCAGATCGACGAGGATCAACTCCAGGCGTCGGCCGATGAGCTCAGAGCGATGGCCGAAGGTGCGCCGGCGGAGCTCAAGGACGACCTCGACGTGATCGCAAACGCACTGGGCGACTTCTACAGCGGTCTGGCGGACATCGGCATCGATCTGAGCGGCGGAGAGATACCGACCCCCGACCAGTTGAATCAGCTATCGGCGCTCTCGGAGAGCTTCGATACGGAGGAGCTGCAGACGGCGACCGACAACATCGACGCATGGTTCGAGGCGAACTGCAACTGACGCAGCGGTCAGGACGCCGAGTGGCCGTCAGCGTGCTCGAGATCGAAGCTCGTCGAGCATGGCGGCTGGGCTGAGGCCGCGTTTCTGCCATGAGCACGAGCAGGTGATACACGAGGTCGGCGGCTTCCTCGGCGATTCGCTCGCCGGGACCCGTACCCGCGGCGTGGTCCTTCGCTGCCAGCAACACCTCGGTGGCTTCTTCGGTCACCTTGCGGGCGACGGCGTCGACACCGCCGTCGAGGAGTAGCGTCGTGTAGCTGCCTTCGGGGCGCTGCTCGGCCCGCTGCGCGACCACGGCCCAGAGATCTTCGAGGGTGGCGAAGCCCTGGATCGCTTGTGTCGCATCGAGATCGGTATCGAAACACGACCGGGCGCCCGTATGACACGTCGGGCCTGCCGGCCGGACCCGCAGCAGCAGTGCATCCGAGTCGCAGTCGGCGGCGACATCGACCAGCGAGAGCGTGTTGCCGCTCGACTCGCCCTTCATCCACAGGCTGTGGCGCGAACGAGACCAGAAGTGGACAAAGCCGGTCTCGATCGTCCTTCGGAGCGACTCCGCGTTCAGCCAGCCGAGCATCAGCACCCTGCCCGTTGCTGCGTCCTGGACGACTCCCGGTACCAGGCCCCGGTCGTCGAACTGCAATGTGTCGATCACAGCGCCGACTCCAGTCGGACCGGGATGCCCGCCGCAGCCAGCCCTGCTTTGAGGGCACCGATCTCGACTTCCCGGCGATGGAAGATCGATGCCGCCAGCACCGCATCGGCTCGCTGCGGGCCCAAAGCGTCGATGCAGTGGGCAATGGTGCCCGCGCCGCCCGATGCGATCACAGGGATGGTGACTGCGGCTCTCACGGCTTCCAGCAGATCCACGTCGTACCCTTCCTTGGTGCCGTCGCGGTCCATCGACGTGAGGAGGATCTCGCCTGCGCCGCGGAAAGCGCCCTCGCCGGCCCATGCCACCGCATCGCGTCCGGTCGGGGTGCGCCCACCATGGACGAACACCTCCCAGCCGGGATCGCCGATGCGTTGTTTGGCGTCGACGGCGAGCACCACACACTGGGTTCCGAACGCCCGAGCGCATTCCGAGATCAGCTCCGGTCGCTCGACGGCAGCCGTGTTGACCGACACCTTGTCGGCCCCGGCCCGCAGTGCCGCCCGCATGTCGTCGACCGAGCGTATGCCGCCGCCGACCGTGAGGGGCACGAAGACGTTCTCGGCGGTGCGCCGCACCACGTCGAGCATCGTGTCTCGTCCTTCGTGGCTGGCAGTTATGTCGAGGAAGCAGATCTCGTCGGCCCCCTCAGCGACGTAGCGTTCTGCCAGCTCGACTGGATCCCCCTCGTCGACGAGGTCGACGAATTGGACGCCCTTCACCACCCGCCCGCCATGCACGTCGAGGCACGGGATGATCCGCTTACGCAGCACGAGCGGCCCCATTGCAGACGGTGACGAAGTTGCCGAGGACCCGCAGGCCGGCCGCTGCCGACCGCTCGGGGTGGAACTGCACCCCCACCCTGTTGCCCGAGGCCACGGCGGCAACGAACGCGGATCCGTACTCGGTGCGGCCGATCACCACCTCGGGATCGGCGGGCACGGGGGCGAAGCTGTGGACGAAGTAGAACGGGGTTGACGGGGGGATACCGGCGAACAGGGGGTGGTCCGCGATCGTCACGTCGTTCCAGCCGATGTGGGGGAGCAGTGGGGCCTTCTCCAGGCGCTGCACCCGGCCGGGAATCAGACCGAGGCACTCGCCCCCTTCGTGCTCATCCGACCAGTCGAAGAGAAGCTGGAGCCCGACACAGATGCCGAGGAGAGGGCCCGACCACTCACGCAAGGCCGCGACGAGGCCCTCAGAGCGCAGGCGCTGCATTGCAGATCCGGTCGTTCCGACGCCGGGGAGCACGATGCCGTCTGCGCCTGCGAGTGATGCGGGATTGTCCGCCAGCACCACGTCGGCTCCGGCGCGCTCGGAGCCCCCGTCCGATCGAGACGAGGTTCCCGGCCCCGTGGTCGACCACGGCGATCCGCGTCATGTCGTGCCCTTCGTGGACGGGATGCCGAGCCGTCGCGGGTCAGGTTCAACGGCAGCACGCAAGGCGCGAGCCAGTGCCTTGAAGGCTGCTTCTGCGATGTGATGGTCATTGGCGCCCGCTGCCGCGAGGTGAAGCGTGAACCCGGCAGTGCGGGCGAATGCCTCGAGGGCGTGCGGGATCATCTGGGTCGAAAGGGCGCCGATGCGGTCGGCTCGGAAGGGGAGGTCGATGACGGCGTATGGACGGCCGCCGACGTCGACAACCGCATGAGCGCGCGCCTCGTCCATCGGCACCGTTGCATCCCCATAACGGACGATGCCTGCCCGGTCACCGAGTGCTGCCGCGAAGGCAGAGCCGAGCACGAGCGCCGTGTCCTCGACGGTGTGGTGGTCGTCGACCTCGAGGTCCCCTTTCGTGGTGATCTCGAGGTCGAACATGCCGTGGTGGGCGAGTGAGGTGAGCACGTGATCGAGGAACCCGATCCCGGTCGCCACCGTTGCAGAACCGGACCCGTCGAGGTCGACGCGCACGGCGACCTCCGTCTCGGCCGTCGTGCGTGAGACGTCGGCGGTGCGGGTCATGTGAGCTCCTTCTCGAGGGCGGCGATCAGACGGTCGTCTTCTGCCGGTGCGCGAACGGTGAAGCGGAGATAGCCCTCCAGCGGGCCGCTGTCCGGGTACATCCGCACGACGAGCCCCTGGGTCATCAATGTCTCGCCGATGGTGCGGGCGGCCGGACCGACCTCGCAGAGCAGGAAGTTCGTCGAAGACGGCAGCACACGAAAGCCAATCCGGCGGAACGCGTCGGCGAGACGGGTTCGCTCCGCCACAACGGCAGCGACCTGGGTACGCATCCGCTCGGGGGCGCTGAGGGCAGCGACGGCCACCTCGACCGAGATGCTCGCGATGCTCCCCGGAGGGCGCACCGCATCGATCGCATCGATGAGGTCCGGATGGCCGAGCCCGAACCCGACGCGGATACCCCCGACCCCGAAGCCCTTCGACAGCGTGTGCAAGGCGAGCAGGTTGGGGTGCCGCTCCACCCACGGTGTCCACGTGTCGCCGGCGAACTCCGCATAGGCGGCATCGAGCACCACCAGCCCGTCTGTGGCGGCGATGACGGTCGAGATGGCACCGTCGTCGAGTCGGGCGCCCGTCGGGTTGTCCGGCACGCACAGCCAGGTGACGTCGGCGTGACGGGCGGCAGCGACCAAGTCGTCGAGCGGGAACGTGAAGTCGGGGCCGGCGGCGGCTACCTGCGTGAGCGAAGCGCCGACTTGGCGGGAGGCGATCTCATAGAGGGGGTACGTCGGCGTGACGGCGGCTGCGTGCGTGCCGGGGCCCAGAAACGCCCGCCCGGTCAGGAGGAGGAGCTCGTCGACGCCGGCTCCGACCGCCACACCCGCCGGATCGGCGCCGGCGTATGCGGCTGCGGCATCGCGGATGGTCTTGTAGCTGGCGCCCGGGTACTCGTTGAGTCTGCGGGCGGCGCTCCCTGCGATCTCGACGGCCCAGTCGGTGAGGAAGGGTGAGGTGTTGTGATCGAACCGGACCACCTCGTCGACCGCAATACCCGCAGCAGCGGCGATCTCAGCCGTGGTGGGCTGCCAGCGGTAGCGGGGTGCGGCGCTCATTCGGCGTCCTCGAAGCGGATATCGGCAGCGAGTCGGTGGGCGGTCAAGCCCTCGGCTTCGGCAAGGGTTGCGATGGTCGGGCGCACGGCGGCCAAGCCGTCCCGGGTGAGCTCTTGCACCTGGCGCCACGATCCAAAGTCATCGACCGACAGCGGACCGTAGGCTGCGGCAAGGCCGCCCGTTGGGAGCACGTGGTTGGCGCCTGTGGCATAGTCGCCTGCCGACTCGGGCGACCAGTGTCCGACGAACACCGAGCCTGCCGCCGTCAGCCGATCCGCATCACCAGCAGCATCGGTCGTGTGGATGGACAGGTGCTCGGGCGCATATGCGTTGCCGAACTCGATCGCGGCCTCGTGTGTCGGGGCGAGCACGACCATTCCGTGGTCGCCAAGCGACTTCTCCAAGATGGCGGACCGAGCCAGGCGGGGCAAGAGCCGGGCGATCTCAACCTCGACGCGTGCGCCGAGCTCAGGCGACGTGGTGACGAGGAGGACAGGGGAGTCTGGGCCGTGCTCGGCCTGGCACAGCAGGTCGGCGGCAACGATCCGGGCGTCGGCGCTCTCGTCTGCCAGCACCAGAGCCTCGCTGGGCCCGGCAGGCAGGTCGACTGCACAGTCACCGTAGACAGCGAGCTTCGCCGCGGTCACCCAGGCGTTTCCCGGGCCAACGATCTTCTCGACGCGGCCCACCGTCTCGGTGCCGTACGCCAAGGCGGCGACCGCTTGGGCGCCGCCGACGGCGTAGACCTCTGCGACCCCGAGGAACGCAGCGGCGGCGAGGATCGCCGGGGCGACCTCGCCGTCATGATCCGCAGGTGTCGTCACGGCTATCTCGGACACGCCGGCGACCTGGGCAGGCACGACTCCCATGAGAAGCGATGAGGGGTATGGGGCGCGACCACCCGGAACGTAGACGCCGACTCGTCGCAGCGGGTGCCAGCGGCGGTCGACCCGCACGCCGGGCATCACCTGGAGGGGCTGATCGGCAGGCCGCTGCGGTTCATGGGCGCGGCGGATGGCGCCGGCCGCCGCCTCGAGCGCCGTGCGCAGCTCCTCCCCTGCGTGCTCCCAGGCTGTGGTGATGCGGTCCTGTGGCACCTGCAGGGCTCCATCCGAGAGACCGCCGCCGAATCGTGCCGACGCCTCCACGAGGGCGGCGTCGCCGCGCAGGCGTACGTCGGCCACGATGTCGGTCGCGGCACGACGGACTTCGGGGTCGGGAACGGCAGAGCGGCGCAACACGCCCTCGAGGACCGCCGCATCGGCGAGGCTGAGATCGAGCAGACGCAGCCGCATCATGGGATCACCTGCTCGATGGGAAGCACGAGGATCGCCGATGCGCCTGCCGATCGGAGTTTGGGCAGGACGCTCCAGACGTCGTCCGACTCGACCACCGAGTGAACGGCAACCATGCCAGGCTCGGCGAGCGGCACGACGGTTGGAGCCTCGTACCCGGGGATGATGGCGGCGATCTCGCCGACTGCCGAAGCGGGGGCGTTCATCAACACATATCGCTTGCGGCGAGCCGCCAGCACGCTGCGCACCATCGTCGCCACCTGATCGGCGAGGTCCCGCTCGGCGCCGGCGAGACCCGTGCGCTGCACCAGTACTGCCTGTGACTCGAGGAGCACGGCAACGGGGCGGAGCCCGTTCACGCGCAGCGTGCTGCCGCTCGACACCAGATCGACGATCGCATCCGCCACATCGAGGCGAGGCGCCACTTCGACGGAACCACGCAGCGGGACCGTGGTGATCGCAATGCCCTTGCCGGCGAAGAAACGCTCTGTCACCCGGGCATGTGATGTGGCGATGCGGAGTCCGGCGAAGCCGGCGAGGTCGTCGACGGGTGAGGAGACCGGCACCGCAGCTGCGAGGCGACAGTGGCCAAACCCGAGCTCGGTCACCACCTCGACGTCGAGCCCGGCTTCCTCGAGCAGGTCGAGCCCGGTGATGCCGATGCCGGCGACTCCGTCGGCCACGAGCTCGGGGATGTCCTCGGTGCGGACGAAGAGGAGCTCGACGTCCACGTTGGCCACCGGCACGGACAACGACCGAGTGGTCTTCTCGAAACGCATGCCACTGTGCAGCAGCAGCTCGGCCGATGGCTCCTCGAGCCTCCCCTTGTTGGGGACGGCGATGCGCAGCGTGCTCATGTCGAGCCCTTCCCGGCAGCGTCGATGAGGTCGAGCATGGCCCGGTACCCGCCTGTGCCGTGCTGGAGCCATTGGTTGATCCGGGTGATCGTCGCGGTCGAAACCCCGGTGCGGTCGTGGATCTCGCGATAGGGGATGCCGTCGGCCAGCAGGCGGACGACGGCCCACCGCGAGCTCATCTCCTCGAGCTCTCGGTAGGTGCACAGATCGCGGAAGAAGCGAGCCGCCTCGTCGCGATCCTGCAGAAGGACGATCGCGTCGAAGAGGGCAGCGGTTTCTGCGTTGCGCCAGTCATCGGTGGACATTGGTATGCTCATGGTCATTCTGTGGTAGCGTTTTAGCATGGTAACACACTACGAACGACTTGGGTGCGAGTCATGCAGGTGATCCCTGCCGTTGACGTGCTCGCAGGGCGAGTGGTCCGGCTCGTCGAGGGAGACTACGACCGGGTGACCGTCTATGCGGACGACCCCGCCGAGCAGGCGAGACTGTGGATCTCCGAAGGAGCGACGCTGGTCCACGTCGTCGATCTCGACGGCGCGAGGGACGGGAGCTTCGATGCAGGTCTGTGGCACAGCCTCAACGCTGCCGGTGTAGCTTTCCAGGTTGGTGGCGGCATCCGGAGGACGGAAACGGCCATCGCCGCCGTCGACGCAGGAGCCGCCCGGGTGGTGATGGGCACGGCGGCGGTGTGGAACCCCACGCTGCTGGGCGAGGTCATCGCAGCGATCGGCGGTGAGCGCATCGTTGTCGCCCTCGACGTCCGCGCGGGGCGAGCGACCGGCGCGGGATGGCGCGATGAGGGTCGGGAGCTCGCGGCCGTGGTCTCCGACGTCGTGGCGCAGGGTGCGGTTCGTGTCCTCGTCACGGGCATCGGGCGCGACGGCACGATGCAGGGCCCGGATCTCGACGTGATCCACGAAGTGCAGCAGGCTGGTCCCGAACTCGCCATCCTGGGCTCCGGCGGCGTCGGTTCGCTCGATGACATGCGCATCCTGGCTGCGACCGGTGTTGAGGGCGCCATCGTTGGTCGAGCGCTCTACGAGGATCGTTTCACCGTTGCCCAGGCGGTGGCTGCGGTGACATGACGGATCGCTCGGCTGCCGACGCGGACGTCGGGAGCCGTGCTGGTGCGTACGTCCACGCCGCGCCGTAACCTCGCATCGTGGATCGGCATGTGCGTGACGACGTCAGGGACGACCTGCGGAGCCTCTTCGTGGGCGACCGCACGATTGGGGATTCGTTCCCGGCGCCGATCGCGTTCGTCGCCGTCAACGCCTGGCAGGGACTCGGGGCGGCGACCGTTGGAGCACTGGTCGTCGGCGGCGCCGTTGCCGTGTGGAGGATTCGCAAGGGCCAGCAGGTCGTATACGCCCTCGGCGGGATCGTGGCTATCGGCTTCGCCGCTCTCATCGCACTGCGGAGCGGGCGGGCCGAGGGCTACTTCCTGCCCGGCATCGTGTCGGCGTTCGCGTGGGCCGCGGTGGCCGTGGTGAGCCTCGTCGTTCGCAAGCCGCTCGCGGCATGGTCCAGCTGGGCGTTCCGGAGGTGGCCGCGTGACTGGTACTGGCGGCCGGACGTGCGCCCTGCCTACGCAGCAGTGACCGTCATCTGGGCCGCGTACTTCACCCTTCGCGGCGGTGTGCAGTGGTTCTTCTACGTCAACGGGCAACCCGAGCTGCTGGCCGTCGCCAAGCTCGCCACGTCGTGGCCGACCATCCTGCCTCTCCTGATCGTCAGTTACGTGTACGGAAATCGTCGCCTGCAGCGTCTCGGCGGGCCCAACGTCGAGGAGTTCGCCGCAGGCGCTGCACCGCCGTACGTTGGGCTGCAGCGCGGCTTCTGAGCGGCCGGCTCACGCCTCGGGTGGAGGTCCTCCCGACAGCGACTCCCGGTAGCGGTTCAGGGCCGAATCCACGTCCTCCTTGGTGACCGCCATGGCCTTGGAGTCGCGGCGCAGCGCCTGGAGCGCAGCTTCGCGGAGCATTCCTGCGAGCTCGGCAAACGAGAAGCCGTCGCTGGCGTCGATGACCCGCTCCAGGTCGACGTCGTCGGCGAACGGCACGTCGCTGATCGCAAAGAATGCGGCGCGTGACTCGCGCGGCGGCAGTCCCAGGTAGAGGTGGGTCTCCAGTCTGCCGGGCCGCAGTAGGGCGCCGTCCACCAAGTCGCGCCGATTGGTGGCACCGATGACGAACACGTCGCCCCGGTCGGAGACGCCGTCCATCTCGGTGAGGAGCGCGGCAACGACGGAGTCGGTGACGGAGTTGTTCGATTTGCCGCGGACGGGAGCGAGTGCGTCGATCTCGTCGAAGAAGAGGATGGCGGGGGCGACGGCCCGAGCCCTGGCGAAGACCTCGCGTACGGCGCGCTCGGACTCGCCGACGTATTTGTCGAGCAGTTCTGCGCCCTTCACGGTGAAGAAGGCAGCACCCGCCTCATGGGCGAGCGCCCGCACGACGAAGGTCTTGCCGGTTCCGGGTGGGCCGTAGAGCAGCAAGCCCCGCGGTGGCTCGATCCCCAGCCGGGCGAATCGCTCGGGCTCACGCATCTGCCAGATGACGGCCTCGGTGAGCCGCTGTTTCACCTCGTCGAGGTTGGCGACGCGCTCGAAGCCATATGACGGCATCTCGCCCATTCCGGTGGTGCCCAGTGACGGTGTCGTTGCCGCGATGGCGTCTGCGAGGGCCTCCTGGGTGAGCACGCCGCCTTTCGGCGCGATGCTGGCCGATGCGTCGACGACGGCCGCCAGGATGTCTGCACCCGAGTATCCGGCGGTGAGACCGGCCAGCTGGCCGTAGTCGAGCTCTTCGGCCGGCACCTTGGCGAGCGCCGATTCGAACAGCAGCGCACGGCGTTCTGTGTCGGGCGGGGGGATGGTGAGGGTACGTGGCATCAGCGGCGACGACGTGACCGTCACGGGCAGCTTCGAAGCCGACGACACCCCGAGCACGACGGCGATGCGGCTGCGCTCGACCACGGCCTCGAGGAACCAGCGCATGATCGCCGCCATCTGGGTGCGGAACATGGCGTCATCGCCCGCTACCGCATCCAGGCGGTCGACGAATATGACGCCGGGTGCCGGAATGCCCTTGACCGTTCGCTCCAGCCGTTCGAGCAGCTTCTCCGGCTTGAAGACGAGCTCGAGCGACACCTCTTGGACCGGCGACCCGGCCCTGGCGGCAGCAGCGGCGACGAGCTCGGACTTGCCGCACCCCGCCGGTCCTTCGAGCAACACCCCTGCCACTCGAGGAAGCCCCCATGCGGCGGGCAGGTCTTTGGCAGACGTGAGCAGCGACAGCCACCCCGTCATGACATCGAGCTCTGTGTCCAGCCCGGCGAGGAGTGCCTCAGCGGTCGTTGGAGCCTCACCGCCGACCCGTCCGGCCGGGTGTGCGACGAGATCGGCCGGTTGTTCACCCTTCTCGTACACCATTGTTGCGCTGCCCACGAGTGCAGCGTTGCCCGGCTGGACGGCGAAGATACGAAGCTCCACTTCGCCGGCGTCGTCTCCATTGCCGTACGCAGTGCGGGTCACGACGAGGTCGCCGACGGTCACGGGGAGACCCTGCAGGGAGCGGCTGAGATGACGGGTGTCGAGCGGTGCGTCGGCACCCTCCAACCCGACCTGGAGCGCATCGGGCAGGGGAGCCCTGACCACGTCGATGCTGTCCCCGCTCTTCACTCCCGCATTGAGCATCGTGCGGTTCCCGACGAGGATGGCGGTGGGCGACGGGACGTCCCCAGGGGCTACTCGGCAATGGGTTGCGCCCAGCTTCACCGTCCCGCCCCCGGGCAGGCCCAAGGCTCGCAGCAGCGAGGCGTCGGCGCGCGCCGTTGGATCGGTTCCGGGTCGGACGATGAAACGCATGGTCCGCCAGGCTACACCGGGCTCCGGATCAGCTTGCGAGCGTGCTGACCACGGACACGGGACGCGACGGGAGCCCGAGGGGCGCAGAGCTGTCGATGATCGTGACGCCGGGGCGCTCCAGCCAGCGCCAGAGGAGCCACAACTCCTCAGCGGCTTCGGCGGATGGCGGCGTTGGTGGTGGCTGATCGGTAGCCGGTGAGTGGGGGAGCAGGGGTGTAGGGTCCGGCCGCGACCAGGCAACGGCGAGCTTGGCGCCGTCGATCATCACCGAGGCTCCGTCGGCGTCCTCGGCCCACACGGTGCCAGCACCGGTCAGTGCTTGCCAGATGCGGCGCGTCTCGAGCGCCCGCGCCAAGGTCCGGTAGCGGTCTCTGACGTCCGCAGCTTCCTCGAATCTGGCGCGCTCTGCCAGGGTGCGCATCCGTTCGACGAGTGGGCCGAGCAGCAGCGATGGGTCTGCGGTGATGCCCAGCACCAGCCGGTCGACGACCGCTCGATACTCCGCGGGGTCAACGGTGCCGTCGCACGGGCAGAGGGCAACACCGAGCTGGCTGAAGCGGCACGCCGCCTCGCCGCCCTTGGTGCCCATGCACCGGCGTATCGGTACCGCATCCCACAACGCGTGCATCACCTGCTCTGCCTGCTGTCGTCGCCGGAAGGGCCCGAGGTGTGCGAGGGCGCTGGGCCGCTGGCTGCGGACGATCGAGAGTCGCGGGAAGGCTTCGGCCGTGAGGCGAAGCCAATGGGTGCTGCGCGAGGGGCGCGAGCGGCGGTTGTAGCGAGGGCGGTGCGCATGGATCAACCGCAGCTCGGTGACCGACGCCTCCAGCTCGGTCGCACACACACGATGCTCGATGGTGGTGAGGTCGCGTAGCATTTGGGCAACCCGGCGCCGCCGATCGCCGTAGAAATACGACCGCACCCGGCTCCGCAGGTTCTTGGCCTTGCCGATGTAGATGACCTCGCCGGAGCGGTCATGGAACACGTAGACGCCGGGGAGGCGCGGGAGTCCGTCGGTGAGGCCCAGCTTGGCGTAGTGGGGGGCACCCCGTGCCGTTGGGAGCCGCATCAAGTCCTCGAGGTAGGTGGCACCAATCGCACCCGCCCGGCCCAACAGCTCGAAGAACACATGGGCCGTGGCTCTGGCATCGTCGAGCGCGCGATGGGTCGGAGTGTGGGGCGATCTCAGGTGGGCGGCGATTGTGCCGAGACGGAAGTTGCGCACCTCGTCGGCGAGGAGCCGGCGCGCCAGCGCCGCCGTGTCGCTGGACCGGTTGGAAAGGCGGCCGTACCCCAGGCGGCCGGCGGCTGCGTTGAGGAAGCTCAGATCAAAGCGAACGTTGTGTCCGACGATCACTGCATCGCCGATGAACTCGAGCAGGGCGGGCAGCACCTCCTCGATCGGTGGGGCGTCGATGACCATGGCATGAGTGATGCCGGTGAGGATCGTGATCGAGGGCGGGATGGGCACACCGGGGTCGACGAGTGAATGGAAGGTCCCGGTGAGCTCGCCGCTCACGTACCGCACGGCCCCGACTTCCGTGATGCGGCAGTCGTGCGGCGAGCCACCGGTGGTTTCGAGGTCGAGGATGCAGAACGGCACGGTGTGGAGCGGGGCGCCGAGATCGTCGAAGCTGCGCTGGGTGCCGAGCACCGGACCGTCCTCGTTCGGGGAGAAGGCGACGGTAGATCGAACACATGTTCGATGTCAAGGATCATGCCGGCGCAGCGGGGCTACCCTCCCGCCGTGGATTTCTCCGGCACCGTCTACTTCGATTTCGAGAGTGCCGACTCGTGGCGGGTCTTCTCGCTGTTCGCAACAGCTGCTGCGGAGGGTGTGCGCTTGGACCTCCAATGGATCGGATTCCCGCCGGGCGGGCTCGGCAGCGAGGAGACGATGACGCCTGGGGTGCGGGCGCTCGCCGCCCACGCTGCGGTGGTGGAGCCGGGACGGCAGCAGATCGTGCGCCAGGCACTCTTCACGCTTGTGCACCGCCAGGGGGACTCCCTGGATTCCGAGCTCACCTACCGGGCGGCGGCCCGGGTTGCCGGACTCGATGGCGACGTGTTGCTGGCCGCCATCCCCAAGGTGGGTTTCGCAACGCTGGCATCGGCCTACGAGCGTGCCGTTGCGGCCGGAATCGAAGGAGTCCCGACCGTTGCGCGTCACGGGCCACCTGTGCGCATCATCACCAACCCGGCGATCCACCACGGCCGAGCGCGCCCCCGGCTCGAACTGATCGACCGCATGCTCGAGGACGACGGGATCTGGGAGCTGGTGAAGCCATGAGCGACAAGGCGTACCGGTGCGCCCACTGTGGGAACCGCACGAGGTTCGACGTGTACGAGACGGTGCGGCGACGCCGCTTTGCCCACTTCACCCTGGGCGGCGAGATGACCATCGACGAGGAAGAGGTCCTCGACGCCACGCTCGAACGGATCGTGTGTCGGTGGTGCGACCGGGACGATGCCATCGAGACGAGCAGCGGCACCGACTGACGACCGGCGACCTCAGCTCCGCTGGCGGCGAGCCTCGTAGAGCAGCACGGCCGCGGCGACAGACGCGTTGAGGCTGTCGCCTGCGCCGCGCATCGGGATGGCAACGTCGATGCTGCCCTGCCATACGTCCGACAGTCCCGCATGCTCGCTGCCGACGACGAGCGCGACGGGTCCCGTGAGATCGACGCCCCAGGGCGCCGGAGCACCGGCACGAGGCACTGCGGCGACGGCGGCAATGCGCATGTCCGCCAACCACGCGGCAACCTCGACCGCCGGCCTCGCTGCAACCGCCACGGTGAAGAGGGCTCCCTGAGATGCACGGACGACGTTGGGGTTCCATACGTCGGCCGTCGGCGTGGCGACGATGACGGCGTCGGCGCCGACACCGTCTGCCGTCCGCAACATGGCGCCCAGGTTGCCCGGCTTCTCGATCCCCTCGACGACCAACAGCAGCGGCTGGGCGCCGAGGTCGAGCTGATCGAGATCGAGCTTCGAGGTGCGGCCGACGGCGATGATGCCGTCGGGGTGCTCTCGGTAGGCGGCGCGCCGGAACGCATCGTCGCCGAGCTCGGTGATCTCGATACCGGTGCCGTGCAGCGCGTGTGCGACGGCGTGCGCGTCTGCGGTGGCGAGTCCTGGGGCGAAGAACGCCTCGTCCAACGGCCAGGAGGCGTCGAGCGCACGACGCACGACGCGGCTCCCCTCGATGGGAAAGGTGCCGGCCGCGTCGCGGTTGCGCCTGCGTTTGAGGCCGGCCAGCATTTTGACGCGGGGGTTTGCGGGGGACGTGATCACGAGGCTCACCACCCGCTGCCGCCGCCCCCACCACCGAATCCGCCCCCGCCGAACCCGCCGCCGCCACCGAACCCGCCGAATCCGCCTCCGCCACCCCAGGAGCCGCCACCCCAGGAGGTGCCGCCACCCCTGCCGCTGAACCCGCCGCCCCCGCCGAATCCCCCGAATCCGCCGGTCCCGCCCCACCACGATCCGCGGTCGCTGGACCACGAGGTGTCTCGGTAGATCGGCTCCCACCCGAAGCTGCCGTGATGTCCCTGGGTGATGACCCAGTGATAGAAGAGCAAGGTGAACGGGTCGAAGCTGGTGAGGCCGCGGGGGATCGGCTGGCCCGTCCAGGTGTCGGTCTGCCCGCTGGTGCCTTCATGGGCCAGCTCGGGAGCGAAGCGGTCGGCGTCTTCGATGGTGCTGCGGGCCAGCGCCTGACGCTGTGCAGCGTACGCGAGGGCGAACGTCCGCGGCCCTCGTGGGTCTGAGGCGCCAAACGCTGCAGCGACGTCCGCATACGCTCCTTCGAGGCCGAGCCCGTTCAAGGCGGTGCGGGCCTCGATCCAGCGGCGGATGGCGAGGGCGGGCTCGAGCGAGATCGCGAGAATGCCGGCGATCGTCTTGCGGGTGTCGCCCTCCACGCCGTGGCCGGCCAGCTCGTCGGCGAGCTCCCGGTACACCTCGGGGCCGTCGTCTCGGCGGCGCAGCAGTGCGGCCGTGATCGCGACCGGCAGGTCGAGCCGCTTGGCCTCGGCTCTGACGTGCTCGATCTCTTTGGGGGTGCGTAGTCCGGCGAGGGCGTACTCAACGGCCTCGTCCGCCGGGAAGCCGCGAGCTCGGTTGGCTCGATACGTCTCGACGAACTCGTCGACGTCCTCGTCGTCGTTGTTCATGAGGAGCAGTGCCGCGAGGGCAGGCACGCCCAGCCCGTCTGCCTGGAGGGCGGCGCCTTTTGCCTCCAGATCGACCCGGAGCTTCTCGTAGCGGGCGACAGCGCTGTCGGGATCGTCCGTGAGGTCGGCCAGGGCGGCGGCGACGGCAGGCCGGGCAGTCGAGTCGGGCAGCCGGTCGTAGAGGCCTTGGAGCTTCTCCGTCTTCGCTTGGGCCGTGCGGTAGACCACAGCGAGCTCGTCGATCGATTGCGTCGCTGGTGCCGCCGGGTCGAGGGCGGCGGCCACCCGCAACAGCCGGGCGCCGGCATCGTCGAGGAGAGTCTCACCGATCGGGAGGGTGGCGAGGCGGTTGACGATGGTCGCTGCCGCTCGCTGCCGGGCGGCAGCCACGCGGTGGGGACGGAGACTGGCGATGACCCGCTGGAGCTCCTGGCGACGAACGGAGAACGCTTGCTCATCGTCCGCGACGACGTCGAGCGCATCCTTGGCGGCCTGCTGCACGGCGCCCTCCAAAATGGGCCTTTCGTCGGCGGCGCGCAGCTCGAATGGCACCTCCGATGCTGTTTCGAGACGGCTTCGGTCGATCACGTGCACGAGCCCATGCCGCCACGCCGCCCGTGCAGCTTCCTCGTCGGTCGATGGCGTGCCGGAGTCGACGGCTGCGAGGAGGTCGAGCACTCTCTTGGTTGGGACATCTGGGGCGTCCTCGGGCGCCGCCATGGTGTACTCGTCGAGCTGAGGCAGCTCGTGTCCTGCGGGTTCGAGGGCGGTCATGTCGCCATCGATGAGCTCACGCCGGGTGCGCATGATGCCGCTACGTCGCCTGCGGCGAGACGCAGTGATGGCTGCGCCGCCACCAATGAGCCCAATACCGGCGGCAAGTCCGAGGACGACGACCCCTACTCCGCCGCCACGTGGTGCGTCGACCGGTTCGTCGACCCCTGGGGACTCCGGCGCAAGCGTCGTTGCCGGAGCGCCATCCTCGCCCGGAGCATCACCCTCGAGCGCCGCCAGTTCCTGCTCCAGGCTGCCGACGATGGCGAGGAGCCCTCCTTCGAAATCGCCGACCCCGAAGAAGCTGTTTGCGGCGCCGGCGACGCGAGTCGCCGCATCGTCGCTCATCGGAAGGCCGCTCGCGGGCTTCACCTCCGTTCGCCGAGCACCGATGTCGACGAGCACGACGACGCCGTCCTGGGCAGGCCCCCCGACCCCCCATGCGTTGCCGAGGGCTGCAGCGAAGTCGGCAGGGTCTTCGCCCCTACTGTCCGTGACCGTGACGACGGCGATCTCCCTGCCGTAGCGGCCGACGAGGCGGTCGATGGCGTCCTCGATTCGCTGGTCGTCGACCACCAGTTCGGCGTCGTCGCTGAACCACCCAGTGCAGACGACGCCCTCATACGGCTCGCACAGCGGCGGGCCGGACTCGTCGGCGGCGTGACTCGACGGTGCGACAGCCAGAATCGAAGCGGCGAGCAGGGCGGCAACCGGAAGAAAGCGTCTCATGGAGAGAACGCTAGGAGAGTGCGGGAGAAGCGCAAAAGGTTCCGGTGAGCCAAGCCGTCGCACCGGGCTCAGCCGAAGCGAAGCGGCAGGTCGGTGGGTCGGTAGAACGAGGGCGGCAACTCCTCGCAGTGCTCCAATGCCATCACGATCTGCGCGGATGCCCCGAGATCGCCGTGGTAACCGCCTGGGATGTCGAGCTGGAGCGGAGGCTCGCCATCAACAACGATACGATCGCCCGGCTCGGTGAGGCCCCAATCGACGACGATGTCGAGGTCGATCGTCTTCTCGCCCGCACGGAGGGTCACATGTTGGCGGAAGCCCGAGACCACGTCGCCATGCGCGATGGCCGACAGGGTGTCGGTGACGTCCCGGTTCGGCCAGGCGAGGGCGTGGCCCAGGAGGTGGGCGCTCGGAACGAGGCCGCGGTGCCCGACGCTTCCCGCTGCCACCGCCGCATCCCACTCGGCGAGGCTGAGACCGCGACCGGTCTTCGGGATGAACGACTCGCGTCTCGCCGAGGAATCGATGCGGCGAGTGACCGTGAGGCTCTTGACGTTGCGGCATGCCGAGGCTGCCATGAGCGGCAGGCGATCCATGATGAAGCCCGGGTTGACGCCCGTCATGACGATGACTCTTCGGTGGGTCCGCGCCGCCGTGTGCAACGCATTCCACATGTGGCGGGGAGGCCAGGCCAGCTCTTCGCATGTCGTGACCACGTCATAGCCGAGGGACACCAACCGCAGGATCTCGGGAGCGACGACGTCGACCTCCGGAGAAACGGCGACGAGCGCACGATCGCCTGTTCGCGCCTGGGGGACCTCGTGCGTGCTCGTGTACACGGGAGCACCATGGACCGTACCGAGCCGGGTTCCGGCGGCCGGATCGACGTCGACGACCCCTGCGACAGAATCGACCACGCCGTCCTGGAGCGCAGCGGCGGTCGCTGCAGCGCCGATCTGACCAGCGCCGACTACGAGGAGACGTGTCATGACGGCCGCATCATCGTCCGTACCCCCCCGGCGATGCAATTGCCGCGGGTGTTCTCACCGCGGCAGACGAACCTTGCGAGTTGCGATCTCGTCGAGGTACGTGCGGTCGACGGTGATGCCGAAGCCCGAACCGGCACGCGGTGTCATCGCACCGTCGGTCACGGTCCACGCCGGGATGACGAGGTCATGGGCGAACCAGTGAGCCGAGCCTCCGAGGTCGCTCGGCAGCGAGACATGCGGGTGGGAGGCCAGCGCCACCGCAACCGTCTTTCCGATGCCGGTCTCTACGAGGCCGCCGATCTTCACATCGATGCGATGGCGCGGCAGCAAGCTCGATGGCTCGCCGCGTGAGGGTTGGCCCCAGGCGCCCAGGTTTGAGAACGACGGCATGGGCCGCGGACGATGCCGCAATCGTCACGATGTCGCCCAGCCGCTTCACCGACTCGTCCAAGCAGACGGTTGTGGAGATTCGCGCCTGCAGCGTCGCATGGCCGGGCAGGTCGAGTGGGCCGAGGGGCTGCTCGATGTAGGTGAGCCCGAGCCGGTCGAGCGCGACGAGGTCGTCCATCTGCGTTCGCCGGAAGCTCCCGTTTGCGTCGACGGCGATCCCGATGTCGGGGAAATGGCGCCGAACGTCGCCGACAACGTCGAGTCGCCCTGGCATGATCTTCAGCTTGACCTGCGTGTGGCCAGCCTCGACCGCTCGGGCTACTGCGCCGATCACATCTGCGGGTGCGGCCCCGAGCCCGATCGCCGCCGATGCGGTGACCGGCTCTATCCCACCGCCGACCTCGGCGGCCAGCGACACGCCGTTGTGAGCCGCACGCAGCGAGGTGAGGGCTGCGTCCATGGCAGACGTTGCGCTCGAGCCCTCGATGAGCACCGGCTCATCGGCTCCGAGGATGCGGCCGGCTTCCCGTACGAGAAGCTCCCAGGCCTCGTCTGCATTGTCGCGGGTATGACCCGGGAATGGCGCAGCTTCGCCCCACCCTTCTGCCTCATTGCGGGAGACACGAACGATGACGGCGCGACGGGTCTCGAAGGTGCCGTCGCTCGTGACGAGGGGCCGCACCAACGGCAGCTCGACGTTCCATAGCTCGATGCGTTCCGGCCGGATCATGGCAGGGGTTCGAGGCGTCGCCATTGCCCCAGGCAGAATGTGGTTGCGCGCACGGGTGAGATGTTACGCAGCGGCGAGGTGGTAGTGATCGTTGCTCTCGCTCGCGCAGCGCGGTTCGTCTACCTCGGTTCGGGCAGGGTCCAGAAGCTCGAGCGGAGCCCAACCGACGCAAGAAGGTGTTGCAGCGCCTCGCGGGCGCGGGGCTGTAGGTGCGGTCGAGGCGATCGCCGTACCACCGTCGGGTCAGCCGCCACATGATCTCGATCGGGACCGCTGCGCCCCGCCGTGTCGCGCGTTCCTCCGACCGGAGGAAGCGGATGGTGCGTCACGTCTCGACGATGTCGTCCCACCACTGTCTGGCTGGAATCGCGAAGTGGATGAACCCGCCGGTCGACGTCAGGGTGCCGCCGGCGACGGCGAGCTCGATCGGCTCACCCGTGTCGTGCCATCGTGCGTCGATCGTGGCATCGATGCGGAGCACCGCCGGAATCGCAAGCGAGTCCCATGCACAGTTTGCCCACCATTCGCGATCGTCGGCGACGACCCGATAGTCGGTCGGCACCGCCGAGAAGGGGAGCGCCATACGAATCTCGCCGCGTGCGTCGAGCACCAGTGCATGTGCGTCATGGAGCCGGCGCAGCGCCTGACGCCCCGCCGCATCCCCGCCAGCCCACGTTGCGATCGCTGCAGTGGTGGGAGGCCGCCCGGTGTCGGCAAACGTTCGGTAGATCTCGTACCGGAGTTGTCCATCGTCCACTCGCTGAGGATGCCACAATCGGCCGGGCGCTGTGGCCGTTTGACGGCTGCAGCGCGCCGAGACCAGCGCTAGCGTCGCCGGATGCCACAGCGCCTTCTCACCTTCGCCGGCACGCTCGACCTGGCAGCCACGTTTGGAGCGATGGCCTCGAAGGCGGCGGGACGCGTCCGTTCAGGTCGCGATGAGGTCTGGTGGGTGACCAACACGGCCGCCGGCCCAGCCACGCTCCACGTGCGGGCGGACGGCAGCGTGGTCCGCGGCGAGGCGTGGGGACCTGGGGCGACCTGGGCACTCGACCGACTGTCGCGCGTGTGCGGCCTCTCCGACGATCCCAGCCGGTTCGCCCCTTTGCCTGGCCTCGTCCGAGACCTGCATCGGCGCAATCCAGGATTGCGGCTCGGAGCCACCGGCCGGGTGTTCGAGATGCTGGTGCCGGTGATCCTGGGGCAGCGCGTGACGTCCGTCGAGGCGGAGCGCTCCTACCGGCGCGTCCTGGACACGTTCGGTACCCCGGCGCCGGGGCCGATCGAGGCGATGGTGCCGCCCGATGCGGCGACGCTCGCACGTCTGTCGTACGCGGACCTCCACCCGCTCGGGGTCGAGCGTTCGCGGGCGCAGATCGTCATCGAGGTGGCCCGCCGCGCCGCCAGGCTGGAAGAGATCGTCGGCATGCCGCTTCCCGAGGCGCACGCTCGGCTGACGGCGGTCCGTGGTGTGGGTGATTGGACTGCGGCGATCGTCATGGGCGGGTCGCTGGGGGATCCCGATGCCGTCCCGATCGGCGACTACCACCTGCCCAACATGGTGGCATGGGCGCTCGCAGGGGAGCCCCGCGGAACCGACGAGCGCATGCTGGAGCTCCTGGCGCCCTATGCGGGCCACCGGCGACGGGTCCTCATCCTCTTGAAGTCGGCGGGCATCCACGCACCGCGCTACGGACCGAAGCTGGGGCTGCGCGACTTCAGTCGATCGTGAGCCGACTCGCCCGGGTGGCTCAGTAGAGCTCGTACTGCCCGGCGACGAGCCTGTCTCGGACGCCTGCCCAGTCTTCGAAGCACTCCTCGACGACCGTGAGCACGGCAACGTCGTCGACAGGGCCGCCCGCAATCTCGATGTGCACTGCCTGCGGCGACGTGACGGGGGCGCCGATCGAGCTGAGCAGCCGGATGGTGACCTCTTCGATGCCAAGCTCGTTGATGAGGCGATCGGAGATGTCGGCGCCAACGGCGTGGTACGTCTTGCCAACGTGGGCTGCCGGGTTCTTGCCGGCCGCCGCTTCGAGGCTCATGGGCCGATACGGGGTGATGAGCCCACCGAACCGGTTGCCACGACCCACCTGACCGTCGTCGCCGGCTTCGGCAGAGGTGCCGGTGAGTGTCAGGTAGGGCGTGTCGGCTTCGTCACCCTGGTTGACGCCAACCTCCACCGGTCCGCCGAACGCCTCGGTGGCGACATCCATGGACGTGCCTCGGATGGCCTGGACGACCTCGTCGTACTCGGGACGATTCGCGACGGCCTTGGCCATGACGGGAGCCGCCACCGTGAGCCTGGCCTCGAGGCCGACGCGAGCACCCATCACCTTGATGTCACGGCCGACGGGAACCGCAGCGCGGTAGCCGTCCGAGTTGAGGTGTTTCTCGACGGCGTGAACGGTGCGTTCGAGCGGAGAGCGCGGCAGCGACACGGCAGCGAACGACGTGTCATTGGCGTGCGGCGCCTCGTCGCGTGGGCCTGCGACCGCGGCCAGGTCGATCGACGACTGGCTGAGCCAGATCTCGACGTCGAAGGCCTCGGGGGTTGCATCTGGGAGCAGTTCGAGGAGCTTCTGCTTGTATTCCGCAGCCAATTCCTCGACGTTTGGCTGCCAGTGCGTCGAGAAGTTCGCCTTGCCGACCAAGACCAGTTTGGCGGACTTCAAGTGGACGCCGCCGCCGAAACCGACGTCGACAGAGCCTGCGGCGAGGATCGCCTTGTCGACGTTGAAATGCTGGACCGCGCCGGTGTGGGTGATGTAGTCGGACGCAAGCCGCCTGGCCAAGTCCTCGGCGAGATGGTCGCAGATCGTGTCCGGGTGGCCGAGCCCTTTGCGTTCGACGAACTCCACGGGCGGCGCGTAGCGGCCTCGGTGCGTGACGGAGAGATTCATGGCATGCGCCCCCTGTGGCGTGAACAAACGGACATCGTAGTTGGCTGGCTGAGCATCGAGGATTTCGATCAGCGTTCAGCAGCGCGGAAGCGCTTCGCGGATCTTCACCTTTCCCCCTGTGCGGAGGAGCCCGCCGGAGTAGACCCGCCCGCCGATCCGGAGCATCAGTGCGATCGCCCCGATCATGAGGGCGATCGACACGATCACTTCCCAGTTCATCGCCGTGCCCGCAGCCATACGCAGGGGCATCGTCATCGGGGAGAAGGGTGGGACGAGCGACATGGCCCGGAGGATCGGGTTGTCGCCGCCTGTAAGCGACGAGGTGGCAGTGAAGTATCCGATGAGCATGACCATCGTGAGTGGGAAGGAGGCGTTCTGGGCTTCCTCCTGCCGGGACACGAGAGATCCGGCGACGGCAAAGCCCGATGCGAAGAAGGCGAAGCCGAGCAGGAACCATCCGATGACGATTGCCACGAGGCCGACACCAACGCTCGGAACGTCGAACGTGTCCGTCGTCCGTACGATGTAGACACCCAGACCCGCGATGAGGAGGAGTTGGGCGAGACCGAGAAGCCCGATCCCCAGCACCTTGCCGGCCAGGAGGTGGCGGGGACGCACCGCACCGAGCACAACCTCGACCACGCGGCTCGACTTCTCCTCGACGACGCCGATGAGGATCCACTGCCCGTACGTGACGATGGAGATGAACAGGAGCACGGTGCCGATGAACGCAACCACCGTCTTGCTCTCCTCATCCTCGATCCGCTCCAAAGGCTCCACCTGTACTGCGGTGTCGAGCAGCCGTGCGATGTCTCCCGGGGTGAGGCCCAGCTCGGCAGCCCTGTCTCGAACGCCGGCGGCGCCAACGCCCACGGACACGAGGGATATCAGCTCCGGGTCGGTGTTCGGGCCGGTGAGCACGACAGTCGCGTCGACGACACCGATGTCGACGTCGCCGTCGAGGACTGCGGTTTCGAGTTCCGCTCGGTCTCCGAACTCGGTGAACTCCGCCGTCGTGCCTTGTTGCGATGCGGTCGTCTCGATCACCGCCCCCAGGCCGACCGGGATCTCGCCCACGACACCGATCGAGTAGTTGGGAGGCTCGTCGAGACCGAAGATCGAGGGTGCCAGCAGCAGACCAAGCACGATGAGGACCGTGAGCGCCGTCGAGATCTGGAATGCCCGGCTGGCTACCCGCTCGCGCAGCTCCCGTGCGGCCACCAGCCAGATTGAGCGCATCCAGCTCATTGGTCGACCGCCTCGCGGAACACCTGGCTCAGCGTCGGGGGCGAGAAGGCGAACTCCCGAACGGTCCCATGCGCACGCGCCGCATCGAGCAGCGAGGTGGGATCGGTGTCGGCATCGACCCGGAGACGGACCACATCGCGACGCTTCGTGGTCTCCTCGATGCCGGGGAGCCCCGCATGCCAGCCGTCGGTTGCCCCTTCGACACGAATCTCGAGGTAGCGGTAGGGGGACCGGGCCCGCAGCTCGGCTACGGGTCCGGCGAGCACGATGCGTCCGTTGTTGATGACCACCACCGACTCACACAAATCCTCGACGAGGTCGAGTTGGTGGCTCGAGAACACCACTGCGGCGCCGGCTTCCGCTCGCTCGGCGAGGATGTCCGCCATAGCCCGGACGCCGAGCGGATCGAGGCCGGAGAACGGCTCGTCGAGTACCAGGAGCTCCGGCTCGTGAACGAGGGCGGCGGCGAGTTGGACGCGCTGCTGGTTGCCGTGGGAGAGGGCCTCGAGGCGATCGCCGATCCTGTCGGTGAGACCCAGCTTCGTGAGCCACTGCTCCGCAGCCGTCTTCGCCCCAGCCGAGGACAGCCCATGGAGCCTGCCGAAGTAGGCGAGCTGGGCCCCGATCCGCATCCGGGGATAGAGGCCGCGTTGCTCCGGCATGTAGCCGAAACGCAGCCGCATGTCCTGATCGATCGATGCACCGTCCCACGTGACCGTGCCTTCGTCGGGTGACACGAGGCCGAACACGGATCGCATCGCCGTCGTCTTGCCGGCACCGTTGGGACCGAGGAACCCGAGCAAGGTCCGCCGCGGCACGTCGAACGAGCATCGGTCGAGGGCATTGATCTCGCCGTAGCGCTTGGTGAGGTTGTCGAGGCGAAGCACGGTGCTCGATGCTATCCGATGGCGGGGTGGGTCCATCCGGCGGCGCATCGGTCGGCGTTGTAGCGTCGCGTCCATGCGCTGCAGCACCGTCCGCTTCACGACGCCAGACGGAGACCGCCTGACGCTGGGCATCAGCCGTTCAGGCAGATGGGCGGAGCCCGAATCTGGCTGGCCCGAGGTCGAGCTCGGCGACGGCATCGTCGTGCCCGGCCTCGTCGACGGTCACGCCCACCTCACGTCGAACGAGGTGCGGGACATGACCGGTGACGGCCGCAGCGAAGACCTCGGTCACCGTATCGGACGGCATGCCGCCGCCCAACTCGAACGTGGCGTCCTCCTCGTTGCCGACAAGGGCACCCACGACCCCTCGACCGTCGGCCTCACGATGCGGATCCCCGAGGAGGCGCGTCCTGCGGCGCAGCTCGCGGGCCGATTCATCGCACCGCCCCAGGGCTACTACCCGGGCCTCGCAGACGAGGTCGAGCGCGGTGGCCTCACCGCAGCAGTTGCCGGAGCGGGGCCCGATCAGGCAACCTGGGTGAAGCTCATCGGTGACTGGCCGCGCCGTGGGGTGGGTGCAGTTTCCAACTTCAGCGAAGCGGAGCTGGCTGGTGCGGTCACGGCGGCACACGCAGTCGGGCGGCGGGTTGCGATCCACACTGCCGCCCCGGAGACACCAGGGATGGCCGTTCGGGCGGGGGTCGACTCGATCGAGCACGGGCTCTTCCTGACCGAGCGCGACCTCTCCCAGCTCGGCGAGCGTCGTGGGGCTTGGGTCCCGACAGTCAAGGCCATGGAACTGCTTGCCCAGGCGCTCGGTGCCGAGTCGACCGGCGGTCGATTGCTCCAGGAAGGGCTCGACAACGTTCGCAGCCTCTTGCCGCACGCCGCCGGCGCCGGCGTGCACGTCATGGCTGGGACGGATCTGGCCCTCGCTCACGGGGAGGTGGCGAGAGAAGCTCGCCGTCTGCTCGCCTATGGCATGACCGCGTCAGACGTTTTCGCGGCGGTGACAACCGACGCTCGGGCCTTCCTCGGCGAGCCGGCGTACGAGTTCGGGGCGTGGGCCGATTTCGTCGTGTTGCCCGACCTCGAGGTCGCTTCGCTCGCAACGCCGCGCCTCGTGGTGCGGTGCGGGCGGGTAGTCCTCGATGCCCGTTCCTGATGGTGAGGCGCAGCGCAGGGCTCCCGCACGCTGTTGCGCGGCCTACCCGAGCGCCCTGTGGAGGAAGGCGGCCATCTGGGCGCGGGTGACGGGTGCGTTCGGGCAGTAGTGGTCGTTGATGGGCGGGTTGCAGCCTTTGGTGACGCCTGCTGTGGCGAGTTTGTCGATGTCGGTTTCGAAGATGGAGGTGTTGTCGTCGACGAAGAGATTGCCGCCGCCGGTGTCGGTGTAGTCGAGGGCTCGCACCAAGAAGGCGGCCATCTGGGCGCGGGTGACGGGTGCGTTCGGGCAGTAGTGGTCGTTGATGGGCGGGTTGCAGCCTTTGGTGACGCCTGCTGTGGCGAGTTTGTCGATGTCGGTTTCGAAGATGGAGGTGTTGTCGTCGACGAAGAGATTGCCGCCGCCGGTGTCGGTGTAGTCGAGGGCTCGCACCAAGAACGCAGCCATCTGCGCACGAGACACCGGATCATCGGGACAGAAGAGATCGTTGGCGGGCGGGTTGCAGCCCTTCGTGATCTCCTCCTGAGAGAGCCAGAGGATGTCTGCGTAGAAGAGGTCCGCCTCGTCGACGTCGGTGAAGCCGTCGATGCCGGGGTCGGGTGGGGTGCCCCCGCCCCCTCCTCCGAGACCACCGTAGAACGGGTCATCCGCCATCGCGACGAAAGCATCGAGGGCCGGCTCGCTGGTGTCGATCTTCCAGAAGCAATTCGGGTAGGAGGGGTCGTCGAAGTGAAACCACATGAGCGCAACGAACTGCTCCCAGCCTGGCTTCTTGAACAGCGCCGCGGCTTCGGCGATCCATGCCGCCTTGGCGGCACCCCCGTCGCCGGCGATCTCGGTCGATGCCCACTCGCCGAGAACGAGCCCCTTGTCCGGATGCGCCTGGCCCCACACTCGTTGGGCATCGATGACGTCCTCGAGCGGCTGCCATGGGTCGGTATCGTTGCCCTTGCAGTTGTCCCAGTTGTAGGCATCGGAGGCGATGTGGTCGACGACGTCATCGCCCGGATACCAGTTGTCGACATGCCGCGGGTCCGACGGATCCGTCGCAAAGCTCCAGTAGGTCATCACCCACGTGTAGCTGACGTTGGAGAGCCCGCGCGCTTGGAACTCTCCGATGAAGCGCCGCCAGGCATCGATGAAGTCCTCGGAGGCGCCATGCACCGAGTTCGAGGACGACTCCGGCTCGTGGTGGAATGCGAACCAGACCTCGCCGTCGAATGCCTCGATGCGGTCCACCCATTCCGTCATCTCGTTCGCAAGCGTCGACCCGGGCGGGGCGTCTGCGATGTCGCGCCACGGGATGACGGTTCCGTCGGCCAGCTTTGGCTTCACCGAGATGAGCATCACACGGTCGCTGTCCTCGATCTCGTCGAGGTAGCGCGAAGACCAGTCCGAGTCCCACGGCTCGTAGACGCGGACGATGTCGAGTGGACGTCCGAGCGTCTCTTCCATGTCGAGCAAGGGCCCGAGACTGCTGCCCGTCTCGTCGATGCCGGGGTTGGCCCCGAACATCACCGAGCCGGCTGCCGAGCTCTGGGGCGAGCCGGTCAGCGTCGCCGCGACTACTCCCGCCGCAACGGCCACGAGCAGCATGCGCCATCGAGAAGTGAGGGGTGACATCTGACGTCTCTCCCGCGTGGGCAGACCTGGGCCCCGGTCGAGGTTACGCCAGATCGGATTCTGTGCCACGTGGCGTCGCACACAGCACCGTCACGATTCGGTGTCCCACCGTTCCTCGTGAACGACGTGGCGCTTCGGCCTCTTGCCGCGTGCCAGCGAACCGGAGCGCCGATCGGGCGCAGCGTGGCCGATCGTGACGATGCCGATGGCGCTGACATGCGTGGGTATGCGGAGGGCGGCCTCGACTTCGGGCATCGCGTGGGCGCCGAGGAAGCCGGCTGCCAGCCCTTCGTCGACGGCAGCGAGCAGGAGCACCATCATCGCTGCGCCTGCGTCGACCCACCAGTAGGGCACGGGCCATTCCATCTCCGTCCCATCTCCGCTCTTGTCCGGCTCCCGGTAGCGTTCGCGATAGAGCGACTCGCTGACGCACACGACCACGTGAACCGGCGCACGAGAGATCCACGGATCGAAGCCCTTGGCGATGTAGTCCTGCTCGCCTGCCAGGTCTGCGATACGGCGCCGCATGTCTGGGTCCCGAACGACGACGAACGACTGGCCTTGACTGAAGCCGGCGGATGGGGCACGCCGTGCGGCATCGAGCATGCGGTCAACGGCATCGGGGTCGACCGGCTCGTCGGTGTAGTTGCGCACCATACGCCTGCGGCGCACGACGTCACGGAACTCCATCAGACGTCGTCGAGTGCGGCAATGATCGATTCGACGGCGTCCTTGCCGTCGGCGAACAGCATCATCGTGTTGTCCTCGTAGAACAGCGGGTTGTCGATGCCGGCGAATCCGGGCGAGAGGGATCGCTTCACGACGACAACCGTTCGCGCCTTGTCGACTTCGAGAATCGGCATACCGTAGATCGGGCTCGTCGAGTCGTCGCGGGCCGAGGGGTTGACCACGTCGTTGGCGCCGATGATCAATACGACGTCGGTCCGCGGGAATTTCGGATTGGAGTGATCCAGATCGAAGAGCTGCTCGTAGGGCACATCGGCTTCTGCGAGCAGGACGTTCATGTGCCCTGGCATCCGTCCCGCCACGGGATGGATGGCATACCCCACCTCGACATCGCGCGCTTCCAACTCGTTGGCGAGCGCTCGTACTGCATGCTGGGCCTGCGCAACGGCAAGGCCATAGCCGGGTACGACGATCACCTTGCCGGCGTAGGCGAGGGCGATGGCGACGTCGTCCGGGGTCGCACGATTCACCGGCCGGGTGCCGATCTCGCCCACGGGCCCGCCGCCGCCGCCAAACCGAGCGAAGAGCACGTTGCCGATGGAGCGGTTCATCGCTTCGGCCATCTGCAGGGTGAGGATGAGGCCCGCAGCGCCGACCAGCGCTCCACCGATGATCAGGGCCGAATTGGCGATGACGAATCCGGCCATCGACGCAGCGACACCGGACAGCGAGTTGAGCAGAGAGATCACGACGGGCATGTCGGCGCCACCGATCGGAAGCACGGCGAGCACCCCGAGCACAGATGCGAGCAGGACGATCAGCCAGTACGGGAGCGCGGTCTCGGCCGCTACCGCCCAGACACCGACGACGACGATCGCACCGGCGAGCGCTGCGTTGAGCAGGTGTCCACCCGGCAGAGCGAGCGGCTTGCCCGAGATCAACCCTTGGAGCTTTCCGAAAGCGACGAAGCTGCCGGTGAACGTGATCACCCCAATCGCAATCGACAGCACCACGGTGACCGCCGTCTCGTTTGGGAAGGCGGCGCTCGTCAGGTCGAGCTCGGCGAGGGCCACGAGGGCAGAGGCGAGACCTCCGAACCCGTTGAAAGCAGCCACGAGCTGCGGCATCGCCGTCATCTGGACCCGGAGGGCGAGAAGGGCGCCGATCGCGCCGCCTGCGACCAAACCAGCCAGGATGGTGCCCCACGTCAGCACCTCGGTATCGACGAGCGTGACGATCACGGCCAGCAGCATGCCGCTCGCGGCGATCGTGTTGCCGCGCCGAGCGGTGCGAGGCCCCGACAGCTGTTTGAGGCCGAGGATGAACATGACGGCCGCCGTCAGGTAGAGGAGCTCCGTCACGGTTTGGGCTCCCGTTTCGGCGGCGGTTTGCGCTTGAACATCTCGAGCATGCGGTCGGTGACGAGGAACCCGCCGACGACGTTGATGGTGGCCGACGTGACTGCGAGGAAGCCGAGGATCGTTGCCGTGGCGCCCGACCCGATGCCTGCTGCGACGAGCGCCCCGACGATCGTGATGCCGGAGATCGCGTTGGCTCCTGACATCAGCGGTGTGTGGAGCGTCGGCGGCACCTTCGAGATCACCTCGAGGCCGACGAAGGCGGCGAGGACGAACACGACGATGCCGGAGATGAAGACGTCGCTCACGAGGCGCCTCCGATGAGGTCGATGGTCCGGGGGTGGCGGGCCTCGCCGCCGGCAACGACTGCGCACTCGCCGACGATCTCGTCCTCGAGATCCACCACGAGCTCACCCGACTCCTTGTCGCGCATCCGCTGGAGCAGGGACATGAGATTGCGGGCGTACATGCGGCTGGCATCGGCCGGGAACATGCCCGCCAGGTTGGTGGGGCCGTGGATGGCCACACCGTCGACGTCGACGACCTCGTCGGGGCGGGAGAGGGCAACATTGCCTCCGGTGGCCGCCGCCATGTCGACGATGACCGACCCGGGGTGCATCGAACGCACCATCTCCTCGGTGACCAGCAGGGGAGCTTGCCGGCCGGGGATCTGTGCGGTGGTCACGATCATGTCGGCTTCTGCGACGAACGGGGCAAGAGCCGCGTGTTGTTGGGCCTGGGTGTCGGCGCCGACCTCTCGGGCATACCCTCCCTCATCCGCTGCAGTGGTCACCGCCTCGATGAACTTGGCGCCGAGACTCTCCACCTGCTCCCTCGTCTCGACCCGGATGTCGTAGGCGTGGACAACGGCGCCGAGCCTCTTGGCCGTGGCGATTGCCTGCAGACCGGCGACACCGACGCCGAGGATCAGCGCCCGTGACGGCGGGATGGTTCCCGCTGCCGTCACCATCATCGGCAGCAGCTTCGGCGTGGCCGTTGCCGCGAGCAGCACGGCGGCATAGCCGGCGATGTTCGCCTGCGACGAGAGAGCGTCCATGGCCTGGGCGAGGGTTGTTCTCGGGATGGCCTCAACGGCGAGTGCGGTCAGCTTGCGATCGAGCGCCGCCTGCATGATGTCTCGGGAGAGGAACGGGTCGAGGAAGCCGGCAACGATGGTGCCTTCCCCCATGGCGAGAAGCTCGGCAGGGTCGGGTGGGCCGACGCGCAGCACGAGATCGGCCGTTGCCGCACCGGCGTCGATTGTGGCTCCGGCTGCGGAGTAGAGGGAGTCCGGGTAGCCGGCCGCGGTGCCTGCATCCGGTTCTACTACGACGTCCCAGCCCCAGCCCACGTATGTCTTGACGACGTCGGGGACTGCAGCGACACGGTGTTCGCCGGCGGCCTGCTCACGTGGGATCCCAATCCGCATCAGCGGCACGCTACCAGGGCGCAACAGGGCCTCGGTTTCGTAGACTCGACGTGTGGACCAGCCCGTCGTACCCGGGATCGAGAGCATCCGGGCTGTAGCCCTCGGGATCGCCGTTGCCCTCGCGCGATGGCGGAGCGTGTCGCCGAGGCCGAGAGGGTCAATGCCGCTGCGGCGCTCGGGGGAGCGCCGTTCGAGCAGCTCATGGAACTGCGGTCGGCGCTCGTCGCCACGCGTAACAGGTGGGAGCAGCTCGAGGACCGCACGCTCGTCCGCGACGGCGGGCGGGCGCTCTCCGCCGCCAAACGGCTCGCCATCGACATCTGACGAGTCTGGCGCGGGACGGGGCGGCGGCGGCCACAGCGTCCATTGAGGGGGAATCGGACTTGGGGTCCATGGCCGCCGCCGGGGTCTGAGAGCCTTGCGAGCGTCCCGGACTCGCCCACCATTGAGACACAGTCGCCGACCGGGAGTTCCCGAGTTTTCCGCTACCTTCAGGGGAACTCGATGGGGGTTCGTTGGGTCGTACTGACACGAGGTGGCAGGATTTCTCCGACGCTGAGCTGGTCACGGCGTGCCGTGCGGATGTTGCAGCGTTTGGCGAGATCGTCCGCCGCCACCAGGACTTCGTGTACGGAGCTGCGCTGCGTGTGGTGAGAAACCCGACTATCGCTGAGGATCTTGCTCAAGAAGCCTTCGTTCGGGCGTACAAGGCGCTGCCCGAGTTTCGTCAGGAATCGCAGGTGCGCTCGTGGATCTATCGCATCGTCACCAACCTCGCCCTCAATTCGGTGACAAGGACCCGCGAGGTCGCTCACGTCGAGGTTCCCGAGCACCGCGCCGCGCCGAGCGCCGAGCATCGGGCGCATGACGCTCTCTTGCGCGAGGAGATCGACCGCGCCGTCGCCGAGCTGAAGGACGAGCTCCGGATCCCACTCGTGATGCGCGAGTACGACGGGATGTCGTACCAAGAGATCGCGGATGCGACGGGGCTGCCGCTCAACACGGTCCGCACCCGAATACTGCGCGCCCGGCGCGCGCTGCGGTCCGTGATGGAGGCGTGGCGATGAGGGACTGCGGCATCAGCAACGACCGCCTTTTCGCATTCGTCGACGGCATCGACGAGACGCTCGACGAGCACGTTGCGGGGTGCGAGGAGTGCCAAGCATTCCTCGCGGAGCTGTGGATCGGCGAAGCGCCCCGCGATCTCGCCGAACCGGTGATGCGACAGATCCGCTTCGACGAGTTCCTGGTGGCCGCGGCCAAGCTGGGGGTGGATGTCGTTTCGGCAATGGGGAGGGCCCTGGTTGCGCTTGGATTCGATGCGGAGGACCCAGGCGGTAGCCTGCCGCCGACTGGAGGGGAACGATGAGCGACGACCTGATGAGCCGGCTGATCACCGCAGGAGCGGTCATCGCTGTTGCAGTGCTGGTGTGGGTGGCCGGTCGATTCCTGAAGCGCAAGCTGCCGGAGCAGTGGGGGAACCTCGTCGGACAGCTGGTGCCGGTTCTGGTCACCGCGGTGGTGGTCGTCGGCGCCCTGGTGGTGATCGACCCTGCACAGGCGGATCAGCTCCTCCAATCCGTGATTCAATCGGTTCCCAAGGTGATGATCGCGGTGGTCGTGGTGATCATCGCTCGCGCCCTCGGGCGTATCGTCGGTTTGTTCGCCGAGGCGGGGTTGCGACCGGTGTCCGCCGTCCTCGCCGGGAGGGCCAGGCTGCTCGTCTCGGGTCTCATCACCGGCGTGGGCCTCGTTATCGCCATGCAGCAACTCGGGGTGTCGGCGGACATCATCCTGATCCTCGTCGCCGCCCTCGCGTTCGGTACCGCCGTTGCGGCGGCGCTGGGCATCGGGCTCGGGAGCGTGCCGCTCGCCCGCCAGGTTGCAGCAGGCCGGCATGTCGCTGGCCGCTATTCGCCGGGCGAGCGGGTCCAGGTCGGCGACGTCACCGGTACCCTCGTCGAGATCGGCCTCGTCAGCTCGCGGATCGAAGTAGCAGATGGGCGCGCCGTCGACGTCCCGAACGCCGACTTCATCGAGGCCACGATCGCCGTCGACCGCTGAGAACGACGGCGATCAGTTGCCGACTGCGGCGGGGCTGGCCGCCCAGCCAACCCACCGTGTGACGGTCATCCGGATCAGCGGTCCCGCCGGGTCCCGGCCCTCGTATTGGACGTAGCGGGCCCCCAGTGCGGCGGCGGCTGCAGCCATGAGCGCAGGATCCGACGTCACGTCGGCAGTGACGTCGGCTCGCACCCACCACAGGCGGTCCCAGTCATCGGTGTAGTGGTCGGCGAGCAGTGCCGCCCGGCGATCGTCCTCGAGGTTTGCCAGCCGTTGCAGGTCTCGGCTGCGCTTGGGCTTGTGGTCGACCATGGAGACGATCGCGTCGCCATCGAATGCGTACACGAGCGGCACGATGTGGGGTCCGGTCGCACCTGTCGTCGCGAGGCGGGCTACCCGCGATTCGCCGAACAGGCGACGGCACGTCGCGTCATCGAGGTTCACGCCTCGTACGAGCCGGCGGACGTTGCGCCGCCGGTCCCGGTCCAGTTCGTATGGAAGAACTCGCCACGCGGTCGATCGACACGCTCGTACGTGTGCGCTCCGAAGTAGTCGCGTTGTGCCTGGATGAGGTTGGCCGGGAGCCGCCCCGACCGGTAGGCGTCGTAGAACGCGAGCGCCGCCGAGTACGCCGGAGCTGGGATGCCTGCTCGAACGGCCCGCACGACCGTACGACGCCATCCCGGTTCCGCCCGTGCGATCTCCTCGGCGAAGAAGGGGTCGAGCAAGAGGCTCGGCAAGTCGGGGGAGCGGCGGAACGCGGCGGTGATGTCGTTGAGGAAACGGGAGCGAATGATGCATCCGGCCCGCCACAGACCGGCGATCGTGCCGAGATCGAGCTGCCAGTCGTGGTCGTCCGAAGCCGCGGCCATCAGCATGAAACCCTGGGCGTACGAGACGATCTTGGATGCGTAGAGGGCATCGTGGAGGTCGGATATCACCTCATCGGACGGCTCGTCGAAGGGGACGACCGGAGAGCCGATCTGCTCGGCGGCCCGGTGACGCTGGTCGACGAGTGACGAGACGATCCTGGCGTACACGGCCTCGGCGATCAGCGATGTCGGCATCCCGATCAGCATCGACGAGATGACGGTCCACTTCCCGGTGCCCTTCTGGCCGGCCGCATCGAGGATCCGCTCTATCAGCGGGGTGCCGTCGTCGTCGGCGAATCCCATGATGTCCGCGGTGATCTCGATGAGGAACGAGTCGAGCGTGCCCTGGTTCCACTCGGTGAACACGGGCGCCAACTCCGGCGTCGCGATGCCCGCGCCGCGACGTAGCAGGTCGTAGGCCTCGGCAATGACTTGCATGTCGCCGTACTCGATGCCGTTGTGGACCATCTTGACGTAGTGGCCGGCGCCGTCGCTGCCGACCCACTCACAGCAGGGAGCGCCGTCTTCGGCCACGGCGGCGATGCCCTGGAGGATGGGGCGAACGTGGTCCCACGCCTCGTCGGAGCCCCCCGGCATGATGGAAGGTCCGTGGCGGGCACCTTCCTCTCCGCCCGAGATGCCCGTGCCGATGAACCGGAGACCTCGCTCCTCGAGCGCAGCCGACCTGCGGATGGTGTCGGTGTACTCGGAGTTGCCGCCGTCGATGATGATGTCGCCGGGCTCGAGCAACGGTACGAGTTGGTCGATCGTGGCGTCGACCGGATCGCCGGCCCGCACCATGAGCATGACACGCCGCGGGCGCTCGAGGGCGGCGACGAGCTCCTCGACAGAGCGGGTCCCGATGACGGAGGCGTCTGCCGCGTCGCCGGCGACGAACTCGTCGACTCGCTCCGTGGTGCGGTTGTAGGCCGCCACGGTGAAGCCGTGGTCGGCCATGTTGAGGATCAGGTTGCGGCCCATGACGGCCAACCCGACGACGCCGATGTGTGCTTGCGGCTCCATGTGGTCCTCTCCGCCGGGGATCAGAGCTCCGGCACCTCGTCACCGTACAGCCACGCATCGAAAAGGGTGTCGAGTGGTCGTCCGCCGACCTCTTCAGCAACCTCGATGAAGTCCGTGGTCCTGGCCGTCGCCCCTCCGTAGAGGTCGACGTAGGTGCGCAGTGTTGCGAAGAATGCGGCGTCGCCGATCTCCAAGCGCAGGGCGTGAAGCACCAGGCCGCCGCGGCGATATACGGAGGCATTGAAGAGGTTGTCCGCCGGTGGAGTCCCCGGCGGCGGGAGCGCCACGGACGCCATCTGCTCCCGGTTTGCCGCCGTGATCTCATCGAGCGCCGCCGGTCCGTCCGTGTGCTCGAGCCAGAGCCACTCGGCGTAGGTGGCGAAGCCTTCGTTGAGCCAGATGTCGCCCCAATCGGCAGGGGTGACGTGGTTGCCGAACCACTGGTGGGCGAGCTCATGGACGAGCACGAACTCGAAAATGGGCTGCGCCAGGAATCCCTGCCCAAAGAGCGACAGGGTGGAGTTCTCCAGGGCCCCAGGGAACTCGGGTACCACGGCGATGCCGTAGAGGTCGAACGGATATGGTCCGAACACGCTCTCCAGGAAGGCCAGCATCTCCCCCTGCTCGCCGAGCGCAGGCGGCGGTGCGGCGGCGACGTCTGGCGGCAACACGTTGCGGATGACCACGCCTGCCTCGGCCGTTGCGGTCGGGTCCTCGACGACCGCAAGCGTCCCGATGACCACGGTTGCGAGATACGTCGGCATTGGCTGCGCCATCTCATAGACCCGGGTGGTGGAGCCGATGTCGGTGATGGTGTCGGTCAACGTGCCGTTGGCGATCGCGAGCAGTGGGTTGGGTGCTGTGATCCGGAACGTGAACGTGGCCTTGTCGAGCGGGTGATCGTTGCAGGGGAACCAGGTCGCAGCACCGTCCGGTTCGGCTACGACATAGCTCGTGCCGTCCGTTGCCGTGCGCCACCCCACCGCAAAGGGGACCGCCTCGCTGGCGTTGGTCGCAGGGGTACCGGTGTACTCGACCGTGACGGTGAAGGCTTCGCCCGCAGGGAGGACGGGAGCGGGGTCGATCGTGAGCTCGCGCCCCGCTCGGCTGAAGGGGGCCGCTTGCCCATCGACGAGGAGGGTGGTGACCTCGTACCCGACGAAATCGAGGTTGAACGCGTCGAGGTCGGCGACGGCGCCGGCGTCGATCGTGGCGATGCCGGTGAGGATGCCGGTCGCAGTTTCGAAGAACAAGTCGAGCGTGTAGTGGTCGACGTCGTATCCCCCGTTGCCGAGACCGGGGTAGCGGCTGTCACCGAGGCTTGCTTGATCGCCGATGCCGGTGAGGTTCGACGGCGGCATGGTCGTGGTGGTGGTAGTCGAGGTCGTGGTGGTGGTCGTGGTGGTGGTCTCGGGCGGGGTCGACTCGGCGATCGCGGTGGTGGGCGCACGCGCCGCCTCCCGGGCGGCGCTGCAGGCGCCGGCCGCGAGGGCGACGACGACGAGCAGAGCGAGGGAGGAGCGGGCGGTCACGGAGGGCAACCTACTGCAACGCGGACGGCAGGCGCGAACACGCCTTCGCGAGGTCCCGGCGTTGTCGTCTGCGCCGGAGCGGTGCTCTCGCCAAGTCGCGCATGATGACCCGTCTCCGTATCGTGCGAGGTGGCGGCTGGGTGTGACATGGATGGGCTGTATCCGTCTGCCGCTTCGCTGGGACCGGAAGGTGGGGCTACGCTCCGCGCCCATGGTCGGCGACACAGTGCGCATCAGGCGCGAGCCCCCTCGGTTTCGCAGGGTGGAGGTGGCGTCGATCGACGCCGTGACTCCGCGCATGGCCGCCGTGCGTTTCCGCGGTGGCGAGCTGGCGGGGCTCACGGTGAACGAGCCCGCGGCGAGCGTCCGGCTCCTCGTTCCAACCCCGGGGGACGAGCACCTCGTCATTCCGACGTGGAGCGGCAACGAGTTCCTTCGTCCCGACGGATCTCGGCCGATCATCCGCACCTTCACCCCGCGCCGGCTCGAGGGCGGCGTCCTGACCCTCGAGATCGTCCTCCACGAGGGCGGCGTCGTGTCCGAATGGGTGGAGCGGGCCGACGTCGGCGATCCCGCCGCCGTCTCCGGGACGGGCCGCGGCTATGCCATCGACCCCGCGGCGCGCGCCTTCTTCCTCGCCGGCGACGAATCGGCCATCCCGGCAATCAGCCAGCTGCTCGAAGCGCTGCCGGACGAGACGCCGGTGCAGGTGATCATCGAGATCGCCGACGCAGCTCGCGTATCGCTACCGCACCACCCCCACGCCGGCGTCACCTGGGTCGAGCGCGAGGCGGGCGCCCCGCCGGGTGACGGTCTCGCCGCAGCTGTCACGACGGCGGAGATCTCAGACGGCACCAAGGTGTGGGTGGCGGGGGAGGCGGCCGCCATGCACCGTGTCCGCAAGCACCTCTTCGACGAGCGGGGCACGAGCAGGCGGGATGCCAACGTGCGGGGGTACTGGAAGCACGGACGGGCGGGCAGCGACGACTGAGCCCGCGGGACCCCGGTCCTCGCTGGCGCCCCGACCCGCTTTGGCTCCTCGCCGTGCGGCTCACCGAGTGCGTGTGTGTCGGTGCACCATCTCAAGAACGTCCCGCAGCAGCCGCTACCGCATCGCCCATCTCGCTCGTGCTCACGGCCTGGCCGCCGGCGGCGATGTCTGGCGTGCGGAGACCGGCGTCGAGCGCAGTATCGACGGCGGCCTCGATCCTCGCCGCCTCGTCCTCGAGGCCGAGGGAGTGCCGCAGCGCCATCGCGGCGGCGAGGATCGTCGCCAGTGGGTTGGCGATGCCCTTGCCGGCGATATCCGGCGCGGAGCCGTGGATCGGCTCGTAGAGACCGGGCGGCTCTTCGCCGATGGATGCGGAGGGGAGCAGTCCGAGTGAGCCGGGGAGCATCGAGCCCTCGTCGGTCAAGATGTCGCCGAACATGTTCCCCGTGACCACCACGTCGAAGTCCGCCGGCCGCGACAGCAAGTGCATCGCCATGGCGTCGACGAGGACGACCTCGTAGTCGAGGTCGTCGAACTCCGCAGCTACGACCTCGGCTGCCACGCGACGCCAGAGCCGGGATACCTCGAGGACATTGGCCTTGTCGACCGACGTCAGCTTGCCTCGGCGAGTCCGCGCCGCCTCGGCAGCGATACGGACGATGCGGCGGACCTCGGCCTCCGAGTACACCATTGTCGAGTACGCCGATGTCCCGTCGTCGCTGACGCCGGACGGGCCGAAGTAGATGCCGCCCGTGAGTTCACGGACGAACAGGATGTCCACGCCCTCGATGAGCTCCGTACGCAGTGGTGACGCGCCGATGAGCTGACGCTGGGTGCGGATCGGGCGCAGGTTGGCAAACAGGCCGAGTTCCTTGCGGAGCCCGAGCAAGCCGGCCTCCGGACGGGTCTTTGCGGTCGGATCGTCCCACCTGGGGCCACCGACGGCGCCGAGGATCACTGCGTCGGCGATCCGGCAGGCTTCCAGCGTGCTCGCCGGTAGCGGGTCGCCATACTCGTCGATGGCGACGCCGCCCATCGGACGCTCCTCGAAGGCGAAGGCGTGTCCGAATCGGGCTGCCACGGCGTCGAGGACCTTGCGCGCCTCGGCAACCACCTCGGGCCCGATCCCATCGCCGGGCAGCAGGACGATGGAAGCGTTCATCAGGCGTCGGGGAAGGCGCCGCGGTCGACCGCTGCCTTGTTGAGGGCGGAGACGAAGGCGCGCGCCGAACCTTCGACGACGTCGGTCGACACCCCTCTGCCCGAGTACGTCTCGGCGGCGACCTGGACGACGACGTTGACCTCTGCCATCGCATCGGCGCCGGTCGTCAAAGGGCTGACCCGGTAGTCGATGAGAGTTGCGGGGAGTGAGAACGCATCTTGGAGGGCGACGAAGGTGGCGTTCACCATCCCGTCGCCGCCGGCCGAGTACTCGAGCACCTCGTCGCCACGCTGCACCTTCACGACCGCTGCGGGGACCTCGTCATCGCCGCCCGATACCCTGAGACCGATGAGGTGGAGCTGCTCGGTACGCTGTCCGGCCTCCTCGTTGACGATGGCGCGTATGCCTTCCTCGTGAATCTCACCCTTCCGATCGGCGAGGATCTTGAACCGGGCGAACGCTCGTGAGAAGTCCTCGTCTTCGAGGGTGATGCCCATCTTCCGCAGCGCATCGGCAAAGGCTGCACGGCCGGAGTGCTTGCCGAGGACGATCACGCTCTTCTGTCCGACGCTGGCTGCGTCCATGATCTCGTACGTCTCTCGAGCCCGCAGCACGCCATGCTGGTGGATGCCCGATTCGTGGGCGAAGGCGTTGCGCCCCACGACGGCCTTGTTGTACTGGATCGGGTACCCGGTGAGGCTCGATACCAGTCGCGATGTCTCGAAGATCTGGGTCGTGTCGGCTCCGATCTCGACGCCGAAGTAGTCCTCCCGGGTCTTGACGGCCATGATGATCTCCTCCGTGGAGGTATTGCCCGCCCGCTCACCGATCCCGTTGATGGCTCCCTCGATCTGGCGAGCGCCGGCATGGATCGCCGAGAGCGAGTTCGCCACCGCAAGCCCAAGGTCGTTGTGACAGTGCGTCGAGATGATCACATCCTCGTTGCCGTTGCGTACCTCGCCGTAGACCCTGGTGAGCATGTCGGCGAACTCGCTCGGCGTGGCGTACCCAACCGTGTCGGGGATGTTGATCGTGGTGGCCCCGGCCTCGACTGCCGCTCGGCAGATGTCGATGATGAACTGCGGGTCCGAACGGGTGGCGTCCTGAGGGGAGAACTCCACGTCGTCGGTGTAGCGGCGCGCTCGCTCGACACCGTCGACGGCAGCCGCAAACACCTCTTTGGGGGTCATTCGCAGCATCTGCTCCATGTGGATGGGCGATGTCGAGATGAAGACGTGGATGCGTTTGCGTTCCGCATCCTTCAGTGCGTCGGCTGCCCTGTCGATGTCGTCCGGATGGGTGCGAGCCAGGCTGGCGATGACCGGTCCTTCGACCTCTGCGGCGATGCGCGCCACTGCCTCGAAGTCGCCCGGCGACGATGCGGCGAAGCCGGCTTCGATGACGTCGACCTTCAGTCGGGCCAGCTGGGTGGCGATGGCCACCTTGTCGTCGGGGGAGAGCGCGATGCCGGGCGCTTGCTCGCCGTCGCGCAGCGTGGTGTCGAAGATGATCAGTCGGTCGGACATGAGGGGCTCCTGCTTGATGAGTCGTGGGGGAGAACGCAGCACGCCCGCTGCGGCAGGCCGCAGCGGGCTACGTAAGGAGCAGAGGCCACGTGGGGGGGAGTGGCCACTTGGCCCGTGGTGCGGATGCCAGGTCCTGAGTGCCTGGCGCCGAGTGCGGCGAGCGGAGCGAGCCCTTCATACGTCTTCCGTCTCCGGGCTCTTGTCGGAAAGGAAGGGCATCATCTCGCGCAGACCCTTGCCGACACGCTCGATCTCGTGCTCGGCCACTGAGCGCCGTGCGGCGAGCAGCGTCGGCGTGCCGGCGGCGTTCTCTGCCATCCACTCGCGGGCGAATGCGCCGGATTGGATCTCGCCGAGGATCTCGCGCATTCGTGTTCGCGTCTCCTCGGTCACGATGCGGGGGCCGCGGGTGATGTCACCGTACTCTGCGGTGTCCGACACCGAGTGCCGCATCCACGTGATGCCGCCTTCGTAGAGGAGGTCGACGATGAGCTTCAGCTCGTGAAGCACCTCGAAGTAGGCCATCTCGGCCGGATATCCGGCTTCGGTGAGCGTCTCGAAGGCGGCGCGGATCATCTCGTCGACGCCGCCGCACAAGATCACTTGTTCGCCGAAGAGGTCGGTCTCGGCCTCGTCCCGGAAGGTCGTTTCGATGACGCCTGCTCGCGTCCCGCCGATGCCGTGGGCATACGAGAGGGCGAGGTCCCTCGCGTCGCCCGTTGCGTCTTGGTGGACGGCGACGAGGCAGGGCACGCCGCTGCCCTCGATGTACTGGCGGCGCACGAGGTGGCCCGGGCCCTTGGGGGCGACCATGGCCACATCGATCTCCGCGGGCGGCGTGATGTAGCCGAAGTGGATGGAGAAGCCGTGGGCAAACAGCAGCGCATCGCCGGGTCGCAGGTTGGGTGCGATCTGGGCTTCGTACAACTCAGGCTGGTGCTGGTCGGGGACGAGCACCATCACGACGTCTGCCCAGTCGGCGGCCTCATCGGGGGCGACGACCTTGAGACCGGCGTTCGAGGCAACGGCGGTACGACGGCTGCCCTCGCGGAGGCCGACGACGACGTCGACGCCGGATTCCTTGAGGTTGAGCGCGTGAGCGTGGCCCTTGACTGCCGAAGCCGATGACTGCGACCTTGCGCAGGGCGATCAGATTCGGGTTGACGTCCTCGGCGTACAGGATCTGTGGTGGCATGGCGTGCTCCTCGGGGGGACGGACATTCAAGCGGATCGGAGTGTCGCCTTTGCGGCATCCTTGGTCTTGGCGTCCTTGGCGAGGGCGATCCGGCCGGACTTGACGAGGTCGATGATCCCGTAAGGTCGCATCAACTCGAGGAAATCGCCGAGCCGGTGCGGCTCTCCCGACATCTCGAACGTGACCGATGCCACGCCGACGTCGACCGGCTCGGCACGGAAGATCCGGGCCGCATCGAGGACCTCGTGGCGCCGCTTCGGGTCGGCGCTCACTCGCACCAGCATGATCTCGCGCTCGATGCTGTCGCCGCTGGACATCTCCGTCACTTTCACGACGTGAACGAGCTTGTAGAGCTGCTTGATGATCTGCTCCATCTCAGGCCCATCGACCACAACCGTCATGCGCGAGACGGTCGGATCCGACGTCGGCCCGACGGCGAGCGAGTGGATGTTGAACCCGCGCCGGGCGAACATCGACGACACCCTGGCGAGGACGCCGGGCTTGTTCTCGGTGAGCACGGAGATGACGTGGCTCATGCCAGATCCTCGGCACGCTCGATCACGTTGTCGTTGGAGCCACCTGCGGGCACCATGGGGAACACCATCGCATCCGGGTCGCAGCGGAACTCGACGACAACCGGCCGATCGTCGATGGAGAGGGCCTTCTCGAGCGTTGGGGCCACGTCGTCGGCGTCGGCGGCGCGGAGCCCGACGCAGCCCATAGCCTCCGCGAGCTTGACGTAGTCGGGGGTGTGATCCGACAAATCGACCGCTGAATAGCGCTCGTTGTAGAACAGGCGTTGCCACTGCTTGACCATGCCCAGTGAGTTGTTGTTCATCACAGCGATCTTCACCGGGATCCGTTCGATCGAAGCGGTGATCAGCTCCTGAAAGGTCATCTGGAAGCACCCGTCGCCATCGATGGCGAACACCGTCTCGTTTGGCATCGCCACCTTTGCGCCGATGGCCGCCGGCACGGCGTACCCCATGGTGCCGAGCCCTCCCGAGTTGATCCACGTGTTGGGGCGCTCGAAGCCCCAGAACTGCGATGCCCACATCTGGTGTTGGCCGACGCCGGCCACGACGATTGCGTCCCCGCCGGTGAGGCGATGGAGCTCCTCGATCACGTACTGCTGCTGGATCGGGCCGTCGGGCTCCTGCGTGTAGCGCAGCGGATGGTCGGCCTGCCACTGGCGCAGCGTGTCGAACCACGCGGTGCGCTGCGGTGCCGCCGACCCGTCGAGCTTCTTGCGCATCGCGAGGAGCAGCTGTTCGATGACCGCGGCGGCGTCGCCGACGATCGGCACCTCGGGGTCGCGCACCTTTCCGATCTCTGCGGGGTCGACGTCGATGTGAATCACTTTGGCGAGCGGGGCGAACGTCGACGGGTCACCCGTCACCCGGTCGTCGAAGCGAGCGCCGATGGCGATCAACAGGTCGGCGCGTTGCATCGCCGTGATGGCGGTGTACATGCCGTGCATGCCCGGCATCCCGAGGGTCAGGGGGTGGGAGTCGGGGATGGCGCCCCGCCCCATCAACGTGGTCACGGCAGGGAGGTTGGCGAGCTCGGCGAACTCACGCAGCGCATCCGAAGCACCAGCCCGAATGACCCCGCCGCCAACGTAGAGAACCGGCCGCTCGCTGCGATGAATCAACTCCACGGCTGCTTTCACCTGCTTCGGGTGACCCTTCACAGAGGGCTTGTACCCGGGCAAGTTGAGCTGTGCGGGACGGTGCCAGGTCATCTCTGCGTTGAGAACGTTCTTTGGCAGGTCGACGAGCACGGGCCCCGGACGCCCCGTCGACGCGAGGTGAAATGCCTCATGGATGACATCGGGAATGTCGGCGACGTCGGTGACGAGGTAGTTGTGCTTGGTGCACGGCATCGAGATCCCCCAGGTGTGCGCCTCCTGGAATGCGTCGTTGCCGATGGCCGTAGTGGGGACCTGGCCTGTGATTGCGACGACGGGAATCGAGTCCATGTGGGCATCCTGGAGCGGGGTGATGAGGTTGGTCGCTCCCGGGCCTGATGTAGCCATCATCACACCGACCCGACCGGACGCGTGGGCGAAACCTGATGCCATGTGCCCGGCACCCTGTTCGTGGCGAGCGAGGACGTGGCGAATGGGACTGTCGAGGATGGGGTCGTAGACGGGCAGGATCGCTCCACCTGGTACACCGAAGATCACGTCTACGCCCTCGTGCTCCAGCGCTCGGATGAGGGCTGCTGCTCCGCTGAGGGTGGGGGTCATGGTTGATGCTCCTGGATGGGCCTGATACGAAAAAGACCCTCCGCGAGGAGGGTCGGGCGCACAACGACGGGCGTCGCTATGCGCCGCTGCGAATAAGTACGAGGAGATCGCTGCCGTACATCGGAGGTCGAGTATGCCACCCACGCGCATCAAGTCAAGACGGCACGTCGGCATCCGAGCGCACCGGCTGCCCACCAGAGGCCGCCGCCGCACCGCGCTGCCCCATGGCTGGGGCCGGCCGATCGCACATGTCGGCGCCAATCGGCGAATATGGCGCCATGGCTGGACCCTCACCTGAGCTCGCAGCTGCGCTCGACGCAATCGTTGCGCAGCTGCGACGCGTCTTGAGGGAGCTCGAAGAAGACGACATTCCCGTGCCGCTTCGCAAGGTGGCGAAGTCGACGGGCAAGCGGCTTCCCCCGCCCCTGCTGCGGAGTCTTCTGGTTGAGGTCGACCGCAACGAGTGGTTCCGTGAGAAGGCAAGGGAAGAGATAGACGCGGAGGCGCACCCCGATGCCGCTGCCTTCCTCTCCCGCGATCCAGGTTGGTGGATCGACCTCGCCGATCAGGCGGTCGCTTCGGCCGGTGTGTCGTCCAGAGCAGAAGAGGCGCAACGGATCGCCCTGGCGCGCAATGAAGAGGCGCTGGGCGAAGCCAAGCGGCGCGCAAGAGAGCTTCGGGCCGAGAACGCCACACTCACCGCTGAGGTGAAGACGCTCAAGGCCGCCCTGCGCTCCGCACCTCCTGGGGCGAAGGCGAGCGCCCGGCGAGACGGGCTCGCGGCGCAGCTGCGGGCGGCAGAGGCGCAGCTCGAGCGGGAGCGACGACAGCGTCTCGAGGCGGATGCACGCGTGAGCGAGCTGCTCCGCAGACGCACCGAGCGGCATCGGCGCAGTGAGGCGGCTGCCGCGGCGCTCGGGCGGTCTCGACGACCCTGTCGCCGTGGGGCGGCGGCTCGATCTCGAGGTGGCGGCACTTGCTGCGGCTGCCCGGGGCGAGCAACCAGCACCGCACGCCGACGATGAGGGCGTGGCTGAGGAAGGCGTGCGGCTCCCCGCAGGCGTCCTGCCCGACTCGGCGGACGCCATCACATGGCTTCTGGGTCTGCCCACCCAGGTCACGCTCATCGTCGACGGCTACAACGCGGGTTTCCTGCTCAACAAGGACGACCGGCGAGTGCCCGCCGCTCGGCGTCGAGTACTCGAGCAGCTCGATCGTCTCGACCGGCTGGCGATGGCACCGCACCGCATCGTCGTCGTCTTCGATTCGCCACACGGGGGCGCCGACGCTCCGGCGATCGATCCCGGTGGTATCGAGGTGCGGTTTGCCACGGAGGCTGCAACCGCAGATGACGACATCGTCGATCTCGTCGCCGCGTTGACGTCTCCCGCCATCGTCGTCACCAACGACCGCGAGCTGCGGGATCGGGTGGAAGCCCGCGGGGCGTTGGCTCTGTGGGCGACGGCACTCGCCGAGTGGGTCAGGGCTGCGTGAAGCCCTCGTCGGGGAGTGGCGTCTCGACCGTGATGCTGCGTTCCCGGTGCACATGGCGTCCCGGCACCGGGCGGTGCGCCGGATCGTCGACCAACACATGGCCGCTGTCGACGTGGAGCACGCTCGGGCCGTAGGCCGCGGTCAGCCACTCCGCCGTCAGCACATCTCGTGGCGAGCCGGATGACACCACCCGTCCCGCAAGGAGCACCACGTGGTCGGCGACGCGGGCCTCGGCGAGGTCGTGCGTGGTGAGCACCACAGTGCAGCCGTGAGCATTCTCATCGTGGATCACGTCGTCGATTGCCTGTGCCGACGTGAGGTCGAGCCCGGTGACCGGCTCGTCGAGCAGGAGCACGTCGTGGTCCTGGGCGAGTCCCTGGGCGACGAACACCCGCTGCCGCTGGCCGCCGGAAAGCTCGTGGAGGTGATGGTCGCCGAGGTGTGCCACGTCCATACGGTCCATGGCTTCCTGAATCGCCGTGCGATCCTCGGCGCGCAGCCAGCGGTATGCCCCCTTGCCGGCGTACCGGCCCATCGCTATCACCTCGTAGACCGTGATGGGGAGTGCGTCGTTGACCTTCGTCGCCTGGAGCACATAGGCGATCCGGCGTGCCCTCCCGGCGATCGGCGTGACTTCGAGCTCTCCCTCCGCCGGCCTGATCAGGCCGGCGATACCGCTCAGCAGCGTGGACTTCCCCGAGCCGTTTGGCCCGATGAGCGCGGTTATCTCCCCAGCCGGGATGGTGAAGGTCGATCGGGCGACGGCAATGCCCTCGCCGTACCGGAAGGCAACGTCACGGGCGCGCACGGCTGGGTCGCTCACTCGCACCTCCTACACGTGCCTTCGATCTCCAGAGAGTGCCCAACCGCGGCGAAGCCGACCGCATCCGTGATGTCGGCCACGAGGCCCTGGAGGGACGCTTCGAGGACGTCGGGAAGACGAACATCGTCCACTGCGCCGCAGGCGACGCATACGAGGTGATGGTGGTGACCGCTCAACCATTCGGCCAGCTCGTAGCGCGTGATGCCTCGGGTCCCATGGTGCGGCTCGAGGATGCCCGCCTCCTCGAGCACGCCGAGCGAGCGGTAGAGCGAGGAGAGCGGGACGTGCCCGTCGAGGTCCTCGGAGAGCTCGGCAGCCGACCGTGGCCCGTCTGCGCTGCCGAGGCATCGGATGATGGCGGCCCGAGCCACGGTGAAGCGCAGCCCGTCGTCGGCGAGCCGCGCCACGATCTGGCGCTCCAGCTTGGTGTTGGACATGAGACGATTCCTCAGGGTTTCGCTGGAAGGTCGTCGGAGAGAGCGTGGTCCGAGGCGCCGGCCGATGGCGAGCCGTCCCCATTGCTGTGCCGGATCACCTGTGGTCGCCCTCCTGGTAATGTTGATCCTCAACATAGGAACGATTCTCATTTTCAGCAAGGAGCAGGGGAATGCAGCGGCCCGGGGCCAGGACGATGCGGATGCTCGTGGCGCTGGTAGCCGTCGTATTCGCTGCACCGGCCTGCAGCGCCGGTGACAGCGGCGACGGGTCGGCGGTCGGGCCCATCCGCATCGTCGCGACCACCAGCGTCGTGGGTGATCTCGTCGCCAACGTCGTTGGAGATGCGACGTCGGTCGAGGTGCTGATCCCCGTTGGTGCCGATCCGCATGAATTCCAGGCGTCGGCGCAGCAGGCGGCTGCCGTGCAGGAGGCAGATCTCGTCGTGTCCATCGGGCTCGGGCTGGAGGAGGGCCTCACGGACGTTCTCGATGCCGCCGTCGCAGACGGTGTCGAGCTCCTCGAGATCGGCCCTGCCGTAGAGCCGCTCCCGTTCAGCGCAACCGTTGGGGAGTCGGCTGACGCAGGCGCGCTGGATCCACACGTATGGATGGACCCGTTGCGCATGGCCGATGCAGCAAGGCTCATCAGCGCCGCTCTCGAGAAGATCGACCCCGGGACAGACTGGACCGCTCGCGCCGCCTCCTATGCGGCCGATCTCGAAGCCGCCGACCGTGAGATCGCGAGTCTCGTGGCGACTCTCCCCGAGGCGACCCGCAAGCTCGTGACCAACCACGACGCGCTCGGCTACTTTGCGCGCCGCTACGGGTTCACGGTTGTCGGCGTCGTCGTGCCCGGGGGTTCGACCCTGGCCAACCCCAGCTCGGCGGCGCTTGCTGCGTTGGTCGCCACCGTGAGGGTCGAGCAGGTGCCTGCGATATTCGCAGAGACCATCGAGCCGACGACACTGGCCGACGCGGTTGCCGGCGAGGTCGGTGCGTCGGTCGCGGTGGTGGAGCTCTACACAGGCTCGCTCGGCGAGCCGGGCTCCGGGGCCGACAGCCTCGTCGGGATGCTCTTGACCGACGCCCGCCGCATCGTCGAGGCGCTGTCGTGAGCCGGCCCGCACCGAGCGGAGGTACGGTGAGTGACGCATGGACTGGTTGATCGAGCCTTTCCAGTTCGCCTTCCAGCAACGGGCTCTCGTCGGCGGGGCGCTGGCGGCGGTAGCCACCGCGGTCGTGGGCACCTGGGTGGTCATCCGGGGGATGACGTTCCTCGGTGATGCGCTGGTGCACGGCGTCGTACCCGGCGTGGCCCTTGCAGTGATCTTCGGCTTCAACGTTCTGATCGGAGCTGCTGTCGCTGCGATCGTCATGATCGGCGGCATCAACCTCGTGCATCGCCAGACCACGTTCTCGGAGGACACGAGCATCGGCCTCCTGTTTGCCGGGATGCTCGGCCTCGGCGTCATCTTGATATCCCGCACCCCTGCCTATACGGGCAGTCTCACGAGCATCCTGTTCGGCGATGCGCTCGGCGTCACGACCGGTGACCTCGTGGTGCTCACCGTTGTCGCCGTCGCCGCCGTTGTGATGTCGGTCTTGTTCTACCGCCCGTTCCTCGTGCTGTGCTTCAACGAGCAGAAGGCGCAGTTGTTCGGGCTCCGGCCGAATCTGGCGCACGTCCTCCTCCTGGCTCTGGTGACGGCGGCAATCGTCGGCTCGTTCCAGACGGTCGGGGCGCTTCTCGTCTTCGGGCTGCTCGTCGGGCCACCGGCGACGGCAGCGCTCATCGTGCGGCGGGTGCCGGCGATGATGGCGACCGCTGCGCTGATCGGTGTGATCTCGGTCGCCGTCGGGCTGGTCATCAGCTATCACGCGGCGACGTCGGGCTCGGCGACCATGGCGGTGGTCCCCGTCGTGCTGTTCTTCGGCGTCCTGTCCGGGAAGTCCTTGGTGCGGGCGCTCAGAGCGCGATCTCGGCGAGCGCCCGCAGCGTCGTGATGTCGGGTGCGGACACGCTGAGCGTGGTGACGCCCGCTTCACGCCACGCTTCGAGGCGGTCGGCGACACGGGCCCGCGGGCCGACGAGGGCGACTTCGTCGACGAGCGCGTCGGGCACTGCTGCAATGGCGTCCCGCCGCTTGCCATCGAGGTACAAGTCTTGGATTCGCTCGGCTTCGGCTTCGAACCCGTAGCGGCGGGCGAGATCGTTGTAGAAGTTTCGACCTCTCGCCCCCATGCCCCCGACATAGAAGGCGATGCCCGGCTTCACGAGTGCCCTGGCAGCGTCGACATCGTCGGAGACGACAACACTCGCCGCAGGGGCGACGTCGAAGCGTGTGGCCTTGTCCGGCTCGCCGGAGGCGGCGAAACCGGCGGCCATCGCAGGGCCGAACACCTCCCCGGCACGATACGGCGAGTAGAACACGGGCAGCCATCCATCGGCGATCTCTGCGGTGAGCTGCACGTTCTTGGGCCCGATGGATGCGAGGTAGATCGGGACGGCGTACGTCGGATGCGTGATCAGCTTGAGTGGCTTGCCGAGCCCGGTGGCGTCCTCGCCTCGATATGGCAGCTGGTAGTACTCGCCGGCAAACCGGGCCGGGTGGCGCCGTTCCGTGATCATGCGCACCACTGCCACGTATTCGCGGGTGCGGCGGAGCGGCTTGCCGTAGGGGACGCCATGCCAGCCTTCCACCACCTGTGGGCCGCTGAGGCCGAGCCCCAGGAGGAATCTGCCGTCCGAGAGCTCGTTGAGGGTGACGGCGGTCATCGCCGTCATCGCGGGCGTTCTGGCCGGCATCTGGAGGATGGCCGACCCGACCTTGATCCGCTCCGTGCGCGCTGCGATCCAGCTCAGCACGGTGACGGCGTCGGAGCCCCACGCTTCGGCCGCCCATACGGAGTCGTAGCCGAGCCGCTCGGCCTCGGCGATGAGTTCCATGTCGAGCGCCGCCTTGGGGCCCCAATACCCGATGTTGATGGCGAGTCGCATGCTCTCCTCCCTTGCGCGTGCGAGCGTAGACCCGACCGGTCGTGTGCGCCCTCACTCGTGCGCGCCGACCGCACGTGCGTAGCGGGGGCGACCGCCGAATCTGTCACACCCCGGCCGTAACGTCTCCCCCATCACGAGGAGAGGAGGACGCCATGCTCATCGATTGCGACCAGTGCGTCATGCAGCACACGAACGCATGCGACGACTGCATCGTCACGGCGCTGCTTGCGCCCACCGAGGGTGCTGTCGACCTGATCGATGCCGAGGCCGTGGCGCTGCGCAACCTGGCCGATGCCGGCATGGTCGCTCCATTGCGTCTCGTGCGCCGGCCGGACGATCGTGACGTCGCCTCAGGCTGAGAAGCTCGGCTGGAAGAATGGCGTCCGCAGCCACACGCAGTGTCTACTCTGCCGTGGTCGGAGGGATCGGGTCCCATGACCGGGGTCATATTCACCATCGTTCTGGTCAATATGCTGCTGTTCACCAGCGTCGGCGTATGGGCGTCTGCAGACCGCTCGGCGCGACCCGGCGCCACGCATCAGAGCCTTGGCATGGGCGCTCACCGCCGTGGCGGTGGCCCTTGTTCTCGGTGCCGCGACCCGCTTGGTCCTGCTGGCCGTATCTGTGGGTCGGGTCTCAGGCAGGGTCGGCGAGTTCCTCGGCTCAGGATGGCATCTCGTTCGATCTCTATCGGCAACTGCGCTCGGGCTCGGCGGCGTTGTGCTCATCCGCAAGATCGGCCCCCCTCTCCGGCGCTCGGAGCGGATCCTGCAAGCGCTCGGTGAGCGTTTCAGCACATCGGAGATCTCCGACTTCGACCTCACCGTGCGGGAATTGCAGGTGCTCGCCGTCATTGGAGCCGGATCGATCTCGGACCGCGCCATCGCTGACGAGCTGTTCATCGCGCCGGCGACCGCAGCCACCACGTCAAGAACATCTTGCGCAAGACCGGGCTCGCGAATCGTCGCGACCTGGTCCTGCTCATCGCCGCCAGCCCTGGTGAGGAAGGCAACGACCAAGTCGCACCGATGAGAGCGCGCCTGCTCGGGACGTTGGCGACACGGAGAGCCGACGTCAGGCGCCCTACCGGATTCGGGTAGCCAGGTTTACCGGCTTCCCGGTAGGCGAATACCTGGTTCCCGGTATCGACAGGGGCCGCCGAGCCCCGTCTAATACGCACGGTCAGCCATCTTCGTGGTGGACACGGTCGGAGAGGAGATATCCATGTCCAGGTTGAGGAGTGCGAGGTTCACCGCCGTGTGGTTCGCATTGGGGCTTGTCGGCACACTCATATTGAGTTTGCAGCCGGCCCACGGCGTCGAGTTGGAGATTGCCCGGCTGACCGGGACGTGAGTGCCTCCTCCGCTCGGCGGCGGAAGAGGCGCAATCGAATCGGTGGACGGGTGACGGCCAGAAGTACGCGCCACATGGGCAGGTGGCGGATGGGTAGGACACGGATGGGTGGGACACGGATGGGTGGGACACGGATGGGTGGGAGACGGATGGGTGGGAGACGGATGGGTGGGGCACGGATGGGTGGGGCACGGATGAACACGGTCATTCCAATGGCCTTGACGGGTGTGCTGGTCTCGATGGTGGCGTTCTCGCCGGCGGCCGTTGCCGCACCTCTGTCGGCGCCCGAGGTGTGGGTCGACTGCAGCCACGGCGGTGGAGGATGTGTCGGTCTGGCGGGCGACTTCGCCGCAGCCGATGGCTATGCGGCGACGCCGGCACACGTCACGGTTGTCGACGTGGGCACCGGGGTCGCCACGGATGTCACGAGCGCGGCGTGCCGGGTTCGGAACACTGTCGACGGTGGGTCGAGCGTCCGGGTCCGCTGCATGCTCGATGGCCTCGCCATGGGTATCAGCGGTCCCGTGGTGCTTTCCGTGCTGCTCGATGGCGTGGTGGTGTGGACATCGCCGGAGGTTGCCGTGAAGTGCGCCGACGGTGTCGATGACGAGGCAGTGACGACCACGACCGTCGTCGAGTCCGATACGAGTCTTCCAGTCGGAGACGACACTCTTTTCAGCACTGAAGCGCCGGTCTCCGGAGGCGACGACGAGTCGCCGTCGGGCGGTGAGGACATCGTGACAGGTGAGGACGTCGTGACACTCGAGCTCCCGGATCCTGAGAGCCCAGTCGTGGAGTCGACCCCTGTTGGAAACGAGGCCGCCGACGCGGTGGAGGTCCCGGCCGAGCAGGTACCTGCTGTCATGCAACGATCCTGAGCTCGTCGATCAACGGCGCCATTCGCCCTGCGGTGGCTGGGGCCGTGACGTCGGCCGAAACGAGTGTGCAGGTCGAGACGCTGCCGGTCACAGGGTTCTCGAGTGTCGTGGTTCTCATGGCGGGGGCAGGGATGCTCATTGCCGGCATCGCGCGTCAGATGGCAATCCGGCGGTGGGCCAACGCGCGGCCGTAGCTGCACGTACCAACTTCTGCGGTGTGGCAGCGGCGCCGTATCCTCGTTCGATGACTCTCGATGCCCGTCTCGAAGCGGCCGCGGCGACGGCGGGCGCCGCAGGGTTCGGTATCTGCACCGTCGAACCGTTCGATGACGTGCGGGATGACCTGGAGCGCCGGAAGGATGCCGGCTCCCATGCGGCGCTCACGTTCACCTACAACGATCCGGCACGATCCACGGACATCAGGCGCTCGTTTCCTTGGGCGGAGCGCCTGGTCGTCGCTGCATGGCCGTACCTGATGGATGCGGGCTCACCGGAGCCCGCAGCGCCGGCGACGGGCAGAGTCGCCAGGTTCGCCACGGCCGACCACTACCGGGGACTCCGCAAGTTGCTCGGCGACCTCGCTGCAATCCTCGTCGGCGCGGGTCACCATGCCGAGCCGGTGGCCGACGACAATCGGCTGGTCGACCGAGCCGCCGCCGTCCGCGCCGGTGTCGGCTGGTGGGGCAAGAGCTCCATGGTGCTCGTCCCTGCGGCGGGGCCATGGGTGCTCCTCGGTAGCGTCGTGACAGATGCCGGGATGGACCCGACGACGCCGATGCGGCGCGATTGCGGGACATGCACAGCGTGCCTGCCCGCCTGCCCGACGGGCGCCCTCATCGCCCCAGGCGTTCTGGATGCCCGCCGGTGTCTCGCACGGTGGGCGCAGGCGCCCGGTGAGATCCCGGTCGAGTACCGGGAGGTCATGGGTGACCGCATCTACGGCTGCGACGACTGCCTGGAGGCATGCCCGCCGGGTTGGCGTGCGGTCGAGCGCTCGCCCCTGCGTACTCGCCGTGTCGACCTCATCGCCTTGCTCGCTGCCCCCGATGACGAATTGCTCGCAGAATACGGCCACTTCTACCTCCCACGTCGGCGTCCGAACGTTCTGCGTCGCAATGCGTTGGTCGCCCTCGGCAACACCGGTGGTCTGGATGCGGTCGAGACGGCATCGCGCTATCTGGGCGACCCGGATTGGGTGTTGCGCAGCCACGCAGCGTGGGCGCTCGGGGCTCTGGGCGGCGACGCGGCGCGGAGCGAGCTCGCTGCTGCCCTCGACGCTGAGGTCGACGGCAGGGTGCGCATGGAGATCGAGGCGGCTCTACGCTGACCGCATGGTCGCCGTCTACGCCGTGTCAGTCATCGTCGGCGCCCTCAGCCTCGCTGCATGGGTGGTTGTGGGCATCGTGGCCGAGCGCCCTGGATCGGTCGCCCGAGATCCGGAGTCCCGTTTTGGGGAGCGAGGACGATCGATCGTCGTCGCCGTGCTGGGATTCGGTTTGGGGGGAATGTCGGCCTCCTATGCCGGATGGCCCGGCGGGCTCGCATTCGCCGGGGCGCTCGCCGGCGCCGCGTTCCTGGTGGTCTCAGGTCGATTGCTCGGCGTCGGAGACGGCGAAGCCTGATGCTGCTGGTCGCCGACGTTCACGGCGCCGCCGATGCCTTGCGTCGCGTGGCCGCTGCCGGTGAGCCCCTCCTGGTGCTCGGCGATCTCATCAACTTCATCGACTACCGATCGAACGAGGGCATCCTCGCCGACGTTGCGGGTCGTGAGCTGGTCACCGAGTTGGTGGGACTCCGCACCACCGGCGACTTCGGCGGGGCCTCGGCCCTGTGGCGGCGTTTTGCGGCTGGGCGGGAGACGGAGCTCCAATCCGTATTCGATCATCACGTGAGGCAGGCATACGACGAGATCTGCGCAGCGCTCGATGGCGCCGAAGCGTATGTGACCTACGGCAATGTCGACCGGCCCGACCTCCTCGCCGACATGCTGCCGCCCGGTTGCCGTTTTGTCGACGCCGAGGTGCTGGAGATCTCCGGATTGCGTATCGGGTTCGCAGGAGGCGGCGCGCCGTCGCTCGGAACTCCGGGTGAGGTGTCCGAGGTGGCGATGGCGGACAAGCTCGCTTCGCTTGGCCCGGTGGATGTCCTGTGCACCCATGTGCCGCCTGCGGTGTCGTCGCTCGCCAAGGACGTGATCGGTGGGCGGGAGAAGAGCTTCCAGGCCATCCTCGACTACGTCGTGCGCCAGCAACCCGCCTACCACTACTTCGGGGACATTCACCAGCCGCAAGCCGTCAGCTGGCGCATCGGCCGGACGGTGTGCCGCAACGTCGGCTACTTCAGGGCCACCGGGCGGGCGATGCGTCACGAGTTCACGGTGGTCGAGCGGGACTCGTCGCCTTGAACGCAGCGTATCGGGTGCCACTAGCCTGGCACGCATCGCACCGACGCAACGAGGATCCGGCATGAGCATCAAGGGCACCGTCCAGAGCATCGAGGTTTCGGCGTCGCCGCAACTCGTGTACGAGGTTGCGTTGGATCTCGAGGCCTACCCCGACTGGATAACCGGGGTGAGAGAGGTCGAGGTCCACGACGAGGACGAGCACGGCCGGCCCGTTCGTGCCTCCTTCGTCGCCGATGCCATGATCAAGGAGATCTCCTACACACTGCTGTACCGCTACGACCTCGAAAACGGGTTCTCATGGTCTGCGGAGCCCGGAGATGACATCAAGGGCATGGATGGCAGCTACGAGTTCAACGAGCTCGACGACGGTGGCACCGAGGTCTTGTATGCACTCAAAGTCGAGCCGGCATTCACGGTGCCCGGCTTCCTTCGCCGCCAGGCCGAGAAGCAGATCGTCTCGAGTGCGCTCCGCGGTTTGAAGAGGCGGGCTGAGGGCGCTGCATGAGAGTGCTCCTCATCACCGGAAAGGGCGGTGTCGGCAAGACGACGGTGGCGGCCGCGACGGCCGTGCGGGCGGCGGACATCGGTCACCGCACCCTCGTCATGTCGACGGACCCTGCGCACTCGTTGGCGGATGCCTTCGGGCTCGAGTTCGGTGACCAACCGGTGAGCGTCACCCCCACACTCGCCGCACAGCAGATCGACTCTCAGCGGCGCCTCGAGGACACATGGGGTGCTGTTCGCGACCACCTCACCGAGCTGTTCGACTGGTCGGGTCTCAAGGGGGTCGAGGCCGAGGAGCTGACGGTGTTCCCGGGGATGGACGAGATCTTCGCCCTGGCGACGGTGCGGGACCATGTTCGCTCCGGCGAGTACGACACGCTCGTGGTGGACTGCGCTCCCACGGCTGAGACCTTGCGCCTCCTCTCACTTCCCGAGGTGCTGTCGTGGTACATGGAGAAGATCTTCCCCGTCGGGCGCAGAGTCGCAAAGGTCGTGCGTCCGGTCATCAATCGGGTCACGGCAATGCCGCTGATCGGCGATGACAGGGTGTTCGAGGCCGTTGCATCGTTCTACGAGCGGCTCGACGGCGTCAGGGACATCCTGAGCGACCCCGAGATCACGAGCGCCCGGCTCGTGATGAACCCGGAGCGTATGGTGATCTCGGAGGCTCGGCGCACGTTCACCTATCTCGGGCTCTTCGGCTACGCCGTCGACATCGCCGTCGTCAACCGGGTCTTGCCGGAATCCGTTACCGACGCCTACTTCAAGCGCTGGCACGAGATCCAAGAGGAGCATTTGGCGACGGTCGAGGAGGGCTTTGCCGATGTCGCCATACGGCGCCTGCGTCTCTTCGACGAGGAGATGGTCGGCATCGACAAACTGCGCCTGGTCGGCGAGGAGCTGTACGGCGACGACGACCCCACGATGCACTTCTCCACGGGCAGGCCATTCCGGGTCGAGGATGACGAAGACAACGTCGTTCTCGTGATCGGCATCCCTGGCGCAGCCAACGGAGAGGTCGATGTGCTGCGACACGCCGACGAGCTCTTCGTGACGGTTGGGCCGTACCGGCGCTCGCTCGTGCTGCCCGACTCGCTGAAGCGACGCGAGGTGCGACGTGCCCAGCTCATGAACGGTGAGTTGCGGGTGACCTTCGGCCTCGACTGATACGCTCCCGTACGAGGCGAGAGGAGCCAGCCATCAGCGCCACCGTGGGCATCGATCTCGGAGGGACGAAACTCCTTGCGCTTCGCCTCGAGGACGGCGTCATCACCGAGCAACGGCGGTTCTCGAACCCGGAAGCAGGCGGGCAACTGTCAAAGGCGGTGATCGAAGCAGTTCGCGAGGTCATCAGCCCGGACACGACGGCCATCGGCGTAGGCGTTGCCGGGCTGGTGCAATGGCCCGAGGGCGTCTTCGTGTGGGGCCCGCATGTCGTCGACACGCAGGTACCGCTGCGCGCCGACCTGGAACAGGAGTTCGGGCTGCCCGTCCTCGTCGACAACGACGCCAATGCGGCCGCCTGGGCAGAGCATCAGATCGGCTCGGGTCGCGGCTATCAGGACATGCTGCTGATCACGCTCGGTACCGGCATCGGCGGTTCCGTCATCATGGGCGGCGAGGTGCGACGCGGTCGGTCGTTTGCGGGCGAGTGGGGGCACATGATGTTCGAGCGGAACGGCGAGCGCTGTGCCTGTGGGAAACGAGGATGCTGGGAGACCGTTGCGTCCGGTCCCGCCCTGGTGCGTCTCGCCCGCGAGTTCATCTTCCAGAATCCGGACGGGCGGCTCGCCCATCGACTGCTCGAGCCGTTCACCGGCGAGGACGTCACCGAGGCCGCCGACGAGGGTGACGAGACGGCACGCGGGCTCGTTGCGCAAGTGGGCGCCGATCTCGGGCGAGGGCTGTGCAGCCTCATCGCCATCCTCGACCCAGAGATCATCGTTGTCGGGGGTGGGCTCGGCTCCGTTGGGGAGGCGCTGCTGGGACCTGCGAGGCGGGTCGCAGCCGATGCGCTCCATGGCGGCGCTCATCGGCGGCTGCCGCCAATCGTCGTGGCCGAGCTCGGCCCCGCAGCGGGTGCCGCCGGTGCCGCGATGCTCGCCTCCGATCTCGCATCCGGCCGCACGTCCGTGGACACGAAGGCGTGAACCGTTGAGCGCAGGAGACACCCCAGAAGTGCCGCCGGGCGAGCGGCCCGCTGTGCCGCACTCCATCGACTTGCGGGTGCCGGTTCCTCCCCGATCGCTGGGGCAGCTCGTCGGTGAAGCCGTGCTGGTGGTCCCGCAACTGTTCGTGCTGTTGGCTCGACTCCTCGCCGATCCGCGGGTTCAGCTGCGCCGCAAGCTCGTCGTGATTGCCGCTACGGCGTATCTGGCGTCGCCGATCGATCTCGTTCCCGACTTCATCCCGATCGTCGGGCAGGTCGACGACGCAGTCATCGTCGCCTTTTCCGTCCATCATCTCCTGAGCGGGGTGCCGGAGGAGCTGCGAGGCGACTATTGGCTCGGAAGCCAAGACGCGCTCGATCTGGTGGAGGCGCTGGTGGCGTGGGGGGCAGAAATGGTGCCTGGGCCGCTACGGCGCCTTGTTGGCGGCTCGCATGCGTAGCGGGCGGATCGTGGTTGGGCTCAGCCTCGTGGCTGTCGGCGTGCTCTACCTGATCGGGGCGAGCACAGACGTCGACGCAGGCGGCATCGTCTCAGCATGGTGGCCGCTCGTGCTCGTCGGACTGGGCGTTGCCCAATACGGCATCGACCACAGCGCCAAGTTGGGGTCTGCGGTGCTGATCATCTTCGGTGTCCTGCTCCTTGGCTTCACCACCGGTCTCGTCGAGGGCTCGGTGTGGTCGGTGCTGTGGCCCTCTGCGGTCATCCTGGCCGGCATCGGCGTGATGCTGCCCCGGCTGGAGCGCACCCCAGAGACGACCGGCAACACCGCCAATGGCTTCGCAGCGATCGGCAGCCGGGTGCTGACCTCGCGGTCGCAGAGCTTCGAAGGGGGCGAGCTCACCGTCATCCTCGGCAGCCTCACGCTCGACCTGACTCAGGTCCGCCTCGCCCCGGGCGCAAAACTCTCCGTGACGGCCGTGCTCGGAGGCTGTGAGATTCTCGTGCCCCCCGGGTGGGACGTGCGCCTCGGCGGGGTACCGGTGCTCGGCGGCTGGGACGACACCACGTTGCGGGGAAAGACAACGGCTGATGCCCCGGTGCTGACCGTGCGGGCAGTTGCCGTGCTCGCCGGTGTGGAGGTCCGCCACCCCGCCCGCTGGAGCTGAGTGCGTTCGGCCGCGCCTCGCTTCGACATGTCAGATCGCTGAGGTCTGAGGTCTGAGGTGGACGTCCCTCCGGCGAGACCCGCACTACCGTTGCGGTATGGAATTCCGGCGGATCAACAATCTCCCTCCGTATGTCTTCGCCCAGGTGAACCAGCTCAAGCTGGAGGCACGCCGAGCGGGGGAGGACATCGTCGATCTGGGATTCGGCAACCCCGACATCCCCACGGCGCCATTCGTCGTCGACAAGCTCGTCGAGGCGGCCCGTTCTCCGCGCAATCACCGGTATTCGGCGTCGCGTGGCTTGCCGAATCTGCGCAAGGCAGTCGCCGATCGCTACATGCGACGCTTTGGCGTCGAGCTGGACCCGGAACGTGAGGTCATCAACACGATCGGGGCAAAGGAGGGGCTGTCCCACCTGATGTGGACGCTCGTACAGCCGGGCGACGTTGCGCTGGTTCCGGAGCCGTCGTATCCGATCCACATCTATGCGGCCGCTCTGGCAGGCGCCGAAGCGCGACGGGTCCCGATCGGGTTGAGCAGCGACTTCTTCGACCACCTCGAGGAAGCGTTCCACGATTCGTGGCCGAGGCCGCGAGTCATCGTGACGTCGTTCCCCCACAACCCCACCACCAAGTGCATCGACCTCGCATTCTTCGAGAAGCTCGTGGCCTTCGCCCATCAGTACGAGGTGATGCTCGTGCACGACTTCGCGTACGCCGACATCACGTTCGACGGCTACCGGCCGCCCTCTTTGCTCGAGGTGCCGGGGGCCAAGGACGTCGGGGTCGAGATCTACAGCCTCTCGAAGAGCCACTCGATGGCCGGTTGGCGGGTTGGCTTCGTGGTCGGCAACGCCGAGATGGTCTCGGCGCTCGCGCAGCTCAAGTCGTATCTCGACTACGGGACGTTCCAACCCATCCAGATCGCAGCGATCATCGCACTCAACGAGGGCGACGACCACATCTCGTCGGTGAACGCCGTGTACAAGGCACGTCGTGACGTCCTCGTCGACGGGCTCAACCGGGCCGGATGGAAGGTGCCCAAGCCCCAGGGCACCATGTTCGTGTGGGCCGAGATCCCCGGTCCCTATGTCGACATGGGATCCCTCGAGTTCGCCAAGCACCTGATCAGGGAGGCGCGGGTCGCCGTCAGCCCTGGGGTCGGCTTCGGGTCGAGTGGCGATGGACACGTGCGGTTTGCTCTCGTCGAGAACGAACACCGTACTCAGCAAGCCGTGCGCGGTATCCGACGCACACTCGACAAGCTCTGAGCCGCCCGTAACCCGACTCCGACTGCGAAGGTCTGATCCCCCACATGCCGTACGCCGTGTTGTTCCCCGGACAGGGAAGCCAGTTCGTGGGGATGGGTGCCGACGTCTTCGCCGCCCATCCCGATCTCCTCGTGGACATCGCCGACGAAGTGCTCGGGTGGTCGCTGCGCGAAATCTGCGCGATGGGCCCTGAGGACGAGCTCATGCGCACCGATCGCGCCCAGCCCGCCCTCTACGCGGTCGCGTACGCACTGTGGGACGAATTTCGCCGCCAAGCGACCACCGGACCCATCGCCGCCGCAGGGCACTCGCTGGGCGAGTACACCGCCCTCGCCGCTGCGGGCGCCATCGGGTTCGCCGAGGGGCTCCGGTTGGTTGCCGCGCGGGGTCGCGCGATGGCTCACGCTGCAGCGCAAGACGAAGGCGGCATGGCCGCCCTGCTCGGGGCAGATGCCGAATCGGCGGAAGCGATGTCGGCAGCATGCCGGGCAGGCGGGGGCGCGCTGTGGGTGGCGAACATCAACGCCCCTGGGCAAGTCGTCGTTGCGGGGACCGCCGCTGCGATCGAGTGGGCGGGCCGGCACACCCGCGACTTCGGCATCCGACGAGTCATCCCGTTGAAGGTCGCAGGAGCGTTTCATTCACCGCTCATGGAGCCGGCAGCGGCGGATCTCGCCTCGTCCCTCGAGATGGTCGAGTTCGCAGCCGCCGAGTTCGCCGTGTGGGCGAATGCCGATGCGGCGCCCGTGTCTGACCCTGTCGATGCCCTGCACCGTCAACTCACCAGCCCGGTGCGCTTCGCCGAGAGCCTCGAGGCGATGGCGGCCGCCGGTGTCGACACCTTTGTCCACATCGGTCCGGGCGATGTGACGGCCGGACTTGCCAAGCGAACAGTGCCAGAGGCGACGGTTCATGTTGTCGCCTCACTCGACGCCGTGGCCGCGACGGCCGCCGTCGTACAATGATCGGCGAGGAAGGGAGACCAATGCGCCGCGCCACCATCACGGGTTGGGGCAAGTGCACGCCGCCCGCAGTACTCACAAACGAGGACCTCGAAGCCGTGATGGACACGAGCGACGAGTGGATCACGACGCGAACGGGCATCAAAGAACGGCGGATCACCCATACCGAGACGTCGGACATGGCTGCCGTCGCCGGCCTTCACGCCCTTGCAGCAGCCGGGATCGAGCCTGCCGACATCGACCTGCTGATCCTTGCCACGTGCACCCCCGACCGGCTGATTCCCTCAGCGGCGAGCTTCGTGCAGGCGAAAGTCGGCGCAGTCAACGCAGCGTGCCTCGACGTGAATGCGGCGTGCAGCGGATTCGTCTACGGCCTGAGCCTCGCCAACGGGATGATCGCCACTGGGGCGGCCAACAGAGTGCTGCTCATCGGCGCCGAGAAGCTTTCGACACTGCTCGACGTCGCAGATCGCTCGACGGCAGTGCTGTTCGGCGATGGTGCGGGGGCCGTGGTCCTCGAGGCCGCTGGCGACGGGGAGGGTGTGCTCGCCCTCAACCTTGGCACCGACGGCCGCTTGGCCAACATCCTGACCGTCACGGGCTTCGGCACTGAGGAGCTCGGCGAGATCGCGTCCGAGTACACGCTCTTCATGGACGGCGCCGAAGTGTTCCGCAACGCGGTGAAGCAGATGGGGGAGGCCGCCGCCCGAGCCGTCGCCGATGCAGGGCTCACGCTCGACGAGGTCGATCTCCTCATCCCTCATCAGGCCAACACCCGCATCATCGATGCGACAGCACGGCGAATGAAGATGCCGCCCGAGAAGGTGTTCGTCAACATCACCGGCTACGGCAACACGTCGGCTGCGAGCATTCCCATCGCGCTCGCCGAAGCCCTCGAGTCGAACCTCGTCCGTCCCGGTGCCGTGATCGTGTTCGTCGCGTTCGGCGGCGGTCTCACCTGGGGGGCCGCCTGCCTCCGATTTGGCGAACGAGTGACGCCGTCGGGCACGAGCGATGCCCGCCTGCCCGCAACCGACAAGACCGGCCTCGAGCTCCTCATCGAACGTCAGGTCGAGCGCGACAAGCGGCGGGGAGTGGCGTGAGCCGGGTCGCCCTGGTCACGGGTGCCTCGCGCGGCATCGGGCGCGCAATCGCAGCGCGGCTCGCCGCCGATGGCCATCACGTCGCCGTCAACTACGCCCACCATGCCGAGGCCGCCGACGAAGTGGTCGGCAAGATCACCGCCGGGGGAGGCAGGGCGTTCGCCGTACCGGGCAACGTCGGTGTCGCCGCCGATGTCGAGGCGATCTTCGCCGCCGTCGAGGCGGAGGCCGGGCCGGTTGAGATCCTGGTCAACAACGCCGGCATCACCCGAGACGATCTGCTGCTGCGGATGAAGCCCGAGGACTGGGACGAGGTGGTCGCAACGAACCTCACCTCGAACTTCCTGTGCTCGAAGGCGGCGCTGCGGGCCATGATTCGGGCTCGGTGGGGGCGCATCATCAGCGTCGGGTCGGTGTCGGGTATCTACGGCAATGCCGGCCAGACCAACTATGCGGCGACCAAAGCGGGCGTGATCGGCTTCGTGAAATCGCTCGCCAAAGAGATCGGCTCGCGTAACGTCACCGTCAACGTGGTCGCACCGGGGTTCATCGTCACCGACCTCACCGCCGAGCTCGGAGAAGACGCCGCGGTGGCGATCAAGGACCGTATCGCGCTCGGGCGGCTCGGCCGACCCGAGGAGATCGCGTCGGCCGTCGGCTATCTTGCCTCGGACGATGCGTCGTACATAACGGGGCAGACCATCGTCGTCGATGGTGGCATGTCCCTGTGATTCTCCCCAACGCCAAGGAGGCGTCGCCCAATGGATCGTTCTGAGATCGAGGCAAAGCTCGTCGATCTCCTCGTCGACGAACTCGGCCTGGAGCGCGACAACATCAAGATGGAAGCCAGGTTCGAGGAGGACCTCGAGGTCGACTCGCTAGGGGTCGTCGAGCTGCTCATGGCGCTCGAGGACAACTTCGACGTGAAGATCCCGGACGACGAGGCCGAGAAGATCACCACGGTCGGAGAGGCGGTCTCTGTCGTCGCCGCCAAGGTCAACGCCTGACGCGTATCGAGGAGCTGCTATGTCTCGACGCCGCGTCGTCGTCACGGGTCTCGGCACCGTCAACCCCATCGGGCTCGGTGTAGACGACACCTGGAAGCACGCCATCGAAGGGGTGTCGGGTGTTGGCCGTATCACCGCGTTCGACCCGAGCCCATTCAGCACGCAGATAGCCGCGGAGGTCACGGATTTCGATCCAGATGCGTACATGCCGCGAAAGGCGTGGCGCCGCATGGACCGGAGTGCGCAGTTCTTCTGGGCCGCCACCCATCAGGCGCTGGGTGACGCCGGCATCTCCTACGAGGTCGATGCGCCGGAGGCCGAGCGCGCCGGAGTCGTCGTCGGCTGTGGCATCGGCGGGCTGATCACGACACAAGAGGAGATCGACGTTCTGCGCACCCGTGGTCCCGATCGGGTGTCGCCGCTCGCCATCACGAAGATCATCTCGAATATGGCCGCCGGCCTCGTCTCCATCGACTTCCACCTCTACGGACCCAACACCTGCACGGTGACCGCGTGTGCGGCATCCGCCAACGCGATCGGTGACGCCGCCGAGATCATTCGCCGTGGCGATGCGGACGTGATGGTGGCCGGGGGTACCGAGGCGGGGATCTGCGAGTTCGCGCTTGCTGGGTTCGCCTCGGCGAGGGCCATCTCCCGCCGCAACGACGACCCGGCTGCGGCCAGCCGGCCGTTCGATGCCGATCGCGACGGTTTCGTGATGGGCGAGGGCGCGGCAACGCTGATCCTCGAGGATTACGACCACGCATCGGCTCGGGGAGCGAAAGTCTATGCGGAGGTCCTCGGCTACGGCATGTCTGCCGACGGCTACCACATCACACTGCCTCGACCTGGGGGAGGGGGAGCGGCCCGAGCGATGGCGCACTCCCTGGCCGACGCCCAACTGACCCCGTCCCACATCGACTACATCAACGCACACGGCACGTCGACGGAGGCGAACGACGCAACCGAGACCGCGGCGATCAAGACCGTGTTCGGCGACGGCGCGTATCGGGTGCCCGTGTCGTCCACCAAGTCGATGACAGGCCACCTGCTGGGCGGAGCGGGGGCGCTCGAGTCGATCTTCTGCATCCTGGCAATTCGGGACGGAGTCGTGCCGCCGACGATCAACTACACGACACCCGATCCTGAGTGTGACCTCGACTACGTCCCCAACGAGGCGCGCAACGTGACGGTGGACCGGGTCATGACCAATTCCTTTGGTTTCGGGGGGCACAACGTCGCCCTCATCTTCGGGCGCGTCTGATCGGCCCAACCTCAGCGGCGACGAATGTCGTCGGTCATGTACAGCGCCGCCGACAGGGCGGTCGTTGCAAGGGCGAGGACGAAGATGACCGCTATGGCGGGTGGTACTCCCCGCGGGATCGTGGCGAACGTCACCAACCCGCTGAGCAGCGATACCGGGCCTGCAACGGCAAGCCCGAGCGTCGCCGCTGTGCGGAGACCGGCCTTGGGCTGCGCGGTCATGCGGGGTCGTCGCCCGTCTCGCATCCTGGCGTCGGGGGCGGCCGGTTGTCGGCCAACGCCTCGCGATATTCGTCGAACGACCTGGTGACGAGCGCCACGACGAGCCCAACGCCTACGAACGCCCCGGCGCCGGTGAAGACCGCAGCGGCGGCTTCGGACCCCGGGCACGACCCCGGCAGGCACAGTGCCTGCACAATGCCCTGCCCCACGAGAGCTCCCCCGCCTGTCCCTGCGGCAACCGTCAACGCCACCGCCGGCCGAAGGTCGAGGAGAGACGCGACCAGCCCGAACGCCGCACCAGCCGCGCCACCAATCGCGATGCCGAACCAGCCACCGAGGAGCCACCCGCTTCCCGCACCAACGGCAGCTGTCGCGGCGAGCAGCGCGAGGCTGTGCCGGCCCCTCATGCCGGCTCTCCTGGCTCAGGGCGCGCCCTTCCCTGACGTGGGCCCGGAAGACTGGTCATGAGTGGCTGTACCGCAAGCAACGCTTCCCGAGTCCACGCGAGGCCGACGAGTACGGCCGCGAACGATGCGAGCGCAACAGCCCCCGGCCACGGCGATGAGCCCACCGCCGGAAGCGCAATGAAGGGCAGAGCCAATCTCGTCGCCCACAGGCTCCACAGCTGGGCTTTGCTGTACGACCACGCGAGGAGCACCCCGGCCGCACCGAGGACGCCATGAGCGGTGGCGAGCCCGTTCGGCGCGGCGAAGCCAACGCCGGGGACCAAGGCGCCGAGCCCGAGGAGCAAGACGACGGCGCGCGGGTCGGGTCCGGTCGCCGACGGTCGTAGCCGAAACCAGCCGTCGAGCCACCGGCTGACGAGGCCGCCGAGCGCTCCCATTCCGGCTACGAGCGATATCCATCCGAGCGCATCGAGGGTGCCGGTGGCGACCACGACAAGATCGGTGCAGACGACGACGATCGCCAGGCGGCGCGCCCATCTGCCCCTGACGAGGGCAACGCCTGTGACTGCGATGATCGTGTACACGACGATTCCCGTGGCGATCACGGCGCCCGAAGACGGGGAGAAGGGGTCGGGGCTCACCGCCAAGTGAGCTGCTGCGGCGACGCCTGCGAAGGCCGTCAGGACGGCGACGAGTGTCGGGATGGGCGCCATGCGCCCATTATCGACCATGTTGGGCGTTGCCCGGGGAGCTACTGATCGGGTCGGCTGTCGATGGACCCTGGGATGCGCGTCCTGCCGATGACGGCGAAGTAGCGGAAGATGCCCGGCTCGAAGTCACAGACCGGGAACTGGAACGTATCGCCCGTCGTGAGGACCGGACTGATGAACTCGCCGCTCCGGGCCTCGAGCACGTACTCGCGGTCAGAGCTGTCTTCTTGGCGCCACTCGACGATGGAGTCGACAGCGCAATCGACCTTGAGATTGGAGGGGCGGAACGAGCCGTTGGTGATCCGCACGATGACGACACCCTCAGGAGGAGCCTCGGTCGTGGTCGTCGTCTGCGGCGTCCTGTTCGAAGCCAGTGCAGCCTCGGAGGGGCCGCTCCCACAGCCTGCGGCTACGAGACACACCGCCAGCAGCAAGATCGCGATTGGCCCCCGCACAGTCCTCCTCGGTCGGGCTGAGGGCAGTGTAGTGCCCCGCCTCGCCACCTTCACGGCGCTCGAGACGGCGTCTACCGGCCGGCCGGCGAGCTCACACCGCTCCACGTGACGGCGGCGCCCACGTCGCCACCTCTCGCCAGGCGTCGCCGTCGACGACGAGCGTCACTACGGCGGCATGACCCGGCTTGTCGGCGTGAAAGTCATCGAACGGCCGCCCACACAAGGTGCGGCGCAGCGCCTCGACGGGATCCTGGTGGCTGACGAGAACGAGATCACCTGGGCCCGGCCGAGCCGACCACACGTCTGCCACCGCGGCTGCAGCCCGCTCGGCCACGTCGCTGAGCTGCTCGGGTGAGAAGGCGAGATCGGACGGGTCGGCGAGGTATGCCTCGAGCTCGCCCGGAAACTGGTCCGGTAGGTCTTCCCAGCGGTTCCCGGCCCAGCGGTCGCCGAGTTCCCACTCTCGGAGCCGGTCGTCGGTGGTGACCGGCACCTGATGGGCGGCAGCGATGACCGCGGCCGTCTCGACGGCTCGCTGAAGCGGTGATGCCACCACTGTGACGACGTCGAATCCGGCGAGGTGGTCCGCCGTCGCTTCCGCTTCGCTCCAGCCAACCTCGCTGAGACCAAAGCCGGACAGCGAGGCGTAGACGAGGTGTTGCGGGTTGTCGACCTCGCCGTGGCGAACGAGGTGCAATGCGGCGGCCGGTCGATCGGTGGACACGGGCGCAGTGTATGGCACGGAGGAGTGCGCGCAGTACCGTGGCGGCGTGGAGCGATTCGCAGAGCCCATCCTGCATGTCGACATGGATGCGTTCTTCGTGGAGGTCGAGCGACTGCGCGAACCGAAGCTGCGCGGCCGGCCCGTGATCGTCGGCGGCCTCGGCAACCGTGGTGTGGTTGCGTCGGCGAGCTACGAGGCCCGCCGGTTCGGCGTGCGGTCGGCGATGCCCATGGTGGAGGCACGGCGGCGATGCCCGCGTGGTGCGTTCGTCGCACCCGACCACCGGCGGTACGGCGAGGTCTCGGGTATGGTCTTCGACGTTTTCGAGTCGTTCACGCCCTACATCGAGCCGCTCTCGGTCGACGAGGCGTTCCTCGACGTGGGCGGGCTGCGCCGCCACTTCCCGACGCCGGAAGCGGTCGCGATGTCGGTCAGGCAGCGGATCCGCAGCGATCTGGCGTTGCCGGCCTCCGTGGGTATCGCCAGCACCAAGTTCATCGCCAAGATGGCCTCTGAGGACGCCAAGCCCGACGGTTGGTTGAAAGTGCCTGCCGGCGCTGAGCTCGACTTCCTCCATCCGCTCCCGGTGCGACGACTGTGGGGCGTTGGGGAAGCGACGCATGCCTCCCTGGAGGGATTGGGGGTGATCACGATCGGCGATCTCGCCGCACTGGGTCCAACAACCCTCGTGGCGCGGCTCGGCACCGCAGTGGGTGGCCACTTGAGTGCCCTCGCCCACGGGATCGACGAGCGTCCCGTCACAATTGCCCGGGCGACCAAGTCCGTCTCCGTCGAGGAGACGTTTGCACGCGATCTCACATCTGATGCGCTGCTCGACGCCGAGCTCGTGGCGCTCTGTGATCGGCTGTCGTCCCGGTTGCGCAGGTCAGGACATCGGGGCCATACGGTGACCCTCAAAGTCCGGTACGGCGACTTCTCGACGGTCACGAGGTCGTCGACCCTTGCGGCGCCCGTCGGCGGCACCGATGACCTGCGACCCGTTGCCCGGGACCTGTGGCGGCGAATCGCACGAGCGGGGCGCGAGATCCGGCTCCTCGGTGTAGCGGTCTCGGGTCTCGTCTCCCGAGACATCCCTGCCCAGCTCGCACTCGATGGGGGGCAACGACATGCAGCTGCCGCCGTTGTCGACGAGATCAGGGACCGCTTCGGCGACACCGCCGTGGTCCCGGCCCGGCTTGCCGCGAGGCCGGAGCAGTCGTCGGAAAACCGTCCGAGCAACGAAACTCCGCAAGGTCTGTAGCTACGGGCGACGGTATACTGACGGCGCCGAGGCCCCTGGGTGAAGGAACAGAAGGCATGCCGCTCAACGAGCGAGAACAGCGCATCCTCGAAGAGATCGAGCGACAGTTCTACCAAGAGGACCCCAAGCTGGCGCAGACCGTCGCCAACACGACGCTGGAGTCGCTGACTCGCAGGTGGAACCGGCTCGCCGTTCTCGGATTCGTCGTAGGTCTCGTCGTGATGCTCGCATCGTTCACCCAGTGGACGGCAGTGGCGCTTGGGGGCTTTCTCTTGATGGTCGTGTCCGCCGGTTGGATCGCCATGAACGTGCGACGCCGCCGCGGCGACGGCAGCGGTTCCGGGCCGCTTTCCGGGTGGCTGGAGCAGGCTCGGCAGAGGTGGCAGCGCGACCGCTAGAGTGCTCCACCCTCGCCCTTCCGCAGCGAGGTTTACATGGAGCTGATCGTGGGTTGCCGCATGCCGAGCGGCGCAGCTCACGAGAACGCGTAGGGAGGATCGTTGGAAGGTTTCACGGCCCAGCAGGCCTCAAAGCTCACGGACTGTACGGCTCACCAGCTGCGCTACTGGGACAAGGTGAGCCTGGTCCAGCCGTCGCTTCAACAAACCGGTGGTCGCCCGGGCCGCCGCCGGCTGTATTCGTTTCGCGACCTCGTGGCGTTACGAGTCGTCAAGAGCCTGCTCGACAACGGGATGTCCGTGCAGCGGGTGAGGCGGGCGTGGGACTACCTGCGCCGAACCGCCGACATGGAACAACACCTCGCCGAGGTGAAGCTCGTTACGGATGGGCAGAGCATCTTCCGGATCGCCAGTGACGACGACGAGTTGCTGGACGCCTTGCGGCAAGGCCAGCTGGCCTTCTTCGTCGCCATCAACGAGATCGCTCGCTCCGTCGAGGACGACGTGACGAGGTTCGAGCTCGACCGCGAGCGATTCCTCGAGCTCCTCCGCCGTGTCGAAGACGACGTCCTGAGCGAAGTCGAGCACGGGTAGCCGGTCACTCCCCGTAGCTGGTGGCTCGCGCGTCGCGCTCCTGGCTGCGGACGACGATCTGCCGCGTTCGATTGCCCCTGTGCCGCCGCTTCGTGCCGCCGTGCGTTCGTTCGCCGAGGCGGGGCATGGCCGTACGGTCAGCGGCGGGTCCGCAGCTTCCGGAGCCACATGGGGACGAGGGTTGCGGGGCGGTACCAGGCGATGATGCGCTCGACCCGCGAGTAGCGACCCATGAGCCGGTTGGTCGTCTGCGCGAGTGAGATTGTCGCTGTGGCGACGTGGGTGTCCTCCACGGACCCGGGCGGCCCGTACACGGCCCGGCCGTAGACGGCGGCGAGCGGCTGCATCGCAGGGTCGACCCGTGCCGCCAGCTCGTCTGGCGTGAGCGATGTGACCGGATCCTCACCGAAGTCGGTGAGCCGGGCCACGATCTCCTCCCACGCAGCCGAGATGTCCCCGTCCCGAAGACGAGCGAGCCGGCGCCGGCTGCGGAGCAGCTTGATCAGTGGGAGGCCACCGCCGAGCAGCACCACCAACCCGATGGCGATCGCAAGTGGCTGGAGCCAGCTCGGGAGGGGGAAACGCCCGCCGCCTCCCAGGGGAGCGTCGAACGCAGCCGGATCGATGGCCAGGTCTTCCTCCGGGATGGCGCCGGGGTCGAAGAACCGGGGTGGGGTCTGGCCGGGGGTGAGCACCACCTCCGGGATCTGGTCGAAGTAGGCGACCAGGTCGTAGCCGAGTTCGTCGGCGACGTCGGCAGCGGTCGTCGGGTTGATGCGGTCGGGACGCGGCGTGGGGTCGAAGCGCACCCAACCTTGCGACGGCATCCAGAGCTCGACCCAGGCATGGGCGTTGCGGTCTCGGACGACCACAACGTCCTCATTGGCCGTGCGCTCACCCGGAGTGAAGCCGAGGATGACCCGCGAGGGGATACCGAGCGTGCGCGCCATGACCGCCATCGATGTCGCAAAGTTCTCGCAATAGCCGGCCCGATGGAATGGCGTGTCGGCGTACTCATCGAGCAGCCACTCGGCGAGGTCGGTTGCCCCGTGGCCCGGAGTGATGTCGGTCGTGTATTGGAAGTCGCTCGACCGCAACCACGCCTCGAGGGCGAGCCCCACTTCGAAGGGCGTGTCGAGGTTCGAGGTCTTCGATCGAGCCAGTGCCCGAATGCCGGGGTCGAGGTCGTCGGGGAGCTGGAGGTATCGCTCGACGGAGGGTGGTTCCTCACGAGCCGGAGCTGCGGCTGGGTCCGGCACGGGGAGGCCGTCTTCTGCCGGCGCCTCGAAGAGGGGTGACAGCTCTCCGTTCTGTCCGGCCGCCAGCACGTCGAGGTCTGGTTGGGGGATCTCGGAGGTGACCGAGTAGAAGAGCTCGGGATAGCTGAGGCCCCCGTCCAGAATCAGCGAACCGTCGTCTTTGCGCACCCGAAGCGATCCGGTGAGCGTCTCTGCGCCGCGCACAGCCGTCGGTGTGTAGGCCGCGGGGAGCCAGGCCATCTGGAGCCTGTCGATGATGATGTCGGTGATCACCTGCGCCGTAGGGCCGGCGAAGGTGTGTCCGCCTTCCTCCCACTCCTCGGTGTCGAGCGGCTCGACCTCGGGCCGGTCGGCGAAGAACTGCCCGCTCTCGTACGTTTCCAAGCGTCAGCAGCCGGAAGTAGACGCGATCGGGGGTGATGTCGCCCCTGATCCTGGCGCTGAAGAGTGGGGCATTGCTCTGGGTGACCAATGACTGCTGGATGCCGACGAACGGGTTGTATGAGACGCTGCCGTAGAAGCCTCCGGATAGCCCGGTTGCCGCTCGCCACTGCACGACGCCGTCGTAGGGGACCGACGAGCCGAGAGCGCCGACGGCGAACATGCTGCCCACGAGGGTGACGGCGAGGGCGAAGACGGTCGCAGGTCCCACCAGGCTCCGGCTGGGACGCCATCCCGAAGCGTGCGCCATTCGTCCGGCCGTTGCGGCCCTCTGATCCCACGTCACGGCGAGCGCAGCACCGGCGAGCAGCACCACGAATGCCATCACCAGCCACATCGACGTGGGGGAACGGTCCATCGTCGCAAACTGCAGCGACAGCACCAGCCCGGGGACGACGGCGAGCGCGGGCCGTCTGCGCACCAGCGCATAGGCCGTCACGGCACCAACCACCCAGAACACGGCGGCGACGATGACGACGAGGCCGCTGACCGGGATGACGGGCTCGATCCCGTTGCGGATGATCGCCATGGCCTGGCTGAGCTGCTCGCCCATCTCCGTGAAGCTCGCCGAGCTCGGCACGACGAACGCCAAGGTGTCCGGGGTTGCGATGCGGAATGCGACGAGCGTGAGCGCGATGAGATTGACGAGGCCGACCAGCCATGCGGGGAGACGGTACGTGAGACCGGTCCATGTGATCACCGCACCGAGGGCGAGACCGGCGAGTATCACGAACTGCCACGGCGGCCCGGACACCGTCGGCCGCAGCAGGCTGGTGAGTTGCGAGAACGCCAGGGCGAGGATTGCCCCTGCGGCTATGCCGGTGTAGCGGTAGACCACGTGCGCTCCATTGCTTCCTGCCATGCCGCCGACCATCTCGTCCCACCTGGGGCGAGGATCGTGACCACGGCCGCCTGCCTGAACCGAAGTATCGCTTCGTTCTGTTCATCCGCAACAGCCATCACCAGCGTCCTCGTGTAGTCGCGGCCCAGGGTCCTGTAGACGGCGAGATGGCTGTCTCCGACCTCGCCGGTGACCATGAACAACGCACCGCCGGCGAGGCCGCGCTGGCGAAGCCGTGACAACGCGTTGCGGAGGTCGGCGCCCGCGCTGGGCATGACGATCGCCAGCTCTTCCATGGCCAGCCGGTAGGTCTCAATCGACGTGACCGTGGTCGCTTCCGTGCGCCCCGTCCACAGCGTCGGGCTGAACCCGGTCGCAAACAGGTGGTGGAGCGTCGATGCGGCCCCGCGCACCGCGTGTTCGAACGTGTCCGGCGTCGGGTAGCTCGCGGCGTTCGGGTCGAGGACGACCAGGGCACGGGACTGCCAGGGCATCTCCAGCTGGCGGATCATCAACTCGTCGCGCTTGGCCGAAGTCGGCCAGTGGACACGGCGGAGATCGTCGCCCTGCTGGTATTCGCGCATGGTGAAGAAGTCCTCGCCGCCGGTCTGCGAGAAGCGGGCACGCGACGTCGCGACGTTCGGGTCTTGGCCCCGTACGACAGGGAGTCCGTCCAGCCGCTCTACCGCCGGATAGACGACGAGGCGGTCGATGCGCCCCGCGCGACCTCCCGACTCGGCCATGCCGAAGGGATCGCGGATGTGCACCTCTGTTGGTCCGACGCGGTAGACGCCGCGGGGTCGGCACACGACCTCGTAGCGGCCGACGAGCGGGTCGCGCGGCGCCACCCGGTCGGCGATGAACTCGGCGGCCCCGAGACCCTCGACGGTATCGGTGATGTGCGTTTGCGAGAGCTGCCGGTGGGCGATGAGCGTCACGGTCACCAGGGCACGGTCGCCGTCGTGCACCTGCTCGGGGAGCAACTCCCGGCTTATGCCGACTTGGGGTGCGATCCGGCGGACGTAGACCGTCCCGAACACGACTGCGATGAGGAGGAACGCCGACGCTGCGAGCAGGAGCAGCTCGCCGAAGGCCACCCACAGCACGGCGAGCGCAGCTGCGGCGCCGAGAGCCGCCCAGCCGCGCAAGGTGGGCATCAGGCGGACGGCCTCAGCCCGGGGACGGGAACACTTTGCCCCAGCCCTTCGATGACGGAGCTCATGTCGATGCCCCGCATCTGCGCCTCGGGTCGCAAGATGAGACGGTGGTTGAGCACGGGCGTCAGCATTGCCTTGATGTCGTCCGGTGCGACGTAGTCTCGACCGGCAACGGCGGCGTGGGTGCGTGCGGCCCGCATCATGTAGAGCGTCGCCCGTGGTGAGATGCCGAGGAGGAGGTCGGGGTCGTTGCGCGAAGCATCTGCGAGGTCCACGAGGTACGACTTGATGACGTCTGCCACGTGGACCCGCCGCGCGATCAGCACCATCTCCTGCACCTGATCGGCGTGCACGACCGGTTGCAGCTCGTCGTACGTCGAGTGGTCGCCGTGCGTGTCGAGCATCTGCAGCTCCTTCTCACGGTTTGGGTAGCCCATGGCGAGCCGCATCATGAAGCGGTCGAGCTGGGCTTCAGGGAGCGGGTACGTGCCTTCGTGCTCGATCGGGTTTTGTGTTGCCACGACCAGGAATGGAGCGGCAAGCGCCCGCGTCACGCCGTCTACGGTCACCTGACGCTCTTCCATCGCCTCGAGCAGCGCCGACTGCGTCTTGGGGCTGGCCCTGTTGATCTCGTCGCCGAGCACGACGTTGGCGAACACGGGCCCGGCCCGGAACACGAACTCACCTTTGTCGCGGTCCCACACCGAGACACCGGTCACGTCGGATGGCAAGAGGTCCGGGGTGAACTGGATGCGAGAGAACGTGCAGTCGATCGAACGAGCAAGCGACTTGGCGAGCAGCGTCTTCCCCACACCGGGAACATCCTCGATGAGGGCGTGCCCCCCGGAGATCAGACACACCGCCATGAGCTCGATGACATCGCGCTTGCCCTGGATGACATGTTCGATGTTGTCGGTGATCGCCGCGAAGTAGCTCCTGAAGACGCGGAGTTCTTCAGCGGTCACGGTCACGGGCGGGCTCCTTCCGGCGGCAGAGTGCTGAGGATATCAAAGGGTGGATACCTAACACGCGGGGCGCCGCGGCACTCACTGCGTTGCCCTCGTGTGGTAGAACGGCATCCGGATGTCGCAGGTTCCCCTCACGTCGCTCGCAGTCACCGTGGCGAAACGTCCCCGACTGTGGGGCGAGGCGTTGCGCGCTGTTCCGGCTCTCGCCAGGAAGGACTGGTGGCGGACGCCGCCATTCCTTCCGCTTCCCGACCGTGACTACCTCTCGTGGCGCATTGCGACTGCGTACGGCTCATCGGGGGCAGCCATCGCACCTGAGGATGTCGTGGCCTACCTCGAGTGGCGCCGCCGGCAACGCAGGTCGCTGACCTGAAGGGTCGACAGGCCGCCGCCCCGGCCGGGGCCGTGGCTGCACCGCGATGAAGCGTGGCCGAGAGCCCATGGGCATCAGAGGGGGCGAGCACAGACGCGGCGTGCTCTCAGCCCGGGGTGCGCCCCCAGCCGCATCACCCGATGAGGCGCGACGAGACCTCGTTCACCCGATCGAGCACTCGCCGTGCGGTGCGGCGAACGCCGTCCGGCGTATCGTCCTCGAGCAGGCGTTGGTCGGCGTTCCTCGTCGATACGACGTCAGCGCCGAGGCGGCGCAGCTCCCACGCCGTCACTTCTTGCGTCTCTGCATCGTCCCCGAGCGCATCCAACGAGGCGACGACAACCGTCTCGACCGCCCCGGACGCCACCACAGCCAGCAGGGCGCGAAACCCGGCCGAGGTGTCCGTGCGCCCTGGGTGCGCTGCGTCCTGGCACACGGTGATGAGGTCGTGCGAGTGGTCAGCCGCATGGCGGCGGATGCGCTCGGCCTGGGCGAAGGCCGGCTCTCCACCTTCCGCAGGAGGGCGTTCTCGTATGTAGCCGGCGATGCGCAAGGTGTCCCGTCGTGTCGCGTGGCCTGAAGTCTGGCACGACCGACCGTCGTCCGGCAACGCCGCTCGCAGCGTGCCGATCTGGCAATCAGCCGCTGGTACGCTGCCGCACATGCCGCGTGCTCTGGTGCTCAACGCCACGTACGAGCCGCTGTCGGTGGTCCCCGTCCGGCGGGCGCTCGTGCTCGTCATGCACGAGCGCGCCGACGTCGTCGAGAGCAACGGCCACATCTATCGCTCCGAGCATCTCGCACTCTCTGCCCCGTCGGTCATCAAGCTGCGGCGCTACGTGAAGGTGCGGTTCGACAGGAGAGTGCCGCTCAACCGGCGGTCGATCTTCTTGCGAGACGACTTCTCGTGCCAGTACTGCGAACGGCCCGCAGAGAACGTCGACCACGTGGTGCCGCGGTCGCAGGGCGGGAGCCATGAGTGGGACAACGTCGTTGCTGCGTGCCGTCGCTGCAACACGAAGAAGGGCGGTCGCACCCCCGAGCAAGCCGGGCTCACACTGCGCCGGCCACCGCAAGTGCCGCCGCGTCAGGCATGGGTAGCGTTTGGGAACGGCGTCAGACCGGACCCGACATGGGAGCAGTACCTGGCCCGTCGGTAGCGGCACGGCGGGTTGCGGTGTAACTCCCTGTGGGGGTGAGTGCGCGTAGGCTGGGATGCCTCGTCGTAGGGTGGGCCTGCAGTTGACCGGACGTACATCATGACTCAGCCGACGGGCGCGTCTGCACACACAATCTTCGATCGTCGGGGACCCGCCGCCTTCATGGTCGCGTCCCTCGCCATCGGCGTGCTGGTCGGTCTCGGAGCATCCGCCCTCGTCATCGGCGCCCACTTCATCGCGGACGTCGTCGGCAGTGTCGATGACGACGGGGTGGGGCGGCTGATGCCGCTCTTTGCCGTGCCGCTCGGCCTCGTCGTTGCGTGGCTCATCGCACGGCGGTGGGGCCCGGGAATCGAAGGCGACGGCGTTCCCGAGACGATGGTCGGGATCTCGCTGCGAGGCGGATACCTGCCCGGCCGCATCGTCGGCGCCAAGCTCTCGGCAACGATGGCGACGCTGGGATTCGGGGGCTCGGCGGGACGGGAGGGCCCCATCGTGCAGATCGGGGGCACGATCGGTTCGGTGCTTGCCCGTCGCACGCGCTTCGGAGAGGATCAGGTGCGCAGCCTGATCGCGGCCGGTGCGGGTGCAGGCATTGGTGCGAGCTTCAATGCTCCCATCGCCGGGATGCTCTTTGCGCTCGAGGTGATCCTCGGCAATTTCGCGATCCGGCACCTCAACGCAGTGGTCGTGGCCTCGGTGGCGGCGGCCGTCACAACGCGGCTGGCGATCGGCGAGGAACGGATCCTCTCGGCGCCGGCGCACACGCTTGGTTCTCCGACCGAGCTCATCTTGTACGCGGCGCTCGGCGTGCTCGCGGGGGTGGTCGCCGTCACGTTCCTTCGGTTTCTCGAGGCGCCTGAGCGAGCCGCCGCCCGGCTGGGAGGCGTGAGCCGCCCGCTGGTCGCCGGGCTGTTGATCGGAGCCGCCGGCATCATCGAGCCACGGGTGCTTGGCACGGGTCAGGACGTCGTGGCCCACCTGCTGCAGTTGCCGGCGGACAGTACCGAGCTCTGGTACGTGCTCCTTGCTCTCGTTGGCCTCAAGATCCTCGCTGTGACGCTCACGCTCAATGGCGGCGGGTCCGGCGGCGCGTTCATGCCGAGCCTCTTCCTCGGTGCCAACCTCGGTGCTGCCCTCGCCCTCGTCGTTCAGCCACTGTGGGGGCTGTCGACGCTGCAGCCCGGGGCGTTTGCCGTCGTCGGTATGGCGGCGGCCTTCGCCGGTGTTGCCCGAGCTCCGCTCACGTCCATCATCATCGTGTTCGAAATCACGGGCGACTACGGGCTCGTGCTGCCGCTGATGCTCGCAACGTCCGTCGCAACGATGCTCGCCGAGCGGCTGGAGCCGAACAGCGCCTACACGGCGCCACTGCGGAGGCGGGGTATCCACCTGCCGACCCGGGAAGATGTCGACCTGCTCGACACGGTGACCGTTGCCGATGTGATGTCCGGACCGGACACGGTGTGTTCTCCCGACGTCACCGCAGCCGAGGCGAGCGCTCTCCTCGAGCGCACCCGGCACCACGGTATGCCGGTCGTGGAGGCCGGACACCTCGTCGGCATAGTGACCCTGTCCGATCTGGCGAAGGAGGGGGCGACAACGGTTGGCGACGTCATGACCCTCCGACCCATCACCGTGTCGCCCAGCCTCCCGGTGTCGGAGGCACTGGCGAGGATGGCCGCGCTCGACGTGGGGAGGTTGCCGGTCGTTGCTGAAGATCGGCCGGATGTCCTCCTCGGCATGTTTCGCAGGGACAGCGCCGTTGTTGCGTACGAGCGGGCCCTCGGTGCAACAACCGATCGCCGCCTGTCACGTGAGCGTCACGATGTTCGCGCTGCACCGAGGACGGCGTTCTTCGAGATCTGGATACCGCATGGCTCGCCGGTCAAGGGACGCAACGTGCGAAGCGTGGTGTGGCCCGACGACGTGACGCTCGTGTCGATTCGCCGTGGCTCCTCAGTTCTCATCCCGCACGGCGATACGACCCTCGAACCGGGCGACACGGTCACTGCCTATGGCTCGGCAGGAGCGAAGGCGCGAATGGAGGCGATTCTCGGGGTCGGCGGCGGGGGGCGGCAGCCAAACGATGCGCACGCCGCCGGTCGCTGACGGAGGTCGACGCCCGCCTCAGCGTGGGTGATCGACGGCGTGTGATGCGTGCGGGCGTCGCTCTTGTGATCCGCGGAGCGTGAGGAACGCACCAGCGGCGACGAGCAGTCCCCGGATGACCCAGCCCATCGTGACTCCCCACGAGTCGATCCACATCAGGATCGTGAACTCGCGGCCAAACATCGACAGCAGGGCAGAGCCTGCGCCGAACATCAACAGATACCACCCGACTCTGGCCATCTTCTACTCCTACCACCGGTCCTACCAGATCTTGCCCGGGGAGAATACGGCGATTGCCGCATGCCGTGAATAGGACGGGCGTCTCTGTTTGGTGCGCTCCGGTTCCTGCGAGCGCGGCACGCCACCATCGTGTCCCAAAGCGGATGATCGCGCCGACGTACATCCGTCCGTCGAGACGACGGCGCCTGGCACGCTCGTGCGTCTGGTGGATGGACGGTTGCTGCCGGGCGGTTGGTCCGACGACGAGACGCAGGGTCCGCCTACGGACCTCCTGCGCCGGCGTGGCGAGATCCGAGGTCGAGGTCGCACGATCGAGTGACATCCCATGACCGAATCGGCGACACGTTCGTGAAGTGGTGACGAAACCGTGACGCCTCACTGCTGGGTCGATCGCCTCATTCGGTGGCTGAGTGTGAGGAAGTGGGTCGAAGAGATTGACAGGTGGCACGGAATGGGGCAAAGTGGGGCGCTGTGGGAGATGATGGCGTAACGGGGACCGTGTGGCGTGTTTCTTGGAGAGTTCGAACACTCGTTGGATGCGAAGGGACGGCTGGTGCTGCCCCGGAAGTTCCGCGACGAGCTCGAAGAGGATGGCTGCGTGCTCACCAAGGGGCAGGAGAGCTGCCTCTACGTCTTTTCGATGGAGCAGTGGGAGGAGGAGGTTGCCCGCTTGCGCAGGCTGCCTCGCACCGACCGCCGCAACCGCAAGTACCAACGGTCGTTCTTCGCATCGGCGCTCGACCAGACCCTCGACCGGCAAGGCCGCGTCCAGCTCCCCGACCGGCACCGAGAGTATGCCGGGCTGGGGAAGGACGTCACGGTGGTCGGTGCTCTGGACCGGATCGAGATCTGGTCCAGGGAAGCCTGGGCCGCCGAGGCGACCGAGGCAGACGAGTACTACAGCGGTATCGAGGAAGTGCTCAGCGAGGACGGTGGCATCTGATGTCGCTCGTTCCCGCACTCGCGACGACGATGTCTGGCCCATGGTCAGCCTCCCGGATGCCAATTGGGAGGCCCCTTACTCCGCCCGCTTCCAGGTTGGCGCCAGCGCTCCGGGAGGCTGACCATGGCTCAGACACCACCATCGACGACGCCCTCCGGCCCCTATCACCTCCCCGTGATGGTGGCCGAAGTGGTGGAGCAGCTCGCCCCGATCAGGTCCGGACTGGTGATCGATGCGACCTTTGGCGGGGGCGGGCACACCGCAGCGTTGCTCGCAGCGCTCCCGGACGTGTACGTCCTCGCACTCGACCGGGACCCCGACGCGACGTCACGGGTCCCGGTCGGGACCAGGACGCGTCTCGTGACGGCCAACTTCGGCGAAATGGCTCGGGTGCTCGACGACCCGGCAGTGGTTCGGTGGCTCTATGAACATGGTGCACACGATCAGGACGGCAGCGACGTGGCTGGCGTGCTATTCGACCTTGGCGTTTCGTCCCACCAGTTGGATGAGGCCGGGCGAGGATTCTCGTATCGCCAGGCAGGTCCGCTCGATATGCGCATGGGGCCGGACGCGGCGCACAGCGCTGCGGACATCGTCAATGGATTCGACGTCGGCGAACTCACTCGCATCTTCCGGCGCTACGGCGAGGAGCCGCTGGCGCACCGCATCGCCGAGCACCTCGTGCGACGTCGCCCGTTCACGACGACCGATGAGCTCGCTGCGGTCGTTGCCGAGGCCGTACCCGCTGCGGCGCGCCGTCGCCGCCATCCGGCACGCCGCGTCTTCCAGGCCATCCGGATCGCCGTCAACGACGAGCTCACCGCTGTCGCCGATGGTCTCGACGCTGCCATCGCACGACTTCGACCCGGCGGGAGAGTCGTCGTGATCGCGTACCACTCGCTCGAGGACAGGATCGTGAAGCGTCGCTTCGTCGCAGGCGCAACCGGCTGTGTGTGCCCGCCCGAGCTTCCCGTCTGTGCATGCGATCACGTCGCCGAGCTGCGCCGTCTCACCCGCTCTCCGCTGCGCCCCACCGAGCTCGAAGTGGCGGAGAACCCCCGAGCGCGCAGTGCACGGCTCCGGGCCGCCGAGAAGGTGAGGGCATGACAGCAACGGCGCACCCATCCCCGCTGCGCTCGCTGCCGCTGTCTGCGGCGACTCCGCAACGCCGCGCCCAGCCGCACCGCGGCCGGCTTCGGCCCTGGGCGCTGTTCGTGGCGATTGTCGTCCTGGCGTTCTTCGGACTCACGTACAGCCGCATCTCGCTCGACCGCTCGGCGTTCGTCCTCGACACGCTGGACGAACAGATCGCCGTCGCGGAGGCCGCTCACTTCGATCTGCGCGTCCAGGTTGCCGAGTTGCGGGATCCGCAGCGGATCGCCGAGGCGGCGGCCGATCTCGGCATGGTCTTCCCCGGGCGCCGAGTCGACCTCGCCGTAGAACGCGTGGGCGGAGCGGACCTCGACCCGGAGTACCGATGGGCACAGCTCCGCGCCTTGCTCGGAGCACAGCCATGAGCCGGCGCATGGCGGGGCGGCGACGTCACCCTTCAGTGCGTCCGCCCGGAGGCTGACATGCGGCGGCGGCAAGGCAGGGGCCGCAACGCCAGAGTGCTCGTGGTAGGCGCCGTCCTCGTGGTCGGCTGGTTCGGTCTCGGCTACCGGCTCTTCCAGGTCCAGGCGATCGATGCGGAAACATATGCCGCCGACGGTCTCGACCAACGCGTCCGTCACGAAGACCTCCCAGCGGATCGGGGCACGATCTACGACCGTGACGGCGTTGAACTTGCTGTGACCGTTGATGCAGTGACCATCACCGCCAACCCCAGCCAGGTGGAGGACCCCACGATCGCCGCGTCGGTCCTCGCCCCGGTCCTTGGGGTCGACATGGACACCCTGCGAGAGCGTCTCTCCGGTGACGGGCAATTCGCCTACGTTGCACGAGCCGTCGACTCGGAGGTCGGCGATCGCGCCGCCGCCCTGGTGGACCAGCTCGGGCTCACGGGCATCTCCTTCGGCACCGAGCCGCGCCGCACGTACCCCGCGGGTTCGCTCGCCGCACAGCTCGTCGGGTTCGTCAGGTCGGACGACACCCAGGAGGGTCTCGAAGGGCTCGAGTTTGCGTTCGATGATGCCCTCACCGGCACGCCGGGCACGCAGATCGTGGAACGCGACCACTACGGCACGCCCATCCCGCAGGGCGAGCTGCTGATCGAGCCCGCCGTTCCGGGCGCAGACATCGTGCTGACGATCGACCGCAGCATCCAGTACGCGGCGGAGCAGGCGCTTGCGGCGGCGCTCCCCGCAACGGGGGCGGCAGGCGGCACCGTCATCGTGCTCGACGTCGACACCGGAGAAGTGCTCGCCATGGCCACGGCTCCGGGCTTCGACCCGAACGACCGCAGTGGGGCCTCACCGGAGCTGTATCGCAACCGTGCGATCACGGACCTGTACGAGCCGGGCTCGACACTCAAGGTCGTCACGATCGCTGCTGCGCTCGACATGGGCATCGTTGCCCCGTCGACGCGTCTCGACGTCCCGCCCGACCTGCTGATCCACGACAAGACGTACACGGATGTGGGTCGAGAACGGACCGAAGAGATGAGTGTCGCCGAGATCGTCGCCAAGTCGTCGAATGTCGGCACGATCATGGTGCAGAGCCTCCTCGGCAACGCCGATCACTACGAGTACCTGCGTCGGTTCGGTCTTGGCTCTTCGACGGGCACGGGGCTGCCGGGCGAGGCAGGCGGAACGCTCCACCCCGCCGCCAGCTGGTGCGAGACCACATGCGGTCCATCCACCGCAATCGGGTATCGCGTCGACGTGACACCGCTCCAGATGGCGTCCGTGTTCGCCGCGATCGCCAACGATGGCGTATGGGTCGAACCTCACGTCGTGAGGGAGATCATCGACGGGAACGGCAACCGGACCACACCCGACCGGGTCGAGCGTCCCGTGGTGTCCACCCGCACCGCGGAGACCATGCGGCTCCTGCTCCAGGGCGTCGTCGACATCGGCACGGGCACGAGAGCGGCAGTCGAGGGCTACACCGTCGGTGGCAAGACCGGCACGACGGAGAAGCTGATACCTGGAGTCGGTTACTCGCCGACAGACCGCATTGCGAGCTTCATCGGCATCGCTCCCATCGATCGTCCTGAGATCGTCGTGGCCGTCGTGCTCGACTCTCCCCACGGTGAGGTGTTCGACGAGGACGGAGCGCCGACCAAGCTCGAATATGGCGGCGTATCGGCCGCACCCGTGTTCGCAGAGGTGGTGGAGGCTGCACTTCATCAGCTCGGGGTTGCGCCGGATGGCGGCTGAGCCGGTCACGCTCAGCCGTCTCGCGACCGTCGCCGCCCGCACCCAGACGGTTCGCCTGATCGGTGGCGATACGGCAATCCGCGACATGGAGCACGACTCGCGTCGCGTCGCTGCCGGCACCGCCTTCGTGGCGATTCCCGGCTCGACCGCCGACGGCCACGACTTTGCGCCTGCTGCGGCTGGGCGAGGGGCTGCGGCGCTCATCGTCGAGCGCCCGCTGGACATCGAGGTCCCCCAACTGGTCGTGGAGCAGGTTCGGCCGCTGATGGCAGTGCTCGCCGCCGAGGTCCACGGGCATCCCTCGGCGTTGCTCACCGTGGTTGGCGTCACCGGCACCAACGGGAAGACAACGGTGACCCACATGCTCGAGGCCATGGCCGGGGCTGCCGGTATGCGCACCGGCCTCATCGGAACGGTTGGTGCGCGGGTGGCGGGCCGGTCTGTTGCGCTTGGTCGCACGACACCAGAAGCCACCGAGCTTCAGCGCCTGCTGCACGAGATGGTCGATGCGGGGGTCGAGGTGGTCGCCATGGAGGTCTCGTCACACGCGCTGGCCATCGGCAGAGCCGATGAGATCGCGTTCGACGTGGCTGCCTTCACGAATCTGTCGCAAGATCATCTCGACTTCCACCACGACATGGACGCCTACTACCGAGCCAAACGATCGCTCTTCGTGCCCGAGCGGGCGGCCGTGGCCGTGGTGTTCGTGGACGATGCTTGGGGAGCGCGCCTGGCGGGCGAGATCACGCTCCCCACCTGGCGGGTCGGCTTTGCACCGGATCGGGACGTCCGAGCCGTCAGCGTGGCCGCAACCGCGGCCGGGACAACACTCGAGATCGAGGGCCCTGCGGGCAGATTCACCGCCGCAACCCGTCTCGCCGGCGGCTTCAACGCCGCCAATGCCCTGGTCGCGGCAGCCTGCGCCATGGCCGTCGGCATCGCCCCGGACGCCATCGGACGTGGTCTCGCCGAGATGCCGCCGGTACCGGGACGCTTCGAGTCCGTTGACGAGGGGCAGGCGTTCGCCGTGATCGTCGACTATGCCCACACGCCGGATGCCATTGCCATCGTCGTCGACGCGGTCAGGCCACTCACCGACGGCAGAGTGATTGCAGTCGGGGGCGCAGGAGGCGACCGTGATCGCGCGAAGCGGCCATTGATGGGTGCGGCGCTCGCAGGCGCCGACTTGGCGGTGGTGACATCCGACAACCCGAGGTCGGAGGACCGTAGGGCGATCGCCGACGACGTGATACGCGGTGTCCCCGCCGGCAGGGAGGTTGTCGTCGAGCTCGACCGGCGGGCCGCGATCCGTACCGCAATGGATGCCGCCGGCCCAGGCGACATCGTGCTGATTCTCGGCAAGGGACACGAGACCGGGCAGCTGGTAGGTGCGACCCGCATACCGTTCGACGACCGCGAGGTCGCCGCTGAGGAGTTGCGACGCCTGCACGAACGGGAGGCGCGGTGAGTATCGCCTGGACCACCGCCATGGTCGCTGCCGGTCTGGGGGGCCGCCTCGTGGGTGACGGCTCGGCGAGGCTGACCGACGTTGCCGTCGACTCGAGGCTTGTGAGGCCGGCCACGCTCTTCGTCGCCATGCACGGCGAGCACGCCGACGGCCATGACTTCGTTTCCGCTGCGCTCGGCGCCGGCGCCGGCGCCGTCGTGGTCGACCGACCGGTCGACGCCGTGCCTCGCATCGAGGTGAGCGACACGGCGACTGCGCTGCGCAACCTGGCCGCGATGCGGCGGAACGAGATCAATGCCCCGGTGGTGGCCGTGACCGGCTCGACCGGGAAGACCTCCACGAAGGACCTGCTCGCCCATGCCCTCCCAGGTGCGGCGGCTTCTCCCAAGTCCTACAACAACGAGGTTGGCGTGCCGCTCACCATCCTCGGCGCACCAGACGCCGACTACCTCGTCGTCGAAGTCGGTTCGCGGGGCGTAGGCCACATCACGTGGCTCATGCCGGCAGTACGACCCGATGTGTCGATCATCACGAACCTCGGTGTGGTGCACCTGGAGACGTTCGGCACGACCGATGCCCTCGCAGACGCCAAGTGGGAGCTCGTCGCCGGGCTCGGCCCCGGCGGGACGGCGGTCCTCCCCGTCGACGAGCCACGGCTGCGCAGGCCGCATGAGGGAGACACGCTGACGTTCGGACGCGAGGTCGATGCCGACGTTGGCGCTGCGGAGGTGATCGTCGACGACACCGGATGTCCCACCTTCACGCTCGTCACCCCGCACGGCAACGCCAGGGTGCATCTCCAGCTGGCGGGCGAGCACCAAGTGCTCAACGCTGCGGCCGCGACCGCCGCGGGGCTTGCCGTCGGGGTCGATCTGGCGACGCTCGCCTCCGGACTCGAGCAGGCGGAGGGTTCGGCGTGGCGAATGGAAATCCACCACGGTCGGTACACGGTCGTCAATGATGCCTACAACGCCAACCCAACGTCGGTACGCGCTGCCTTGCGCACGGTGGCTGCGCTTCCGGGCCGGCATATCGCCGTGCTTGGAAAGATGGCCGAACTGGGGTCGGTGGAGGCGGAGGAGCATCGGCGCATGGGCGCCGAGGCGCGAGAGTTGGGGTATGCAGCTGTGCTGACGGTGGGAGACGACCCGGGATTTGCCGAGGGTGCGGGCGATCTGGCGCGCTCTGCCGCCGACCAGCAGGAAGCGCTCGAGATGCTGTCGACACTGGTGCGTCCCGGCGACGTCGTCTTGGTGAAGGCATCTCGGGCGATCGGGCTCGAGGCACTGGCCGAGGCGCTGCGGATGGAGGCCGACGCGTGATCAATCTGCTGATTGCGAGTGCCGTCGCCTTCGTGGTGAGCATCCTGCTGACCCCTGCCGCCATACGCGTGTTGCGCAACCGCAACATCGGCCAGTTCATCCAGGAGGAGGTGGAGGGTCACAGCCACAAACGGGGCACGCCGACGATGGGTGGCGTCGTCATCTGGATCGCCGTGACGGCAGGCTACGTTCTGGCGCACGTGCGGCTCTTCAGTTTCGAGCAGGGTGCCGAGTTGAGCTGGTCGACACCCTCTGCCGAGGGCCTGCTTGCCCTGTTCGGCTTCCTGGGCATGGGGATCATCGGCTTTCTCGACGACTTCGTGAAGTACGCCCGCAAACAGAACCTCGGACTGTCGAAGCGGTGGAAGTTTCTCGGGCAGCTCGCAGTCGCAGCACTCTTCGCCTGGGGCGCCGGCGCTGCAGGCGTCGCGACGGAGTTCGTGCTCACGAGGGAATCGGCGATCGACCTCGCCCCATGGATCTACGGCATCCTCGTGCTCCTCTACCTTTCGGGATCTGCGAACGCCGTCAACCTGACAGACGGGCTGGACGGCCTCGTCGCCGGCTCGGGCTCGCTGGTGTTTGGCGCCTACGTCCTCATTGCCTTCTGGGAGTTCCGCAACTTCGACGTCTACATGATCGAAGGGGCTCTCGATCTCGGCGTGTTCGCGGCGGCGATCGTGGGGGCCATCCTCGGCTTCTTGTGGTGGAATGCCGCCCCGGCGAAGATCTTCATGGGGGACAGCGGTTCGCAGGCGCTCGGTGGGGCGCTCGCCTCCCTGGCTCTCCTGACCGGAACTCACCTCCTGCTCGCGATCCTCGGTGGCCTCTACGTCATGGTCACGGTGTCGGTCATCCTCCAGGTGTTCTCGTTCCGAGTCTTCGGCAAACGGGTCTTCCTGATGGCGCCACTCCACCACCACTTCGAGCTGAAGGGATGGCCCGAGACGACGGTCATCGTTCGCTTCTGGATCATGTCCGGCATCTTCGTGGCGGTCGGTGTCGGCTTGTTCTACGCCGACTTTCTGGTCGCCACCGAGGGGGGCATCTCCCCATGAGGGTGCTGGTCCTCGGCGGTGCGGTCAGCGGGCGGGCTGCGGCTCGGCTCGCCATCCGGCTCGGCAACGACGTCACCATCTACGACCGAGACCCGGCGGCCACGGCCGACAGCCCTCCGGACGCCGAGATCGTCACCGGGGATTGGGATCGCCGGCTGCTCGACGCCGTCGATCTGGTCGTCACGAGCCCAGGAATCCCCGAGCATGCTCCGCCCATTCGTGATGCGCTCGAATCTGCGGCGCCGCTCGTCAGCGAGCTGGAGTTCGCCGCGGCCGAGATGACGGCACCCTACGTGGCGATCACGGGCACCAACGGCAAGACCACGGTCACTGAGGCGACGGCGGCCATGCTGCGCGCCGGCGGACTGCGGGCATGCGCGGCAGGCAACGTTGGCCTTGCTCTCTCCGATGTCGCCCTCGACGAGTGGGATTGCGTCGCGGTCGAGGCATCGAGCTTCCAACTTCGTTTCATCGACCGGTTTCATCCCTGCGCTGCCGCCATCTTGAACGTCGCACCCGACCACCTCGACTGGCACGGCAGCTTCATCGCGTATGCGGCTGCCAAAGCCCGTATCTGGCGGAACCAGACGCCGGAAGATGTCCTGGTCTTCGACGCACACGACGCAGGAGCGGTGCAGGCGGCGGCGGGGGCGCGGGCGCGCAAGGTGGCCGCCAGTGGTGTTCGACGGCCGGCGGGAGGCAACGGCCCCGAAGGTGACCGGCTGGTCATCGGCGAGATCACATTCCCGCTTCCGGCCCTCGATGAGATCTGGATGCTGGACCTGACGGTTGCGGCGACGCTCGCTTCCGCAGCAGGCGCACCGGCCCATGGCATCGAACGCATCATCTCGGAGTTCTCTCCTGGCGTCCACCGACGCACGGTCGTTGCCGAGCACGACGGGGTGACATGGGTCAATGACTCCAAGGCCACCAACCCTCATGCGGCAGTTGCGGCAGCTGCCGCGTATCCCTCCGTCGTCCTGATCGCAGGAGGCCGCAACAAAGGCCTCGACCTGACGCCGGTCGTCGCCGCGCCCAGTGTTCGCCGGGTCATCGCAATCGGTGAGGCGGCCGCCGAGCTCGCCGCAGCCGGAGGCTCCCGCGTGCGCATCGCTCCAGACTTGCCGTCCGCCGTTGCACTTGCCGCGTCCGTTCGCGCGTCCGGGCGACACCGTGCTCCTCGCTCCCGGGTGCGCGAGCTTCGACATGTTCGACTCCTACCAGGAGCGAGGCGAGGCCTTCACCGAGCTCGTCTTGGCACTGATCGGGGGCGCCGGATGACGAGCCGAGCTGGGGCCAGCGCCCCACACGCACGAGCGCAGGACCAGCCGAGGCCGCAGGCAAGGGTCCGCCGCGCCCCCGAGCGCCGTGCCGTGCTGTTGCTGCTGCCCGTTGCCATCCTGCTCGTGATCGGGCTCGGTGCCGTACTCTCGGCGTCGTCCGTCGTTGCGATCCGTGAGGGGCTCGATCAGTACGCGATCTTCCGCAAGCAGCTTGCGTTCGTCGGTATCGGGGTTGTGGCAATGACGATCACTGCCCGCATCCCGTACCGCTGGTACGCCCGGATCGCCCCGATCCTGCTCATCCTGGCCGTTGCCGGGCTGATCGCGACCATGTTCGTAGGTTCGGTGCGGGGCGGGTCGCGGCGCTGGATCGAGCTGGGTCCCATCACGCTGCAGGCATCGGAGTTCGCCAAGTTCGCCGTCGTCGTATTCCTCAGCGCTGCACTGACACGCAAGGAGCGACATCTCGGCACTTTCTCTCACGTCTTCTGGCCACTCGCCGTTTCGCTCGGCTCGGTCAGCGTGTTGCTCCTGCGCCAACCCGATCTCGGCACGGCACTGCTGATCGCCGGCGCGGCATTTGCCGTTCTGCTCGCCTCTGCAGCGCCGCTCAGGCACATCGCCGCTCTCGGTGGGGCGGGGGCGCTGGCTGCGGTTGGGCTTGCGATCGCCGAGCCGTATCGATTGGAGCGGGTGTTGTCGTTCCTCGATCCCAACCCCGACCGTCTCGACGAAGGGCTGCAGGCCTTTCAGAGCCTCGTTGCCTTGGGGACCGGAGGGATCTTCGGCGTTGGTCTCGGGGCAAGCCGAGCCCGCTGGTCGTTCTTGCCCAATGCCCACACCGATTTCATCTTCGCCATCATCGGGGAAGAGACGGGGCTTGCCGGTTCGCTCACGGTCCTCGCGCTGTTCGTCGTCTTCGCCGTCGTCGGCACGGTTGTCGCACTCCGCGCCGCTGACCCCTTTGGCAGGCTCGTGGCAACCGGGATCGTGACCTGGCTGTCGCTCCAGGCGATCGTCAACATCGGCGGCGTGGTCAAGGCACTGCCGATCACCGGTGTGCCCTTGCCGTTCGTCTCCGCCGGAGGCAGCGCGATGATCGTGAACCTCGCCGTCGTCGGGGTGCTCGTGAACATTGCTCGCAATGGTCTGCCTGCTGAGCGGAGAGCCGCGATGACCTACGCGTTCGCAGCAGCGGGTACGGGGGGTCACGTCTACCCTGCGATAGCGGTCGCAGACGCCTTGGTCGCCGAGGGTGTCGAGCGCAGACGACATCGTGTTCTTCGGCGGCGATCGTATGGAAGCCGAGACGGTGCCGGCCGCCGGCTATCGTTTCGTCGGCGTCGAGATCCGCGGCTTGCGGCGGTCGCTCAGTCCCGCAAATCTCGCGTTGCCGGGACTCGTGCGTGAGGGCGACTCGGCGCATCGACGGACGAGATGCGGCCTCGGCAACACCAAGCGTCGCGACGTGTTCGGCGGCTATGTCTCGGTCCCGGCCGGCTCGCCGCTCGCCGGGTCGGGGCCGGCCTCTTCCTTCATGAGCAGAACGCCGCCCCCGGGACTCGCCAATCGCTGCTGGCCCGCCGGACGCAGACGAGCTTCGTGGCCTTTCCCGGCCGCTGCCGGCGACTTCGCAACGCCGTCGTGGTCGGTAATCCGCTGCGAGCGTCGCTCAGCGACTTCGATCGTGACGCGCTCGCCGCGCGAGCCCGCGATCGCTACGACCTGCCGAGAGGTCACACGGTGCTCGGCGTGCTCGGCGGCAGCCTCGGCGCTCGGGTGCTGAACGAAGTGACGGTCCGCGTCGCCGACGACGTCGACCCAGATCGTATCGCGATCGTCCACCTCACGGGAGCTGCGCACCACGAGACCGTTGCCGCAGAGGCGGCGCTGTCGACGGTCACGTGGCGTACCGTGCCGTTCGAAACCGAGATGCAGTACTTCTACGCGGCCGCCGACCTCGTGCTCGGCCGGGCAGGAGCGCTGACGATCAGTGAACTGGCGGCCACCGGCACGCCCGCAGTCGTCGTTCCGCTCGCCGCCGTCTCCCAGGAAGGCAATGCTGCGTATCTCGCCGCAGGCGGGGGCGTAGTGGTCGTTCCTGAGGCCGAGATCGATCGAGTGCCGGTGGAGATCGAGCAGTTGCTCGCCGACGAGCCGCGAAGGACGAAGATGGCAGCCGCAAATGCTGCGCTGTCGGCCCCCAATGCCGCCCTGGACATTGCCCGCACCCTGATTGTCGAGGCACACCGTGACTGATCTCCAGCCGCTGCAACTCCCCGGGCAAGCGGGTCCACCTCATTGGTGCCGGGGGGGCCGGCATGAGTCCGCTCGCCAAGATCCTCGCCGGGCTCGGCTACGACGTGAGCGGCTCAGACCTCAAGCCGGGCCGACCGCTCGATGCACTCGGGCGACCTCGGAATCACCACATGGATCGGGCACCGCCCGGGGGCCATGGCGAACGTCGACCTCGTGGTCGCCTCGTCGGCCGTGCCGCCACACGACGCTGAGATCGAAGCCGCACGAGGCCTCGGTGTCGCCGTCTGGATGCGGCCCCGATTGCTGGAGGTGCTCACGGCATGGCGACCCGCGATTGGGCTCGCCGGCACGCACGGAAAGACCACCAGCACGGCAATGACTGTCACAGCGCTGCGCAGCATCGGGGCCGACCCCACCTTCATCGTCGGCGGCCAGATGGCTGCGCTCAACACCGGCGCTCACCTCGGTGCGGGCGAAGAGTTCGTGCTCGAGGCCGACGAAGCCTTCGGAACGTTCCGACATCTCCACCTCTCGTCGCTGCTGGTGACCAACGTCGAGGCCGACCATCTCGACTACTACGGCTCATTGGCAGCGCTGGAGGAGGCGTTTGCGCTGGTAGCGAACCGCGTCGCCGGAGTTGGTCGTCGGCTGCATCGACGATCCGGGTGTCCGGCGCCTCGGCCAACGCGTCGACCTCGTCACCTATGGCACCGATCCCGGCGCCGCCTGGCGAATCACCGACCTCGACCACGGCTCAGGCGATGTGTCGTTCCGACTCGTCGGACCGGCGGGTGAGGATCAACCGGTCACGGTGCCGCTGCCCGGGACGCACGCGCACGCAACGCAGCAGGTGTGCTCGCTCTCCTCTCGATCGCAGGCTTCGACCTCGCCGGTGCGGCCGCCGGCCTCCGTGACTTCCGCGGCGTGCGTCGGCGCTTCGAAGTCCGAGGCAAGGTTCGCGGTATCACCGTCGTCGACGACTACGCACACCATCCGACCGAGATCGGTGTCACGATCTCGGCAGGCAGGCAAGGGGGCTGGAATCGGGTACTCGCGGTGTTTCAGCCGCACCGCTACACGCCGAACGGCCAATCTCGGGCCTGAGTTCGGCGCCCCCCTCGCCGCCGCAGATTCCGTCATCGTCACCGACGTGTACGCCGCGGATGAGACCCCGATACCGGGCGTGACGGGCAAACTCGTCGCAGAGGCGGTCGCGGCTGCCGGTGGTTCGGTCTCGTATGTTCCCGCGCTCGTCGGACGTGCCCGACCGGGTGGTCGCGATGGCACGACCGGGCGACCTCGTGCTGCTCCTCGGTGCGGGCGACATAACCGGCATGGCCGAGCCGCTGCTCGCCGCGATAGGAGGCGCAGCCCGATGAGCACTTCACGCCTCGTCGAGTCGGGGCTGCTTCGTCGCAACGTGGCGCTCGCTCCCATGACCACCTACCGGCTGGGTGGCGACGCCGCATGGTTTGCGGAGCCGTCGAATGAGGCCGAGCTCGCCGCCGTCCTCGAGGCCGCTCGCGAGATGAGCAGCCGAGTTGTGGTTCTCGGGCGGGGAAGCAACGTCGTGGTTGCCGACGCTGGCGTCGATGCTCTCGTGATCCATCTGGTTGGCGCATTCGGGGATGTCATCGTCGGAGACGACGGCGTGGTAGCCGCCGGTGGGGGAGCTCAGCTCGCCAAGGTGGCGCGAACCAGCGTCGAAGCCGATCGAGGCGGTCTCGAATTCCTCGTCGGCATCCCAGGGTCGGTGGGCGGGGCGGTACGCATGAATGCGGGATGCCTCGGCACCGAGACCGCAGACGTCGTCATCGACGTGCAGATCGTCAACGCTGAGACCGGCGAGTCGGCCGTTCGCTCACCATCCGATCTCGCCATGGCATATCGGTCGTCGAACGTGGCCGGCCACGAGATCGTCGTCTCGGCTCGCTTCGCCACCCAACCCCAGCCCGCCGAGGCGGGGCTCGCCCGCATTCGTGAGGTCACACGGTGGCGGCGCGAAACCCAGCCCGGAGGGACGCTCAATGCGGGGAGCGTGTTCAAGAACCCACCCGGCGATGCGGCGGGTCGCATCATCGATTCCCTCGGGCTCAAAGGGCTCCGCTGCGGCGGCGCCGTGGTGTCGAGCAGACATGCGAACTTCTTCGAAGCCGACCCGGGCACTACGGCCCAGGACATCCACGACCTCGTCGGTGCCGTCCGTCGTCGGGTGGCGGCTGCAACCGGGATAGGTCTCGAGGCTGAGGTCAAGTTCCTCGGCGCGTTCGATGAGCCTCGCGTCGGGCCGGCGTCGTGAAGACCGTCGTCGACCCCCGCATCACTGCGAGGCGCACCCAGGTTCGTGAGACATGGGCGCGGCGCAGGCTCCGGTGGATCGTCGCCCTCGTCTCGATCGTGATCGGCATCGGCATCGGCATCGCCCTCGTGCAGTCGCCGTGGCTCGCCGTACGCACCGTGAGGGTGTTCGGGGCGGTGCACGCCCCCGTCGTCGACATCCTCGCCGATCACAGGGTCACTGCAGGGGTGCCGACGATATCGATCCGGCCCTCGGTCATCGAAGAAGCCATCGAACGCGACCCGTGGGTGGCGATCGCCGACGTCAAGGTCACATGGCCCGGCACGGTCGAGGCGACGGTGATCGAGCGAGTTCCCGCCGGGTGGATCGAGACACCGGCAGGGTGGATCCTCGTGTCCGCGGACGGCGTTGCCGTGGCCACGGGTGAGCCTGGCCGAGGTGAACCTCTAGTCGAGGCAAAGATCGGCCCGCTCGTGCCCGGCGACGAGATCGCCGATCCCGACATCGTTGCCGGCTTCGAGTTCCTCGCCCTTCTCCCACCCGAGTTCGCTGCCGGTGCATCGGTGCGGGATGCCGTACTCGGGCTCGAAGCGACCGTTGCCGGGCACCGGGTGTTGTTGGGAAACCGTCGCGACATGGAGGCGAAGGCGGCGACGCTCGTCGCCATGCTGGGCGACGGGATCACCGAAGGAGCAACCGTGAACATCGTCTCGCCGACGAGGCCGGCAGTGGCCAACCCTCAACCATTAGTTGAGGGTACGGGAGAAGATGTTTCATCATCTGACGATTCAGGGTAACGTAGAGGTCGAGCCTCACGGGAGTTGGAGCTACGTGACGATGGAAATGCGCAGTCCCCAGAACTACCTGGCAGTCATCAAGGTCGTCGGCGTTGGCGGCGGCGGTGTCAACGCCGTCAACCGTATGGTCGAGGCCGGCATCGGCGGCGTTGAGTTCATCGCCATCAACACCGACGCCCAAGTACTGCTGATGTCGGATGCCGACGTGAAGTTGGACATCGGGCGAGAGACCACTCGCGGTCTCGGCGCCGGCGCCGATCCCGAGGTCGGCCGAGAGGCCGCCGAGGCCCACCGCGACGAGATCGAGGACGCCCTCAAGGGTGCGGACATGGTCTTCATAACCGCAGGCGAAGGCGGCGGAACCGGTACGGGAGCCGCCCCGGTTGTTGCCGAGGTTGCACGGTCGATCGGTTCGCTCACCGTCGGCGTCGTCACCCGACCGTTCGGCTTCGAAGGGCGCCGTCGCTCCGTGCAGGCCGAGCAGGGTATCCAGACGCTCAAGCAGGCGGTCGACACGCTCATCATCATCCCCAACGAGCGCTTGCTCGAGATGACCGACGAGAACACGGCCGTCGTTCAGGCCTTCCGTATGGCCGATGAGGTTCTCACCAGCGGCGTGCGCGGGATCACAGATCTCATCACGACCCCTGGGCTCATCAACGTCGACTTCGCGGACGTCAAAGCCGTCATGGCAGAGGCCGGCTCGGCGGTGATGGGCATCGGATCCTCGACCGGTGAGAACCGGTCGCAACAGGCCGCCAACAAGGCCATCTCGAGTCCGCTGCTCGAAACGTCGATGGAAGGCGCCAGGGGCGTGTTGCTCTCTATCGCCGGACCGTCGGATATGACTTTGCACGAGGTGTCCACGGCAGCCTCGATGATCTCGGACCACAGCGATGCGGACGCAAACATCATCTTCGGAGCGGTAGTCGACGACAACCTCGGCGACGAGATGCGGGTCACCGTCATCGCCGCCGGCTTCGACCGTGACCGCCGTACTCCGGTACGCACGAGCGCCTATCCGGCCGGCGTCCCCTCCCGCAGCGAGCCGAGCGCTTCCGGCGACCCCGACGATGTCGACATCCCGGGGTTCGTCCAGGGATGATTCGTCCCCCCGGATGGGACGGCGTCCTGTTCGGCACGGCCGCCGAGGGCGATGGACGTTCCGACCGAGCGGCGCGTCGCGCATTCGAGGCGGCAGGTGCACCCCATGAATGGGCATTCGTGACACAAGTCCACGGCGCCGCCGTCGCCGACGCCGTCCGCCCAGGGAACCTCGGAGAGGCGGACGCCATCCATGTCGAGACACCCGGTCTGGCCCTCACGGTGGCGACGGCAGATTGCCTGCCGATCGTGATCTCAGGTGAAGGCTGTACCGCCATCGTCCATGCTGGATGGAGGGGGCTTGCCGCAGGCGTGGTCTCGGCAACACTGGACACGCTGCGGCGGCGGGGGCTCGAGCCTGCCCGAGCTGCGGTAGGGCCGTGCATCGGCCCCTGCTGTTACGAAGTAGGACCCGAGGTGCGTGAGCGCTTCCCAGGTTTCTTGAAGACGACCACGTGGGGCACGCCGAGCCTCGATCTGCGGGCTGCGGCGCGAGACGAGCTGCGCGGCCTCGAGATCTGGGAGAGTGACCGTTGCACCATGACCGATCCGGCGCTGGTCTCGTACCGACGGAATCGCACGACCAAGCGGCAAGTAGCGGTGGCATGGTTGCCGATCGGCTGAGGCAGGTCCTCGCCCGGGTCTCTGCGGCCGCCGAGCGAGCGGCTCGCGACCCGCAGACGTGACGCTCGTCGCCGTGTCGAAGGGGCAACCGATCGCATCGATCGCCGAGGCGTACGCGGCAGGCCACCGCGACTTCGGCGAGAACCGGGCCGAGGAGCTCGTCGGGAAGGTGCCTCGGCTCCCGGAGGACATTCGCTGGCACTTCATCGGCTCCCTTCAGAGCAGAAAGGCAAAGGTCGTGCGTCCCGCCACGTACCTGCTGCACTCGGTCGATCGCATCTCCCTCGTTCGGGCATGGGCGCGGGATTGGGCGGAGCCGCCACCGGTCCTCGTTCAGGTCAACGTCGCCGAGGAGCCGCAGAAGCACGGCGCTCCACCGCCCGAGGTCGGCGGCCTGCTGGCCGCCCTCGAAGAGGCGGACCTCGTGTGTCGCGGGCTGATGACCATTCCGCCACAGCCGGTGTCGCCTGAAGACAGCCGTCCCTGGTTCCGGCGCCTCGTCGAGCTCCGCAACGAATGGCAGGCGCAGTACCCCTCGCTGGTGGAGCTCTCGATGGGTATGACGGACGACTTCGAGGTCGCCGTTGAGGAAGGTGCCACCGTGATCCGTGTTGGACGGGCTATCTTTGGTCCCCGGGAATGAGGTAACTGATGGCATCGCTCTGGCAAAAGACACTCTTCTACCTCGGGCTCGTCGACGACGAGGACGCTGAAGCACCCGTCGATCAGCCGCCACAGCAGGCGCGTGTCCGCACGGTCGAACCTCCCCGATCCCGGTCGAGTCGCGTCGGCGGCGAGCCGAGCGCCCCCGTCCAGCCAACGTCTCGCCCCACGGGCGGCGTTGCCGGCAGGCGCGTGGAACCGCCCGATAGGCAGCGGCGACGCGTCTCTGCGAACCCGGAGCACGCCGAAGCCGGTGTCATCGTCAGGGGAAACGTGGAACAACTCGTTCCTCGTCCCGCACCCTCGGCAGACGAGTGCGAGATCATCGAGGCGCGATCGTTCACGGACGCGCAGTTCCTCGCCGATCACATACGATCGGGACGGCCCGTCGTTCTCGATCTGCGAGGCACGGAGCCGGCGATGGTGCGTCGTCTCGTCGACTTCTCGACGGGACTCACCTATGCGCTCGATGGCCGGATGGCGAAGATCGCACAGGGCGTCATCCTGGTCACGCCACACGGCACGTCGCTTTCCACGGACGAGCAAGCGCGGCTCGCCGACCTCGGTCTCTACCAGGTGAATCGCTGAGCCAGCCGTGGATGTGATTTGTCTCCTTCTCAGGCTTGCGTATTACCTGCTCATCGTCTGGATCATCCTCAGCTATGTCGTGGCATTCGGCCGGTTGCCGTGGGGCCACCCGGTGCGCAAGGTCTACGACGGGATCGCGTCGGTGGTGAACCCTGTGCTTGCCCCGATTCGCCGGGCGCTGCCGCCGTTGCGCGTTGGGGGAATGGCCCTCGACTTGTCGCCGCTCGTGCTGTTCTTCGCGATCCTGGTACTCCAGAGCATCGTCTGCTGACGCTGCCTCTGCCGCCCACCCCGCAGCAGCCCGGCTTCAGATCGCCTCGGTGTGCGCAACGGCAACCGTCAGCCGCGCCTCCCCAACCTCCACATCGGTCCCGGACACGCCCGGAGTCTGGACGATCGTCGTAGCCAGCACCTCGCTCCCGATGAGGCGCGAGTGGCGCCGCACGGCCTCGGCGAGTCCTGCATCCTCCGTGTCCCACTGCACGTCGATGCGATCAGCGACGTCAAAACCGGCGTCCCGGCGCAGACTCTGGAGCCGGCTGACGACCTCCCGAGCGAGGCCCTCGGCGAGCAACACGTCGTCGAGCGACATGTCGAGGGAGACGGACAGCGAGCCTTCCGTCTCCACGACGTGGCCGGGCCGCGGCTCGCGGCGAACGACCACGTCCTCCGCGCCAACGTCTTCCCCGAGCACCTCGAGCGTGTCGCCCTTGACGAGCCTGTCCACCGCCGCATGGTCGAGCGCGGCGATGGCTGCCGCGACCTCTTTGGTGCGGCTGCCCAGCCGAGGCCCGAGCACCTTGAAGTTGGCCTTGGCTGAAAGCTCGACGATGTGGGCTTCTTCGTCGTCGAGCGTGACTCGTTTGACGTTCAACTCCTCGGCGATGAGGTCTGTATGAGTCGCGACCGCCCGTGTCACGGTCGGGTCGCGACTGACGACCGTCACCTCGGCGAGCGGTTGGCGCACCCGAAGATCATGATGCTTGCGAAGGGCGCGTCCCAGATTGACGATCCGCCTCACGACGGCCATGCCTTCCTCGAGTTCGGCATCGATCAGTGCGGGGTCGGCGTCCGGGTAGTCGACGTGGTGGATGCTGCTCGGGGACTCCGGGTCGGCAACCCGTACGAGCTGCTGGTAGATCTCTTCGGTCACGAACGGCAGCACCGGCGCCGCGACCTTGGCAAAGGTCACCAGTACCTCGTACAGCGTGGCAAAAGCCGCCAGCTTGTCTGCGTCGTCGGAGGCACCCGTTCGTTTGCTCCAGAATCGCCGGCGCGAACGGCGGATGTACCAATTGGTGAGGTCGTCGACGAAGCCGAGGATCGGTGCGATCACGGCGAACAGGCGGTAGCGCTCCATCTCCTCGTTCACCGACCCCACGAGTGACTGGAGAACGGACACGATCCAGCGGTCGATCTCTGATCGCTCAGCGAGAGGCGGCGCCTGCCTCAGATCCGCAGCCGTGATTCCGTCTGCCTCGGCGTAGGTCGTGAAGAAGGAGTAGGCGTTCCAGAGGGGCAACATCACGGTACGCACGTAGCTGCGGACGCCTTCCTCGGAGAACCGCAGCGTCTCGGCGCGCACCACCGGTGAGTCGATGAGATAGGCGCGAAGGGCATCGGCACCGAACTCGTCGATGACGGTGGTTGGATCCGGGTAATTGCGAAGGCTCTTCGACATCTTGCGGCCGTCCTCGGCCAGGATCAGACCGGTCACGATGCAGTTCTGGAAGGGAATCTCGTCGAGTAGCGCCGTTCCGAGAACGACCAGCGTGTAGAACCACCCTCGAGTCTGATCGAGGCCCTCTGCGATGAAGTCGGCCGGGTAGCGTCTGGCGAATCGCTCGGCGTTCTCGAACGGATAGTGGATCTGCGCGTAGGGCATCGCCCCGGACTCGAACCAGCAGTCGAGCACCTCCGGCACCCGGTGCATCGTTCCATCGCAGGCCGTACACGGGAACGTGACGTGATCGACCACGTGCTTGTGGAGATCATCGAGCCACACCCCTGACAGCTCTTGCAGTTCGGCGCGCGACCCGACGCATCTTCGCTCGTCGCAGGCGTCGCACTTCCAAACCGGGATGCACGAGCCCCAGTACCGGTTGCGGCTGATGGCCCAGTCACGCGCCTCGCTCAGCCAGTTGCCGAAACGTTTGGCGCCGACCGCCTCGGGTACCCAGCGGATCCGCTCGTTCAGCTCGGCCATACGGTCGCGAAATGACTCGACGCTGACGAACCACGTTGGAATCGCCTTGTAGATCAGGGGTGTGTCCGTGCGCCAGCAGAACGGATAGCTGTGCACGATGCGTCCGGTCCTGTACAGGACGCTGCGTGCGTCGAGGAGGCGCATCAGAGGTGCGTCTGCCTCCTTCACATTGAGACCGGCAACGTCGGGAACCTCGTCGGTGAAGCGGCCCTCGTAGTCGACCGGGTCGACGAGCACGTCGAGCCCCGCCGCCTGCAGGGCGAGGAAGTCGGCCTCGCCGTAGGCGGGAGCCATGTGGACGAGGCCGGTGCCCTCCTCGGTGGTGACATCGCTCGATGCGATCACGCGAAACGCACCCCGGTCGCGCTCGTGTCCGAAGTAGTCGAATGGCGGCTCGTAGCCGGCGCCGAGCATGTCTGCACCGGTGGCACGAGCAACGACCTCGCCGCCCTCCGGCCAAACGAAGGCGATCCTGTCTGCGGCGACCCAGTAGCGGGCGCCGTTGTCCGTAACGGCCACGTAGTCGAGGTGTTCGCCGACGGCGACTGCCAGGTTGGACGGCAGCGTCCAGGGCGTCGTCGTCCACACCAACAGATAGTCACCCGCCTGCACGGGGCCTACGCCGTCGACGACGGCGAGCCGCACGGTGATCGAGGGATCCTCGACGTCGCGGTAGCCGCCGAGGTTCACCTCGAAGTTCGACAGCGGCGTGACGGCGCCCCAAGAGTACGGGAGGACCTTGAAGTCTTCGTAGACGAGGCCCTTGTCCCACAGCTCCTTGAAGACCCACCAGACGCTCTCCATGAAGTCGGCGTCCATCGTCTTGTAGTCGTCTTCGAAGTCGATCCACCGGCCGATGCGGCGGGTGATGACTTCCCACTCGCCGCCGCGCGCCGTCGTGGTGTCGACCTTGGTGCGGCAGGCCTCGTTGTAGGCGTCGACGCCGAACTCGGTGATCTGGCGGGGGCCCGAGACGCCGAGCTCCTTCTCGACCTCCATCTCGACGGGCAGGCCGTGCGTGTCCCATCCGAAGCGACGCTCGATCCGATGGCCTCGCATCGTCCAGTAGCGGGGCACGATGTCCTTGACCACCGCTGGGAGCAGGTGACCGTAGTGGGGAGTCCCCGTGGCGAAGGGAGGGCCGTCGTAGAACGTGTACTCGGTCTCTTCTGGACGAAGCTCGACAGACGCCGCAAACGCGTCTGTGGCGTCCCAGAGGTCGAGGATCCGGCGATCGAGCTCTGCGAGATCGATGTGCGGCGGTACCCGCCGGAACAGCGGCCGGCTGGTCGTCTCGTCACTCACGTGCCTCGTCCTCCTGGATCGGCGTTCGCCTCACCGGGACGGGACGGGCCCGCGGTACCACCCGGTTTGCCGGGCGGCCGAACGCCCGACCTCTCGCTTGCCCCGTCTCGTGAGGTCGACGGCGGGGTCTACTTCCACACCAGGTGGTTTCTTCCCGCGGCTCAGGGGTGATCTCTCGTGGTCCCGGAGTCCGGCCTCACACCAACTGCCGGCTCGCTCCGCTCCGGGTTGGCCCCGAGCACGTCCCCATCGACGCCGAGCGGGCATGGTACACGGCGAAAGCGCAGCACACCGACGGTCCGCGTCCACGCCCCGTACGATGCCCGGATGGACGACCCGGTGCGCACGAAGGACGGCTTCGTCGAGATCGAGGTCTGGGTGGTGCCGGGCGCCAGCCGGACCGAACTGGCCGGTCTCCATGGTGATGCTGTCCGCATCCGCGTGAGTCAGCCACCCGAGAAGGGCAAAGCAAATCGGGCCGTCGCCGCGCTTCTGGCGTCGACGGTGGGCGGCACGGTGCGCCTCGTGGCCGGTGCGACGGGCAGGCGGAAGACGTTTCGCGTGGATGGCGGAGACGAAGCCGGGGTACGGCGGGCGCTCGGAATCTGACACCTGGGCGCCGGCCAACGGACTCCCGCGGCCCGGATGGGTGGTATCGTCCCGCCCCGCAAGGAGGATCAAGTGGCCCGCGCTTTGGCCAAATCCACGGTTCAACGGCTCCGTGTCAAGCTCGAGGAAGAGCGGGACCGGTTGCAGCGCGTCATCGACGAGTTCGAGCGCGATCGCGAGGCGAGCCGGCTTGCTGAGACGAGCGCGGAGCATGCCGCCGACCCGGAGAGCGCCGATGGGGGCTCACTGGCATTCGAGATGGAGATGGATCTCTCGAAGCAACAGAACGCCCAGGAGCTGCTCGACAAGGTGCGCCACGCCCTCGACCGGATGGACCAGGGGCTGTACGGCATCTGCGAGGTCACGGGCAAACCCATCCCCGTTGCCCGCCTCGAAGCGTTGCCGTACGCCACGACACTGGTCGAGTGGGCACACAGAGTCTGACCCCACCGCGGCTTGCAGCCGTCATCGTCGCCTCCGTCGTCCTGCTCGACCAGGCGACGAAGGCGTGGGCAGTGGCGGCACTCGACCCCGACCCCATCGCGTTGATCGACGGGTTTCTCCAACTGCGCCTCACACGCAACCCCGGGGCAGCCTTTTCGAACTTCCAAGGCGCAGGGCCGCTCATCGGCCTCGTCGCCATCGGGGTCGCCGGGTGGATCGCGATCATGTTGCGCAACAACTCACGGCCGCTCGAGCTGTGGTCCCTCGCTCTGGTGCTCGGTGGGGCCATCGGCAACCTGATCGACCGGATCGTGCGAGGTGACGGCATCCTCGACGGCGCAGTCATCGACTTCGTCGACTTCTCGTTCTTTCCGACGTTCAACGTGGCGGACAGCGCTATCTCCATCGGAGCGACACTCCTCGTTCTCGCCGCCTTGCGCTCGGGCCGGAAGTGACGCGTCGGGCGGCTGCCGAGGTGCCGTCCGACCTCGGTGGAGTCCGCGCCGACCGCGTGACCGCCGTCCTCTTCGACCTGACGAGGGGCGAAGCCCGGCGGGCGGTGGACGAGGGTCGTGTTCGGTACGCCGGGGAGGATGTCGCGCCATCGCAGCGCCTGCAGGCCGGGTCGGTCATCGAAATCGAGCTGGACGACCCGAAGCCGCCGCTCGTGCCAACGGCGGTGGCGTTCGACGTCGTCTACGAGGACGAGTTCCTGCTCGTTGTCGACAAGCCGCCGGGCGTCGTCGTCCATCCGGGTGCCGGAACGGACGACGCCACGCTCGTCGCCGGTCTCGCTCATCGGTATCCCGAATTGCTGGGCATGGAGGAGGCACGGTGGGGGCTCGTGCACCGGTTGGATCGCGACACATCTGGTGTGTTGCTCGTAGCCCGGTCGGCCGACGTTCACGTGGCGCTGCAGGACGACCTGAAGGCGCGGCGGATCGCCAGAACGTACGTAGCGCTCGTACATGGCGTTCCCGAAACCGCACGTGGCACCATCGATGCGCCGCTCGGCCGCGACCCGCAGCACCCGACCCGCGTTGCCCTCGTTGCCGGGGGCCGGCCGGCACGCACCCACTACACCAGGGCGGCATCATGGCAGGACACCGCCCTCCTCGAGGTTGCGCTCGAGACGGGTCGCACTCATCAGATCAGGGTGCATCTGGGGTCCATCGGGTACCCGGTCATCGGAGATCGCAGCTACGGGGACAGGCGCAGCTCACACCGGGCGGACCCCGGCCGCCAATGGCTGCATGCGCTGCGCATCGAATTCTCGCATCCGGTCCTCGGCGACACGCTGGTTGTCGAGGCCGCGCCGGCTGCCGACCTCCTCGCCTCGCTCGAGGTGCTCGGCATGCCCGCTGCAGGTGCTGTGCCGCGGTGGCCCGTGCAACACTGACTTCCTCGTCGGCACCTGGTCGGCTCGTGCCGTGCCCTGCTGCATCTAACCTCGGTGCCACACCCGGGAGGTCTCATGGCCGGCCACTACGAACGACTTTCGAACCTGGACGCCTCGTTCTTCGCCCTCGAGTCGAGCACGACGCACATGCACGTGGCAGGGCTGGCTGTCTTCGAGACGGGTCCACTCGCCACCGCCGAAGGAGGGGTCGACATCGACCTCATCAGGCGGTTCGTCGCAGCCAAGCTCCACCTGATCCCTCGCTACCGACAGCGACTCGCCCACGTTCCGCTCGAACGGCACCCGGTTTGGGTGGATGATGAGCACTTCAACATCCACTACCACGTGCGACACACGAGCCTTCCGCGCCCCGGTGGCCATGAGCAGCTGCTTGCGCTGATGGGGCGGCTCGCGTCTCAGCCGCTCGACCGCGCCAAGCCGCTGTGGGAGATTTGGATCGTTGAGGGTCTCGCCGAGGATCGATTCGCCTTCATCTCGAAGACCCACCATTCGATGATCGACGGGATCTCTGGCGTCGACCTGATGACCGTCCTGCTGAATCTGGTGCCGACCGATGGTGTCGGCGATGCGCCGCCGTTCGAGCCCCGTCCGGTCCCGAACGGCACCGAACTCGTTGTACGCGAGACGGCGCGACGGGTTGGGGCTGTCCTGGGGACGGCGACCAACATGCGCAGGCTCGTCACCGACGCACAGAATGTGGCTGCGAGCGGGGTGCGTCGCGTGCGCGCCGTCGGCTACTCGCTTGCGTCTGGCTGGTTGAGCACCGCCAGCGACACGCCCTTGAACGGCAAGGTCGGCCCGAACCGGCGCTTCGCGACGCTCGAGACCGACTTGGATGCGGTGAAGGCGGTGAAGAACGCGCTGGGGGGGAGTGTCAACGACGTGGTGCTCGCCATCGTGGCCGGCGGCGTTCGACGCTATCTCGGGGCGCACGGGCTCGATCTCGACGGAATGCAGTTCCGAGTGATGGCGCCGGTATCCGTGCGCTCACAGGCTCAGCGCGGCACCCTCGGCAACCAGGTGGCGATGTGGCTCGTCCCCCTGCCGGTGAGCGAGCCAGATCCGGTCGCCAGGCTCGAAGCGGTGCGGAAAGAGACCGAGCGGCTGAAGCGAACCGACCAAGCGCTGGGTGCTTCGACGCTCGCCAGGCTGAGTGCCGGGGCGCCTCTGACCATGGTGTCGCTCGCCAGCAGGCTCGCATCGAACGCCAGGCCGTTCAACATGACGGTGACCAACGTCCCCGGCCCGCAGTTTCCCCTGTACCTGCTCGGATCCCGCCTGCTGGCCACGTACCCGCTCGTCCCGCTGTGGGAGGGTCATGGGGCGGGGATTGCGCTGTTCAGCTATGCAGGGACGCTGTATTGGGGTTTCAACGCCGACTGGGACATCGTCGACGATCTCCCGCTCCTGGTTGCGTCGATGAGGGGTGCGGCCGACGAGCTCACCGTCGCCGCAAAACAGGGGGCGGTGCGAAAGGCTGCCGTCACCCCGAAGAAACGACCTCCGCTCGGGTCGCGGCCGAAGAAGTCAGGCGACTCGGCGGCGCCCCCATCCTCGGCGAAGAAGCGGGCGTCCGCGGGCGGTTCGTCGTCCAAGGCGGCGACGAAGGCGAAGGCAACGTCGGCGAGTTCGGTCTCTGCAAGAGCCACCACGTCGAAGGCCACTTCGAAGGGCACTTCGAAGGCCACGTCGAAGGGTGCGCGGGGCAAGGCTGCGCCATCGAAGACCGCACCATCGAAGACCGCGACCTCGAAAGCCGGCAAGTCCGGGTCCGCCTAGGGATCGTCGCCCAAGGCAGCGGGGACGCAAGAGCCCTGAGCTGCCGCCTCGCGTTGGAGGGTGTCAGGAGAAGAACGTCGCCGCCGTGTCGTAGACGTCTGCCGTCACACCCCGGATCTCGGCGCAGGCCTCCTCCATCGAAATCGGCAGTATCTGCGTTCCTCGCACGGCAGCCATCACCCCTGTCTGCCCAGCGAGCGCGTAGTCGGCTGCGGCGACACCCAAGCGGGTCGCAAGCACTCGATCGAAGGCGGTCGGGGAGCCGCCACGCTGGATGTGCCCGAGCACCGACACTCGCGTCTCGAACCCCGTGATGCCTTCTATCTGGTCGGCGATCGCGTACCCGACACCTCCGAGTCTGGCGAAGCCAAAGGCATCCTTCTTGAGCTCGACCTCCATGCCCGCCGGTGGGTCGACGCCCTCGGCGACGACGACGATCGAGTAGCTCTTTCCATGGCGATGCCGGCCACGGATGATCGATGCCACGTCGTTGAGATCGTACGGGCGCTCGGGGATGAGAATGGAGTCCGCTCCGCCCGCAATGCCGGCATAGGCGGCGATCCACCCCTTGGTCCGTCCCATCACCTCCACCACGATCACCCGGTTGTGGGCCTCGGCGGTGCTGGCGAGCCGGTCGATGGCGTCGGTGGCGATCTGGACCGCCGTGTCGAAGCCGAACGTGATGTCGGTTCCATTGATGTCGTTGTCGATGGTCTTGGGCACGCCGACGACGGGCAGGCCCTCGGTGGAGAGCTGGAGCGCCGAGCGGAGCGTGCCGTCACCACCGATCACGATGAGCGCCTCGATCCCGTTGCGCTTGATGGTCCTCTCGACACTCTTGTAGCCGTCGCCGTGCACGTAGGGGTCCATCCGGGAGGTCCCGAGAATCGTGCCGCCCCTGGTGAGGATGCCGCGAACCGCATCGCGGTCGAGCGGCAACGTGTCACCCTCCATCAGCCCTTCCCAGCCGTTGAGGATCCCAACGACTTCGGCATCGTGGATCGCCGACGCACGCGTGGTGACGGCGCGGATGACCGCATTGAGGCCGGGGCAATCGCCCCCGGCCGTCAAGACGCCAATCACACGTGGGGAATCGCTCATGGACCAGGCCGCTCGCTTTCGATTGGCGTAGCCGGTACCTCTCGTCCGAAACGGGCGACCGGCTACTCGCTAATGGATACGGGACTTCAGCTCAATACAGGAACATCGGTTTGCCGGTCACGTGACGGACCTTCGGCTGGTAGGCATTGGCGTCGTACAGCTCGTCGATGTCGACGCGCTTGACGCCTTCCTTCGTCACCGAGATGGGGACATGGGTGTAGGTCCCGCCCCGCAGAGCCACCATCCTGCCCGTCGAGCCGTCGAGCGCGAGGTCGGCTGCCATGACCGCATAGTTGGTCGCCACCATGAGATCGAGGGAGTCGGGGCTCCCCGAGCGCATGAGATAGCCGACCTGCTGGTAGATGATTCCGGCCCCGGTCCGCTCCTTCAGGAGCTCGCCGGTCAGCAAGCCGATGCCGCCCAGCTTGCGGTGGCCGTACGCATCGGCTTCGCCGGTCAACACCATCTCGCCGCCCTCGATGGAAGCGCCTTCCGAGATTGTCATCATGGCGTAGTGGGAGGGATTGCGCCTCCGGTCCTCGGTGAGGAAACCGGCGAGCCTGTCGATGTCGTAGGGGACCTCCGAGATGACCGCCCTGTCCACTCCGGCGAGGTATGCCGTGATGAGCGACGTCTCCCCGCTGTAGCGGCCGAAGAGCTCGACGACGGCGATACGTTCATGTGAGCCGGTCGAGGTGCGGAGGTTGTGGATGAACTGAACGCCGCGGGTCACGGCCGTCGAGAAGCCGATGCAGTAGTCGGTGCCGTGGACGTCGTTGTCCATCGTCTTCGGGATCGCGATGACGGGCACGTTCTCCTGGTGCATCCGCAGACCGTACGACAGCGTGTCGTCTCCGCCGATCGGAATGAGGACATCGATACCTTTCGCCTCGAGCACGCGGAGCACGTGAGGCGTGAAGTCATGCGGTCCGTCACCGACTGCCTGGTCGGCGAGGAAATCGGGGACTTCCGATGAGCGGACCTTCCCGGGGTTGGTCCGCGATGTGTGGAGGAACGTACCTCCTGTGCGGTCGACGGTCCGTACCGTGTTGGGGTCGAGAGGGATGAAGTTGTCCGCCATCGTCGGCGGATCGTCTGGGTTGGCGTTCAGCAGGCCGGCCCAGCCTCGCCGGACGCCGATCACCTCGTGACCCTCTTCGTTGACGCGGTTGACGACGGACTTGATGCAGGGGTTGAGCCCTGGGACGTCGCCCCCGCCGGTGAGGATGGCGATACGCATGGTCGTTGCTCTCCTTGGCGTGTCGTGGCTGCTCGTGCAGGTCGCCCTGACGTCACCGGTCGTGGCTCCGGGGGCAAGCGGTCGAGATGCTAGGTGGGTGCGGAAGAACCGCCAACCACGGCCCCACCGGCGATGAATGGCGCCACGCGGGTCGGTGAGAGTCGCGGCCGAACAGGCCCGTTCACCGTTGAGCGCCCCGCGAAGCAACGTCTCCGCCGGCGAGGAGCACCGGCCAGCAGCGCGAGAAATCGCGCTGTCGCAGGTCGGCGGAGCAGGTGCTTACATAGGTGTAGTTCGCCAGGGAAGGAACAGTCCGAGCGTGCGGAGCTTCGCTCATCTCCACGTGCACACCGAGTTCTCGATGCTCGATGGTGCGGCACGCGTGAAGGACCTCGTGAGGGCGGTGGCGGCCGACGAGCAGCCCGCGGTGGCCATCACCGACCATGGCGTGCTCTATGGGGTCGTCGACTTCTCCAAGGCGGCGCAGGAGGCCGGCGTCAAGCCCATCATCGGCATGGAGGCGTACGTCACACCGGGATCCCGCTTCGAACGCCCACCCCGGCGGGAAGATGTCCGGTATCACATGACGCTGCTTGCGGTGTCCGACGTCGGATACCGGAACCTGATGAAGCTCTCGAGCCAGGCCTACCTCGAAGGCTTCTACTACAAACCGCGAATGGACCGGGAGCTGCTGGCGGCACATGCCGAAGGCATCATCGCGACGTCTGGCTGTCTGGGCGGCCACGTGCCACAGATGCTGGCGCCCGATGCGTCACGCGAGGAGGGCAACCGCGGTGGTGTGCGGGATTACGAAGCGGCGGTCGCGGCAGCCGCCGAGTACCAGGACATCTTCGGCAAGGGCAACTTCTTCATCGAGGTCCAAGATCACGGGATCGCTGCGCAGCGCAAGATCTTGGACGACCTCGCACAGATATCGAAAGACGTCGGCGCTCCTCTGCTGGCCGCCAACGACAGCCACTACACCTACGCCGCCGAGGCCGACTCCCACGATGTCTTGTTGTGCATCCAGACGGGCGCCAACAAGTCGGACGAGGACCGATTCCGGTTCGATTCGCAGGAGTTCTACGTCAAGTCTGCGGTTCAGATGCGCGAGCTGTTCCCGGAGGAGCGGTTCCCCGGGGCGTGTGACAACACGCTGCTGATCGCCGAACGAGTCGATCTCAGGCTGGAGTTCGGTCAGATCTTGTTGCCACAGTTCCCCGTCCCCGTCGACCACGACGAGCGCTCGTACCTTCGATTCCTCGTGATGGAGGGTGCAGCGCGACGTTACGGCGATCCCCTTCCCGACGAAGCGGCCGATCGCATCGAGTACGAGCTGCGGGTCATCGACGAGATGGGCTTCAACGCCTACTTCCTCATCGTGTGGGACCTGATCCGATATGCCACGGAGCAGGGCATCCGCACCGGGCCGGGCAGGGGCAGCGCGGCCGGCTCGATCATCGCCTACTGCCTCGGCATCACGAAACTCGACCCTCTCGAGTATGGGCTCATCTTCGAGCGCTTCCTCAATCCCGGACGCCGCCAGATGCCGGACATCGACATGGACTTCGACGAGCGGTACCGCAGCGACGTCATCGCCTATTGCGCAGAGCGCTACGGCTCCGATCACGTTGCGCAGATCATCACTTTTTCCACCATCAAGGGCAGGCAGGCGCTGCGTGACGCGGCTCGCGTGCTCGGCTACCCATACGGGCTGGGCGACCGGGTTGCCAAGCTGATGCCGCCGTCCATACTCGGCAAGGACGCCACCCTCGACCAGTGTCTCGAAGAGCCGGTTGTGGGGGCGGACCCGGGTGCGCGCGATTGGTACACGGGGGCTGCAGGGCTGCGCGAGGCGTACGAGAGAGATGCAGAGGCGCGCGAGGTCATCGACACGGCTCGTGGGCTCGAGGGTCTGCGCCGCCAGGACTCCATCCACGCGGCCGCTGTGGTGATCTCGCCTGTGCCACTGACGGACATCGTCCCCATCCAACGAAAGGGCGACGAAGCCGAGGTCGTCACCCAATACGAGATGCACGGTGTCGAGGCGCTCGGGCTCCTCAAGATGGACTTCCTCGGTTTGCGCAATCTCACCACCATCGAGCGGGCGCTCGAGCTGATCCATCGCACGACGGGGGAGCGGGTCGACATCGATGCGGTCGAGCTCGACGACCCCATGGTCTACGAGATGCTCCAACAGGGCGACTCGATGGGTGTTTTCCAATTCGAGGGCGGCCCGATGCGTGCCTTGATGCGGAACCTGAGGCCTGAGCGCTTCGAGCATCTGGTGGCCCTCAACGCGTTGTATCGGCCGGGGCCGCTCGGGGCGGGAATGCACCTCGAATATGCAGACCGCAAGAACGGCAAGTCCGCAGTCGCCTACCCGCACCCGGACCTCGAAGGCATCCTCGCCGACACCTTCGGCATCATGGTGTATCAGGAACAGGTGATGCAGACGGCGCAGCGAATGGCTGGGTTCTCGATGTCGGATGCCGAGTACCTCCGCAAGGCGATGGGAAAGAAGATCCCGGCCGTCATGAAGGAGCAGGAGGAGAAGTTCGTCGCCGGGTGCATCGCCAGCGGTCACGAGGAGAAGCTGGGTCGCGACCTGTTCGGGTTCATCGAGCACTTCGCCGGATATGGGTTCAACCGCAGCCACTCGGCGGCGTACGCGTTCGTCGCCTATCAGACGGCGTGGTTGAAGGCGCACTATCCAGCCGAGTACATGGCGGCGCTGCTGACCGCATCCAAGCGCGACAAGGACCGAACGGCGCTCTACCTCAACGAGTGCCGCACGATGGGCATCCGCGTTCTCGTGCCGGACGTCAACCGCTCCGAGTCCGACTTCGTTGCCGTGGACGGCGACATCACGTTCGGCATGTCTGCGATCCGCAACGTCGGCGAGGCCGTGGTCGAGTTGATCGTTGCAGAGCGGGAGAAGAACGGCCGGTACACCGACATCGAGGACTTCCTCAACCGGGTCGACCTGATGGTGCTCAACAAGCGGGTCCTCGAATCGCTCGTGAAGGCTGGAGGGTTCGACTCCATGGGCTACTCACGCAAAGGCCTGCTGTTCGCGCTGCTGGGGGCGGCGGATTCCGTTGGCGGCAACCTGCTCGACGCAACCGTTGCGAGGCGCCGGGCCGAGGACATGGGTCAGTACAGCCTCTTCGGCGGGTCGGAAAGCGAGATAGAGGCCGTTGCGGTATCGATCCCCGACCTGCAATGGGACAAGCGCACGCGGTTGCAGTTCGAGAAGGAGATGCTCGGGCTGTACGTGTCCGACCATCCTCTGCTCGGGGTCGAGGGTGCGCTGAAGACGATGTGCTCGACGACCATTCCCGGCCTCTGGGACCAGAGCGACAAGAGCAAGGCCACGATCGGCGGGATCGTTGGCAGCGTCACCACGCGGTTCACGAAGAGCGGTGACCGGATGCTGTTCTTCCCGTTCGAGGACCTGATGGGCAGTACCGAGGTCCTCTGTTTCCCGAAGACAGTTGCCGAATACGGCCCGCTCGTGCGCGAGGACGCGATCCTCATCGTGTCCGGCTACGTCGATCACCGCGGCGACGACGTGAAGTTCATCGCACAGGAGCTGCGCGAACCGGAGTTGCGTGAAGGCGACATCGTGCGCCTCCGCGTGCCGGCAACGGTTCTGTCGCGGAACATGGTCGACCGGATTCGCGAGGCCCTCGCCAACCATCCCGGCAGTGCACCCGTCTACCTGCACATGCAATCGGAGAACGGTGAGAAGGTCATCCGCCTCGGCGACGAGCATCGCGTCGAGCCGCGATCGTCCCTGTTCGCCGAGCTGCGAGCGCTCCTCGGAGCGAGGGCGGTGCTCTGAGCGGATCCACGCCGGAACGCCATCACCCTCCGTCGCGGGAGAAGTGCATCCAGTCCTTGAGCGTGCGCCAGTTGCCGCCCCATTCCCAGCCGATCGCCGCAAAGGCTTCGGTCACCGCATCGCCCGGCGCGATCATGCCGCTGCGCACGTCGTCCCGGTCGAGGTATGCCGAAGCCAGCTCGGGCAACACGAGGTCCGCCTTCACGTAGGGATTGTGGAAGGGGTTGATGTCGATGGCGAGGCCATAGGCATGCCGGGACCACGAGCCTGAGCCGACGGCGGGGCGGCACACGAACGAGGTGGTGTCGTTCCAGTCCCCCGTTGGGGGAGCGTCGATCTCCTCTTTGGTGATCACCCGCATCTGCTCGATGGGGAAGCGAGCGTCGTGCAGGGAGCGGAACACCTCGACGATGTCGTCGGCAACGGCGACGTTGACGATGATCTCGCCGGTGTGGAACGCACCATCGAAACCGACGTGCGACACGGTGACATAGGCAAGCTCCGTGACGGCCACCGGACACTCCTCCGTCCAGCTCGACCGAGCAAGCACGTCGTCCGGGATCGGCCCAATCGTCCACGCGAATGTGTCGTCCTGCGGTGGTGGGAGGACGTCCGGAGTCTCGAACCTGCGGTCGACCAGCTCGATCGGGGTCGGCTGCACCTCGCCATGCTCGTCGGGTCGCAGCGGGAGCGGGCGAGTGCCGAGCCACGCGGGGCGGGCGAAAGCCGAGATGGTGGTGGTCGTGGCTTCAGTGGTGGTGGTCGCAGTGGCCGCGAGGACAGGTGGCGCCTCGGCGGCCCGTGGGGTGGTGAGTGCTTCGGTCGTGACGGGCTGCGGGGCGGCTGTGGCGGGAGATGCGACGTCTCGTGACGAGGCACAGCCTGCCATCAGCAGGAGCGAGGCCAACACCAGCAGCGATGTTCGGGCTGCGCTCGGCGGTGCGCCTCCCTCGATGCCATTCATCAGCCGAACAGCGCTTCGTCGAGGTTCTCGGCCGTGGCGACGAGATTGGCGAGCGCGTCGAGATCGGTGGGCGGCTGGGGGAGCCACGGGGTCGAGGCGAGCCTCGCGCCGTACCGGGCGGCGAAGTCCGCCCTGGCATCGGCGTTGCGGCGTGCTTCCGCCGACCACCGGAGCAAGTTGTCGCGAAGGGAGGTCCAGCTCCGTTGGTCGAGGTCGAGCCCGGTGCCGTTGGCCGGTGTCGTGACGATGTCCTCCCACTCGTGCGGCAACTCGCGGTTGAACACCACCGCACTCGGCACCACTGAGCCTGCGGGCAGTTCCTCGAAGAAGCGGCGCGCCTCTCGCATCGGAGTCGGGTACGCGTTGGTGACGACAACAGTGCGGGCCGAGCGGAGGTGACGATCGACGCCCTTCGCCCGCTGTTCCACGCCGTCGTACAGCGTGCGCAAATCGAGCAAGAAGTCGGCGATCTCCTCGAGCAGCGGGCCGCCGAGCACCATGTCGGCGAGTCGGAGCACCGGCCGGGCCGTCACCCGATAGAGCGCCCGCCTCGCCGGGAGGCGGGCGCCCGTGAGCCAGCGCAAGAGCTTGCCGCCGATGAGGTCGCGCACCAGGCCGGGTGCCAGGAGGAAGTCGATGCCACCAACCGATGGAGGTGTGTCGACGATGACGAGGTCCCAGGTCCCGCTCTCGACGAACTCGGCCATCTGCTCGCCCGCCGCGTAGGCCTGCGCAGCCGGGAACCGGTCGGCGATGGCACGAAAGAACGGATTCGACAAGATCTTGTCACCCACATCCGGATCGGCGTGGCGGGCAACGATGGCCTCCCATGATGCGGCAACATCCAGCATCGCAGCCCACAGATTCGGCTCCGTTTCCACCCGGGTGGGCAGGTTGCCCAGGCTGCCGACACCGAGAGCGTCGGCGAGTCGCTTCGCCGGGTCAACGGTGACGACGAGCGTCGACATACCTCGGCGGGCCGCAGTGACGCCGGCAGCAGCCGAGATGGTGGTCTTCCCCACGCCACCGGCGCCCGTCACGAGGAGAATGCGGCTGGTCACTCGGCCCCCTCCCACACGTCGGTGAGTCGGGCCGAGACCTCGCCGGGTGTCATCAAGCCGAACAGATGGGGGAGGCGGGTGGCTTCGCCGATCGCGTCCAACCAGAACGCCTGCTGGGTGGCGAGCGTGTGGTGGAGTTCCGCAGCGTGGCGCATCGGTCCCTCGGGCAGGCCGGCGACGACGTCGCTCGCGACGTCGAGGGAAGGGAGGACACGGTTGGCGACGACTGCTGCAAGGTCGATCAGCGGCTCGGTCGCCAACTCGTTGAGTGCGTCGATCGTCTCGGTGATCGGCAGCTCCTCGGGGATGGTGACGAGTACGAGTCCGGCACGATCGGGATTGATGAGGAACCGCCGCATACTCGCTGCTTGCCTCTGTACTGCCCCGGTCGGCACGAGTCGCTCGATGGTCGCCGGCGCCCGCAGGTAGGAGATGAGCTGCCCGATGGGAGGAGCGTCGAGCACGACGAGGTCCCACACGCGTCGCTGCGCTTCGTAGATGGGTTTGCCCATGCTCACGATCTCACGCACGCCGGGTGCGGTCTCGACGAGCACGTTGAGTGCCCGGGTCAACTGCTTGGTCGGCATTGCCTTGGGCACGCGAACCTGCAGTCTGAGGTACTCGTCCAGCGCCTGCGCCCGGTCGATGACCGCCGCGTGAACTCCCGGGTGGGTCTCCCGAGGCTCGGGTCCGAGGTCGTCGACCCCCAAGTGGACCGCCAGCCCGAGGGCATCCACCATCCCCATCAGGAGAACGCGGGAGCCTCGTCGGGCAGCGGCCATCGCAAGCGACGTCGCAACAGCGGACTTGCCGACGCCGCCCTTGCCAGACACCAGGAGGAGGCGGCGAGAGAACACGACGTCACAAGGCTAACCCGGCTTGCGGGCAGGCCCGTCGGTTACCCTGGCGGCGAGGATTGCAGAGGAGGTTTCGTGGCCCAACTCGACGTCGAAGAATTCCTGAACCGGTACCGCGAGCGTGCCGAGGCAGTGCGTGAGCGAGGTATCCCGCCACTCGAGGGCGACGCGCGGCGATCCTTCATCCAGTCGATGGAGCTCGACTACATGGACTACACGCTGGTCGGTAGCGCCACGTGGGCCGTCGAGGACGGCCACCTCGTGCTCAGGATCCCGCTCGCCTAGAGGGTGCGGAAGGCGAGGGGCTCGAAGCCTCTTGCCGAGGTGTCGGGTGATCGGCCCTGCGATGGGTCGTGGCCTGCCCGACCGTGCCACACCACTCCGGTGCGTCAGCGGGAGTCGGGGTCTGAGATGCCGAGCGCAGCCCGCTTTGCCGCCGCCCGCCGCTCGCTCTCCAGCCGGGCGAGGTCGTAGTCGGCGTAGTCCACGTAGCGCATTGCGTCGGCGATGAGGCGATGGCCCGCCTGGTCCCTGATCAGCCGGTGCATCTCCTGGGCGACTCTTCGATAGTCGGGATGCCCGCCTTGGCCGGATCGCAGCTCGAGCAGGTGGAACGCCTCCCTGGCGTTGAGATCGAAGAAGAACCGGATCTTGTACGCAAAGGGCACCGCATACTGGGCGACATCCGGGCCGATGGTGGCTGCAAGCACCCCATGAAGATCCGAGGTGCGAGCCATCGCCTCAGACCACACCGCCTCGGCTCCGATGTCCTCGATGGATTGCGGCGTGACGAATCCGTGGATGGGGCTCAGCCGCTGCCAATCGATGGTGAGCATGCGGTGGCGTTGGAGGTCGCGAAAGATGCCGTAGTCGCACAGGATGTCGAACCGGTATCCGGTTCGCTCCATGCCTCGTCCCGGCTTGTGGCGGCGGTTGGTGCGCTCGCCGATCGCGGCGGCGATGAGCGCTGCCCGCTCGTCGTCCGTCATCGCCTGCACGGCGGAGAGCAGCTGGTCGTCTGGCAGGTCGCTGTACGGGTAGAGGACGGCGGCTGCCACCTTGGTCTCGCCCTCGGGGTCCCAGTCGACGAGGGTGACTTCGGGACGCTGGTCGGGCAGGGCATCGAGGTCGGCGGCTCGCCTTCCCAATTCGGCGGCGATCGCGCCGAAGTAGTCGCTCCACACTCCGCCGCGTTCCGGCACGTCGACTCGTTTCAGGAAGGACGGAATGACCTTTCGGAGCTCTGTGAGCATCAAGGCCGAGTAGTCGCGCACCTCAGCGGAAGGATGCGCCCGCATCCTCAGAAGCATCATCTCGTACGCCTGGCCGGTGCCGAACACGCCGACGTTCGACAGGGTGCTGGCCGGCAGCAGCCCGCGCAGGTCGTCGCACGCCTTGGCCCGGATCGTCGAGCGCCAGATGAAGGCCGAGTCCCCGGGCTGCTGCGGGTACAGCGTCTCGTAGTACGGCACCATCCGGCCGATCAGCTCGGCGTAGGTGTCGAACAGCCACTCCATCGTTGCCATGTAGTCGCCGGCATGAGGGGAAGCAGCCACCTCGGGTGGCACCATGTAGCGATAGCGGTCGCCGAGGCGCTTGTCATAGAAGATGTAGCGGGTGCTCTGCTCGAGGTAAGCCGCGAGCCTGCCGCGCTCGAGCACCTTGGTGAGTATGTTCGATGCCTGCTCGCAGGCGAGGTGGGCGCCACCGAGTTGGGCCACCGAGTCGTCGCCGTAGTCGCTGAACACCCGCTGGTACAGATCCTCCGCCCTGGTCAAACCGACGCCGGGATCATCGGCGCCGAGCTGGGCGGCGATGGCGTGCATCCCGGCCTCTGGCTCGTTGTAGAACTCGTCGAGGAAGAGCCGGCGCACCGACTTGGGTGAGCGGCTGTAGCGGGCGAAGAGCGCCCCCTTCACGACCTCGGGCAGGTTCACGATGCCGAACACGGGGCCGTCGAGGTTCGTGAAGAAGCGCGCCAGCACCTCCCGCTCGATTGGGGAGAACTCCTCGGCGTGATAGCCGACGCTGTGGGTGCCGGCAGAAGGCATGATGACCTTGAATTACGAGCGTGTGATTTCACCGTACCACCGGCTGCGCCGGGGCGGCAAACGATCCGCAAATGCCGATGAGCCCGGTATCCTCCCGGCCATGACACCGCTCCGCATCGTCATCGGAATGCTGATCGCCGCGGCGATCGGCGTTGCGCTCGTGCCTCTCGCCGTACTCGTCGACCTCCACGAAGGGGGCACGGGGTGGGGCCTGTGCGGCGCAGGCTTGGACGGCTGTCGCAACTCCTACTTCGCCGGCTTCGAGTTGTTCGCCGGCGTTGCTGTGGCCCTCTTCGTCATCCTCGCGCTGATCCAGATGTGCCTGCGGTTGCTGCGCCGGATGGAGTCGCGGAGGCCCGAAGGCACGCAAAGGAGAAGCACCGTCGGATGACCCACGAGCACAGCAGCGCACAGGCGCATGCGGAGCTCTCGCTGCGCGACCGCCTCCCGGAATACGGCGCCGTCTTCGGGGTGGGCCTCGCCGTCGCCGCAGCTGTTGGGCTGGTGTTCGGGGTGTTTTCGTCCGCTGGGGTGGGTGAGGCGATCGGGTACACGGTGCTGCTCCTCGGCGTCGTGTTCCTCCTCGCCGGCGGATCGAGCGGCGGCGGTTACACGAACATGTCGCTCGGCGCTGTGGGCAGCCTGTTCGGCGGCCGCGGCCGGATCGACGAGGACGTGGACGACCCGGAGGCGCGACGAGGCGCGCGGCCTCGCATCGATTCCAAGGAGCGGCTCAGGCGCGGTCTGCGACCCGAAGCAAACCCACGGGCGTTCTGGCAGGTGGTCGGTGGCTTCACCTACGTCGTGATCGGCTTTGCCATCGTGGAGTGGTTCGGGCATTAGCCCGACCCGGACGGCGCCGAGTCATCCGATGGGTCAGTTGGCACTTCGGAGCGCGATGGCGCCACCGTCTATCGACTCGATCTCGATGAGCGCGTTGACCTCCCAGCCGTGCGCCTCGAGGCGCCGTCTGCCGCTCATGAAACACTTCTCGATCGCGAAGCCGAGGCCGACGACGGTGCTCCCCGCCTCCTGCACGATCTCGCCGAGCGCCTCGGCCGTGCGACCCTGGGCAAGGATGTCGTCCACGATCGCGACCCGCAACCCTTGACCCAGCTGACGGCGCGCCACCTCGACCCGGTACTCGGTTCCCTTTGTCGGCGACGTGACCTCTCTGGCGTAGGAGTAACGATCGCCGGTGCCGAGGTACTTCTTCGCGTAGACCAGCGGCACGTCGAGGGCGAGCGAGCACGCCAGGGCAGGCGGGATGCCTGATGCTTCGGCGGTCAGGACGAGCGAGGGCCGGCGGGGGGCAAGCCAATCCGCCATCTCGCCGCCGACGCTCCGAATCACGCCAGGGTCGACGCGATGGTTCAGGAAATCGTCAACCAGTACGAGTGTGCCCTCGACCCTGGCGAACTCGGTGACGGCCCTGCGGAGATCCACGGCGGCATCGTACCGGGGCCGGGCTGCTCGGTACCATCCGGGCGCGATGCCCTCGATCCCCCTTCCTCCGACCGCCGAACAGAAGCGCAACGCCCGTGTGATCCTGGGACGGCTCAAGAAGCGGTACCCCGACATCGGGACTGCGCTCGGCTACGCCGACCCATGGCAACTCATCGTTGCGACCGTGCTGTCTGCACAGACCACCGATGACACCGTCAATCGGGTGACCCCCGTCCTGTTCGGCCGCTGGCCCACGCCGCACGACCTCGCCGAGGCCGACCCAGAGGAGGTCGAGGACGTTGTGTATTCGACGGGTTTCTACCGGCAGAAGGCGAAGTCGATCATCGGGCTGGCCGCAGCATTGGTCGAGGAGTTCGGCGGGGAAGTCCCGCAGGATCTCGATGCCATGACGCAGTTGCCGGGGGTTGGGCGCAAGACTGCCAGCGTCGTGCTCGCCGAGGCGTGGGACATCCCCGCCATCGCCGTGGACACGCACGTCAAGCGGGTGACGCGCAGGCTTGGTCTGAGCCAGAGCGCAGATCCGGTGAAGGTCGAGCACGAGTTGAGATCGCTCTACCCGTCGCGGGAGTGGGCCGGCATCTCGATGCGCATCATCCAGTTCGGGCGTGACATCTGCGATGCGCGCACTCCTCGCTGTTGGGAGTGCCCACTGGCCGATCGGTGCCCGTATCTGCAGAAGACAGCGGCACCGGGCCCGTGATCACAGTCATCAGGGCTTTTCGCCGGTCGCCCTACGACAAAGAGATCTTCCGGCTCGCATTGCCTGCGCTCGGGGCTCTGGCAGCCGACCCGCTCGTGTCTCTGGTCGATACTGCATACGTTGGCCGTCTCGGCACGACCTCGCTGGGTGCGCTTGCCATTGCGGCCGCCGTCTTCGGGGTCTCGTTCTCCGTTTTCAACTTCCTCTCGTACGGAACCACCCCCCTCGTGGCGAGAGAGCTCGGCCGCGACAACGGAACGGGTGCGGGCCGCATCGCCGTCGCCGCCGCAATGGTCGGCTTGGTGCTCGGCGTGGCGGTGATGGGCGTGCTGCTCGGTTTTCCACGGCCGTTGTTGGGCGCCCTGGGCGCCGGACCAGACCTCATCGATCCGGCAACGACCTATCTGCGCATCCGTGCCTTTGCCCTGCCGGCCGTGTTGCTCGTGACCGTTGGGCACGGCGTGTTCCGCGGTGCGCTCGACACCCGCACTCCCTTCGTCGTCGCCCTCGGTCTCAACCTCGTGAACCTCGTCCTCGACCCGGTGCTCATCTTCGGGTTCGATCTCGGTCTCGCCGGCGCCGCCTGGGCGACGGTCATCGCCCAATGGCTCGGCGCAGTGGGCTTCGTCTTCGCCCTCGCCCGCCGGCGTCGCTCGATGGGGCTCGTCTTCGCCCCTCCTGGATGGCTCGAAGTGCGAGCCCTTGCCGGCGCAGGGCACAATCTCGTGTTGCGGACGGCATCGCTCCTGGTCGTGTTCACGGCGACGACCGCAGTCGCTGCCCGCCTCGGCGAGGTATCTGTCGCCGCCCATCAGATCACGCTGCAGTTGTTCATCTTCCTCTCGCTGGTGCTCGATGCAATCGCCATCGCCGCCCAGGCCATGCTCGGGGTGGCAACGGGAGCGCGGGACCGGCTCGTGCTACGGGCGCAGGCCGACCGGCTCGTGGGCCTCGGCACGATCGCCGGCCTTGGGCTGGGGGCGTTTCTGGTGGCGGTGTCGCCGTGGCTCGCCGCCTTGTTCAGCCCGGACCCAGCGGTGGTTGCAGCCGTGCAAAGCGTCTACCCGCAGTTGGTGCTCGTCCAGATCGTCGGGGGCGCCGTGTTTGCGTGGGATGGCATCGTCATCGGTGCCACGGACTTTCGTTTTGCGATGATCTCCACGGCCGTCCCTGCTGTCGTGGCGAGTGCCGCGCTGCTATCCCGATCGTCCCATTGGGAGGTTCGCTCAGTGCCGTGTGGTGGGTCGTCGTGCTGTTGATGGTCCTGCGGGCCACCCTGCTCGCTTGGTGGCACGGAGCGCGCCTCGAGCGGGCGGCCGCCTGACCGCGACAGCCTGCGGGAACTGGGGGATGGTGGCGGGGTTGATGCCGCTACACCGGGTCGGGCGCGTCGGTGATCGTCGAATCTTGGAATGGGGTTGGCTCGACGACGAAGCGCTCGGATGCGTAGGCCACGAGGTCCTTACCCCGCGTCTCGGGGAGTTGGAGCACGAGGGTGGCGGCGACTCCCAGCCCGAGACCCAACACGGCCACCGTCGACGGCAACCCGATCGTGTCGACGACGAGGGCGCCGATGATGAAACCGGTGAGCGAGCCGAGAATGGCCACGTTGGTGATCATCCCCGCAGCCGTTGCCCGGATTCTCGTCGGGAAGAGCTCCGACCGGTGGGCGGCAAACGACGGCGTGAGCATGGTGGCTCCAAGCGTGCCGACGAACACCGCAGCGGCGATGAGCGGACCGGTGGTGACGAAGTAGAACCCCACGCCCCCGATGAAGCCGAGCCCAATGGCGAAGATGGTGGTCACCCGCCGGCCAATGGTGTCGGCCAGCCTTCCGCCGATGAGCAGACCCACTGTGCCCGCACCGGAGCTGAACACGAGGAGCAGTGTCGCCGAGCGTGTGGTCCACTCCAGGTCATTGATGAGGCGCTCCAACACGAAGTCGAACGCAGGGGAGGCGAAGGCTGCAACGAAGAAGGCGATCCCGGCGAGTCGAACGAAGAACTGCCGGCTGTTGGACGAGAGGACTTCGGCGTAGTTGCCTGCAGCACGCTGCGGGTGATAGGCGCGGCTCTCGAGTAAGAACCTGTTGAGCAATGGGAGCGCCAGGAGCCCGAGTGCAGTGAAGCCGAACAGGAGGCGCCACCTCTCTGCGCCACTCTCTGCGAGTGGCAGGATCAGCAGCCCAAGCCCCGCTCCCATCGACCCGGCCAAGGCGTAGATGCCGATCCCGAGCGCCCGCAACTCGGGAGTCAATTCCTCGGCGAGGATGACGACCGCGAGTGCCGCCACGGCGACTACCCCAACCCGAGTGACCGACTGCGTGACGGCAAACATCACCGGATTGGGCAGCAAGCCGGTCAGGAGATTGCCGGTGGGGAGGATGGCAAACGCAAACAGGAACGGATCGCGCCGCCCGGTGCGGTCTGCGGCAATGGCAAACAACAGGCCCAGGAGGGAAACCGCCCGCGTGATGCCAAAGATCCAGAACATGGCGCCCTCGCTGAGATCGAGGGCGTTGCGAGCGAACGGCAGCGTGTGCGAAATGGTGGATGCGCCGTAGCCTGATATGAACGCAACGATGCTCATGAGAAACAGGGCCCGTCGATCGCGCAGCGTGAACTTGGCCGATGTTCTCCGGCGGGATGTCACGTGGTGCCTTCCTCGAATCTCGACGAGCGGCCCAAAGCCGCCAGGCTGCGAGGTTACCCGGGGTCGGTGCCGGCCCGCATGATCTCGCCGCGGCGCGCGCCGGCTTGTGCCCGCAGCGAGGTTGGGGAACAATCGTGGGGCGAGCCACGTTGGCTGGACCAAGCACACTCACGCGCATCTGGAGGGCCTCTTGGACAACGTCACGCTGGTCGCCGCCGTCCTGGCCGGCGCGGCGTCTTTCCTGTCTCCTTGCGTGCTGCCGCTTCTCCCCGGCTATCTCAGCTTGATGTCGGGCTACTCGATGCAGGAACTGGCGGAGGGTGACGTCTCGTTGTGGCGAGTCGCTCGGAGCACCCTCTTGTTCATCTCGGGATTCAGCGCCGTGTTCGTGCTGCTGTTCGGCGCAGCGGCAACGAGCCTCGGCAGGGCGCTCGCCGGGCCCGGGTTCCGCACGGTATCGGGAGTCCTGATCATCGCCATGGGTCTGTTCATAGCGGTCACGGCAGTGTGGAATCCCACGTTCTTGCTCCCCGCGATGCGGGAGCGCCGAGTCGAGGTGAAGCCCAGCAGGTTGGGATCGTTCGCACCGCCCGTCATGGGGGCGGCGTTCGCTTTCGGCTGGACGCCGTGTGTCGGGCCGTTCCTGACGGCGGCCCTCACGCTCGGCGCCAACTCAGAGACGCAAGGGCGGGGCATGTTGGTGCTGTTGTTCTACTCGCTGGGTCTCGGCATCCCGTTCCTCGTTGCGTCCGTTGGGCTTGCGGGCGCCTTCTCCTTCTTCGACAAGGTGAAGCGCTACCTGACGCCGATCAGCGTGATATCCGGGCTGTTCCTCGCCGGCTTCGGGGTGCTCTTGCTCACGGGGCGCATCACCGACCTCAATGCCTGGTTCAGCGACCTCCTCATCCGGTTGGGGCTCGAGCAGCTCGCCGAGGTCTGACACCTGGTGTCTGGTGCTGCCCCAGACCCGGGTAGCCTCAGCCTCCCGCACACCCGGCCGGAGATGCACGCCGAACCCTCCCGTTCCCGCTTTCTCGAGCTGGCCGCCACATATCCGGTGGTGCCGGTCTCAGTCGAGATGCTCGCCGACAGGGACACACCGGTGTCTGTCTACGAGAGCCTCGTCGGCGACGGCGACGGCTTCCTCCTCGAGTCGGTCGAAGGAGGGGAGCGGTGGGCTCGCTGGTCCTTCGTCGGGTGGAAGCCACACTTCACGCTCGTCGCCCGTCATGGCGCCGTAACGGCACATGGCGCAGCGGCGCCTCCGTTGCCGGATGGCGACCCTCTCACCGTGTTGGCTGCCGTCCTCGACAGGTATGCGACACCGGAACCGCAGATGGTGGGCCTCGGCGACCCGTCCCCGCCCCTGTTCGCCGGGGCCGTCGGCTACCTGGCCTACGACGTCGTCCGCTACATCGAGCGGCTGCCGTCCCGACCGCCGGACGATCGCCACTTGCCCGAGATGGTCTGGCACTTCTTCTCGCACCTCGCCGTCGTCGATCGTTATCGACAGACGGTCCGGCTCGTCAGGAATGTGTTCGTCGGCGACGAACCTGCGTCGCAGTACGACGAAGCCGTGGCCGACCTGGCTGCGGCCATCGACGAGCTCGGCCGAAAGGCGGAACGAGTCGTCGTGCCGCGACCCGTCTTTTCGGAGGTGCCCGACGTCACCGCCAACCTCAGCCGCGCCGAGTTCGAGGCTGCCGTCGAAAAGGCCGTTGCGCACATCCGCGCCGGTGACGCTTTCCAGATCGTGCCATCCGTCCGCTTCGCAACCGCTTTTGAGGGCGACCCGTTCCACGTCTACCGCGCGCTGCGCCTCGTCAATCCGTCGCCCTTCATGTTCTACGTTCGGCACGGGTCGCTCGCGATCGCCGGCTCGTCGCCGGAGCTCATGTCGCGGGTCCGCGACGGGAGAGTGACGAGCCGTCCGATTGCGGGGACTCGCCGGCGGGGATCGGGTCCGGCCGAGGACGCAGCACTCGAAGCCGAGTTGCTCGCCGATCCGAAGGAGCGAGCAGAACATGTGATGCTGGTCGACCTCGCTCGCAACGATCTGGGCAGGGTGTGCGAGTTCGGGTCCGTCCAGGTGGACGAGCTGATGGTCATCGAGCGGTTCTCCCACGTGATGCACATCGTCTCGGGAGTGTCGGGGAGGCTCCGTCCGGGGCTCGGGCCGGTCGACGTCCTGCGTGCGACGTTTCCTCATGGCACAGTCTCCGGAGCACCCAAGGTGCGTGCGATGGAGATCATCGACGAGCTCGAGCCAACCGCACGTGGTCCGTATGCCGGTGCGGTTGGCTACGTCGACTTCTCGGGCAACCTCGACACGGCGATCGGGCTGCGCACGATGGTGGGCGATGGCCGCACGGCGTGGGTGCAGGCCGGAGCGGGTGTCGTGGCCGACAGCCAACCCGCAGCCGAGTACGAGGAATGCAGAAACAAGGCGGCCGCCGTGCTTGCTGCCATTGCCGCAGCATCCCACCTGGAGGACGAGATGCCATGACGACGGGAAGAGCAGGCGCGCCGTCGTTCGGGGACGTCACGGGTGAATACCTCGCGCGTACGGCGCGAGGCGGCCTTCGTCACCGACTGGCACGAGATCGTTTGGGTTCGGGGGCCGGACACAGTTCGTTTTCTCGACGGTCTCGTCAGTCAGGGGGTGGCCCCGCTGGCGATCGGCGATGTCGCGCGCTCGTTGCTGCTCGCTCCCCAAGGCAAGCTGCGCGCGCCACACCACTTGTTCCGGGGAGACGATGAGGTCGGACTCCTCGTTGACGCCGGGGTGGCTGCGGTCGCCGCAGGGGATCTCCGCCGTTTCAAGATCCGAGTCGACGTGACCATCGAGGCCGAACCTGGGCCGGTTGTCGCCGTCTGGGGACCCCGCGCGGCCGATGCCGTCGCCGAGGTCGTTGGGCGGGAGCCCCCAGGAGCCGGGTGGCGCCGGGATCCAGACGGGCGCGTCGTGGCCGCCGTGCCATTCCGGCTCGGACCGCTGCCGCGCTGATGTCGTGGTCGGCGTCGACATCGAGTCATTGGCGGCGACGGGGCTGGTGAGGGCCGGACGGTTCGCCGCAGACGCCGTCCGCATCGAGGCGGGTGAGCCGATCATGGGGGTCGACATCGGCGAAGGGACGATCCCACAGGAAGGAGACGTCGTTGCCGGCGCCGTCGACTTCACCAAGGGGTGTTATCTGGGCCAGGAGTTGGTTGCCCGCATCGACTCGCGCGGGCACGTCAATCGTGTGCTGCGCGGTGTGATCCTCGACACCAACGTCCTGCCACCGCTGGGCGCCGAACTGATCGCCGACGACCGGATGGTGGGCTCACTGACGTCGCTCGCCGAGTCTCTCGAGTTGCGGGCACCGGTCGGGCTGGCCCTCATCCGTCGCGAGGTCGCAACCGGGGACGCGGTCGAAGTGCGCTGGGACGGCGGGCGGGCTGCGGCGCGGGTCACCTCACTTCCCCTGGATCCATTCGAGATGCCGTGACCGCATTGGATCGGATTCTCGTGGCGCACAGACAGCCCTAACCTCACCGCATGCGCCGCCTCGGGTTCCTCGCCGCCGCCGCTCTTCTCGCCGCCACCGGCTGTGCCTCCACAGAGGGGCTGCTCGGGGCCGACCTCTACGAGCAGAGCTGTGCCGGCTGCCACGGTGCGGACGGAGGCGGAGGCGTCGGGCCGGCAATCGGCGCCGGATCCAACGCCGAGAACCTGACCGACGAGCAGATCGCCAGTGTCATCGTCGTCGGGCCTGGAACGATGCCGGGGTTCGCTCGGCTCACGGACGAGCAGCTCGACAGCCTCGTCGCCTTCATCCGCCAACTCGAAGCTCGGTGACGTCCCCTTGATGCTGGCGCCCATCCTCGACGCCACCAAGGCGCGCATTGCGGCCCTCCCCCCGCTCGGCGAGCTCGAGGCGGCGGCCCGTGGTCAGGCGCCGACTCGCGACTTCGCTGCTGCGCTGCGGGCTGATGGTCTCCAGGTGATCGCCGAGATCAAGCGCCGCTCACCGTCTGCCGGCATCATCACGTCCGAGCTCGACGCCGCTGTCCACGCTGCCGCCTACGTCGCGGGTGGTGCCGCCGCCGTCTCCGTGCTGACTGAGCCTGCCTTCTTCGGCGGTTCGCTCGACGACCTCCGGTCCGTCCGGGCAACGGTCGACGTGCCCGTGCTGCGGAAGGATTTCGTCCTCGACGCCGCCCAAGTGTGGGAGGCGAGGGCAGTAGGAGCGGATGCGGTTCTGCTCATCGTCGCCGCCCTCGACCGCCGAATGTTGGAGGAGCTCCTCGCCGTCGCCGCAGCATCCGGCATGGCCGCACTCGTCGAGGTGCACACTGCAGAGGAGGCGGACGTGGCGCTCGGCGCAGGCGCCCAGGTCGTTGGTGTCAACAACCGAGATCTCACCACGTTCGTCACCGACCTCTCCGTCGCGGAGCGGGTGGCGTCGCGGCTCCCCGCGCAGATCGTTCGCGTTGCCGAGAGCGGGGTGTCGGATGCGGCGGGCGCCCACCGGATGCGGGCGGCCGGCTACGACGCCGTTCTCGTCGGAGAAGCGCTCGTGCGCGCCGACGACCCCGCGAGGCTCGTCAACGAGCTTCGAGCGGGATGATGACCTGGGTCAAAGTGTGCGGTCTCACCCGCGAGGTCGATGTGGCGACCGCCGTCGATGCCGGGGCAGACGCGGTCGGTTTCGTGTCGCATCCCGGTTCGCCGCGCTACGTGTCGATCCCGATGATCGCCGACCTCGCCCGTGGCGTGTCCGCCACCCGGGTCATCCTCACAGTCGACATGGGGGTGAAAGCTGCGCTCACCGCAGTCGAGGCAACTGCGGTCGACGCGATCCAGCCCTATGGCTCGCAGGCGGGCGCTGTCGCCGCCGCCGCCATCGCACACGGCGTCGTCGTGTTGTTGCCGATTCGCGCAACGGCGGATTTCGTGCTCCCCGATGACGACGGCTCGATACCGTTGTTCGACACGCCTCGACGACGCTCTCTGGGGTGGCACCGGTCGCCCGTTCGACTGGAATCGCGTGCGCGATCTCGGCAGGCGATTCGTGCTCGCGGGCGGTCTCACGCCCTCGAACGTCGCAGCCGCGGTCAGGCAGGTGCAGCCGTGGGGCGTCGACGCCTCCAGCGGTTTGGAGGCGTCGCCCGGCATCAAGCACCCCGGTAAGGTGGCCGCCTTCGTCCAGGAGGCCAAGAGCGTATGACGATGGCGCGACCAGACGCCCGCGGCCGCTTCGGTGACTACGGCGGCCGTTTCGCACCCGAGACGCTCATGCCCGCCTTGGACGAGCTGGAAGCTGCGTTCGATACGGCGTGGGCCGATACGGCGTTTCGCGCCGAGCTCGACGGTCTGTTGCGGTCCTTCGTCGGCAGACCGACGCCGGTGCATCGGGCAGCACGGTTGTCTGCTCGGCTCGGCTGCGATCTGTGGCTCAAACGCGAGGATCTCGCCCATACCGGAGCCCACAAGATCAACAACACCGTCGGCCAGGCGCTGCTGGCGGTGCGTATGGGCAAGCCTCGGGTCATCGCCGAGACCGGGGCGGGCCAGCACGGCGTCGCGACGGCGACGGCGTGTGCGTTGCTCGGTCTCGACTGCGCCGTCTACATGGGCGCCAAGGACATCGAGCGTCAGTCCCTCAACGTTTATCGCATGAAGCTCCTCGGCGCAGAAGTGATCCCGGTCTCGCACGGCGCCGCCACTTTGAAGGACGCCGTCTCAGAGGCGATGCGCGACTGGGTCCGCACCGTCGACTCCACCCACTACATCATCGGCTCCGTCGTCGGACCGCACCCGTTCCCGTACATCGTGCGCGAGTTCCAGAAGGTCATCGGTCTGGAGCTTCAGCAGCAGCTCGACGGCTCAGCGCCTGATCGTCCTGCCCCAGACGTGATCGTGGCTTGTGTCGGCGGCGGATCGAATGCAATGGGCATCTTCTACCCGTACGGTGGCAGCGGGGTCGACCTCGTAGGCGTCGAAGCGGCCGGCTACGGGATCGACACCGGAAAGCACGGGGCGTCGCTCGGCGCAGGCACCCCCGGCGTGCTCCACGGCGCCGTGACCTATCTCCTCCAAGACGACGACGGCCAGGTGCTCGAGGCGCATTCGCTCTCCGCCGGTCTCGACTACCCGGGGGTGGGTCCAGAACATGCATGGTTCAAGGACGCCGGCTTGGCACGCTACGAGTCGGCGACGGACGACGAGGCCGTGGCCGCGCTCCATCTGATGGCGCGCACCGAAGGCATCATCCCGGCGCTCGAATCTGCTCATGCGCTCGCATGGGTCGTGCGCGATGCCGACCGGCTCGCCGGCAGAACGGTTGTGCTCAACCTGTCCGGCCGGGGCGACAAGGACGTCCAGCAGATTGCCGCTCTCGATGATTGACGCCCTCGTGCGGGTCGGCGAAGCATTCGCCGCGGCCCATGCCGAGGGTCGCGCGCTCCTGCTCCCGTACCTGACCGCGGGGCTCCCCGACCCGGCTTCGTCTGCAGACTTGTTCGTCGCCATGGCGGAGGCGGGTGCCGATGGGTTCGAGATCGGGATTCCATACTCCGACCCGCTCATGGACGGCCCGACGATCCACACCGCCGGCCTCAGGGCACTCGATGCGGGGGCCACGTTCGCCCGCAGCATGGCGATCGTCGGCGACGTCGTGGACCGAACGGGGCTTCCCGTGTTCGTGATGACGTACGCCAATCCGGTCCTCACCCGGGGCGTCGACGCCTACGCATCGGCCGTGGCCGCTGCGGGTGCGGTCGGTCTGATCATCGCCGACCTGCCGGTCGACGAGGCCGCTCGCTTCTCCTCGGCTGCCACGTCCGCCGGGCTCGGTCTCGTCATGTTCGTCGCGCCGACCACTGACGACGCGAGGCTCGAAAGGGTCATCGCGGCCGAGCCGGTGTTCATCTACGGCGTCGCCCGGATGGGAGTCACCGGCGAGCAGGTTGGGGCGGAGTCGCAGCTCGAGGGTCTCGCACGGCGGGTGCGGGCCCGCACCTCTATCCCGCTCGTGGCCGGTGTGGGCATCGCAACGCCTGAGATGGCAGCGGCCGCTGCCCGCCACGCCGACGGAGTCATCGTCGGATCGGCACTCGTGCGAAGGGTCCTCGATGCCGTCGATGCTGCTGCCGCTGCGGACGCTCTCAGGGTGGCCGTCGCCGACCTCGCAGCAGCAGTGCGCACCGGCTGATCAGACAGAGCCCCGCACCGCTTCGTGTGTGCGGACGGTACCGGGAGGGGGACTCGAACCCCCACGTCCTTGCGGACAACGGATTTTGAGTCCGTCGCGTCTACCATTTCGCCATCCCGGCGGGAAGGACATCGTAGCGATGTGAGGCCGCCTCGCCGACCCGTGGGGTATCGGCGACGCACGGGCTGCTCTCTCGTCGGGCTCGCTCCGGTGACGCCTTCACATGTGAGCTTCACGCCTCCGTGGCCGTACACTCGTGCCATGGGGCGGATCGAGGAGAAGCTGTTCCGGCTCAACGATGAGATCGCGGCGCTGCGGCGCGACGAGGAGTTGGCGCGCGAGGAGTTGGTGTTCCATCGCCACCTCAACGACGACGCTGCCAGGGATGCCGCCGTGAGCGGGAGCCCCATCGACCGGGCAGATGCCAGGGAGACCGCAGGCGATGTTGCTCGCATGGAGCGTCACATCGGCAAGCTGGCCCGGTCCCGGGAGAAGCTCGAAGCACAACGCGACAAGCTGCTCCGCAAGCTCGACTGACCGCGATGTCGCCGATGGGTGCAGCCCCAGCCGCCTGGGATTGAGGCCCCAGCCGCCGAGCGCTGGAGCGTTCGGCGAAGGACCATGAGCGTTGCGGAGCCGTCTCGGCGCGGGGTGCCGGCTCCTACACTCGGCTCGATGCCGACGCTCGCCCTCCTCGACGGTCACAGCCTGGCCTACCGCGCCTTCTATGCGCTCCCTGCCGACCTCGCAACGCCGGCCGGCCAGGTCACCAACGCCGTCTTCGGGTTCACGTCCATGCTGATCAAGCTGCTCGGCGACGAGCATCCGGATGCGGTTGCCGTGGCATGGGACGTGAAGGGCCCGCAGTTTCGCAAAGACCTGTTCTCGGAGTACAAGGCGCAGCGGGAGGCGCCGCCTGACTTGTTCCGGGGCCAGCTTCCGTTGATCCGCGAAGTGCTCGATGCGCTCGACATCGACCAGGTGGAGGCGCCCGGCTTCGAGGCCGACGACGTGATCGCCACGCTTGCGACTCGTGCCCAGGCCGATGGTTGGGCGGTGTATGTCGTGACCGGGGATCGCGACGCCTTCCAGCTGATCGGTGAGGGGATCACCGTCCTGTACACCAGACGCGGGATCTCAGATACGGTGACAGCGAACGCTGCATGGGTGGAGGAGCGCTACGGGATCCCGCCGAGTCGGTACCTCGACTACGCGGCGCTGCGCGGCGATACGTCGGACAACCTCCCCGGCGTTCCCGGCGTCGGAGAGAAGACCGCGGCGAAGCTGATCGGCGAATACGGCACGCTCGAGGGCGTGTACGCCCACGTCGAAGACCAGACGCCTCGACTGCGCACCAATCTCGAAGCGCACCACGACCAGGTCTTCCTGAACCGCGAGATCATGACCCTGATCGACCGTGTGCCGGCAGCTGCCGATGTCGATCTGGAAGGCTTCCGGCTCACCGAATGGGATCGCGACCGGGTGAAGAAGGTCTTCGACGACCTTGCATTCCGCGGGTTGTGGGATCGGCTCCTCGAGCTCGGCGGCGAGAGCACGGTCGAGGCGACCGAGCTCGAGATCGAGGTGGTGACGGCGGCCGAGTCCGGCGACATCGCGGCCAGCGTCCAAAACGGCCTGCTCGCCGTCGAGCCGGTGTACGACGCCGGCGAACTCGTGGGTGTGGTCGTCGCCGGTGCCGACCCGGTGCAGTTCGTGCCCGTCGAGCGCTTCGGCGTGCTGCAAGCCGTCACTGCGACGGGGGCGCGGCTGGCGGCCCACGATGCCAAGGCGCTGGTCCGTGACCTGCTCGAGCGCGAGATCGAGGTCGAGGTCGGCTTCGACACTGCCCTTGCCGCCTATCTGATCAACCCTGCCCAACGCACCCCTGATTTGGAGGAGCTCGCGTATCGAGAGCTCGGCATCGCGGTCGAGCGCGCAGGGTGAGGGAGCCGGCGTCCAGCCCCAAGGTGCGTTCGACTTCGAGGACGGTGCACCCGGCCCCGATCTCGAGGCGGCAGCCAAGCGCGCAGTGGCGGTCGGCATGCTGATCCCTTCACTCCGTGAGCAGATCGAAACCAGGGGAGGCACTGGCTTGTTCGAGGAGATCGAGCTACCGCTGGTTGGCGTCCTGGCCCGCATGGAAGAGAGCGGGATCGGTGTCGACCGTGCGTTCCTCGAGGAGCTGGGCGATGATCTCAGAAGCAGGCTGGGCACCCTCGAGGCGGCCATTCACGAGGCGGCAGAAGGTCCCTTCAACGTGAACTCGACGCTCCAGCTGCGCGAGGTCCTCTACGACCGGCTCGGCTTGCCCGTGTTGAAGAAGACGCCGAAGGGGGTTCCGAGCACCGATGCGTCCGTGCTCGAGAAGCTCCGTGACGCCCACCCCGTGGTCGACAATCTGCTGCAGTTCCGGGAGTTGGAGAAGCTGCGGTCGACGTACGTGGATGCCCTGTTGCCGCTCATCGAAGAGGATGGCCGCGTCCGCGGCCGTTTCAACCAGATGGCCGCGGCAACGGGGCGGCTCTCCCAGGAGCAACCAAACCTCCAGAACATCCCGGTCCGTTCCGAGGAGGGAAGGATCATCCGGCGTGCATTCGTAGCGGCGCCGGGTCATCGTTTCCTCGTCGCCGACTACTCCCAGATCGAGTTGCGAATCCTCGCCCATCTCTCCGGTGATCCGGGGCTCGTGGAGGCGTTCGAGAACGACATGGACATCCATACCGCAACGGCAGCCCGCGTGGCGGGCGTCGACCCGAGCGAGGTGACCTCGGACAGCAGGCGGCGCGCCAAGGTCATCAACTTCGGCTTGCTGTACGGCATGGAAGCATTCGGACTGGCCCAAAGGCTCGGTGTCACCCGTGATGAGGCCACGGCCCACATCGATGCGTACTTCGACCAGTTCCCCGAAGTGCGGTCCTTCATGCAGGGCATCGTCGACGAGGCGAGGTCGACGGGGTACACCACGACGCTGCTGGGGCGGCGCCGCTATCTCCCCGAGCTGGCGAGCTCGAACTTCCGCAACCGGCAGATGGGCGAGCGTATGGCGCTCAATGCCCCCATCCAGGGCTCGGCCGCCGACATCATCAAGAAGGCGATGGTGGAGTTGGAGCGCGAGCTGCGCAGCGCGCACCTCGCTTCCGAGATGCTGCTGCAGGTGCACGACGAGCTGGTCATCGAGGTCCCCGATGGCGAGATGGAGGCGGTCACGACCCTCACGACTTCGGTGATGGAGGGCATCGTGCAGCTCCGTGTGCCGCTGCGCGTCGACACCGCGACGGGCCAGAATCTGGCCGAATGCAAGGCGTGACCGAGGTCGCCGCCCACCACACAATTGAGGCGCCCCAGCCGTCCTACGACCTGTTACGATGATGTCGCCTCCGACGGGCTGTACCTCGCTCGGTGGCAATCCATGTTTCCAAGGAGTTGATGTCGTCGCATGGCCATCGAGAACGAGACGGAAGCACCCGCTTCCGGTGTGACTGAGCTGGAGCAGGTCGCTTTGGCTCCTGAGACTGAGGCTGCCGCCGCCGGGGAGGCTTCCCTTCCCGAAACCGAGGAGATCGCCGCCGAGGTGGAGGAAACCGTCCCCACCGAGGTGAGCGATGTCGTCGATGAGGCCGTCGTTCCGGCGCCCGCAGCGGTTCCCGAGGAGGAGCCCGCGACGCCAGCTGCGGCAACGGCCGACACTGTCGCGCCTGCCGACGAGATCGAGACGCCAGAGGTCGAGCCCGAGGAGGTGGTGGAGAAGGCGCCTCGCCGTGCTGCGCGACCAGCCATCACTGCACCGACCGACATCGGCGAGATCGCCGACGACCTGTCGGCGGACGACTTTGCAGCGGCCGTCGACAGGACCGTCTTCGAGTTCAAAGAGGGCGACATCGTTGCGGGCACCGTCGTTCGGGTGGATCCAGACGAAGCGCTCATCGACATCGGCTACAAATCCGAGGGCGTCATCCCTGCGAACGAGCTCTCCATCCGCAACAGCGCCAACCCCGCCGACGTGGTCTCGGTGGGCGATGAGATCGAGGCGCTGGTGCTCCAGAAGGAGGACGAATCCGGTCGCCTCGTGCTCTCCAAGAAGCGGGCGCAATACGAGCGGGCGTGGGGTCGCATCGAGCACGTCATGGACGACGGCGGCACCGTCACCGGCCCCGTGATCGAAGTCGTGAAGGGTGGACTCATCGTCGATATCGGCTTGCGGGGATTCCTTCCGGCCTCGCTCGTGGATCTGCGACGGGTCCGCGACCTCCACCCATTCGTCGGCGAGGTCATCGAGGCCAAGGTCATCGAGCTCGACAAGAACCGCAACAACGTCGTGCTGTCCCGCCGCGCCTACCTCGAAGAGGCCCAGGCCGAGCAGCGCCAAGCGTTCCTGTCAGATCTCCAACCGAGCGATGTCCGCGACGGCGTCGTCTCGTCCGTGGTCAACTTCGGTGCGTTCGTAGACCTCGGGGGCATGGACGGGCTCGTCCACGTCTCGGAGCTCTCGTGGCAGCACGTCTCGCATCCGAGCGAGGTCGTGACGGTCGGCGACAAGGTGAAGGTGCGAGTGCTCGAGGTCGATCGGGACCGGGAGCGCATCTCGTTGTCGATCCGGCAGACGCAAGAGGATCCCTGGGACACGTTCGTTCGCGAGACCGAGCCCGGCTCGATCATCGACGGCGAGGTCACCAAGACGGTGCCATTCGGGGCATTCGTGTCCGTCGGTGACGGCGTAGAAGGCCTCGTCCACGTCTCCGAGATCGCCGTCCACCATGTCGAGAGCCCTGAGCTCGAGTTGTCGATCGGTCAGGCCGTCCGTGTCAAGGTCACGGAAGTCGACGCCGACCGCCGCAGGGTGAGCTTGTCCATCAAGCAGGCGTTGCCGGAATGGGAAGAGCGCTCTCAGTGGACCGAGCGCCGTCGCCCGGAGGCGGCTCCGCCGCAACCGCGACGCCGCGAGTTCCAACGTGAGGAGGAGGCAACTGAGGCGGCGCCGTCGTTCAACGCCGACGCCTCGCTCGAAGCCATCCTCCAGGAGCTCAAAGAGCGGGGTATCGGGCGGAAGTAACGTGCGGTTGTCGCAGCCGCCCCAACATGCAAGGCTTCGTGTCGTTGTGGGCCATGGATTCGTAGGAGTGTCGCCATCGTGATCAAAGGGGGAGTGGTATGAGTCGACGCACCGTGGTGCTGCTCGTCGCGCTGCTGCTCTCGGCCGTTGCGTCCTTCTCGGTTTGGAGATATTTGACGACCGTGGAGGAAAATGTTCGTGCGGACATCTCCGAGGTCGTGGTCTACCGGGCCAGCGCGGCGATTCCGGAGGGAGCGAGCGGTGCGGAGGCGAGGCCCTCCATCTCCGAGTCGACGGACCTCGCCGTGAATGTTGCGTTCGCAGGCTCGACCATCGTGTGCAACGGCCCGGCAAACCGCGATGCGCCTGATGCCGACTTCGCCGTCTGTGAAGGCAACCCCGCCAACATCGATCAAGTGCTGGACGGCAACTTCGCGGCCGGTCCCATCAGCAGGGGGCAGCTGATCACGAGCGACATGTTCGTCGCCCCATCCGACCTCACCGCCGACCGGCTCTCTGCCGACATCCCGCAGGGCAAAGTGGCGATTGCCATCAGCCCGGGTGGCGTGGGCTCTGTCGGCGGTTTCATCCGTCCCAACGATTCGGTCAACCTGCTGGCGACGTTCCGGATCGACACGTCGACGCTCAATGAGCTGCTGGCGAATCCCGACACTCGGGATTTCGTGCTGGAGAACGCGGACTTGTCCGGGCTCATCGGCACCAACGAGCCGACCGTGGTCGAGACGCCCGAGGGCGAGGTCCAAGTGGTCGAAGCGCCCCAGGACCCGCTCAGCCAGTTCGCCGCAGCACTTCCCGATGCTGTCGACTTCACCCAGACGTTCCTCCAGAACATCCGCGTTCTCGCTGTTGGTACCCAAACGGTTGCCGACCCGGCCGCACCCGGCGCCGAGGACGCCCAGCAAGGCGAGGTGGTCGTCGTGTTGGAGGTCACGCCCGAGCAGGCGGAGCTCGTCGAGTTCGCCCGCCAGCGCACCCAGGTGTCGTTGTCATTGCTCCCGGCAGACGGGACCTACACGGAAGTACAGGCACCAGGGGCCACCGTTGACAACATCTTCAGATTCCTCGAGAGGCTTCGTGACGATCTGGAGGAATTGAGTGCCCGGTAGCACGTGGTCGGTTCTTCTGGTCGACAGCGACGACGGCTTCGTCGACGACACGAAAGGCCTGCTCGGCGAGCACACGGTGTACGGAGCCCGCAACATGAGCGACGGCCAGCGCCGTCTCGTCGAAGAGGGCATCGAGATCGCGCTCCTCGGCCCGACCTTCGGGACGTCGGATGCGGTCGAGGACGTCAAGGCGCTGTTCGAGCTTCGCCCCACGCTCCCGGTGATCCTGGCGACCGACGAGCTCACCACCGAGGTGCTCCGGACGGCGCTGCGGCTCGGCATCAAAGACGTTATCGAGACGCCGCTCACGAAAGACAAGCTCGATGAGTCGCTCGAGTTGGTATCGCAGAGTGTCTCGCGCGGCGAAACGCCACGTGATTGGCGGCCGCGGATCGGCAAGGTCGTCACCATCATGTCCCCCAAGGGAGGCGCCGGCAAGACGGTCACCGCTTCCAACGTGGCCGTGAGCCTCGCCGATTGGAGCGAGCCCGAACGTGTCGTCATCATGGACGCCGACCTCCAGTTCGGCGATGTCTGCATCGCACTCCAGGTCGACCCCAAACACACGATCGTCGATGCGGCACGCGACATCGAGAAGCTCGACGAAGAGCTGCTCGGCAGCCTCTTGTCCCGGCATCCCAGCGGGCTGCGAGTGTTGGCGGCACCGCTCGAGCCTGCGCTCGCCGACGAGGTCTCGACACCCGTCGTTGTGCGAACACTCGGGATGCTCCGCAGGATGTTCGACTACATCGTCATCGATACCGCACCGTTCCTCGACGAACCCGTGCTGTCGATCTTGGAGCGCAGCGACGTCGTTCTCCTCGTCGTCGACATGGACCTACCGAGCGTCAAGAACGCAAAGCTCGCTCTCGACACGTTGCGGCTCATCAAGTTCCCGTTCGAGAAGATCAAGCTCGTGCTCAATCGGCACAACTCCAAGGCTCGCCTGGACGTGGGGGAGATGGAGCGGTCACTCGGGTTGTCGGTTCAGGCGTCTGTGGTCTCCGATAAGCTCGTACCGAGATCGGTGAACGAGGGGGTGCCCGTGGTTACGCTCAATCCCCGGTCCCGTGTCGCAAGAGATTTTCGCAACGTCGCCAAGCTCGTCTTCGACCAGGCGGATGACAGTGGTGACGAAGGACGGTCGCGGTCGCGCGGCCGTCGATGACCCCCATGAGGTGAAAGCATGAGTCTTGCCGACAGAGTGAGAGCGGCACGGGCGGCGGACACGACAATCGAGGGCCAGCGGCTGGAGATGCGCCAGGATCTTCGGCGTCGCCTCCACTACAAGGTCGTCGAGGGTCTCGGCCCGACCCTGTACGACAGCCAGCTGAGCGACGCCGAGCTCAAACTGCGTGTCATGGAGATGCTCGAGTGGGCACTCGACCAGGAAGAGTCGGTGCCGCTCGCACGGCCCGACCGGCTCCAACTGCTCCAGGAGATCGCAGACGACGTTCTCGGCTACGGCCCGATCGACCCCTTCCTCGGTGACGCAAGCGTCACTGAAGTCATGGTCAACGGGCCGCACCAGGTCTGGGTGGAACGCAACGGCATCCTCCACCTCACCGACACGCGATTCGTCGACTCCACGCATGTCGAGCGCATCATCGAGAAGATCGTTGGTCAGGTTGGCAGGCGCATCGACGAGTCGACGCCCATGGTCGATGCCCGCCTCCCCGACGGCTCTCGTGTCAATGCTGTCATCCATCCGCTGGCCATCGGTGGGCCCTTCCTCACCATCCGCAAGTTCGCCGTCGATCCCTTCACCGTGGACGACTTGACTCAGAACGGCACCGTCACCGCGCAGGTGGCTGGGTTCTTGCGCCGCTGCGTGCTCGGCAAGGTCAACGTCATCGTCTCCGGATCCACCGGATCGGGGAAGACGACACTGCTCAACGTGTTGTCGAGCTTCATCCCGGACAACGAGCGCATCATCACGATCGAGGATGCAGCCGAGCTCAGGCTCAACCAGGTGCACGTGCTGGGCATGGAGTACCGGCCGCCCAATCTCGAAGGCAAGGGTGCGGTCACCATTCGTGACCTCGTGCGCAACGCCCTGCGCATGCGACCCGACAGGATCATCGTCGGTGAGGCGCGCGGCGGTGAGGCGCTCGACATGCTCCAAGCGATGAACACGGGTCACGACGGATCGCTCACGACCATTCACTCCAATTCACCGCGAGACACCCTGTCCCGCATCGAGACCATGGTGCTCATGGCGGGAATGGACTTGCCGATTCGGGCGGTCCGTGAACAGATCTCGTCGGCGGTTGACCTCATCGTTCACCTGCATCGGCTTCGCGACGGCACCCGCCGTGTCACGCACGTCACCGAGGTGCTGGGAATGGAATCCGACGTGATCACCACCAACGACCTCTTCCTGTTCGACTACGGGATGGGAATGGACGAAGACGGCCGATACCTCGGGAGGCTCAAGGCGACGGGGTTCCGCCCGCGATTCAGCGAGCATCTCGAGCAAAACGGTATCCCCCTGTCCGGCGAGTTGTTCGAGCCAGAGCCCTTCCAGGGCCGGCCGCGGTGAGGGCGTCGCGGTGAGCTCGCTGGCGGCGATAGCGCCCTTGATCGCGGCCGATGCCGTCGGGCCCACCGGACGCGCGTTTGCGTTCTTGGCCATTGTCGGCGTGGGCGTTGCGATGTTCTTGCTCATCAACGTCATCGCCGGTACCCAATCGGTCGAGCGTGATCTCGAAACTCGACTCAGCGCGTACACGGGTGCCGTTCGGGAAGAGGGCGTGCTCGCTCGCTTCCGGCTTCTCCGCCGTTTCGTGGTGAGAGCGGAGCGCCTCGCCGAGACGCGGGGCGTGCTCGGGCAGATCGAGAATGCCCTCGAACAGGCCAACCTGGCGATTCGACCAGGGGAAGCGATTGCCGGCGCTCTCGCCGCAGCCGCCATCGTCGGCATCATGGCCCTCGTGCTCACCGGGGAGCCATTCACCGCCATCGTCGTCGGCGTGCTGGCGGCCTCACTCGCAGCCGGCATCATTGCCGCAGTGGCGTCACAGCAGCGGCGGCGTTTCGAAGAGCAACTCCCCGACACGCTGAATCTCATCGCAACCTCACTGCGTGCCGGGTATTCGATGCTGCAAGCGCTCGAGGCGGTGACGCAGGAGTCCCCTGACCCCACGGCACGCGAGTTCGGCGCGTGCTGAACGAGATCCGCTTGGGTCGCTCGGCAACCGAGGCGCTTCAGGACTCCGCCCGTCGCATGGAGTCGCTGGACTTCGACTGGGTGGTGCTTGCGTTCACGATCCAGCGCGAGGTGGGCGGCAACCTGGCCGAGGTGCTGCAGACGACCTCTGAGACCATGCTGCATCGCGGCAGGCTGCGTCGTGAGATGCGGGCGCTGACGGCAGAAGGGCGCATCTCCGCCGTCGTGCTCGGCTCGACGCCTTTCGTTCTCTTCGGCTTCCTCTTCCTCGGAAACCGGGCCTACCTCGAACCGATGCTCGAGAGCAGGGTGGGGATGATCGCGATCGGCTTGTCGCTCGCGCTGCTGGCGATCGGTCTGGTGTGGCTGTCTCGGGTCATCAAGGTCGAGGTGTGACATGACGTCGAGCCTCTTCATGGCCGTCGTGACGACTGCGGTTGCAGTGGTGTATATCGGGTTCGTCGTCGGCACGAACCTCCAGCGCTCGCGCCGGGCATCGTCGCGGCGCCTCGCCAGCCTGCAAACCCACGAGGACATCATGCAGCGCAGCTTCATCGAACGCGCCCTCGTGCCGGTGTTCAACCGGGTCGGGTCGCTCGGTATGCGGGTGACTCCCGGGGCGTGGGCGGAGCGGACGAGGCGCCGGCTCATCAAGGCAGCGTGGTATCCGGCAATCGACGAGACGTCGTGGGCGGCGATTCGCGCGATAGCCATCGTGATCGGCGTCGTCGCATTCCTCGTCCTCTCCCGCTACGCGGAGGGAACACAGCAGCTCCTGCTGTTTGCCGTCTGTGCGATCGCCGGCTGGTCGGGCCCCGATCAGCTTCTCAATCGGCGCGCAGCTGATCGAGTCCACGCCATCGAACGCGACTTGCCCGACATCATCGACCTCCTCGTGATCTCCATCGAAGCAGGGCTGGGTTTCGAGGCGGCGCTCGATCGTGTCGTCCAGCACGTGCCCGGCGAGTTGAGCGACGAGTTCGGTCGGATGCTCCAAGAGACCCGTGTGGGCGTGAGCCGCTACGAAGCAATGCGCGCCCTCGCCGAGCGCACCGATGTGGACGACCTCAACTCCTTCATCTTGGCGATGAATCAGGCCGACACGTTCGGTGTCAGCATCGGCCGGATGCTGCGGGTCCAAGCGGACGAGATGCGTACCCGGCGGCGCCAGCGGGCGCAGGAGAAGGCATTTGCGGCGCCGGTCAAGATGGTGTTTCCGCTCGTGATCTGTATCTTCCCGGCGATCTTCACGATCCTGCTCGGGCCGGCGGCGATCAGCATCATTCGCAACCTCGGCGACTGAGCGACGTGGCGGCCCAGCTCCGGCTGCGCCATCTCTGGCTCTTCGTCCCGTTTCTGGGTCTTGCGCTTCGGGCGGGGCTGCCGCTGCGAGACAACTCGTTTCTGTGGCACGTGCGGGCGGGCGTTGACCAACTCGGCGTCGGCGAGGTGATCAGGAGCGATCCCTATTCCTTCACCAGGCAGGGGGCGCCGTGGCGGACCCAGTCGTGGCTACTCGAACTGGGTTACGGCAGGCTGGAGACCTGGTTCCCGGGCCTGTCGTGGGTCCCTTGGTTCCTGTTCGGCGTGGTTGCCGCGGCGCTCGCCGTTGTGCTGGTGGTGCTCTGGGGGCGAAACGGCGCGCACGTCGGTGTGATCGTCGTCTTCGCGGGTATTGGCTGGCTGAGTCAGCCGTATGCCCAGCCGCGGCCCGTCGCAGTGAGCTTCGTGCTCTTCGCGCTCGTTGCGGCCTTGATGGGCTCGCGCAGGCCCCCACTGTGGGTCATTCCCCCGCTCATATGGCTGTGGGCGTCGATGCACGGCTCATTCGTGGTCGGTCTCGGGTTCCTGGTCCTCGACGCGATGAGGCGCCGATCCCGCAGGCAAGCTATGGCCGTTGGGCTGGGCGCCGCGGCCGCGACACTCACCGCACATGGAGTGGGGGTGTGGCGCATCCTGCTCGATTTCGCCGCCAATCGAGAAGGCCTGCAACTCATCCAGGAGTGGCAGCCGCCGGACTTCGCGACCCCCTGGCTCGCAGCCTTCGTCGTGCTGCTGGCCATCCTCATGATCGGACTCGCCGCTGGCCGCATCGCACCCACCGCGCTCGTGGTCATCATTCCAGCCGTAGCGTTCGGCCTCATGTCGGCGCGCAGCGTGCTGCCTTCGGTGTTGCTGCTCACTCCGTGGCTTGGCGAGGCGGCCGGAGCCGTGCCCGACCGCCCGGAGACAGCCGCCAACCGTGCCGTCGTGTGGGCCACTACGACCGGTCTGGTTGTCGCCGCAGTCTTCGCCCTGGCCTCGTGGCCCGGTGTCGACGAGACACTCTTTCCGTCGACTCTCGCTGTCGCGGCGCCGGGCGATGGTCCGCTGTTCGCCTCGGTTGCGGCAGCCGGCTATCTGATCTACGCGGACGATGAACGTCGCGTCTTCGTGGACGATCGCGTCGAACTGTACGGGGCCGAACTGCTCAAGGGGTACGAGCGCGCGCGAACAGCGGTGGCGCTTGGCGGGAGCTGTTCGGCGAGTACGACATGGCGCAGGCGCTGATCCACGTCGACAGTCCGCTTTTGCCCAATCTCAGCGAGGCGGGGTGGATCGAGTGCTACGCCGATGCAGCGTTCGTGGTGATGGCCGCATCCTGCAATTGACGTGGCAGGTGTGGGAGCGATCGAGCCCAGGCGCGACTCAGCCCCACCCGATGCTGCGAGGTTCCCGCGGCAGGGGTAGGGCTGGGGCGCTGATCTACTTAGAGATTCGAGCCGATCTCGTCGAAGTCCGACGTGACGTTCTCGCCGACGATGCGGACCGCAGCAATCGCGACCAACGCAACGAGGGCCAGCAAGAGTGCGTACTCGACGAGGCTGGCACCATGTTCCATGGTCGCCAGACGACTCTGTGCGGCAACATACAACCGCGTGCTCATTCCCCAACCTCCTTAACGGGCGATGCAACCAAAACTCTAGGTGGAGCACCCAAGAGACGCCATAGGGCAGGCGACCTACCGTGTGTCATCCGGTGGGTCGCGGTGGAGGCCGAGCCTGATCGCCTCGACGGCAGCCTGCGCTCGGTCGGCGACCGCCAGCTTGTCGTAGATGTTGGCCAGGTGGTTCTTGACGGTCTTCTGCGATATGTAGAGGAGGTCGGCGAGCTCATCCGTTGCACTCACGCCTTGGGCGAGGAGATGCAAGATCTCTCGCTCGCGCGCCGTGAGTGATGCAGCCCCTGCGTCGAGCTGGGGGGCGCGATGGCGGTCGAGTATCTCGTCGAACGTGTCGGCATCGAGCAGGTGCTCGCCTGCCGCCGCCGCTCTCACCGCTGCTGCGAGGTCGGGCAGTGGAGTCGCCTTCGACAAGAACCCGACGGCGCCCACCGCCTTCGCTTGCCGTCGCTCGGCCTCACCTGTGTGCATGGTGACAACGATCGCCGGGATGGCCCCGGCGAGCTCGCGCAGCGCAGTTATGCCGGTCACTTGCGGCATCTCGATGTCGACGAGTAGCACCCCGGGACGATGCTGGCGGGTGCGCTCGACCAGCTCCCGGCCGTTGCTCGCCGTCGCGACGACGCGTATGTCTGGGATGCTGTCCAGTGCCTCGGCGAGGCTCTGCAGCATCAGCGTGTGGTCATCTGCAATGACTACGTCGATCATGAGTGGGCCACCTGTGGGTTGCCCCACACTACATGCAAAGTGGTGCCCCGCCCGGGAACCGACGAGATCGCAATGTTTCCTCCGATAGCAGCCGCCCTCTCTCTCATGCCGACGAGGCCGAAGTGGCCCGGGTAGTCGGCGCGTGGATCGAATCCCCTGCCGTCATCGCTGACGATCAGACGTCCCGACTCGCTCGTGATGACTCCTTCGATGCGTATGGTCTCAGCGCTTGCGTGCCGTGCGGCGTTGCGGACGGCCTCGACGAGGATTGCCCCGACCTCGGTAGCGGTCCCGCCTTCGGCGGGCTCCTCTTCCTTGACGGCAACGATCAGGTTGGGCGGTCCCGAGCCGATCTCGGCTGCGATGCGATGGATGTGGTCCATGACGGTTGTCGTGTCCGCTCTGCGCAGCGCCGCAACGGTTGCCCGCACGAGTTCGACGAGGTCGGTCGTCGCCTGGCGCAGCCGTTCGAGCTGGCGGCCGGTTGGGCCGCCCTGGGAGGTCTGGATGAGCACGTCGAGGCCAAGTCCAAGCGAGGCAAGTGCGGGACCGATGTCGTCGTGGAGCTCCCGGGCCACCCGGTTGCGTTCGTCCTGCACAGAGCGGCGAGCGACCGTTTGGAGGAGCTGGATGTTGTCGAAGGCGAGCGCAACCCCTGCCACTACGGCCTCGATGGAGAGGCGGTGTTGCGCGAGGTCGACTCCTGGGCGGTGCCACAGCCGGATGGCACCGAGCGAACGCTCGCCGATCTCGATGGGGAACTGGTCGGCAACGTCGTCGTCGTTCAGCTTGCCCCATTCGGCGACGACGCCACCGTCGGAGACCGAAGTCACGGAGCCGTACTCCATGGGCAGTCGCTCGGCGAGCTCTCGGAGCGCCGTCTCGCCAACACTCACTGCGCTGAGCTCGTTGGTGCCCGCCACGTCGGACAGCTCGACGAGCAGGTCGTGTGCCGACTCGAGCCGTTCGAGCCGTACGGCGTCGAGTGCCGATGCGGCCCGCAACGCATCCGACCGGGCGCGCTCGATCACCAACAGCCTGCGCGCTTGGCTGAAGGTGAACCCGATCAGCAGGTAGAAGACGAAGGTTGTGGCGTTGTCGACGAGGGGTTGCTGGAGCGCCGTGAAGATCGCAATGAGACCAGCGGTAGCGAGCAACGCGGTTTCCATGCCGATCCTGAAGCCGATGAAGGCCGATGCGAAGAAGATCGGCACCGCCACCAACAGGTTGTACCCGGCGTTGTCGCCCCCCGTCAGGGTGACCGCCGTGAGTGTCGCCAGCACGCCGGATGTCGCGATGATCTCGCCGACCAGGCCGCGGTTGCGGATACGTCGCGGGGTGCCTTGGACGATCACGATGTAGGCGCCTGCGATCAGCGCCGCCCACAACGCGGCGGCGTCCCGGCCGGCCCGGTCGATGCCGCTCAGGAAGATCGCCAGGCCGAACGCACCGAGCATCAGCGCGGTGAGCGTCAGATCGAAGCGGATTTCCCAGGCCGTGCTCTCAGAGCGATTCACCCGCACAGGGTACAGTGCGTTCGTGGCTGCCTCGAAGGTTTCCGACATGCGTCGTATCGTGCTCGCAGGCCCCATCGGCAGCGGTAAGAGCGTGGTCGGGTCGATGTTCGAGACGAAGGGGGCCGTCGTCGTCGAGGCGGACCGGCTGGGCCATGAGGTCATCGAGCCCGGCGGGGAAGCCTTCGAAGAGGTGGCGAGACGGTGGCCCGCCGCAGTGCGGGATCGCAGGATCGACCGCAGATTGCTGGCTGCCATCGTGTTCGACGATCCGGCTGAGCTGGTGGCACTCGAGTCGGTGACGCATCCCTACATCGCACGAAGAGTCGAAGGGGCGGCCGCGGCCGCAGGTGACGATGCTGTTGTCGTCGTCGAAATGCCCCTGACGGCCAACCTCATGGGACCGGGATGGCATCGTCTGGTCGTGCTCGCACCGGACGAGGTGCGTCGTGCCCGAGCCGTTGCTCGCGGCATGGATGAGTCCGACGTCCGTCGTCGCATGGCAGCGCAGGCGCCCTACGACGTGTGGGAGGCGTCCGCAGACAGCGTGATCGTCAATGACGGAGACCTCGTCGAGCTCGGGCGTTGCGTCGACCGGTGGTGGCGGGCGCACATCCTGGGTGTTTGACCAGTCTGCCGGGTTGCGTTTTCTGTCACTTGACGCCGGTACTCTGGACGGATGCGCCCGTTCAAGATCGAATCCGAGTTCTCGCCCGCGGGTGACCAGCCCGAGGCGATCGCCCGCCTGACCGAGGGCATTCGGCGCGGCGACCGTTTCCAGACGCTCCTCGGTATCACCGGTTCGGGCAAGTCGGCCACGATTGCCTGGGTGATCGAGCAGGTCCAGAAGCCGACGCTCGTGCTCGCACCCAACAAGGCGCTCGCCGCACAGCTCGCCAACGAGTTCCGTCAGTTCTTGCCGCACAATCGGGTCGAGTACTTCGTCAGCTACTACGACTACTACCAGCCCGAGGCCTACATCGCCCAGACAGATACGTACATCGAGAAGGAATCGACGATCAACGACGAGATCGATCGCCTCCGCCATTCGGCGACGGCGGCCTTGCTGACGCGACGTGACGTCGTGATCGTCGCATCGGTCTCTGCCATCTACGGGCTGGGCTCCCCGGAGCAGTACGAGGGCCAACTCCTGCGTATGGTGCAGGGCGTCGAGCTTCCGCTCGAGTTCGCCGTCCGTCGCCTCGTGGACATCCAATACGAGCGCAACGAGGTCAACCTGATACGGGGCCGGTTCCGGGTTCGGGGCGACACGCTCGAGGTGTTTCCGTCCTACGAGGAGTCGGTCTACCGGGTCGAGTACTTCGGGGACGAGGTCGAGCGCATCCTCCAGATGAACCCTGTTACCGGCGAGGTGATCTCCGAGCTCACCGAGCTGTGGGTGTACCCGGCAACCCACTACGTGACGAACCGAGAGCGCCTCATGCGTGCGGTCTCCGCCATCGAGGTCGAGCTCCATGAGCGGCTTGCGGAGCTGCAGCGGCAGGGCAAGTTGCTCGAGGCGCAGCGGCTCCGCATGCGCACCAGCTACGACATGGAGATGATGCGGGAGATCGGTACGTGCGCCGGCATCGAGAACTACTCGGTGTACCTCGACGGCAGGGCATCCGGCGATCCGCCGTACACCTTGCTCGACTACTTCCCCGACGACTTCTTGATGGTGGTCGACGAGAGCCACGTGACGATCCCGCAGATCCACGGACAGTTCGCCGGCGACCGCAGCCGCAAGGACGTCCTCGTCGAGCACGGCTTCCGTCTGCCGTCGGCGATGGACAACCGCCCGCTCACCTTCGAGGAGTGGTACGAGCGCACCCCACAAGCAGTGCTGCTGTCGGCCACGCCCTCGAGATGGGAGTTGGAGCACTCGTCGCAGGTCGTGGAGCAGATCATCCGCCCAACGGGTCTCGTCGATCCGGAAGTCATCGTGCGTCCCACCAAAGGGCAGATCGACGACCTCGTCGAAGAGGTCCGGCTGCGCACCGAGCGGGGCAATCGGGTGCTGGTCACGACCCTCACGAAGAAGATGTCGGAAGACCTCACCAACTATCTGCTGGAGCTCGGCCTCAAGGCCCGCTACCTGCACAGCGACATCGACACATTGGAGCGCGTGCAGATCTTGCGCGATCTTCGCCTCGGTGAGTACGACGTGCTTGTCGGTGTGAACCTGCTGCGGGAGGGTCTCGATCTTCCCGAGGTGTCCCTGGTCGCCATCCTCGACGCCGACAAAGAGGGCTTCCTCCGATCCGAGACGAGCCTCGTCCAGACGATTGGTCGAGCGGCGAGAAACGTCGATGGCCAGGTGGTCATGTACGCCGACGCCGTGACCGACTCGATGCAGCGGGCGATCAGCGAGACCAATCGGAGGCGGAAGCGCCAGATCGAACACAACGCTGCGCACGGCATCGACCCGCAGACGATTCGCAAGAAGGTCAGCGACATCCTCGAGCTCGTGCAGTCGGGCGACGCTCCCGCTGCAGATCAGGAGGCGGCGCGAGCTCACCTCACGGCAGCCGCTCGATCTCTCACACGACGATCTGCGCCGGCTCATCCAGAGTCTGGAGGAGGAGATGCACGAGGCAGCCACAGAGCTTCGGTTCGAGTACGCAGCCAGGCTGCGGGATGAGGTCAACGAGCTGAAGCGGGAGTTGCGGGACGTCACCGAGGCGGTGCGCTGACGGCCGGTTGCGTCGGTGACGGGCTCCGTCGTTGGGCCCGAGAGCATCGAGCGGCGGGACTCGTCGCGGGACACGAGGCAAGTCACCACTGTGTAATTCACGTCACCCCCCAGGGCTACACTCGCCGGACAGCGCTGGTTGAGGTGAAGGACGGGCGGAGCGGTGGCAAGCGATACGATCGTCATCAAGGGCGCTCGCGAGCACAACCTCAAGAACGTCGATCTCGAGCTACCCCGCGAACAACTGATCGTGTTCACGGGACTCTCCGGTTCGGGTAAGTCGTCGCTGGCTTTCGACACGATCTACGCCGAGGGGCAGCGGCGCTACGTCGAGAGCCTCTCTGCCTACGCCCGCCAGTTCCTCGGGCAGATGGACAAGCCGCACGTCGACTTCATCGAGGGTCTCTCGCCGGCCATCTCCATCGATCAGAAGACCGCGAGCCGCAACCCGCGGTCGACCGTTGGGACCGTCACCGAGGTCCACGACTACCTCCGCCTTCTCTACGCCCGGATCGGCGTCCCGCATTGCCCGAATGACGGCGCACCCGTCGCCCGGCAAACGCCGCAGCAGATCGTCGACCAGATCCTCGAGCTCGCCGACGGCACACGGTTCATGGTCCTCGCGCCGATCGTGCGCGGGCGCAAGGGGGAGTACGAAGCACTCCTCAAGGATCTCGCCAAGGAGGGCTTTGCGAGAGCCCGCATCGACGGTGAGGTACGCGACCTCGTCGAAGACATCAAGCTCGACCGCTACTTCCAGCACACCATCGAGGTCGTCGTCGATCGCCTGGTCCGCAAGAAGGGCATCGACCGGAGACTCTCCGACTCGTTGGAAACGGCGCTGCAACTCGCCGACGGGGTGGCGCTCATCGATGTCGTCGACGGTCCGACGCTCACGTTCAGCCAGCACTACGCATGCCCGAAGTGTGGGCTTTCGTTCGAGGAGCTCCAGCCGCGCAACTTCTCCTTCAACAGCCCATATGGTGCCTGCGCCGAATGCAGCGGCATCGGCACTCGGTACACCGTGGATGCGGCGCTCGTGGTGCCGCAACAGGACAAGACTCTCGCCGACGGCGCCATTGCACCGTGGGCGGGCCGGCATCGTATGCGCTACTACCAGCGGCTCGTCTCTGCAGTCGCCGAGACGGAGGGCATCGCAATCGATGTGCCGTTCTCCGAGCTCCCCGAAGAGCACCGCAGGATCATCCTCTACGGCGCCGGCGACACGTCGTACACCGTCACCTACGAGAACCGCTTCGGTCGCAAGCGCCGCTATCAGGCCGGTTACGAGGGTGCAGTGCCGTGGCTCGAGCGGCGCTACAAGGACGCGGAGAGCGAATCGGCGCGCGAGGGCTATGCGCAGTTCATGCGAGAGGTGCCGTGCGACGTCTGTGGTGGCAGCCGTCTCAACCCGGTGTCGCTCTCCGTGGCGGTCGGCGGTGCCAGCATCTTCGAGGTGTCACGAATGTCGCTGCGTGATGCTGTCACGTTCTTCGATCGTCTCGAACTGGACGAACGAGACGCCCATATCGCCGACCTGGTGATCAAGGAGATTCGCGCTCGGCTGCAATTCCTCGTCGACGTCGGCCTCGAGTACCTCACCCTGCTGCGCTCAGCCGCCACGCTGGCAGGAGGTGAGGCCCAACGGATCAGGCTGGCAACGCAGATCGGGTCGGGTTTGGTCGGCGTGTTGTACATCCTCGACGAGCCGTCGATCGGCCTCCACCAACGCGACAACCGTCGACTGATCGAAACCCTGCTCCGGCTCCGCGACCTCGGCAACACCTTGATCGTCGTCGAGCACGACGAGGAAACGATCCGCATCGCCGACCACATCGTCGATATCGGCCCAGGGGCGGGGGAGCACGGCGGCCGCATCGTCGCCGAGGGGTCGCTCGCCGACATCGTCGGCGAGCCCGGATCATTGACCGGTGACTACCTCGCAGGGCGCCGGTCGATCCCGGTGCCGGCCACGAGGCGTACGGGCAACGGGGAATCGATCACCGTTGTCGGCGCTGCGGAGAACAACCTGCAGGACATCGACGTCGAGTTCCCGCTCGGTGCTCTCGTCGCAGTAACGGGCGTCTCGGGTTCAGGGAAGTCGTCGCTCGTCCAAGAGATCCTCTCCAAGACCCTCCACGGCTCGCTGCATGGGGCGCGGAGCGCGCCAGGCGCCCACCGCCGCATCGACGGCCTCGAGCACGTCGACAAGGTCATCAACATCGACCAGTCGCCGATCGGGCGGACGCCCCGTTCCAACCCGGCGACCTACACGAAGGCGTTCGACCGCATCCGCCAGCTCTTTGCGTCGACGCCCGATGCTCGGATGCGCGGCTATCAGCCGGGCCGATTCTCCTTCAATGTTGCGGGCGGGCGGTGCGAGACGTGCAGGGGCGATGGGACGCTGCGCATCGAGATGCACTTCCTGCCGGACGTGTACATCCCCTGTGAGACCTGCAAGGGAAGGCGCTACAACCGGGACACGCTCCAGGTGCAATTCAAGGGGCACTCGATCGCCGACGTTCTCGACATGTCCATCGAGGAAGCGCTGCACTTCTTCGAGAATCAGCCGCCGATCGCACGAGTTCTGCAAACCCTGTACGACGTCGGCCTCGGATACATCCGGCTCGGTCAGCCCGCACCCACCCTGTCCGGTGGTGAAGCGCAGAGAGTCAAGCTCTCTTCGGAGCTCGGCAAGCGGTCGACGGGCCGCACGTTCTACATCCTCGACGAACCGACGACAGGACTCCACTTCGAAGACGTGCGGAAGCTGCTCGGGGTTCTCCAGCGGCTCGTCGACGCCGGCAACACGGTCGTCGTCATCGAACACAACCTCGATGTCGTCAAGGCGGCCGACTGGATCATCGATCTCGGTCCGGAAGGGGGCGACGAAGGCGGCCGCATCGTCGCTCGAGGGACGCCCGAAGATGTCGCGTCCACTCCTGAGTCGTACACCGGCAAGTTCCTCAGGGAGATGCTCGGCGCCACATGAGCGACGAGTGGTCCGATGCGGCTGAATGGTGGTTGGCCGAGGTTGCCACAGATCCGGTGTTCGCCAGCGATGTGACGCCGCTGCTCGACAGCTTGATGCCCAACCGGGACGGTCTCTGGCTCGAGGTGGGCTGTGGCGAAGGGAGGGTGATGCGCCACCTCGGGTCCACCATGCTCGGTTGTGACCTGTCGGCAGACCTGCTTCTGCGGGCCAAGGCGTCTGGTCCTGTCGTGCAGTGCCGTTTGCCAGACCTCGGTTGGCTGCGATCGGCATCGCTTGGAGGCGCTTGCGGAGTGCTCGTGTTCGAGCACCTTGCCGATCTCCCCGATCTGTTCGGCGGCCTGCACCGGGTCGTGCGGCCGGGCGGGTGGCTGGTCGTTGTGGCCAATCACCCGGCGTTCACAGCCGACGGCTCGGGCCCCATCGTCGATGTCGACGACGGAGACGTGTTGTGGCGGTGGGGGCCCTACCTCGAAGAAGCGGCCGCGCCGACCGACGTTGGGGGCAGGGTCGTGACGTTTCACCATCGCCCGATCGGGGTGTGGCTCACGGCCGCGGCCCGCGCCGGCTGGCGACTCGATGCGATGGAGGAGCGGGCGCTCAGCCGCGATGCGGTCTCCTCGTTCCCGGGCTACGCGGGCCAAGAGCAGCTGCCGAGGCTCGTTGGTTGGCGCTGGAGGCGTTGAAATGACCGCTTTTTGGTGCGTCCGACCCATATACGGATCCAGAGACGAGCACCACAGTTAGGCGTGTGGTAGGCAGCCACGTCGGGGGGCGTGGTGCGTTCTATCCATTGGGGGGCGATGCGGTAGTCCCTACCTACTTCGGTAGGTAGGGAACTACCTTGTTCTGAGGGGGCAACCCGGAAAAACGAGACGCTCGGTCGATGGTCGCAGCACTCGCGAGGCTTGCGCCGCTCGCGCACTCTCGTCCTTCGGGATGGGAGATGGCGCTTCTCGCCTGCGGCCACACGCCACGATCGTGTGGGTCACAGTCCTCGATCGACTGCTCCTGACCCAGGCGGCTCGGCAATCCGCTGTCCTCTCTCAGGTGGCCGGGCCCCACAAGGCCCGGCCACCCGCTTTCTTCTCGGCGCCCCGCAGGAGATGCGTCGAATCATGCCCCGCTGCGCTTGTATCATCGGGAGCCATGGTCATGCGCCCGCCGAGCGCCTCCATTCCCGACTCGCCGGGCGTCTACCTGTTCCGTAGCGAGGCCAATGCCGTGCTGTATGTCGGCAAGGCCAAGTCGCTGCGGAAACGTGTCGCCCAGTATTTCAGCCGCGACCTGATGGCGCGCACCGAGGCGATGGTGGAGGCCGCAGCCAACGTCGAGTGGATCGTCACCGAGAGCGAGGTGGCGGCGCTCATGCTCGAGTACTCGCTGATCAAGGAGCACCGGCCACGATTCAACATCAGGCTTCGCGACGACAAGAGCTTCCCCTATCTGGCGGTCACCCGATCGCAGGAGTGGCCGCGAGCCTCCGTCATGCGCGGCAAGCGCCGCAAGGGGGTTGAGTACTTCGGTCCGTACGCGCACGCGTATGCGATCCGGCAGACTCTGGACCTCCTGCTGCGCACGTATCCGGTGCGGACGTGCACGGACAGCAAGTTCCGCACTCACGAAGGCCTGGGCAGACCGTGCCTGCTGTTCCACATCGAGCGCTGCGCTGGGCCATGCGTCGGCGAGGTGTCCGCCGACGAATACGCGCGCCACGTCGACGGGCTCGCTCACTTCCTCAGCGGTGACGGCGACGAAGCACTGACCCGCCTCCGTACCGAGATGCAGGCGGCCGCCGCCCGGCAGGAATTCGAGTTGGCAGCGCGGTTTCGGGACCAGGCGACAGCAGTCGAGAAGGCGCTCGCTCGCCAGGAGCTCGTCACGCAACGCAAGGACAGCTTCGACCTGATCGCACTCGAAGAAGACGATCTCGAGGCGGTTCTCGTCGTGCTGTCCGTGGTCAAGGGCAGGGTGACGGGGCGCAAGACGACGGTGATCGACAAGGTGGAAGACGTGACGGGCGCCGAGCTGATCGGGATTCTCCTCGGGCAGCTCTACGGGGCAGATCGGCCGCCGCGCGAGGTGCTCGTACAGGCTGTGCCTTCCGACGTCGAGCTGTGGACCGAGTGGCTCCGGATGCGGCGCGGGGCCGCCGTGTCGCTGCGGGTACCACAGCGCGGCGCAAAGCGCCGGTTGATGGAGACGGCGGTGGCGAATGCCAGAGAGGAGTTCAGTCGCCACCGATTGAAGCGCAGCAGCGACCACAACGCCAGGGCCCGGGCGTTGCGCAGCCTCCAAGAGCATCTCGGTATGGCGGCTCCACCTCTTCGGATCGAGTGCTACGACATCTCGACCATCCAGGGCCGTGACACGGTGGGATCGATGGTCGTCTTCGAAGACGCCCTCCCGAAGAAGTCCGACTACCGCAGGTTCAAAGTGAAGACCCTCGAGGGTCAAGACGACTTCGCGGCGATGGAAGAAGTGCTGCGGCGGCGCTTCACGGCCTATCTCGCAGAACGCAACCTCCCGGCACCCGAGCGCGGAAAGTTCGCATACGAGCCCTCGCTCGTGGTCATCGACGGTGGGGCCGGCCAACTCGGGCGTGCAGTGAAGGTGATCGGCGAGCTGGGGCTCACGATTCCGGTCGTCGGCCTCGCGAAACGGCTCGAAGAGGTCTACTTCCCTGACCAGCGAGAGCCGCTGTCGATTCCCCGGGGCGAAGAGGCCCTCTACCTCCTGCAGCGCGTTCGCGACGAGGCTCACCGGTTCGCCGTGTCGTACCACCGCACGCTGCGTGGCAAACGTATGGTTGACTCTGCGCTCGACGAGGTACCGGGCGTTGGGCCCACCCGCAAGCGGGCACTGCTTCGCCGGTTCGGCTCCCTCAAGCGCATGCGTGAGGCTACGGAGAGGGAGTTGGCGGAGGTGGTGCCGGAAACCGTGGCCTCGGACGTCTATAGAGTGCTTCACGGTCAGTCGGTAGGAGAACGATGAGCGAACGTACGAAGTCCGAGCCACGCGTCATTGTCGTGACGGGTATGTCCGGTGCAGGCCGGTCACAGGCTGCCGCCGTCCTCGAAGACCTCGGCTACTTCGTGGTCGACAACCTCCCGCCGACGCTGATCGGCGATGTCGTCGACCGGGTTGGCGTCGTGGAGGGGGATCACCCCAAGATGGCTGCCGTCGTCGACACCCGAGGCGGGGTCACGCCCCACGACCTCGACGAGGCAATGCGCGGCCTCCTCGGCCGCGGCATCCGCACGACCGTGGTGTTTCTCGATGCCGACGACGCAACGCTCGCCAGACGTTTCGAGGAGACCAGGCGGTCGCATCCGATAAGCGCAACGTCTCTCGCCGCCTCGATCGCGGAGGAGCGGTCGGCCTTCGTGGAGATCCGTGGCATGTCGGACATCATCATCGATACCACTGAGCTCAGCGTTCATGATCTCCGCCGTCGCATCGAAGCCGCCTTCGCCGCCGACAGGGACGAGCGGCGCATGCGGGTTGACATCACCTCCTTCGGCTTCAAGCACGGGGTGCCGCGTGTCGTCGACCTCCTCTTCGACGTGCGGTTCTTGCCCAACCCGCATTGGGTGCCGGAGCTGCGGCCGCTCACCGGATTGGATTCGGCGGTCCGCGACTACGTCTTCTCTTCGGAAGATGCCCAGCGTTTCACGTCGCAAACGGTGTCCCTCCTGGATTTCTTGCTGCCTCGCTACGAGGCCGAGGGCAAGAAATTCTTGACCATTGCCATCGGCTGTACGGGTGGCCACCATCGATCGGTAGCGATCGCTGAAGAGTTTGCAGCGCGGCTCGCCGACGAAGATGCAGACATCACCGTGCGCCATCGCGACATACGCGAGACCGGTCATAGCGTGTGAACGATCAGGTTCCAGAACGCTCCCTGCACGAAGGGCCGCGGGTCGTGTGCATCGGTGGCGGGCACGGCATGGCGCAGGTGCTCCACGCCGTGCTTGGCTACGCGGGCTCGATCCATGCAGTTGTCACGGTGGCCGACGACGGCGGATCATCGGGTCGTCTCGTCCCCGAGCTCGACATCCCGCCGCCGGGCGACATCAGGCGATGCCTGATGGCATTGACGCCCAGGGACTCGCCGTGGCGCCACCTCTTCGAATATCGATTCGCCGGTGCAGACGTGAGCGGACATTCGCTCGGCAACCTGCTGATCGCTGCGCTCGCCGACATCGAGGCGGACTTCGAGAGCGGGCTGGCACGGGCCAAGGAGTTGCTCGGCTCTGTTGGCTTTGTCATCCCTGCTGCGCCGGCCCACCTGCGCCTGATCGCCGAGATCGACGGGCAGACCGTCGAGGGCCAGGACAAGATCAGTCGCTCTCGTGGGCGGGTGACGGCGCTCTCGGTTGCCCCAACCGGCATCATGGCGTCACCACGCGCCATCGAGGCGATCCTCTCGGCAGATCAGATCGTCCTCGGGCCCGGGAGCCTGTACACCTCGCTGATTGCAACGCTGATCGTGCCCGGCATCACGGGTGCGATCAATCAGTCGTCGGCCGACATCGTCTACATCGCCAACTTGATCACGCAGGACGGAGAGACGCTCGGCATGGATGCCACCGCCCACGTGGCCGCGCTCCTCGATCTGGCTGGGGTTCGTCCTCCCGCTGCTATCGTCGCCGCGTCTGGGACGTTCGACGTGACGCCGCCGCTCGAGCCGGTGCACGTCGATGCCGGCGCCTTGGCGTTGTATGGCGTTGATGTCGTGCTCACCGAGTTGGCGGACCCGGATGCGCCTTGGCCCCAGCATGACCCGGCGAGGCTCGGTCGAGTGCTCGCCGAGCTCGCAGACACCAGATCTCAACAACCATCAAGACCACGGGAGGCACAGACCTGATGAAGGTAGCCATCAACGGATTCGGCCGAATCGGAAGGAACTTCTTCCGCGCAGCGAAGCGCACCAACGCCAACTTCGACATGGTGGCGGTCAACGACCTGACGGACGCTGCGACGCTCGCTCATCTCCTCAAGTACGACAGCGTTCACGGTCGCTACGACGGCAGCGTCGAGGTCGTCGACGGCGACCTCATAGTGGACGGCGATCGTTTCAAGGTGTTCGCCGAGCGTGACCCGTCGGCACTCCCATGGGGAGATCTCGGCGTCGACGTCGTCATCGAGTCGACCGGCATCTTCCGCACCCACGAAGCCGCCTCGAAGCACCGTGAGGCCGGCGCCGACTGGGTGCTCATCAGCGCACCCTCGAAGGACCCCGACATCTCGCTCGTGCTCGGTGTGAACGACGACCAGTTCGACCCGGCCGTGCACAAGATCATCTCGAACGCCTCCTGCACCACGAACTGCATCGCTCCGATGGCGAAGGTGCTCGACGACTCGTTCGGACTCGAACGCGGCATGTTCACGACGGTGCACGCCTACACCAACGACCAGCGCATCCTCGACCTCCAGCACAAGGATCTCCGCCGCGCCCGGTCGGCCGCAGCCAACATCATTCCGACGGCGACCGGTGCCGCGAGCGCCATCGGCAAGGTGCTGCCCAGCGTCGACGGCAAGCTCCAGGCGATGGCGATGCGCGTCCCCGTCCAGGACGGGTCGATCACCGACCTCGTTGCGACGCTTGGGCGCGACGTGAGTCTCGACGAGGTCAACGGTGCGTTCCGCACCGCTGCGGAGGGTCCGCTCAAGGGCATCCTCAGGTACACGGAGGACCCCATCGTCTCGAGCGACATCGTCGGCGACCCGCACTCGTGCATCTACGACGCCACGGCGGCCATCGTGCCCGGCGACACGATGGTGAAGGTGCTCGGTTGGTACGACAACGAATGGGGATACTCCTCGCGACTCGTCGACCTCGTCGCCCGGCTTGGCTGAGGTGCAGCTCCCGACGCTCGACACGCTCGACGTCGGCGGCGCCACGGTGCTGCTGCGCGCCGACCTCAACGTTCCCCTCGACGGGGGAGCGGTCGGCGACGATTTCCGTATCAGGGCGAGCTTGCCGACGATCATCAAACTCCGCGATGCCGGAGCGAAGGTGGTCGCTTGTAGCCACCTCGGTCGGCCCAAGGGGGCCGATCCGGCTTTCAGCATGGCGCCGGTGACCGCTCGCCTCGGCCGGCTCGGCGGCTTCGACGTGCGTCAGATCGACGGAGTCGCCGGACCTGAGGTAGCAGCCGCCGTGGCCGCCACCCCGGATGGCACCGTTGCGGTGCTCGAGAACACGCGGTTCGAGGCGGGCGAGACGAAGAACGACCCGGCGTTGGCGGACGCACTTGCGTCCCTCGCCGACTTCTTCGTTCTCGACGCGTTCGGCTCGGCACACCGCGCCCACGCTTCGACGGTCGGGGTGGCAGAGCGCCTCCCTTCGGCTGCCGGGCCCCTGCTGGCCGCTGAGGTCACGGCGCTCTCTCGCCTTCTCGATGATCCAGATCGGCCCTACGTCGTCGTGCTCGGCGGCGCCAAGGTGTCCGACAAGCTGGGCGTTATGCGCCACCTCCTGCCGCGGGTCGATGCGATGCTGGTGGGCGGGGGCATGTGCTTCACGCTGCTGGCAGCCCAAGGCCACGAGGTCGGTTCCTCGCTCGTCGATCGCGAGCAGATCGACGACGTGGCTGCGCTCCTCGAGCAGCACGGCGACAAGATCCGACTTCCCGTCGACATCGTCGCAGCCGACGGTTTTGCCGCAGATGCCGACCACCACGTGGTCGCCGCCGACGCGATTCCGGCGGGCTCGATGGGCCTCGACATCGGCCCCGAGACCGTGGCCCGGTTTGCGGGAGAGATCGCTGCGGCAGGCAGCCTCTTCTGGAACGGGCCGATGGGTGTGTTCGAATGGGACGCATTCCGCAACGGCACGGCGGGGGTAGCCGAGGCTGCCGCGGCCTGCCGCGGCTTCAGCGTCATCGGTGGCGGAGACAGCGTTGCCGCCATCCGCATGCTCGGGCGGGAGGGCGATGTGAGCCATGTCTCGACGGGCGGTGGCGCCGGACTCGAGATGCTCGAAGGCAAGGTGCTGCCGGGCGTTGCGGCTCTCGAACGCTGGAGCGGTCGATGAGCGGCCTACTTGTTGGTGGTGCCCTGATGCCGCCGCGACACACGAAAGGTGATCGATGCGCAAGGACTTGATCGCGGGCAACTGGAAGATGAACGCCACACACCTGGATGCCATCCAGATGGTGCAGAAGCTGAGCTACCGGCTCGATCCCGGCGACTACGACCGGGTCGACGTGGTGGTGTGCCCGCCGTTCACGGCGCTGCGCTCGGCGCAGACCGTCATCGAGAGCGACAACCTCTTGGTTGCGCTCGGTGCGCAGAACTGCCATTGGGAGTCGAGCGGTGCGTTCACCGGCGAGATCGCGCCCGAGATGCTGCGCAAGCTTTCGGTGACCTACGTCATCGCCGGTCACTCAGAGCGGCGCCAATTGTTCGACGAGACAGACGAGATGGTGAATCGGAAGGTGAAGGCGATCCTCGCCGCCGAGATGATCCCGATCATGTGCTGCGGTGAGACGCTCGAGCAGCGGGAAGCCGGAGTTGCCGAGGAGTGGGTCGCCGGCCAGGTGCGAGCGGGCCTGTCGGGCTTGACCCCCGAACAGGTCGCCGGAATCGTCATTGCCTACGAACCCATATGGGCCATCGGGACGGGCAGGACGGCGTCCGCCGACGATGCCGAGGCGATGTGTGCGCTGGTGCGATCGACGGTCGCCGAGACGTTCGGTGACGCCGCCGAGTCTGTACGTGTGCTCTACGGCGGCTCCGTGAATCCTGGCAACGTCGCAGGGCTCATGGCGAAGCACAACATCGACGGTGCGCTCGTCGGCGGTGCCTCGCTCGACCCGGACTCTTTTGCCTCCATCGTCCGGTATTGGGTGTAGAAGCGCCTCGGCCTGCCGCCTCGCTTTCAGATGTGAGATTGCTCGCTGCTCTCGCTTCCAGCTCGTCTGCTGTTTGCCTTCTGTCCTCCGCCTTCTGATGTCGGACACCTCCTTCGCGCCATATGTCACCCCGTAACTAGTCCCATTGACCCATTGCTCGCGGGTAGCCGCGGCCCATATTCTTGGGAGGAGAGGAAGGGTCCCCGTGGTGGAGGCCCGCGGGAGAAGGTGTGTGAGGGCCATGGAATTTGCCGTCTGCTACGAATTTGCGGTGAATCGTCGCATCCCCTGGGAAGGCGACGAAGACACGCTGCGCAGCCACATCCGCGACGTGCGCCGCCGCCTCGAAGAGGCGCCGTCGGTCGATAACGTGCGTGCGGTGTCGAACCTCTCGAACGGCAATCTCAGCCTGGAGTTCTCCGTCTTCGCCGCAAATACTGCGGCCGTCGACAAGGAAGTTCACAGCGTTCTCGGTGCTGCCATTCGTGACTCTGGTGCCTATCATTCAGGGCTCTTCCCGTCTGCGCAGGAGATGAAGCTCCGTCCCCGCCTCAACACGTGGTCGGGTCTTCGCACGCCGACGTGGCGCGTTCGCCGCTCATCGATCTCCGTCAAGCGTTCGGTTTCCGCAGCGAGTTGAGGACGCGCTCGTCGGTGGCGTCGAGACCGTGAACCGCACGCCGGAGGCAGTCACGCAGACGGACCATGCGCGTGGTTCTTGGTCGCCGCGCGCACGAGGTACATCCCGGCTGCGAGGCTGCCGAGGCTCATGAGTCCGACGGTCCACATGGCGGCGGCTGTCCGGTTCGGCTCGCGATGCCATATCCACGCTGCGAAGACGGCCAGCATCAGATAGAGATCGATCACGGTGACCCGACCCCAGGCGAGATCGAGGAGGACTGAACCCTCGGTCCCAAAGCCGGTGCCTGCCGTGAATCCGTAGGCCAGCGCACCGGCCATAGTCGCCGTCACGATCCATCCCAGCGTCTTCACCCTGTCGTCTCCCCGGTTGGCGTCGCCGCCAGCCTGCCACCCCAGCCGACACGGCGCTCGCTCTCGTGTCCGGCGCTTTCGGCGGCGCCTCCCTCATCGGAGACACGCGATCCGCACCACGAGGCGTCCGAACGGCCTCCTATGTGCCTGTTCTAGGCTCTGGGCCATGACTTCAACACTTGTTCTGCTCCGCCATGGCGAGAGCGTTTGGAACCTCGAGAACGTGTTCACGGGTTGGACCGATGTTGCCCTCTCGCCGAAGGGCGTCGAAGAAGGGAGCGCTGCAGGCCGATTGATGACAGAAGCCGGCTTGACCCTCGACGTCGCTCACACGTCGGTGCTGCGGCGGGCAATCGACACGCTGAACCTCGCTCTCGCTGAGATGGGGCTCGGCTGGATCGAAGTCAAGAAGAACTGGCGCCTCAACGAGCGCCACTACGGCGCCCTTCAGGGCCTCAACAAGAAGCAGACGGCCGATCGGCATGGCCCCGATCAGGTACACGTGTGGCGACGGTCGTACGACGTGCCGCCTCCACCACTCGACGCAGACGACGAGCGCCATCCTCGCCACGATGCGCGTTACGCATGGATGCCGCCGGAACTGCTCCCCGCAACCGAGTGTCTCGCAGACGTGGTCGATCGCATGCTTCCGTACTGGTACGACGCCATCGTGCCCGATTTGCGTGCCGGCAAGCGAGTGATCGTTGCCGCCCACGGGAACAGCCTCCGTGCGCTGGTCAAGCACTTGGATGGCATCTCAGACAGCGATATCCCCGGGCTCAACATCCCAACGGGCGTACCGCTCGTCTACGAGCTCGACGAAGATCTGGAACCCGTCTGCGAGCAGTTACCTCGGCGATCCGGCTGCGGTCGCCGCCGCAGCGCAAGCGGTGGCCGATCAGGCGGGCGGCGGCCGGTCCTGAACATGTCCCGGCCGGCCGGGCGGAAGCTGGGAAACCCTTCCCGATGACTTGCGAACGGGCGTCCCAGCCTCCATACTTAGCCGGTCGAACCCGCTCTCTGGCGGGTTCGGTGTGAGAAAGGGCTTCTCTGTTGCTGGCTGGAATCGTTGCAGCGCTGCACGCGCTGATATCTCTCGCGGTCATCTTCCTCATCCTGCTGCACGCGGGGCGGGGAGGGGGCTTGTCCGACATGTTCGGTGGGGGATTCAGCCCTGGTGGCTTCTCGGGTTCGACCGTGGTTGAGCGCAATCTCGACCGCATCACCGTTATCGCTGCGGTTGTCTTCGCCATCACCACGTTCTCGTTGAGCTGGCTCTGGCGCTGATCCCATCGGGTCGGCCGGACGACAGAAAGCCCACACGCAACCAAGGAGGCAACCCTTGACTCGATTGTGGCGCAGCCGCAAGGTCGCTTGGCTGGCCGCTCTCCTCGCTTTCGCTCTCATCGCCGCTGCATGCGGCGGCGACGACGATACGGGCGGAGAGACGACCACCACGGCCGCTGCCGTTGAAACAACGACGACCGCAGCTACCCAAGAAACAACAACCACCGCCGCACCCACTACCACTGCTGCCGAAGCCGGCAAGCAGTACGGTGGCGAGGCCATCGCTGCCGATGACCAGGAGCCACCGACGCTCAACCCGTTCGTTCCGGGCGGTGACAACTTCATCGTCTCGATCATCGGACAGGCGTACTTCGACCGGTGTCTACGAGATCGACGGCTTCACGCTCGAGCTCATCCCTGAGCTCGTCACGGAGCTGCCGACCGTCGCCAACGGTGGAGCTGTCGTCAACGACGACGGCACCTTCACGGTGAGCTACACCATCCGTGACGAGGCAGTCTGGTCAGACGGCACGCCGGTTTCCGGCGACGACTTCCAGTTCACGCTGGATACGATCCTCAACCCGGATCTGCCGGTCGACAAGTCGACGTACGACCAGATCGTCAGCACAGAGGCTGGACCCAAGTCCTTCACCTACACGCTGGCGGCTCCGACTCCGCTGTTCGAGCTGATCTTCGGCAACATCATCCCGAAGCACGCCGTCGAAGGTTCGGACTTCCTCACCGACTGGAACGACACCATGTGGCCGTCCTCCGGCCCGTTCGTCTTCGATACGTGGCAGAAGGGCGAGTTCCTGACGGTTGTCCGCAACGACAACTACTGGAAGACCGATCCGGAGACGGGTCAGCAGCTGCCGTATCTCGACAGCGTGACCTGGAGGTTCATCCCGGAGACCGAGTCGATCATCACCGCCTTCCGGGGTCGTGAGGTCGACGTCATCCAGCCGCCGCCGGCAACGGAGACCATCGAGGCGCTGCAGGCGCTCGAGCCTGAAGGCGCCGTGGTCGAGGTGCTCAGCGGTCCGGTGTGGGAGCACCTCAACTTCCAGTTCGGCCCGAACAACCGGAACGAGGAAACGGCCAACGCCAACCTCAACTACCGGACGTGTGTGGCCCATCTGGTCAACAAGCAGCTCATCGTCGACGAGATTCTCGCCGGCCAGGTCGAGCCGCTCGACTCGTTCGTCGAGGCGTTCACGCCGGCCCTCTCGCAGGGCTCGTGGGCGCAGTACGACTACAACGTCGAGGGTGCGCAGGCGTTCTGTGACGCGGCTCGTGACGAGCTGGGCGTCGACACGATTCCCGTGGTCATTCTCGACGACGTCGAACAACGACGCTCGCGTGAAGCTCTCCGAGCTGTTCGTGGACATGTTCGGTGCCATCGACGGCCTCGACTACTCGAACGACCTCGAGGACTCGCAGCTGTTCTTCGGCGAGACGCTGGACAACGGCACGTTCGACCTCGGTGAGTGGGCGTGGGTCGGTTCACCGGGCCTCGCCGGTCTGGTCAGCATCATGGACGTCTGGGACCCGGAGAATCCGTGCCCGGATGGCTCGAACTGCTACCAGTACGGCACCGAGGGCTCGACGCTCATCGATGAGAACTCGCAGCGGTTCGCCGAGATCCGCGACGAGCTCAACGCATCGGTTGACGAGGCGGTCCTGCTGCCGCTCATCAACGAGGCCGAGACGCATCCTGGCCGACCAGGTGGTCCTCGTCCCGCTCTACGCCCGTCTCGTGACGGCAGCGTGGTGGGGCGATGAGCTCGGAGGCGTCAAGCACAACTCGACCCAGGCGGGTTACACCTGGAACATCGAAGACTGGTATCGCGTCGACCTCTAGGTCGATAGCCACCAATCGACGATCGAAGATGGAGGGGCCCCGCGGGGCCCCTCCATCGCGTGTGAGAGCGGCGAACTGCGTGATCACAGTCTCGCGCCCGGCCGTGACGGTGGGACCCGCGGTCGCCATCGGACGAAGACGAGGAAGTGCTGCGACGGGCGACGCCGGTTGGTACACTCGGCTACCAACTCGCCGGAGGCAGGAGAGGGAGCATGCTGGCCTACATCATTCGCCGCTTGGTGTACGGAGTCGTGACGTTGCTCGCCCTGAGCATCGTGGTGTTCTTCTTGATCCAGGCCGGAGGTGGCTCGCCGCTCGACCGGCTGAAGGGCAACCCGCGCATGGCACCCCTGATCCCGGTGCTGACCGAGTACTTCGGGCTCGACAAACCCGCGCTCCAGCAGTACCTGACGTGGCTGCGGAACTTCGTCTCGATCGACACGCTCGAGATCCACGGCGTCTCGCCATTGGTGGCGATCGGCGCCGGGATTGCGTATACCGCCGGGGTGTTCCTTGCGAAAGCGAAGAAGGCGTGGTGGCGCAGCTACCGGGCCTTCTCGCTGATCGCAGTGTGGGGTCTCGTGCTGTGGTTCGCCAAGGGCCGCATCACCTTTGCGCTCGACTGGAGCCAGTCGTTCCGCGGTGACGGTCCGGTCTGGGACTTGATCTTCGGTGCGGCGGGCGCCACATTCCGGCTGATGTTCACTGCGCTCCTCCTCTCGGTGATGATCGGCATTCCGCTCGGCATCTACCAGGCCATCCGCCAGTACTCGTTCTTCGACCAGCTGGGTACCACGTTCTCGTTTGCGGCGTTCTCCACGCCGATCTTCATCATCGGCGTTGGGCTCCAGCTGATTCTCGCGCTGTACCTCGAGCGGTGGACGGGCGTGAAGGTGTTCTATGTGGCGGGGATGACGAGCACGAACTACGCGTCGCTCGGCTTTGCGGCGCGTATTGGCGACGTCGTCCAGCATCTGGCGCTCCCGGCGATGTCGATCGCATTGATCTCGATCGCCGTCTACTCCCGATTCCAGCGCGCCTCCATGCTGGAGGTCATGCACAGCGACTACCTCCGCACCGCGAAGGCGAAGGGTCTGCCCCGGCGGCGCGTCATCGTGAAACATGCGTTGCGCAACGCCATGATCCCCATCGTGACGCTCGTATCACTCGACATCGCCGCCATCATCGGCGGTGCTGTGATCACCGAGTCGATCTTCGGCTGGCCGGGCGTCGGCCGCCTCTACATCGGTGCCATCGGCGCCGTCGACTACCCCGTCGTCATGGCGGTGGTGATGGCCATCGGCGTTTCCATCGTGATCATGAACATCTTCGCCGACATCCTGTATGGAGTGCTCGACCCGCGTGTCAGGTATGAGTAGGCCTGCTGCGGTCTGCCCGTGCACGCATCGTCGAGATGCGCGCCTGATCATCTGGGAAGTGGGTGTGCTGGATGGGGAGTAACTCCCAAGAACCCTTGATGCCCAGTCAGGGCCGGAGCGACCTGATCGATGCCATGGAGGGCATAGCCGTCGAGCCCATCACCCAGTGGGATCTCTTCTGGAGCAGGCTGAGGCGACACCGGCTGGCGATGATGTCTGCGGGGTTCCTCGCCATCATCGGCATCATCGCCCTCGCCGCCCCGTTCTTGACGTGCCCGCCGGGTGACGAGTTTCAGTTCTGCGGCAAGCCGCTCGAGCACTTCGCAGAGCAGCTGAAGGACCCTGGCGGCCGCCTCTACGTGAACATCGGGCCACGGGGGATCTTCCCGTTCGGCACCGACGAGCTGGCTCGAGACGTGATGTCTCGCGTGGTGCACGGAGGTAGAGCCAGCCTCTTGGTCGGCCTCCTCACCGGATTGCTCGTCGCAACCTTGGGCACGGTCGTCGGTGCCATCGCCGGCTACTACCCGGGACCTGCCGACCAGTCGTTGATGCGTTTCACCGACCTCGTGTTGGGGCTTCCGCTGCTTCCCGTCGCCATCGTCGTCGGCCGCCTCCTTCCCGAGCTGCGGTTCCTCCCGGAATGGATGAAAGAGGGCGTCTGGGGCATCTCGTTCCTGCTTGGCTTCCTGCTGTGGGGCACGTTGGCCCGGATCGTCCGCGCCGAGTTCTTATCGCTACGCGAGAAGGAGTTCGTCGAGGCGGCGCGAGCGGCAGGCGCCAAGGACCGTCGGATCATCTTCCGCCACATCTTGCCGAATGCCATGAGCCCGATCATCGTGCAGACCACACTGATCGTTGGCACGGCCATCATCATCGAAGCGGCGCTGTCGTTTCTCGGCTTCGGCGTGCGGCCCCCCATCCCCACGTGGGGTGGCATGGCGGCCGAGGGTGCCGGAGTCGCCGTGCGCGGTTTCTGGTGGGAGCTCGTGTTCTCCGCCGCTGCGTTGATAACCACGGTGCTCGCGGTGAACTACATCGGAGACGGTTTGCGCGACGCGCTCGACCCGACGCAGACGATCGAACGGAAGTAGGGGGACCACGTGGCCGAGAACCTGCTCGAGGTGAACGATCTCCGGACGTACTTCTCTACGGAAGAGGGTGTCGTCCGGGCGGTCGAGAACGTGTCGTTCACGATGGCGCGCGGCGAGCGTCGCGGTGTGGTTGGGGAGTCGGGGTCCGGCAAATCCGTCACGGCCATGTCCATCATGCGCCTCATCGAGCCACCGGCAGGCGAGATCGTCACCGGTGAGGTGATCTTCAACGGCACCAATCTGCTGGCCCTGTCCGAGGACGAGATGCAGGACGTGCGGGGCGGCCAGATCGCGATGATCTTCCAAGACCCGATGACGGCGCTCAACCCCGTCTACACGATCGGGGATCAGCTCATGGAGACGATCCTGCTTCACCAAGATGTGAGCCGGAGCCAGGCGAGGGAGATTGCCACGCAAGCGTTGCACGACGTGCAGATTCCCAACGCTTCTCAGCGACTCGACGACCACCCTCACCAGTTCTCGGGCGGCATGCGACAGCGCGTGATGATTGCGATGGGCCTTTCGTGCAACCCTCAGCTCCTGATCGCCGACGAGCCAACGACCGCGCTCGACGTCACGACACAGGCACAGATCATGGACCTGATGCTCAACCTCGCCGACGAACGCGGGACGGCTGTGATGCTCATCACCCACGATCTCGGCGTGGTGGCCGGCTTCTGCGACACATTGCAGGTCATGTACGCCGGGACGATCGTGGAGCGGGGATCGGCAGACGAGATCTACTACGACCCACAGCATCCCTACACTTGGGGGCTCTTGGCATCGATGACCCGCCTGGATGAAGAGCAGCGCCAACGGCTCCATTCCGTGCGCGGTGCGCCGCCATCGCTCATCAATCTCCCCAGAGGATGCCGCTTCCGCGCCCGGTGTGACTTCGCCATCGATCTGTGCGGTCAGGCGCTCCCGATGCTGCGACCCAGCGGCGGCCCGAACCAAGAGGCAGCATGTCACCGGGCCACGGAGCTCGACCTCAAGTCGATCGATGCAGCCGCAATGGCAGAGGAGGTTGCCGGGTGACGGAGACACTGCATGACGTCGCTCCGCAGCCTGACGCATCCGACGATGACGTCCTCCTCGATGTGCGGGACCTCGTCAAAGAGTTTCCCATCACCCGAGGCGTCTTCTTCAAGAAGAAGATCGGCGCCGTCCAAGCTGTGTCCGGGGTGTCGTTCAAGGTTCGTCGCGGTGAGACGCTTGGGCTCGTTGGCGAGTCGGGCTGTGGCAAGTCGACGACGGCACGATGTGTGCTGCGGTTGCTCGAGCCCACGTCCGGTGAAGTGCTGTATCGGGCCACCTCAGACACGGCGGACGGCCCCTCCGAGATCGTCGATATCGCTGCCGCCGACAAGGACACCCTCAACCGGCTCCGGCGTGACATCCAGATCGTGTTTCAGGACCCGTATGCGTCGCTGAACCCGAGGATGACGGTGGCGAGCATCATTGCAGAGCCGCTCGTCGTCCACGGTGTCGGCACCGCCCAAGAGCGCCTCGATCGGGTGAAAGAACTCCTGAAGGTCGTTGGACTGAGCCCCGAGCACACCAATCGCTACCCGCACGAGTTCTCCGGTGGCCAGCGCCAGCGCATCGGGGTTGCGAGGGCGCTCGCCCTCAACCCCAGCTTCATGGTGCTCGACGAGCCGGTCTCGGCACTCGACGTATCGATCCAGGCCCAGGTCCTCAACCTGCTCGACGACCTCCAGGAGGAGTTCGGACTCACGTTCTTGTTCATCGCCCACGACCTGTCGGTGGTGCGACACATCTCCGATCGCGTCGCCGTCATGTATCTCGGGCGCATAGCCGAGATGGCCGATCGCGACGCGCTCTACGAACGACCGATGCATCCCTACACCCACGCCCTCCTCTCGGCCGTGCCCATCCCCGACCCGCACCTGGAGCACAGCAGGCAGCGCATCCTCTTGGAGGGCGACATCCCATCGCCGGCCAACCCTCCTCCTGGTTGCCGCTTCAACACCCGATGCCCAAAGGCCCAGCTCGGCGTCTGCGACGTCGACGTGCCCGAGCTGCGTGAGTTGGAGCCCGATCATTGGGTGTCCTGCCACTTCCCCGAGGTCGTCACGCTCCTGTAGATATCGGTCTTTGCGGTTTCCGGTATCCAGGGCCCCATCGGCCTTGGCATCCCCGCCGACTGGCCCGTGCTCGAGCGCGTCCGGCGCGGCATACTGGACGGCATGCCTACCAACGTCTTGATCCTGGGCGCCGCCGGGCGCGACTTCCACAATTTCAACGTCCTGTACCGCGGCAACCGCGACGTCACCGTCGTCGGGTTCACCGCCACGCAGATCCCCAACATCGCAGGGCGCCGCTATCCCGCCGAGTTGGCGGGTGAGCTCTACCCGCAAGGGATCCCGATACTCGAGGAGGCGGAGCTCGAGTCGCTGATCGCACGGCTCGACGTCGACCTGGTCCAATTCGCCTACTCGGACGTCACTCACGAGCACGTCATGCACCTTGCAGCACGGTCCGTCGCTGCCGGCGCTTCGTTCATGGTTGCAGGCGGCGAGACGATGCTCCAGGCAAGGGTGCCGGTTGTCGCAGTGACTGCCGCTCGGACGGGGGCGGGGAAGAGCCAGACGAGCCGCTTCGTGCGGCGCATCCTCGCAGCTTCGGGGAAGTCGGTTGCCTCGATCCGTCATCCGATGCCTTACGGGGATCTCGCACGGCAACGGTTGCAGCGGTTCGCGACGGCAGAAGACCTCGATGCCGCGGATGTGACCATCGAGGAGCGCGAGGAGTACGAGCCGTACCTGCGTGAGGGTGCCGTGATCTACGCAGGGGTGGACTACGGGGCGATCCTGGAGGCGGCGCAGCGGGAAGCGGAGATCATCGTCTGGGACGGCGGCAACAACGACCTTCCCTTCATCCGGCCGAACCTGTGGATTTGCGTGGTCGATCCCTATCGACCCGGGCATGAGCTGCGGTACTGGCCGGGGGAGGCGAACCTGCGCAGCGCCGACGTCGTGGTGATCAACAAGGTCGATACGGCTCCTCAGGAGGGCGTCGAGGAGGTGCGGCGCAATGTCGCAGCCCTTGCGCCCCGCGCCTCGATCATCGAGGCAGCCTCGCCCATCACGGTCGATGATCGCTCGGTCATCGCGGGTCGTCGTGTACTGGTCATCGATGATGGCCCAACCATCACCCACGGCGGGATGCCGTTCGGCGCCGGCGCCGTTGCGGCCCGGCGGCACGGCGCTGCCGAGCTCATCGATCCGCGCGCCGACGCCGTCGGTTCGATCCGGGATGTGTTCGCCGCATACCCGCATATCGGCCCCGTCCTCCCTGCGATGGGCTACGGCGAGGTGCAGCGCTCCGAGCTCGAAGCGACCATCCGGAACGTGCGTCCTGAGGGTGTGGTCATCGGGACCCCCATCGACCTCGCCGAGATCATCGATCTCGGCGACATCCCTCACACCCGAGTGGGATATGAGCTCGAGCAGGTGGCCGGGCCGTCGCTCGAGTCACTCCTCCAGGGAGTCATCCACCAAGCCTGATGAATGCTGCCCGGCGCTACGCTGCGCAGGGAGTGGCAGTGAGGAGGATGATGTGAGCCTGGTCGAGGACCTCGCCGGCCGGATCGGCGAAGAGATCGGTGTCGGGGACTGGGTCGTGATCACCCAGGAGAGGATCAACGGGTTCGCAGACGCGACAGGCGACCATCAGTGGATCCATGTGGACGCCGAGAAGGCCGAGGCGGGTCCGTTCGGATCGACCATCGCTCACGGCTTCCTCACGCTCTCACTCATCCCGGCAATCGCACCGAGCATCGATGTCCCCGGTACGAGGATGGCGATCAACTACGGGCTCGACCGGGTGCGGTTCATCACGCCGGTCCCTGTTGGCTCGCGGGTGCGCGCTCGCACGGTGCTGCGCGACGTATCGGAGGTGCAGGGCGGCATCCAAGCCAAGACCGAGATCACGATCGAGATCGACGGATCCGACAAGCCGGCATGCGTCGCCGAAACCCTGGCGCGGTTCTACGTCTGATCGAGCGGCAGCGCAAGCCGGTATACTCCCGCAACCCACGTCGGAGTGGCGGAATTGGTAGACGCGCTAGGTTGAGGGCCTAGTGAGCTTAATGCTCGTGGAGGTTCGAGTCCTCTCTCCGACACCGAGAAACCCCTTGCAGCGCAAGGGGTTTCGTCGTATCGATCTGGGCGCACGACCTTGCCGACCGGCAGAGGTCAACCATCGATGGTTCGATCGAACCCGACGCTATTTCGCAGGGGCCTGATGCACGTTTTGGTGACAGGTGGTTGGGTTAGGCCGCTTTGGCGGCAGGGGTCATGATCGTTTCGTATTCGATGGGGGTCAATCGGCCGAGGGCTGCTTGGCGGCGGCGTCGGTGGTAGGTGCGCTCGATCCAGGTCACGATCGCTATCCGGAGTTCGTCTCGGGTCCGCCAGCGTCGACGGTTCAAGACGTTGTTCTGGAGAAGCGAGAAGAACGATTCCATCGCGGCGTTGTCGGCTGCGGTGCCGACGCGTCCATCGAGCCGACGAGGCCGTGACGGTCGAGGCAGCGTTTCATCTTCTGTGCGCGGAACTGCGACCCACGATCGGAATGGACGATGCAGCCGGCCACGTCAACGCCACTCCTGCGGGCGACGGCGGTGTCGACCGCCGCAACCGCGAGACGGGCCTTCATACGTTCATCAATGGCGTAGCCGATGATCCGGTTCGACCACAGGTCCTTGACCGCACACACGTAGAGTTTGCCCTCGTCGGTTCGGTGTTCGGTGATATCGGTGACCCAGGTCTGGTTCGGACCGTCTGCGGTGAAATCACGGCGGATCAGGTCATCATGGGCGGGCATCCGATACCGGGCGGGCTTGCGGCGACGGTTCGCGGCGCTGAAGCTGGCCCACCAGCCGTTCTCAGAACAGATCCGCCACACCGTCCGATCACACACCGGATGGCCGGCCGTTCGGACCTCGTCGGCCAGGAACCGGTAGCCGAACTCGGGATCATCGGCATGCGCCTCCCGGATTGCCTCGGCCAGCGCCTGGCGGCGGGCTTCGGCAGGGCCGGTCGGCTGGCACAGCCACCGGTAGTAGGGCTGGCGAGCAACATCGAGTACCCGGCACGACACCGACACGGGAATCCCGTCGGTGGCGAGCTCGCGGATCACCGGATACATCATTCTTTGGGAGGTTCGCCCGGCCCAGATACGCAGCAGCCCGGCGAAGCACCTCATTCTCTTGTTCCAACAGACGGATCCGACGACGCGCCGCCACCAGCTCCACCGACTCGGTCGTGGTACGACCTGGCTGCTCACCGTCGTCGATGCGGGCCTGACGCAACCACTTCGACAACGTCATCGGATGAATCCCGAAATCAGCAGCGATCTGATCCAGGGTCACCCCGACCTCACGACTCCGGGCGACCCGCACGACATCGTCACGGAACTCTTTCGGATAGGGCTTCGGCATAGGCACATCCTCTCCCGGCCCACCCTCCCGGGCAAGCCAGATCAGTTGTCACCTATCCGTGCATCAGGCCCAGGGCCCAGTCCGTAACATCCTGATGTGGCGCAACCTCTCCTCACTACCCGGCACCTCAACAGGGCGCTTCTCGCCCGCCAGCTCCTGCTGGAGCGTGTGGCCCTCCCCGTCCCTCGCACCGTCGAGCGGATGGGCGGGATCCAGGCGCAGTACGCGCCCTCGGCCTACATCGGCTTGCGGACGCGGCTGGCGGGCTTCGAGCGCAGTCGGTTGACCCGCGCCCTCGGCCGCCGCACCGTCGTGCAAGGCACGCTCATGCGCGGGACGATCCGCCTCGTCTCTGCTCCCGACTACCCGATGTTTGCTGCAGGCGTCCGCAGCGCACGCCGCGAATGGTGGTTGCGGGTCTCGAAGGGGCGGGGCCTCGAGGAGAGGCTGAACGCAGTTGCCAGGGTGTTCGGGTTCGGCGACTACGCCCCACATGTCCGCACATCGCGCTCGGCCTGATCGAGACACCCTTCCTTCAACTCACCTCGTGAGGTATGCTGACATACCATGAAGCGAACCACGGTCAAGTTGCCCGATGAGCTCGACGCCAAGCTGCGCCACGAGGCTGAACGGCGCGGAATCACCGTGTCTGAGCTGACCCGCGAGGCAATCGAGGACCACCTCGGCGGTCACGGCCGTCGTCTTCGCGCTGCTGGCGCGGGCCGCAGCGGGCGTGACGACATCTCCGAGCGAATCGAAGAGATCCTCGCAGCCGAGGTGACGCGATAGCCCTCCTCGTCGACGCGGGACCGCTGTATGCCTACGTCGATGCCGACGACCGCCATCACGCCGAATCGCTCGAGCTCCTGCTGCACCATCCCGGTCCATTGATCGTTCCCGTGCTCGTGATCACCGAGGTGGCCTACCTCATCGGAACACGGCTTGGCGTCGACGCCGAGGTTCGCTTCCTGGGTGATGTCGCCGCGGGTGAGTTCGCCATTGAGGCAGTCATGGCGAGTGATTGGCTCCGCATTGCCGAACTGGTCGGTCGGTATCGGGACCTGCCGCTGGGGACCGTCGAGGGTTCGGTCGTGGCAACGGCCGAACGCCTCCGAACCACCAAGATCGCCACACTCGACCGCCGGCACTTCTCCATCGTTCGACCCGCCCACGCCGACGCGTTCGAACTCGTACCTTGAGATCTGCAACCACCCCGATCACTGGCGTACGAACCGTCGATGCAGCTCTCAAACCTCGAAGACAGTCACCAGCGCTGCCACTCGTGTAGTCCGCGACCGGAACGCTTCTCCGACACCGACACGACGCTGACTACGCGCGTCCGGACCTCGAGAAGGAGGTCCGACGGCCAGACGTGTGTAGACAACAGTATCTACGTCCTAGTAGACTAGTTGCCGTGAGCACAACGATAAGGGTGAGTGAGGAGACTCGGGACCGGCTGGCATCGCTGGCGAGCACCACCGGACGGCCGATGACGAGAGTCCTCGATGATGCGGTCGAAGCCTTGGAGCGGAAGGTGTTCTTCGACAGGTTCAACCGCCGCTATCGAGAACTGCGCGATGACTCCGCAGCTTGGTCTGAGATCGAACAAGAGCGGGAAGCCGAAAAAGGTGCGCTGGGAGATGTCTCCGAGTGACACCTCGCCGGGGAGAGGTCTGGGTTGTCGACTTCGGTCAGCCGGTTGGTCGGGAACAGGCAGGGATTCGTCCCGCCGTGGTCGTATCGACCGATGCTCTCAACGAGGGCCCGGCCGGCGTCATTCTCGTTGTTCCGGTGACCTCGGCCCGACGTGACCTGCCCTCGCACATCGAGATCGAGCCTGGCGAGTCAGGCCTCGATCATTCGAGCTATGCCAAATGTGAGGACGTGAAGTCTGTCTCGGAGCATCGGCTCATCGATCGGTTGGGAGTTGTCGGGCCCGAGCCTCTCTTCGAAATCGGGCGGGTGCTTGGATACTTGCTCGAGCTTTGACCGCTCGGAAGTCACCTCACCGAGAACGCTGTCACCAACGCTGACGTTCGTGTAGTCCGCGACCGGAACGCTTCCCATCTCGGCGTAGACCTTCGCCTTGTCTGCCGGGTCCGCTGCGGCCAGGGTCGCCGTGATGTCCTGCAGGCTGGCCACGGGCGACTTGATGTCCTCGGCGGTCAGCGTGGTGGTGGGTGTCCGGCCGAGGAGGGCTTCGAGCCGGCGGCGTTCCCGTCCCGCCTCGGCGATCCACTTGCCGACCGTTCCAGCGGCTTCGTGTTCGGACGTGTCGACGTGGGGCACGAACATGCCGTCTGCGGTGAGCCCTTGGCGGTGGCGCGCAGGCCGCTGCCACCGACCTGGGGCTATGGGCGTCGTGGCGCACCGATTGCTTTGGTCAGTTGGCGGCGGACGACTCGCCGAGGCTGTGCCGGTTGGAGCGTTGGATCTCGGCAGTTCCTCGCTATGCACGAATCACGTAGACGCGATCCTCGAGCTTGCCGATCATGCGGTAGATCGTCCAGAGGTTGTTGCCCCGGACCACGCGGTACGGCAGGATGCCCATCGCCTCGACGAACCGGTCCTGATCGCGGTTGAGGCGGGCGGCGAGGAGGAGCCGCTTCTCACCGTCTTCGCGCTCGAGCAGGTTCTCGAGCCACTCGGACGCGACGCGATCGATCATCTCGATCGTGAAACCGCCCCCTTCGACGGTCCGTTCGAAGAGCTCGCCGTCGAGGCGTTCGGGCACCGTCGCGAGGTCGGCGCTCAGCTGGGCTGACTCCTTCGGTTCGAGGAGCGGCGTTGCGAGCACGTCGTGGATCACCATGGCGCCGCCCGGTTTCAGGACGCGACGGCATTCGGTGAGCGCCCCCTCGAGGTCTTCGACGTGGCCCATCATGTCTCGCGAGAAGACGGCGTCGAACGTGTCGTCGGGAGCGGGAATGTCGTTGATCGTTCCCAGCTTGTTCTCGACGAGGTGACCGTACTCGTGGTTGGCGATGGCTTCAGTACCGGCGTCGATGTTCAACTGGACCGGATCGACCGACAGCACCCGACATCCAAAACGTTCGGCGAGGTCGAGTGCCTGGGCGGCGTCACGTCCCCCGATGTCGAGGACGTAGCCCCCCTCCCCGACGCCAAGGGTGCTGAACGTGTCGTAGATCGATGTCCGCGGCCTCGGGTTGAGGCTGTATTCGGCCATCGCGACGGCGTCCTCCCACTCGAAGCCCCAGTCGCCGTACATCTGTTCAACCGTCAGCGGGGTGATGAAGTCGTGAGCCATCCCTCCAGGCTACCCCCGTCACGTTCGCGACCGTCGCCAGCGCTGACGCGACATCCCGGTCAGCGAGGTGCCCCCTGACCCGGATCAGGAGTGCGCGTGCTCCCGCAACCTGCCCACATATGGCCACTGGTGCTAACTCCCGTGGAGTACGGGAGCGGAGCGGTTCTCCGACGCCGAGCCTCGGTTGAACGCCGGGGCTTTCGCGTCTGCAGGGCGTCGGTGTGGGCCTGGTGTTGCGCCTGATGTGGCGGAGCGGTTCGCTGTGAAGAGGCGTCTGGTCAGTTGCTCTTTGGGAAGGTCGAGCACCGGGCACGTTGGCCCTAGCCGACAGGCGCAGAACGGTTCGACACTGAGTATGTGAGGGAGTCCTCCGTCCACACCGAGGAGGTGGCTCATGGAGACACTCACACCCGAGGCCCCCCAGCAGACGGTAACGGGCCGTCCTCGTCGCACCTGGCTCGTCGCCCTGATCGTCGTCCTCGCCCTGGCGGGGATCGCGGTTGGAACGTGGGCGATCATCGGCGCCAACCAAAGCGACGACCTCGCCGTCGCCACCGAATTCGCCGACACGTGGGATGCGGCCTGGCAGTCACGAGGAGGGGAGGCGCTCGCCGCACTGTTCACCGAAGACGGCGTCTACATCGATCCGTTCGGCTCATTCGAGGGCCGAACTGCCATCAGGGCCCACGTTGCGACGTACGGCCTGTTCGCCAGCGCAGAACACGGTGAGGTTGTCGAACTCGACGACGGTGTTTTCGTGTTCCCCGTCGACGCCGTCTGGTTCGACGCCGATTGGGTGGGCGAAGTCGAGATCCGGCTCGAAGGCGACCTTGTCTCCCGCGCCGAACTCATGAAGTGGGAAGAGGTCGACTAGGCAGGCCGCCATCAGCCAACGCCCGTACGTCACGCGTTGGCACGCCGTGCCGCAGCAGATCGCAGTTGAGCTGGAGCAAGGGCCGGCCCCGCCACCGGCGAGCAGCCATGCCGAGCCCGGAGAATTCGCCTCGCCACCTGCGGCGACGTCAACGGAACCGACGACGGTACGCCTGTCGTCCCCCATCCAAGTCCCAACCCCCGGTGCTTTGGAGTGGTTCACAGGCTGCACGTGGGGTCTGCAGGTCGCGCATGCAGGATGGCCGAGGGCTCGGGGGCCAATGTCGATCCGCGGGTGGCGTAGGGTGGAGCGGCATGGACGGTCCGGCAGCGGCGCAGACTGAGGCGGCAAGCGCCGCCATGGCGGTGTTTGCTTCCGAGGGTCTCGTGCCACACACGTGGTCGAGTGAGCCGGGCTCCCGGTACGGTGAGCATCGCCATCCGCAGCACAAGGTGCTCATCTGCGTCGAGGGTTCGATCACGTTCCACACGACCGGCGGCGAGTTTGCCCTTCGCTCGGGGGACCGGCTCGATCTCCCGGCGGGCACGATGCACCGGGCGACGGTGGGGCAGGGCGGGGTCACGTGCATGGAGGCGTACCGCGCCGGCCGCACCCCGGGTCGGCGTTTCCTCGCACCATGAGCGTCCGGTTGCGTGCCGCAGTTGCGCTCGTCGTCGGAAGCGTCATCGGAGCCGGCGCCGCCGCGGCGTTCGGTGCGGGTGAACCCGCGGCCCAGACGCCGGCGACGACGACGGCCACAACGGCGGCTCCGACGGCCATCGCGATGGAGGCTCCCTGGGTCGAGGGTGGAGTGCGGTTCCGTTCGTCGGTTCTCGTGCCGCTCTCGTTCGTCGTCGACGAGGGCAGGGCGGAGATCGAGTTCGAGGTCGTGCCGCTGCACTGGACAGTTGACGAGGAGACCACCGTGGAGGAGATCCCGGTACAGCCGGAGCGCTGGGTCCTCACCACGACCACCGGCGGCACGTTCACCGCAGCGACGGTGCTCGGCGACGGCGTCGTCCGGTGGGATGTGCCAGGCGACCTGACGCCGGATGACGTCTCCTCGGTGATGGTTGTCGGTTGGCGGATCGCCGTGCCAATCGGCGAGACCGTGACTGTTCCGCTGGAGAGCGGGGCGAATGCGGCCTTCTCGGACGGAACGGAGATCGAGGTCGACGCGGTGCTCGAGCAGCTCAGCTCGACCATCGTCCAGCTCAACAGCCGATTGCCAGACGATCCGTGGCATCACGGGTCGTCGCTGGCGGTCGTCGAGATCCGCGACCCGGGCTGGCGCATCGGCTTTCGCTTCAACCAGTCGAGCAATGTCCAGCTGATCTGGGCCGGCGGCGGCGCTCCCGACGAGGTGCAGCTGGAGCAGGGGTACCCGTTGTGGATGCCGGTCGCCGCAGAGACCGTCGTGATCGGGGAGGGGCCCTGAGTACCGAAGGCATCGACTTCTCGGAGCTGCTCCGCTCTCCGCTCGAGCCTGATCGTGACGAGCGCGAGCCCCGAGGTCCGCAGTGGCCGGTCGTCGCTGCCCTCCTGCTCGGCGTCGTCGCCGGCTGGATTCTCGTCTCCGGCTTCGAAGGCGAGGCAGACCCCGTATCTGAGGCACGGCAACCCGTCTCGACGACCGCGGAAGGCCCCGAGGTCGCAATCGAGGCGAACCCCTTCCCCGACGACTACGTGGAGATCGCACCCGACGTCGCGGTGCGCGCCGAGGAGCCGATCCGCGTTGCCGATCGGCTGCTCGTGCCGTTCACCACGGTCGTCCGGCGCGGCGCCGACCCCAGGGCGGTGGCCCGGCCGCTCGGCGGGCGGTGGGAGCTGACGACGGAGTCCGGCGGCCTGGCATCGGCGGGCACCGTCTACGACCCGATCCATCCGAGCGTCTTCTCCGTCGAGTTCCCGGTACCCGCAGGGGCACCGTCGGCGATCGAGCTCGTCGAGCGATGGGACCCGGAGCCGATTACAGCGTCGACCGAACTGCCCTTCACCGGGCTGCCCTATGAGAGCGAGGAGCCGATCGTGTTCGAACTCCGGGAAGGGGTCGAGTTGGTCGTCACCCGTCTCGACCTCGGCAACTTCCAGGGTCGAGCGCAATGGGAGCTCCAGGGGGCCCCGCTGGGGATCGTCTCCCTGGACGTGCGTCTCATCAATCCGGACGGCTCGGTCCTGGGCGACTATGAGTCCGGCATCATCGCACGCCTCGATCCCGAACAGGACACGGGCTTCTCCGACTACTTCTGGGGCCCGGGCTTCGGAGTTGAGCAGAACGATGCGACGACGTTCACCATCACCGCCGATGTCGAGCTCGGCGTGCCGATCCCGACCGACGTCTCGGTGCCGCTCACCGACTGAGCTCCGCAGCGGCGGCTCAGGCAGGGGCACCGTTTGACGCGCCGGCTCGAGCCGTCGACGCTTGGGTCATGGCATTGCGGACCCCACCTACTTCGGCAGGCATCCTGCTCTACCGGAAGCGGGGGGAGGCGCTCGAAGTGCTCGTCGCTCATCCTGGGGGACCGTTCTGGGCCCACCGCAACGAAGGTGCGTGGAGCATCCCCAAGGGGCTCGTCGATGACGGCGAGGACCTCGAGGCTGCCGCACGCCGTGAGTTCGCCGAGGAAACGGGCACCGAGGTCACCGGACCGCTGATCCCGCTCGGTGTTGTTCGCCTGCGGTCCCACAAACCGATCCACGGCTTCGCCGCGGAGGGCGACCTCGACCCGGATGACATCGTTTCCAACACCTTTCCTCTCGAGTGGCCGCCCAAGAGCGGCAGGATGATCGACGTCCCGGAGATCGATCGGGTTGTGTGGTGCGATCCCCCCGAAGCCAAACGGCTCCTCAATCCCGCCCAAGGCGCACTCGTCGATCGGCTGGTTGCGCACCTCGGCGGCGCCTGAACGGAACCTGTTGAACCGAGTGTCCAGTACCATCACGTAGCGTGGTTGGGCCAAGGGGATCAGCATCGTGGCCAAGAAGGGAAATCGGAGGCTTCGCGCACTGGCCAATGAGGCCACCTCGCAGCGCGCCCCCCGGTTCATTCCTGGCGAGGAGGAAGGCCCGATCCTCTCTCAGCTCGGGTTCGTGTTGTCATCCATGTTGGTCTTCATCGTCGTGCTCGCCGGAGCGGTGTGGTTCGGCGCCAGACAAGTCGAGAGCAGCCTCGAGAGCCGGGCCGTCCAGGTCCTGCGCGCATCGGGCTATCCAGATGTTCAGGTGAGCGCAGACGGGCGCGAGTTGCTCGCCGCAGGGCAGGTACCCGTCGGGACGGACGATGCCGATATCAAGGAGATCCTGGAGACCCGGGTGGGGGCGGCTCGCAGTGTGCAGGTGGACGTTCGCCCGGTCGAGTTCGACGTCGCCGGTGTTCAGGTGCCGGCAGATCCGCTCGAGATCGCGTGGGCTGACGGTGCGGTGCGTGTTGTCGGAACGGTCTCGAGCGGGGAGGTCCGCAACTTCGTGCTGTCCCGTCTCGAGGTCGGGTTCGGCGATGCCGTGGACGCCGACCAGCTGGTCGTGGTCGAGGGCGTAGCAAGCGAAGACGACTGGCTGGGCCGCACGTTGGAGGCGGCGCTCGTCGTGGCAGGTGAGGTGGACACCGGCTCGATCATCGTCAACAGCGAGGCCGACGTCGTCACGGTGTCCGCCATCATGCCCGACCGGCAGGTACGGGCCGAGGCCCGGAGAGCCGTCGAGGAGCTCCTCGACCCGAGTCCGCTCGACTTCGTGAGCGCGCTCACGCTCGAGGATGCACCGCCCCCGCCGCCTCGGCAGGAGGTCGTGGAGCTCCAGCAAGACCTCGATAGCCTGATCGCCGGCAAGGTGGTCGAGTTCGAGCTCGCCAGCGACGAGCTGACCGACGTGGGTCGGGCCTTGCTGGATGAGGTGCTCGAGGCACTGCGCACGGTCCCCAATGTTGCGGTCGAGATCGCCGGGCATGCGGACGCATCCGGCTCACCGGAGTTGAACCTGGACCTGTCGACGAGGCGAGCCGAGGCGGTGTTGGCGTATCTCGTGTCCAAGGGAGAAGATCGCAGCCGCTTTCAGGTGATCGGCTACGGTGAGACCCAACCGATTGCGGACAACAGCACCGAAGAGGGCAGGGCCCGCAATCGTAGGATCGAATTCGTCGCACTGGAAGATTGACATGCTGTTCGTCGCCGGCGAGATCTTCGTGTGGATGGCGATTGCCTTCGTGCTCGGCATCGGCGTCGGATGGGCGGCTCGTGCACGACGCGGCGCCCGCGTTGGCCGTGCGGCGCGGCGAAGGTTTCGGTGAGGAGGCCACCTATGGAGCACATCCCCAGCGATCGTATCCCCTGGGAGCCTGCGCCAGGGGAGCACTTCACAGGAAGCGCCTGGTTTGGTCCCCTCTCACCGCCGGCCACCCCGGAGTCGCTGAATGTGCTCGGTGTGATGTTTGCGCCGGGAGCCCGAACTGCATGGCACCGTCACATCGAGGGCCAGGTGCTCTACGTTGCGTATGGCGCCGGGGTCGTCTCCAACGACCAGGGTGGACGTGTGGAGGTCACGGCAGGCGATACGGTGGTGATTCCGGCCGGCGAGCTGCACTGGCACGGGGCGACTCCGGACGCGTTCATGATGCACCTCTCCCTCACGACCGGCGGCCCGACCGAGTGGGTGGGCGGCAAGGTCTCCGACACGGACTATCGCGCCACCTGACGCTCGGCCTTGTCTGTAGGGTGGCGTTCCCGAGGCAGGAGGCGGCACATGGCAGACGCAGGCTCCGGGCAGCCGCTGGAAGCTCCCACGGTGACCAGGTGGTACCGCATCGAGCCGACGGACCTCCCGGTCGGAAGCGTCGCCACGGTCGTCGCGGCGAACCGGGCGTTGTGCGTCACCCGCACGACCGAGGGCTTCGGCGTCCTCGACAACCGGTGCCCACATCAAGGCGGCCCGCTCGGCGAAGGACAGATCGAGGGTGGCTTCGTGATCTGTCCGTGGCACGGCTACGAGTACGACCCGCTCACCGGTGAACCCCCTGAGGGCTACGGAGACCGGGCAACCGTGTTCCCGCATGATATGCGCGACGGCGGCATGTATGTCGAGCTCCCCGTACCCGACGACCGGCCGACGCTGATGGATCAGATGGTCGACGTGATGACTGATTGGGGCATCGACAGTGTGTTCGGCATGGTCGGGCACTCCAATCTCGGCCTTGCCGATGCAATGCGCCGGGCTGAAGAGGGCGGCAGGCTCACTTACATCGGGATACGGCACGAGGGAGCAGCCGCCTTCGCCGCCTCTGCCTACGCAAAGCTCACGGGGCGCCCGGCTGCGTGCTTTTCGATCGCAGGCCCAGGTGCCACGAATCTCCTGACCGGTCTGTGGGATGCGAAAGTCGACAGGGTCCCGATCCTCGCCCTCACCGGCCAGGTGGACACACAGGTGTTGGGGCCGGGCGCGTTTCAGGAGATACCTACGGCTCAAGCCTTCGAAGCCGTTGCCGCCTGGAGCCAGACCGTGCTTCTGCCTGGGAATGCCACGGAGCTGATGGGACTCGCCCTCAAGCACGCAATCGTCGAACGCGACGTCGCCCACCTGATCTTCCCCGACGATGTGCAGAATCTCCCGGGCCTCGACCCTTCGCCCCCCACCCCGAGGTCGGGCCGGATCGGTGAGAGCGCCATCGGCCCGCCGGAGCGCGAGCTCACCAGAGCCGTCGAGATGCTCCAAGGTGCAGAGCGGCCGACCATCATTCTCGGCAACGGCGCTCGTCACCACCGTACCGAGATCCTCGGGCTTGCGGAACAGCTCGATGCGCCCATCCTGACCACCTTCAAGGCCAAAGGGTCGATCCCCGACGGCCATCCGCTTGCATGCGGCGTTCTCGGGCGATCCGGCACGCCCGTTGCCGCCGCCATGATGGGGCGGGGCGACGTGTTGCTCGTGCTCGGGGCGTCGTTCTCCAACCACACGGGCATCTCCACGAAGAAGCAGCTGATCCAGGTCGACTCAGACCGGCTCACCCTCGGGAAGTTCCACCCTGTCGACGTGCCGTTGTGGGGTGAGATCGGCCGCACCCTCGGGGAACTGTCTGCCCGGCTGGACGGTCACGACAGGCCCGAGCAGCGGGCGGCGATCGAGCGGTGGCAGACCAGGTGGCGTGCGGAGAAGGCGCGCAGGGCGGACTTGCTCGACGGCCTCGGGCGTATGCATCCGGCACGGCTCTTCTCCGTCTTGAGCGAGCTGGCGCCGCTCGACGCCGTGTTGCCGGTCGACGTTGGCAACAACACCTATGCGTTCGGTCACTACTTCGAGTGCAGCGGCGATCAGGACGTCATCATGTCTGGCTACCTCGGATCGATCGGCTTTGCTCTTCCCGCTGCGCTCGGTGCGTGGGCGGCCACCAGGGGCGCTCGCAAGGTGATCTCGATCTCGGGAGACGGTGGGCTGGGCCAGTACCTGGCCGAGTTCACGACGGCTGTGAAGTACCGCATGCCGATCACCCACATCGTCATGCGCAACGACGAGCTCGCCAAGATCACCCGGGAACAGATCGGGTCGTTGCGGCCGGTCTTCCACACGTCACTCGTGAACCCCGACTTCGCCGACTTCGCCGAATCGTGCGGCGGTGTTGGGTTCAGCATCGATGAGCCTTCGCAGCTCGAGCCGGTGCTCCGCGAGGCGCTGGCGATTGACGACCGGCCGACCCTGGTGCAGGTGCGAACCGCCGCCAAGTGGGTGTGACCCGGCATCGACTGTTCTGTCGTGTCACGGTGCCGGCCCAGGATGCAGCTCGGGCTACGATCGCGGAATGGGTCGAATCCGAGCGTCGAGATGACTCGCCTGCCTGCGCTGCCCGTCCGCCGTGTGCTGTTGCCCGGCGGCCGAGTCGATGTTCGCCTCGAAACCGCCCTCTGGCGAACCCCACTCTCCGTGACAACTGGGGGAAGCGTCGCTGTGTTCTTCACGCCGAGCGCCGCCGGACCGTGGCCCGAGATCGGAACGCTCGCCGCACCCATAGGGAGGCGGACAGACGGTGACTTCATTCACGTACGCCTGCGCGGTCTGCGCCGGCTGCGCGCCATTGCGCCCCCGCAGGCCGCCGCAGTGGAGGTCGAGGTCGTCCTGGATCCGGCACCGGCGCAGGACGGGAACGCAACCCCCGCAGAGCTTCAGACGCTCGTCCGCCGCTACCACGCGGTGCTCGCCGAGCACGGCGAGAAGGCCGATATCGGCATCGACCTGCCCCGAGAGCCGGAGGCGGCTGCGTATCGGGTAGCCTCTCTCTTGCGGATCTCGGCCCCGGAGCGGCAATTCCTGCTCGAGGCGGAGACCACGCAGGACCGGCTCGAGCGGGTCGTTGCGGCGCTGCGCCGCGAGACTGAGCTGCTCAGGCGCACGATGGGACCGAAGGGAGCTTGATGGCCGACGTGAGAGAGCTGCCGGAGCTCGTACGCGAGTTCATCGACATGTCCAAGGACTACATGCGTCAAGAGACGCTCGAGCCTGCGAAGCAGCTTGGGCGTTTCGCCGGGTTCGGACTGGGCGCTGCGCTCGCCTTTGCGTTCGGAGCTCTCTTTCTGTCGATCGCAGGGGTGCGGTATCTTCGTGACCTGCTGCCCGAAGGGCCGAACTGGTCGGCTCTCGGCTACCTGATCGCGGCGGTCGTGCTTGCACTCATCGCCGGGATTCTGATCACCGTCACCAGCCGTCGCACATCGAGGAGTCAGTGAGCATGGCCGTCCAACGAGCCGATCTCGAGGACAAGCTGCGCCAGATAGAGGCCATCGTCGAAGAGACGAAGGAGCAGGCACAGACAACCGGAACCGTCATCGCCGTCGTGGTGGTCGTGATCATCGTCGTGGCGTTCTTGCTCGGAAGGAAACGAGGCAAGAAGGCGGGCGGGGCCCGGGTCGAGGTCTTCCGTCTTCGATGATCGACCGCCTCTTCTCGTGGGGTGTTTCCCGCCTCTTCGGCGGGCTACGTGAGGGCCGGCCCGGTCTCGCCGGGCTCAGCGCAGTCGTCACGGCTTTCACCTGGCTGCGGAGGCGCCGTGCGCCGGCCAAGGAGCGCATCTACGGCCTCAACCTCAAGGAGGGTGACGCCGTGAGGATCAGGTTTCTCAGGGGCAAGACCGTCGTGGACGAAACCGAGGTGGTCGGCTGATGGATCGCAATCGTGAGCGGATCGTCAAGATCGTCGTTTGGGTGATGATCATCGCCCTGGTGTTCACCGTGCTCGCGTCCATCGCCCCGCTCGTCACCTGACCCCGGCGTGGCGCTGTTCGCCGCAGGCGACCCCTGCATGCTCTACGACGACAAGGGCCGTCGCTACCTGATCGATTTGATCCCCGGCAAGGACTTTCACTACCACCGCGGGCTGTTGGCTCACGATGAGATCATCGGATCGACCGACGGCGGCGTGCACGAGTCATCGAAAGGCGCCCGGCTGATTGCCTTGCGCCCGAGATTGGCCGACTACACGCTCAAGATGCCGAGGGCGGCCACCGTCGTGTATCCCAAGGACGTGGGAGCGATCCTCGTCTGGGCGGACATCGGGCCGGGCATGACGGTCGTCGAGGCCGGCACCGGGTCGGGGGCCCTGGCGATGGCCCTCACGAGGGCGGTCGGCCCGCACGGCCGGGTTGTCACCTACGAGCGCCGGGCCGATCACGCTGTCAAGGCGCGCAAGCTCATCGCCGGCTTCTTCGGCGAGGTCCCTCCGCAACTCGAGCTCCGAGAGGGGGACGTCGAGAATGGGATCGCCGAGATGGAACCCGACCGCATCGTGCTGGATCTGCCCGAGCCGTGGCACAGCGTCGCCCCCGCCGCCGAGCATCTCGTATCGGGTGGGGTCTTCTGCAGCTATCTACCGACCGTGCCGCAAGTGCAAACGGTGCGCCAGGCCCTCGATGATGCGGGCGTGTTCTTCGACGCGATGACGTTCGAGGTGCTCCACCGAGAGTGGGCAGTCGACGGCCGGTCCGTCCGCCCCTCCCACCGAATGATCGGTCACACCGGCTTCATCACGGTGGCGAGGAAGATCGGCACGTCGCGTCCCAGCGCTGCCCCGGTATCCGGTAGCGACAGCAGGGGAGTCTGACGGGGAAGCTCTGCGGGTCCCCCTACGCCAGATCCTGGCAGCTCACCGTCGAGGTCTGAGCGGGTGGCGGGCGGAGCAGACGTCAGAACTCGATCGCGACCCGGTTCGGTCGAAACCCTCTCACGGTTCGATGAAGATGCATTCTCCGGGGCACTCCTCGGCGGACTCGACGACGATGTCGAGCTGCCCGTCCGGAATCGCAGCCAATCCTTCCGCACCCTGCGGATTGCCTTCTGAAGCCGCAAAGATCTTGGCGCCCTCTCGCACGTAGGCGAGACCATCGTCGAGCAGCACGAACACGTCCGGGGCGATCTCTTCACAAAGACCGTCTCCCGTGCACAGATCCTGGTCGATCCAAACCTTCATGCTCGATTTCCTTTCAGCGTGCGCGCGGAGTGTACCGGACCTCGTTGCGCTCTCTGACCACCGCGAATAGGGCCCTTCTTGTACCGGTTCCGGGCCTACACTGGCCAACGGCCCGGCTTCAAGTGTGCGCCGGGCGCACGGCCAGAGGAGGCAGGTCGAGTTGGAACACGGCGAGAGCGAAGCCCATCAGCTCCGCGCCACGGTGCGGATGCTCGAGGAGGAGGTCGCAGTGCTGCGGCGGCGGCTCCAGGACGCACCGCGGCGCGTTCGTGTGCTCGAAGAGCGCCTCCTCGAGACCAAGAACAAGCTCGCCCAAGCCGCCGCCCAGAACCAGAAGCTCAGCGCCGTCCTCGAGGAGACCCGGGAACAGCTCGCCCTGCTCCGCGAGGAGGTCGAGAAGCTCACCTCCCCTCCCAACCCCTTCGGTACGCTGCTCGCGCGTCAACGAAGACGGGACTGCAGACGTCCACACCTCGGGTCGCAAGCTTCGCGTGAACGTCGAGCCCAGCATCGAGATCAAGGCGCTCGAAGTCGGCCAGGAAGTGCTGCTCAACGAGGCCTACAACGTGATCGACATCCGGGAGTTCGACGTGGTGGGAGAGGTCGTGACCGTGAAGGAGCGGCTCGACGAGCGCCGCATCGTCATCTTGGGCCGCGCCGACGAGGAACGAGTCGTCGAGATCGCCGCACCGATGCGCAACGAGCTCATTCGGGTCGGCGACCACGTCCGGATGGACCCCCGCACCGGACTGATCTTCGAGCGTCTGATCCGACCTGAAGTCGAGGAACTGGTGCTCGAAGAAGTCCCAGATGTGACGTACGAGGACATCGGTGGGCTCACCGACCAGATCGTCGCTATCCAAGACGCCGTCGAGCTGCCGTACATCCACAAAGAGCGCTTCGACGAATACTGCACTGGCCCCGCCCAAGGGGGTGCTGCTGTACGGCCCTCCGGGCTGCGGCAAGACCCTCATCGCCAAGGCCGTCGCCAACAGCCTCGCCAAGGCCGTCGCCGCCAAAGAGGGAAACGAAGACACCCGCAGCTACTTCCTGAACATCAAGGGACCGGAGCTCCTCAACAAGTACGTCGGGGAGACCGAGCGTCAGATCCGCCTCATCTTCCAACGCGCCAAGGAGAAGTCGGACGAGGGTGTGCCAGTCATCGTGTTCTTCGACGAGATGGACTCGCTGTTCCGTACCAGGGGAACCGGGGTGTCGTCCGACGTCGAGTCGACGATCGTGCCGCAGCTGCTGTCCGAGCTGGACGGGGTCGAGACACTGAAGAACGTCATCGTGATCGGCGCCTCCAACCGCGAGGATCTCATCGATCCCGCCATTCTCCGTCCCGGGCGCCTCGACGTGAAGGTCAAGATCGAGCGACCCAACGAGGACGCCGCCCGTCAGATATTCCGCATCTACCTGGTCGAGCACTTGCCCTACAACGCAGAAGAGCTCGAACGTCACGGTGGCGACGTCGGGACGCTCGTTGATGCGCTCATCGACATCGTCGTAGACCGGATGTACGACACCTCGGACCACAACCGGTTCCTCGAGGTGACGTACGCCAACGGCGACCGCGAGGTGCTCTACTTCAAAGACTTCTCGAGCGGGGCGATGATCGAGAACATCGTGAGCCGGGCCAAGAAGGATGCCATCAAGCGTGAGATCGCAGGGGATCTACCGGGGCTGAAGGCTGATGACCTCGTGAATGCCATCGTGCAGGAGTTCAAGGAGCACGAGGATCTGCCGAACACGACGAACCCGGACGACTGGGCGCGGATCTCGGGCAAGAAGGGCGAGCGGATCGTATACGTCCGAACCCTCATCGAGGGCGATGGCGACAGCCGCACCATCGAGGCCGTGACGCCCGGCCAGTACCTGTGACGAGGCACTAGTGGCGCTTGCCAAGGTGCTCGGCACCGAGACCGAGTACGGCATCACGGTCCGCAACCAGGCCGAGTTCAACCCGGTGCTCGCTTCGAGCACGCTCATCAACTCGTACCGCGGCGGCAGGGCGCGTATCCAATGGTCGTTCGACGAGGAGTCGCCGGGCAGGGACGCCCGCGGTTTCGGCTACGAGGACGCCCTCCCTGCTCGAACTCGAAACCGGTCTCGTCAACGTCGTGCTCACCAACGGTGCCCGGCTCTACGTCGACCACGCTCACCCCGAGTACTCGACGCCGGAGTGCGCCGACCCGCTGGAAGCTGCCCTGTACGACAAGGCCGGCGAGGCGATCATGGCTCAGGCGGTCGATGCCGCACGGTCGATGATGCCGGAGACCGAGCGCATGTTCGTCCACAAGAACAACAGCGACGGCAAGGGCAACTCGTACGGGGCTCATGAGAACTACCTCGTCGCCAGGGCGGTTCCCTTCGGCGACATCGTTCGCCACTTCACGGGCTTCCTCGTCACTCGCCAGGTCTTCACCGGGGCCGGCAAGATCGGCTCGGAGAACGGGCGACCGGACGTCGACTTCCAGATCACCCAGCGGGCCGACTTCTTCGAGGAGGAAGTCGGCCTCGAGACGACCCTGAAGCGGCCGATCATCAACACGCGCGACGAACCTCACGCCGACTCGTCGAAGTACCGCAGGCTGCACGTGATCATCGGCGACGCCACCCGGTCGGAAATGCAGACCTTCCTCAAGCTCGGTTCTGCGACCCTCATCCTCAATGCACTCGAGGATGGCGCGCTGCCCGAAGCGCTGCTCGTCGCCGATCCCGTGCACGCAACCTGGGGCGTGAGCCACGACCTGACGCTGACTCGGCCGATCGAGATGGATGACGGTCGGACGATGACCGCTATCGAAGCACAGTGGCAGTATCTCGAGTGGGCCAAGAAGTATGTGAACGTCGAGCGATCTCGACGCGGTCTTCGGCGACGTCGTGCAGGTCTGGGAGGAGGTGCTCACCGACCTCGAGCGCAACCCGTTGCTGCTCGCCGACCGCCTGGACTGGGTGGCGAAGTACCGGCTCCTGCTGGGCTACCGGGACCGGGACGACCTGGAGTGGACCGACCCGAAGCTGCGACTGCTCGACCTCCAGTACCACGACGTCGACCCCGCTCGTGGTCTGTACGACCGGCTCGTCGCAGGCGGCCGCATGCAACGGCTCTTCACCGACGAGGAGATCGCACGGGCGACGACGCGCGCCCCGGAACGCACCCGGGCCTACTTTCGCGGTGAGTGTGTCGCCCGATTCGGCGATGCTCTCGTGGCTGCCAACTGGGACTCGCTCGTCTTCGACACGGGGGAAGATGCACTCAAGCGGGTGCCTATGATGGAGCCACTGCGGGGAACCAAGGAGATGGTCGGGGCTCTCCTCGATGCCTGTGACACTCCGGCGGCCCTCATACAGGCCCTGGGAGGTAGAGATGGCTGAGCAAGAACGCAAACAAACGACCGGTCGCGAGACCGAAGCGGAGGCGGTCGAAACCGACGCCGCCGCCACCGATCAAGGAGAGGAGATCACCGAGCGAATCGATGATCTTCTCGACGAGATCGACTCGGTGCTCGAGGAGAACGCCGAGGAGTTCGTGAAGAACTACGTCCAGAAGGGCGGCGAGTGAGCCGCAGCCTCGACCCGCCGCACCTCTCGCTCGACACGACGACTCCCGACCCGAGCTTCGCCTCGCTGTTGCAGCGCAATGGGCTCGATCCTGTATGGGAAACGGCGGCTGGTGACCTGCAAGACGTGCCGGAAGGCACCACCGTCCTGGCGTTGCGATATGCCGATGGCGTCGTCATGGCCGGTGACCGCCGCGCCACGGCAGGCAACGTCATCGCCCACAAACGCGTGCAGAAGGTCTTCGCTGCCGACGAGTTCTCAGCGGTGGCCATATCCGGTACAGCCGGCATGGCGGTCGAGCTCATCAAACTGTTCCAGACCGAGCTGGAGCACTACGAGAAGATCGAGGGGACCCGTCTCAGTCTCGAGGGCAAGGCCAACTTCCTCGCCCGCCTCGTGCGCAACCACCTCCCGCTGGCTTTCCAGGGCCTCGTTGTCGTCCCGCTGTTCTGTGGGTACGACGAGCAGGTGGGGGAAGGGCGTCTCTATTCATTCGATGTTGTCGGCGGCCGTTACGAGGAGCAGGATTACGCCGCTACCGGCTCAGGAGGCCAGGAAGCCAAGTCCTTCCTGAAGGCGACATATGCCGCCAACGTCGACGAGGCCACCGCACTGCGCCTCGCTGTCGAGGCGCTGGTGGCTGCAGCCGAGGAGGATGCTGCCACCGGTGGCCCGGATGTGCGGCGTGGCATCTTCCCCAACGTCGTGACGGTCACGTCGACGGGTCTCGCCGAGCTTGGAGACGACCGGCTCGCCGAGATCGCGTCCTCCGTGCTGGAGGCAAGACCATGAGCCTCCCGTTCTACGTCCCACCAGAGCAGCTCATCAAGGACAGGGCCGAGTTCGCCCGCAAGGGCATCGCTCGGGGGCGCCCGATCGTCGTTATGGAGTACGCCGATGGCGTGCTGCTCGTCGGTGAGAATCCGTCCGGCTCACTGAACAAGCTCGGCGAGATCTACGACCGCATTGCTTTCGCAGGTGTCGGGCGCTTCAACGAGTTCGAGATGCTCCGCGTCGGTGGAATCCGATACGCCGACATGAAGGGGTTCTCGTACGGCCGCACGGACGTGACCGCCAAGGGACTTGCCAACGCCTATGCCCAGACGCTCGGTCAGATCTTCACCCACGAGGTGAAGCCGTACGAAATCGAGGTGATGGTCGCCGAGGTGGGTGAACAGGCCGGAGCAACGCAGATCTACCGCATCCAGTTCGACGGCACCCTCAGCGCGGTGGAGTCCTTCGGGGCGATGGGCGGGGGCGAGGAGCGGCTCACCTCACTGCTCGAAGAACGCTACGAGCCCGGCGTCGACCTCGCGGCTGCGTTGCGCACGGCGGCATCCGTCATCGAGGAAGCCGACGAGCGGAGCATCGACCCGAGCGACTGGGAAGCGGGCGTGCTCGACCGCACGAGGCCGCGCCGCAAGTTCCATAGGCTCACGGGCGACGACATCGCTTCCGCCAGGGCCTGAACGCTCGGCTACGCGCTCAGTAGACCGCTACGAGGCGCATCACCCACAGCGCTGCGAGCACCACGCCGACGACGAGCGCCACTATCCGGAGTTCGAAGGGTGTCCCTTCGTGCGTGCGGTCGGGTTCTGGTTCTTCTGGCGGAAGCACGGCGTTGATCTCGGCGTCGAGGAGGAGGTGGCTCGCCTCTTCGACCCTGTCGCTCAGAACCCAGAGCTGCGTCTCGGCAAACGAACCCACCGTCATGGGGTAGGGCCCGAGCGCATCGCCGTGGATGCGGACTTCGATGCCCTCCGATTGGAGACGAGCGGCAAGGATGCGCGCCGTGTTGACGTCACCGACGGTTGCGAGGCGAACAAACCGTGCCGGGTGGGACTGCTGATCGAGCATGACCCCATTCTGGTCGTCGGCGCGCCACAAGGTGAGCAGTCGCCGATCTGCGGACCCGAGGGTATTCGGCGACGCCGCTATGGGGTCACGACGACGGTCACCGTACCTTCGAAGGTGTCGTCCGTGGATCCTTTCGAGTAGGCGACACCCACATCGAGGACGGAGCGCCCAGGAGGCGTCTCGGTCGCGTCCACGTGGAACCGGGCGACACCCGTCGTCCGGGTTCGGGCGAACGAAGACGACGAAGTTGGAAGCGGCCGGCGTGGGCCCGGTGTACGGCACCTCGCCCCGGGTGCCTGCGCCGGTGCCGAGCTCGATCTCGCCGGTCAGCTGGGTCGAATCGTCGCCCGAGCCCCCGCTGGGTCAACTGGCGGGCTGCGTGCGATGTCGCTGGCTCCGGGTACGCTGGCACCGTGCAACGACGCATCTTCGGCATCGAGACCGAGTACGGCGTGACGTGCACCCTGAGGGGGCAGCGTCGCCTGTCGCCGGATGAGGTAGCCCGCTACCTGTTCCGGAGGGTGGTGAGTTGGGGACGTTCTTCGAACGTGTTCCTCGAGAATGGCGCGCGCCTGTATCTCGACGTCGGCAGCCATCCGGAGTACGCCACGCCGGAGTGCGACAGCCTGTACGACGTCGTGGCGCATGACAAGGCCGGTGAGCGCATCCTCGAGTCTCTGCTCCGCTCGGCCGAGCAGCGCTTGGAGGAGGAAGGCATTCGCGGCCAGATCTACCTCTTCAAGAACAACACCGACTCGGCGGGCAACTCGTATGGGTGTCACGAGAACTACCTGGTGGGTCGGCACGGCGACTTCCAGCGCATCATCGACACGCTCATACCGTTCTTCGTCACCCGTCAGATCTACTCGGGTGCAGGGAAGCTGCTCCAGACAGCACGGGGCACCGTGTTCTGCCTTGCCCAGCGAGCCGAGCACATCTGGGAGGGGATCTCCTCCGCCACGACCCGCAGCCGCCCCATCATCAACACCCGGGACGAGCCCCATGCTGACGCCGAGCGCTACCGACGACTGCACGTCATTGCCGGTGACTCGAACATGTCCGAGTACATCACGTTCGTGAAGATCGGCACCACCGCGGCGCTCCTCCAGATGCTCGAGGATGATGTCGTGTTCCGGGATCTGAGCCTCGAGAACCCGATCAGGGCCATCAGGGAGATCTCTCACGACCTCACGTGCCGGCGGAGAGTTCGCCTCGCCAACGGCCGAGAGCTGTCTGCGCTCGATGTGCAGTGGGAGTATCTCGAGAGGGCGATGCGGTACGCCCGAACGGTCGGCTTTCCTGCCCAGGTTGAGCGGTCGATCGAAATGTGGGAGTACCTCCTCACGGGTCTCGAGAAGGACCCGCTCTCGCTGCACCGCGAGGTCGATTGGGTCTCCAAGTACCGAGTGATGGACCAGTACCGCGAGAAGCGCGGCCTGCCGATGTCGTCGCCGCAGATAGCCCTGGTCGACCTGAGCTACCACGATGTCAATCGTGAGCGTGGCCTGTACTACGTGCTGCAACGGCGCGGCCTGGTCGAGCGGGTCGTCACCGATGACGCCATCTCCCGGGCGACCACTCATCCACCTGCCACCACTCGGGCCCGTCTGCGCGGTGCCTTCATCAAAGCTGCGAAGGCGAGAAAACGCGACTTCACCGTGGATTGGGTGCACCTCAAGCTCAACGACCAGGCGCAACGCACCGTTCTGTGCAAGGACCCGTTTCGCGCTACGGACGAGCGCGTCGACAAGCTCATCGCGAGCTTGTAGTTGCGATTCGGTGCATCGCCCCGGTTTCGCTGAGGCAAGGAGTGGCCCGGCCGCAGTCCGGCGCGGTGAGGGTCTCCACGTTGCGCTGCCAACACACGAAGCGCAGATCCAGATCGAACAGAGCGGGGTCCTGGATGGCGCGCCGCCGGGCGAGGTGCTTCCCCTTGTCCTTGTGGGTGGATACTCTGCGCGGGAATGCAGAAAGTCATCGAGCGGATTCTCAACCTGCTCGCCTTCCTCCTCACCGCTGATCGGCCCGTCACTGCCGACGAGATCCGCACCACGGTCGCCGGCTACCAACAAGCCGGTGACGATGCCTGGCGGCGGATGTTCGAGCGCGACAAGGATCTCCTCCGGCGGCTGGGCATACCGCTCGAGTTGCGTCCGACCGATGCCTGGGAGGTGGAGCACGGCTACGTCGTGCCCGCCGACGACTACGCCCTGCCCGACCCTGGTCTCACAGACGAGGAGCGCGCTGCGCTGTGGCTCGCCGCCCAAGTGGTGAGGATCGGGGGGAGGCCGCAGGGGCCCGATGCGCTGTTCAAGCTCGGTGGAGCGCCGCTGACGGCATCCGGGGAGCCGCTGTCCGCCGATCTCGGCACGAATGCGGATGATCTCGCCGAGGCGTTCGCCGCCGTCTCAGAGCGGCGGAGCCTGAGGTTTGGCTACCGGGGATCGGCCCGGAGCATTCGCCCGTACGGCCTCGTCCACCGCAGGGGACATTGGTACGTCGTCGGCCCGGAGAACGATTCACCTGCAGTGATCAAGGCGTTCCGTCTCGATCGCACCGAAGGCCTCGAAGCTGCAGGGTCGGCGGGCGAGTTCGTGAGGCCTGAGGGCTTCCGTGCGTCGGATGCGATCCCCGATGCGCCGTGGGAGGCCGGGGGAGAGGACGTCATCGCCACGGTCCGGTTCGATGCGCCGATGGCGTGGTGGGCGAGAAGGCAGCTCACGGCGGCCGCGACGGTCACCGAGCATGGAGACGGTTCATTCGACGCCACGCTCCCCGTGGCCAATCCGGAGGCGTTCATCGGTTGGGTGCTCGCCTTCGACGACCATGCGGCGATCCTCGCGCCACCCGAGCTCCGTGACCGCCTCCTCGCCAGGGTCGGCGCCGCATGACCAGCCCGAAGACTGCGCGGAGGCTGAACCGGATCCTGGGCATGCTGCCGTGGGTGATCGCCAATCCGGGGGTCACCGTCGACGAGGTGTGCAAACGATTCGGGTACACGCGGACCCAACTCCTGGCCGACCTCGACCTCGTGTTCGTCTGCGGCCTCCCCGGCTACGGCCCGGGGGATCTCATGGTCGCCTACGTCGACGAGGACGAGGTCGTCGTCGAGATGGCGGACTACTTCTCGGCTCCCTTGCGGCTCACCCCGCCCGAAGCGCTCAGCTTGCTCGCTTCCGGCATGGCGCTCGTGTCGACCGGCCAGGCTCCCGCTGCGCTCGAACGGGCAGTCGACAAGCTCAGCCGAACCGTGCTGCCCGACGCCGCCGACGCCCTCTCCGTCGACCTCAGCGAGCCGGACTTCGTCGGGGACCTGCGTGCCGCCGCTGCGGACGGCACCGTCGTTCGGATGACGTACACGTCACTCGCCGGGGCGCAGACCACGACGCGCGACATCGAACCATGGTCTGTGTTCTCCACCATGGGGAACTGGTACGTGACCGCTCACTGCAGGCTCGCTGGTGCCGAGCGCGTCTTTCGGATCGATCGTATTCGTTCGGTTGCCGTCACCGACGAGCATTTCACGCCACCGTCGAACCCACCTCCACCCATCGTCTCCTACACGCCGAGCGACTCGGACGTGCGAGCCGTGATCCGGCTCGGGCCGCGGGCGAGGTGGGTCGTCGACTACTACCCCGTAGAGATCGTCGGCGACGAAGGCGACGACGGCGCACTCACGGTTCAGTTCTCGACGAGCGACGCAACGGTGGCTGCCCGGCTGCTGCTGCGGCTCGGTGCGGACGCCGAGCTCGTCGAGGGTGAGGCGGTCGGCGCCAAGGTCGCCGATCTCCGGCGCCGGATCCGCGCCCGCTACGCACGCTGACCGGCTCTCGGGTGCGTCCGGTCGGCCGACCATCCTCCTACCATCGCGTCCGTGAACGCCAACCTGACGCTCTCGGAGATCCTCACCATCGCCGTGGTGATTCTCATCGTCTTCGGCCCAGATCGGTTGCCCGAGATGGCGAGGCGGGCCGGTCAGCTGGTCGCCAGGGTGCGGCAGGCGGCGGGATCGCTGCGCCAGGAGTTCACGAGCGAGTACGAGGAGCTGGCGAAGCCGCTCCAAGACATCGAGCGCGACCTGCGGGCGGCCAAAGACGATATCAAGGCGGCTCTCCCGCGGATCGAGGAAGTCCAGCCCTTGCCCGAGGCAGCGCCTCGGGAACCCGCTCCTGATGGCTCGGCTCCGCCGGATGCCCAATCCGGCGACGAGGACGGAACGGCAGAGACGGCTGCGCCGTGACCGAGCCGGCGATGACCTTCATCGATCACATTCGTGAGCTGCGGTCGCGACTCGTGAAGACGCTCATCGCCGTTGGCGTGATGACCGTGGTCTCATTCTTCCTGTATCAGCAGATCCTCGACCTGCTCGCCGGCCCCTACGTGGAAGCCGTCGAGGGCGAGAGCCTCGCCTTCTTCCAGCCGACGGAGGCTTTCAGCCTTGCGTTGCGGGTATCGCTGTGGAGCGGGCTCGTCTTGGCGAGTCCCGTGGTCATCTATCAGCTCTGGCGCTTCGTCGGTCCGGCGCTCACCGAGCGGGAGCGAAGGTACGTGATTCCCATGTCGGGGGTGCTTGCCGTGTTGTTCGTGTCCGGCATCGTCGCCGGCTATTTCGCACTCCCACTGACTTTGCGGCTGCTGGTGGGCTTCGGCGGCGACCTTCTCGAGCCCACGATCGGCGCCGACTTCTACCTGCGTTTTGCGATGCGCTTCCTGCTTGCGTTCGGTATCGCGTTCGAGTTCCCAGTCTTCCTCTTCGCCTCGGCGTTGATGGGGCTCACGACGAGCGACAAGCTGCGCAGTTGGCGCCAGTATGCAGTGACCGTCATCGTCATCGGTGCCGCTCTGCTCACCCCTGGGGGCGACCCCCTCACCCTGCTGTTGCTGTCGACGCCCCTCTACATCTTGTACGAGCTGACCATCCTCGCCGTCCGATTCGTGTTGAAAAAGTGACCGTGTCCAGCCTCCTCGACGCCTTCATGGCCGGTTTGCCGTTCACCCCCGACCCGTTCCAACGCGAGGCGATCGCGCACCTCGAGGCAGGAGCGTCTGTCGTGGTGACGGCGCCGACCGGCGCCGGAAAGACGCTCGTTGCCGAGGCGGCGATCGAGTTGGCGAGGCTCCGAGGAGAGCGGGCGTTCTACACCACGCCGATCAAGGCGCTGTCGAACCAGAAGTTCAGTGACCTCAGGGCGGCATATGGTGAGGACGCCGTCGGGCTCCTCACGGGCGACAACGTCGTGAACGGGGACGCAGGAATCGTTGTCATGACCACCGAGGTCCTGCGCAACATGATCTACTCCGACCTGCAGCGGCTGGGCTCGCTCGGCATCGTCATCCTCGACGAGGTTCACTACCTCCAGGATCGCTACCGGGGCCCGGTGTGGGAAGAGGTGATCATCCACCTGCCGGCTCACGTGCAGCTCGTGAACCTGTCGGCCACCATCGCCAACCCCGAGGAGTTCGCCGATTGGGTGCGGGCGAGACGAGGCCGGACAGAGCTCGTCGTGGAAACCCACCGTCCCGTGCCGTTGGAGAGCACCTACATGCTGAAGGACCGGCATCGGGAGGATCGCGTCGAGCTCTTCCCCGTGTTCGATCGCAGCCGGAAGCGCGCCAACCCCATGGTGAACAAGCTGCTCAAGAAAGGTCGGGGCCGCTTTCGACGCTTCCTCGCTCCGCGACGTCTCGAGGTCGTCGAGCACCTCGCCGCGTTGGGGATGCTGCCGGCCATCTACTTCATCTTCTCCCGCGCCGGATGCGACCAAGCGGCGCAGCAAGTGGCCGGTGCGGGACTTGGCCTGACCACGCCCGAGGAACGGGCCCAGATCGGCGCCATCGTTGCAGAGCGAACCGCCCACCTCGGGCAAGACGACCTGACCGTTCTCGGGTTCTCAGGGTGGGTGGCGGGGCTGGAGTGTGGTGTCGCCGCCCACCACGCGGGGATGGTGCCTGCCTTCAAGGAAACCGTCGAGGCGGTATTCACCGCGGGGCTCGTAAAGGTGGTCTTCGCCACCGAGACGCTCTCACTCGGCATCAACATGCCGGCCAAGACCGTGGTCCTGGAAAGGCTGTCGAAGTTCACGGGGGAGACGCACGAACTGCTTCAGCCAGGTGATTACACCCAGCTCACCGGCCGGGCCGGGCGACGCGGCATCGACACGGCCGGGACCGCGGTCGTTCTGCACCAGCGCGACATTCCATTCGACAAAGTCGCTGGTATCGCAGCCCAGGGCAGCCACCCACTCGTGTCGAGCTTTGCACCGACGTACAACATGGCCGTCAACCTCGTGGCCAACTACCCGCAGGAGCGGGCCGAGGAGCTGCTGATGGCGTCGTTCGCCCAGCACCGCCTCGATCTACGGCGCAGCGAGCTGACGAGCCGGCTGGCCGACCGGCGTCGTGAAGCCGAGGAGTTCCGCGCCAAAGCCGAGTGCGGCCGGGGAGACATCACGGGCTACGCCGCGAGGGCAGTGGGGAGCGACGTTCGGCAGCGCATGCGTGACTTCGCACAAGCATCGATTCCCGGTGACGTGTTCGAGTTGCCGGGGCGGGAGGGTCCCCAGCGGTGGGCCATGGTGGCGCGCGGGTATGGGCCGAATCCGAGGCTGCTTCTCGTCGATGAGTCGGGGGCGCTCCAACGCCTCGCCGCGGAGGATCTGTCACCCGCGTCTGCCGTGGTGGGAACGATCGAGCTTCCCGAGCCTTTCAGGCCGCGTGATCGCAGCTATCGACGCACTGTGGCCGCCGCCATCAAGGACGCGCCGCCGGTGGACCGTCGCAACGCGGCGACGGGGAGAAGCGAAGACCCCGTCGCATCGTGCCCGGACCTCGCGGACCACCTCAAGTGGCTCGATCGTGCGGCGAAGGCGGAGCGCGATGCGGCCCGCCTGGCGCGACGCCTCGACGAGCGGGCCGACGACCTCGTTGGCAGGTTTCGCGCCATACTCGGGCTGCTCGACGAATGGGGCTACACCGATGGCTGGTCGCTCACCGCCAAGGGCCGCAGGCTGCGTTTCATCTACAACGAGCTGGATCTCGTTGTCGCTGAGGCTGCACACCGTGGGCTGTTCGCCCACTTGGACGCTGCGGGGCTCGCCGGGATCATGACGTTGTTCGTGTACGAGCCCCGCCGCGACGACGTGGCGGGAGACCTGCCCGGCCCTGTGATCGCCGCTGCAGTCGACCAGATTCTGACCCTCGGCGACGAGCTGGCGATCGCGGAAGACGGGAGGCGGCTCGCGCCGACCCGCCCGCCCAACGACGGGTACGTGCGGCGCATCCACGACTGGGCTGCCGGGGCAACGCTCGACGATCTCTTCGACGACGAAGCCGCGGCCGGCGATTTCGTCCGGATTGCCCGCCAGACGCTCGACTTGCTTCGCCAGGTGAGGGACGCCTTTGCCGACGTTCGTGAGGTCGCGACGGAGGCGCTCGAGCTGGTTGACCGAGGAGTGGTCGCTGCGGAGGGACGCTGGTGACGTGGCTGGTCGTCCTCAACCCGGCCGCCGGCCGTCGCAGTGATGTCGCAGATCGTCTGGAGCAGGCGCTCGCACAGCTCAGCGTCGAGACCAGGACCGTCGTCTCCGAGCACCCCGGTCATGTTCCGGAGCTCGTCTCGACGGCGGTAGCAGACGGCGTCACCCGGTTTGCCGCGGTTGGTGGCGACGGCACGGCCCACCTGCTGCTGAATGCGATGCTCGCCCACGAGTGGCAGGCTCCGCCCACGCTCGCGATTCTTCCCGCCGGATCAGGCTCTGATTTCATTCGCACGTTCGCCTTGCCGAGAACTCTCGAAGGCGGGGTTGGGCTCCTCGCGACAGAGGACGTGTATCGGTGCGACATCGGTCTCGCCGAAGGCAGCTTCGGTGCCCGGTACTTCCTCAACGCCATCAACTTCGGCGTCGTGGCCGCGTCTGCCGAACGAGCGGAGCGTCTCCCGCGGGTTCTCGGCGGACTGCGTTACACGACCGCCTTCTGGCTTGCGCTCGGGACGTTTCACGCCGGGCCGGTGCATGTCGACGCCGGCCGCAAGACGCTGGCCACGGAGGGGCTCAATGTCGTGGTGGCGAACGGCCAGTTCTTTGGTGGCGGCCTCAACATCGCACCGCAGGCAGCCGTCATGGACGGCTTGCTCGACGTGGAGGTCTTTTCGGCGCCACGCCGCAACGCGTTCGGGGTGATGCCACGGGTGATTCGGGGGCTCCACCTCCGGCATCACGCCGTTTCGGTTGCCAGGGCCGCCGAGATCGATGTGAGGGTGCCAGACGATTGGCCGGTGGAGGCGGACGGTGAGATGATCGGCCTCGGCTCAGCTCGAATTCGCGTCGTGCCGGGAGCGATCGACTTCAAGATTTGAAGGGTCGGCCGAGGGCGTCTGCCCTGTTGGGAATATGTGGACGGGGTAGTTCGTTCTCGGCGCGGGATGCTCCGATATACTCCCGCCGCGTCTAAGGACTGGAACCATGACTGAAAACGATCTCGACGACGTCGAGCAAGACGAAGCCTTCGATCCCGACGCCGCCGACGACGAGTGGGATGAGGACTTCGACGCAGACGAGGACCTCGACGAGGAGGACCTCGACGAGGCCGATCTCGACACGACCCTCGTTGACGACGAGAGCGACGATGACGACGACGACGACGACGATGATGACGACGATGACGATGACGACGACGATCGGGAAGAGGCGCTCGACGAGCTCGAGGCTGAAGAGCTCGACATGCTCACGGACGATGAGGAGTCCGAAACCCTGATCGTCGACGAAGCAACCGAGCTCCGGGCGATCCGCCGCGCCGAGCTGGCGATGGAAGGCGAAGTCGCCGGGGGCCGGGCTGAGGACGAGTTCGTGTGCCAGAGCTGTTTCCTGGTGCTGAAGATGAGCCAGTTGGCGAACCGGCGCAAGATGCTGTGCCGCGACTGTGCCGCCTGACGTTCTCGTCGTCCTCCCGACGTACAACGAAGCCGCGACGATCGACACCGTCGTCGCCGGCGTGAGAGCCGAGGGTGCGGACGTCCTGATCGTCGATGACGCATCGCCCGACGGCACCGGCACGCGGGCCGATGCACTCGCTGCGGGAGACGACGGGGTGCGTGTCCTGCATCGATCGAAGCGTGAGGGTTTGGGCCGGGCCTACGGCGACGGGTTCGGCGAAGCCTTGGCGACCGGAGCGGCTGTCGTGTGTCAGATGGATGCCGACATGTCGCACGCTCCCGGGGAACTCGGCCGCCTCGTGGCGGCGATCGCTGACGGGGCCGACGTCGCCATCGGGAGCCGCTACGTTGCGGGCGGCGCCATCGACGGCTGGTCGTGGCTGCGGCGCATCGTCTCCTACAGCGGGAATCTCTACGTCCGAACGCTCCTTCGGCTACCGGTGCGCGACGCCACGAGCGGGTTCCGCGCGCATCGCTCCGAGGCGCTGCGGTTGCTCGATGCGTCGACGTGCCGTGCCGTGGGGTATGGCTTCCAGGTCGAGATGACCTACAGATCACTCGAGGCGGGGCTGCGGGTGGTCGAGGTGCCCATCACGTTCGTCGAGCGTGCCGCGGGCACGTCCAAGATGACCATGGGGATTGCCGTTGAGGCCGCGCTCCTGGTCACATGGTGGGGCCTGGTGCGCATCTGGAGGCGGCTACGCTCCGCCATCTCATGACGATCTCCGCACGCCGTGCCACGACCGACGACTCCGTTCGCCTCCTCGAGCTGTACCGGGAGCTCGAAGCCGAGCAGACGGAGATCAAACCGATGTGGCGGCTTGCGGACGGGCTTGGCGAGCCCGCCGAAGACTCGTTGGCTGAGATACTCGCTGATCCCCTGTCGCTCGTCGTCATCGGCGAGATCGACGGTGTGCCGCTTGGCTTTGCCTGGGCGAGGAGCGAGCCCCTGCTGCCGCAGGCAGAGGATGCGCGGGTTGCCGTGGTGCGGCTCATTCACACGACGGTCGATGCCAGGGGTGTCGGGGTCGGTGATGCCATGATCCAGATCGTTCTCGCCGAGTTTCGCGCCAGCGGCCACCGGCTGTTCGACGCCAGGGTGAGCCCCGGCCATCGCCTCGCCAAGAACTTCTTCGAATCGAACGGCTTCTCGGCCCGCCTGATCGTCATGCACCATGCGGACGGTGACGATGGGTGACGCACGTGCACCGCGCGAGCGGCCGTTCGTCGAGGACCGGGTCCACACGGCAGATCTGCCCGACACTCCACAACGGGAGTACCGCATTCCCGCCCATGCATGGGTTGAGGCGCCCGAGGTGCTGCTCCGGCTCGGGGACGAGATCGGAGCAGCGGTCGAGTACAAGCGGCGGATCGGCAGGTGGCTGTTGTGGCGTGCAGGCCCGCCGGTCGGGGAAGCGCGCTACCTCGCAGTTGCCCCCGACCTCGCCGAGCATCACAGGTTCGACCTCCACGGCAAGCGCGGCACCGGGACGGGGCCGGACGGCACTCGCCACGAAAGGTTTCGGACGTGGAAAGAATCCCTCCGCGACACTGCGCCGGGGAGCAGCGCATGATCCCCGTCGAAGAGGTCGTCGAGCTGCTGCAAGCACTCATCCGCAATGCCTGTGTCAACGACGGCACGGCCGACTCCGGCCAGGAGGTCCGATCGGTCGAGACGCTGGCGGCGTACTTCGGCCGCGAGGGCGAAGTGGTCGAGCCACATCCGGGCCGGCAGAGCGTCGTGTATCGCATTCCCGGAACGGTGTCCGGGGCCCCTGCGCTCGTGCTTCTTCCTCACCTCGACGTGGTCCCTGTGAGCCCTGATGGGTGGTCACGTGATCCGTTCGGCGGCATCGTTGCCGACGGCTACGTGTGGGGTCGAGGTGCGATCGACATGCTGAACGTCACGTCGGCGATGGCAGCAGTGTTCCGGCGGTACCTCACGGGTCAGCGAGCGCCGCTTCCGGGTGATCTGGTGTTCGCCGCCGTTGCCGACGAGGAGGCCGGTGGCCGGCTCGGCGCCGAGTGGCTGGTGAACAACCGCAGCGATCTCGTTGCAGGGGAGTTCATGCTCACGGAGATAGCAACCCCCAATGTGTCTGCAGCCGGTGGCGTGCCGGTCACCGTGGCCGAGAAGGGGCCGTGGTGGCGCATCCTCCGGACCCAGGGCACACCGGGTCACGGCAGCCAGCCCTTTGCGACCGACAATGCGCTCGTCCCCCTCGTCGAGGCCTTCACCAGGCTCGCAGAGGCTCCGACGCCCGTCGATGTCTCACCCGAGTGGGCCACGTTTGTTGCCGGGGCTGGGCTCCCAGATGCGCTCGTCGCCCGGCTGCTCGACCCGGATCAGGTGGACGACGCCATCGATGAGCTCCGCGAGATCGATCTCGGCATGGCGCGCTGGGCGCATGCTTGCACTCACCTGACGATCACCCCAACGGTGCTCCGCTCAGGCGCCAAGCACAACGTGATCCCCGACACGGGGGAGGGCCACCTCGACGTGCGGCTGGTCCCGGGTCAAGATGGAACGACGGTGACCGACCACTTCAGGAAGGTCCTCGGCCAGGACCTGCTGGACCGGATCGAGGTCGAATCCGGTCTGGAGGGTCTTCCCAACGCATCGCCCACCGAAGGGCCACTCTGGGAGGCGATCGGCGACGCTGCCGAGGAACTGACCGGCTCGCGGCGCCGACTGCCCATGCTGATCCCGGTGACCACGGACGCGAGGTTCTTCCGAACCCGGGGCGTCACCGCATATGGCGTCGGGCTCTTCGACGATCAGATGAGCTTCGGTGAGATGATGACGCTGTTTCACGGCCACGATGAGCGCGTGAGTGTCGGCAGCCTCGAGCGCACGACACACCTCCTGGACACCACCATCGCCCGCTTCGGCGACCGCACGGGCGGCGGGGTTCGCGAGCCTTAGGCTCGGCTGTACCGCTTCGGTACACAATCGCCGAAAGTTCGGGTGGGGTCGCAGGCCTCAGGCTGGGGTGTACCGCTTCGGTACACAATCGCCGAAAGTTCGGGGGTGGTCCCGGCCGCCGCTCAGTGGTCCGAGTTCGCACCGCTTGCACGATCCGCTGCCTCGATGTCCTCACGGCGGATTCCGAGGAGGAAGAGGATCGCATCGAGGAACGGCACCTTGAGTGTCGTGTCGGCTGCGGCGTCGACGATCGGTTTGGCGTTGAACGCGATCCCGAGTCCCGCACACGACAGCATGTCGAGGTCGTTGCTGCCGTCGCCGACGGCCACGGTCTGCTCCATCGGGATTCCCTCCTCGGCGGCGATCTCGCCCAGCAGTCGGGCCTTGGCGGGACCGTCGATGACAGCGCCGGAAAGCTCTCCGCTGACCTTCCCATCACGAATCACCAGGTGGTTGGCGAATGCGGCGTCGATGCCCAGCTCAGCCCGTACCCGCTCGGCGAATATGTCGAAGCCACCGCTCACGATGGCGGTCTTGTAACCGAGCCGTCTCAGCGTGCGAGCAAACGTGCGAGCGCCTGGAGTGAGGGTGATGCGCTGGGCGACGGCCATGAGCTTCGCCTCATCGAGCCCTGCGAGCATGGCCACGCGGCGGCGCAACGAGTCGCTGAAGTCTCTATCGCCTGCCATGGTCTCGTCCGTGATGCGTTGCACAGCCTCACCGACGCCCGCCTCCTCGGCGAGCAGGTCGATCACCTCGTCGCGAATGAGCGTCGAGTCCATGTCGATGACCACCAGCCGCTTCGCCCGACGCGCCAGGCCCTCGGGTTGGAGTGCGACGTCGACGCGATGGGCGCTCGATGCGAGCAGTAGCTTCTCGCGCAGGTCGTCGAGCCGGCCCCCTTCGACGAGCAGTTCGTAGCTCAACACGGGGTACTTCGACAGTCGCGTGATGCGATCGATGTTGCCGCCTCCGGCGACGATGGCGTCTGCGACACCGGCGAGCGAGGCTGGGGTGAGCTCCTGACCGATGACGGTGACTGCGAAGCGATGAGGGGTGAAGTCATCGTCCTCGCTGGTCACGACTTCGAAGTCGACGTGAAGTCCTCGCTCCCAGCCGAGGAAGAGGAGGTCCTTCAGTGGTGCCCGACCGGGCTCGAAGCCGACGAGCAGACCGAGATTGAGCCGGTTGCGGACGACGACCTGCTCCATGTCGAGCACCGTCGCGTGGGCCTCGGCGAGGATGTGGAGGATCCCGGCCGTGATACCTGGCTTGTCGGGCCCGGTGACCGTCACCAATACCGTCTCACTCACGGGTGGTCCCTTCGGTGGTACGTTGCGGCCCCGTTTGTAGTGGCCGGGAGGACCATGGGCAATTTCATGACCGTCGTGTGCGACCTTGACGGCGTGCTCTACCGGGGCCCAGAGCCCGTTGCCGGGGCCGGCCGTGCTCTCGACCTCATCAGCGAGGCCGGTATCGATCTCCTCTTCGCGACCAACAACTCCACCCGCACAGCCGCCGAGGTCGCCGCTGCCATCGAGTCGCGCACGAGGCACGCAGTCACGCCGGGCGAGGTGGTGACTTCGGCGATGGCCACGGCCCATCACCTCGCGGGGGTGACGAACGGCGTCTACGTGATCGGTGGTCGCGGGCTGCCGCCAACGCTGGCCGCCGAGGGGATACCCGTTGTCGATGCGTGGCGGGAGGCGGACTGTGTCGTCGTGGGGCTCGATCCTCACCTGACATACGAGAAGCTGGCAGACGCCACACTGGCCGTGAGGGCCGGTGCTCGGCTCGTCGCAACCAACGACGACGCGACGTTCCCGACTCCCCAGGGCCTCGTGCCAGGGGCTGGGGCACTGGTGGCGGCGCTCGAGCGGGCAACCGGCATCGCTGCCGAGGTCTGCGGGAAGCCCCATCCGCCGATGCGCCGCCTGCTGCGGGAGCTCACCGGGCGCGGTCCGGTGCTGGTGGTGGGCGATCGCATCGAGACGGACATCGCCCTCGGCCATGCAGAGGGATGGACGACGGTGTTGACGCTCTCCGGGGTCTCATCCTCCGAGGATGCCGCGTCGGCAACGGTCGATCACGTCGTTGGCTCGATTGCCGACCTTCCGGCGATTCTCGGCATCAGCGCATCATGAAGCTCTGCCGCGGCTGGTGAAGCCTGGCGATCCTGGCGAGCAGGACGGGGCGCAGAGGGAGCGTCACTGCCACACCGGCAACGAACCCGCCGACGTGTGCCTGCCACGCGACGGCGTCACCTTGGACGCCGAACTGGCTGAAGAACCAGACGCCGAGGAACAGCACCGCCGGCACGGGAACGAAGAAGAACACGAACCACGTGAGGACGCGGTGAGTCGGGAAGAGCACGAGGTAGGCGCCGAGGACGCCGGCGATCGCTCCCGATGCCCCGAGCAGGGGAATCGTCTCGTCGGGGTTGAGCACCACGAACGCAGCGGTTGCAGCGATCCCGGTAGCGAGGTAGAAGGCCACGTACCCGAGCGTTCCAAACGCCTCCTCGACGTTGTTTCCGAAGATCCACAGGAACCACATGTTGCCGAGGATGTGGAACAGTCCGGCGTGAAGGAACATGCTCACGAGGCCGGCCAGCCAGACCCTCTTGTCGGGGAATACCGGTGCGGCAGCGTCGCTCCGGCACACGCCGGAACGAATCTCGTCTGCGGAGAGGGGTTGTCCGGTGGTGAGCTCGCAGGCAATCGCGGCGTTCTCGTAGGCGAACACCTCGCTGTCGTTCGACGTCGTCTGTGGTTGCCAGAAGAAGAACACCGCGAGGTTGAGAGCGATGATGGCAATTGTTGCGATCGGCGTGATTCGCGTCGGGTTGAGGTCGCGTAGCGGCAACAAGGCGCGTTCCTGTCGGTCGTTGCGGGGATAATGCCTCTCATGGATCATACGCAGCACGACGCACCATCCCCTGACGCTGTCGGGGTCAACCCGCCAGATCGCTCTCTCACAGAGCACGACGGCCGCCTCGCCGACCTTGCGGCGGTCGATGCCGCCGATGCCCCTGAGCCGGCCGAGCGGCTCGCGGCCGATCTGTCCAACGAGCTCGAAGTCGAGCGGCCGGCGTCTCCCGAGACGGAGGAGCACCCCTGACGCGACGCCTGGATCTCGAGCTGGTCCGCCGACGTCTGGTAGCGAGCCGCTCGGCGGCGCGTCGCGCCATCGTGGAGGGGAGGGTGCACGTCGCCGGTCGCCCCGCTACGCGCCCGGCGATGTCGGTCGACGACGACGCGTCGCTCGAGGTCGACCCGTTGGTGGGCCGATACGTGAGTCGCGGCGGGCACAAGCTCGCTGCAGCGATCGAGAACTTCGACATCGGGGTGCAGGCTCGGCGGGCTCTCGACGTCGGCGCATCCACCGGCGGGTTCACAGACTGCCTTCTCCAGCTCGGAGCGGCGCAGGTCGTCGCCGTCGACGTGGGGAGCCGCCAGCTCCACTCGTCGCTCCGCACCGACCCGCGTGTCGTGAGCTGTGAGCGCACCGACATTCGCCGACTGGATCCTGTCGTCGTGCGGGCCCCGTTCGACATCGTGGTCGTCGACGTCTCCTTCATCTCCCTTCGAGTGCTTGCGCCCCACCTCGTGCCCTTTGCCCGCAGCGATGCGGATGTCGTAGTCCTCGTGAAGCCGCAGTTCGAGGCTGGGCCAGGACACCATTCCAAGCGAGGGGTGATCGTCGACCCTGCCGTGAGGGACGGGTCGTGTGCCGCGGTGTCGGCTGCGTTCGCTGCCGTTGGTCTCGCAACCCATGGCCTGATCGCGTCGCCTCTGGAGGGCGCAGCCGGCAATCGTGAGTACCTGCTGTGGCTTCGCTCCGAGTCCGGCGGCCCGCCGTCCGGCCAGATCGGCGAGGATGAGGGACATGAATGATCGTACGCTGAGGCTCGGCCTGGTGCTCAACCCCGCTCGTCAAGCGACTGCTCGCGTTGCGGCGGAGTTGGATCAGAAGGCAACAGCACGGGGCCACACCACCACCCGTTCGGGTCTGGGCGTTGCCGCTGAGGTCGATGTCGTCGTCGGCATCGGGGGAGATGGCACCCTGCTCGAAGCAGCCCAGGTCGCCCATGCTGCCGACATCCCCGTTGTCGGCGTCAATCTCGGCACCGTGGGCTATCTCACCGAGTTCGAGCCGGACGAGCTCGATGCCCTGCTCGACGTGATCGACCGCCAACCGCGTCCCGAGCGCGGGCGAATGACGGTGCGCGCCGAAACGGGCGACGGGCGGGTATGGCACGGCATCAACGACGTCGTCGTCGAGAAGGTGCTGAGCCAACGGGTGGTGCGGATCGCCGTCACGATAAACGGGGAGTACTTCACGACGTATCGAGCCGATGGCATCATCGTTGCCAGCCCCCTGGGCTCCACCGCCTACTCGCTGTCCGTCGGCGGGCCGGTGCTGGCCCCCGAGCTGGAGGCTCTCGTGCTGAGCCCGGTTGCCCCGCACAGCCTGCTCAGTCGATCGCTCGTGCTCGCCCCCGATACGGTCATCGAGTTGCGCAACGCCAGCGACCGAGCCGTTCGGGTCAACCTCGACGGTCGAGAGGCCTGCGTCCTCCACGACGGCGAGGTCCTCACCGTCTGCAAGGGGGAGCGGCCGGTCCGATTCGTGTCGTTGGGGAAACACCCGTTCCCGCAGGGCGTGCGCAAGCAGTTCGGGCTCGACCATGCTTGATGAGCTGCTCGTCACGAACTTGGGGATCATCGAGCACGCCCATCTCGAGCCCGGCGGCGGGCTGGTGGTGGTGACCGGGGAGACGGGAACCGGAAAGACGCTGCTGCTCGGTGCCTTGCGCTTGCTCCTCGGTGCGCAAGCACGCCGAGACATGGTGGGTCCGTTCGGCGAGGAGGCGACGGTCCAGGCTCGTTTCACCTTGAGCGACGACGAGGTCATCCTCGCCCGCCGGGTTGGACGGAAGGGACGTTCGAAGGCGTATCTCGACGGCTTGATGGCGCCACTCCGCCAGTTGGAGGAGCGCACCTCGGGCGTTGTCGACTTGGTTGCCCAGCACGACCACCTCAGGCTCACTCGGCCTGCCGAGGTGCGGGCGATGCTCGACGGAGCGCTCGACGTCGAAGGCACGGCGGCCCTCGCCGACTATGCCGCTGCATGGGAGCGTCTGGTCGAGCTACGCGAACGCCAGCAGGCGCTCGGCGGCGACCGGCGCGCCTTGCAGCGTGAGCTCGACACGGCTCGATATCAGGCGGAGGAGATTCGCGCTGCAGGCTTCGATGCCGGGGATGATGCCGAGCTCGAGGTGACCGCTCGCAGGCTGCGGAACGCGCAGTCGATCATCGAGGCCCTCGACGTTGCGGCATCGGCGCTCGGCGAGGAAGGGGTCGAGCCTGCGATCGACAGGGCCCTCATGGCGCTCGGCAGGGCTGCCGGTCACGACCCGGAGCTGCGTTCGCTCTCCGAGCAGGCGGTGGACGTTGGATCACTCGTCGCGGAGCTGCGCAGCGCCGTGGCGGCAGCTGCGTCAGACGTGCTCGCCGCCCCGGATCAGCTCGAATCGGTTGAGGAGCGCATCGCCCTCCTCGGTGAGCTGCGACGCAAGTACGGGGCCACGCTCGGCGACGTGCTGGCGTTCGGGGAGGCCGCTGCTGCACGGGCCGGCTCGCTCGACCGGCTCCTCGAAGAGGCCGACGGCCTCGACGCCGCCATCGGCGGAGCCGAGCACGACGTCGTCACCGCCGGATTCGTCCTTGCTGCGGCGCGACAGCGTGCAGGCGACGAAATCGCCGCGGCGGCAACAGCGCACCTCGTTGACCTCGGCTTTCGGGCTCCCGTGGTTGCGTTCCGTCACGAACCGGTGGCTCCGGGTCCAGTCGGGACCCGGCGAATCGAGCTGGAGTTCGCGTCCGACGAGGCACTGACGCCGGCACCGGTCGGACGCATCGCATCTGGAGGCGAGCTGAGCAGGCTCGTGCTCGCGCTTCGCCTCGCCGCCGGCGCAGATGATGCCGTCGTGGCTGCGTTCGACGAGATCGACGCCGGGATCGGAGGTGCCGTTGCGCTCGAGCTGGGTCGCAAGCTCGCCGGGCTGGCTGCGACTCGCCAGGTCTTGTGTGTCACCCATCTGCCCCAGATCGCTGCGTTTGCGGATGCCCACTACGTGGTCGAGCGCGTCGCCACCCGGGCGACCGTGCGGCGCGTCGACGGCGACGAACGGGTGGCCGAGTTGTCCCGCATGCTTGCGGGGATGCCGGAGAGCGAACGCAGCCGTGAGCACGCCGCCGAGCTACTTGCGACTGCCGGCGCCAGCAGACGTTCACCGCAATGATCGGCCCGGCGAGGGGCGGGTGCTATGGTTCCCCCTTACCCAGGAGAGTGCGTTGACGAAGTATGTGTTCGTCACCGGTGGGGTGACGTCAAGCCTCGGGAAAGGCATCACTGCAGCGTCGCTGGCACGACTCCTCAAGGCCAGAGGTCTTCGGGTCGTCTCCCAGAAGCTCGATCCCTACATCAACGTCGACCCCGGCACGATGAACCCTTTCGAGCACGGTGAGGTGTTCGTCACCGACGACGGCGGTGAGACCGATCTCGATCTCGGCCACTACGAGCGGTACCTCGGCCAGAGCCTTCGCCGCGATTCGAACGTCACGACGGGTTCGATCTACCAGTCGGTCATCCGCAAGGAGCGGCGCGGCGACTATTTCGGCGCAACCGTCCAGGTGATCCCGCACATCACCAACGAGATCAAGGCACGGATTCGCAAGCTCGGCGACAACGAAGCCGTCGACGTGGTGATCACCGAGGTCGGCGGCACGGTCGGCGACATCGAGAGCCTCCCGTTTCTCGAGGCGATCCGCCAGATGCGCAAGGACGTGGGCGTCACCAATACGTGCTACATCCACGTCACGCTCGTTCCCTACCTGTCCACCAGCGAAGAGCTGAAGACCAAGCCGACCCAGCACTCGGTAGCCGAGCTGCGGTCGCGCGGCATCCACCCCGAGATCATCGTGGTGCGGTCCGATCGGCCGCTCGACGAGGCGGCGCAGCGCAAGATCAGCCTGTTCTGCGACGTCGAGACGGACGCTGTCATCAACGCCATGGACGTCGACAACATCTACTCGGTGCCGCTCGCACTCCACGCAGGCGGGCTCGACGATGTGGTTTGCCGCGAGCTTGCGCTCGACACCGCGGAGCCGGACCTTGCTTCGTGGGCTGCAATCGTCGACCGGATGGCGCAGGCCACGGAGGAGTTGACGATCGGCATCGTCGGCAAGTACGTCGACCTCCCCGACGCCTACCTGTCGGTCGTGGAAGCCCTCCGGCACGGGGCTGCTGCCCACGACGTGAAGCTCGACATGCGCTGGATCCCTGCCGAGGACGTGGACGGGCTGCTCGGTTCGACGTATCTCGAAGGCGTGCACGGCATCGTTGTGCCCGGCGGCTTCGGTTATCGCGGCGTCGAAGGCAAGGTCCAAGCAGTGCGCTTCGCCCGCGAGGAGCGTGTGCCGTTCCTGGGCCTATGTCTTGGTCTGCAGTGTGCGGTCATCGAATACGCCCGATCCGTCCTCGGCCATCAAGATGCCAACAGCACCGAGTTCGCTCCCACCACCTTGCACCCCGTCATCGACCTCATGGCCGACCAGGTGGAAGTGGAGGACAAGGGCGGCACGATGCGCCTCGGCGTCTACCCGGCCAAGCTCGAGCCCGGCTCGCTCGCAGCGGAGCTGTACGGCGAGGTCTTGATCTACGAGCGGCACCGGCACCGTTGGGAAGTGAACAACAAGTTCCGCAAGGAGCTCGAGGCTGCGGGTTTGCGCCTCAGTGGAGTCTCGCCGGACGACCGGCTGGTCGAGATGATCGAGCTCCCCGGCCACCCCTTCTTCATCGCCAGCCAGTTCCATCCGGAGTTCAAGTCGCGGCCCGACAACCCACACCCCCTCTTCGCAGGGTTTGTCGCAGCGGCGCGACGCCATGCCCGCAGCACCGCCGCAGCGGGGGATGCGGTCGACGTCGCCGCTGCGGTCGGCGCCGAGGTCGACGCCTGAACGTCTCCAGCGGTTTTCGCATCGTTGGGGCGCGCACAGTCGCCCACTCCGCGTTTCTCCGCCTCGACCGTTTGCACGTGGCGGGGCCCGATGGGTCCACGTTCTCGCGTGAGGCGGTCCGCCATCCTGGCGCTGTCGCTGTTGTCGCCGTGGTCGGCGATGACGTCGTGCTCATCCGGCAGTACCGTGCCCCCGTCGACGCCATGGTGTTGGAGCTCCCCGCCGGCAAGCTCGATGTGCCAGGCGAAGACCCCGCGCGCGGCTGCCGGAAGGGAGCTCGAGGAGGAGATCGGCTATCGACCTGGGACGCTCGAGCCGCTCTCCTCGTTCTTCACAGGTCCCGGTTTCACCGACGAGCACATGACCGTGTATCTCGCGACGGATTGCGTCGCCGTGGCATCCAACCCGCACGGCCCGGAGGAGATCGCCGCCGAGATCGTGCGGCTGCGGATCGACGAGCTCGCCACGTACATCGCGTCCGGTGAGATCACCGACGCCAAGACGCTCGTGGGTCTGCTGGCATTCCTCCAGCGGCGAGCGTGACCGTCGAGACAGCGGTTGAGGAGTTCCTCGCCTCGGTTCGGTCCGAGCGCGGGCTCTCGACCAACACGGTCGTTGCGTACCGGCGAGACCTGGCGCAGTACGCCGCATTCCTCGCCGATGCCGGTATCGACGCCATCGAGGACGTTTCGGGTGGCGATGTTGGCAGGTTCCTCGTCGCGCTCACGGCTGCAGGAGTCGCCGACGCAACGCTGGCGCGCAAGCTGGCGGCCGTGCGCGGGCTCCACCGGTTCTGCGTCGCCGAAGAGGCTATCGGGCACGATCCCACCGCCCTGATAGAGCCTCCGCATCGTGCCTCTTCGCTTCCCAAGGCGCTCGAGATAGACGAGATCCTGGCGTTGCTGGCTTCCCCCGACCCGGCGACGATCCTGGGCAGTCGGGATCGCGCCATCCTCGAATTCATGTACGCAACGGGTTCTCGCGTTGCCGAGACGGTCGGCCTTCGTGTCGAAGACGTCGATCTCGACGGCAAGACGGCGCTCGTGAAGGGAAAGGGCGACAAGCAGCGGATCGTTCCGCTCGGTGGCTTCGCCGTCGATGCGCTCGCCGCCTACCTGCCGATCCGGCTCGAGATGAAAGCAGGGCGGAGCGACTCCGGCTGGATGTTCCTCAACGCACGAGGCAGGCAGTTGACGCGTCAAGGCGTGTTTCTCATCGTCAGGCGCCATGCGGTCGGGGCGGGTTTGGACCCCCACCGAGTGTCCCCTCACGTCCTTCGCCACTCCGCTGCCACCCACATGGTCGAGGGTGGCGCCGACCTCCGTACGGTCCAGGAGATCCTTGGGCACGCTAGTATCTCGACCACGCAGATCTACACGCGGGTGAGCCCGCAGCATCTGTACGAGGTGTTCGTCGCCTCCCACCCGAGGAGTGGATGACGAGCCCGACTTCTCCGAGGAGTGATCGAGTTGGATATCGACGGAGCCGCCGCCGTTCTCACAACCGAGCGCGAGAAGCTGGTTCGCCAGCTCGCCGAGCTCGGTGCCAACGAGTCAGGTGAGCTGACGGGCGACATGGACTACGGAGATGGCTTCGCCGACGCTGCGGCCGCAACGGCCGAGCGGACGGAGGTTCTCGGTATCGTCGAGAATCTCCGCGGCATGCTCGTCGACGTCGACCGGGCGCTGGCGAGGGTCACAGAAGGCTCGTATGGCAAATGCGAGGCATGCGGCAAAGACATCGGGGCCGACCGCATGGAGTTCCGGCCCACGTCCCGCTTCTGCGTCGACTGCAAGCGCAAACGCTGACCGCTCTGCGTCGCCGCTTCCCGCTTCCTCACCTGATCCGACGCTTCTTCGGGTTCGTGAGGGCGCAACCACTCTCTCCTGCCGAGCAGGCCGCCGTCGCCAGCATCCTCGCCGCCGCCGAGCGGACGCTGTTCTGGAGCCAGTCGACCCAGGACCAGCGCCATGCGTTCGACACGATGCGTCGTGCCGAGGTCCGAATGGCTGATCGCACGGTTGTGCGGGCGGCGCTGCTCCACGACGTGGGGAAGGGCCTCGTTCGTCTCGGAGCCGTCGGCCGCAGCCTCGCCACCGTTGCCGATGCGCTCCACGTGCCGCTGCGCGGGCGCTACGCGACCTACCGGCGTCACGGGGCGCTTGGGGCGGAGCTGCTGGCTTCAGCCGGCAGCGAAATGCTCGTCGTGGAGTTTGCGAAGCGGCACCCCGATCCCGACCCGGGCCCTTGCGACCCTGAAGCGTGGCGGGCTCTCCTCGAGGCGGACCACGCGTGAAAGCCGCAATCGTCGGCATCGGGTTCCCTACCATGCGTTCCGCGACGGGCGGTGAGGTGTACCGATGAGCTACCAGGTCAAGACGAGGGTCTTCGAGGGCCCCCTCGATCTGCTGCTCCAACTCATCACCTCGCATCAGGTCGACATCACGGACCTCAGCTTGAGCGCCCTGGTCACCGAGTATCTCGCGCACCTCGATGCGCTGCGTGACATGGACATCGACATCACGTCGGAGTTCCTCCTCATCGCCGCCACCCTGATCCAGCTCAAGGCCCGCTTCCTGCTGCCCGGGAGCAGCGAGGTGGATCTCGACGAGGAGCTTGCGCTTGCCGAGGAGCGCGACCGTCTGCTCTCCCGACTGCTTGCGTGCCTGACGTTCAAGGACGTTGCAGCCGTTTTGGCGCATCGGATGGAAGGGAACGCCCGATATGTGCCCCGCCTCGCAGGTCTCGACCCGGACGTCATCCCCGCACCGCCGGAGCTGCGACTGGAGATCAGCCCCGTCGAGTTGGCCTTGCTCGCCGAGCGTGCCGTGCACCACGTTCCGGAGGATCCCGACCTCGATCACCTCGACCTCGATCTGCCGTCTGTGGAAGACGCTATCGGCGACCTGCGGCGCCGGTTGCGCGCCGATGCGATCTCAGAGTTCGACACCCTCGTCGCCCATTGCCGCACCTCTCTCGAGGTGATCGCCTACTTCCTCGCTTTGCTCGAGCTCGCCCGCTGGGGCATGGTGCGAATCGACCAGGCGGTGCCCGGCGCTGCGATCGAGGTGCAGCGGCAGCCGGGTGAAGACGGCGGCTTCGACCTCCCCGGATCGGAGTGGTGACCATGGAGACGCAATCCATTCTCGAGGCGATCCTGTTCGTGGCCGAGTCGCCGGTTCAGACCGGGGAGCTCGCCGAGCTGCTCGAGCTCCCGAGGGAGCAGATCGAGAACGAGCTCGACGCGCTCAGTCGAGAGCTCGGCGATTCGGGCCGCGGGGTCGTGCTGCGGCAAGTCGCCGGTGGATGGCGGCTCTACAGCCATCCCGACGCTCACCCGTACCTCGAGCGGTTCGCTGCGACGGAGCGGGCGACGAGGTTGAGCGCTGCAGCGCTCGAGACCCTGGCGGTCGTGGCCTACAAACAGCCCGTTTCCCGGGGCCAGGTGGCTGAGATTCGAGGCGTCGACTCCGAGCGGGCGCTGCGGACGCTGGAGCGGCGCGGGCTCGTCATGGAGGTCGGTCGCGCCGGGGGCCCCGGCCAGGCCCTCTTGTACGGCACCACCGAGCTGTTTCTCGAGAAGCTCGGCGTTGAAGGCCTCGATGCGCTTCCGCCGCTGGCCGACCACGTTCCGCCTGCAGAGGTCGTCGATGCGCTGGAGCGGCCGTTCCGGCCCGAGGGATGACGGACCGCATCCACAAGGTGATCGCCCATTCCGGGTTTGCTTCCCGCCGTCGGGCCGAAGACCTGGTGAGGCGGGGCCGGGTCACGATCGACGGGGTTCGCGCAGCAATCGGCCAGAAGGTCGATCCGGAGACCGCCGCGATCGCGATCGATGGGATCCCACTGCCGGTCAGACGGGACCTCGTGTATCTGCTCGTCAACAAGCCGGCGGGTGTCATCTCGACGGCATCCGACCCGCAAGGTCGCCGCACGGTGGTCGATCTCGTCGCCGCCGAGCATCGGGTCTACCCGGTCGGGCGCCTCGATGCAGAGAGCGAAGGGCTTCTGCTGCTCACCAACGACGGCGACCTCGCCCACCGGCTGACTCACCCGAGCTTCGGCGTGGAGAAGACCTACACCGCGCTCGTCGAGGGCCGGGTCGGCGATGCAGCCGTGCGGAGGCTCTGCGAAGGCCTAGACCTCGACGACGGCCGGGCGGTTGCCATCCGGGCTCGGGTGGTGGATCGGCGTCCCGACCGCACCTTGCTCGAGATCGTCATGGGCGAGGGGCGCAAGCGCGAGGTGCGCCGGATGTGCGAAGCCATCGGCCACCGTGCCGAGCGCCTCGTCCGGACCGCCATCGGGCCCTTGCGAGATCCGCGCCTCGCGTCGGGTCACTCGCGCCCACTGACGCTCGACGAGGTGCGCAGCCTGTACGCCGCCGCCGGCGCACCGTGGGATGATGCAGTGCCTCCAGAAGAACCCGAGTCGTGACCACTCCCCGAACCATCGCACTGCCCCGAGGGCCATTCGAAACCACCGTGTCGGTGCCCGGCGACAAGTCGCTCTCCCATCGCGCCCTCGTCTTTTCGGCCTTGGCAGACGGCGAGAGCCGCGTCGAAGGCGTGGGACCAGGAGCCGATGTCGCGTCGACGGTCGGCGTGTTGCATCGCCTCGGTGTGATGATCGAGCGGGGTCGCGTCGTCTCGCCCGGTGTCGACGGCTGGCGCAACGCCGATAGCCCGCTCGATTGCGGCAATTCGGGTACCACGCTGCGACTTCTCGCAGGGGCGCTCGCCGGCCGGCCGTTCACCTCGGTGCTCACCGGCGATACTTCGCTGCGGCGCCGGCCGATGCGCCGGCTCGTTGGGCCGCTGTCGGCGCTGGGGGCGACGGTGGCGACGACCGAGCCCGAAGGTACCGCACCCGTGTCGGTGGGTGCGCCCGGCGGTTTGCGGGGCGCTTCAGTCGTGATCGACCTGGCGTCTGCCCAGGTGCGGTCTGCCTTCTCGCTCGGCGCCCTCCAGGCGGCTGGCCCGTCGCGGATCGACTCGCCACCGGGGTTCCGCGACCACACGGAGCGGTGGCTCGAGGCGTTGGGCCGGGGCAGGCGCCGCTCGGCGACGGAGTTCGAGATCCTGCCTGGTGCGTTGCCGCCGCATCACTACGTGGTTCCCGGCGACCCGTCGTCTGCGGCGTTTCTGTGGGCACTCGCGGCGGCGCGACGCGACGCCACGGTGACCACGCCGGGTGTGGCCCTCAATCCCGGTCGTATCGGGTTCCTCCAGATCCTCGAAGCGTTTGGTGCCGAGATCTCGGCCGAGGTGACGGGGAGCGTGCTCGGCGATCCGGTGGGCTCCGTGACCGTTCGTGGGCATGGCCTCTTCGCCACCGAGGTGTCGGGGGAGCTGGCCATTGCTGCGCTCGACGAGCTCCCGCTCGTCGGAGTTCTGGGCGCATTGGCGGAGGGGATATCGGTGGTGCGCGACGCCGCAGAGCTGCGGGCCAAGGAGAGCGACCGGATTGCGACAACCGTTGCCATGATCCGCGCCCTGGGGGGCGGTGCCGAGGCAACTGAGGACGGTTTCGTGGTCGTTGGTACCGGCTTCCTCGAGCCCGGTGCGGTCGACGCGGCGGGCGACCATCGCATTGCGATGGCTGCGGGCGTTGCCGCAGTTGGCGTTGACGGGGCGGTGCGCGTGTTCGACGGCGACGTCGCCGCAGTGTCGTGGCCCGGGTTCTACGACGTGGTGGAGGGTTTGTGGTCATCGCGATAGATGGTCCGAGCGGCGTCGGGAAGAGCACGGTCGCCTCACGAGTGGCAGCCAGGCTCGGTCTCCCGCACCTCGACACGGGTGCGACCTATCGCGCCGCCACGGTGGCGGTGCTCGATGCCGGGGTCGACGTCGCCGATGGTGAGAGCGTTGTGGATGCCGTCCGGCCGATTGCGATCGACTACGAGGACGGACGGGTCACGGTCGACGGGCGAGATGTCACGGAAGAGGTGCGGTCGGCGGAGGTCACAGCAGCCGTCAGCCATGTCTCGGCGATACCCGGCCTGCGATCACTGGTGGTCGCCATGCAGCGGCGGTGGGTGGCTGGGCGTGGCGGCCGCGCGGTCGTCGAGGGCCGGGACATCGGCACCGTTGTGTTCCCGGATGCTGCAGTGAAGGTGTTCCTGACTGCCCACCCCGAGGTCCGCGCCCGGCGGCGGTCCGGCGATGCGGAGACAGCCGGGAGGGCGGTGGACGAGGTCGCCGCCGAGCTGGCGAGGAGGGATCGCATCGACTCGACCCGAGCCGCCTCGCCACTTCAGGCGGCAGCCGATGCAGCCATCATCGACACATCAGAGCTGGGAATCGATGAAGTGGTCGCAGAGATCCTGGCGCTCGCCGCCGACGGAGCCGATGGCACGCCGAGCTGAGACAACCGGAGACAGTCTGCCCTCGGGCGGGGTTGCGAAGCTCCCGTACCGGCTCGTCGTGCCGGGGCGAACCCGCCCCGCCCGTCAGATCTCGAGGAGGGCGAGCGCCTCGGTGGCGCCCCACTCGCGGTCGTGCTCGATGGGGCCGGGCCGTCCGGGCGTTCGGCATGCAAAGGCACCCTCGACCAGTGCCTGGAGCGTCTGGACGAGCTTGCGGAGGGCAGGCGGCAAGGGGAAGTACTCGTCCTCCTTCGTGACTCTCACGTGTTCGACGCCGTCGGTGGGCCCAATTGCCGCGATGATCGCCTGGACTCGTTGGTCGGGGGCCGAGGCGCCTGCCGTCACGCCGACCACGTCGTGGCGGGCCAGCCACGACGGGTCGATCCCTTCGGGCCCGTCGACGCGATGGGCTTCGACCCCGGCGTTGCGCGCCACGCGCACCAGCGCTTGCGTGTTGGACGAGTTCTCAGACCCGACGACGAGCACCAGGGTGGCGCGGTCGGCCAGTCGCTGCACCGCCTCCTGGCGGTTGGTGGTGGCGTAGCAGAGGTCGCTCCTTCGCGCAGTCCATAGGCCCGGGTAGGCCGTCTCCGCATCGCTGAGGACGTCTTCCCATTCGTACAGCCCCAGCGTCGTCTGCGCCAGCAGGGCAACTCGGCCCGGATCGGCTGGGGTGAAGTCCCCCAGGCCAACTCGGGGATCGACCAGCGTGACCGACGCGGGCGCCTCGGCGACGGCGCCGACCGCCTCGTCGTGGCCTTCGTGGCCCACGTAGATGATGTCGAAGCCCTGCCCGGCCATTCGCTTGACCTCGTGGTGGACTTTGGTGACGAGCGGGCAGACGGCATCGACCGTGACCGCAGCACGCCCCTCGGCGGCCGCGACCACCTCAGGCGCCGATCCGTGTGCTGAGAGCATGACGGGCGCTCCCTCCGGCACCTCTGAGATGTCGTCGACGAATACAACGCCGGCCCGTTCGAATGCGGCCACCACGGCGGCATTGTGCACGATCTCGTGATAGCAATACACGGGCGGCTCGAAGATGCGCACCATCCACGTCAGGGACTTGATGGCCATTTCGACACCGGCACAGAATCCACGCGGCTCGGCGAGCAAGACCTTGCTGGGCATGGCCGCGATGGTAGGCAAACGGCCACGCTTGAGAGACCAAGGTCTTCTCGCAACCTGCTGCGGTCTGCGCGATCGTGTGGAGCAGGGATACGCCCCAATCAGGAGGCATCGTGATGGGTACATGGTGGCGCCCTTCCCGGCATGCACGCGTGGTACTGCTTCTTGCGTTCGCACTGATGTGCGCTGGATGCGGGGGAGGCGACGACGGTGCCGCTGCATCGACGACGTCGATCCCCTCCGGTGCGCCGTCCACGCCAGCGCCAACGACGACGGCGCAGGCTGCGACGACGACGTCTGCACCGACCACGACGCCGACGTCGGCTCCGACCACCACGTCGGCGACGACTACGACGACGTCGCCAACCACGACGAGCGCGGCGACGTCGACCACGCTGCCTGGTGAGCTCATCGACTTCGGGCCGCGCCCCGGCGATGTTCTCGGTGTCGTGGGTGTTCGCCATGACGACGTTCTCAACGTCCGGTCGGCGCCGGGCGTGGCGTACCCCATCGTGGCGACCCTCGCCCCCACGGCGGACGACGTGGCGGCACGCGGCGTGACCCGGCAGATCCCCGGGGCGCTGTGGATCGAGGTCGTCGCGGGCGGCATCACCGGATGGGTGAACCTGCGCTATGTGGCATACCTCGGCGAGACGACCGACGAGACCGCCGCGATCGTCGCCAGGCTCGGTCGGACGCCCGCGGCTGAAACGATGCTGGACCTCGGGTTGATCGTCGCCACGGCCGCGTCGTCGACCGATCCGCCTTCCAACTCTCGTCGTCAGCGTCGCCCCGACGCGTTGGCGATCTGGGCGAGGTCACGTACGACGTCATCGGGCTCGGCGACGACGCCCAGATCGGCGTCCGCCTGCACGTCTTCGGGCAGCCGACGGCAAGCGGCGAGGGTTTCGTCCTGATGAGCGTGGAGCAGACGTTGCTGTGTGGCCGCGGTCTCGCCGACGGCATCTGCGTCTGAGGCACCCGCTGCGGAGCCCAGCAGCGCCGCTACCCCTACACTTCAGCTCCTCCCCATGTCGTATCCGACGATCCTCGAAGTGGTTCCCGGCAGTCCTGCCGCGGTCGCCGGCCTCTCGGCCGGTGACGAGCTCGTCGCGGTCAATGGAATCGCTCCCACAGATGTCATCGAGTACCAGCAGCTCGTCGACGAGCCCGATCCCGAGCTCGTCGTCCGCAGATCTGGCTTGGAGCTCGACCTCTTCGTCGAGAAGGACGCCGGGGCGCCCCTCGGTATCCGGCTCAGCGCGTCGATCTTCGATCGGGTGCAGACGTGCGACAACCACTGCGAGTTCTGCTTCATCTACCAGCTGCCGCCGGGGATGCGGAAGTCGCTCTACTTGAAAGACGACGACTACCGCCTGTCGTTCCTGTACGGCAACTTCACGACGTTGACGAGGTTCACGGAACTCGATTTGTCCCGCGTCGTCGAGGAGAAGCTCGGCCCGCTCTATGTGTCGATCCATGCCACCGACCCGGAGGTGCGGAGCCGCATGCTGCGCAACCCGCGCGGTGCCACCAGCCTCCGCTGGCTGCGGGCGCTGCTCGACAGGGGAGTCGTCGTGCACGGTCAGATCGTCTTGTGCCCGGGCATCAATGACGGCGATGTGCTGGCCCGCACCTGTGCCGAGGTGGTCCTCCGCTACCCGCGCCTCGCCTCGATGGGGATCGTCCCGCTGGGGTTGTCGCGATTCAACACCGAGGCTTCGCTCGCGACGCACACGCCAGACCAGGCGCGGCGCGACCTCGAGATCATCCACAGGTGGCAGCAACACGCCCTGCAGCGGCTCGGGACTCGGATGTTCTTCGCTTCCGACGAGCTGTATCTGATGGCAGGCATGCCGTTTCCGGAGAGCGCCGACTACGAGTCGTACGCGCAACATGAGAACGGCATCGGGATGGTTCGCGCCTTCTACGACGAGCTCGATCGGCTGGAGCGGGGGACCAACGGATCAGCCCCGATCGTCACGGGGGAGTGGCGGTCGATTCCCGCAGCCCCGCCGACCGGATATCGGGCGCCACGCCACACCGGCGGCGACCCGGAAGGTGCGGCGGCAGGGCCGGTCGTGGTGGTCACGGCCGAATACGGAGCGCGAGCCCTCAGCCCCCAGCTGGCGAGGCTGGAGGGGCTTGCGGGGACGGAGATTCGCCTGCTGACGGTGCCCAACGACTTCTTTGGAGGAAACGTCGCCGTTGCCGGCCTCATGGTCGGCAGCGACCTGGCGAGAGCGCTGGAGGCCGACTCGGAGCCGGCGGGGCTCTATCTCGTCCCCGACGTTGCGTTGCAGGGCGACCGGTTTCTCGACGACGTCGAGCTCGCCACTGTCGCAGCTGCGGCGAAAGCGCCCCTCAAGGCGGTCGAGACGACGGCCGCAGGTCTGCTCGCAGGAATTGCCGGATGAGCGGCCTCCCCGTCGTTGCAGTGCTCGGTCGGCCGAACGTGGGCAAGTCCACGCTCGTCAATCGCATCCTTCGCCGCCGGGCGGCAGTCGTTGACCCACAGGCAGGCGTGACTCGCGATCGCCGAGAGTTCGTTGCCGACTGGCGCGGACGCGAGTTCCTGCTGGTGGATACGGGCGGGTGGGAGCTGAACCCGGATGAGGAGCTCACGCTCGGGTATCCGCAGCCAGGCCGAGACGGCCGTGACCGCTGCCGACCTGGTCGTGTTCGTTGCCGACGCAACGACCGCCGTCACCGACGATGACCAAGGGGTTGCGCGCCTTCTCCTGCGCAGCAATGTCCCTTTCGTGTTCGTGGCGAACAAGGTCGATGGGCCGCGCCAAGAGGAAGACCTCGACCATTTGTGGACGCTCGGCCTCGGCGAGCCGCACCCGGTGAGCGCCGCTCACGGCAGAGGCACCGGCGATTTCCTCGACGCCCTCGTCGATGCCCTGCCGGACGAGGGCAGCGTCGAGCCCGAGAAGGGACGGGCGCGACTCGCCATCATCGGACGTCCGAATGTCGGCAAGTCGACGCTGCTGAACAAACTTGCGGGGGAGGAGCGGGTACTCGTTGCGGACGAGCCGGGGACGACCCGCGACCCGATCAACCTCGTGGTAGATCTCGACGGCGAGCCATTCGAGATCATCGACACGGCCGGCATCAAGCGCCGCACCAAGATCAAGGACGACGTCGAGATGTATGCCGTCATGCGAGCACGGGAGGCGCTCGCCGGGGCTGATGTGGCCCTGCTGGTGATCGACGGCACGAGGGGTGTCACACATCAGGAGCAGCGGCTCGCTGAGGAGATCGCAGACGCCGGTGTCGGGCTCATCATCCTCCTCAACAAATGGGATGCCGTCGACGAGGACAGCCGGGCACTCACCGAGGACGGGGTGGGCGACCGGCTGGCATTCGTCTCGTGGGCGCCTGTCCTGCGCATGTCGGCGAAGACGGGAAGCAGGCTCCACCGCCTGCCGAAGGCGATCCGTGCTGTGCTCGAGACACGCCGGCAACGCATTCCCACCCCCGACCTCAACCGCCTCATCCGTGGCTGGCAGGCCGGCCACCCGCCCCCGATGCGGGCCGGCAAGCGGGCCCGCATCATCTACGCCGTGCAGGCGGCGACCGATCCGCCGACGTTTGTGCTCTTCGTGCGCGGCGGCGAGTTGGGACCGGACTATCTCCGGTTCTTGGAGAATCGTCTCCGGAGCGAGTTCGACTTCGTTGGCACCCCGCTGCGGCTCTACACCAGGCGGAGGCACAACCGCCGACCGGAGGACGTCGAGAAGCCCCCTCCGAATCGCACCCGAACCTGACGGCGTCGGCACCGCCCCACGCTCATGCACATCGATGGGGATGTAGCCTGGAAGCCATGAACGCCGGTGACACGCAGCGTGGGTGACGGCCGTCCGCTCGAAGAGCGTTTCGGCAAGGCCGCCGAGACTGCCCTCGGCGGCGGCCCCGACAAGTACCACGAGAAGTTGGCAGAGCAGGGCAAGCTGTTCGTGCGGGATCGGGTGGCGTTGCTGTGCGACCCCGGGTCGTTCGAGGAGGATGGGCTGCTCGCAAATGCCATGGCGGAAGGGCTGGCCGCCGATGCCGTGGTCACCGGGCGCGGCCTGGTGGACGGGCGTCCCGTCGTGGTCATCGCCAACGATCCAACGGTGAAGGCCGGGTCGTGGGGCGCGCGAACGGTCGAGAAGATCATCCGGGCACTCGAGGCTGCGTACGACGAGCTGCTCCCCGTCTTCTACCTCGTGGACTCTGCGGGGGCACGCATCACCGATCAGGTCGAGCTCTTCCCGGGTCGGAGAGGCGCAGGCAAGATCTTCTACAACCAGGTGCGGCTCTCGGGCCGTGTACCGCAGATCTGCTGCCTCTTCGGACCTTCGGCTGCGGGCGGTGCCTACATCCCCTCATTCTGCGATGTCGTCATCATGGTGGAGGGCCGCGCCTCCATGTACCTCGGTTCGCCGCGGATGGCACAGATGGTCATAGGCGAGGAAACCACGCTGGAGGAGATGGGCGGGGCGCGGATGCACTGCACCGTGTCCGGCTGCGGGGATGCACTGGTGACGAGCGACGAGGACGCCATCGGCTGGGCGCGCCACTACTTCTCGTACATGCCCGAGAGCTATCGGGAGCTTCCGTTCAGTTACGCACCCGAGAGCCCTGAGCGTGATGACCCCGGCGTCGTGCTCCCGGAGGACGCGGGTCAGGGTTACGACATGGTGGCGTTTCTCGAAGGGATCGTCGACGCCGACTCGCTGCTGCAGGTGAAGGAGCTGTTCGCGCAGGAGGTGATCACGGCGCTTGCCCGTCTCGACGGGAGGCCCATTGGCGTCGTGGCGTCTCAGCCGAGCCACCTCGGCGGCGTCTTGTTCGTCGACTCCGCCGACAAGGCGGCTCGGTTCATCTGGCTGTGCGACGCCTTCAACATTCCACTGTTGTTCTTCGCCGACGTGCCGGGGTTCATGATCGGTACTCAGGTGGAGCGCCAGGGCATCATCAGGTCGGGAGCGAAGATGCTGACGGCGATTGCCGAATCGACCGTGCCGCGCATCTCGATCATCGTGCGCAAGGCCTACGGGGCGGGACTGTACGCCTTCTCAGGCCCCGGCCTGCGGCCCGAGGCGACCATTGCGCTTCCCACGGCCGAGATCGCAGTCATGGGTCCTGAAGCGGCGGTGAACGCCGTGTACTTCAACAAGATCCAGTCATTGCCCGAGGATCGAGCGCGAAGCGTTCGTCGCAGAGCGGAGATCCGAGTACGAGATCGACGTCGACCTGCTCCGCCTGGCGTCCGAGCTCGTGATCGATGCGGTCGTGCAACCGGGCGATTTGCGCCACGATCTCATCACGAGGCTGCGCTACGCCGAGGGCAAGGATCGAACCTTCTCCGGTCGTCGCCACGGGGTGCCACCGGTATGAGCGACCGGGACATGGACAACGATGCAGACGAGGCGGCCTCGGCGGAAGTGGGGGACGGCACCCCGCAGCTTCCCGAGGACGACGAGAAGTGGCCGATCGGGTTCATCCTCACGATCGTCATGGTGAGCATCTACCTCGGCTACCGACTCATCCAGGGCATCGTCTTGTTCGCCGATTGGATCTTCTGAGCCGCTGCCTCGGTCCGAGCCCCTTGCGGTAACATGATCGGCGATACGGGCTGTGGCGCAGCTTGGCAGCGCGCTTGACTGGGGGTCAAGAGGTCGCCGGTTCAAATCCGGCCAGCCCGACGACGAGAGCCCCTACGCCGCAGGGGCTCTCGGCGTGTGGGTATCAGAGCGTTTCAGAGTCTTGGCGTCTGATTACTCGGTGATTCTCGGTCGAGCGTCGCCCGATGGTCGACCTGGGCCCGAGAGGCGAGTCTCGGGACGGCTCGGGATCCGGTGGCGTGACGCTCATGCTTGACAAGCGTGCCGCCTGGCGACGGATCATTGGGCTCGAGGGCGAGACCTTCACGCAGACGCGTGGCGGCGATTTCACGTTCGCCGTGGTGGGCGACTCACTCAGACTCGACAGGACTACGGAGCGGCAGGTAGCGGGTTGTCAAGGCTCGGTGCGGGTGATGGTCGAGAGCCGGTCGAGGCTGCGATCGAAGGAGACGATGTCGTTCACTCCGGAAGACTCGGCTGAAGTGACGAGGTAGGCCTCAGCGAAGTCGATGCGATGCGTCTCGTACACCTCGAGTGCCCGCATCAGCAGGGCGCCGTCGATGGTTCGGATGGCAGGGAAGGCGATCACGGAACGGACGAGGCGAGCGACGTCCTCGACGGGTACCTCGTAGAACGACTCCAGCACGTAGACCGTCTCGGCGACGATGAGATCGGGGAGGAGCAGCTCATCTGCGGCGGCGAGGAAGGCGGTGGCGCGGGCGGCGAGGTCGGGTGGTTCACCGGTGAGATGGCGGATGAGGATGTTGGTATCGACGAACGCCGTCACCGCCGCCCCTCGGTCCGGGCGCGCCGGGTGCTTCGGCGGACCTCGTCCCAGGCGGTGCCCCGCTTCGCGGCCGGGACGTCGACGGCGCCGGCGAGGTCGAGCAGATTGGGTGTCTTGGCGAGTATGGCCCGGTTCTCCTCGACGCGGAAGACGACCTCGTCGCCCTCGGCGATTCCGAGCTTGTCGCGCACCGCTTTGGGGATCGTGACCTGTCCCTTGGATGTGACCTTCGCTGCGAGATCCATACCTCTGGGTCCTTACACCACGAGCAGAGTAAGGATACCAGGCGGCCACCTGCGGAGAAAACGTGGGAGGAAACCGCCCCATGCCGACAACGTTGAGCACCTCCTTTTAGGCGCTTGTGCGTCGCCTTCGACCTCGTCGTGAACCACCAGGTGCGAGATCAGGTTGTCGTCGAGCTCGAAGGTCAACTCACCCACGAAGTTGTACCCGCCCGCTTCGTAAGTGCCGGCGAACGCCGGGTGTGGCGCCGTTCCACGTCGATACGGCGGTGAAGGAGCTCGGCTGGCAGGCCCTCGAGGATGGTGCCAACCGACTCCTGGTAGTTCTTGCTTCGGTGGGCAACCATGAGGCATGGTGCGCACGGGGAATTGGGGCGCCGAGGGTCACGCAGCTGGTCCCGGACTGTTTGTTCGACGCGAAGCGGAGCTCGCTCAGCTCGATTCGGCGCTTCGTGACGTGCTGTCGGGACGCGGATGCGTTCGTTTCGTCGTCGGCGAGGCCGGGAGCGGGAAGACCGCACTGACTCGTGAGTTCGTGAGCAGGGCGCAGGAACGTCACCCGGAGCTGCTCGTCGTGATCGGCCAGAGCGATGCCCAAACGGGTATCGGCGATCCATACCTGCCGTTTCGGGAGGTGCTCGCACTGCTGACCGGCGACGTAGACGATCAGCTGGCGAAGGGCGTGATAAGCGAGGAGAACGCCGGGCGGCTGCGCCGATTCCTCGGTGTATCGGGTGAGGCCCTGCTCGACCTCGGTCCCGACCTGATCGGCACGCTCATCCCCGGCGCCGGATTGGCAACGAGGGCGGCTACGTACATCGCAAGGAAGGCCGGGAAGCTCGAGAAACTGGAGGAGCTCGCCGAAGGAAGAACCGTCAAGGAACTCGAAGTCGGCGGCATCGAGCAGAGCCACATCTTCGAGCAATACACCAACGTGATCACCCATCTCGCCGAGCACCGCCCGCTCGTCGTGGTGCTCGATGACTTGCACTGGGCCGACGTTGCGTCCATGGGACTGCTGTTCCGCTTGGGGAGAAACGTCGGCGAGAGCAGAGTGCTCCTTCTCGGCGCGTACCGCCCGGCCGAAGTTGCCATCGGCCGCAATGGCGCACGGCATCCATTGGAGAAGGTCCTTGCTGAGTTCAAGCGCTACTTCGGGAACATCGACGTCGATCTGGGAGATGCCGGTGAGGACGAGCGGCGTGGTCTGGCGGATGCCCTGGTGGATCTCGAGCCGAACCGTCTGAGCGATGCCTTCCGGCGCGGGCTGTTCGACCACACCGGCGGGCATCCCCTGTTCACCGTGGAGCTGCTGCGCGCTCTCCAAGAGCGCGGTGATCTGGTTCTGGACGCCGGCGGTCGCTGGGTGGAGGGTCGGTCGATTCACTGGGACACGGTGCCCGCCCGTGTCGAGGGCGTGATCGAGGAGCGCATCGGGCGGCTCGACGAAGATGCCCAGGAAGCGCTGACCGTCGCCAGCGTGGAAGGTGAGCAGTTCACCGCCGAGGTCGTGGCTGCCGTACAAGAGGTGGACGCCCGCAGGCTGGTGCGTCGTATGGGCCGCGATCTCGAGCAGCAGCACCGCCTCGTCCGATCGCAGGGAGTGCGCCGTTTGGGCGGTGATGGGCTGCGCTTGTCGTTGTTCGCCTTCCGTCACAACCTCTTTCAGCGGTATCTCTACACGGGTTTGAGCGAAGCCGATCGTACGTATCTCCACGAGGACGTTGGAAACGCACTCGAGGCCCTTTCTGCGGACGGTGTGGACGACTTCGTTGTGCAGCTCGCCCGCCATTTCGTAGAGGCCGGTATCGGCGACAAGGCGAGGCGCTACCTCCGGCGTGCCGGAGAGCTCTCGCTGCAACGACACGCAAACGATGAGGCCGCGGACTATCTCGCGAGGGCGTTGGCTCTCACGCCCGATGGTGAGCTCGCGGACCGTTGGTCGATCCTCAGCCTTCTCGAGCGGGTCCATTCGATGCAGGGCGAACGTAGCGCCCAGACGGAAGACCTCGACGCCATGCGCATCGTTGCACGCGGCCTCGACATCGAGGCACAAACCGAGGTGGCGGTTCGAGAGGCCGCGCTTTCGTACGCCATCGGCGACTTCCCCGGAGCCGTTGCGTCTGCGCAAGCAGCGATCGAGATTGCCGGGCCCCTCCGTGATGTCGCGCGAGAGGCCAGAGCGCGGATCGAGTGGGGCTATTCGTTGCTCGAACAGGGGCAACTGGACCAAGCCCGAGATCAGCTGGAGCATGCGTACGCGCTCGCTGATGGCGCAGCACTGCATCGTGTTCAGCCCAGGAGCCTCAATGGGCTCGCACGCATCAACTCGCAGCGAGGCGAGTTCGGCCTCGCTCGTCGCGGCTACCGAGAAGCGTTGCGCATCTGCCAGCGTCTCAACGACACAATTGGGGTTGCAAAGGCGATCAACTCCCTGGGGATCCTCGAAGCCCGGTCGGGCGATTTCGAACGTGCCGGGACCTACTTCGAGGATGCGCTGGCCCGCAAGCGCCAACTCGGTGACCGCAATGGCGAAGGCAGGGTCCTGCACAATCTCGGTGAAGTGGCGTCGGAGCAACATGACCTGGCGACGGCACGCAGCCGGTATTCCGAGTCGAGGCATCTCAGCGCCCAAACCGGCGATCAGAGCACGGAATGCGCCTCGCTGATGGGTCTGGGAGGGGTCGCCGTGAGGCTCGGCTTGTACGGCGAAGCCCGTGATCATCTGAAGCAGTCGCTCACCGTCTCGAGGGCTGTCGGGGTGCCTTTCGACGAGGGCGAGATACTGGCTTGGCTCGCTGTTCTCGCCGTGTTCGAGGAGGACTTCGAGTCGGCGCGTGACTACTCCCTCCAAGCCATCGAGATCGCTCGCAACCTCGCTGAGCCCTTGCTCGAAGGTCGAGCGCTCGATCTCCTCGGGCGCAGTCTCGAGGGACTCGGTCGGTGGTCGGAGGCGGGAGTCGTTCACGAGGATTCGTTGACCACTCGAGAGAGGTTCGGGCAGACGAGCGCGTCGACCGAGCCGTGTGCCGGGCTCGCACGTGTCGCCCAGGCACGTGGCGACGTCGCCGGCGCGGTGCGCTGGGTCGAGCGGATCCTCGTCCACCTCGACACCGGCAACCTCGACCGGACGGCGTTTCCCGCCGACATCTACCTGACGTGCTACCGCGTGCTCGCCGAGGTGGGCGATGGGCGCGCCTCGGATGTGCTGAGCGCCTCCGAGGCCTACTTGAGGCAGATCGCCGAGCGAATCGAAGATCCGGCAGTGCGCAGTTCTTTCCTCGACAACGTCGCGACGCACCGAGAGCTGCTGCGGCTGTCCGAGACCGAGCGCCGGTGAGGCGGGGACTAAAGCGACGAACTGCGAGAGGTGGTCGATTGATACGGCCCCGTCAAGATCGAAGGGGCGGCCGCGGGCAAGGCGGGCGGCGTGAATGGATCACCCCCGCCGAAGTCGCCTCCCAAAGGTCGGTCGTACCGCTCGAATGGCATCACCGAAGAAGAAGGCTTGCGTTCTGCGACGCACCGCGTGGCGGACCGTGAGGGGGTGCCAAGAGCAGTAGGCCACGGACGGGTTCTTCGATGGTTGCGACGCTGGCGTGGAAGAGCGGGGGTCTCGACACCGGTGGTCTGAATGCGACCGTCGGTCCCTCGACGATGACCCTCGGCGGCAAACTCAAACACCTGGCCGGGGTCGAGGACTATTGGTTCGCCCGGCGGCTGCACGGCCGGGACGCGCAACCCCCATCGGGCTCGGTCGACTGGAAGTCGGATCCCGACTGGGAGTGGCAGTCACCGCTTACGACTCACCCCAGCAACTCCGTTCCCTGTAGCGGGGTGCGGTGACTCGCTCCCGCTCGCTCGTCACCGAGGCGAGGGCCGATGGTGGATTGGAGCGGCTGGCTCAGCGCCCGTGGCAGGACGGCAGTTCGCCGAGCCTGCGTTGGCTCCTGGTCCACATGATCGAGGAGTACGCCCGCCACAACGGCCACGCCGACCTCCTGCGGGAGTCGGTGGACGGTCAAACGGGGGAGTAGTCCCGCAGGATCGATCACCGGAGCGAGTCTCGTGAGCACGTGCCGTCGCTGCCCATCGGGTGGGGAGGTACGCTCTGTCGATGAGACTCAACGCTCTCGGGATCCTCTGCGCTGACATCCATGCGTCGCTCGAGTTCTATCGATCGCTCGGCGTGCCGTTTGGTGACTTCGACCCGGCCGAAGGCCACTACTCAGCGGATGTGGGTGGCGGGATCAGGCTCATGTTGGACACCCACGAGATCGCCGCGTCCTTCATCGAAGGATTCACGCCTCCTCAGGGCAACGACGTCATGACGCTCGCCGTTGAGTTCGACACGCCGCGCGAGGTCGACGCCGCCTATGCATCGATCACTGCGGCCGGGCACCCGCCGGTGCGAGCGCCGTTCGATGCATTCTGGGGCCAGCGGTATGCCACGGTCGCCGACCCGGACGGCAATCACGTGGACCTGTACGCGACCTCGCCTTCGAGCTGAGCCGGCCCCACCCGCCACGTGTGCGTGGGCCGGCGCATCGAGCGCCGGCCCACGGCAATCGTTGCGCCGTCAGTTGATCGCGCCGCTGGTCGTGCCGGTGAATGTGCCATGTGCGATGCCGCCCGCGGGATCGGCGACGAGCAGCTGCACGGTGTACGCCGCGTGATACGAGCCCGTTGCTCCCTTGTACTTGCCCGTCCCACCAGTGAACTCGGCATCGACGTCGAGCGTCGCGGCTCCGCTGCCTGGGTCGAAGCACAGCACGTTGTCGCCGTCTTCGACGAGCCGGGAGGTCAGCAGGTCGCCGTTCGCGTAGCGCCGCACTATCGAGTACTCCACGACCGTGCCTGCGATGCCGCCATCACACGGCACCGGTGGGTCGAAGATCCGGATCTCCACGATGCCCTCGTATGTCGCCGATCCGGTGCCCTTCGTGGCACCGCTGAACAGGTTGGCCGCTCCTCCGTCGCCGTCGGTGTCCACCGCCGTGTCGGAGAAGTTGCCGCTCACTTGCTCCCCGAAACTCCCCGCCGTCGCCGACTGGGCGGCGACGAGCGTTGCCGCGATGAGCGCCGCGGTTGCCGCCAGCATGATCAGTTTTCGCCTGTGGCTCATGTTTCCTCCCGTCGAGAGTCCAATGATGCGATCTCCCCGCGTCACCACCTCCTCCTCCTTTCACGGTCGACGGACGGGTCGGCGCATCATCTGCAGGCAAACGTCCCGCGGTTAGGGGTTGGAAAGCGGCGGTTAGGGATTGGATGGCGGTGGGCTCGCTGGAGTCGCGAAATCGAACATGTGTCCGCGCTTGCGAACGTGTGTTCGACGTTCTACGGTCGCGGGTCATGGTGGCCGTACCCTCAGCCCACGCCGGCAGCGACAGCCGAGCCGATCTCCGCACTCGCATCGCCCAGCTCGGTCGGCGGTACGACGAGCAGCGGAGCCGCATGAGTGAGCTGCCTGAGGAGGGCGCCACGATCGACCGCATGCGGAAGAACATCGCAGCGCAGCGCATCCGAGTGGAGCGTCTCGAGCATGAGGTGGCGGCGCTCATTGCGGAGATCTCGCGTGCGGAGGAAGAGGTCGCCGGCCGCGAGAAGGGCCTTGCCTTGCTCCTCGGCACGGTAGTGAACCGGCTCGAGCACATGTACAGCGATGCGTGGTCTCCGGTACCCGTGCTCGGCTATCGCCTGTGGGCGATGCGGGAGGGATCGTTGCATGGCGCCCGCACCGTCTGGCGAGAGCCACGCTTCACTGCGACCTGCGGCGACGCTCCGAACGGCGTGCCCCACAGCGACGGCCGGTGCGGCAGGCTCGGCTGCGGGATCTATGCAACGAAGGAGCTGCAACCCCTCCTGGAGATGCACGTTGCCGCGGGCAGCCACAGCTACGTCGTCGCCCTGGTCGCGTTGAGCGGCAAGGTGGTCGAGCACGAACGGGGCTACCGGGCCGAGACCGCCGACGTGGCCGCCGCCTACGCAGTGTGGCCGGACCGGGTGATGGCGGCCACGGAGCCCGAGCGGATCGCAGCCCTCTTCTCCGCATGCGACCGCATCCCATCGAGCTGGTGCGAGCTTCGCTTCGGCGAGCCGGATCCCGTGCCGGCAGTCATCGAGTATCTGACCAAACGAGCCGAGGAGGAAACGGCATGGATATAGGCACCCAGATTCGCGTCATCACCATCGAGGCGCCGGCACCAGACCCGGCGCTGGCACCTCGGCCCGGCGCACAGCCGGAGCCCGCCGCACAGCCGCAACCTGCGCGGGTCGGCGGGTGAAGCTGCGTCCGACGAGTTCGGTTCAGCGGGCTCGCAATGTCGGATACGAGTAGTCCCACATCTCGGCATCTACTGCCGCAGCGACATCTCCATCGGCGATAGCCCTCCCGACCCGCTCGTCGCGCGCCGCCTTGACGACGGCGATGGCGACCTCGCGGCTGACGGCGCGGAGTTGCTCGACGGGCGGGTACAACGCGCCGTTGCAGGCGTCCTCCTCGGACACCGACTCGGCGAGCGCATGAGCGGCTGCGGTGAACATCCCGTCTGTCACGACGCGCGCTTCCGACACGAGCGCTCCCAACCCGACGGCCGGGAAGATGTAGACGTTGTTCCCCTGCCGGACGGGGATCGTTCGATCGCCGTGCTCGACGGCGGGGAAGGGGCTGCCGGTGGCCATCAGGGCGCGCCCGTCCGTCCATGCTGCGATCTGCTCCGGCGTCGCTTCGGACTTGTCGGTCGGGTTCGAGAAGGGGAACACGGCAGGCCGCTCACGGTGGGTTGCCATCGTGCGCACGACCTCTTCAGTGAAAGCGCCGGGCTGGCCTGAAGTTCCGATCAATACGGTCGGTCGGAGGCGGTCGACGACCGTCAACAAGTCTGCGCCGACGCTCAGCCCCACTGCTCGCGCGGTCTCATCCGACCAGGCGAACGGGCGTTTGTAACCGTCGAGGTCGGTTCGCTCGGCGCCGACGAGACCCTGCGAGTCGACGAGGGCGATGGCCCCTTCGAGCTCCAGCCCGGCGAGCCCGTCCGCCTCCATCGCGTGGCGCAACTGGCCCGCAATGCCGATCCCGGCCGCCCCGGCACCGAGGATGACGACTCGGTGGTCGCGTGTTCTGGTGCGCGTGCACCGCCCGGCCGCGATGGCGCCGGCGAGCGCGACTGCCGCCGTGCCTTGGATGTCGTCGTTGAAGGACCGGATCCGGTTGCGGTAGCGCCCCAGCACCCCGAAGGCGTTGCCCTTCTTGAAATCCTCCCATTGGAGCAGCGCGTGGGGAAACCGACGATGGACGGCGTCGACGAACTCGTCGAGCAGGTCGTAATACGCCTCGCCGCGCAGCCGGGGCTGACGCCACCCCACGTAGAGCGGGTCCTCCAAGAGCTCAGGGTTGTCCGTGCCGACGTCGAGGCTCACCGGCAGGGTGAATGCCGGGTGGATGCCGGCAACGGCCGAGTACAAGGCCAGCTTGCCGATCGGGATGACCATCCCGCCTGCACCTTGGTCACCGAGACCGAGGATGCGCTCGTTGTCGGTCGCCACGATCAGCCGGACGTGATCGGTGCGGGCGTTGCCGAGGACCTCGTCGATTCTCCCCCGGTGTGCCGGTGTGATCCAGAGTCCGCGGCCCCGCCGGAAGATGTGGCTGTATCGCTGCGCCGCAAGACCCACCGTCGGCGTGTAGACGATCGGCATCAGCTCGGCGAGGTTGCGCGTCACCACCTTGTAGAACAGGGTCTCGTTGCGATCCTGGAGGGCCGCGAGGCCGATGTACTTCTCGAGCGGCTCTTCCTTGCGGGCGATGCTCTCGTAGGCGCGCCGGACCTGCTCTTCCTCGGTGCACACGCGGTTCGGCAGCAGTCCATGCAGCCCGAGCTCGGTCCGGTCCTCGTAGGTGAAGACCGTGCCGCGGTTGATCAACCCGTCCGCCAGCACCGCCTGGCCCCGCTCGGTGACGTCTACGGTGAAGGTTCCGTCGGTGCTGCGCCTGAAGCGGTCTTTCATCTGCCCTCCGGTCGGTGACCTCCGCACGGTACGTCGCCGACCCGGGCGGAGAAAGGGTCGTGTGGCGTGAAGTGGAGCGACGAACGGGCCGCTCGACCGATTGCGCATCTTGGCTCCTGGGGTAGCCTCGGAGAGTCAGTCAGGGGTACTCAAGTGGGAGCTCGCATGATTCGCAGGATTCGACTCGTGGCCGTCGTCGCGCTCGTAGCGCTCCTTGCGGGATCGAGCCTGGCCTGGGCGGCCACCGACGATGCCGACGACTCGGATGAGCCGGCCACGCTCTTCACCTTCGGCTACGACGTCGCCAATCACCTCCTCGTCACGGGAATCCATACTGTCGAGACCGTCGATTGCACGCTCGAAGGATCCTTTGACGTCGGATACGGCTCAGCGGTCGACGATGCGATCCCCATAGAGTCACTTGACGGCGAAGACGGCCCCGTCGAGTTCGGCCCTGCTCCAGGCGCAATGGACGCCGACCCGATCCCCTACGTCGACGACGCCAACCCGTGCACACTCGAGGCGATCGTCGTCGCGGGCCCGAACGGCCAGGTCAACCACGGGCAGGTCGTGAGCGCCTTCAGCCAAGCCCTGGATATCGCCGGCAAAGGCTGCGTCATGCGCTGGATCGCCAAGTCTGGGTTCGGCAAGGCCGACCAGCAGGTGCAGACTCATGAGGTCGATCCCGTGTTTGCGCCGACGGACAGTGGGATGATCGATCTCATGACCGTGATGACCGCCTGCAAGACGGATGGGGACGACGACGAGGGCAGCGTTGCCGACATCGATGACGGCGACACCACCGCGGCCACCGATGCCAAACCCGACAAGGTCAAGAAGGACAAGCCAGGCAAGCCCGAGTCCCCTGGGAATTCGGCGAACGCCCCAGGTCACAACAAAGACGGGTGAGACCTGCGTCGGGCAGCGAGCGGTCCGTCATCTGCCCGAATCGGCTGCCGGCGCAGCGTGAACGCACGGGGGCCCGCCGTCGCCCCGACGCCGATCACGGTCGTAGAGCGTGTCAAGAAGGTGTTTGGCCCACCCGCACCAGTGACCCGGTATGTGTGGGGCCGCTGAGACATCAGCCAAGGCGCTGGGCTCAGCCCACGTCGAGGTCGACAACCAGGGCGAGGTGGTCGGCGCCAGGGACCTCGACCGTTGCGGTATGCAGGGGGCGTACACCCGCCACGAGGGCGTGGTCGATGCGCAGCAGCGGCGGGGTCCTCGCTTGGAAGCGCCACGTCCTCGCTGTGGTGCCGGTCACCACGGCGGCGTCGTCGAGGCGCCTCCGCAGCCGCCGATAGGCCGGCCACGCAGGTGAGGCGTTGAAGTCGCCGACCACGACGGCGGCTCCGAGGCTTGCATCGAGGTGCGTTTCGAGCGAACCAAGCTGACGGCTGCGGACGATCGCCGCGCGCCACCAGGGCCAGTCGATGGGGTTGGCGAGGTGGAGGGTGATGATCTCGACACTCGACAGCATCCCCGGCCACGCCTCGGCGCGGAGCATCGCCACCCAGCCGGCTCGATAGGGCATCGGCAGGCGGGTGAACGCGGCGCTGCGCGTCGTTGCGACGCCGGTGCCGAGTGTCTCGTGGTGCGGCGCCAACCCGTGGTACGCGAAGTGGTCGGCGATGACACCAGCGTTGGCGTGCTGGAGCTCCTGAACGGCGAGCACGTCCGGCTGCTGCTCCTCGAGAACTCGCCGTAGCCCTGCAGGGTCGGAGTTGCCGCCCCACAGGTTGGCGGTCATGACGCGGAGCGTGGTGGTCACGGGCGGAGCCTATCGGGGATGACGGGGTGCCGATTCGCCGTACCGCTAGGGTGAGTGCCGACCAGAGGGCGAGGTGACGCGTGCGATTGACGACGGCGATGCTCGCCGATGCCGCCCAGGTGCAGGGCGGGAAGCTCTACATCCTCGGCGGCGGTTTCGAGACGATCCGGGCGCGGTCCGTGCCCGTGATCCACCGCAACGTGAACCTGGCCTTGATCGTCGAGGTTGGGCCGGATGAGCGCAATCAGGACCTGGACATCGTGATCGACCTCATCGACGAGGACGGCAAGGCGATGGGGGTACAAGCCAAGGGTCGGCTGCGGGTCAAGGACCAGCCGAACATACCCCCGGGTGCAGCCAGCGTCGTGCCGCTCGTCAGCCCGTTCTACAACGTGCGCTTCCCTGAAGCGAAGGGCTATACGTTCGTGGTCCGCCACGAAGAGCACGAGCTCGGCAGGGTGCGGCTGCGTGTGGTCGAGGTGCCGGCGTGACGACCGAGGACACCGCCAGCTCGGCGATCCTCACCATCCCGAACATCGTGTCGCTGGTGAGGCTGGCAATGGTCCCGGTGTTCCTCTGGCTCCTGCTCGGCCGCGACCAAGTAGCTGGTGCCGGATGGCTGCTCGGCCTCATCGGGGCCACCGACTGGGTCGACGGCTATCTCGCCCGGCGTCTCGGTCAGGTGAGCGAGTTCGGCAAGCTGCTCGACCCGGTCGCAGACCGGCTGGCAGTCGTCGCTGCGCTGATCGGCGGCCTGATCGCAGGTGTGCTACCCGCGTGGTTCGTCTGGGCGTTGCTCGTCCGAGAGGCGCTCATCGCTGTCGGCGCCGCCTACCTGGGGGCGCAGGCCGGTAAGAAACTCGCCGTGAGACCGCTCGGGAAGCTCTCCACTCTCATGCTGTACGCCGCCATCGCATGGCTGTTCGTCGGCATCGGCACACCGTTTCGCCCGCTCGAGGTCCTCGCCTGGGTCGTCGGCGTTCCCGGGTTGGTCCTCTACTGGGTGGTGGGGTTCCAGTATTTTGCGGACGCGCGCGCCGTGATGACGGCTCGGGACCCGGGCTGAGTCGGGTTCTCGGCGCTCAACACGACGGTGCTGGGCGGACGCCCACCGAGGAACCGCCGGCGTGCCACGACAACAGCGCAACGACCCCGGAGCCGCGCTCAGCTCCTCCTTTCTCCCTCTCTGGAGCGGTAAGCTCCCGGCGAGCAATCACAGGAGCGATCGTGCAGATACCTCAGGACCTTCGCTACGCCGAGAACCACGAGTGGGCTCGCATCGAGGACGACGCCGCCGTCCGCGTCGGGATCACCGACTACGCGCAAGACTCGCTCGGCGACATCGTCTTCGTCGACCTCCCAGAGCCGGGGAGGACGGTCACCGCCGGCGAGGCGTTCGGCGAGGTCGAGTCGACGAAGTCGGTCTCCGACGTCTACGCACCGGTTGCCGGCACCATCGAAGCCGTGAACGAGGCGTTGGCCGACACGCCAGAGTTGGTGAACTCGGACCCGTACGGTGACGGTTGGTTCATCGTCATCCGCAGCGATGACGTTGGTGCGCTCGACGGGCTGATGGACGCTGCGGCGTACGAGAAGCACACCGCCGAGTAGACGCTCACGGGACGGCGATCGTCGCTTCGGGCGGCGCCCGTCTCCCGTCACCAAGCCTCAACCTGACGTTGAGGTTTGTCGGCTACGATGGCGCGATGAACGACCGCGCAGGTGACCCCGACGCCGTCCCGCTCGAGGAGAGCGATCCCACGATCGTCTACCGCCCTGAGGCCGAGCCCGGCGAGGCGGCGCCTTCGGATCAGCGGCTGACGGGTGCATTCAGGTACGCCCTCGTCGTTGAGCGAGGACCTCGAGCCGGCCTGGCCTTCGTGCTCGGTGAAGGCGAGACGGTCGCAGGACGGGCCGAAGACGTGGACATCTTCCTGGGAGACGTCACTGTCTCGCGCGAGCACGTCAGGTTCACTGTGGACGGCCGCGGCCTCCGCCTCGACGATCTCGGCTCGACAAACGGAACCTACGTCAATCTCGAGCGCATGGAGAGCGCGGTCCTCCAGCCGGGCGACGAGGTGATCATCGGGAAGTTCCACCTCGTGGTCACCGTCGGGAACGCCTGAGGCATCGAGGTGGCCGCCTACCGGAGAGAGCACAGCATCGGCGAGGTGATCGCGATGCTGCAAGACGAGTTTCCCGATGTCACCATCTCCAAGGTGCGCTTTCTCGAGGGTCAAGGCCTCATCGAGCCACGGCGTAGCGCCGCCGGGTATCGCATGTTCGACGACGACGACGTACGGAGGCTCCAATACATCCTGCGCGAACAGCGTGACCACTTCCTGCCGCTCAAGGTCATCAAGTCGAAGCTGACTGCGTGGGAACGGGGCGAAACGGTACGAGCCCGTCCGGAGAGTGGCCCGCCACCCGAGTCGTACTTCGGCTCTTCTGGGGTGTCGCTGAGCCTCGATGAGCTGAGTCGGGCTGCCGGACTGACCAAGCGCCAGATCGAGGAGCTCGTGTCCAACGGGGTGCTGGAACCACTCGAGTTCCCGGATCGTACGCTGGTGTTTCGCGACGAGGACCTCACGATCGCTCGCGCCGCCAACCGTCTGCTCACCCAGGGCCTCGAAGCCCGCCACTTGCGCACGATGCGTATTGCCGCGGATCGTGAGGTCGACCTCCTCGGCCAGCTGGTGACACCTCTGGTGCGACACCGCAACCCGGAGAATCGCCGGAAGGCGGCGGAGATGCTCGCCGACTGCGCCCAGGCCGGGGCTCAGCTCCAAGAGGCGATTGTGCGCGGCCGGTTGCGGCGACTGCTCGAAGGCTGATGGGAACCTTCTCGTCGTGGGTCGTTGCTGCCGTGGTCACGCTCGGCGTCATCGTCCCGCCAACGCCCGTTCCGGTGACGTCGCCGCATCCTGAGCCGCCCGAGCTGACTGCAGCGAGTTGGGTGCTGTACGACGCTACGGGCGACGTCGTGCTGGCCGAGCACGATGCCGACGTATCGCGGGCCATGGCATCGGTCACGAAGGTCATGACTGCGATCGTCGTCCGCGACCACGCTGATCTCGACGACCGGGTCCGCATCTCGGAGAACGCCGCAGCGACGGGCGAGTCTGAGGTCGGGCTCGTGCCGGGAGAGCGGTGGACCGTCCGGGATCTCCTGTTCGCGCTCCTCGTGAGGTCGGCGAACGACGCCGCAGTGGCGCTGGCCGAGCACGTCGGGGGGTCGGTCGAAGGGTTTGCGGAGCTGATGAACGCAAAGGCGGCCGAGCTCGGGCTCACGGAATCCGCTTTCGTCAACCCGCACGGCCTCGACGAAGAAGGGCACTACTCATCGGCGCGAGACCTGGCGGTGATGGGTCGGGTCCTGCTACAAGACGACGTGCTCGCCGAGATGGTGCGGACCCGCCTCGTGATGTTCAAGCCCGCACCGGACGGCTCAGCCCGCACCGTCGGGAACACGAATCGGCTGCTCCGTGAGTACCCGGGCATCGCGGGCGTGAAGACGGGCTTCACCGGGCGGGCTGGGAAGGTACTCATCTCCGCCCTCGAAACCCCCGAGCGACTGCTGATCGGTGTCGTCATGGGCTCGGACGACCACTTCGCCGACAGTCGTGAGCTGCTCGATTACGGCGAGCGCCTCGTCACGTTCGAGGACAGATGGCGCCGTCCGCTGCTGCTCGAGCAGGGCGGCGCCGGGCTCGGAGACCCTTCGCTGGACGAGGCCACGCGAGCTCGGCTGCTCGCCGTGCCACCCCTACCTGCAGCCGGAGGGCCGTTCACCGAGCTGCGAGCCACCGCTGCGGGCGCCGAGCTCGAACAGCGTCTGCGCGACCTGCTTCCGGTCGTGCTCGGCGGGAGCGGATGAGCTCCGGACCGTTCATCGAAGTGGTGCCCGAGGCCCAACTCCGGCAGAGGGTCGGACAGCTCGGTGCCGAGATCGCGGCTGACTACGAGAGCAAATCCCCAGTGTTCGTTGGGGTCTTGAAGGGCTCGATGGTGTTCCTCGCCGACCTCGTGCGCAGCGTTCCGATCAACGCCGAGGTGGAGTTCCTGTCCCTGACACGCTTCGGGCGCGATGGCCGGGTCAACATCGCCATGGACACGGTGGTGCCGCTGGAGGGGCGCCACGTGATTGTGGTGGAGGACATCGTGGATACCGGCCTGACGCTGACGACGTTGCGCCGGCTGCTCGAAGCCCGCAACGTCGCCAGCTTGCGAACCGTGGCGCTCGTCGACAAGGCGACACGGCGAATCGTCGACGTTCCCATCGAGTACCGAGGCTTCGAGGTCGGCGACGAGTTTCTCCTCGGGTACGGGTTGGATTGGAGCGGGACGTATCGGAACGTACGGTCGTTGTGGGCCGTGATGGACCTCCCTGCCCTCACCGAGGATCGGCTTGCGTTTGCCGCCGAGGCCTACCGCCGCAGCCCACGCGCCGCCGATTCGGTGCAGTGATAGGCTGACCTCATGAGCGACCCGGTGCCAATGGAGCTGGTCGGAGTGCGGTTGGAACTGCCGACGAAGACACCGATCTTGCTGTTGCGAGAGGTCGGCGGCACCCGATATCTCCCGATATGGATAGGTACCACCGAGGCCACGGCAATAGCCTTGGCACTCGAGGGCGTCGAGCCGCAGCGGCCGCTCACTCACGATCTGTTGAAGCTCGTGACGGAGTCGCTCGGGGCTTCCGTCGACCGTGTTGTCGTCACCGAGCTCACCGAAGGGACTTTCTTCGCCGATCTCGTGATGGTGCGCGACGGCGAGGAGTTCCATGTGTCGTCACGGCCCTCTGACGCCATCGCCCTCGCCGCCCGCACCGCATCACCGGTGTTTGCGGCCCGCACCGTGCTCGACGAGGTGGGCGTCGAGATCCAGGATGCGACCGAGGAAGAGGAGATCGAGCGCTTTCGTGAGTTCCTCGATGAAGTCAGCCCCGAGGACTTCACGGCCGAATAGGCCGCTCGCGGAGTTGTCCACATTTGGTTGTTGACAACTCTCCTCGGCGATCCCTAGTTTCACTCTCGTAGTTCGGCGGGCGGAATTACGTCGGTGTAAGCTACGAGAACGAACAGGAGGCCAGCTGTGCAGGAGCACGTTGTCGACGCCGAGGTCACGATCGATGGCTACCGGGCACCCCAAGTGTGCAATCTGGTGGGCATCAGCTACCGACAGCTCGACTACTGGGCGCGAACCGGCCTGATTCGACCTTCTGTTCAGGGTGCGCGCGGCTCTGGTACGCAGCGCCTCTATTCCTTCACGGACATCGTCCAGCTCAAAGTGGTGAAACGGCTGCTTGATGCTGGGATGAGCCTCAAGCGCATCCGCAGCGCGATGGACATCTTGCGGGCGCAGCTCGACAGTGATGCCCCATTGGCAGACGTCACGCTGCTTTCGGACGGGACGACGATCTATGCGGCCCACAGCCCGGACGAGGTCGTGGACGTCTTTCGTCGTGGCCAAGGCGTGTTCGGGATTGCTGTAGGTCCGGTCCAAGAGGAGCTCGAAGGCGAGATCCTGCGCCTCTTTCCCGAGCCCGGTGACGGGTCAGCGACTGCGGAGGCACACGCCAACTGAGCACCTACGACGAGTTCGATCAGTCGCCGGCGGATCTCGTCGAGTTCGCCCACGAGAGCGAGCGGCAATTCGCCAAGCTCCTCGATTTCTACGACGTTGCGTGGGACTACGAGCCGCGTGAGTTTGCCGTCGCTTGGGATGCCGCGGGCGAACCCACCAAGTACTTCCGTCCGGACTTCTATCTGCCGGACGAGGACATGTTCATCGAGATCACGACCATGCACCAGAAGCTCGTGACCAAGAAGAACAAGAAGGTCAAGCTGCTGCGAGAGCTATACCCGGACGTGCGGTGCAAGATCTTCTACCAGCGCGACTACCTCAACCTCCTGGTCAAGTACGAACTCGACGAAATCGTCGACCAGGAGTTGCCCGCCGCTCCAACCCGGATCCCCGGCCCGCCTCTGGTGATCGATCTCGGCGAGGAGCAGAGCGACGGCGCCGCGGCCGGTTGACCGCTCGCCGCCGGGCTTCCGGGGTCGCCTAGGCTGACCGCATTGTGACCCAGGGCGCCCGTGGCGCGCCCTCACAGGAGGAGCCGATGCCCGAGACACCACTGCGCACAGTGCACGAGTCGCTCGGTGCCCGTTTCACGGACTTCGCCGGGTGGGAGATGCCGCTCCAATACGAGGGCGTCGTTGCCGAGCACATGGCGGTGCGGTCTTCAGTCGGCGTGTTCGACGTGTCGCATCTTGGACGGGTGCGGATCGACGGCCCGGGTGCCACAGACCTGATTCGCAGCCAGCTCTGCAACGACGTCGCAAAGGTCTCGCCCGGACGCGCCCAGTACACGATGGCGCTCAACGAGTCCGGTGGGGTCGTGGACGACATCATCGTATGGCGGCTCGCCGAGGACGGCTATTGGGTGCTGCCCAACGGCGCCAACTTCGACGAGATCGTGGGCCGGTTCGTTGCGGGAGCCGGGCTCGACGTGACGGTCGAGCCGGTGCGCAGCAACACGGTGCTCGTCGCCGTGCAAGGCCCTGAGGCGCCGGAGGTCGTTGACGCAGTGCTCGGCGCATCACCCGGCCGGTTCCGCGTCGTCCAGGGAGTCTTTGCCGGAGGTCCGTATTGGGCCGCCGGCACGGGGTACACCGGGGAGAAGGGTGCCGAGATCGCAGTGCCCGCGTATGCGGGTGAGCGGCTGCTGCGGAGCCTCGTAGGAGCAGGGGCTGTGCCGTGCGGGCTCGGGGCGCGCGATACGCTCCGTCTCGAGATGGGGTACCCCCTCTGGGGCCAGGACCTGGACGAGTACACAAGTCCGCTCGAGGCCGGTTTGGACTGGGTGGTCGACTGGGATCACGAGTTCATCGGGCGCGAGGCTCTCGAGCGGCAGCGGGAAGACGGGATCGGCAAAGAACTCGTCGCATTTCGGCTCGAGGGACGTCGGATTCCGAGGCCGGGATACGATCTGAAGGTGGGATCCGCTCTCGGAGCCGTGGCGAGCGGCAACTTCAGCCCCGTCTTGGGCTGTGGGATCGGAATGGGTTACGTGGCTCCGCCCACGGACGCCGGCGAGGTCGAAGTGGACATCCGGGGGTCGTGGCACTCTGCTGAGCGGGTGACGCCGCCATTCATCGCGGTTTGAGCCGGCGGTGGCTGGAACGACGGTGCTGTGACGGTGTGTACCCTGCGCCCCGATGGCTACGTGGCGAGGAGACCGGTGCAGATGAGGGTCATCTTTGGTGTGGACGTTGGGGGGAGCGGCGTCAAGGGCGCCCCGGTGGACGTTGACGCCGGTGACCTGACGCGGAAGCGGACCCGAATCCCGACCCCCCAGCCCTCGACTCCGGACGCGGTGTTCGACGTCATCGAGGAACTCGTTGCGGGCGAGGATTGGAAAGGACCGCTCGGAGTGGCCATCCCGACCGTGGTGGTCGATGGAGTGGCTCGCAGCGCGGCCAACATCGACCAATCGTGGATCGGGACCGATGTGCGCAGCGCGCTGGCGTCGCGCTGCGGCCGACCCGTCGTGGTGTTGAACGACGCAGATGCTGCGGGGGTGGCGGAGATGCGTTTCGGGGCCGGCCGCGGTCGCACAGGTGTCGTGATCATGCTGACCTTCGGCACCGGCGTTGGCAGCGCCGTGTTCGTCGACGGGAGGGTCGTTCCGAATACTGAGTTCGGGCACCTGGAGTTCATGGGCCGCGACGCCGAACTATCGACGGCCGCGCGGCTGGTAGAGGACGACGACATGTCGATCGCCACGTGGGCGGGTCACGTCCGCAACTACCTCGATGGTCTCGTCCGTGTCTTCACCCCTCAACTCATCATCTTCGGCGGTGGCATCTCCAAGAGGTTCGACGACTTCGCACACCTGATCGAAGTCGGATGCGAGGTGGTGCCTGCGGAACTGCGCAATCAAGCCGGGATCGTCGGGGCGGCGCTCGCCGCTGCGGCACTCGAATGAGAGGCATGCGAATGGAATTCATGACCGGGTCGTTCCCCACCCGCGATGGTGTCACGCTGCTGACGCGGCGCTGGGAGGTCGAGGCGCCGCGGGGCACGGTCGTCATTGTTCACGGGGCATCCGAGCATCTGGGGAGGTGGGGGCACGTTGCCGAGTTCTTCGGCAATCGGGGATTCGAAGTGTTTGCCTACGACCAGCGGGGGCACGGCGGTTCCGGAGGCCACCGCATCCACGTCGACAGGTTCGAAGACTATGTCGACGATTTCGCCGAGATCGTAGAGCACGTCCGTGCCGACCGGCCTCTGATCGTCTACGCGCACTCGATGGGCGGTCTGGTCGCGACGGCGTACGCCGAGTCGATGTACGAACAGCCCGACCTGTTCGTGCTGTCGGCACCGGCGCTGATGGCGAACGCGCCGGCCCCGCTCCGCACTGCCGCGCGCATACTGAGTCGTGTGGCCCCCGGCCTTCGCCTGAAGGCGCCGATCAAGGGCGAGCAGCTCTCTCGCGACACAGCGGTCGGCGAGGCATACATGGCGGATCCCCTCGTTCACCTGGAAGGGACCGCACGCTGGGGCGCCGAGTTCATCGGCGCCATGGACCGGGCGCGTGCTGACGTCGGTCAGATTCGCGTGCCGACCCTCGTGATCCATGGTGGCGACGACACGATCGTTCCTCCCGCCGCATCGGCGCCGCTCGCCGGTGTCGACGGTATCGACCGTCGGGTCTTCCCCGGATTGCGACACGAGATGCACAACGAGATGGAGGGCCGCGAGGTACTCGAATTCGTCGGCGGGTGGATCGACGACCGGCTCAAAGAGCTGTGACGGCCTGCGCGTAGGCCGGGCGCACGACCTCGTCTCGGATGCGGCGTCGTACGGTCCAATCGCCGAAACCCGCCTCGAGTGCCGCAACGGTGACTTGCTCGAGGTCGGCGATGGTGAAGCCGTGGTGCTCCACCGCCAGCGCGAACTCGTCGGTCATCGTGACGTCGCTCATCAGGCGGTTGTCGGTGTTGAGGGTCACGACGAACCCGCCTCGGTGCAGCGCACCGAGCGGGTGCTCTGCCGCTGTTGCCGCGATACCGGTGTGCAGGTTTGACGTTGGGCACACCTCGAGTGGGACCCGATGATCTCGAATGGTGCGCGCAAGCTGTCCAAAGGCGACGATCTCGCCATTGCGTACGACGGTGTCTTCGATGATGCGCACGCCGTGGCCGATCCGCTGCGCATGACATCGACCGTAGGCACGCCAGATGCTCTGAGGACCGTCCCCCTCGCCGGCGTGCAGCGTCAAGCCCAGCCCAGCCTCCCGAATGAGCCGGCACTCTGCGAGGTGTGCATCTGGTGGGTTGCCCTTCTCCGGTCCGGACAGGTCGAATGCGACGACGCCGTCGTGGAGGAAGTGCACGGCCGCTCGCGCGACCGAGTCGGCGTCCCGCTCCTGGCGCAGGGCGTCGATGATCACCCCATACTCGACGCCTGTATCCCGGCGTCCCCGGCGCATCCCGTCGAGGACTGCCTCGATGACATCCTCGAGCGAAAGCCCGTTGCGGGTGTGGAGCGCGGGCGCAAACCGGATCTCGGCGTATTTCACGCGCTGGCTCGCGTGGTCGGTCAGGCACTCGTAGGCGATTCGAGAGAGCGCTTCCGGGGTCTGCATGACCGCAATGGTGTGATCGAACGCTCGGAGGTATGTCTCGAGAGAGCCCGACTTGCCTTGATGGAACCAGCGACGCAGGTCGTCCGGATCGTTCGACGGTAAACCTGTGTAGCCGTGGTCGTCGGCCAGGTCGAGCATCGTGTCCACGCGCAACCCGCCGTCGAGGTGGTCGTGGAGCACGGCCTTGGGGAGGGAGGAGAGGAAGCCGCTATCCATGGACGGAGGTTAGTGCCGCGACGAGCATCTCCACGGACTCGAGGCGCCATACGTGATGGTGGTTTGCTCGTACATCTCCGTCCGCGCAGGGTCCGTCGGAACATGCGACGCGTGTCCGGGTCCCGAGAATCCGGCCGATCGGTCGCCGGCGGGGTACGCTCCCGCCGTGGATCAGAACGACCCTCTCGAGCGTGGCTCCCGGGGGCTCTTTGCCGCCTCGCACGGCATGCCGCCCTGGGTGCCCCGCCTGTTGCTCCAGATCACCGCGATCGTGGTGCTCTTGTGGGCTGCATATCAGGTGGGGCGTGCGTTGCGGGGTTTCCTCATCCTCGTCCTCATCTCGCTCTTCCTCTCCGTCGCGCTCGAGCCCGCAGTTGCGTACCTTGCGAAACGCGGGTGGCGCAGAGGAATTGCGACGGGAGTGATCTTCGTCGTGTCGGTGCAGCTCACCATGCTCGCCGTTGCCCTGATGGTGCCGCTCGTCGTGGACCAGACGAGGAAGCTCATCAGTTCGGTCCCCGGCTACGTGACGCAGATCAACGACTTCCTCGGCCGGTTCGACATCACCTTGTCCCGCTCGCGGATCGTCGACTCGATCACGACGATCGACACCTCGATCCAGGGCCTGGCGAACGACCTCGGTGGGACCATCCTCGGCGTGGGTTCTCGCCTGGTCAACACCGTGTTCCAGATCCTGACGATTGCGTTGTTCACCTTCTACTTCACCGCCGATGCCCCACGGGTGCGCCGCGCCGTTCTCCGCTTGTTCCCTCCGGATCGCCAACGGGTCCTGCTGCGAGTGCAGGAGATTGCGATCGAGAAGACGGGCGCCTACATCTACTCACGAGCCCTCCTGGCGGCCGTCGCAGCCCTTGCAACGTGGGTTGCGCTGCGAGTGATCGGTGTCCCGTTCGCCGAGCCGCTTGCATTGTGGGTCGGTGTGCTCTCACAGTTCGTGCCCGTGGTCGGCACCTACCTCGGCGGCGTGCTTCCCGTGCTCATCGCGCTGCTGGAAAGCCCTGCAGCTGCCCTCTGGGTGCTCGTGTTCATCGTGCTCTACCAGCAGTTCGAGAACTACATCGTGAGCCCGCGGATCACCGAGAGAACGATGTCGCTGCATCCCGCGATCTCGTTTGGATCGGCCATCATCGGTGCAACCCTCATGGGGGCACCAGGGGCACTCATGGCGTTGCCCGTGGCCGCAACCGTGCAGGCGTGGATCTCGACGTACATCGACCGCCACGAGGTCATCGAGTCGCATCTGATCGAGGAGCAGCGACTCGGACCAGGTGCACCGCAAGGGGAGGCGCCACGGCGAGGCGAGCTTTCCGACGAGCCTTGACCTGAGGCGAGGCTCTGGGCGGCAGGCTTTTCACACCACGAGCGAACCGAGGCTCTCCGGCGACGGTCACATCGCGCCGCTCGTGTCCATGCGCCGGCCGGGCTAGGCCATCAAGCGCGGATTCAGCGTGTAAGAGCCCGTGATCGAAGCGCTTGCGAGCACGTGACCCGTGATCGTGTCGCGCACGTGCGGCCCGGTGAAGGCCCCACTCACCGGGCACGACTCGAGGTCGAGGGCGTAGACAGTGAAGGTGTAGTGATGGATCCTCGCGTCATTCCACGGCGGACACGGCCCGTCGTATCCGTAGTACCGGCCCTCCATGCCAACGTCGCCCTCGAACCAGCCCGTGTAGTCGTTGATCCCCTGCCTGCTCCCGTGCGGCCCACGGTCAGGTTCTTTCCCGTGCTCGACGACACCTTCGGCGAATTCCCCCGCATCGATGCGCCGGCAGTCGGCTGGGAGGTCGACGACGACCCAGTGGAAGAACTCTCCCCGAGGGAGGTCGGCAGGCACTTCACGGTCCGGTTTGTTGACGTCGTCCGGCCGCGTCGGGGCGTCGTCGTCGCTGCAAATCAGCGCGAACGAGCGGGTGCCCTCCGGCACGTCGGTCCAGGCGAGATGCGGATTCACGTTCGGACCAAAGGTCGCATGCGTGGATGGGTCGGGCAGACAGAACGCATACTCACCGGGGATCCGTCCTCCGTCGACAAAGCTCGAGCTCGTCAGCTGCATCTGGTCACCTCCAGTCCCGAGGCTAGTGCCCTGCCGACCGGGGTCGGCGAGGTCGGAGTCCGGCACGGTGATGGCGAGCGTCTGCGTTCATCAGCGGTCCCGGCCGTGCCTGTGCGAGACTTGTCCCATGGTGGAGAGCCTCGCAGGCAAATTGCTCGTTGCCACACCCGAGCTGTTGGATCCGAACTTCGTGCGAACCGTTGTACTGGTCGTTGAGCACGACGACGTCGAGGGCGTCCTCGGCATCGTCTTGAACCGGCCGACCGACGAGTCGGTCGCCGACTACCTCCCGGAATGGGCCCCGTTCGCAACGCCACCGGTCGTGCACGTCGGGGGACCAGTGACGCCTGAGGTTGCCATCGGGGTGGTCGATACACCCGGCGAGCCCCCCGAGCAGTGGTCACCGGTGGTTGCCGACATCGGCCTCATCGACCTGAGCACGCCTCCCGCCGTCGTCGGTGGCGTCCTGCGGGCACGGGTCTACGCAGGGTATGCGGGATGGGTCGCCGGCCAGATCGAGGCCGAGCTGATGCTCCGGTCATGGTTCGTCGTCGATGCGGAGCCGGGGGATGTGTTCTGCGTAGATCCGCTCGGATTGTGGCGAACCGTGTTGCGCCGGCAGCCCGGGCCGCTCGCGTGGTACGCCGACTTCCCACCGGACCCGGCCCTCAACTGACTGGCCGCATCCTCGCTTCTCTTGCCATGTCGCGTCTCGCAGAGGCTCTAACGTGGGCGAGTGGCACAGACGGTCCCAAAACTGCGCAGAGCGATCCGCAACACTGCTCCGAACCTGGCGGTCGAACGGGGGTTGTGGGATCAGGGTGCTGGGTGCGTCATCGGCGTCGACGAGGTCGGCCGGGGGGCGTGGGCGGGGCCGTTGTCCGTTGGGGCCGCGGTCGTGCCTGCCGACCGGCGGGTCTACAAGATCCGCGACTCGAAAATGCTCACCGAGGCTGAGCGTGAAGCGCTCTTCGAGCGGATCGCCGCATGGTGCGTTGCGTGGAGTGTCGGTCATGCCAGCCACGAAGAGTGCGACGAGCTCGGAATGGCAGACGCACAGCGTCTCGCGGCGGCACGAGCTCTCGATGGTCTCGGCGTCGAGCCGGAGCACGTGCTGATCGACGGCAATTGGGATTTCGTTGCCAGAGGACGCACCCACCGGATCGTCCGCGGCGACCGCACGTCGCTGTCGATCTCGGCGGCCTCGATTCTCGCAAAGGTCACCCGCGACCGGATGATGCGCGCCGAGTCGGAGCACTTCCCGGCGTATGCGTTCGAGCTCAACAAGGGCTATCCGGGGCCCCGTCACAAGGCTGCGCTCCAGTACCTCGGTCCTTCGGCGATCCACCGGAGGAGCTGGGCATTCATGGATGGTCTTCCCTGGACCGGCGTACCGCGCGTTGTCCGGCCCGACCCGCAAGGCACGCTCTTCGACGAGGGCCGATAGGCGCAAGCCGAGAGCCGGACGGATTCACGAGCGCGGGCACCCGCGCGCAGAGAGCTAGCGATGGAACGCAGCGAGCCGGTCGGCCTCTTCCGCGAGTGCGCGACGAGCGGGTGCCGGAAGAGGAGCGAACGGTTCGGTGACCACCCGGGCCCCGTCGAGACGCCACGTTCCGGCTACGGCACCGTCGACGAGGAAGGACCCAACCGAGTGCGGGTTCTTGGTGGAGAACAGCGCGGGCCGGTACAGCTCGGGAAGGATTCCCGTCCGTCTGGCGTGGACGAGCAACACGGCGTCCCACGTCGGAAGGAAGCGCACAGGGGCGGGTGTGTCCGGGTCGGGAAGCGGTGCTCGGGGAAGATCGTATGCATCGGTGCCATCTTCGAGCCGGCGGCGGGTGAGCCGCAGGCTCCCTGCGGCTTCGGACATCGCGTCGACAGACACGCCCGCCCATGCAGCCGCATCGGTGAGCGGAGCCGGGCCGAAGGCGCCGAGATAGCGGCGCACGAGGTGCGCCAAACCATCGGTCTCGCTCGGTGCCGGCGCGCCGGTGAGCCAGGCGCCGGCAAGCCCGTAGAGGTCGGCACGCCGTTGCTCCCACGTGCCCGAGGGAGGGATTCTCACCATGTCGAGCCAGAGGCGCGCTCCCTCCCAGGCGCCCTTCGGGTAGCCGGCGTCGATGAGCGCGACTATCAAGTCGCGCTGTGGAAGTGGACCGCCGGCGAGCCGGGAGCGAAGCAGCCGGGCGATGGCCGCATATGGCAGTATGTCGAGGCCGCGGCTCCTCGACACGCGTAGCCACCACTGCCGGCGTGCGGTACGGACGCCCGCCGCAAAGAACGGGTAGTCGTCAACCGAGACGACGTGGATCGTGCCGCGCATGAGCGTTCCCTGGACGACCGTCGGCTTGTTGAGCGCTGCGGTCAGCTGGCTGCGATCGAAGCGCGTGAGCCTGCTCCACAGCGCTACGTACGCAGCCGGGGCGTACTGAGCCTGGATGCCTCCCATGCGCTCGACAGCGCGCGGGAGCGGCAGTCTTGCCCGCTGCAAGAGGAGTTGGCGGGCCAAGACGGCACGGTTCAGGTGACGTGCCGTGAGAGTGCGAACGGCCATGACCCGTGCATCGTAGAAGCAGTTCCTGAGCCGACCAGGCCGCGTGCGTGTTTCTGGAGGTAGCGCGATTCTGGCTGATCTCGGGTGTCGGCTGGTCGCGTCCCGTCGGATCGCAACTACTGTCAACTGCTCCGGCCGAGACGGGGGTAGCAGCGTTGGCGCCAAGTGAAGACCTGATCGAAAACGTCGCTTGTCCCGAACCAATCGGGAGAGATGTTGCCGACCGGACCGAACGTATGGGGGCGAGCGGTTCACAGTTCGGTGATGGCGCTCGTGTGGCATGTGCGTGCGCATGCGACGACCCGAGCGGACGCAGATGAGGCGCCTGGCCGAGGTGGCCCGTTCAGCGATGCGTCGGCACTTCCCGCACAGCACGTTGTACGAGGGAAGCGACGGGACGGTGTGGTTCGCCGGGTTTGAGCCGCGGGCGGCAAGCATCGCGGCCTTCTTCTGCGGCGACGACGTCCGTCCCGGCTCCGGGGGTCGCCTCTGGCGTTCCCGCGTTCCTGCCCGCATCGCGGACATCGCCGGCGCCGGCGGGCTCCCGATCTTGCGCCTCCCTGAACGGGACCCGGAGCTTTCCGACGTCCTGCAGCGCGCCGTCGCCGTGCCGGAGTTGGTCGACATCCACACCAATCTGCCGGCCGATGTCGACACACTGCGGGCGCAGCTCCTGACGTCGACTACACGAGAGGACTTCCGGCGCATTCGCCGAGCGAACTTCAGCTACCGGGTCACGAGCGATCCCGACGCTATTCGCGAGTTTCATGCCGGGCACTACGCACCGCTCGTGGCGCACAGGTTTCCCGACGACGGCCGGATCAAGTCGGTTGGGAAGATGCTGGCCGATCTCGATCGGGGCGGCGAGCTGGTCTGCGCCGACATCGACGGCGACTGGGTCGCCGGCATCCTCAACATCCGCCACGAAGCGAGCTACGCACTCATGAGCCTCGGCATCCGCGACGCTGATGACGCCGTGCGCCAGAAACGTGTGGTCGCCGCGCTCATCGTCCGGAGCCTCGAGCGGGCCGTCGAGCTGGGCAGGGACCGGGCGTCACTTGGCCGATCGCTGCCGTTCCTCGGCAAGGGTCCGGTGTGGTTCAAGGCGAAGTGGGGTGGGATCCTCACACGCGACCCCGCCGCCCAGGACATGCACATGTTTCTCGACCTCCGGCACGGTGCCGTGCGCCGAATACTGTCCACGAGCCCCGTGATCCACTCCGAGGGCGATGCTTTGGTGGTCTCCACGTGGCTCGAGCCCGGGGACAAATCCCTGCAGGCGACCGCCCGCGACGCCGGCCGGTTCCCGGGCATCTCCCGGTGGTATGTCCTCGGGGAACCGGACACCCTCACCGCCGGCGCCGCGCAGCTGTCGGCCGGCGAACGGATCGTGCCGGTCCCTGTGACGCCGCGCGGGGCCGGGCCGCTCTGGCTGGGCGAGATTCTGCCCAGCCCGGCCGCTTCAGCTTGACCGGGCTGGGTATTCGGGAGGGTTGTCGCGCCTGGAGACGGCGCCGAATGGCGATGAGACCGGGAGACACTCCCCCTTCATCGAGCCGGGCCGGTGTGATGGTGCACACGACCTGCAAGAAACCTCACCCGCGCGAGCGCTCCAGGGTGTATTTTGGACACAAGGGTCAGGGGGGAACGGTCGACGAAAGGGAATCGTCATGGCACACCCCAAAGGGGCGCGAGTGGTGCGCGTCTCCCGTGAGCTCATGCTCGAAGGGACCTCTCCACCCGATCAGGTTGCCGGTGTCGGGATGCAGCTCGGATTGCTGCCCTATCTGGTCAAGCGCGACGACGCGGATCCGATCGACGCCGATGCGCTGGACCGCCACCCCCGAGAGATGACGGGGATGTACTACCTCGGCTGAGCGTGCCGTCCGGCGGTGATGGCCGGCACATTGCGTGTGGGTCAGTCCAGCACGTCACCGAAGTCGTGTGAGAAGACGGCAAATCCGCCACCGGTATGCCAGAAGACGACGTGATCGGTGCGTGAATACCGACCCGCATCGATCTCTCGACGCAGACCGACGATGGCTTTGCCGGTGTAGGTCGGGTCGAAGACGAGGCCGGTGAGCCGGCTCGCCTCGACTTGGGTCTCCAGCTCGTCGTGCGTGGTGAGTCCGTACCCGAGGCCGACGTGGGCGTCGGTCAGGGTCATGTGCGGTGTCGGCCAACGTCCCCCATGGGTGGTGACGGCATCGGCCCAGATCGACTCGATCCTGCGGCGCAGGTCGGGCACCGTGTCGCCGACCGACGACCCAACGATCGGCACGTCGATGCCCCGACGGTCTGCTGCCCACCCGAGCCCGGCCGTCGTCCCACCCGATGATGCGGCGTGCCAGATCGCTGCTGGGGGGCCGCCGATGTCTCCGAGCTGGAGAGCGAGCTCGTCGAACGCGGCGACGAACCCCCACATGCCGAGCACATCAGACGCACCCTCGGGGATGACCCATGGCGTCCGGCCCTCGGCGTGCAGTTCGGCGGAGAGAGCAGCCAGCACCTCATCGCGGCGTGTGTACTCCTCGGGAGTCACGAACCGAATCTCTGCTCCTGCCAGGCGGTCCAGCAGCAGATTGCCCTCGCTCCGCCCCGGGGGCCGCCCGTCAGGGGTGCGGAGTGAGAGGACCACGCCAAGACCGTTGCGGGCGCCGGTCAGGGCCGTGGCCCGACAGTGATTCGACTGGGCGGCCCCTGTGGTGAGCAACGTGTCTGCGCCGGCTGCTCGGGCGGCGGCGAGGTGGTATTCGAGCTTGCGCACCTTGTTGCCCGACAAGCCGAACCCGGTGAGATCGTCGCGCTTGACCCAGATCGTCGGCCCGCCCCACGCCGCGCTCAGCCGTTCGAGAGGTTCGAGGGGAGTCGGCAATCTCGCGAGGGCAACACGGGCTGGAGCGTTCGACATGGTCGTGACGACCCTACTCCCGGCGGGCACGAGTTCGGGACTGGCCGAGTGATCCGCAAGCCGCCAGACTGAGCGCAGACGTGCCCAGCCTGTGAGGTCGATGATGAGCGAGAAGGCGTTGCGCCCCCGGAAGGTCGATCCGCTCGACTTCCTCGAGACGGATGCGCTGCTGTCGGCGGAGGAGCTACTCATCCGAGACACGGTGCGCCAGTTCGTGGCGGACCGTGTGCTCCCGGACATCGGCGATTGGTTCGAGGAGGGCGTGTTCCCGAAGGAACTCGCCAAAGAGATGGCGGCGATGGGGCTGCTCGGTATGCACCTCGATGGTTACGGCTGTGCCGGCACGAATTCGGTGTCGTACGGGCTGGCGTGCACGGAGCTCGAGTACGGCGACAGCGGCGTCCGCAGCTTCGTCTCCGTCCAGGGCTCGCTCGCCATGTACCCGATATGGGCGTTCGGTTCTGACGAACAGAAACAGCAGTGGCTGCCTCGCATGGCGGCCGGGGAGGCCATCGGCTGCTTCGGTCTCACGGAGGCCGACTCGGGCAGCGATCCAGGCAGCATGCGCACCAGGGCGGTTCGTACGGGTGATGACTGGGTGCTCAACGGTTCCAAGATGTGGATCACGAGCGGCAACATCGCCGACGTCGCCGTGGTGTGGGCGCAGACGGAAGACGGCATCCGCGGGTTTGTCGTTCCGACGGACACGCCTGGTTTCACGGCGAACGTCATCCACAAGAAGCTCTCGCTCCGAGCCTCCGTCACCTCCGAGCTCGTGCTCGACGACGTTCGTCTTCCCGGAGACGCCGTTCTCCCCGGTGTGGTCGGGCTGAAGGGCCCTCTGTCGTGCCTGAACGAGGCGAGGTTCGGCATCCTGTTTGGTGCGGTGGGTGCCGCGCGAGCGTGCTACGAGTCGGCGCTCACGTATGCGGGGGAGCGGCGCCAATTCGATGTGCCGATCGCATCGTTCCAGCTCACCCAACGCAAGCTCGTCGAGATGCTGATCGGCATCAACCGCGGAATGCTGCTGGCCGTACATCTCGGGCGGAAGAAGGACGAGGGGACGCTCGACCCGACCCACGTCAGTTTTGGCAAGCTCGACAACGTCAGGATGGCCTTGCAGGTGGCGCGGGAGGCCCGCAGCGTGCTCGGCGCCAACGGGATCACCTTGGAGTACCCCGTGGTTCGGCATATGAACAATCTCGAGTCGGTGTACACCTACGAGGGCACCAACGAGATCCACACGCTGATCCTCGGGCAGGCCATCACGGGCATCAACGCGTTCAGCTAGGGCGCTGTCCGGTCGGCGGGCACCGTCAAACGGTGAGGACCACCTTGCCGGCGACGGTCCGTTCCGCAACTGCCCGCAGCGCCTCCTGTGCCGAGTCGAGGGGGTAGCGGGCCGAGATCCCCGGATCGAGCCGACCATCGACGACCCATTGCGCGAGCTCGGCGAATTGGGCATGGGCGGCCTCAGGGTGCAGGGTGCGCCACCGCCCCCAGAACACGCCGATCAAGGCTGCGCCCTTCAGCAGCGGGAGGTTGGCGGGCAATGAGGGTATGGAACCGGCCGTGAATCCAATGATGAGAATGCGCCCGTCCCATGCTGCCGACCGGAGCAGCTGCTCGGTCAGCTCCCCGCCGACAGGGTCGAAGGCAACGTCGATCCCGGCGCCGCCCGTCGCTTTCTCGAGCTGATCGCGCAGCCGCGCCTCGCCGCCGTAGACGACGACGGCGTCGGCTCCCATGGCCTCGGCGAGCGGCGCCTTGGCGGCAGAGCCCACCGCCGCGATCACTCGCGCCCCGATCAGCTTCCCGATCTTGATCGCCGCGGATCCGGTGCCGCCGGTTGCCCCGGTCACCAGCAGGGTCTCGCCCGACCGCAACCGGCCCCGATCACGCAATGCATGGAGTGCGGTGCCGAACGCGATGGGAAGGACCGCTGCGGCTTCGTACGACAGGTCGTCCGGGATGGGTTCGCAGGCGGTCGCATCGACGACGACGTGCTCCGAGTAGGCACCGAACCACGGTGTTCCCACGACGCGCTGTCCCACTTCGAGGTCGGTGACTCCGGCGCCGACGGCTGCCACCTCCCCTGCCGCTTCGAAGCCAGGGGCAAAGGGCGGTTCCGGCTTCAACTGGTACTGGCCGGCGATCATCAGCAGGTCGGGGAAGTTCACTCCTGCGGTGCGGACCGCGATCCGCACCTGCCCAGGGCCGGGTTCGGGGATGGGGACGTGTGCGAGTTCGAGGCTCTCGATGCCGCCAAGGGAGGTCACCTGCATGGTGCGCATGCTTGCCACTCAATCACACCCCTCCGGAGAACGTGTCGCACGCGTTTGGGTCGCCGGTCTGGTACCCCTCCGAGAACCAGCGCACCCGCTGCTCGGCGGAACCATGCGTCCACGACTCGGGGCTCACCCGGCCTGTCGTTGCCGCCTGGATGCGGTCGTCGCCGACTGCCGAGGCGGCGCTCAGCGCTTCCTCGATGTCGCCCGGTTCGAGGACGTTGTCGCGTTGCCATATCGAGTTGGCCCAGATGCCGGCCAGGCAGTCGGCTTGGAGCTCGAGTCTGACCGAGAGCTCGTTCGCGTTGCCGGGATCGGACTGCTGAAGCTGCTGGACCTCGTCCATGATGTTCAGCTCGTTCTGCACGTGGTGGCCGATCTCGTGGGCGATCACGTAGGCCTGGGCGAAGTCGCCTGCGCTGGCGCCGAAGCGGGTGGTCAGGATCTCGAAGAACCCGAGGTCGATGTACACGGTTTGGTCGAGCGGGCAGTAGTGCGGTCCTACTTCGGGACGGGCACCGCCGCACGCCGACGCGGTTGGGCTGTCGAAGAGCACGAGGTCGGCTGGTTGATAGGTGATGCCTGCGTCCTGGAAGACCTCGATCCACACCGTCTCGGTAGAGCCCAGCACCCGCCGAACGAAGTCCTCGGACTCGTCCACCCCCTGGAACTCGTCTGCTTGCGGCCCTTGCGCCGGTGCCTGGCCTTGCTGGACCTGACTCAGGAGGTCGCCGATGTCGCCGAACCCCCCGCCGCCCCCCAGCCCTCCGAAGAGCACGGCGATGAGCACGCCGAGGATGCCGACACCGCCGATCCCGCCCGCCACCTTGGCCCCGGTGCCGCGCCGATCCTGCACCCTGTCACTTGTCTCGAGCCTCCGCCACCGCATCCATACTCCTGATCATCGGGACCGCCGCACCTTCGACACCCCTCCGGGACGAAGGTTCCAGCCTATCCGGCGTGTCGGTAGGGTGCCGCCATGATCGATCCGGTTCGCGTCCCTCCCCGGCCCATCGGCAGGCTCGTGCTGGCAAGCGGTTCGCCGCGACGGCGGCTCCTCTTGTCGATAGCGGGTTTCGAGTTCGACGTCGTTTCCCCACACGTTGACGAGACGCCTCACGACGGAGAGGACGCAGCGACCATGGTGCTGCGCCTGGCGGAAGCCAAGGCCGATGCGGTGGCACCCATCGTCGGCCCCGAGTCGCTCGTGCTCGCGTGCGACACCACGGTCGTGCTCGACGGTGCGGTGATCGGCAAGCCGGTCTCGGTCGACGATGCTACGGAGATCCTGTTGTCGCTGGCCGGCCGCACCCATGAGGTGGTGACGGGCTACGCAGTTGCGGGCGGCAACGGCGACGCAGTGTCTGGGACGGCACTGTCGATCGTGACGATGCGGGCGATCAGCCATGCTGAGGCGGCTGCATATGCGGCAGGCGGTGAGCCGCTCGACAAGGCCGGGGCGTATGCGCTCCAGGGAGAGGGCGCCCGGTTCGTGGCTGGCGTCGTGGGTTCGAGGTCGAACGTCATCGGGTTGCCACTCGACGTCGTGGCCCCGCTGCTGGTCGAAAGGGGTATCCCGCGACGTGGCGGTGGAGGAGACGATCGATGGTGATCGGCGAAGCTGTGCGGCGACGTGTGCGGCGGGTCATCGTTGTCGGTTGGGTCGTCGTCTCGCTCGCTGCGATCGGTGCCGGCTATCGAGGGACGTCGCCCGTGTTGGCGTGGCAGATGTTTCCGGAGGCGAGCACGTGGCAGGCAACCATCGTCCGCGTCACGTCCGCAGGAGAGCGGGTCGACGTGCGCGAACCGTGGCCGGGCGGATATCGCTGGGGCGACCTCGTCGACGAACGTGGCTTCGGCGCTCCCTTTGCAGAACAGGACGCCGGCTACGGTGCGGCAGCCACCCTCGACACGCTCCAGCACGCCCTCGATTGGGTTGCGGCCAATACGCCCGGTGACGGCGAGACGGCCTGGTTGGAAGCCGTCGTGACGTATCGCCACAACGACGATCCGCCGACGACCGTCCGATTGCGGTCGCCGGTGCGGGACATCGCAGGGTGACGCACGCCGTGGCAGAGGCGGCAGCGGGGCGGCGCAGGATGGGGGACGCCGCCCGCGATGCACTTGGGCGTGTGTGGGGTGCGATCGACGAGGTGGTCGACTACCGAGCCCTGGTTCCGTTGCGCATCGCTGCCGGCCCCCTCGTGTTGCTGCACTTGGCCCCCTATCTCGGCGATGCAGCATCAGGAGTGACGTACGCCTCGGGGTTCACGGTGCCATATGGCAGGTGGTATCCCCAGCTCCCCGAGCCGGCATACCTCGTTGCGCTCGTGCTTGCCGTCGCAGGGGCCGTGCTGATGTCCGCCGGCTTGTTCACACGGGTGGCAACGGCCTACACCGCGATGTTCGTCGTCTACAACCTGTTCCTCAGCCGCACCAACTACCACCACAACGCAGCCTTCCTGAGCGTGCTGCTCGTCGGCCTCGCCCTGGTCCCGGCCGGCAATGCGATTTCGCTCGATGCGTGGCGGGCGCGCAGGCGTGGGCGGCTGCGTTCACCGCACGGCCCGCGATGGCCTTTGATGCTGCTCCGGTTCCAGGTAGCCGCCGTGTATCTCGCATCGGGGGTGAGCAAGCTGCTCGACCCCGATTGGTTCGGCGGGGTCGTCACCCGGCTACGCGTCGAGCGCCAGGCGGCAGCGACTGTTGCATCGGGAGTCCCGCAGGCCATCGTCGATATTGCGTCAACGCCCCAGTTCCACGCCGTGTTCGCCAAGGTGGTGGTGCTGACGGAGATCTTCATCGGTCTGGGTCTCCTCGTGCCGCGGCTGCGCACCACCGCGATCTGGATCGCCGTTGCGTTCCACGTGGCGATTGCCCTGACCGCCGAGGTGCAGGTGTTCAGCTGGGCGGCCTTGGCGGCGCTGACGATGTGGGTGGCGCCACACGGCCCCGACCGCCTGGTCGTCGTCGGCGGCGGTGGCGCGGCGCGGCGGCGGTGGCGCACACTGGTGCGGGCGCTCGACTGGACCGGCCGCTTTCGGGTCGCGGAGGATGCGGATGCACCCGGCGGCCTCGTTCTCCACGACCGCAACGGAACGGTGTGCTCGGGCCCGCGTGCGATGCGTGCAGTGGCGGCGCTCCTGCCTGCGACGTTCTTCTTCACCGCTCCACTCCGGCTGGTTGATAGGGTCGGCGTAGAATCGGACACGGCAGCGTCGACCAGGAGGACGGGGTGAACTTCGAGCTTTCTCAGGAGCACGAGGTGTTCCGCAAGGTGGTGCGGGAGTTCGCGGAAGCCGAGATCGCACCCCACGCTGCTCGATGGGATCGAGAGCACCATCTGCCGCTCGACGTCGTGCACAAGATGGGAGAGCTCGGTCTTTTCGGTCTGCCGTTTCCCGAGCAGATCGGCGGAAGCGGCGGCGATTTCACCAGCCTCTGTGTAGCGATCGAGGAGGTGGGCCGAGTCGATCAATCGATGGGGATCACCCTCGAGGCTGCGGTCGGGCTCGGGATCAACCCCATCGCAACGTTCGGGACGGATGAGCAGAAGGCGCGTTGGTTGCCCGACTTGCTGGCGGGGCGCACCCTTGCTGCCTTCGGCCTCACCGAGCCTGAGGCGGGGTCGGACGCCGGCGCCACCCGGACGAAGGCGGAGCTCGACGGCGACGAATGGGTGATCAACGGGACGAAGGCGTTCATCACCAATTCCGGGACCGCCATCACGTCCGTCATCACGGTGTCCGCCAAGACCGGGCCGGACGAGATCAGCGCGATTCTCGTGCCGTCGGGAACGTCCGGCCTCACCGTCGAGCCGCCGTACCGCAAGCTCGGCTGGCACGCGTCAGACACCCACGGTCTCGTTCTCGAGGACTGCAGGGTGCCCGCCGCAAACCTCCTCGGGGAGCGGGGCCGAGGCTTTCATCAGTTCCTGGCGACACTCGACGACGGCAGGATCGCCATAGCGGCGCTTGCGGTCGGCCTCGCCCAGGCGTGTCTGGAAGCCAGCATCGACTACGCCAAGGAGCGCCATGCGTTTGGCCACCCGATAGGCCGCAACCAGGGCGTTGCCTTCCAGATCGCCGACGTCGCCGTCATGGTTGAAGCCGCCCGCCTCCTGACGTACAAGGCGGCAGCCCTCAAGGATGCCGGGCGTCCCATCAAGCAGGCCGCAGCGATGGCGAAGCTGCATGCCACCGAATCTGCAGTCACGGCCACCCGGATCGCCACCCAGATCCATGGCGGCTACGGGTTCATCGAGGACACGCCGGTTGCCCGCTTCTACCGGGATGCCAAGATCCTCGAGATCGGCGAGGGGACCTCGGAAATCCAGCGTCTGCTCATCGGACGTAGCCTCGGGCTGCCGGTTGCCTGACCTCCGCGCAGAGTTCCGCGACGTCTCGCGGCCGGCCATGAGTGCCGACGCTGCAGGTGCAATCGCCCGAGATGTCTTTGGAGTGGCCGGTGAGATCGCTGAGCTGCCGTCGGAGAGGGATCGCAACTTCCTCGTGACCGCAGGCACCCGGCGTCTCGTGCTCAAAATCGCCAACGCAGACGCATCGGTCGCGGCGATGGACCTGCAGGATGCGGTGTTGCGCCACGTGAGAGCGACTCCCGGGGTGGTGACGCCCCGTCCGATCGCGACGGCCGACGGTCGGCCCCACGGCGAGGTCGTTCACGATGGAGTTGCCCACCTCGTCCGCATGGTCGAGTTCATCCCAGGCCGACCGCTCGGAGCACTCCGCCCGAAGCCGGATGCGACCCTCCGCGAAGTGGGTGCCGCCGCTGCCCAGCTGAGCGAGCGTCTCGCGACATTCCCCACCAACGATGTGCCGGACGACTTCGCCTGGGACGTGCGGTCCGGCAGCGCCACCATCGAGGCAGCGCTGTCCGGCATTGCCGCCGCGGGAAGGCGCACATTGCTGGCGACGATGGTGCGCCGTGCGGCAGAGGCGCTGGAACCTCTGTGGAGACGGCTGGACGTCGGTGTCGTGCACGGCGACCTCAACGACCACAACGTCATCGCCGACGACCCGATCGGCATCATCGACTTCGGCGACCTCCACGTCTCGGTGCGGGCCGCCGAGGTGGCGGTGGCGGCAGCGTATGCCGCTTTCGGATTCCCCGACCCGGTCGAAGCCATCGCCACCGTCGTCGCCGGCGCCCATGCGGTGCGCCCACTCAGCGATGCGGAGCTCGAGGCGATGCTGCCGCTCGTGGTCATCCGCCTCGGCATCAGCGTCGTGACTGCCGCCCACCAAACGGCGGCCGAGCCGGGCAATGGCTACCTCGCCATCAGTGAGGCAGACGCCTGGGAGACTCTCACCCGACTGGCGGCGACGCCGTGGTACCTGGCTCTGTGCCGGGTGCGCGCCGCCTGCGGCCTCGACCCCTGCCCCCGGCGGCCGCTGGTGGAGGCATGGCTCGCCGGCCACCAGGACGAGCTCCACCCGGTGCTCGCCGTGTCCATGACGGCTGCCGATGTGTGCGCAATCGATTGGGGTGTCATGTCGCCGCTCGCGGCCCACCCCGACGTTGCCCCACCGATCGCGGTGCAGACGGAGACGACCTTCCGTCTGATGGGAGAAGCCGGGGCCACCGTGGGCATCGGACGCTTTGGCGAGCCGCGTCTCGTCTACGCAGGGCCGGAGTATGCGGTGCCGACAAACCACGGTCCGGGGTGGCGCACCGTGCACCTCGGGGTCGACCTCTCATGTCCTCCCGGCACCCCCGTGCTCGCTCTCTGGGACGGCGTCGTCGAGCGTGTCGACGACGATGCCGTCGAGGGCGGGTTCGGCCCGGTTGTCACTCTCCGCCACGAGCCGGCAGGGGCACCCGCTTTCTACACGCTCTCGGGCCACCTGAGCCGTGCATCGGTGGCCGGCATCGCGCCCGGGCAGAGGGTTGCGGGCGGTGACGTCATCGGCGCCGTCGGCGAGCCGGCGGAGAATGGCGGCTGGCCCCCCCACCTGCACTTCCAGGTGATGACCGATCTGCTCGACCTCGACGGCCCGTGGCCCGGCGTTGCCGAGCCGGGGCAGTGGGCCGCATGGGCAGGGCTGTGCCCGTCACCTGCGCTCGCCCTCCGTCTGCCGCACCGGGTGGTGGAAGCAGAGCCTCCCGACGAGGAGCGCGTCCTGCAGCGACGCCGGGACCTGATGCCGCCGAGCCTCAGCACGTCGTACCTGAAGCCGTTGATCGCCGTACGTGGGCACGGTGCCTGGCTGTATGACGGCTGGGGAAGGGCACACCTCGACTGCGTGAACAACGTCGCCCATGTTGGACACGAGCATCCGCACGTTGTCGCGGCGCTCACCCGCCAGGCAGGCCTGCTGAACACCAACTCCCGATACCCCCACCCAGAGCGAATTCGCTACATCGAGCGGCTGGCCGAGTTGTTCCCTGCACCGCTCGACACGGTGTTCCTCGTCTGTAGTGGGAGCGAGGCGAACGACCTCGCGTTGCGCATCGCCCGCACCGCCACCGGCCGACAGGATCTCGTCGTGCTCGAGGGGGCCTACCACGGCCATACCGGCGAGCTGATCGCCGCCAGCCCCTACAAGCACGACGGCCCGGGGGGAGAAGGTCGCCAGGAGTACGTTCACGTGGTGCCGCTGCCGGACCCCTACCGGTCGGCTGCCGGCGGCGACGCATCGGCCCATGCCGTGGCGGTGCGGCATGCGCTGAATGCAGCGGGCGGAGGCGCCGCCGCCTTCCTCGTCGAGCCCATCCCCGGCGTTGCCGGCCAGATCGTGCCTCCCGCCGGCTGGCTCCGGCTGGCCGCGGAGGAGGCACGGGAGGTGGGGACGCTCGTGATCGCCGACGAGGTGCAGGTGGGACTCGGCAGGGTCGGGACCCATTGGTGGGCGTTCGAGCGCGATGGCATCGTGCCCGACATCGTCACCCTCGGGAAGCCACTGGGGAACGGCCACCCAATGGCTGCGGTCGTCACGACCCGGGCCCTTGCCGACGCCTTCGCCAACGGTATGGAGTATTTCAACACCTTCGGTGGCAACCCGGTGTCGTGTGCGGTCGGGAACGCCGTCCTCGACGTGCTGGAGGCAGAGGGGTTGCCGGGGCGAGCAGCGGCGACGGGGGCTCTGCTCCTCGACGGCCTCGCGGACCTCGCCGCCGCATACCCCCTGATCGGCGACGTGCGCGGTGTCGGGATGTTCATCGGTATCGAAGTGGTGACCGACCGGGACACGAAGGAGCCTGCGGCGACCCAGGCGTCGTACGTCGCAGAGCGGGCCCGCGAAATGGGTGTGCTGCTGTCCGTCGACGGGCTCCGCCACAACGTCCTCAAGATCAAGCCGCCGCTCGTGTTCGGTTCCGCCGAGGCCGATCGCCTGCTGGCGACGCTCGGCGACATCCTGGGAGAGGACGGCGCCCAGCCGGAACTCCTGCGCTCTCTGCGCTCGATCTGAGGCGTGAGAGGGCCGCCAGCCTCCTAGAGTCGCTGTGATGACGCGGTGGAAGCAGGCCTCACTCGGCCTCGGGATGGTGGCCATCGTCGTCGTGTTCTGGGCGTTGGGGGCCGCCAGCCGCTCGCCGGGCGACACGACGACGACACTCGCTGCTGTCGGTTCCACAACCTCTACGGAATCTCCGACCAGCACCGCCGAGACCACGATCACGGCGCCTACGCCTGCCCCCACGGTCGTCCCCGCTGGCCAGCCGGGAACCTTCGCGGTCACCGACTTCGGTGCAGTCCCCGACTCCAAGAACGACAACACCGCTGCGTTCCAGTCTGCGGTCGATGCGGCGGCGGAAGCAGGCGGCGTGGTCCTGGTGCCTTCTGTCGGCGGACGGAGCGCGTACGTCATCAACGGCACCATCAGTGTTCCCCCCGGCGTCGCGATCGTCGGATCTGCTGCGGGCACAGGTCTCGCCGTCGAAGGGCCCTACCCGTGGCCGGACACCCCGATCACCGGCGCCAAGATCCTCGCCAGGCCCAGTCCTGCCGACTCGCCGCTCTTCCGGCTCGGCCCCGGGACGACGGTGCGAGGCTTGTGGATCACCTACGACCAGCAGCCGTTGCCGTCGGACTCCGAGCTCGTCGATGGCAATGGTGCGTACCAGTACTTGAGCTTCGACGCGGTTCGTTCGTTCTTCATCGAGGAGCACGTGGTGCCGACTGGGCCCACCTTCTACATCGAGTCGGGTGACCAGGTGACGATCCAGGACATCGTCGCCGATCGCTATTGGGACTTCCTCTACATGAAGGAGGGTGGCCCGCTCCGCGTCGACTCGGTGAGCCTCTACGGCTACCGCACCGGCTTCACGGTCGAGGAGTCCGACGCCGTCAACGCATTCACCAACATCTCCTTCGCTCCCACGGTCGGACCGTTCGTGCCTGGCACCGGCACCGGCGCCGATGAGTGGACCTGGGTGTTCGGGGCCATTGCGTCGCAGGTGGACAACGTCGGATTCCATTTCGGCCGCGCCGACGCCTTCGTGCTCGACAACATCGCGTTTCGCGGCGGCAACACGGCGGTGCGGGTTGGCGCCTCTTTCGACTACCCCATCATCGACCCGCTCACGGAAACCTTCTTCACGAACGAGCCTGGCCTCGGCCCCTGGGGCCAGATCCAGGACATTCGGATCGAGCAAGCCGCCGTGGGCATCCACCTCGTTTGGCCGTCACCGGTTGCCTTGACTCTGTCGAACGTCTCGATGGTGAGCGGGATCGACGACGGAAACAGCTTCTCAGCAGCGAGCGGATCAGGCGACACCAGCGATGTATCTCGCCAAGCGTTGTTTCTGGTGGAGTCGAGCTTCAACGCGGACAACAACGGCGTGCCGCCGCAAGTGCCTGCTGTGCTCGCCACGAACGTCGCATTGTCCAGCCGGGCAGACACGGCCCTCTACGGACAAGCGGCAGCCACCGTGGACGACATCAACGGGCGGGTCTTTCTGGTGAATGGTGATCTCGGCATGGAGATCAACGGCTTCTCGCTGGGCCTGCCCTATTCCGAGACGCTGATGATCGGTGCAGGCGATGAGGCCGATGAGGTGAGCATCCGGATACGGGGCGTCCTCGAGGCCGGGATTCCGGTATCGGACAAGCTCGTGGAGCGGTCGGGGGTCAGCATCCTCGCGGGTGAAGTACTCGTCATCCAGGCGCCTCCGCCACCGGCGCCGACCACCACGACTGCCCCTCCGGCGGACACGACGACGACGACCGTGCCCTGACGTCGGCTCGTCAGCCTGCCGACTCGTCGTCGCCGGGGTGGAAGAAGACGGCTATCTGGACCGCAGCGATCGCGAGCGCCCCGGCAACGATGACGACCCCGGCCCAGCCATCGAGGTAGTGGGCGATGCTCACGCCGCTGATCTCGACCGTGCCGTCGATTGAGATCTGGCCGGGACCGGCCATCGCCAGCGCCAGCCCTGCGAGAGCCAGAGTCGCAACGTACTCCCATCCCTCCCCGGGACGGAAGATGAAGAACCCGTTGTGGCGGTGCACGGTCCAGAACGCGACGAACATGACGGCAATCAATCCCGCAGCCGCCGGCGTGGTGAGCAGGCCGAGGACCAGCAGGACCCCAACGGCCAGCTCCGTTGTCGTCGAGAAGAACCATTGCAGGCCTGGACTGCGGAAACCGATGCTGCCGAACCACTTCGTCGTGCGTGCCCTACCCCGGGCATGGTTCACCCCGTGGGCCAGGATGACGAGCCCAACGCCGACTCGCAGGATCAGCATCGCAGCATCGAACGTGCCGGTCATGGCTCCTCCCGAGCTGTCTGCGCCGAGGCTACAGCGCAGCAGCGGCCCCGGCATGCCACCATTGCCACGTGACTTCACCCCTCGACGCACTCGTTGGTCGCCTCGTTGCCATCGTTACGGCGGTAGAGCGCCTCGCCCGCCGGTCGGCGGTCTCGATGGGTGCGGCGGGCGCAATCGCCGTGGGAGTGCTCCTGCTCCCGGCTCCCGCAGGGTTTGGGCGATCGGGACCTGCATGGTGGGTCCTTGCCCTGGCGATCTTGGCCCCTGCCGGCTTCGTGTACGCCTTCTCGCTGAGCACGCGACGCACCGCTGCGGTCGTGGCCGCCTGGCGGGCGCAGGTTGCTTCCGCCGCAAACGAGGCCATTCAGGCGGTCACCGAACTTGCGGCGTCGGTGCAGAAGGCCGTGGTTACGAGGCGCGGCGTTGGCCGGTTGGCCGCCGGCCTCTTGGGACTGCGGCGGATCGTAGGCGCCTTCGGCGAGATCACGGGCTCGGCTGCCCCGGCGGCGGCCTCGATGAACCCCACCATGCTCGGCCTCACCGCGCTTGCGGTTGTGGCGGGTTTCGGTGTCGCCGTGCTGGCCGCCCTTCTCGTGCTCATTCGCGTGATCGTGTGACGCTCGAGGTGGTTGCTGCGAAGGGTCTGCCCCACAACCCGCTGAACGCAGTCACCCAGTCGATCGATGTGGTCACGCTGGTGGACGGTTCGCGGAGGGTGCGCAAGCGCATCGGGAACCAGAAGACGGGCGCACCCGAGCGGTGGCGTGCGTCCCACGAACCGGGGCATTGGAATTGGTGGGAGCGTGAGGCGCACGTCTACCGCAGCGACAGCCTCCGCGCTTCGCTCATCGGTTCCGGGCTTGCCATCGCTGCCGCAGAAGTGGCTGCCGACGATGCCGGCTTCACGCTCATGATCGAGTGGGTCGAGGGCACTGCCGGACCCGACTTCGACCTCGTGGACCAGGCTGCGTTGGCGAGGGGATTGGGCCGGTGGCAGGCGCGAGCCCCGCTGGACGAACCGTGGTGCTCTCGAGGCTTTCTGCGTCAGTATTCGGGGAGCAAACCCGTCCCCTCTATCGAGGCCCAAGCGTGGGAGGCGCCGCTCGTGCGCGATCTGTGGCCGCCGGGGCTCGAGGCCGGTTGGGCCCGGCTGGCGGGGGCGAGGGAGCGTTTGCTTGGGATCGCGGAGCGCGTGCCCCGGGTGACGAGTCATCTCGACGTGTGGCCCGTCAACGCGTTGCGGCGACCCTCTGGAGAGGTGGTGCTGGTGGATTGGGCGTTCTGCGGTGATGGCGCCGTCGGCGAGGATGTTGGCAACCTCATTCCCGACAGCGTGTTCGATCTCTTCTGGCCTGCCGAGCGCCTCGACGAGCTCGCCGAGACGTGCATCACCGAGTACGTCGCAGGTTTGCGTGAGGCTGGCTGGGCGGGTGACGAGCAACTCGTACGTCTCGGCGTGATGGCTACCGCCGTCAAGTACACCTGGCTCTTGCCGGCAACGGTTGCTCAGGCACGAGACGCCACACACAGCGCCTATTTCCGTCATGTCGACGCGAGAGCGCTCTACACGGCTCGCGGTGCCGCGTTCGCGCTCCTCGTCGACTGGGCCGACGAAGCCCTCCGCATCGCAGATCGCCTGGGTTGGTGAGATGCCTTCACCGGCTGCGGTCGAAGATCGCGCGCACCGTGTCGATCGTGTCGGCCTCGGCTGCGGCTTTGTCAGGCCGGTAGCCCTTCACGCGGGCAAAGCGCAGCGCCATGCCGCCGGGGTAGCGAGAGCTCTGTTGAACGCCGTCGAAGGCGATCTCCACCACCTGCTCGGGCCGCACGTGCACCACGTGACCTTTGCGGTGCGTCTCCAATTCGAGGAAACGCTCGGTCTGCCACGCCAGCATCTCGTCTGTCATTCCCTTGAAGGTCTTGCCGAGCATCACGTAGCCGCCGCTCTGGTCGCGGGCACCGAGGTGGAGGTTCGAAAGCAGGCCCTTCCTGCGCCCTGAGCCCCACTCGACGGCGAGCACGACGAGGTCGAGGGTGTGGGCCGGCTTCACCTTCAGCCATGCAGCGCCCCGCCGCCCCGCCGCATAGGGTGCGTCGAGTGCCTTCACCATCACGCCCTCATGGCCGGAGGCGAGGGTGGCTGCCATGAACGCTTCGGCTTCCTCAGCGTTGTCAGTGATGATCCGCGGGACGACCAGCTCAGACGGAAGCCCGGCAAGCGCGTTGAACCGGTCTGCGGCAGGTGCGTCGAGCAAGTCGACGCCGTCCCGATGAAGAATGTCGAAGAAGAACGGGGTCACCGGCACGCCACCTGCATCGGCTGAGGACCCGGTGCGGGTCCCGAATCGTGACATGGTGACTTGGAAGGGGTACGGCCGCCCGCCGGGCCGCAGGGCGATGACCTCGCCGTCGAGAATCAGGTCACCGCCGGGTATGGCGGCGATGCGCTCCACCACCTCAGGTATCCGATCCGTGACCTCGTTGAGGTTCCGCGTGAAGATGGCGATCCGGTCGCCGCTGCGATGGGCCTGGATGCGGGCACCGTCCAGCTTGGCTTCGACCGCAGCCGGTGCGGACGATGCGAGTGCCGTCACCAGATCCTCGGCAGTCGAGGCCAGCATGGGTTGGAGGGGACGCAGCACCTCCAGATGTATGCCGGCGAGTGCCGACGCACCTCCATTCAGAGCGGCGACGCCGGCGTCGGCGAGGCTCCCACTCACCATCGCCGCTCGTCTGACGGCGGCGGCTGGCACGTTCGCTGCCCTGGCGATGGCATCGATCATGAGGCCCTCGGTGGCCCCTTGGCGCAGCTCTCGCAACAGGAGCCTGCGCAGGAAATCCTGCTCAGGGGCCGTAGCCGCAGCCAACAGACCATGGAGGAGCCTGTTGCGCCGCTCCGTCGACCCTGGTCCCGACTCTGCTGCGATCTGCTCGAGCACGGCGTCGACCTCGCCGACTCCAAGGCTCGGTGTCTCGGCCGGCGGGCTCTCGGCGCGGCCTACGGTGGCCCATCCCATCCCCAGGGTGTCCTGGCGCGGCTTGCCCGAGAGGAACGAGATGGCGAGCGCGAGCTCGTCGGGCGAAACGTCGCCGAGGAGCGCCGCCACGATCCGCGCCTTCTCGAGGCGGGAGCGCGTGGCTGCCACGGCAGCGGATGCTGCGACGAGATGAGCAAGGGTGGCGGACATACCCCGTGTCTAGCACTCGCTTGGCGGCTCCGGCACGGCTGGCCATCATGGACCCATGGAGCTTCGCCCACTCGGCTCGACCGGCCTGTCCGTATCGCCCATAGGCCTCGGTCTCGCTGCGTTGGGAAGGCCGGGGTACCTCAACCTCGGCCACGGCGACGACCTGTACGACAGGCGAACTCCCCAGATGCTTCGCGGCCATGCCGAAGACGTGCTCGACGCCGCCTACCGGGCGGGCATCCGCTACTTCGATGTCGCCCGATCGTACGGTTTGGGGGAGGAGTTCCTCGGGCACTGGCTGCGCCGCACCGGCGTGCCGGCAGGCGGCGTGGGCGTGGGCTCGAAGTGGGGCTACGAGTACACGGCCGGATGGCAAGTGGATGCGCCGGTGCACGAGGTGAAGGACCATTCCCTAGCCATGCTGGAGCGGCAGGCACCGGAGTCCCGGCGTCTGCTCGGAGCGCATCTTGGTCTCTACCAGATCCATTCGGCGACGCTCGAGACGGGGGTGCTCGACGACGCGGCCGTTCTGCAGGCGCTCGGCGCCATGAAGGAGTCCGGCGTAGCGGTGGGTCTGTCGACCTCGGGACCCAACCAGGCGGCAACCGTGCGCCGGGCTATCGAGGTGAGAATCGACGGTGCGCCGCTGTTCTCGACCGTGCAAGCGACGTGGAACCTGCTCGAGCCATCCGCGGGCCCGGCCCTCTCTGAGGCGGTCAGCGCCGGGCTGGCGGTGATCGTGAAAGAAGCCGTAGCCAACGGCCGGCTGACAGACCGCAACCAGAAACTGCCGCCACCGCTGGAACGTCTGGAGGCTTCCCCTGACGCGGTGGCTATCGCGGCGGCCCTCGCCCAGCCGTGGGTCACCGTGGTGCTGAGCGGGGCGGCGACCGAAGCGCAGCTCCTGTCCAACCTCGGTGCGCTGGAGCTGGACGGGGATGTGGTCAGTGGTCTCGTGGAGGTCGCAGAGTCACCGGCGGTGTATTCGGCCACGCGTAGCGACATGGCCTGGACATGATCTCCACTGACCATATGACGTTATATAAAGATATGGAGAATGCATGTTGCTACGTGTCGATGTGCTAGCGTATGACTCAGCACGACTGCGACCGGTGGAGGGGAACGATGTCGACGAACTCGGCCACACCCGAGTTGATGCAGAGCCTGGCGAGCGCCCTCGAGGATATGGCGGGCGAGGCCGAGTTGCGGGGGTCCGTTGGCGCCGAGCTGTGCCGGCAGTTCGGGTACTGGTATGCCGCGACCGGCGCTGCGGGCGGCGCTGCGGGTGCAGCCGGATGGGCACGGGCGTGGGCAACGAGCCTGGCCGAGCGCGCCGAACTGCTGGATCAGTACGAGGTGATCGCCCTGCTCGGGTCGGCGGCCGCAGGCGGCGCCGGGTCGGGGCTGGGAATGGCCAGATCGTGGGCGCTCGGCTCGGCCGAGCTGGAATTCTCCAACTGGTACGCCGAGGTCCAGGCTCGAATGACTGCGGAGCGTGTTCGGCGCGAGCAGGTTGCGCTCGGTGAGGCGTTGGCGGCGAGGTTCCGTGAACCGAGCGAGGTCCTGCTGGCGCCAGAGGACCTGATCACTGCGCTGCAGTCCCTCGGCCCCGTTGGCCTGGCGGCCTTCTTCGAGGACCTCGGCGCCAAAGGCGTGTACGACATCCTGGCGTTTGGGTACTACGACCCGATGTTCGGTCCTGGGTGGGAGTTCGACGATGCCTTCGCCGTGTCCCTCGAGCGTGCCTGGGACGATCTCCCCGACGGGTTCCGGCTTCCACTGTTCGAGCGTGCCCCATGGGAGATGCTGTTCACCGTCGCAGCTCGGGGCGACTTCACGGGCAGCTTCCTGGGGATGCTCGCCGCCAAGATGGCCTCGCAGGGCTTCGTGCCGTACGTGTCGTATGCGGGCGGCTGGTACTACCCAGACGCCATGGTGCGGCTCGCCGAGCTGATCGCCGGTGACGCTGAGGCGCGCGTGGCGCTCGTCACCTCTCCGTTGCTCTACCGCAGGTGGAACGAGCCCTTCGCTCGATTCGACGAGTGGGTGCTCGACGTCGTTGCCGCCGAGCTGCCCCGTCTCGGCGACGACCAGTTCATCGAGCTCATCGATGCGGTGCTGCTCCGCGAAGGCGCCGGGAGGACGGTGGACAACGACGCTCTGGCCCAGCTGCTCATCGGTCATGCGCTCGATCGCAGCCTCGCCCCGACCGCTGAGGGCTACGTTCTCGCCGTCTTGCTGCACGTGCAAGCTCACGACGGCGTTCCGATGGCGCTGGAGCCCGCGTTCGCCGAGGAAATCGCCTTGTTCATGCCTTCCCTGATCGCCGTGACAGACGGCTCGCCCAACGATGAGGTTGCCGGTTTCGTGCATCCCGCGACCGGTGACGTCCTCGAGGTCGATGATGCGTTGCTGAGCGCTGCGCTCGCCAACACGATGCGAAACGAAGAGGCCAGGACCGCGTTGCTCGAGGGCCTCACGGCGTACTTCTCGCTGCGGGCCGCCGAGCTCGAGCTGGTGGCATCCAACGAACTGTTCAACCGCAGCCTTGCGCTCGCCGACGACATGGGCTCGATGACCGGTCTGCTCATCACTGCGATCAACGCAGCAGACATCAAGCACGCCACGGACCGCGACGAGGCGTTCGCCGCCATCGTCGGTATGGCGGACACCATCATCGGCATCATCCCCGGCCCCGGCGGCGCGCTCGTCGACGGTCTCGCCGACGGCATCAAGAAAGACCTCATCAAGAACGCCGTCAACACCGCCTACACCGAGCTGATCGATCGAGGACTCGCCCAATTCGACTCGAGCTACGAGGGCGCCGCCAGGGTCGGTGCCGACGAGTTCCGTGACGTGCTGAGCGGCGAGATGGAGGAACTCCTCATGCTGGCGCTCGTCGACGCCCATGTAGGCCTCGGCACCTCGGTCGACGACTTCCTCGGCACGAGCACGGCGCAGGGCGTCGACCCCGGCTTCTGGGACGCCGATTCAGGCTTTCTCACCGAAGACATCAATCAGCGGCTCGCCTACAACCAATGGTATGAATGGGCCAGCCACGAGTATCCCGAGATCGTTGCGGCCATCGTGGTTTACATCACCGAGCTCCAGCAAGAGCTGCCTGTATGGGCCGACTGACAGACAGAGGACCAAGCCGGGTCAGCCGATGATCCAGGGCTCGGTCTGTCTGCCATCCAGGAAGCGGATGGCGCTGCCGTCGTGGAAGGCGTCCTCCTCCAGCATGAACCTCACGACCTGGCCATCCCACTCGGCGACGGGAGCCGCTACCGAAAGCTCGATCGAGTAGGCGGTGTCTGGATAGATCGGGTAGTCGCCTGGGCCCGGAACGCCGCTCTGGTGGTCCCACAGCCCGATTGTCGGCCCCGCAGCGTGACCGTGCAGGCCGAGCGCATGGGTGTAGATCGTTGCGTCGAGACCGTCGTTCCTGCACGCCGCTCTGGTCGCAGCGAGCACCTCGTTGCCCGTGCGCCCGACCGCCATCTCCGCCATGAGCAGATCTTGCGCCCGATTGGCTGCGCTGATACCGACGTTCAAACCAGGCGGCGGAGCAGACTCACCGGTCCGCAGCACGTAGGCATGCTGCTGCTGGTCGGTGTGCAGCCCGAGGTGGACGATCCCGAAGTCGACGTGGACCAGGTCGCCGGGCCGGATCGCGTCGTCGCCCGGGTGCGCGGCGAAGCTGCCGGCATGGACCGCACCAGCACGCTGGACTGAGGCGGCAGGGTGGAACCACGTGCCCAGTCCCTGTTGGTGCACCGCTTCACGCAGCCACCACTCCAGATCATTCGTTGTTGTCGCGCCCGGGGTGATCGCTTCGGCTGAGAGACCGCGCCGCAGGATCCCGTGGGCGATACGGCACGCTTCGGCGAGTGCGTCGACCTCAGCGCTGATCCGAGTCTCGAGCCACCCGATCGCCAAGGGTTCGCCCGGCACGATGCGCGACTGCAGCCTGATGGGCAGCGCGGCCAGGAGCGCTGCGTGCTCTGAGGCGCTCAGCCCGTCGGCGAGCGCAAAAGTGGGGGAGATGTTCAACGCGATGACGGCGGGATCCGCATCTTCGAGCAGCGCGCCGAGCGCAGTCCATTGGTCCGGCTCGATGGCCGGATCCCATGCAGACGGGAAATGGTCGCCTACCGCATAGCGCGACACCGCGGTCCGTTCCGTGCCGCCTTTCGTGAAGACCAGGATCGTGCGCCGCCTGGCCGAGATCCAGGTTGCCGGCAGCATGGTCTGCACAACGGGGTCCTCGTTGTACTCGCGAGCCACGAGGACCCATGAGTCGATCTCGTGACGCGCCATGAGCATCGGGATCACGGTGTCGAGGCGTTGTGCCAGCCAGGCGTCGGCGATTGCGGCCTGGGTGCGCTGCGAGGGGAGCGTCTCTGCGGTCATGGCGGGCATCGTACCGACCGACGATGAACCTACCGCCGCGGGGTCAGTTGGCGAAGATCAGGTGCCGGGAGCGTCGCATCACGTGGTGTTCGGTTTCTTGGTCTGGTCGACCGTTCCGGCACAGGACGTCCCAGCAAGTTGGTAGTCGCCGCCGGTCAGCCGGCGCCGACCACCATCGGCACGGGGGAGTCTTCGAGCTCGACCACCATGCGGCGGACGTCGAGTGCGAAGTCGATGTTGCTCTCGTCGAGCTTCCACGCATGCTCGGTGAGCCAGGCGTCGATCTCTGCGATGATCGTTTCAGGTTTCATGTGGGTGCTCCTCTCGTTGAGTGTCCGGAGCAGTCGCCCTCGGTGGATGGCTGCCCCCATCCTTGCAGGCTTTGGCTCTTGAGAACCGCACCTTCACTGATATGACCCCCCGTCGGCCATTCTCTGTCGTCTCGCAAGGAGAATTGAGCCCGCCGCATCACATTCGTCCCCGATCAGCCGCACGCACCTGGCTCGCGACGTGGCGACGGCTCACCCGATGCATCAAACGACCACCCAGAAGACCAGCGGCTGAGGTCGGAGAGCAGGTCGCGGGCTGCGTCGCCCTCCATCGGCTGCGGCCTTCCGGCCGAGATGGCAATCGGCGTGACCGTGAGCTCTCCGCTCTCGTCGCCTCCGACCTCGAACGTGAAGAACGCACTACGTGCGCTTGGGCCGCGCGCCGACGGAAAGGCGAAGTTCCCCGTCGAGTAGACGACCCACGCATCGCCGATCCTCTCGACACCCTGGAGCACGTGGGGGTGGCTGCCCACCACGAGGTCGGCCCCCGCCGCCACCCACGCAGCGGCGAGGTCGCGCTGATAGGGCTGCGGGCAGGAGTCGAGCTGAATCCCCCAATGCACCATCACCACCACGAGGTCGGCAACGTCGTCGGCCGCGGCGACGGCGGCGATGGTGCGGTCCTCGAAGCCAGGGCACGCCCATGCGGCCTCGGGCCACCGCGTCGTGTCGTCGGCCACCCAGCCGCACTCGACGTGAGTGAAGCCGACGAATCCGACCTTCCAGTCTCCAACATCGACGAGCCGGTGGCGGTAGGCAGCGGCGGCGTCCTCACCTGCCCCGAAGTTGGTGATCCCACCACCGTCGAGGAGCTCGATCGTGCGCAGCAGACCCTCGCGGCGGTAGTCGAGCGTGTGGTTGTTGGCGAGCGACACGGCGTCGACGCCGGCATCTGCGAGCAGCTGCACCGAGGCGGGAGGAGACTTGAAGACGTATGTCTTGTCCAGCGGCGACCCCACGTCGGGCTCGGCAACGGTTGTCTCGAGGTTGACGGCCGTGTAGTCGGGTGCGGCGAGCAGCTCAGACACCTCGCCGAACGGGTTCTGCGCATCGAGCCCGTGGGTGAACGACACATCGCCGGCGAAACCGAGAACGATGGGGCTGCGGGCTGTGGCCGCCACCGTCGTCGGCGTCGCCTGAACTGCCGTCGTTCCGTGGTCGAGCGGAGCTGTGACCGGCGGGAGCGTGGTCAGAACCGGCCGGTTGGGCGCGGGCGGGTCGGCGGCTTGCGCACCGCCGCATGCGGCGAGCGCGAGAGCCGCGCCAACGATCCAGGGGTGCAACCGGCGCATCGAACCATCGTACGGGGTATTGCCCCCATGCCGGTTTCATGTCGCAATCGCCGAGTATCCACCGGGTGAGGAACGTGGTTGACTCGGGAGGACGCGGAAGGAGCGCGATGGACTACGACTTCATCATCGTTGGAGCCGGCTCCGCCGGATGCGTGCTCGCCAATCGATTGAGCAGCGCTCCGGATCGGCGAGTCCTCCTCCTCGAGGCGGGAGGCTCCTACCGGCACATGAACACGCATATTCCTGCGGCATTCCCCAAGCTCTTCAAGACGAGTCGCGACTGGGACTACATGACGGAACCCGAGCCTTCGCTCAAGGGTCGATCTGTGTACATCCCACGCGGCAAGATGCTCGGCGGGTCGAGCTCGATGAACGCCATGATCTACATCCGGGGTCGGCACAGCGACTACGACGGATGGGATGCGGCCGGGTGCGCAGGGTGGGGATACGACGAGGTGCTTCCCTACTTCCGCCGTTCCGAGGACAACGCGCGCATCCACGATGAGTACCACGGCGTAGGCGGTGAGCTGCACGTCGTCGATCAGCGATCACCGAACCCGATGAGCCTCGCATTCGTCGACGCCTGCACATCGTGGGGCATGGCGCGCAACGATGACTTCAACGGCTCCAGCCAGGACGGTGCCGGGCTCTATCAGGTGACCCAGCGCCGGGGGTCTCGGTGGAGTGCGGCCAAGGCGTTTCTCAACCCGGCGCGCTCGCGCAGCAACCTCGTCGTCGAGGCCGGCGCGCACGCAACCAACCTGCTCATCGAGAACGGCAGGGCGACCGGCGTTGCCTACGCAGTGGGGACGGAACGGAAGACTGCACGGGCGACCGGCGAGGTGATCGTGGCGTGTGGTGCGATCAACTCACCGCAGCTCCTGATGCTGTCCGGCATCGGCCCGGCCGACGAGCTGCGCGCGATGGGGATCGACACGCTCGTCGACCTGCCGGTAGGTGACAACCTCCAGGATCACCCCGTGGTGATGGTGGTGTACGACTGCCCTGAGCCGGTGAGCCTGGCACTCGCCGAAAAGCCGAAGGCGCTAGTCGAGTACCTGGCATTCCGGCGCGGCATGCTCAGCTCGAACATCGGCGAGGGAGGTTGCTTCGTTCACTCCCGCGACGGTCTGGACGCTGCCGACATCCAATTCCATTTCGGCCCCGCCTACTTCGTGGAGCACGGGTTCCAGACGTACGAGGGGCATGCGTTCTCGCTCGGCCCAACGCTGGTGACCGTGGAGAGCAGAGGCAGCGTTCGGCTGGGATCGGCGAACCCGTTCGACAAGATGCGTATCGCGGGCAACTACCTGGCGGCGGAGGCCGATGTGCGGTCGATGGTTGCAGGGGTCAGGATCGCAAGGGACCTGGCGGCTCAGCCCGCGTTCGACGACTACCGGGGCGACGAGATCTTTCCCGGACCCGGCTACGCAACCGATGCCGAACTCGAGGAGTACGTCCGCCAAGTTGCCGAGCTCCTCTACCACCCGGTGGGAACGTGCGCCATGGGGGCACCAGGCGAGCGCGTGGTCGATCCGGAGTTGCGAGTCAACGGAGTGGACGGCTTGCGCGTCGTGGACGCCTCCGTCATGCCGGTCATCGTCGGCGGCAACACGAATGCGCCGACGATCATGATCGCCGAGCGTGCTGCCGACCTGATCCTGCGGGCTTCTTGAGCGGCAGATGGCGGCACGTGAGGCGGGTCCAAAGGCGGTGGTGGTTGGTGCCGTTGGGATCGACACCAACGTCTATCTCTCCGGAGGTGACATCGACTGGACCGTGGAGTCGAACTTCGCCGTCACTGCCGACGTGGTCGGTCAAGCGGGAGCCTATGCCGCACGAGGCTTCACGGCGCTCGGCATGGCGACCACGCTGGTCGGCGCCGTCGGCAACGACGCGGCAGGCGGGCACGTAAAGCGCACCGTCGCCGGGTGGGGGATCGACGCAACGTGGCTCGTCGATCCGCTCCGGACTCACCGCAGTGTCAACCTGGTGTTCGGCGACGGATCCCGCAAGAACTTCTACGACGGTGGCGCAGCGACGGAGATCGCCGTACCCGCGCTGCCCGATGCGCTGTTCGCCGGCGCCGCGGTCGTACACGTGCACCTCGAAGACTGGTGCCGTCAGGCGCTCGCGCCCGCCAGAGCCTCGGGTGCGCTCGTCGCGTGCGACCTCCAGGACGTGGCCGATCTCGACGACCCGTACCGGCGTGACTTCATCGCAGCCGCCGATGTGCTGTTCTTCTCCGGGGTCGATCAGCCCGATCCGGCCGCTGCAGCGCAGCAGCTGTTGGCCCGCGGGCCGGCTCAGGTGGTCGTGGCTGGGCTTGGAGGGTCCGGAGCGCTCGTGGCGACGCACGCGGGGCTGAGCCGTTTCCCTGCAACAGCCATGGACGGGCCTGTGATCGACACGAACGGCGCCGGAGACAGCCTCGCCGCTGCGACGTTGTGGAGCATGTGCGTGCTGGGAAGCGAGCCGGAGGTGGCAGTGCAGCATGGCCAGATCGCTGCCCGCTGGATGTGCAAGTGGCGAGCGAATGAGAAGGAGCCGATCGATCCCACCACGCTGTCGCGGCTTGCGGGCGGATGAGGAGCGTCAGCCGCCTGCTTCGCGGGTGAGTACGTCGACGGTGCGCTCGTAGCGGGCGAGCGCACCATCGAGCGTCCGGCTGATGGCGAGGACACCGAGCTTGCCGAACTCGGCGATCGCCCCTATCAGGTGGAACACCACACCTTCCTGGGTGGTGCTGTCGAAGTGGAGACCTTGCTCAACGACGACATCGATGAGATCGGGTGGTGTGAGCTTGCGGTAGGCGTCTCGCTGGAGGTTGTCCGTTGCGTAGTAGTAGCGGGGCTCGCCAAGCGCGGTTGCGTAGTGCCCGGTCTCTGGGTGGTAGTCGCCGCCGGTGAGGAATTGGAGCATGAGGAAGGGGAGGGTGGTCCCGCCCTTCCTGAGATTGATCTCGATCGCATAGGTCTGCCGCTTGCCGTCGGCGACCACGCTCACGAAGTCGACGCCGTACCGGCCGATGACACCCTTGTCGCGCAACACCTCGCCGACCCGGGTGCCCGCGTCATGCAGCTCGGGCCGGTATTCGGCCGCCGCGGGGAAGCGACAGCCGAGGAAGATCTGACCCGTCGGACCTCCGAGTACCTGGTCGTGTGTCGAGACGATGTCGACTCGGCCGAGTGGGTCGATGCGGCATTGCACCGACGGGGACGTGGTGTCGTCGCCTGCGAGGAACGCTTCGACGATACCCCCCATGCTTGCCAGCTTCGCTTCGAACGACGTCCACGTCTCCCCCTTGGCTTCGAACAAGAGCTTGGTGGCGAGGCTGCGACGCACCCAGTCGACCAGGTCTGAACCTTCGGGAGCGGCACGGAGATCGAGTGTCGCATTGCCCTCGCCCGAGAAGCCCTCATCCAGCTTGACGACGGCTGCGGGCAGGGACGGATGTCGGCGTTTCAGCTCCGCGATCCCCGTCGCGATCTCGACCTCGGTCTTGATGCCTTCGAAGCCGTCGGGGAGGAGGATCCCCGCTTCGCGGAAGACGCGGCGGCTCCCACTCTTGGTGCCGAGGTCGGCGAGTGCCGGGTCGGTGGCGTACATGGGGATGCCCAGCCGGACGGCGAGCGTTCGCTCGAGGGCGGTCGAGTTGAAACACGTGATGTGGCTCAGCTCGGGATGGGTTATCGATGAGCGCAGGCGCTCAACGAGCCGGGGCCGGTAGAGGATCTTCTCGGTGAGGGGGCGCAGTGAGCCGTCATCGCAGTCGAGCAGCGTGAGGCGGCTCCTGGCGTGGCTGGCAGGCACCCCGGGCAGAAGATGGAGGTAGTAGTCGATGATCGACGGGGCGAGGGCCCTGCTGGTGACGTACACGACGTGCGTGTGCGGGAGGCGGAGCAGCATCAGAAGGCACAGCAGCCGCTCCTCGTAGTGCTCGACACCTGCGATCTTGCGCAGCTCCGACGCCTCCAGCGTCAAGCTCGGGACGACGACGATGGTGCGGGGCGCCGTTGGGTCAGAGAAGACGGCCTCGAACAGCGGTGCCATGCGTTCTTGGATCCTGGCGAACTCGGCGAGCTCTTGCACCGACCCGGGAGCCGGGTAGCCGCGATCGCTCTCAGCCGGGAAACCCCGCGAGTGGGGGCACCTCGGTGCTCGTCACCCGACCCTTTGGTGCTGCGGTCACCCTGGCAAGTTAGCCGGTTGCGGCACACCGGACCGGGGGTCGCAGCCGATCAAGCGTACTCTTGCGGCCATGGGAGGTGCGATGGTCAGCACAACGGCGCCGTCACACGGCAGCTCGGCACGATGAGGGCGCTGCAACTGACGGCACAAGGCGCACCCGTCGAGCTCGTTGAGCTGCCGGATCCCGTTCCAGGGCCTGGGGAAGCGGTGGTCCGCGTCGCCGCGGCGGGGATTTGCAGCTCTGATGCGCACTATCGGGCGGGGAGCCCGACACTGCCCCCGTTGCCGCGCGTCTTGGGTCACGAGATCGCAGGCGTCGTGCAATCGCTGGGCCCCGGCGGCGGGGGGCCTTCGCCGGGCACTCGGGTGGGCGTTCACTACCAACTGAGCTGCGGGAGCTGTGACGCATGCAGCACCGGAGCCGAGCAGTTTTGCGCTCGCGGCGCCATGATCGGCAACCATCGCGACGGCGGATACGCAGAACGGGTCGTGGTGCCCGCCGCCAATCTCGTGGCGCTGCCCGATGAGGTGTCGTTCGCCCACGGGGCGGTTGCGATGTGTTCATCGGCCACAGCCCTCCACGCCTTGGTGAAGGCTCGGCTCGCCGTCGGTGAGCGCGTCGCCGTGTTCGGTCTTGGCGGGCTCGGGTATGTCCACGGTGCAGCTCGCTCGTGCGCTCGGAGCGGCCGAGGTCTACGCGATCGATATCGATGCCCAGAAGGTCGAACTCGCCTCTCGGCTCGGTGCCGTCGGCCTGGTCGCCGACCACGACGTTTCCGGCAGGATCGCGGCAGAGACGGGCGGAGTCGACGTTGCGGTTGAGCTGGTGGGCAAGCCGGCGGCGGTCCGCCTGGCGCTTCGCAGCCTCGCCCCGATGGGACGAGCGGCGGTGGTCGGCCTCGCCTCCGAGCCGACGTCGATCGACACGTACGCCGACCTGATCGGGCGCGAAGCCGAGGTGATCGGCGTCATGGATCACCTGGCGGCGGAGCTGCCCGTTGTCCTCGCCCACATCGCCTCTGGTCGCCTCGACCTGACCTCGGTGGTCGCCGCCACGGTGCCGCTCGAGGCTCCACCGGTGAACGCAGTGCTCGACCGGCTGGAGATGGGGACCGCACCGGTGCGCACCGTGATCGAGATTCCATGAGCGTGCCGCTCCGCTGAGACCCCCCGGGTCGGTGGTCCAGTCCCCCTTCCCTTTTTCCCCATCGAGGGTATGGTCACTTCAGGGAAGAGAGGTGGCTCGATGGGTAGGACATCGACGGCTGGTTGTTATGAAGTGCTGCCCCGAGGAGGAGACCCTGGCCCGGGCGTGCTCTTCCTTCACGCCAACTGGGGTCTCACCGACTGCGTGCGCCGCATGTGCGACGACCTGGCGGGCGAGGGATTCGCCGTGATGGCGCCCGACATGTTCGAGGGCGCGACCGCCCAGACCGTTGCAGAGTCGGTTGCGCTGCGGGCGCGACGGGGGAGCGAGGATCGCTGGCGTGTGATCGCCAAGAGCCTCGACCGTCTCCAACGGCGTTCGGGCTCGCCCACCATCGGCGTGGTGGGATTCTCCATGGGTGGCCACTGGGCGCTGTGGCTTGCGCAACAACCCCTGCTTCCCATATCGGCAACCGCGGTGTTCTATGCAGTGCGCGGCGGCGACTACCGCGCAAGCCGTTCATCGTTCCAACTTCACCTGGCCTCGCAAGACGAGTACGTCACCCACAGCGGCGTCGCCAAGCTGCGCCGGAGACTCGAAGCGGCCGGCCGGCCGCTGGAGATCTTCGACTACGACGGGACGGGGCACTGGTTCTGCGAGCCCGACCAGCCAGAGTTCTATGACATGGAGGCTGCCCGGCTGGCATGGAAGCGAACGGTTGGCTTCCTCCACGGCACCCTCGGCTGAATGGGAGCATCGAGCCCGCCAGACGGCCGGCTCGACCCAAGTACGGAGATGTTGGTCAGCGCTTGGTCGCAGAGGCTACGAACGCCCGGCAGGCTGCAAGTGCCCGGAGGGTCTCCGGCTCGTCGGGCAGGATCGCCGGCCAGACGTGCGGCATGGACCGACCAACGTGGAGGACCGCTGGTACGCCCGCGGCCTCTGCCTTCGATGCGAGGCGTAGTGCATCGTCGAAGATCATCTCGTGATCGCCGCCGAGGATGAGGAGCGGGGGCAGTGCCGTGAGGTCGCCGTGGAGCGGCGAGGCATAGGGCTGGTGTGGATCGGCCGCGCCGATGTACTCGAAGTTGGGCCGGATCACCCCGAGCGGCAGATAGTCGCTCCCGCTGTTGGCCAGGATGGATGGGCCGGTGTGCTCGAGGTCGACGTAGGGAGAGAACAGCAGCGCTCCAGCCGGCAGCGCATCGCCCTCGTCACGAAGCCGCAGCAGCGTGGCCATCGCCAGGCCACCTCCGGCCGAGTCGCCGGCCAGCACGATCGAAGAAGGCTCGACGCCCGACCCGACGAGCTCCCGGTACGCAGCGACGGCGTCGTCGAGTGCTGCGGGAAAGCGGTGAGCGGGGGCCAGGCGGTAGTCGGGCACCACTGCGTTGGCTCCGATCTCCCACGCCAGCGCAGCGACGAAGCGGCGGTGCGTAGCGGGGTTGCCCGCGACGTAGGCGCCGCCATGGAAGTAGAGCAGGGTGACGCCGCCCGACGGTGAGGCCGGCAGGTCGCACACGTGCCACTCGGCGCGACGCCCGGCGATCGGGCGCTGCTCGATGCGGACCACGCCACGGAGGCGCCGCGGCAGCGGCGGGTCGAGACGGGCCTCGAGACGGTTGCGCGCCTGCGGATCGGGATGTACGGACGCTTCCATGATGAAGGCGCGCATGGCCACGACGGTGAGCTCGGTCGACCAACTCCATCCGGCCACTCTCGGTCCGGAGACTATTCGTCTGGCGACGCGCGCGAGCACGGCGATCAGCATCGCCCACAGCAAGCGGATCACGAACAGGGTTGTGCCCACCCGGCCAGGTTACGGCGTTGCGCGCCTCGTGTAGCGGGCGCAGCGGATGGCTGTTTCTCCGGCAGCGGTGCGACAATGGCTTGTCCAGCGTCGAAGAGGAGCCAACGATGACGACCGCACAGGCAGCAGGCCCAACGGACGTTCCCCTCTTGGAGCAAACGATCGGTGCCAACCTCGAGGCAACGGTTGCGGCCAACCCGGACCACGAAGCGCTCGTGGTCCCCCATCAGGGCATCCGACTGACCTATCGGGAGATGGATGAGCGGGTGAACGCGGTCGCAGGCGGACTTCTCGACCTCGGGATGCGCAAAGGAGACCGGGTTGGGATCTGGAGCCCGAACTGCGCCGAGTGGGTCTACCTGCAATACGCAACCGCCAAGATCGGGGCAATCCTCGTCAACATCAACCCGGCCTACCGGACGTCCGAGCTGGAGTACGTGCTGGGTCAGTCGGGGTGCCGGATGCTCGTCTCTGCCTCCTCGTACCTCACCTCCGACTATCGCGGCATGGTGGATGCTGTACGGCACGAAGTCCCAGGACTCGAGCGTGTCGTCTACCTCGACGATCCGGCGTGGGAGGAGTTGTGCGAGCGAGGTGCCGCCGTGCCGGCCGATCGCCTGGCTGCGGCCGCCGCTGCGCTCTCTCCGTCCGACCCGATCAACATCCAATACACGAGCGGCACCACTGGGTTCCCCAAAGGCGCAACGCTGAGCCACCGCAACATCCTCAACAATGGGCTTTTCGTGGGGGAGCTCTGCCGCTACACGCCCGGCGATCGGGTCTGTATCCCGGTGCCGTTCTACCACTGCTTCGGCATGGTCCTCGGCAATCTCGCGTGCACCACGCACGGGGCGACGATCGTCGTGCCCGGAGCCGGTTTCGATCCCGAACAGGTGCTCCGCACCGTCGAGGCGGAGCGATGCACCAGCCTCTACGGCGTGCCGACCATGTTCATCGCCGAGCTCGCCGCCGACGATTTCGGCACCTACGACTTGTCGTCGTTGCGGACGGGGATCATGGCGGGCTCGCCGTGCCCTGTCGAGGTGATGAAGCGCGTCATCTCCGACATGAACATGAGCGAGGTGACCATCTGCTACGGCATGACGGAGACGTCGCCCGTGTCAACCCAGACGAAGGCGGACGACGATATCGAGCGTCGAGTCTCGACGGTTGGCTCTGTGCACCCCCACGTCGAGGTCAAGATCATCGACCCGGAAAGCGGGGCGACCGTCGATGCGGGCGAGCGGGGCGAGCTGTGCACTCGCGGCTACTCGGTGATGCTCGGCTACTGGAACGATCCCGACCGAACCGCAGAGGCAATCGACGAGGACGGCTGGATGCACACCGGCGACCTGGCGGTCATGGACGAGGCCGGGTACGTCAACATCGTCGGCAGGATCAAAGACATGATCATCCGCGGCGGCGAGAACGTCTATCCCCGAGAGATCGAGGAGTACCTCTTCACCCACCCCGACATCATCGACGCACAGGTGGTCGGCGTACCCGACACCAAGTACGGCGAGCAGGTGATGGCCTGGGTGAAGCTCCGGTCCGGTGCCACGCTGACCGAGGATGATGTGAAGGGATTCTGTCGCGGCCAGATCGCCCACTACAAGGTGCCCGCCTATGTGCGGTTCGTCGACGACTACCCGATGACCGTCACGGGCAAGATCCAGAAGTATCGCTTGCGAGACTTGGGCATCGAGGCGCTGGGCCTGAGTGCAGAGGCCGCCGTCGAGACGGCATGAAGAGGCGGTACGCACTTCGAGTCTTCGATCCGGCAGGTCGCGGCCGACGAGGGATCCCCATCCGTTCAGGCGCCCGCTCGCGCCACGACTTCGTGGACGGTGAGTGTCGGCTCGGCGCCTGCGCTTCGGAAGATGAGGATCCCCCGTGGGGTCTCCCCGGAATCGCGCATGGCCTGTAGGGCGGCGCGGTCTGCCCACATCGTGAAGATGTGCCACACGGCAGGATCCGACATGCTGTGGGTGAGGAACGTCTCCTCGATCCCCGCATCCAATGAGGTGATCGCCCTCCCGTACGACTCGGTGAGTACCTCCCACTTGTCGGCGGCAACTCGTCCCTCGAGCACGGTCACGATCATGACGGCCTCATTTCGTAGGCGGCTGCCACTCACGCTCACGGTACGCCGCACCACCTCAACGGGGGATAGAGCCCGGAGCGCCGCCGGCCTGTCGTGGCTCAGCTCACCTCGAACAGACCCGCTGCACCCTGGCCGCCGCCGACGCACATCGTGACGAGGCCGTAGCGGCCGCCGGTGCGCTTGAGATGGCGGAGGATCTGGCCGACCATGCGGGCACCGCTCATACCGTACGGGTGACCGATGGCGATCGACCCGCCGATCGGGTTCAGTTTCTCATCGGGGATCTCGAGGATCCGCTGGCAGTACAACACCTGCGACGCAAATGCCTCGTTGAGCTCGACGATGTCGATGTCGTCCAGTGCCATCCCCACCATGTCGAGCAGCTTCGGAACGGCTTTGACGGGGCCGATGCCCATCTCGTCAGGATCGACGCCCGCCACCTGGAAGCCGCGGAACGTCCCGAGGGCGTCGAGACCGAGAGCGTCGGCGCGTTCCTTCGACATGATCACGGCGGCAGACGCACCGTCGGCGAACTGCGAGGCGTTGCCCGCAGTGACGCTGCCGTTCTCGGCATCGAACACCGGCGGCAGCTTGGCGAGTCCCTCGAGCGTGGTGTCGGGCCGGTTCGCCTCGTCGGCTTCGAAGATCACGCCTTCCTCGACGGCGAAGCTGCCGTCTGGCTGCTTGACCGCCCGGTTGACCTTCATCGCAGCGATGTCCTCTGCGTACCAACCCTGTTCTTGCGCATGGGCGGTGCGGTGCTGGGACATCAGCGAGTACGCATCCTGCGCTTCGCGGCTGATCCCGTAGCGCTTGGCGACGATCTCGGCAGTCTCTCCCATCGACAGGTAGATGCCCGGCCAGTCCTTCATCAAAGGCTCGTTGTAGAGATCCACGCTGCGGAAGTTGTTGTTCTGCACCATCGTGATCGACTCGGTGCCGCCGGCCACGATCGTGTCGACTTCTCCAACCATGACCCGGTGGGCCGCCATGGCGATGGTGTTGAGCCCCGACGAACAGAAGCGGTTGACCGTCGTGCCCGGCACCGAGGACGGCAAACCGGCGCGTAGGGCAGCGATACGCCCGACGTTCTGCCCTGATGGACCCTCAGGGAGGCCGCAGCCCATGATCACGTCTTCGATGTCATCGTCGGCCACGGCCGGGACATCAGACAGCGCCGCTCGAATGGCGTGGGCCGCCAGGTCGTCCGGCCGGGTCATGTTGAATGACCCTCGGTACCCTTTGGCGAGCGGCGTCCGCTTGCTGGCGACGATCACGGCTTCACGCATGGCACTGCTCCTCAGCGACGGCTCCCCTGAGGATACCGGCAGCGCCCGAACCGCCTGCCGCCGCCGCCCGGTAGCCTTCGCCCCGAGCCCGGCGATCCAGGAGAACGAGCGTGTGCTTCCCCCCCGATTCCGTCCCGCCCATCCCCATCGTCTCAGGCGGGTCGTTGGGACATCGCGATCTGACCCTCGTGGCCACGGACGGAAACGAGTTCGCCGCATTCGAGGCGACCGCGTCCACTCCCAAGGGCGCCGGTGTCGTGGTGCTGCCCGATGTCCGGGGCCTCTACCGCTTCTACGAGGAACTGGCGCTGCGGTTTGCGGAGGCTGGCTACGACGCAGTGGCCATCGACTACTTCGGGCGGACGGCCGAGGTCCGTAAGCGTGGTGATGACTTCCCGTTCATGGAGCACGTGCAACAGACCACTGCTGCCGGCGTCACGGCAGATACGAGGGCCGCTGTGGCGCACCTGCGAAGGGACGACCCGGGTCGGCGAGTGTTCACCGTGGGGTTCTGCTTCGGGGGCAGCAATTCGTGGCACCAGGCGGCCAACGGTCACGGGCTTGCGGGGGCGATCGGCTTCTATGGCCATCCCAATCGCGAGTTCCCCAAGGGAGCGATGCCGCTGGTCGGGCGGGCCGCCGAGATTGCGTGTCCCGTGCTCGGATTGATGGGCGGTGCCGATCCAGGCATCCCGGAGTCCGAAGTCCAGGCCTTTCGCAACGCGTTGGGAGAGGCCGGCGTACCTCACGAGATCGTGTCGTATCCCGGTGCGCCGCACTCCTTCTTCGACCGGCGCTACGAGGACTTCGCCGCTGAATCGAGCGACGCATGGTCTCGTCTGCTCGGGTTCCTCGAGACATACGGCTGAGCGCTGTCTGGGGCGATATAGCCTGGGAGCACGCAAGACGAGGAGACGTCATGGAGCCCCTGGCCGGAAGGACCATGTTCATTTCGGGGGCGAGTCGGGGTATCGGCCTCGCCATCGCCAAGCGGGTCGCAGCAGATGGCGCCAACGTCGCCCTGATCGCCAAGACGGCTGAGCCGCACCCTCGCCTAGAGGGCACCGTCTTCAGCGCCGCCGAGGAGATCGAGGCGGCCGGCGGGCACGCCCTCCCCATCGTCGGTGACATCCGCTTCGAGGAACAGGTCGAGGCCGCGGTTGCCGAGACCGTCGCCAGGTTCGGTGGCATCGACTTCTGCGTGAACAACGCCTCCGCGATCAACCTTTCGAGTACCGAGTCGTTGTCCATGAAGGCATACGACCTCATGCAGGACATCAACACGAGGGGCACGTTCGTGGTGTCGCGAGCGTGCATCCCGCACCTCAAGCGCTCGGACAACGCTCAGATCCTCACCCTCAGCCCGCCACTCAACATGAAACCTCACTGGTTCCAGAACCACGCGGCCTACACGATCGCCAAGTACGGCATGAGCATGTGCACGCTCGGGATGGCCGAAGAGTTCGCATCTGACCGGATTGCCGTCAACAGCCTGTGGCCCAGAACGATCATCGCAACCGCTGCTGTCCAGAACCTGCTGGGCGGGGACGAGGCGATGCGGCGCTCCCGCAAGCCGGAGATCCTCGCGGACGCTGCCTACGAGATCTTCAGCCGTCCCACCCGGGATGACACACATGAGCTGCGCACGGGCAACTTCTACATCGACGACGAGGTGCTGGCGGGGGCCGGCATCACAGACCTCTCGGTGTATGCCTACGGCGCCGGCGACGAGTTGCAGCGCGACATCTTCCTCGACGAGTGACGTCCTTGTCACAGATGTTGCGAACCCTCGGCTCGGGTGTACGCAACGGTACAGCGGAGCCTACGGTTGCCGCCCAGCGCCCATCCCAAGGAGGCCCTCATGCTGCGGCAAGCGATTGACGGCGTGTTGGAGGCGACCATCGTGCCGAGCTTCTCGAAGGCGGGTTACGCCGTGCGCCGCCGTCTCTATGCGTGGCAACCGATCACGACCGATCTCTCCGGCCGCACCGTGCTCCTCACAGGCGCAACCTCGGGGATCGGGCTCGCCGCCGCTGTTGGCATCGCCGAACGAGGTGCCCGCGTCGTCGCCGTCGGGCGAGATGCTGAACGGGGCGAGAAAGCTGTTGCCGAGATCCGGCATCGCTCGGGGAGCGGCCTCGTCGAGTTCGCCCGGCTCGACGTGAGCGACCTCGTGGCGGTCCGTGCGTTTGCGGAGGCATTCGCCGAGGCCGAGCCCCGCCTCGATGCGCTCGTACACAACGCAGGTGCGCTGCTCCCCGAGCGACAGGAGAGCGCACAGGGTGTCGAAGTGACGCTCGCAGCGCACCTTCTCGGCCCCTATGTCCTCACCCGCGCCTTGCACCCCTTGCTTGCTGCGACGCCGCACTCCCGCATCGTCTTCATGTCCTCCGGCGGCATGTATGCGTTCGGGCTCGATCTCGATCGGCTCGAACTGAGCCCAGGCGGTTACGACGGGAAGGCGGCGTACGCCAGGGCCAAACGTGCTCAGGTGGTGCTCACCGGCTTGCTGGCATCGGAGTATGCAGCGGATGGCATCGTGGTCCATTCCATGCACCCTGGGTGGGCGGACACGGCCGGCGTCGAGGCAGGCATCCCGGGCTTCCGCAAGGTGGCCCGGTCGATCCTGCGCTCAGCAGACGAGGGCGCAGATACGTTGGTGTGGCTGGTCGCGTCCGACGAAGCGCTGCAATCGACGGGCGGCTTCTGGCACGACCGCAGGCGCCGATCGGTCACAAAGCTGCCGCGCACCGCAGTCGACGAGGAGACGAGGGACGCGCTCATCCCTTGGATCGAGGCCCGCATCGACCGCGCAGTCGCGTGAGCGGGCCGTCGCTGGAGACGGTGTGGGTGTTGGGCGACCAGCTCAATCGCACGATCGCAAGCCTGGCCGACGCCTCACCGCAGCGCACCCGGATCCTCATGGTGGAGAGTGCGGCCAAGATGGCCTCGCAGCGGTTCCACCGCCAGCGCCTCCACCTGGTGATCACCGCTATGCGGCGGTTTGCCGGCGAGTTGCGTGACGCCGGGTTCGACGTCGACTACCGGCACGCCGATTCGCTCGCCGCCGGACTCGACGGCCACCGTGCCGACCATCACCCACCCAGGGTGAAGCTCATGGAGCCCATGTCTTGGTCGATGAGAGAGGCGGCCGCCGGCTTGGGCGTCGCCCTGGTGCGATCAAACCAGTTCCTTTGCCACTACGAGGAGTTCGCGGGGTGGGCTGCCGGGCGCAACCGGGTGGTCATGGAGGACTTCTACCGCTGGCAGCGCCAGCGACTCGGCTACCTCATGGACGGCGACGAGCCGGCCGGCGGCAAGTGGAACTTCGACGCCGCCAATCGGGAACCGCCGCCGAAGGGTGGATTGACACGAGCCTCGCGACCGACGAGCCGCCTCGACGACCTCGACCGCGAGGTCATCGCTCGGCTCCCCGCCACCGCCTTCGGCGCCGATCCAGACGGCACCTGGGCAACGAGTCGCCGCGCCGCGCTCGGTGCGGCTTCGGTTCTTCATCGACGAGCTGCTTCCCGGCTTCGGCCCGTATCAGGACGCGATCCTCGTGGGCGACTGGGCGATGGGCCACTCGCTGCTCAGCCCCTACCTGAATCTCGGCCTTCTGACACCGAGCGAGGTGTGTGACGCCGCCGAGGAGGCCTTCCGCAGCGGCCGAGCCCCGATCGAATCGGTGGAAGGCTTCATCCGGCAAATCATCGGATGGCGGGAGTACGTGTGGGGTCTGTATTGGCTGGGCATGCCCGAGTACGCAGGCCGCAACGAGATGGGAGCGGATCGGCCACTCCCGCCGCTGTTCGCAAGCGGTGAGACGGACATGCGGTGCGTCGCCGACTCGCTCGCATCGGTCGCCGATCATGCGTACGCCCACCACATCCAGCGCCTCATGGTCCTGGGCAATCTTGCACTCCTCGCCGGCGTCGTGCCGCAGGAGATGGTGAGATGGATGTGGGCGTCCTTCGTCGACGGCGCCGAGTGGGTGATGGTTCCCAACGTGCTGGGCATGGCCCTCTACGCCGACGGCGGGCTGATGGCCACGAAACCGTACGCCGCCGGGGGCAACTACCTCAACAAGATGAGCGACGCCTGCGGCGACTGTCGGTTCGATCCGAAGCGGCGGACCGGCGAGGATGCCTGCCCGTTCACGACGCTCTATTGGGACTATCTCGCCCGCAATCGCGATCTCCTCGCGGGCAACCACCGTATCGCTCGTCAGCTCGCCGCTGCGGCGCGCCTCGGCGACATCGCAGACGTTCGAGAGCGGGCGGGAGAGGTGCGTCAGCGCCTCGATGCCGGAGAGCTCTGAAGGATCAGATCTGGTGGGGGATCCCGATGCGCACGGGCACGCCGGGCGAGTAGTGGACGAGCGGTGTCCCCCGCGGTTGCCCGTAGCCTGCCGCGGCGACGAGACCGTCCTCGAGATCGATCAGCTCCGCCGTTTGAAGCGGCCAGGTTGGGTGCTCGACCGGGGCGTATGCCAGCCGCTTTCCAAGCGCCGTCCACAGGCCCCACCGTGCGGTCAGGAAACGTTCGAGACCGCCGACTTCGGCGTCGCCGAGCGGGCGACCCGGTCGCACGGCAAGCCGGCTCGTCGCCCCGCTTGGACCCGGCCACCGACGGCGCGCCGTGTAGGTGACGGTCTCGTCGGCGGCGTGGTCGATCGCCATCTTCGCCCACATGTAGGGAAGGCGGTAGGTGGTCTGGGCAACGATGACGGGCAAGAGCCGGGAGATGTCGAGCGAGTGGAACCACACTCCCGGGCGGCCGTCTGGGCCAACTACGTAGGTGCGCACGTTGGTCTCGGGAAACGTCCCGAAATAGGGGATCGCCGGCATGAACGGCGGTCGAATCTTCTCCATGTGGAACGCAACCAGGCCCACCCACCCTGCGCCGTCGTGCACATCGACCGTCAAGCCGGGTGGTAGGAGCCGCTGCACCTCGTCCGGGTCGACCGCCCAATGTGCGAAGGCGAGATCCATCCACCGCTGATACATGACGGGGTGGGCAACGGGTTCGGCCGTGACCAGGGGATAACGTTCAGCAGCTGGCGTGATCATCACCTCGTGTACGAGCCTGAGGATCGGTTGGGATGGTTCCGCTCGCACGTCGTATCGCCCACATGGCGCGCCGGCGCCGTAGTTCTGGTGGAGGCACGCAGGGAGGCCGTAGATGACAGAAGCGAATTCGTTGCTGCTCGTGGTTCACGCCGCGGCCACTTGGGGGATGGTCGGCCTCATCTGGTTCGTCCAGGTGGTGCACTACCCGCTCTTTCGGAGTGTGGGTGGCGCGGCCTTCACGGGCTATGAAGCCGAACACCAGCGCAGGACCACGTTGGTGGTGATGGTCGTGATGCCGGTGGAGCTCGTCACCGGCCTGGCGCTCCTCTGGGTGCGGCCGCTCGGAGTGGACACTGCCATCGTGTTGGCAGCAACTGCGTTGCTCGGTGTGGTGTGGATCTCGACCGCGTTGTGGCAGGCTCCACTCCACGGCCGGCTCGGTGCCGGCTATGACGAGCGCCTGGTGGGGATGCTCGTCGCGTCGAATTGGTTGAGAACGGTCGTGTGGTCGGTGCGTGGTGTCCTGGTTGCCGTCATGCTGCTGTCGTCCGCTTGACCGCAACGCTCACTAGCGTGGTGCTTCGTCTCACCGGGATCATCACCCATGGCTGAACGTACGGCAGAGGAGACGTTCGAGGCGTTCAAGAACTCGTTCTTCTACGGGTCGCGCACTGACCTGTCGTTCAAGTTCCTCCAGTCGCTACCCGCCGGAGAGGCAGCCGAGTTCCTCGCGGCAGTGCTGAAGGAGATCGGCGCCGGCTTCGACGATGGTGATCTGTCCCGCCTCCACCAGTTGGTGTACGAGTGGCAGGTCCGCGCCTACGCAGGGCAGCCCGGTGCGGCCAGGTATCGCGTGTACGACGACGGTCCCTTCACGCTGCCTACGAAACCAGTGGCAGACAGTCGCGTCGGCCTGCTGACGAGCTCGGGCCACTTCGTAGCCGGCGACGATCCGCAACCGCTTGGTGTGGCCGACATGACCCAGGAGGAGGCGATCATCCGCATGGGGGAGTTCCTCCGCACACCGCCGGAACTCTCAGTCATCCCGGCGACCACGCCACGAAGAGACCTGCGGGTTCGCCACGGCGGCTACGACATCCGCAGCGCCGAACGCGACCCGAACGTCACCTTTCCGCTCGAGGTACTCGCCGATGCGGCAGCCGACGGCGCCATCGGAGCAGTCGCAGACGAGGCCTACTCGTTCGTAGGGGCAACGGCGCAAACCCGCCTCCGCAGGGTGATCCCGGACTGGATTGCTCGAATCGTGGCGGCACGAATCGACGTCCTGCTGCTCGTGCCCGTCTGACCCATCTGCCACGTGTCGGTCGGGCACGTCGCACGCGCGGGCTGAGGAGGCCGGGATACCGACCGTGGCGATCCAGGTTGGGTCGTTTCGTCATGTCGCCGAGGAGATGCGGTTGCCTCGAGTGGTCGTCACGAGGAACCCGATGGGCCGCCCACTCGGAGCGGCCGGTGATCGGGAGCGGCACCGCCGGGTGGTCGCTGCTGCGCTCGACGTCATCGACGCCGCAGAGCACGGTGGCTCGATCGTCGAGCTGACCGAGGCGTTTCGGCCGGGCAGGCGCCACGGTGGCTAGGAAGGGACCGCACTACCGGGTGATCCCGCACACGGCAGACACGGGGATCGAAGCTGACGCCCCCACACTCGCCGAGCTGTACGCAACGTGCGCCTACGCGATGTTCGCCGTCATGGTCGATCTCGACGAGCTGGTGCCGACCGACCAATTGGTGGTGAGGGTCGCAGGCAGCGATCCCGCCGATGTGCTCGTCGGGCTGCTCTCTGAGCTGCTCGCCGTCGCCGATGGGGAGGGCGTGATCTGCTGTACGTTCGAAGTGGCTATCGCCAGTGAGACGGAGACCGAGCTACACGCTGGAACGGTTCCCATGATGGGCGTCGAGCTGTGCGGCCCGCCCGTCAAGGCGGTCACGTATCACGAGCTCGATGTGGTTCGACTCCCGGGCGGCTGGCGCGCTCGGGTCCTTCTCGACGTGTGATGCCGCACCGCTCATAGGATGCCTCGGTGGGCAAACGCTGGGGCGGTCTCAAAGGCTTGCCGCGCACGGTGGTGGCGCTCGGCGCCGTCAGCTTCCTGACGGACCTGTCGAGCGAGATGATCTATCCGTTGCTGCCGGTCTTCCTCGTCGATGTGCTCGGCGCAGGCGCCCTCGCTCTTGGCGCCATCGAGGGGGTGGCCGAATCGACGGCCGCGCTGCTGAAGGTCGCCTCGGGCTGGTGGGCTGATCGGATGCGCCGCCGCAAGCCGCTCGTGGTGGCCGGCTACGGGTTGTCGGGGACCGTCCGTCCCCTGATCGGCCTCGCCGGCTCATGGCCGGTCGTGGTCGTCCTCCGGTTTGGCGACCGGGTGGGCAAGGGCATCCGTACGTCCCCCAGGGACGCACTCATCGCCGATGTGACGCCACCGGATCGCCGCGGCGCCGCCTACGGGCTGCACCGCGCGTTGGACCACGCTGGGGCCGTTGCAGGGCCGTTGGCCGCTGCCGGTCTCTTGCTGATACCCGGCATGACCCTACGTGCCGTCTTCCTTCTCGCGGCGATCCCCGCTGCACTCGTGATCCTCGTGCTGGTGACGCGCGTGACGGAGGAGGATCGTGCCGAGCCGTCCGCAGCGGCGCCGCCGTCGCTACGGGCGAGTTGGCTGCGCATGGGGGTGCCATTCAAACGGCTGCTCGTCGCGGTCATGATCTTCACCCTTGGAAACAGCACCGATGCCTTTCTGCTCTTTCGCCTCGCCGACGCCGGCTTCGCGGCAGGGTGGATCGCGGTGTTGTGGGCGCTTCACAACGGGGTGAAGATGCTCGCCAACCTCGCCGGTGGCCAACTTGCCGACCGGCTGGATCGTCGCACCTTGGTGACCGCCGGCTGGACGGTCTACGCCGCAATCTATCTCGGGTTCGGTGTGACGAGCGCCACCGCGCCAGCTCGTTGCCCTCTTCCTTGCGTACGGCGTCTACTTTGGCCTCACCGAGCCGGTGGAACGGGCGTGGGTGGCGGCACTTGCCCCGGCGGAATCGCGGGGCGCGGCATTCGGGTTGTACAACGGCGCCATTGGGATCACCGCTCTCCCGGCGAGCCTCCTGTTCGGTGCGGTTTACGCAGCCGCCGGGCCGGGCGCGGCGTTCGGCATGGGTGCAGCGCTTGCCGTTGCGGCAACGGTGCTGCTGGCACGAGTTCCTTCCGGATCATCTGCGGCCCCATCTCACTGAGCGGAGCGCCGGCCGACGGAGCACTCGGGCCGGAAGGCCGTGGGCGACGCCGAAGCCCTGCCCTACGCTTGGCGAATGGAGCTGCGCCGCACCTCCGACGTCGAGTGGGAGATCGTGCCTACGAGCGGGATGCGGGTGCCGGGCCGCATCTACGCAAGCGATGCGCTCATGACGGCGGCGACCGAAGACCGGGCGTCGCGCCAGGTAGCCAACGTCGCCCACCTCCCGGGAATCGTCGGCGCCTCGTTTGCGATGCCGGACATTCATTGGGGCTACGGTTTCCCCATCGGAGGGGTTGCGGCCACAGACGTTGGCAACGCAGGTGTCGTGTCGCCGGGCGGGGTTGGCTTCGACATCTGCTGCGGGGTGCGGCTCCTCGCATCGCGGTTCACAGCCGCCGACTTCGCCGCCCATCGCAACGAGGTGATGAACGAACTCGACCGCCGCATCCCTCGCGGGCTCGGCGAGGGCTCTCTTGCGGGTGGCACCGATCTCGATGACGTGCTGCGGCGCGGCGCTGCAGCCGTGCTCGACGACGGCTACGGAGAGGAGCAAGATCTCGACCGGTGCGAGGAGCACGGCACGTCGACGGGGGCAGACCTGAGCGCCATCAGCGACCTCGCCCGCCGACGCGGTTCGCGCCAGCTGGGCTCGCTCGGGGGTGGCAACCACTTCCTCGAGGTCCAGGTCGTCGACCGAATCGAGGCGCCGGACGTTGCGGCTGCCTTCGGCCTGGTCGAGGGGATGGTCACCGTCATGATCCATTGTGGGTCGCGCGGGCTGGGACATCAGACGTGTACCGACTTCGTCAGGATCATGGACCGGGCGATGCACCGATACGGCATCGAGCTGCCGGATCGGCAGCTGGCGTCTGTACCGGTGGATTCCGAAGAGGGGAGCCGATACCTCGGTGCGATGGCGGCGGCGGCCAACTTCGCGTGGGCCAATCGCCATGTCCTCGCACACGAGGCTCGCCGGGCCTTCGCTGCCGGTCTTGGCGTGTCGGTAGCGGCCACGGGCATGCGGCTCGTCTATGACGTAGCCCACAACCTCGCGAAGATCGAGACGCATGAGGTCGACGGTCGACCCCACGAGCTGTGCGTCCATCGGAAGGGCGCAACGAGGGCCTTCGGTCCCGGTCATCCCGACCTCGGAGGCGACCTCCGGCGGGTCGGCCAGCCCGTCTTGGTGCCCGGCAGCATGGGCACTGCGTCGTGGGTTCTCACCGGGGTGGCCGCCAACCCAGCGTTCTTCTCCGCCGCTCACGGCGCAGGACGCGTGTTGAGCCGCAAGGCAGCCAGGGCCAGGGAGTCCGGCGCAGATGTGCGAACCGACCTGGAGCGCCTCGGCGTGGCGGTGCGGCCTGGCTCGGTGCGCCTCCTCGCGGAAGAGGCCCCGTATGCCTACAAGGATGTCGACGAGGTCGTCGACGTTTGTCGCCGCGCCGCTCTGGCCGCCCCGGTCGCCCGTCTCGTGCCCCTTGGTGTCGTCAAAGGCTGAGCCTCGTAGGCTCACAGTCCTTCAGTGAGAGGAGAGGTCATGAAGCTCGGCCTGACGGTCGGCTACTGGGGCGCGGGTCCGCCGGCAGACGCCGGGGAGGCAGTGCGCACTGCCGACGAGCTCGGGTTCGATTCGGTGTGGACGGCCGAGGCATACGGATCGGATGCCCTGACGCCGCTGGCATGGTGGGGCTCGCAGACCACCCAGGTGAGGCTCGGGACGGCGATCATGCAGATGTCGGCGCGCACGCCGGCGGCGGCGGCGATGGCGGCGATCACGATGGACCACCTGAGTGGGGGACGGTTCATGCTCGGGCTCGGGGTGTCAGGCCCCCAGGTCGTCGAGGGGTGGTACGGAATGCCGTACGCCAGGCCGCTGGCGCGCACCCGAGAGTATGTGGCCATCGTGCGCCAAATAGTGGCCAGGGAGACGCCGGTTGTGTTCGCAGGCGATCACTATCGCCTGCCGATCGAGGGTGGAACGGGCCTCGGTAAGGCACTCAAATCGACGGTGCACCCGTTGCGGGCCGATCTCCCCGTTCTGCTGGCCGCCGAGGGGCCGAAGAACGTCGCGCTGGCGGCTGAGATCGCCGACGGATGGATACCCTTCTGGTTCTCGCCTCGCAGTGATGCCTTCTATCGCGCGGCGCTTGCCGAGGGTTTTGAGCGGCGTGGAGCCCGGCACACGCTCGACACTTTCGAGGTGCCGTGCCCTGTGCCGGTCGTCGTCGACGACGATGTAGAAGCTGCCGCAGACGTGGTGCGTCCCCACCTCGCCCTCTACGTCGGAGGCATGGGCGCCAAGGGGGCCAACTTCCACTACGAGGTACTTGCCCGGCTCGGATACGAGACAGCCTGCGAACAGATCCAGAACCTCTATCTCGCAGGTGACCGAGCAGCGGCGGCTTCAGCAGTCCCCACCGAGATGGTCGAGGACGTTGCGCTCATTGGTCCGGTGGCGAAGGTCCGCGAGGAGCTATCGCGCTGGGAATCGACCGTCGTCACGACGATGATCGTCGGTGGGCCGCCGGAGCTGCTGCGCATGATCGCCTCCCTCGTCGGCTGACCCGACCGCGAGGTAGCGGCGAGGACGTAGCATGCCCGCAATGGCACGCATATTCCTCTCTCCACCCGATGTCGGTCCGGCCGACAAGGCAGCCTTGTCTCGTGCGTTCGATGGTGGTTGGATCGCACCCCTTGGGCCCGAGGTGGATGGGCTCGAGGCGGAGCTCGCGGCCGAGACGGGCCGCGGCCACGGCGTCGCTCTCTCGTCCGGAACAGCCGCGCTTCACCTTGCGCTGATCGCTGCGGGTATTGGTCGGGGGGATAGGGTGCTGGTGCAGAGCCTGACGTTCGCCGCATCCGCCAATGCCGTGAAGTACATCGATGCCGAGCCGGTGTTCATCGACAGCGAGGCGGCGAGCTGGAACATGGACCCCGATCTGCTTGCCGAGGAGCTCGACGAGGGCCTGCGGGAGGGACGGCCCTATCGCGCCGTGATCACGGTGGACTTGTACGGGCAATGCGCCGACTACGACCGCATCGTGCCCATCTGCGAGCGGTTCGATGCCGTGCTGGTGGAAGATGCCGCCGAGGCGCTCGGCGCGACCTACCGAGGGCAACCGGCGGGGGCGTTCGGCGCTGCGGCTGCGCTCTCGTTCAACGGCAACAAGATCATCACCACCAGCGGCGGCGGCGCCATGGTCACCGACTCGGCAGAGTGGGCGGCGCAGACGCGCTTTCGCGCCACCCAGGCGCGCGATCCGGCGCCGCACTACCAGCACTCCGAGCTCGGCTTCAATTATCGGATGAGCAACCTGCTGGCGGCGCTCGGGCGCTCGCAGCTCGCCGATCTGGCCCGGCGCGTCGACCGCCGCCGCGACCACAATCGTTTCTACAGCGAGGCCCTGGGCGATCTGCCGGGAGTGTCGTTCATGCCGGAGGCGCCCGGCTGTCGCTCGACGTTCTGGTTGACTGTGCTGACGATCGATCCCGGTGCCGCCGGTGTGAGCCGAGACGACGTGCGGCTGCACCTCGAGTCACTCGACATCGAATCACGCCCGTTGTGGAAGCCGATGCATCTCCAGCCGTACTACGGATCGTGCCGCATGGTCGGCGGCGGCGTGAGCGAGGCGTTGTTCCGCGACGGGCTGTGCCTGCCGAGCGGGTCGACACTGACGGACGACCAACGCGAGTTGGTCGCAAGCGAAGTGCGTCGGGTCTTCGCCGGCGACGTGTGACGCCGTGGCATCGTTCGTTGACATCCGCCGCCGCGGCAACCGTGGTTGACTGTACCGATGGATTTTGGTCAAGACGGGCCCCTGCTCGTGCTTCTCGGTGTCGCCTTCATCGCTGCGATGTTCCTCGCGGCCGCAGAGACGGCGCTGCTTCGCGTCTCCGCAGTGCGGGTTGCGGCTCAGGCGGCTGAAGGGAGTCGGCGGGCGCAACGTCTCGCCAAGCTCGTCGACGACTTGCCACATGTGTTCAGCGCCATCCTCCTCGCAGCCTTGCTCGCCCAAATCGGTGCGGCGACGGTCGCCGGTCTGCTGTCGCAGCGATGGTTTGGCGGGCTTGGGGTCACGCTCGCCTCGATCGCCCTGACCGTCCTCCTCTTCGTTTACGGAGAAGCGATCCCAAAGACCTATGCCGTGCGCCACACCGACCGCGTTGCCCTTGCGATTGCTGTGCCGGTTCGATGGCTCGAGCTCGTGCTTCGACCCATTGTCTCGATTCTCGTGTGGGTTGCCGACCTTCAGTCGCCCGGACATGGAGTGAAGACCTCTCCCACCGTCACCGAGGACGAGCTGCGCATACTCGCCACCCGGGCGGAAAAAGAAGGAGAGATCACGTCGCACGACCTCGAGCTGATCGAGCGTGCGTTCCGTCTCGGGGATCGGCGGGTGGACGACGTGATGGTGCCGCGACCAGACATAGTCGCCGTGTCCGAGGACGCCACCGTCTCGGAGGCGATCGCCGCCGCCATCGATGCGGGGCATCGGCGCTTGCCGGTCTACCGGGGATCGGTCGAGAACATCACGGGAATGGTCCGGTTGCGCGATCTGATTGGTGTCCCGGAGAACGTCCGCGGCCGTCTCTCGGTGGGCCACGTCGCCGATCAACCGCTGTTCGTTCCCGAGACCAAGCGTGTCGTGGCCATGCTCGAGGAGATGCAGCAGGAGCGCACCCACCTCGCCGTCATCGTCGACGAGTACGGCGGAACGGCCGGAATGGTGACGCTCGAAGACATCGCCGAGCAGTTGCTCGGCACGATGACCGAGAAGGCCGAGGAGTCCGCGGTAGTCGAGATGGGCGATGGCCGCTGGTCGGTGGAGGCGACGCTCCCGGTGGAGGACCTCGAGATGGTCACCGGCGAGGATGCTCCGGCCGGCCGCTGGAACACCGTCGGCGGGCTCGTGATGGGGCTTGCCGGAAAGGTGCCGACCGTCGGCCAGGAGGTGGAGACCGACGAGCTCCAACTCCGCGTTGCAGGCGTGCGCCGGCGCCGCATCACCCGGGTCGTGGTGACTCGCCGGCACCGAGATCCGGCGGACGTCGAAGGCGACGACCTCTAGCCGCGGGCGGTCGTGCTGCGAATCGTCAGTGAGCAGAGGCCTTGTGGGTCCGCGGCCCATGGTGGTTGTTGGTCGGCTTGGTGGTTCCGCCGCTCCCGCGCACCACACGATCGACCAGCAGCACCACGACGGTCGCGATCGCTGCGATGACGAAGACGGCAACCGCCCCGGAGGCACGCTCCATGATGTCGGGGGCGAAGATCAGCACGCCAGCCAGCGTGACCATCACCATGCCGCCGACGAGCTTCAGGACGCGCCCGTGGCGCTCCTGGACCTTGGTGACGCGCATCGCAACGACGGCAACGCCGAGCACGGCGAGCTCATCGAGCAGGAACACGAGCATGTAGACGGCGAACAATGTCAACGCAACTGTCACGCCGACGTCGGCGGCGCCAACCAGGTTCGCCCACATGACGGGGAAGCCCGCCGTGCATGGGGTCTCGATCAGGGACACGCCGACAGCCAGCGCAGCGGTGCCTGCGAGCACACGGGGAAGCGGTTCGTCGGCGACCGCAACGGCCCGCATACGTTGATAGAGGCCCGGCTTCTGCTTCTCGGAGATCGAGAACGACACGCCCTTGCCGAACCAGAAGAAATCCTTGAGGTTCACCAGCCCGAAGCCGAGAGCGAGCACGGCGACGGCGACGCGTATCCAGGTGACGAACGCCAGGTAGCTGAGGATGCTGTAGGCGCCGATCATGTACAAGCCGTACAACGCGGTCGTGATGACCAGGAACACGCCGCCGACGGCGAGGACTCGCCGGCGCGAACCAGTGTGCAAGACGAGGGCGAGGAGCATCGACAAGACCCAGAGCGAGCACGGGTTGAAGCCGTCGACGAAGCCGATGGCGAGAGTGCTGATCAACAGCGACTGGTTCTCTACGTCGACCTCGCCGACCAGCGGCACGTCCACGATCTCGCCCGAGGGCGGCGGCGGCTCCGTGATGCCTTCGTTCTCGGGAGCGAAGGCGGCGGCCACCGTCGCTCGGATCTCCCTGCCGATGATCTCACTGAATCCCTCCCACACCTGGCCCTGGTAGATGGTCGTCGGGACGCCTCGCGGCTCCATGCCGTACTCGGCGAGCGCAGCGATGAAGAGCTCCCGGTTGGCCGCGTTGCTCCCGACCTCGAACTCGACGATCTCGAGGTCCGGGTACTCCACTGAGAGCTCGGAGAGGAACTCGCGCTCCGCCTCACAATATGGGCAACCGATTCGCCAGAAGATCACCAGCGACTCGTCGTCTTGGGCGGCCGCGGCCCCCGGCAACGAGACGAGGGACAGGACGATGGCGACGAGGGCTAGGAGAATCGAACGATCGGTTACGCATGGCTGGCTCACTGCAAGCCTGCGCAACTGACCGATACGTCGCCAGGACCGGAAGTCCCCCGACAAAGCTCCGCGCGGCATCGCCACTGGGGCACGGTCCTGCCGACACGCGATGCCTCGCTGTGCCTCCGCCTTCGTGACCCTCGGCACTCGTGCCCCTCTGTCCCGTGTGGCATTCTGACGGATGGCGAGCCGGAGTACGCGACGAAAACGGTTGGAGTTCGAATCCCCGTATCCGACGCTGAGATCTTGGGAGATCTCGCGGTGCCTGCCGACCCCGTTGGTGTCGTAGCCTTTGCCCACGGCAGCGGAAGCGGCCGATTCAGCCGCCGCAACCGAGCCGTCGCCACTGCGCTCAACGATCGTGGCCTCGCCACGGTGCTCGTGGATCTCCTCACCGAGGGTGAGGAAGCCATCGATCAGGTCACGAGGCGGCTCCGCTTCGACATCCCGATGCTCGCCGGTCGAGTCATCGGGGTCACCAACTGGGTCCGCGCCCACCCCGATACCGGCGAGCTGCCTCTCGGCCTTTTCGGTGCGTCGACGGGAGCTGCCGCAGCACTCATCGCCGCCGCACGGCTCCCCGGACACGTTGCAGCGCTGGTCTCGCGTGGCGGAAGGCCGGACCTCGCCCACGATGATCTCATGGCCGTCCTGGCCCCGACGCTGTTGATCGTGGGCGGTCGCGATGCGCCGGTCCTCGAGATGAACGAGGCGGCGCGTCGCCTGATGTCGTGCGAAGTTGCGCTCACGATCGTGCCAGGGGCGACTCATCTCTTCGAGGAGCCGGGGGCGCTCGACGAAGTCGCTCGCCTCGCGGGAGACTGGTTCACGCAGCACATGGGCCCGCCGAGGTGCACCTGATGGCCATCGAGATCACCGTCAGCGAAGATGAGGTGCGAATCGAATTGACCGGCATCCACTCCGTGCTTGCGCTCAAGCAGACAGTTGCCATCCCGCTGGCCGACGTGAAGGCGGTGTCCGTCATGCCGGTCGGGAACGTGACGGCTCAACCCGGAACATGGCTCCGGCTGCCCGGGACCCACCTGCCCGGCCTCGCTCGCCTCGGCTCGTACGGGCGCCACCCGCACCGGGAGTTCTGGGCCGTATTCGGCCGACCGGATGTCCTCGTGATCGAAGCGACCGCAGGCGAGTACGTGCGGGCCATCCTCGGTGTGGCTGACCCGGCCGAGACGAAAGCACAGATCGAGGGCGAGTTGAACCGATGGTGACTGGTGCACCGGCGCCACCTGTGCTGTGCGTCTGGGCGCGATCGGGTCACCCGGCTCGGCAGGGAGGGCCTTCGTGCCTTTGTCCCAATCGCCTCCGGCCGATAGGTTGAGCGCCATGGTTGCCAATGCCGCTGCGTTCTTCGACCTCGACCGCACCCTGATCACGGGCGCTTCCGTGTTCCCTTTCGCCATCGAGGCGTATCGCGCGGGTCTCGTCAAGAACAACGAAATCCTGCGATGGGGCGTCAGCGCACTGAGTTTCAAGCTCCTCGGCGACAGGGGCGACGCCACCGACCAGGCCCGTGCGGACTTCCTCGGCAAGATCGCAGGCGTATCGGTGGAGCAGATCGGCGACATCGGTAGGGAGATGCTCCCCGGCCTCGTCAACAAGGTGCGTCCCGAATCCAAGCGCCTCGTCAAGATGCACCACGAGGCGGGCCGTGACACGTGGATCGTGTCCGCCTCACCCAACGGCATCGTGGAGGGTCTCGCCGAAGCGTTGGGGATGACGGGGGCTATCGGAACCAAGGGCAAGATCGTCGACGGCCACTACACGGACGAGCTCGAGGGGCCCTTCGTCTACGGCCCCGGGAAGGCGGAAGCGATCACCTCGCTCGCTGCAGAGAGGGGGTACCGGTTGGAGGCCTGCTATGCCTACAGCGACTCCGTGTCGGACCTGCCGATGCTCGAAACCGTGGGTCACCCCGTGGCCGTCAACCCCGACGGGGCCCTCGAGCAAGTCGCCTACGAGCGGACCTGGCCGATCGTCATCTTCGCCCGCAAGACCAAGCGGGCGGTGGCCGTCGGCTCGCTGGCCAGCGCCACGGCTGCGACGGTAGCGTCGGCGTATCTCCTCGGTCGTCGGCACGGGAAAGCCCCGCGACTGCACGTCTCGTGAAGCGCGGGAGCGACGTCGCCAACGTCGCAGCCATGCCGGCGAAGGCGGGCTCGACTGACGTCAGGCCGGTGCGGTGACGTCGGCGAGCGTGGCCCCGACGGCTGCAACGAGGTGGCCTGCGTCGAGCGTGATCGAGAGTCCGTGGGCACCCCCGCCGACCGATACGTCGCCGGCGTCTGCGAGGCTCGAATCGGCTACAACGGGCCATGACCGCGCCGCACCAAACGGTGTGATCGTGCCGCGCTCGTACCCGGTCACCTCTTGCGCTTCGGCGGCGTCTGGCAGGGACAACCGGCGAACTCCCAGGTGCGCACGCAGCTTCGGCCAGTCGATCACACGGTCGCCGGGAACGAGCACGAATACATAGTCGTTGTCACCCCGGCGGACCACGAGTGTCTTGAGCAGCGCATGAACCGAGACACCTCGCATCGCCGCCGCCTCTTCGACACTTCCCGCACGTGCCGTGCGCACGACGCGATGGGGAATGCCGGTAGCCGAGATCGCATCGAGCGCCGGCGTGGTGGGGCCGGCGCCTGTCATCCGCCGGCCGCGTCCCGGTCCTTCAAGAGTCGTCGCAGGATCTTGCCTGAAGCGGACTTGGGTATCTCCTGGACCAACTCGACCATCCGGATGCGCTTGTAGTGCGCGACATGCCCGGCGACGAATTCCATCAGATCCTCGGGGGTCGTCTCGTGGCCCGGCTTGAGCACGACGAAGGCCTTCGGCAGCTCACCCGCTTCTTCGTCCGGGATGCCGATCACTGCGGCATCGGCGACGTCGGGATGGGTGAGCAGCAGTCCCTCGAGCTCAGCCGGTGGGACCTGGAAACCCTTGTACTTGATGAGCTCCTTGAGCCGATCGACGATGTAGAAGTGGTCGTCGTCATCGACGTGGCCGATGTCGCCGGTGTGGAGCCAGCCTTCCTCGTCGATCGTGATGCTCGTTGCGTGCGGGTTGTTCAGGTAGCCGTGCATCACCTGCGGGCCGCGAATCCAGATCTCGCCATCCTCGTTGCGATCGAGGTCCTCTCCGGTCTCGGGTTCGACCACCCTGATCTCCGTGTTCGACACGGTCACGCCGATCGACCCGGGTTTGTATTGACGCGGCGGGGTTGCATGCGTCACCGGGCTCGTCTCGGTCAAGCCGTAGCCTTGCACGACCTCGCAGTTGATCCGAGCAGACGCCGCAGCGGCAAGCTCGGCGCTGAGCGGGGCTGCGCCGGAGAACACCTGGGTGAGGGCGGAGAGGTCGTAGTTGTCGACGATCGGGTGCTTGGCAAGGGCGAGGATGATCGGCGGCACCAAATAGGCCCTCGTCACCTTGTGGTCCTGGAGCGTCTGGAGGAACTCGACGAGGTCGAAGCGTGGCATCGTCACAGCGGTGGCTCCCCAATGGAGCACACCGTTCATCAACACCTGCATGCCGTAGATGTGAAAGAACGGAAGGACGGCGATGACCACCTCGTTGTCCTCGAATGAGAGGGCGTGCTCGCACTGTGCGAGGTTGGATGTGAGGTTGTGGTGCGACAACATGACGCCCTTGGGGAGCCCCGTCGTGCCGCTCGAGTACGGCAGCACCACGAGGTCGTTCTTGGCGTCTACCGGGGTCTGGGCCACCGGATCGGCTGCGAGGAGGGCGGCGAACGGGGTAGCGCCTTCAGCTTCCCCGAGTACGAAGATCTCCTCGACCTTGCTGTGGGCGGCCGCTTCGCGGGCGGTATCGAGGAACATCGGGATCGTCAGGAGAAACCGTGCCCCCGCATCGTTGAGCTGATACTCGACCTCCTCGGCCGTGTAGGTCGGGTTGATGGTTGTGGCGATGCCACCGCGTGTGGCGACGGCATGAAAGGCGATCGCATACTCGGGCAGATTCGGCGCCATGATCGCGAACACGTCGCCCTTTTCGAATCCGCGAGCGGCGAGCCCGCCGGCGGCCTTGAGGACGGCGCCATAGAGCTGGCCGTAGGTGTAACTGCGACCGGTCGGTCCGTCGATCATCGCCGTCGTGTCGGGCTGGGTCTCGGCAAGACGGAAGACGAACGGTGTGATGGCCACGTCTGGCAGGACCACGTCGGGTAGCGGGCTGGTGAAGATCTTGGCCACTGGGGCTCCTCGGTCGAACGGATGTCTGAGCCTACTTGCCGCCGTTCCCGGGTTGCCGTACAGGGCGCACGGCCGGCAGGAGGTGCATGGGGGCATAATGCCGAGCCAGCACCCGAGGAGGCGAGATGAGGTTTGCCGTTGAGGCGCTCGATGCCAACACGCTGCGGACGCTGCAATCCGAGCGCCTGGCAGCGACCGTGAGGCGGCTGCGCGATACGGACGCGCCGTACTGGCGTGACAAGCTCGGTGGCACCCCGCAGATCAGCGCGATCGAAGACATCGGCACACTCCCGTTCACCGTGAAGTCCGAGTTCAGAGCGACCTATCCGTATGGCATGGTTTCGGTTCCGATGCGCGACGTGGTTCGCGTCCATGCCTCATCGGGGACGTCGGGCAAACCGACCATCGTTGCGTACACGGCAGACGACGTGGGGCTGTTCGCCGAGGTCAACGCTCGCGCCCTCGCCTGCGCCGGCGGCTCGGAGGACGACGTGGTCCACGTCGCCTATGGATACGGCCTCTTCACGGGCGGGCTCGGCCTCCACAACGGGGTGGAACGGCTGGGTGCGGTGGCGGTGCCTGCCTCTGGCGGCAACGTCGCCTTCCAGGTCGGTCTCCTCGCAGACCTCGGCGCTACGGGGCTTGCGTGCACACCATCGTTTGCGCTGCTGCTCGCCGAGCGTGCCGAAGCGGCTGGGATGCGGAAGGCGATTCAGCTGCGATGGGGCATCCACGGGGCGGAGCCCTGGTCGGAGGGCCTGAGGGCGAAGATCGAAGCGGCATGGGGCGGCGGATACGACGCATGCGACATCTACGGGTTGTCGGAGATCATCGGGCCCGGAGTCGCCGCTGAATGCCGCGAGAACAAGGGCGGCATGCACGTCATGGAGGACCACTTCTACCCCGAGATCATCGACCCGGTCACGGGCGGTGCCGTCGGCGAGGGGGAGGCAGGAGAACTCGTGCTCACCACCCTCACCAAACGGGCGCAGCCGGTGCTCCGCTATCGCACCGGCGACATCACCCGGTTCCTCCCTGGCGGATGCCCGTGCGGACGTACGACCCGCCGGATGGGCAGGCTGGAAGGGCGAGCGGACGACATGCTCATCATTCGCGGCATCAACGTCTACCCCGCGAGATCGAGACGGTGTTGATGGCAGACCCTGACGTTGGCGGGCAATTCGCAATCGTCATCGACAAGAGGGGCACGCTCCCCGAGGTGGAAGCCAGAGTGGAGCTTGCCGAAACAGCTCCGGCTGCTGTGAAGGAAGTGGTCGCCCAGAGACTCGAAGCGCGGCTGATGGAGGCGGTGCGGCTCAGGATCACAGTCAACGTGGGTGACCCACGGAGCATCCCGCGGACCGAGATGGGGAAGGCCAAGCGCGTGTTCGAGCGCACCGACGATCACGATCCGCTGACCCCTTGAATCGCCCCCCGGGCGGACGTCGCAACTGACCGAACCGAGCGAGGAGCGGGCCCCTCACGGAGACTCGCGTCGTGGGGCTCTTCGATCTCTGCCGGTTCGACGAGCCATCGGGAGTGATCGTGTGGCGGGAGCATCGACGGCCCAGACGGCGACACGGCCCGCCTTCGACCGGACGTCGAGCGAACCGGGCAAAGCGAGCGCGGATCGAGGATTCTCAGAGGCTTCTCAGTCGGTTCTGGGCCGACCTTCATCGGTGGGCGGCACCATATGAGCAGCCAATGAAGGAGTATCCGTGATACGAGAGCGAGGAGGCGAGCTCTTCGAGCACTTCGGCCGAGAACCCCGGTTCTGGTTCGGCGGCGTGCTCATGTTCGCCCTCGTGCTCATGGCGCTCGTAGCGTTCGGGTTGTGGTGGTCCCGTCGTCGGGGCGTCCTCGGTGACGATCCGCTCAGAAGGGCCGCGGCGCGCTATGCCAGTGGGAAGATCGAGCAGGTCGAGTTCGAGCGCATCCAGCGTGATCTCGACGCCGCTGCTTCAGCCGCTGCAGTCCCGCGGGCGACACCTCCCGCCGTGCCCACGGAAGGCGACGCCGAACCAGGTTGAGCCGGGTCTCCAGCGAGACTCCACCACCGATGGCCGGGGACCTCCCACCCGGCCATCGCTCACGGTGCACGCGCTCGCGACTCGAGCCCATGCATCGCAGGTAGCCGCTCCCGCCCTTCCTCGACGGCGATGACGAGGGCGCCGGACAACACGAGCCCCGCTGCTGCCGTTGTGGCAAGCGCGGTGAAGGCGCCTGCGTCGACGAAGGCGCCCCCCATGAGCGGAGCAGCTGCTCGCCCAACGGCCATCATCGCTTGGGCATCGCCGGCTCGTTCTGCCGGCTCCAGGGAACGAGCCGACAGCATCTGGAGCACTCCTGGCACACCCATCCAGAAGGCGAAACCCCACCACGTCATGCCGACGAAGAAGAGAAACGGCGTCGACCCGGCGATGGTGAGGAAGGCTGCGGGGCCTGTTGAGGCGAGCCACCAGCCGGGCCGGCGGTGGCGCCCGCTCAACCGTGCCCCGAGGAGGCCGCCGCCGGCGTTGAGGCTGAAGGCCAGCGAAGCAACGGTTGGACTCATTCCGAGCACCTCGGTGGCGGCCACCGCCTCGAACAGGAACAGCGCGGCGCCGGCAAAGGTCAGCAAGAACAGCGCCACGAGGAGCACGCGGTTGCTCCTCGACGCGCTCACCAGCCGCCTCGGCTCTCTAGGGACGTCGATGTGAAGCCTGAACAGTGAGGCTGGCAGTGCCCCGATGGCGAGGGCAAGGTACAAAGGGCGGTCCCCTGAGTCCGCAATGAGGGAGAGCAGCGGAGTCGCCAGCAGTGCCGTCACTGGGGCTGCGGCGGCGATCCGGCCCATCTCTGTCGATCTGCGCATGGCGTCCGACCACACGATCCAGGTGATGACCCCCGCAGCCGTGCCCGCTCCGACTCGGAGGACGAGCAGAAGAGGGAAGACCGAGGGCACGGCACTCGCCGCATTGAGCATGATCAGGGTGATCACGGACGTGCGAAGCAGTCTCGAAGTTGCCGCAACCAGGCGAGGTGCCATGAAGTTGGCGAGGGCGAACCCGCCAACCTGCACCACTGAGATCAAACCAGCAGTGCCGTCGGACACGCCGTAGCGCTGTGCGACCGCGGGGATCAGAAAGGGCGTTGCCGCGAACATGAGGGCGACGGTGGCCGCAGCCGCGACGCCGCCGAGCGCCGCCCGCGGGCGAAGGGAGTAGACCAGGCGGGAGGGGGCGAACACCAACGGATTCTCTCACCCCGCACGCATGTCTCGGTCGCTCACGAGGTGCCTCAGTCGGGACTCCGACGGTGACGAGGGCCTCACCCCGATTCACGCCGGGTGGCGCATGACTCCGATCGCGATCCCCGTTTCCGGGGCGCAGTCCATCGTTGGCCCTCCGCCGACGACATCTCGAGGGTCACGGCTGTCCATGCCATACTCGCCAGATGCTGCAGATCATGCTGTGTGGTGCGGAAGACACCAGACGAGTCCGTGATCAGTTCTTCGAGGTCGTCAGGGATTACGGAGGCGATCCATGGCACTACTCGGAGGGCGGAATTCTGCACGTCAACTCTATGTCTTCAGGTTGGGCGAAGAACTCTCGACTGTCTGTCAGGTCTGCGGATCTACTCGTGTTCGTTATCGTCGAGTCTTACGGCACTATCACCTGGCGTTCCGAGTTCCAGCAAGCCATGCGAGACGGGAAGCCATTCCTCGTCCTCAGCCTGGACTCGACATACGAACGGTACTTGACGCTCATACGACACATCGCCGACACGGCTGCGATCGTAGACGAGGGTGAGAGGAGCCTCGTCGACCTGATGCGTCAGCTTGAGTCGGAGCACGAGCTTACGATCGTCCAATTCAGGGATGGACACTTCGGTGACGTGCTTCGGCGGCAGCTTGCCGGTCTCTTCTCTCATTCTCTGAGGCTCGTGGCGGAACGGAGTGTGCGATCTGCTCTCCTGCCGCTCCTTCGAGATCCGCTCAAGTTGAGCAAGGCAGACTTGCGCCTTGCTGCAGTAGTGGCGGTTGATGAATTGGAAGCCAAGTCGATGCGCAAGTTCGCGATCACGGCTCTTGCGGTTCGTGGCGGCACGGATGAGGAAACGGTGACCGCCTTGCTGGCAAGTCTCGAGCAGGGTGTCCAGCGGTTGGCGATTGATCGCCTCGAATCTCTATATCGGCAACGGCCTCCCGATCGTGACTTCCTCGATCAGTGTGTGGCAATCGCCAACAATTCGGACGATGTAGGAATTGCACGTCGCCTTGTGCCTGCCCTGTTTCGGCTCGACGTTGAGGGCGCTCTCTATGTGCTCGACGGCTTGGATCTGGGCGACGTGGGGACGCGACGTCGGGTAGCGCTCGCGCTCGAGCAATACGAGAGCGAGATCGTCGAAGGCCAACTCGTGACGCTTGCGCTGGGGTTGGCGTCGAGATGTGAGATCGATGCGGAACCTGCATGGAGGTCTCGCCTTCGAGCTCTTGTCGAACGGCTGCAAACGTCGGCCGATCGCGCTCCTCCGACCGCACTTTCCGAATGACAGCCGAGCGCTCATAGGGGCCGACGTTCCTGCAGGACCGAGCGAGTAGGCAGAGACGGTTGGTGGGCAGGCTCCGACAGGTTGCGGACCGCCTCGCACGAGCACCGGATTGACCGTGCCGCCGCAGGCCGACGCAACGGCTCCGAGCCGAGACTCCTGCTGTGGTCCTAGCTCGAATGCATCACGCCTTCGGCGTTCTCTTCAGCTCGCCCGTGTGAAGGCGGAGCTGTTTCCCGACGACGGTCAGGTGGCACGCGGCGCTGCAGGCTTGACTCTTTCGCGCTCTTGTGAGGAGGCCGCCAGTCGTCGACCACAGCCAGTCCATGGGGCCTCGAATGGTTCTCGTACCGGTATCGCCGGTGGCTCCAAAGGCGTAGGGTGCCCGCCGTGACCTCCACCTTGCTCGAAGGCATCCGGGTTCTCGACTTCGGCCGGTACATCGCCGGCCCGTTCTGCGCCGCACTACTCGCCGATCTCGGGGCGGACGTGATCCGGGTGGAGAAGGTCGCCGGAAGCGAGGACCGCTTCATCGTTCCCCTACGCGGGGATGGCGATGGCGGCGCGCTGTACCTCCAGGTCAACAGGTCGAAGCGTGGCATGACGCTCGATCCTATGAAGCCGCAGGCCACCGAGATCGTCCGCAGACTCGTCGCCACCGCCGATGTGGTGGTCGCCAACCTGCCGGTGCCGTCGCTGGAGGCGATGGGCCTCGACTATCCCGCACTTGCAGCGGTGAAGCCCGAGATCATCCTCACGACGGTGAACGCGTTCGGGACGAGCGGGCCGTGGTCCGATCGTCTCGGCTTCGACGGGATCGGCCAGGCCATGTCGGGCGCGGCCTATCTCAGCGGCCATCCCGACGAGCCCATGAAGTCGTACGTGCAATGGGTCGATTTCACCGCGGCGTCATTTGCGGCGTTCGGCACGCTGGCGGCGCTGATGCAGCGATCGCGCTCCGGCCGGGGTCAGCATGTCGAGGCGTCTCTGCTCGGATCCGCGCTCACCGTTGCCAACAGCGTACTGATGGAGGAGTCGGTGCTCGGCACCGGTCGCATCGCCTCCGGGAACCGCGCTCAAGTTGCAGCGCCGGCGGACATCTTTGCGACCAGCGACGGCTGGATCATCGTCCAAGCGGTCGGGCGGCCGTTGTTCCGGCGTCTCGCCCGCCTCATCGATCGCCCGCAGTGGCTGGACGACGTTCGGTTTGCGACGGATGTCTCCAGAGGCGACCACAGGGACGAGCTGTGCGAGGCGGTCGTCGAGTGGTGTCGCAGCCGCACCACGGACGCTGCGCTCGCTGCGATGGCCGACGTGGGGGTACCGGCAGGACCGGTGCTGTCACCGCATGAGGCGCTGGCGCATCCCCAGGTGGCCGGCCTTGGGTTCCTGAACCCGATCCCGTATCCGGGGCTCGGATCACCCGCCCCCGTTGCATCGTTCCCCGTGGAGATGTCGGAGACGCCCGTGGCAGCGCCCCGTGCTGCGCCAGAATTGGGTGAGCACACGGACGAAGTCCTGTCCGAATTGGGCTTCAGGCCCGGGGAGGTCGCGGCCCTGCGGGCGGACCGAGTGGTGTGACGAAGGCCCGGTTCTCATCGAATTCCCATGCGCCTCTCGGGTGCGTCTGAGCCGGGTCGCACACGATTGCCGACATGACGGCATGCTGCGTGAACGGGAGAAGGTGCAGGTGAGGAGGGTCTTCGGCCTGCTCGGCCTGTTCTTCCTCGGCGTCGTTCTGCTCTTCAACCCCACATCGGGGTTGCTCGGAGCCGGAGCGGAGGGGGCGGTGGTCGAGAACGCCGCCGGCACGGTTGTCACTAGCGGGGCGCCGCCGCCGGACGATACCGCCGCCGCACCGCAACCAACGACGAGCTCGGCGCCGACCACTGCGACGCAGGACATGTCGACCGCCACCACGACACCGGTCACCGGGACCCTCGTCGTGACCGGCCCCGCCGTGTCCACTCGTTTCGGCCCGTTTCAAGTCGAAGCCGTGATCGAAGGCGGGCAACTCGTCGAGGTCTCCACAGTCCGCGAGCCCGGCGACCGCCGCTCGCAGTCGATCAACAACCGGGCGCTGCCCGTCTACGAAGCGGCGGCAATCGATGCGCAGAGCGCCGACTTCGACGCCGTTTCGGGAGCAACCATCACCTGGGGGGCGTACACCGCGTCGCTCCAGGCAGCGCTCGACGAGGCAGGGTTGTGAGGTGACGAAGACGCGCCGGGTCGAACGAGTGATGGGTACCGCAGTGGTGTTCGACGTGCGCGGCGAGGTCGCCGCGGAGGCCATCAGTGAGGCGGTCGACTACCTCCACTGGGTGGATGCCACCTTCAGCGTATACCGGCGGAGCAGCGAGATCTCTGGCGTCTCCCGAGGTGAGCTGTCGATCGACGACGCAAGCCCCGAGGTCCGTGAGGTCCTGACCAGGTGTGGCGACCTACGGGTGGCGACCGACGGGTGGTTCGAGCATGAGCCGCGGTTCCCAGGCGCCAGGACGCTCGACCCGTCCGGCTACGTGAAAGGCTGGGCGATCGATCGGGCCGCCCAGATCCTCCTCGATGGCGGGGCGAAGTGCCTGTCGATCGCCGCAGGAGGTGACCTCGTGGCGATCGGGCGGCCGGACGGTGTTGCACCATGGCGGGTCGCCATCCAGCATCCGGCCCGACGCGACGCCATATCGGCGGTCGTCGGGGTCGATGGCGGAGCGGTGGCAACGTCCGGACGGTACGAGCGAGGCCCGCACATCTGGCAGCACGGCGGAATCGCTCGAAGCGCACTCTCCTCGATGACCGTGGTCGGGCCGGAGTTGGGGACGGCTGATGCACTCGCCACCGCGCTGTTCGCGGCGGGGGACCCGACAGGAGGCGACTGGTTCGAACGGTTCCCCGGCTACGGCATCATCGCGGTGGATGCCGTTGCGACGATGTGGGCGAGCCCGGCGATCGACCTGTTGCCGGTACGCCGGGACGTAGCCTGACCCACCGCAAGGTCTGCGACAATCGGCCGCAGCGAAAGGTCGGGGAAATTGGACATCTATGGCGATCTCCAGCGTGCGGCGTCGGCGATGGCCGAGCGTACGGGTTCAAGGGCGCACGATGTAGCGGTCGTTCTTGGATCGGGGTTCGGCGACTATGCCGCCATCCAGGCTGGTGCCGTCGCTGTGCCCTATCGGGACATTCCCGGATTCCCGCTCCCCGGCGCCGCCGGCCACGCCGGGGTCGCGTACTCGTGCCGCAAGGGTGCAAATCGGGTGCTGCTGTTGGCCGGTCGCATCCACCACTACGAGGGCCGATCGATGGACGAGGTCACCTTTGCGGTCAGGACGGCGGTGATGGCAGGCTGCCGGACGGTCGTGTTGACGAACGCAGCCGGCGGATGCGGTGAAGGCGTCCGTCGTGGCGACGTCGTCGTGATCCGAGACCACCTCAATCTCGCCGGAGTGAGCCCGCTCGTCGGCCCCAACGACGATCGCCTCGGGCCCCGCTGGCCGGACATGACGGACGTGTACACGCGAGAGGTCCGCACGTTCGCTCACGAAGCGGGTACGGCGGCCGGCCTGCACCTGCGGGAGGGCGTGTATGCGTGGTTTGCGGGCCCCATGTTCGAGACTCCCGCCGAGGTCGAGATGGCGCGGCGTCTCGGTGCCGACCTCGTCGGGATGTCCACGGTCCCCGAGGCGACGGCTGTGCGCCACATGGGGGCACAGGTGCTCGGACTTTCGCTGGTGACCAACCTCGCTGCAGGGATCTCAGCCGGGCCGATCACTTCTCAGGAGGTGCTGGCGACGGCCGCAGAGTCGGGGGCGACGGTGGCACGCTTCTTGGACGAGGTGCTCGTCCGTCTGTGACGGCCGCCGAGTCAAGCGGCGCTGGTCGCGGCTTTGGCCGGACCCACGTCGTCGCGTTCGGCCGAGAGCAGGTTCCGTGCGATATCGAGCGCCTCGCCGTCGCCGCGATGGGCGATCGGCGCCGCGATCCAGTGGGCGACGTGCGCTCGGGCGACACCGTCGCGGTCGATCAGCAGGTGGGCGAGATCATCGGTCCAGAACCATGCCACAGGCACCTCCACCACGAGTGAGCCGACCAGGGACCATCTCAACGTACACCGCTTGTCAAGCGGCCCGGCTGCAGGGTGCCGGGGTCTGCAGCGTGTACGATCCGGCGCCGTCATGCTGCGCCGAGCCACGCTTTCCGACCTCACGAGCCTCCTCGGCATGGTCGAGGAATACTGCGCACTCGACGCCCACGAGTTCGATGCTCGATTCGCAACTCGAGGGCTCGCTCCATTGCTCGAGTCCGATGACCACGGCGTTGTGTGGATCATCGAACCGAATGACGAACCGCTTGGCTACGCGGTGGTGACGTGGGGATGGTCGATCGAGAGCGGTGGGAGAGACGCGCTCCTCGACGAGGTGTACGTGCGCACGCGCAGTGAGGGCATCGGCGGCGCCGCCATCGACGAGATCCTCGACGACCTCCGCAGGCGTGGTGTCCGGCGGGTGTTCCTCGAGACCGAGGAGGCGAACGATGGCGCACGCCGGCTGTACACCCGCCATGGGTTCGAGCCCGAAGCGTCGATCTGGATGGCGAGGCAGCTGTGAACACGATCGCCGCACCATGACCGTGCCACGTCGACTCTCACGCATCTCCTAGCTACCTCATAGGTTGGACCTATCCCACTGTGCTGTGATCTCGGCATGAAGACGATGGACGACATCGCGCTGGTGGCCGCACGGTCGGCGCCCAGGCGCAGGAGGGGAAACCGCCACCTCACGTTGTTCCTGGTCGACTTCGCGCTCTTCGTTGTGTTCGTTGCGGCGATGGATGTCCCGCTCACCGGAATCCCGGTTCACGAGTGGCTCGGCATCGTCATCGCGTTGGCCACCGTCGTGCATCTCGTCCAGCACGGCAATTGGATCCTGACCACGGGAAGACGGTTGCGTGGGTCGACGTCCTTCATGAATCGTCTCAACTACGCGATGATGATCCTCTTGTTTGCAGCGTTCGCGTCGATCGTCGTCTCCGGACTGGCGATCTCGGAGGCTGCATTACCGTTTCTCGGCATCGTTCCCGTCGGCTCCGACTTCTGGCTGTGGCTGCATCTCGCCTCTGTTGCGGCGACGGTGTGGGTGACGGCGCTCCACGTCGCTTTCAACTGGAAGTGGTCCGTCGGTGCGCTGAACCGGTACATCGCCGGCCCGGTCGGCCGCCTCGTGAGAGGACTGTCGTGAGGCGCGCCTTCGAGCGGACCCTGCAGGTCCTGCTCTGGGGCCTGGGTGTGACGATCGTGTGGGCGGTCGTGGCCCTGACCTCGTGGGGAGCGGCGCAGTCACCGATCGGCGCCGGGCCCGGCTACGTCGATCGCATACGGCCTTTGACCTTCGTCGGTGGCGCGATCGTCGTGTGTGTGTCGGGAACGCTTCTCGTCCAGACCGCCGTGGCATCGCTGCGGCGGGGCCGCCCGTCGCAGCGCCAGGGAGCGGCGAGTCGGGTCGTCAGCGCCCGAACGACCGCGGCACTCGCATCCGTCCAAGTGACGGCATCGGCCGTCGGCGTGATCGAGAGGGGCCGGACATGGCAGGATCTCCCTGCCGAACCGCCTGCACAGCCCGCACGAGCCGCTGCCGATACCGCCGGCCCCTGAGGGAGCGCCGCCGATCTCGTGCGTTGTCGAGATGCTGGGGTAGGGTCGAGCCCCATGCCGCAACGGTGGACCACTCTCGTGTGGTGCGTGGTGCTCCTCCTGGGCGCCGCACCGATCCTCGCGGCCGAGCTCGTGCCGGGCGGCACCTTCGTAGACGACAACGGGTCGATCCACGAGGCCTACATCGAGGCCATCGCCGCTCAGGGCGTCACCAAAGGCTGCAACCCGCCGGCCAACGACCGGTACTGCCCCGACAATCCGGTGACGCGTGCGCAGATGGCTGCGTTCCTCGTGCGAGCGCGGGGTCTCACCGATGCGCTGCCGAACGCCTTCAGCGACGACGATGGCTCGATATTCGAGAACGACATCGACCGTCTGGCGGCGGCAGGGATCACGAAGGGCTGCAACCCGCCGGCCAATGACCGGTACTGCCCAGGCAATCCGGTGACGCGGGGCCAAATGGCGGCCTTCCTCGTGCGGGCATTCGGCTACACCGAGGGCGCAGGAGCGAACCGCTTCTCCGACGATGACGGCTCGATATTCGAAGCCGACATCGACCGCCTCGCCGCTGCAGGCGTGACGCTCGGCTGCAATCCTCCCGTCAACGACCACTTCTGCCCGAACGTCCCGGTCACCCGGGCGCAGATGGCGAGCTTCCTGGGCCGTGCGATGGGGCTCGACCCCATCGTTCCTCCACCCCCGGACCTGCCCCCGGCCGGAAATCCGGACGGAAGCGCAGTGGTTCCGCCGGAGGCGCAGGCGGCAAACACCTCGACCCCAGACACCGTCATCGGCACGGGCACCCCCGCGAGCTGCTCCTCCCAAGCTGTGGTGAATGCCGTCGCCCAGGGAGGTGTCATCGTGTTCGACTGCGGGCCCGACCCCGTGACGATCGTGATGACGGAAACGGCGCGCATCTTCAACGACACGGGTCCCGAGATCGTCATCGACGGTGGGGGCCTGGTGACCCTGAGCGGTGGTGGCACCCGGCGGATCCTCTACATGAACACCTGCGACCAAGACTTGGTGTGGACGACGAGCCACTGCAACGATCAGGATCATCCCCGGCTCACGGTGCAGAACCTGACCTTCGTCGACGGGAACGCAACGGGGGCTGATCCGGACGGTGGGGGAGCGATCTTCGTTCGCGGTGGTCGGTTCAAAGTTGTTGCGTCCCGCTTCTTCACGAACGTGTGCGATGCCACGGGCCCCGATGTCGGCGGCGCTGCGATTCGTGTGTTCGACCAGTACGACGATCAGCCGGTCTACGTGGTGGGCAGCACGTTTGGTGGAGCGCCGGAGCTCGGCAACGTGTGCTCGAACGGAGGAGCTCTCAGCAGTATCGGCGTCTCGTGGACGGTGCTCAACAGCCTCTTGACCCACAACGATGCCATCGGCTACGGAGCGAATCCGGCCAAGGGCGGCACCCCGGGTGGGGGCAGCGGGGGCGCCATCTACAACGACGGCAACACGTTCACGCTGCGGGTTGCAGGAACCAAGATCGAGGACAACCACGCCAACGAGGGTGGCGGCGCGATCTTCTTCGTGAGCAACGACCTCACCGGCACGCTCGTCATCGAGGACTCCGAGTTGAGGAGAAACCCGAGCGACGGGTTCGAGACGGCAGGTCTTCCCGGAATCTTCTATCTCGGCGACGGCGATCCCGTGGTCTCCGGATCGATCATCGAGTGACTGATCAGGCGTCCGCCGGGCGGCGTTTCCGGAAGAGCATCTCGCCTTCGGGGTTGGGCTCCCCGGTGGCGACGAACCCGCTCGCCTCCGCCAACCGCACCGCAGCATTGTGCTGGGCGTCGACGTAGCCGAACACCTCCGTGACGTCCTTCATCTCGGGGAGCCGCCACACGGCGTGCAGAACGGCCTTGCCCAACCCCAGCTTGCGCCGGGTCGGGGCAACGGTCATCTTCATCGACGCCGACCCGTCTCCGTACGACAACACGTCGACGAGCGCCACGGGTTGCTTGCCGGCAAGCGCCAGCCAGGCATGATGCGCAACGGGATCCTCGCCGTCGACCGGTTGGGTGTCGGCCGGACGCTCGAAGCGGAGCGTCGACGCCAGCCAGTCGAGACCTCCAACAAACCGCACGGTGTCGGCGTCGTCGAACCAGTCCTCGATCAGCTCCGCATAGTCCGGGGCGAGGGTCACGAAGCGTAAGGTGTTCACGTTGCCTGACGCTAGCGCTGCCGGGGGTGTGTGGCGCCCGGTAGGGTGCTCGACGCCTATGCCCGCAGACTCGTTTCCCCGCCGCTACGCCCGCACCCAACGTTTCACGTTGGGAGCCCCGCGTGACTTTCGGGTTGCAGCCGACGGGACCCGAGTCACGTTCCTGCGCAGCCGCAGCGAGACGGACCCGGTCACCTGTCTCTGGGCGATCGACCTACCCGAGGGCATCGAGCAGCTGGTAGTCGATCCGATCGTCCTGGGTGCGGACGGCGACGGCGAACTCCCGGCGGCCGAACGCGCCAGGAGAGAGCGGGCCAGGGAAGGGGCGTCGGGAATCGTCGCCTACGACACCGACGAGAATCTCGAGACAGCAGTGTTCACGCTCGAGGGACGGCTGTTTGCCGCGCAGGTCGCCACCGGCGTCGTCGAAGAGCTGGCCGCATCGGCAGGGGTGTTCGATCCGCGCCTCAGCCCCGACGGGCGGCGGATCTCCTACGTGGCGGGAAGGACACTGCGCCTCACCGATCGAGCGGGGTCGGATCGGCTGGTTGCAGCCGAGGACGAGCCGACGGTTTCATGGGGATCGGCGGAGTTCGTTGCCGGCGAGGAGATGGGCCGCACCCGGGGCCATTGGTGGAGCCCGCAAAGCGATGCGCTGCTCGTCGAGCGCGCCGACGTAGCATCAGTCGCTGAGTGGTGGGTGAGCGCTCCCGCCGCGCCGTGGCGAACGCCTACGCCGATGCGCTACCCGGCTGCCGGCACGGCGAACGCATCGGTCGAACTGGCGGTCATCAGGCTGGACGGCCGGCGTGTCGCCGTCGACTGGCGTCGCGGTGAGTTCGAGTACCTCGCTTCGGCAGAATGGTCGCCGAATCGGCATCCCACATTGGTGGTGCAGACCCGCAGCCAGCAGGTGCTGGCGGTGCTCGATGTCGACCCCGAAACCGGAGCGACGACGGAGATCCACCGGGAAGTCGATCCGTCGTGGGTCGAGCTGACGCCCGGTGCGCCGATTCGCCGATGGGACGCAGTTCATGTGCTCGCCGACCGCGAGGGTTCGCGGCGCCTGCTCCGCAACGGCGAACCGCTGACGCCGCCCGGCCTCGAGGTACGCAGCCTGGTGTCGGTGACAGAGTCGTGCGCCATCGTCACCGCATCGCCGGAGCCAACGGAGACCCACGTCTACCGGGTGGATTTCGACGGAAGGGTTGGAGCGCTCACGGGCAAGGGAGGAGTCCACGCCTGTGTGGCCGGCGGCGACGTCGTGGTCACTGTTGGGCGATCGCTGCAAGCTTCGGGGTCACGCACGGAGATACGGCCGGCTTCGGGCGCCGCCATTCCCGTGGCATCGCACGCTGGTGATCCGGGTCTGACACCGAACGTGGAGATCTTGGCGCTCGGTGGACGGAAGCTGGCCACCGCCCTCATCCTGCCGCGGAACCACGATGCCTCGCCGTTGCCGGTGCTTCTCGACCCGTACGGCGGTCCGCATGCACAGCGAGTGGTGCGGTCCCACGATGCGTTCCTGGTGCCGCAGTGGTTTGCCGACCAGGGCTTTGCGGTCGTCGTGATCGACGGCCGCGGCACACCGGGTCGTGGGACGGAATGGGAACGAGCCATCCACGGCGATCTCGCGGCGCCGGTCCTCGCCGACCAGGTCGACGCCCTCTACGCATTGGCTGCCGAGCGGCCCGAGCTCGACCTCTCCCGCGTGGCGATCCGCGGGTGGAGCTTCGGAGGCTACCTCGCAGCGCTTGCCGTCCTCCGGCGTCCCGACGTGTTCCACGCAGCGATCGCCGGTGCGCCGGTCACCGATTGGCGGCTCTACGACACGCATTACACGGAGCGATACCTCGGCAACCCAGGTGAAGACGACGCGCCATACGAGCGCTGCGACCTGGTTGCCGAAGCGGCAGAGTTGCGGCGCCCGCTCCTTCTCATTCACGGGCTTGCGGACGACAACGTCGTGGCGGCGCACACGCTTCGCCTCTCCGAGGCCCTGCTTGCCGCTGGACGCCCACATCAGGTGCTTCCGTTGTCCGACGTCTCGCACATGACACCGCAGGATGTCGTCGCCGAGAACGTGCTCATCCTCCAGCTCGAGTTCCTGAGGAACACCCTCGGCGTCGTTGACGCGCCAGAGGATGGGCGAACCGATCAGACCGCTGGGGCCGGATTGGGGATGTGACGCAGCCGTCGCTCGCGAGCCGGGGCGGGCGGCTGCTGAGGCGTTGGTTGTCCGGCCGATGGGGTGTGACTCAGGCAGTGCCGCGCCGGAATGCGGTGCGCCGTCTCGATGATTGCTTGTGGCCCGCGGCCTGCCTCGATCCATGCGAGAGGCGACATGGCGGAGAGATGCGAGTTGGTGCGAACCAGCCAATCTGCGATCGAGACCTCGTCCCACCGGCCGGCGAGGGCCGCCACCACTGCTGCCACGTCTGGCCGAAGCCCGTTGCGGTCGAACTGGAAGGCGAAGTACGTCTCTTCGAGATGATGGCCCGGCAGCCGCAGCACGTCTCGCCGACAGGCCAGCGCGTCGGCGGCGATCCCGAGGCGAGCTGCAGCCTCGCTACGAGTGAGGAATGGTCCGGCGAGAAGAGTGTCGATCATGTTTCTTGGCTCCTGTGCCAGACCTGTCGGCACTTCGAGCTCGAGCATGAGTTCTCATTGGGTCTGCGTTCCTTGCGTGGCCTGGCACAATGCCGCCGTGACCCAGGAGCACCTGACACGACGGGAACGTGAAGACCGGGCGAGCGATGAGCTTGCGGCCAGGCTCGACGCCCTGAGCAGACCGCTGGCCGAGCGCGTGCTCGGCCGGGCGATCGAGCTCGACGAGGCGGCTCGCGCCGAAGCCGAGGCGGCGGCCGACAGCATCGACTACGAGATGCTCAAGGAGGTGGCCCTCGAGGTCGGCATAAGTGAGGACGCGCTCAAGCGTGCTCTTCTCGAGGAGCTCGACACGGACAAGGACCGGAACGTGCGTCCGGTGGAGCGACTCACTGTCCCTGATGCCGTGCACGGCGGGTTGATCGTCCCTGGGGGCGCGGCAGAGGTGGCGGAGCGCCTCCACACGTACCTTGCCGCGGCAGCCAAGGCCACCGCAGGCGGGGAACGTCGGCGCTCCATATGGGCCGCCGCGCCTCGTTCGGCGCCGCCCCTACTGCACACCCGCACGGTCGCTCAGGCCTCAGGTGATCGTCAGCTCGTTGAGATCGACGTGGATACTGCTCGTTCGCGGGGAAGGGCATGGCGCTGGCTCATCGCCGTTCTCGTCCTCGGCGCGCTCTTCGGCAGCCCGCTCGGCGGCTTGGTGATCCTCGGGATCTGGGTCGCTGGGATGGTGGCGGTCGTCGGATGGCTCAGGCGGATCGGGCGCAGCGCTCGGCGGAGCATCAACCGGGCACTCCGGGCAGCAGCGGGCGATCGCCACCCGCAGGCACCGCGCAGCTGGCTCGACGTGTGGGAAGAGACCCAGGGCTGAGTCGCCGCAGCGAACAGGTAGCAGGACCGCCTTCTACCGTGGATCCGGCCGTCGAGTGAAGCCTCCCAAGGTTGTTTTCGGGTCACTTCGTCGAGGATCAGCCGGCCATCGAACACTAACGACGGGAAACCCAGGATGAGCCATGCGACTTCGGCCGCCAACAGCGCCACAGTGGCGACGCGACCCCAAGGCGTCTCTTTCCTGCTGGGGCGGTGATAATCGCCGAGGACGGGTGCAGTGTTCCTCAGGGTGATCGCTCGGCGGCGGCTGCGATGTCGGTCAGGTCTTGGCGAGCGCCTTGCGTGTGTAACTGTCCAACAGTCTGCCGACGGTGACCGAGAAGATCTTGGAGAGGGCGCTCGGGGGCTCGGCTCCAAAGGCCATCGTGATCCGACTCCCGCGATCGATAGCCTCTACGAGATGGGTGGATCGGTAGTACGCGCCGTGGGATCTGGCTTCGGTTGTGTACGACCGGCCGGGATCGAGTTCTGTGACCGTCATGTCTTCTGTGGCCGTTTTGCCAAACATGGTGCGGGTTTCGCGCCAGGTTGTACCGACGTCGAACCCGCTGCCGCCATCGAGGCGCTCGATTCTCTCGATCGCAGAGATCGTGGACACGGCGTTGTCGAGGTCGGTTAGCACGCGCCAAACGTTGTCCGGTGTGGCGACTGTGTCGTGGGTCACGACGAGCTCTTTCACGGGTCCCTCTCTTCGCCAGTTCAGGATACCAAACCGAGACTGCGCGTTGCGGTGGGGATGGCTGGATGGTGTGAATGCCGGGGTGATGACCAGAGCCATGATGGACCGTTGCCGTTCGTTCGCTGACAGCCCTCGACATGCATAGACGGCCTTGGGCAACACACATATCACCAAATCGGGTCCAGGAGGGCACATCTTGCCGAGTGAGCGAGATCGGCAGTTCCAAGAGCGCCTGCCTTTCGTCGGGTCGTCACTGAGCGTGGTGTTCACGCATTGCCACTTTCTGTAGCCAGCGAGGTGCAACACATGCCGGATCGGCTCGGAACGGGGTGCACGAGATCGCTTGGAGCAGGGAGCGATGTGCGTTGGGCTGCGTTGGCGACCCGTGTGCTCCTGGTGTGTTCTGGGTCATTGAGGAAGGTCCCAACGCGGTGAGGAGCCGCTCACGGTGGTGGTCCAGCGTTGAGGGACCCCCACATGGTGTGGCCGGGCATCGAGACGCGGGCCGACGGCACGTAGGCTGCATCGGATGATCTCAGTCGGTTGGTACGCTCGCCGACGTGACAACGGTGCGCGGCCGACTCGCAAAACAGATCGTGCGAGCAGTGGGCATCAAGCGACGACTTCGGCGGCTGGCAGAAGTCGACAACGATCCCGCTGCCTTCAAGAAACTACTGCAGAAGCTGCGGCGGACCGATCGGCGTCGACCCCCCTGGACGGTACGACTCCGATGGGACATCGACCACGTCGACGTGCTCGGTTTCGACCTCTTCGTGATGTCGAGAGAGGGCTCATCGAGTCGAAAGGCGCTTCTCTACTTGCACGGTGGCGGCTACCTCTTCGGCCCATTTGGCACTGAGTGGGCCGCGATGAGGACGGTGGCCAAGAGGTCGATGTCCGACTTCGCCATGCTTCTCTACCCAAGGGCGCCCGAGCACGATGCTGCCGAGGCGCTCCGTGTTGCCCAAACGGCATTTGGCGCCCTTGCGGATCGCTACGGCGTGGACTGCGTTCTCCCGATCGGCACGTCTGCAGGTGGTGGCCTCGCGATCGCCCTTGTGGCGGAGCTGCGCGACATGGGTGGTGGCACACCACCGTGTGTAGTGCTGCTGTCGCCGGGTGTCGACATGACGCTGGAAGATCCAGTCGAGCACCTCGAGGAGTCCGACGTCATGCTGTCGGCGGAACACGTGCGATCGGCGGGTCGTGTCTATGCAGGAGCTCTTGGACCGGACCACCCGACCGTTTCTCCGCTCTTCGGTGATCTTGCCGACCTCCCCAAGATGAACGTGTTCGTAGGAGGCGCGGAGTTGCTTCGGCCCAGCATCGAAGCCTTCGCCCGCAAGGCATCAGGAGTCGGGACCGAGGTCCGTCTCATCCTCGGTGAGGACCAGCAACACACCTGGCCTGCTGCACCCACGCCGGAAGGGCGGAAGGCGCTGGGCCAGATCGTCGACATCGTTGGGTCCTGCTGATCCCGTCCCGATCACCAAATCATCCATAGTGAGCCACGTCCCGAACCGGCCAGGAGCGGCTTCCACTCCGGGCGCTGGTGCGTATGGTGATCGGGCACGTGGATTGGCCATCCAGACGTGGGTCGGGCGTGGAGAGCTGGTGCCTCGTTGGGGCTGTGTGTTGGTACCGGCACCTCGGCGTGAGGCCACCCGTCCGAAAATGCCCACTTCGCCAGGCGGCGCCGGGAGCGCACGGGCAATCGTCGGTTGCAGTTTTCGATCTTGCTTGCCACCGACCAGTGGCAGGGTCCTCGACACCGCATGACAGACCGACCGACGTCAGACTGTGGCCGTCTGCGATGCGTCGTAGGGTTGCGGTGTGCCGGATCGCTCCTTCCTGTTCATACACAGCCCACTCGTCGGACCATCGTCCCTACGGCGACTTGCGCTGGCAGCGTCGGCGTCAGGGCACGAAGTCGCTCTGCCTGACCTGACGCCGATGGCCACCGCATCGCTCCCGCACAACGAATACCTCCGAAGGGCGACTTACGCGGCACGCGTTCTCTCGTCCCCGCCAACCGTCGTGGGTCACTCGGGCGCAGGCGCCTTCCTGCCATCGATCCGCGACGGAATCGAGACCGATGCGTTGTTGTGTTTCGTCGACGCAGTCATCCCGCCGAAGGTCGGTGCGCACTCCACACCTGTCCGAATGAGGGTCATGCTCGATGAGCAAACGGACGACGGGCTGTTGCGACCCTGGCTTGCCTGGTGGCCGTCAGAGGTCGTTGGGGAAGTCCTCCCCGACCCGAACGACCGGGATGAACTCGCCGCTGACATGCCCCGAATCCCTCGGTCGTTCTACGACGTCGAGGTCGACGTCCCGTTCGACTGGTCAAAACGAGCTTGCGCCTACCTTCGACTCAGCGCTGCGTATGACTCAGAACTCGACGAAGCAGTCGCACGCCACTGGCCAACGGCCACGCTCGATTCGAATCACCTCGGCACGCACACCGATCCCGACAGAGTCCTCGCGGAGATCGTGAGGCTCGCCGATCAGGCCGGTCCACTGCGAGCGAGGGCACTCAGGACCGACCAGGGATGAGACCGCCCAGATCAAGCGGGCACTTGTGCGGTCACGGATCCGATCGGTGGTGAGCGGTGCGCGACGCCAACGATGTTCTTTCAGGGCGGTGGTGGCCGACCGCCGCTCAGCTCAGCCGCTGAGCGAGCCGCTCGATCGTTCCTAGGGTTCGTACGGTCGTCTGACCGAACGCCTGATCCATGGCCTTGTGAATCTGTCCGAGTTCGTTGAGACCCGTTGGAGGGAGCCAATGGAGCTCGGCGCCGATGTGATGAACCTCGTGGTCGCCTGGAAACACCGAGCCGAGATCGACCACGCCGGTCGTCATCAGAAAGACGATCTGCGGTTTTCCGCCGGCGGATCCCGTCTTGCCCTTGATCGGCGAGGTCGATGCGATGGTCTTCAGATCGTCGACTGTTCGTACGAACGCGTCGACGTCGTATCCAAGGGCCGTCGCCAACGTCGCCGAGATCTGCGATTCGTCGGCGGTTTTGGCCGCACCAAGGATGATGTTGCCGCTCGCTTGATACGCCGAGACGTCGTGGTAGCCGGCACCCGTGAAGACTGCGATGAGCTCGTCGTTGGTGATTCGACGGCTACCCAGATTCATCCCTCGCAGGAAGACGACGACTGGCACGACACCAAGCGTAGACGAGCGACGGTCCGCAATCGCCCCGACCTCCGGGGGGCGCTCGGAAAGGTGCGAGCACGAACGGGCATCGACCAGCACGAGATCGGCACCCAGGCGAGCGGCTGCCCGCTCCATATCGCCCCTGCGGTCGCGGCGCCGGGCTCGACCTCGAAGCTCAACCGACGCACTCTGGCGTCGCATCGAGCAGAGGAACTCGGCACCCCCTTGGGACAACGAACCGATCAGTCACGCCGACCTCGAGTGCTGACGCCTTCGGGCTACGTTGCGCCGCTCGTGGTGCCGCGCTGCCACGATTCGTACAACCTGCCATACACGCCGTCCTCAGCGACCAAACGGTCATGGCTGCCGTCTTGGACGATCTCTCCCTGGTCGAAAACGAGGACGCGGTCGGCCGCCTCCGCCGTGGAGAGGCGATGAGCGATCGTGACAACGGTCCTGCCCGACGTGAGCTGGCCGAGCGCCCTGCTGATGCGGACCTCAGTCGCCGGGTCCACCGCCGAGGTGGCTTCATCGAGCACCAGCAGGTCGGGGTCGGCAATGGCCGCACGCACGAGCGTGACCAACTGGCGCTCGCCGACGGACAGCGACCCACCGCGCTCGCCGACTTGAGTCTCCAGCCCGGCGGCCATCTCGTTGAGCCAGTCGAGCAGCCCGAGTTGGCGGAATGTGGCACGCAGCTCGTCGTTGGTGGCTGATGGCGATCCCATTCGTACGTTGTCGGCGATCGACCCTCGGAACAAGATGCCCTCCTGGGGCACCATCACGACGCGGTCGCGGAGAGATTCGAACCGAACCCGCCGCACGTCGACGCCGCTGATGCGGACGGCGCCCTCGGTGGGGTCCATCAGGCGGGTGAGCAGCTTGGCGAAGGTCGTCTTGCCCGAACCTGTCTCGCCAACCACCGCGACCCGCTCACGCGGGGCAATCTCCACGGTGACATCGTGTAACACCGGAGGGGAGCTGGCCTCGCTGGCCGTCTCGCCGGGTCTCGGATAGCGGAACGTCACATGATCGAAGCGGGCGCCGACCGGGTGGTGCGGCAGGTCGACGCCATCTCGTCCCGGATCGGCGACATCCGGGGCGATGTCGAGCACATCGAGTACCCGGCGCCAGCCGGCGACGGCGGTCTGCGCCTCGTTCACCGCCTCGCCCATCACCTGCACCGGCTGGATGAAGAGCTGAACCAGGAACAGGAACGCAACCACCGTGCCGACGGTTGTCGCGCCCTGTACGGCGAGCAGCGTGCCGGCGATGAGGACGGCCGTGACTACGACGGCAGAGGAGATCTCGCCTGCGCCCGAGAGCGTCGCAGAGATGGAGCCTGCTTTGACTGCGGCTGCTCGATGGCTTTCGACCGCCTCTTCGAGTTGGGTGCGGACTCTGTCCTCGATGCGGTAGGCCCTGATCACCGGCGCCCCGACGACGGTCTCAGCGAGCACGGCGAGCATGTGGCCGACTCGCTCCCTGACCCTCAGGTAGGCCACCTCCAGCCGGCTCTGGAACCAGCGGATCATGAGCACGATCAACGGCACGAGGGCGACGACCACGAGGCCGAGCTGGTAGGACATCACCAGCATCACGGCGAGGGCGAGGAGCGCTTGTCCGCCGTTGACGATGAGCATCAAGCCCGCCCACTGCATGAAGCGGCTGATCTGGTCGACGTCGGACGTGACCCGGGCGACGAGCACGCCGCGTTGCTCAGAGGCTTGGTGCAACATCGACAGGTCGTGGATGTGGCGGAAGGCTCGGATCCGCAGCCCCGACAGCGCGGTTTCCGACACTCTCGCCAGTCGGAGGTGCATCCAGCCGGTTGCGAGGGCGGTGATGATCACGGCAACGAGGGCGCCAAGCGTCATTCGCACGACGAAACCCATGTCGGCGTCGCTGTCGGTGAGGCCGCCGTCGATGATCTGCTGGACGGCGATCGGGACGATCACCCGGCCGGCGGTGGCGACGAGCGCGATGGCAAGGGTGCCCGGGAGACCGCGGCGCAGCTCGGGAGAGAGGCTGAGACCGCGCCGAATGGTGGCCACCGCCCCCGCCTCCATGGGCGGGACCACGGCATCCGCAGTGGCGGTCGTCACGGCGCACCCTCCTGGCTGTCGTAGGCGTCGATCAGCGAGCGATAGGCGGGCAAGCTGGCGTACAGCTCGTCGTGGGTACCTCGGTCGATGACCCGGCCGTAGTCGAGGTAGATCACCTCGTCTGCGAGAACGATGGACGAGCGCCGGTAGGCGACGATGACCACGGTGGTCTCCAACTCGCGGAGACCGGCCAGGATCTCGCCCTCGACGGAGGGGTCGACGGCGGACGTCGCATCGTCGAGAACCAGGAGCCGCGGGCGGCGTACGATCGCTCTGGCAAGGGCAATGCGCTGGCGCTGCCCGCCCGACAGGGATGCCCCGCGCTCGCCGACCACGGTGGCGTACCCGTCCTCCAGGCTCGAGATGAAGTCATGCGCCTGGGCCAGCTTGGCGGCCGCGAGTACCTCGGCTTCGTCGAACGGCGCACCGAGGGTGATGTTGTTGTACACGGAGTCGTTGAAGAGGAACGTCTCTTGGAAGACGATGGCGACGGACTCCGCAAGCGCAGCGCGATCGAGATCGACGAGGCCGCTGCCATCGAGGCAGATCTCGCCGCGGTCGGGGTCGAAGAGACGGACGAGGAGATGGGCGAACGTCGACTTCCCCGACCCGGTCGGGCCGACGAGGGCGACGGTTTGTCCCGCTCCAACCCGCAGGGTGACGGACTCGATGCCGCGACGGTCGTCGTCGTCGGCAATGGTCGCTACAGCGTGTGCCGACCCCGAGAGATCCTGGTACTCGGTTTCCGGATAGAGGTACCCGACGGCTTCGGCCTGCGCAGATGCGCCGCCTGTCCCGATCGAGCCCCGCCCACCGTACGGCACGCTCTCCCTCTCCCCAAGGACGCCTTCCACCCGGTCCATGCCAACCACCGAGCGCGGCAGTTCGCCCAGCAGCCAGCCGAAGACCCGCATGGGGAGCGCGATGAGTCCGAACAGGTAGGCGAACGTCACGAGATCGCCGGGGCTGAGCACACCCTGATCGACGCGCCACGCACCCAGCGCCAGCACGGCGAGAATGCCGACATTCGGCAAGGCCTCGATGAGCGGATCGAAAGTGGCGCGCAACCGGCCGACCTCCACCATGCGGTCCCGCAGTGCGTCGGACTGTGCTCCGAAACGGCCGACTTCGGCGTCCTCCCGGCCCAGCGTCTTCACCACCAGTGCGGCGTCGAACGACTCGTGGGCGATCTCGGCAACTTCGGCGCGCAGCCGCTGCGCCTTTGCGGCGACGGCCCGCATGCGGCGCTGGAAGACATAGTTGGCGGCCATGAGCGCCGGACCTACGGAGAAGCCGATGAGGGCGAGGATGGGGTCGGTGAGGATCAGGAGGCCACCGGTGATGACCAGCATCACGATCACGCCGAATGCCATCGGCAGCGGTGCCGCGATGAACGATGCGGCCTCGACGTCTTCGTTCACGTTGGAAAGCAGCTGGCCGGTGGGGTGACGCCTGTGCCACTCGATCGGCAGCTCGAGGTAGCGATCGGTTACCGCGATACGGTCGCGGTACTGGAGGCGATACTGCGCGAAGTACGCTCCCATCCGCCGCAGCGTGATGCCGATGGCGCGCGCGGTAGCCACGCCGAGGACGGCGAGGGCCGCCCCGGCGAGAGTGGACACCGCAACCTCGCCTGCATCGACGCCGGGAATCAGCACGGAATCGGTGATCCAACCGATGACGAACGACGACACGATGGTCATCGAGGCGTACAGAACGGTACCGATGCCGCCGACCGTGAACTCCTTCGGCGCGCGCCGGAGCTGTCTGGCGATCAGCTGGCGACCGCGCCCGAGCAGAGCTACGTCGGTTGGTGGCGAGGGAGTTTCGGGTGGCATCGGGAGAGGAGGGTACGCCGTCGCAGCGGCCTTCCCGCCGCACGTGTGCGAAGTCACCACGAAGCAGTGGATGCGGAACGGCCGGCGGGCTGAGATGATGACGACGCACCACCCCAGCCCCAGCCTTTCCCTATCGCTCTGTCGGTTCGGCCAGTGGCTCGCGGGCACCGGCCGGCTGCTTCACGGCTTGGCAGGCGGCAGGTGCGCCGACTTGGCGAAAGCGTGCATCCCCCAACCTCGTCCGGCATGTCCTCCAGGCCCTGGGCGAAGCCCGGGATGCCCGTCAGCACCTGGCAGCCGCCGAGGAAAGACGTCAGTTGCGCCATCACGTTGCCGGGTTGCACGGGCCCGTGGCCGTGCATCGCAAGCGCAAACTCGGCGGTGTCGGGATCCTCGAGAGGCACCGGGTCCACGATGCCGACCTCGCCCTTCAACGAGTGCTCGACGTCGCCCACAACGTCGTCTCGATCGCGTTGGGCTCAGATTCCTACGGTGTGGCGACGCACGGTTGGTCGGCAGCGTCCGTGGCCTCGCGGTGTGACATACGCGTTTGCAGCCCCGCGCAGCCGGCAGATGATGCCGAGAGGAGGGTGCTCGTTCGTCTCCGAGCGACCCGGCATATTGCCGCGGCGGCCCCGTGGGCTCCCGTTACGCTCGCCCGATGCGGTCGCACAACCATGCAGGACACCTCGACGGCCTGGGAGTCACGGACCAGTATCTCCCAATCTTCGTGTTGTTGGTCGGGGTGACGCGCGCTGCACCGGCAACGGTTCTTGCTCGCAGCCCTTGCCCTGCTCACGGCGATCGTGATCACCAGTGGCATCTTGGACCAGACCGGTGTGACGGTTGCGGCGACGGTGGGTGTGGCAGCATCTCTGGGGTTTGCAGCGTACGCCGTGGTGCGGAGGATCTTCGAGCACGACCAGGCCGGGATCCGGGAGATCATCGGGGCGCTGACTGCGTACCTCCAGGTTGCACTGGCGTTTGCATTCCTCTACTCGGCTGCCTCGAGAGCCGCCTCCGAGGCGTTCTTCGCAGGTGGGGTCGGTGGCCAGCCGGGCGAGTTCGCCTACTTCTCGGTCGTGACCATCACGACGCTCGCTTCGGCGACCTTGCTCCTGCCACCGACCTCGGTCGCTCGCTCGTCATGATCGAGACGCTGCTGGGCCAGATCATCCTCGTGGTGCTGGTTGCTTATCTCGTCGGTCGGGTGGGCACGCATCGGACGGTCGACGACAGCACCTGACAGTGCCCTGTGGGCGTCCTCCCGACAAAAGGCCCCCCGACGGGTCTTTGCGAGCCACGTCGGGGAGCCTGTGTGCGGGAGACCTGGCTACGAGACCTTCACGGGGTCTTCCCAGTACGTGCTCTCGATTGCGGGCTTGTAGCCGGCCTGGGCGCTGAGCTTGTGGGCGATGTAGCCAAGCATCACGCCGTAGATCGCCTTCGAGAAGATGTCGGCGAAGCTGTAGATGAGCTGGCGGGCGACAACACCACCTGCAGTCTCCGAGATCACCGGCATCAGGTAGGCGATCGGGTAGATCGACCATGAGACGACGAAGAGGATCCACACGGCGCCGAGCGCAGAGGCCACGATCGGCTGCTTGGCCTTCGCTTCCTTGATCACGTCGTAGGCGACCTTGAGGAGCCAGATGTAGAAGACCGTCGACACGGCGCCCCAACCCCAGAAGGCTGCTCCGGCCTCGAGCTCGTTGAACTGGCCGAGGTAGCCCGTCCAGATCATCAGAAGGCCTGCGGCGATGAACTGGATCCATTTGCTGCGGAACGCTGCGCCGGTGATGCCACCGACGATCAGCAGCTGGGTGAGCAGCACCGGCACGTCGATGCTCCAGTTCATGTAGCGGAACCCGTTGGCGAAGAGCTCACCTTCCGCCAGGGCGAACGCAGAGCCGTTCCATGCGAACGCACCGTTCCACTGGAGCGCAAGCGCCCCGAGCTCGATGATCGCAGACACCATGACGACCGCTGAGAGATACGACGTGATTCTCAGGCGTGGCGTGAGGCTTCGCGCGGTGAGCAAGTAGTAGAAGAGGGCGGCGGCGAACACTGCTGCGGTGAGCGACAAGACCGCCAACACGATCTCGAACTGCATTGGCGTGTATTCGAACATGTTCTCGAACGACATCGTTCAACTCCAGGGTGGGCGACAACCCTGGTTCGGAGCCGACAGCAGCGGTGGATGAGCCAGTGGTAGCCGACGCCGTGGCGCACCTCAGGAACCCGGGAAGACCTTCTCGGCGGCAGAACGTTCCTGAAGCAGGCGTCAGAAGTCCGTCGTCTTGGCGACAGTGCCGTCGGGGTTCCACGTGGTCCAGGTCCCGACCTGGTCTCCGTTGGCGAGCCTGCCGGTGCGCATCAACGTGCCGTCGCTGCGAAACCACCTCCACTCACCGTGTAGCTCGCCGTTGCGCATCAGTCCCGCGGCTTTGACCCGGCCGTCGGCGAAGTACTCGTGGCGCTGCCCATCCCGAACCGCCGAGATCTCGGCGAGCCTGAGCTTCACCAGCCGGCGGAGCAGCCCGATGGGAAGGCGTTCATCCACGCCGAACTGCAGGCCGCCCTTCGACGTCGGATACTTGGCGGCGGCGTCGCCTGCTGCTTCGAGAACACCGCCGCTCATGGGGAAGTAGCTGCAGTGGTTCTTGAACGCTGCATAGCCGGCGACGGCCTTGCCGTGGAGAGTGAAAGCGGGCATGCCGTACTTCAAGCCCTCGTCGGCGTGGGGGAGGATCGACCGGAGGGAGTCACGCAGCCTCTCGAGTGACTTGCGTTGCGGCGAGGCTACGGTGGCGAGATAAGCGTCGACCTCCTCGCTGCCGCTCGACGGCACAGGCGTCGGCTTCGTCATGTCGCCGCTCGCATCAGCCGACGATCTCGGCGACGGGGGAGTGCCCGCCGGCGTGCGGCGGCTCCTCGAGCTGGGTGGTGCTGCACGACGCAGGGTCGCGATCGGGGCGCCATCGCACCATCTTGGTCGTGCCGCGGAAGCGCCCTGCGGTCGACCAGGTGTAGCTGACCTCGACGACCCGCTCCGGTCTCACCGGCGTCCACGAATGGTCGCGGTCGCCGGCGCCGCTCCAGCGATTCGGAGCGCCCGGCATCGATCCGTCCGCGTTTGCCTCGGCGTCCATCCATTCGGCCCACGGATGCCCGCCGAGGTCCTCCAGGACCAGGTCCTTCATCTCGCCGACGAGCTCCGCTCGCCGTTTCGCCGTGAAGCTCGCCGCAACCCCGACATGCCACAGCTGGCCCTCCGGGCTGTAGAGACCCAGGATCAGCGAGCCGACACCGTCGCCCGACTTGTGGATCCGGTATCCGGCGACCACGCAGTCTGCGGTGCGCACGTGCTTCAACTTGAACTGCGTGCGCTTGTTGGATACGTACTCGTCTCCCAGCGGTTTGACGATGAGGCCGTCGAGGCCCGCTGCCTCCGTGGTGCGGAACCACTCCATCGCCAATTGGGGATCAGACGTTGCCGGCGCCAGGTGGACCGGGGGAGCGAACCCGCCGGAGATCTCCTCGAGGATCGCTCTCCGCTCCGAGAACGGGCGATCCAGCAGGGACGCATCGTCGAGCGCCAGCACGTCGAAGGCGACGAAGTCGGCCGGAGTTTGCTCGGCGAGCATCTGGACCCGCGAGTCCGCAGGGTGGATGCGCTGGCCCAGCGCGTCGAAGTCGAGCTTGCCGTCGATGCTGACGATGAGCTCACCGTCGACCACGCATCTGCTGGGCAGGCTGCGCTTCAGAGGTTCGATCATCTCAGGGAAGTACCGGTTCAACGGGCGCTCGTTACGCGATCCGAGCACTACCTCATCGCCGTCGCGGAACACGATGCACCGAAAGCCGTCCCACTTCGGCTCGTAGGACATGTCGCCCTCGGGGAGCGTCGGAACAGGCTTGGCGAGCATCGGCTTCACGGGTGGCATGACGGGAAGATCCATGGCGCCAGACTATCGGCGGACGGGGACCGTCGCCGCAGGAACCACGGGTCTCGCCGGCCCCGGCGCGTTCAGCACTGGGCGGGGAGCTACAAGGATCGCGCCGCTGGTTTGATGGAAGAAGACCGCATGCATCTGCTGGTCTCCGGGCGATCACCGTGTCGAAACGAAACGGCCTGTGGGACTTCATGGCGGACGTCGATGCGCTCGTCGAGCCCGCCGACCTCGTCGAGGCGTTGGCGGCACACCCTCGCGCGATCGAGAACTTCGATGCGTTTCCCGCGTCGGCACAACGGTGGACGTTGCGATGGATCGAGGTTGCGAAGGCTCCCGGAACTCGGTCGAAGCGGATCGCGGCGACGGCTCGCTTCGCGCGGACAACCTGAGGGTGCCGCAAAGCTGAGCGCACTCCGTCTTCATCGCACCGGCGATGGGAACAACACGTCGAGCCGGAGGCGACCCCACACGATGTGCCACACGGCGTAGTAGACGAGACGCATGAGCGCCGTGGACGCGTAGCCATAGCGGCGCAGAACGGCGAGCTGCGCTACGCCGAAGCCGAACAGATGAAGCCCCAAGTAAGGGGCCAGCCACCGGCTGCGTCCGCCTGAGCCGAGCGTCAGCACCTGAAACGCCGCCTCGACCGCCGCCACCACAGCGATTGAGAGCGCGACGACGTGGCGTGGTTTCTCGACCGGCAACCGGCGCAAGATCGCAACAACAACCGGCAAAGGAACGAGGTGGAACACGACTTCGGCAACGAACCCTATCGCCGGGTAGAAAAGCAAAGCCTGCGGCCATCCGACGTTGATGTCCGGCGGGAACCCGCCGAGCCAGTCGGCGATCACGATCGCCCCACCGAACAGGGCCGCGACGCCAGCCGACGGACCGGCCCCACCGCGAAACGACGACGTGCCTTCGGCGACCATCCATCCCTGGGACGTGAGCGCTCGCAAGGCGGCGACACCGGCCGCTCCGACGACCCCGACGGCGATCATCGGTGGGACGTCGCCGAAATAGCGGGCGAAGTCGGCATCGGTTGCATGACGGAGAGCGGCAACTCCTGCAACGGACCCAGCCCACCAGACGCCGTACTCGGTCGCGCCGGTCGGCTTGTGGAGTCGGAGCAGATCTGCGACCTCGCCGCAGCGCATCATGGAGCCATGGTATTCGCATCGACCCGCGGCTCCCACTGCCAAGACTTCGGCGTGGCGAAAACCGACGATGTCACCTATCGAGCGAGATGAGCACTGCGGACCCGCCCCCGAGTCTGCGTGGAAGGCCGACAAGATCGCACGAGAGACCAAAGGCCGAGTTGAGATCTTCAACGCCATCAAACCAGACGGCCTCGACAACTGGACCATGGATCTCGACCAGTACACCGCACTGCGCGACCTCATCCTCGAGATGGTCGATGAGGAGGGCGGCGACGACGGGACCGTGTTGCTGAGGGGCATCGTGTCGGCGGCGCAGGCCGCTTCGGGAACAATGAGCTGTTCCCGAAGGGCCGGCTCACCAACTGCGTTCGCTACACCAAGGTCGACCTCGAAGCCCGGTGCGAGATCGAACATATCCCACGCAGCAGCCCGCAACGCAACACTCGATGGCGAGTCGAGCGCCAACTAGCCCCTGTCAGCCGCCGTGGTTCATCACTTGCCCTCAGTGCGGTCGCCCACTAACTTGCAACCATATGGTTGTACGTCAGACCGATGAGCGTCGAGCGGACCTGGTGTTTCATGCGCTGGCAGACTCGACTCGCCGTGACATCGTGCGAAGAGCGGTCGGAGGTGACTTGTCGGTTTCTGCGCTGGCTCGAAGCTATCCGATCAGTGTCACGGCGGTGCAGAAGCATATCGCCGTGCTCGAGCGGGCCGAGCTGGTGACGAAGGTGCGGCGGGGCCGCGAGCAACTCGTGCAGAGCCGGCTCGACGGCGTTGCAACCGGTCAGCGCGTGCTGGACGACTTGGTAGATGTGTGGCGTGGCCGTATCGACCGGATCGGCGACCTCGTCGCCGACCACAACGAAGGAGCGCGAGAGTGACCCCTACGACCGTTGAGAAGGACCCGATTGCTCTGACGATGCGGATCGCCACCGAGTTCGACGCACCGATCGAACGCGTGTGGCAGGTGTGGGCCGATCCCCGCCAGCTCGAGCAGTGGTGGGGCCCGCCGACGCACCCGGCCACAGTTGTGGAGCACGACCTCACGCCCGGCGGGCGGGTCACCTACTTCATGACCGGCCCCGAAGGTGACAAGTACCACGGGTGGTGGCAGATCGTCGCCGTCGACCCTCCACGTCACGTCGAGGTGATCGACGGCTTCGCAGACGAGACCGGCGCAGTGAACACCGAGATGCCGACCACGACGATGCGAGTGACGCTCGACAGCGCCTCGCCGTCCAAGACGAAGATGGAGATCGTGTCGGTGTTCACGTCGCTCGAAGCGATGGAAGCGCTCGTTGCGATGGGCATGGAGCAGGGCATGATGGAAGCGTTGGGACAGATCGAAGGCATTCTCCGCAAGGACACTGGTCCCGGGACGTCAAACCAACCGGTACCCACGGCGAACCCGGCCACGTGACGGTTCTGAGCACGCGTGGAGCCATCGACTCGCTCGGCGCCGGTCCCGACCTGGGTCACGGCCCCGGGTGGTGAACTGGACGGAGCTCGACTTCCCGACGCGCGGGGCGTTCGTTGCGGGTGCGATGGCGGTTCTCGGTCTTCTGATACCGCCGCTCAGCGTCGCTAGCGCCGTGGTTGCCATCACATTCTCTGGCATCGCCCTGCGCCGGGCTCGCAGTCGAGGCGAGTCGAACGGTGTCGCACGCGTGTGCTTGTTCGGGTCGATGGGATTGATCGCATTGCTCGTCATCGGCAATGCCATCTACAGCGCAGCCTGAGGCTGCCGCATCGCAGCGACCGGTCCGCGGCCGCTCCGGTGCGGTCGACGGGGCTTCCCGATGAGGGTGGTCTGGTCGTCCGGTCGTCGGCTGTGGTGCCCGAGATGAACCTCGACCAACGCGATTCCCGCCAGCCCGGCGTGAAACCCGCCGGCTGCGCCGCAACAACAGAGCCCTCGGCTGCGGCCGGAAGGCCATTCACCTCCACAACGCTCCTGCGATGGGCGCTGAGTTCCGATCCCGACGCGTCGGCGTCGTGCCTCCCGTCACCGGTAGCACCCCCCGGATGGGTGCTGATCCCTCCGGCGATTGCGGCTCAGACCGAGGTGCGTCGTGTCGGCGGCTCGGATGGAAGCTCGCCGTAGACGTCCTCCGGGTCTTCGCCTACGGGGATGACGTCTTTGCGGTAACGGAGCACGGCGGCCGCGAGAACCGCGAGTGGAGTCGCCCAAATGACAACTGCGTATCCAGCGAAACTCAGCACGCCGAGGCCGAGCACGCCGGCGACGAAGGCACCGTGGACGTTCCACGGGATGATGCTCGACAGGAGGCTTCCCGAGCCTGCGATCGACACGGATTGCACGACGGGTTCCAGCCGTGCCTGCTTGAAGCGATCTCGGTAGGTCTCTGCCCCG
>CAWBYA010000005.1:0-19054 GCA_963792895.1 uncultured Acidimicrobiia bacterium
GCAAAGCCTCGAACGAGGAACGCCGCCATCTCGGCCCTCGAAACAGACCGGGTGGGACAGAAGCTGTCATTGTCCGGTGGGTTGCACCCGAGGGTGATACGTGCAGCGGCGAGCCTGTTGATGTTGGCCTCGAACAACGTGCCGTTGTCGTCCCCGAAGAAGTCCTCGGTCGTCGCCGGGAGGTCGAGTGCCCGATCGAGGAACGCTGCCATCTCGCCCCGGGAGACGAACCGCTCGGGGCAGAACTCGTCGTTGAACGGCGGGTTGCAGCCTCTGGTGATCCCCAGCCCCCCGAGCTCGTCGATGGCGCTCTCGTGGACGTTGCCCTCGTCGTCGCGGAACAGCCCTTCGTAGTTGTAGATCGGTTCGTTTGCGTTGCACCCCCAGTTGGCGGCGACAAACCACGATGTAGCCGATGCTCCGGGAAGCGCGGTGTTCCCGAGGTAGATGTCCAGCACCCCCCCGCCGCTCAGGACCCAGAGGTCGTCGCGCCCATCGCCGTCGTAGTCGTTGATGGCGACGTCCCACACGTCGGCGGTCACCGGTGCGGTGAGCGCCTCGGTGACGGACCCGTAGCCGTTGCCGGCGATACGCACGCTCTCGCTGTCCAGCACGTAGAGATCCGGGAGGTCGTCGAGATCACGGTCGCCGAGGGCGAAGTGCGCTTCGCTCGTGTCTCCGAGTGCGGTGGCGAAGGCGCCGAGCTGAGTCTGGAAGCCGTCCGCGCCATCCCAGACCTCGACGTCGGTGGTTCCGGTCGAGCGCCGCACAACGAAGAGGTCCACGATCCCGTCACGGTCGTGATCACCCAGGAGATACGACGTCGTCCGCGGCCACTGGGGCTGCGGTGGTGATGGAGGCCGATTCCTCGAACTCGGCCGACCGCAGCACGACCTCGATGGCCACCGATGGGCCTGATACGTCGAGGAGCCAGAGGTCGAGGCGGCCGCTGCGCTCGTAGTCCCCGAGGAGCACCTCACGACCGGCGAGATCGACATCGAGGATCGCCATGCGGTCGACCGCACACCAGTCGTGGCGGCGGTGGGTGCGCGACCAGTCCACCTGGAGACCGAAGCTCTTGTCCGTCACCTGGAAGACATCCGCGAGCCCGTTGCCCGTTGCGTCGGCGAGCCCGAAGCGGCGCAGCGGATCGAGGTCGCCGTAGGGCAGGGTGTACGACGCGACACGGGTGCCGAACCCGTCGGCCGCCGTCGCCGCCGGCTGCGACGGCGGGAAGTCGCCGTAACCCGGAGTGGCAACCGGCCCCTTCCAGGAGAAGTGCATCGGATCCTTGATGTTGACCCAGTCGCCTCCCCAGCAAAAGCCGGCGTCCGTCCACGCCTTCACGAACCAGGCAGGCATATCGGTGATCAGGGCGTTGGATGCGCTGTAGGGGTTGGTGGTGGAGTTGATGTCGATTGCCGTGCCAAACGCGTGATTGGACAGGCTGTACTTGCCGGCGACGGTGCGCGGCGCAAAGCCATAGGTGTGTTGCGGCCGGATCGCGTAGTAGTTCCCCTTCGCCTGCTCTGCGGCGAGATTGGATGCAACGAGCTCGAGGGCGGGCAGCATCCGCTCGTGGACACGAAGGACGTGGCCTCCGCTCATCGGGATCACCCAATCGACGAGCTGGTCCCTGATGGCGCCGATCGAGCGTCCGTAGAACCCGCTCTTGTAACCCCGAACCAGTTCCGAGTCGGCAAGCCACCCTGTGGTGGCGGCAAGCGGGTTGATCGTTGCGGGCTCGCCGCAACCTTGCGATTCGTTGAAGGTTGCGAAGCCGTAGCCCTCCTCGAGGGCGGCTTCGGGCTCGCTCCCCTCCGTGCTTGCGGCAGCCGGGGTGGCTGCCAGGACCAGGAGAAGCGCAGCCAGCACGGTGGCCGGGCGCACACTCATTCAGCCTCCACCCGGTAAACGGTGCCCGAGAGGGAGACGATGTACAGGTTGCCTGCGGCGTCTGTGCCGAAGGAGCTGATGGAATTGACGCCACTGAACGTCGACGTCCAGTCCATCTGGTCTATTGCTGCACCCCCAACCAGTCGGAAGCTGCGGACCCAGTCGAGGCAGTAGTCCGCATAGAAATAGTGGCCATCGAGTTGGGGGAGCTCGTCACCGCGATACACCACGCCCCCGGTCACGGAGCAGCCTTCGCCGTGGTCGTACTCCTCGACCGGGAACGTCAGCCCGGCGGACGAGCACGAGCCGAAACCGGTGCACGACGTGCCTTCGAACCGACGCCATCCGAAGTTGGCGCCGGCAGCATCGCTGAGAGGCAGGGCGTCGACCTCCTCGACCTGACCTTGCCCAACGTCGCCGATGTAGAGGAAGTCGCCGTCGAACGAGAAACGCCACGGGTTGCGGAGCCCGAACGCAAACGTCTCCGGGGCAGCGCCTGCGATCACGGGGTTGTCAGAAGGGATCTCGTAGGGAGCGGCACCGTCGACGTCGATCCGGAGAATCGACCCGAGGAAGTTCGACGGGTCTTGGCCGTTGTTGAGCGGATCATTGCCGGAGCCTCCATCGCCAAACCCGATGTACAGCATGCCGTCCGGCCCGAAGGCGATCTGGCCACCGTTGTGATTGGAGTACGGCTGGCCCGTGTCGAGGATGATCGTCTCCGCAGTCGCAGCGACGTCGGGGTCTGCGGAAACGGCATATTCGGCCACGACGCTCGTGTGGCTGCACGTTGTCGCGCCCGTGCACGACGAGGGGATCGCGGGGCTGGAGTAGGAGACGAAGAAGCGGCCGTTGCTGGCATAGTCGGGATGGAACGCCATCGAGAGGAGGCCTTGCTCCGCCCCGTTGACGACCTTGGAGGTGATGTCGAGGAAGGGCGTTCCGATGAGCGTATCGCCATCGAGGATCCTGATCCGACCTGCCTTCTCGACGATGAACACGCGATCGTCGCCTGCGGGAGCGGTCACGTGAACCGGAGACGACAACCCAGATGCGGCGACCGCGAGGGTCGGTGTTGCCGCCGGGGGCGGCACGATCGGATCGAGCATCTCGGCGCGTTGGAGGAACGCTGCCATCTGGCCTCTGGTGACGGGGTCGTCGGGGCAGTACTGCGTGTTGGCGGGCGGGTTGCATCCCTTGGTGACGCCGGCGACGTACAGCTTGTCGATGTCGGTCTCGAAGATCGACCCGTCGTCGTCGGTGAAACGGTTGCCCGCCCCCACATCGTCGTAGCCGTACGCCCGAACCAGCATCGCGGCCATCTGTGCTCTGGTGATGAGGTCGTCGGGACAGAATTCCGTGTTGGCGGGCGGGTTGCATCCTCGAGTGACCCCTGCGGCCGCGAGCTTGTCGATGTCGGCCTCGAAGATCGAGTCGTCGTCGTCGGTGAATCGGTTGCCGCCACCGTCGTCCGTGAGATCACGCGCTCGCACGATGAAGGCGGCCATCTGCCCGCGAGTCACAGCATCGTCGGGGCAGAATTGGTCGTTGAGCGGCGGGTTGCAGCCAAGCGTGATGGCTGCGGCTGCGATCGCCTCGATGCTCGGTTCGAAGATGTTGCCATCGTCGTCATGGAACGTGCCGCCCGGCGGCAGGTCGGCGGCGAGCGCGACAGAGGTGGCCGTCATGACAACGGCACACGCGAGCACAAAGACTCTTCGGGACCAGACCCTCTCCACGGAGGAGGAGGCTACCGGGAGGTGCGGATTGCGCAAGCTGGGTTGGAGCCCAGCCCGTTGTGACACCGGTAGGATGCCGAACCGATGCGCGCACCCGTCCGGCTTCTCCTCGTAACCAGCAACGGCGCCGGCATGGGGCACCTCACTCGCCAACTCTCCGTTGCGCTGGCCGCCGGACAGCGGGCGGAGTGCACGTTGTTCTCGTTCTCGGTCGCGCTTCCCGTCGTCGCCAACCACGGCGTGCCGGGAGAGTATTGCCCGAGTGTCGAGCGTGGGTGGATGCCGGCTACGTCGTGGCATGCGTATCTGCGGGATCGCCTGGTTGCGATCACGCAGGAGATCGGAGCTGACGTCGTGGTCTTCGACGGCGTTGCGCCGTACCCCGGCATCGGCATGGCTCGGCCGCTCCTCCCCGAATCAGCATTCGTATGGGTGCGACGGGCGATGTGGCAGCCGGGGGTCAACACCGGGCAACTCAAGAAGAGCACCTTGTTCGACCTGATCCTTGAGCCGGGCGAGATCGCTCACGCCGCCGACCGCGGCGCCACCGCCGCACGAGACGATGCGGTGCGCTTGCCGCCCATGAGCATGCTGGAGGTCATCGAACGGCTGCCGCGCCACGAAGCGGCTGCGGGGCTTGGTATCGAACCCGACCGCCCGACGGCACTCCTCACGCTCGGCTCCGGCCGACTCGGCGACGTCAAGTCGCCCGGCACGGTCGTGCTCGAAACGCTGCTCGAGAACCCCGATTGGCAGGTGTGCGTCACAAGACCTGCCATCGCCCAGAAGGCGGTGCCGCTGGGCGTCGACGATCGAGTCATCGAACTGCGCGGCGTCTACCCGCTCGTCCGCCACCTGGCGGCGTTCGACGCGGTGGTCAGCGCTGCCGGGTACAACGCGGTCCATGAGTTCGTTCCGGCCGGCATTCCCACATTGCTGGTGCCGAACCCGGCGACTCGCACAGACGACCAGATGGCCCGGGCCTCCTTCCTCGCAGCGAACGGGCTTGCCTTGATGGCGCAGCCGAACGATCCCGAAGCCATGGCCGGCGGTGTGCGGCTGCTGTCAGACGCCACAGCCCGGCGCGACCTCATTGCCGCTTCAGCCGCCCTGCCCCGGGAACGGAAGACGGGCGGCGCACATGCCGCAGCTGATCGGCTGATCGACCTGCCTGCAGGCTTCGTGCCGCAACCGCCGCCTCTCATCGAACGGGTGCGGCGGCTCCAACGCCATGGCCGCGAGGCCGTCAAGCGGGCCCTCGGAGAAGAAGGCACCGCAGCCGTGCGACGGATCCTGGGACGGACCCCGTTGATCAGCACTTCGGACCGGCTCACAGTGCGCATCGCAGGGGCGCCACACGAAGCCGAGCTCTGGAACGGGAGCGGCCCCATGCCGTTGATCTTCGGAGCCGACATCCCGGCTCGAATGATCCGCAACGGCGGTCCCGTGGAGCACGTCCTGCGAGGGGCCTCGCCGGAATACACCGGAACGCGTCGCGCCATCGTCGAGAACTACTACGACGTAGCCACGCTCGAGTCGTCGGGGCTCAGCTGAACGTCACGTCGACGTAGCGGGGCACGATCTCGACGAACACCCGTCCAAGAGGGAGAGCGATGCGGCCGCCGGACTCGTCGACCAGCACCCACGGATCCTCCTGCGCGCTCCGCAGCCAGCGACCCTCGACGACCCGTCCGTCGTGGAAGACCTTGGCGTCTCCGAACCCGATGACGTCGTAGGTGGTCACCTCGGTGCCGGCAGAGTCGGTGTAGCCGGCGGAACGCTCGGCGACCGACAGGACGACCACGGTGTCGGCGGTGAGTGGCTGCGGCGATCCGCTCACCGTCTCGACAACTCGGCTGGTCTCTCCGTTCTGCGCCCGAACCCAGACACCGCCCTCGAATCGCCATACGACATCGGTGACCGACGAGAACGGGATGTTGATAGCGTTGGCCGTCACATCTGAGGCGAACCCGTCTGCGAACGAGAACGGCCCCTGGGGCGACGTCTCGTCGCCCGCAAACCGTTCGATCAGGTCGAGGAGAGCGACGATGTGATCTGGCTCAGGCCGGTCGATGATGCCGTATGCGCCATCTGTGTCGAGCCCGATCACCGGCACGTCGGCGGCTTCGAACAGGCGGAGCACGAAGTCCTGGCCACCGGTTGCCAGCAGGACGGGGCGGAACGGCGCCAGCAAATCGGCGTCCACGGGACGCACCGAGCGAACCGGCCCGACGGCCGAGGGACTCGCGTTGTAGAAGAGCGCGGTGAAGCGCGTGATCCCGCCCTCAACCGGCGCCTCGATGATCATCTCGGCTTCGCCGATGCCGATCTGGGGCTGGGCGGCCGGCACGTTGTCGACCTTGACTGCCACGATGCGCCGGCTCGTGGGTTGAGCAAGTGGCTCGCCCGTCAACGGGTTCCGGTCGAGCGGAGCCTGCGTGGTGTCGGTGACCTCACCGGCGATCGTGGAGGTCGTGGTCGTCGACCCGTCGTCGGTGACGATCGGCGGCAGGGTGGTCACCGCCCCGCCGGCAAGCGGCGCCGCCTCTCCCCCACCGCCGGCGCACAGACCGACCATGAGGCCGATCAGGAGACCTCCGGCGCCTGCCGCACCGGCGAACCGAGCCGTTGGAGTACGCACCCAGGCGAGAAAGCGCTGCCATGCAGACTGCGGCGCACGGAACTGGTCCGGATGCGGCATGAAAGGCGGCTCCGGCGGCTGAGGAGGCTGAGGTGGCTCTTGCGGGGGTGGCGCCGACAATGACGTCTCCGTGGCGGGGACGAGCAATGGTAGTGCCGTTCCACATCAGGCCCTTCCTCGGGCCCACCAGGCCCAGCCGATAGAGTCCCAGTCCATGACCACCCCCGCCATCAGCCTGATCGTGTTGGCCTGGAACCAGCGCCTGCTCACAGAGCGGTGTGTCGCCTCGCTGCGCGCCCACACCGATGTGCCGTACGAACTCATCATCGTGGACAACGGTTCGAGTGCCGACGCAGCGACTTTCGCAAGGGACGTCGCCGATGTTGCCGTGCTCAACGAGACGAACCTCGGCTTCGCCGCCGGGATGAACCGGGGACTTGCATCTGCAAGCGGGACCTACGTTGCGTTCATAAACAACGACACCGAGTTCCCCCTGGGTGGGCCTCGGGCATCCTCGAGACCTTCGCCGACCACCCGACGGCGGGCCTCGTACTGCCCGCGGTGACGGCGGCAGGGAACCCGTTCGCGGTGCGCTCCGCAGCCGGCACCGAGCAGATCGTTGTTCAGCCATTCCGCGACATCCCGAGCGGAGTGGTCTATGTGCTCCCCCGCAGCCTCGCCCTTGCCATCGGGGGATGGAGCGAGGAATACCCCGTCGCCAGCAGCGAGGATCTCGATCTCCTGTTCACCGTCTGGAGCGTCGGGAGGGAGGTGGTGCTGGACGAGAGGGTCCTCGTCGAACACGTCGGGAGCGCCACCGTCCGCGAGCAGCTCCCCGAGTGGTGGAAGCTGTGGCGTGAGAACCGCCGCATCTTCACGAAGAAGTGGATGCACGTCGACCCCGCCGTCTTCCCGGTCCCAGACGGGTCGGATGCCGCAAGGGTCAGGCAACGCCTCGAGATGGCGGCAACGGCCGCCACGTGGATGGACCGAGTGTTCGACGCACGCGACGAGAAGGACGCACTGAGGAGACAACTCGCCGGGCTCCAGAAGAGTGCGCGGACGCCCGCTCCTGCTCCACGGCGGCGGCGTGGTTGGCGCAGACTCCTCGCCTCCATTCGAAGGTCGTAGGCACCGTCGAACGCGCCACGCCCTAGGTCGAGCGTTCCAGGAGCGCCCGGACGACACCGGGCAAGGAGTCTCTCCAGTGCGGCATTGGCGGGAGCGCCGTGTCGGCGAGGCGCTCCGATCCGAGCACCGAGTACGCAGGCCGGGCGGCCGGCGTCGGGTAGTCCTCGGTTGTGCACGGTCGGAAGCTGTTCACATCGAGTCCGGCGATCTCCGCTGCCGCACGAGCGAGCCCGTACCACGTGACCGTTCCCTGGTTCGTGAGGTGCAGGATGCCGGTCACCCCGTGCTCCATCGCAGCGAGCGAGACTCGGGCGAGATCGGCTGCAATCGTCGGGCTCCCCACCTGGTCGTCCACGACCTTCACCTCCCTCCCTTCTCGCGGCAAGTCTGAGCATCGTCGCCACGAAGTTGGCGTGCGTGCCGGAGATCACCCAGGAGGTCCGGACGACGAGGGTTCCCGGGTAGGACTCCAGCGCAGCGTGCTCGCCGGCGAGCTTGGTTCGCCCGTAGGCGTTGATCGGTCGTGTCGGGGAAGACTCGAGGTACGGCTCCCGAGCATCCCCGGAGAAGACGTAGTCGGTCGAGAACGTGACAAAGGGTATGGCGGATGCAGCTGCGTAGCGCGCCAACTCGCCGACCGACGCCGCATTGACGGCATATGCCAGCACCTCGTGATCCTCGGCGGCGTCGACCTTCGTGTAGGCGGCGCAGTTGATGATGGCCGAAGGTGCGAGCGTCGCAACGGCATCGAAGACCGCTGCCGGCTCGGCGAGGTCCAGATCGGTGCGGCGGAGACAGTGAGCATCGGGGAGCAGGGCGCAAAACGCCGTGCCGAGCTGACCGCTTGCTCCGGTGACGACGATCACCAGGGACTGGTCTCCTCATCGAGCACGCCTTCGAGGTATGCCCTGTAGCTCGAGTTGGGCATCGCGTCGACGAGCCGCTGCATGTGCTCGAGGTCGACATAGCCCGACCGGTAGGCGATCTCCTCGAGGCATGCGATCTTCCGCGCCTGGCGATGTTCGATGGTGGCGATGAAGTTTGCCGCCTCGAGCAGGCTGTCGTGGGTGCCGCTGTCGAGCCACGCGACCCCGCGGCCCGACGACGCTGACTCTGAGTGTGCCGCTGTCGAGATAGACCCGGTTGAGGTCCGTGATCTCCAGCTCGCCCCGCGCCGAAGGGGCCAGGTTGCGGGCGATCTCGACGACTCGGCCGTCGTAGAGGTAGATACCTGGGACGGCGAACCGCGACTTGGGCCGTTCCGGCTTCTCCTCGAGCGATATCGCACGGCCATCGGCGTCGAACTCGACAACGCCGTAGCGTTCAGGGTCGCGGACCGGATAGGCGAAGACCATCGCACCGGCCTCGAACGTCCGGACGGCGTCCTCGAGCCCCATCTGCCCATAGAAGATGTTGTCACCGAGGATCAGTGCGACGGGCTCCCCAGCGATGAACTCCGCGCCGACGAGGAACGCCTCGGCGATGCCCTTCGGCTCCGCCTGCACGGCATACGAGAGTGACACCCCCCACTGGCCGCCGTCGCCGAGCAGATCGACGAACCGCGGCTGGTCGTGGGGCGTGGTGATGATCAGCATCTCGCGAATGCCCGCAAGCATCAGCGTCGACAAGGGGTAGTAGATCATCGGCTTGTCGTACACCGGTTGCAGCTGCTTCGATGCGACCCGCGTGATCGGGATCCAACCGGCTTCCCGCACCTCCCGCCAGCACGATGCCCCTCATCACGAGGCTCCCCGCAGCGGCTTCCACCAGTCCGAGCGGACGGCGTACCAGTGAGCGGTCGCGTCGAGCCGCTCGTCGATCGAGTGCCGCGGCGCCCAGCCCAGCGCACGGATCTTGGAGGAGTCCACGGCGTAGCGGCGATCGTGACCCGGCCGGTCGGTCACGTACTCGATAGACGACTCGTCACGGCCCATGATGTGCAGCAGGCGCTTGGTCAGCTCGATGTTCGGGAGTTGGGCGTTGGCCCCGATGTTGTAGACCTCGCCTTTCGTCCCATGGTCGATCAGGAGATGGATCGCCGCACAGTGATCTTCCACGTAGAGCCAGTCACGCTCGTTCAGGCCGTCGCCGTAGACGGGCACCTTCTTGCGTGCCGCCAGATTGGTGACGAAGAGAGGGATCAGCTTCTCCGGGAACTGGTACGGGCCGTAGTTGTTGGTGCACCGGGTGATGATCGCCGGGTAGTCGTACGTGACGGCGTACGAGCGCACGAGGAGGTCGGCGCCCGCTTTCGATGCCGAGTACGGCGACGAGGGCTCGAGTGGAGCGTCCTCGGCGGCGAAGCCTTCGGCGATCGATCCGTAGACCTCATCCGTTGACACCTGGACGAACGTCGGCACGCCGGCGCGCCGGGCGGCCTCGATGAGCACGCCCGTGCCGACCACATTCGTCTCGAGGAAGACGGCCGGACCATCGATCGATCGATCCACATGGGACTCGGCAGCGAAGTTCACCACGATGTCGGCACCGGCGACGAGGTCTGTCGACCAGCGCCGCGTCACGGATGTCGCCATGCACGAACGTGTGGCGATCGGAGCGGTCGAGCTCGTCGACCGTGGCCTTCACCCCTGCGTACGTGAGGGCGTCGAGATTGATGACCTGCGCATCGGGCTCGGCGCCGAGCACGTACCGAATGAAGTTGGAGCCGATGAACCCTGCCCCACCGGTCACGAGGTATGTGCGCACGCTGCCGCTCCTCAGTCCGTCTGTTCCGATCGCTCAGTCGAAGACATCCGCGTCGTCGAGCAGCGGTGCACCGGCGTCCTTGGCCGACAGGATCGGTTTCACCCCATCGAGGGGCCAGTCGATCCCGAGCCTCGGGTCGTCCCACCGCAGCGATCGGTCGTGGTCGGGAGCGTAGTGATCGGTCGCCTTGTAGAGCACGTCGGCCGTCTCGCTGAGCACGAGAAACCCGTGGCCGAAGCCGGGCGGAATCCACAGCTGTTTGTGGTTCGCGGCGCTCAGCTCGACGCCGACCCACTTCCCGAACGTCGGCGAGCTGCGCCGCAGATCGACGGCAACGTCCCACACCCTGCCGACTGTCACCCGCACCAGCTTGCCCTGCGCGTGCGGGGCGAGCTGGTAGTGGATGCCGCGCAGGACGCCCGCCACCGAGCGAGAGTGGTTGTCCTGGACGAAGGTCGGTGTCGAGACCGGTCGCTTCTGCGAAGGTGCGCCGGTTCCAGCTCTCCATGAAGAACCCGCGATCGTCGCCGAACACCGTCGGCTCGAGCACGAGCACCCCGGGCAAACCCACGTCGGTTGTCGATCCCATGAGAGACCTCACTGACGGACGGAGAGGCGAGGAAGACGCCGCCCGCCATCACCGGAGGCAAGTGTAGAAGCATCCCATGGGTGCCTCATGAGCCGGGTGGGTCGCGGCCGGCTGTGCCTATCATCGGTTCGCTTTGAGCGCCCCGCCTCCACACCCCCCACTCCTCGTCCTCGGTTGCCACCGTTCAGGCACGAGTGCCGTCACCGGACTCCTGGATCGTGCCGGTGGTCTGCACCTGGGCGAGGTGCTGCCGGCCTCGGAGGCGAATCCCGTCGGGTACTTCGAGTCGGCGCCGGTTGTCGTTGCGCACAATCACATCCTGAGCGCACTCGACAGAGACTGGACCTGCCCGCCGCCGAGCTTCGATCCCGACGACGTACCACGAGCCATCCTCCGGGAGCAGGTTGAGAGCCTCGTGGCGGCCGGGCAACCGTGGGGCGTCAAGGACCCCAGGTTGCTGTTCACCCTTCCCGCGTGGGTTCGACCTCGCAGACGAGTTCAGGTTCATCGGTGTCATCCGAACACCTGCAGACATCGTGCGCTCCATCGCGCGAACGCGACCAGATTCCCGAAGAGGCCGTGGGCCGGATCGTGGAGGTCTACCTGGAGCGACTGGCGGCCCTCCACCGCACTCTGGGCTTTCCGATCGTCGACTTCTCCGCACCGCCTGCTGAGGTCGTTGAGAGAGTCCGCCAGATCGCGACCCTCCTCGGACTCACGTGGAACGAGGCAGCCGCAGGGAACTTCCTCAAACCGTCGTTGATCCACCACTCCTCGAGCCATCCTGATCCCGACGCGAACCTGCGGTATCTCTCCGCCGCGGCCGCCGAGCCAATCACCGCCGTGGGAAGCGTGGCGGCTGCCGAGTTGCGTCACGCGGCTCGAGGGATTGGATCTTCGTGCCACGGCCGGCGTGAATCTCAACGTCGGCCCCCGATTCAGCGAACGCCGCCGCGAGCTGTGGAAGTTGTTCTCGAATGGGGACGAGATCGACCGGGTGGTCGAACTGATTCCGCCCGGCACTCCCCGCGCAACATCCGGCCACTCGACGTCGACTACGAAGCCGTCACGGTCGCATCGGCTCATGACATCGCACGCAGGCTGAGCCGGATGCGAGCCCCGAGTCACCTGCTGGGGCCCGGCTTGCTGGAAGCAACCGCACCGGACAAGCTCGATGACGTGCTGCGAGACGCTGCCAGCTTCACCCAGAGTTTTGCGGTCGTCGCACTCGATGGGTTCGTCACACCGACGCCGACCGACTCCATGACGTGGGAGCGTGGTCTGTTCGTCACGTCGCAGACCATGGCGCCCTTCCACCACAGCCTCGAGGAGCTCGAAGCTGCTGCGTCTCGTTCCGGCTGGCGGTCGACGCTCGACACTCCCGACCGTCACGGACGAACAGCTTTCATTCTGTTCAAGGAGGCAGACCTGAAACTCGCCGAGCTATCCGACGGGGGGCGCATGGCCTTCTTGAGTCTCGAGGCCCGCCTCGCCGCCCTCGAACGCGACATGGAGAGAGCGAGGCGGTCGGAAAGCCCGGAACGGCAACCCGTGCCCGCCCCGCAGAGCGACGATCAGCTCGCTGCGGAGCTCGAGCGCACCAAGGCTGCCCTCGAGCGCATGACCGACCAGTTCGAGCGCTTGAGGAATCGACGAATCGTCAAGATGGCTCTGCGGATTGCAGAAATGGCCAAACCCGTGGTCGGCCGAGTCCGCCGCTGACGTCATGAGCGACTCAGGACCCGCCTCGCCGGAGGAGATGGCATCGCTCGCCGCGGCCATCCGAGCCATGCGTCCGAGCGAGGGCCTAACCGCCGGCCCGCTCGTTTCGATGGTCACACCGACGCGCAACGGTGCTCATCATCTCGAGAGGCTGTGCTCCGGCCTGAGGGACCGCACGTCGTATCGGTCGTTCGAGTTGATCGTTGTCGACAATGCGAGCCAAGACGATACGGAAGCGGTGCTCGCAGCCGACTGGGGGTTTCCGATCAGCACCATCGTGAACTCGAGGAACCACACGTTCTCCGATGCCTGCAACCAAGGGGCTGCAGCGGCACGCGGAGAGCTGGTGCTACTGCTCAACAACGATGTCGACCCGATCAACTCGGGTTGGCTGGGCCGCATGGTGCACGAGCTGACTTCCGGAGCGGAGCGCATCGCAGCCGGGGCACTGCTCATCTATCCGAGCCGCCCCCGCGACGGCGCCACGGAGCCACCTCATCCCGACCTGACCGTGCAGCACTTCGGCATGGCGTTCGAGCGATGGAGAGGATTGCTACGAGCCGCCAACATGCACACGGGCGCCGACCCGCTCCGCCTCGACTTCGCACACACGTGGGCCGTGCCGGAGCAACCGCCGCATGCCTGCTCGTGCGAGCGGACGACTACGAAGCGTTGGGCGGGGTCCCTGTCGGCTACGTGTACGGCAGTGAGGACTGGGATCTGTGCTTGCGGATGCGCGAGCGGGGACGGTTCGTCGTCGCCGTCGGTGGAGCCGCACTGTTCCACCACGAGTCTGCGTCGATCAACAAGGCAGCGCTTCGCCTGACTCGCATGAACCGCATCGGCAACCGCCAGCGCTTTGCGGAGAAGTGGTCGCCAAGGCTCAGCCGCACGTTGCTGCTCGACAGGCTCACCGGAGCTCGGGACTTCTCGTCGACGGCGCGGCCAAGCATCGCTATCCCGAGTCCCGCGGACCGGCCGGGTGACGCAACGGCAGCCGTTCGTCAGGCAGAGGTGATCACCTCCGGATTCTCCGACCTGGGCTGGACAGTAGAGGTCTTGAAGCTCGACGAACGCAACCGGCTGATCGACGCCCCCGATGCGGACATAGCGCTCATCACCGAGCCCGTCACCGGCCTCGACAGAATCAGGCCGAACACCTTTGTCGTGGCGTGGGCGGTCGATCGGCTTGCGGCGTGGGACAAGCCGACCCTGGAGCGCGCCGACTTGGTTCTCGCAGCGTCTTCGAGCGCCGCAGACCGAATCACCGCCAAGATGGGCGTCCGTCCGGTGGTCGCACTTCCCGCCGCCATGCTCCATGGAGGCACGCCGCCCGAGCCCGGACCCACTTTTGAATCGGACTACCTCTTCACAGGCGACCGACGCACTGCGGCAACTCGCCTGCTGGCGACGCTGGACGTACGTCCCGACGAGGATTTCTTGATGTTCGGGCCCGGATGGGACGACGAGCCCCGAGTGGTGCGCTACTGGCGAGGCGTTCTGGAGCAGCAGGAATTGGCGAGCGCGTATGCCAGCACGAAGCTCGTCATCAGTGTCTCGAAGACCGACCGAGGTTCCGCAGACGGCCAATTGTTCGACGCTGTGATGGCGGGAGCCCTCCCCGTGACGGACGACATCGAGATGGGTCCGGAGCTGCTGGGCGATCAGCTCCCGACTTTTGCCACGAGTCGAGAGCTCCGCGACCACCTCGACCGCTACCTCGGCAGGACAGACGAGCGTCGCAGCACGGTCGAGGCACTGAAGTCAACCATCGTTGACAAACACAGCGGTCGGGCTCGGGCTCGCGAGATCGCAAGGGCCATCGCAGATGAGGTCGCCAAACCAAAGATCGCACTGAAGATCTCACCCCACAGTCACGACGTGATGAACCGGTGGGGCGATACGCACTTCGCACGGCAGTTTGGACGCGCGCTTCGGAGGCATGGCTTCAGAACGGCAATCCACATCCTGCCAGAATGGGACCTCCCGGAGAATCAGAATGCCGACATCGTGGTTCATCTCCGTGGTCTCCACCGCTATGTCCCCAAACCTGGGGCAGTGAACCTCTTGTGGGTGATCAGCCACCCAGACGACGTCACGTATGCCGAGTGCGAGCGCTACGACGCAGTGCTGTGCGCATCTCGACGCTTCGCCGAGGAGCTCCGCGCACACGTCGACGTGCCTGTGCACCTCATGCAACAGGCGGCCGACCCCGCCGTCTTCACCTTCGTGGACCGTGACCCCGCGCTCCGCTCAGAGTTGCTCTTCGTTGGCAACGCCCGCTGGCCGGTGCGCCGTGTTCCCAGGTGGCTTCTCGAGTTGGAAGAGCCGCTCACCATCTACGGAGCCAACTGGGAGGGCTTTGCAGAGAACAAGCTCGTCCGAGGAGGCTTCGTCAGCAACGACGCGCTCCACCGCCTCTACTGCTCGGCAGACATCGTGGTGAACGACCACTGGGCGGATATGCGCGACCACGGTTTCATCTCCAACCGTGTGTTCGACGCGCTCGCCTGCGGAGCGTTCATCATCTCGGACCATCTGGACGCGGTGCATGAGGTATTCGGCGAAGCCGTGCCGACGTTCTCGTCGAAACAGGAGCTCGCCGCTGTGTTGGAGGAGTTCCGCGACGACCCCGTCGAGCGGTCACGTCGTGCATTGAAGGGCATGCAGACGGTGCACGCCCATCACACGTTTGACGTTCGCGCTGAGCACCTCAGACAGCTCCTCGGGGAGCTCGCACCCAATCTGGCGCTCACGGTGGTGCCGTGAAGCAGTCCCGCTACGCACCGGCGAGGGCGCGGTACAAGAACGCAGCCATCTGACCTCGGGTGACCATGCCGTCAGGGCAGAATCGCGTGTTGTCCGGCGGATTGCAGCCGTACGTCACGCCGGCGACCCGAAGCCTGTCGATGTCGGTCTCGAATATCGAGTCGTCATCATCGACGAAGAAGTCCCCGTCACCCGTACTGTCGTAGCCGAGCGCCCTGACCAAGAACGCCGCCATCTGGCCTCGCGACACCTTCTGATCCGGACAGAACTGCGTATTCAGTGGCGGGTTGCAGCCTCGCGTGATCCCGGCCTCCGCCAACCTGTTGATGTCGTCTGAGAAGACGGACGCTCCGTCATCCGAGAAGTGATCGATCGATGCTGCGGGCAAGCCAGAGCGCGGGTTCAGCATCGCAGCCATCTGGCCACGGGTGAGGGTGGCGTCGGGACAGTAGAGGTTGTTGGCCGGCGGATTGCACCCGAGCGTGATCCCACTGTCGGCCAGCCACCGTATCGCCTCGGCGAAGGTGTGGTGTGCGGGCACATCGGTGAAGCCGGTTCCGAACTCCGCCTCCCGAGCGGCGACCCAGGCGTCCATCCCGCCGTCGAAGACCCACGAAACGGCCGACGGGTCCGACCACGTCTGGTAGCCGGCCACGAACGCAGCATCGACCGAGCTGCCGATCAGCACGCGGAAGTCGGAGACGATGCCGTTCTCCTCCTTGTTTCTGTTGAAGTACACCGCACCGATGACCTGCGGGTGATCCTTCAAGCCCACAAACATGTCCGTGAGCCATTGGCTGCGTCGGCCCTGGTCGTCATCCACCGATCCGGTCTGGTTGATGAAGATCGGCTTCGTCAGCGAGACCAGCTGGGTCATCTCGTCGATGTGCATACCGAACGTGTCCTCGTAGTCCCGCCAAGGGTCATCACTACTCAACACCAGGTTTCGGTTGTGCTTGTTGAACGACAAGATGTCAACGAGTTCGTCCCCCGGATAGAACTGGTCGTACGAGAAGCCCGCGGACGAGATGCCGTTCATGACGAACGCAAACCGAACCTGATCGGGGCCGAGCCCGGCAGCGCGAAACGCGTCGTGGATCCGCTCGAAGGCCAGTTTGTAGCCCTCCGGGTCGCCCGACCAAGGGTGTCCGGTCAGATTGGGCTCGGGAAAAGGCGCAACGACGAGCCGCTTCGATGAGTCGGCTCCCATCCAATCGACGTAGAAGTCGACCATCGCATCGAGATCGGCGTCGGAGGCTCCTCCGTTGAAGCCATCGAGATCGTTGACGTGCGTGACCTGCCACGGAACGATCCCCCACGCATGGTGGTCATCGAGGAAGCCCGGCAACCAGGGAAGCGACCAATCGAGATCGACGGTCCAGAACACCTGGCGGAAGGCCGGAAATTTCCCCGTTTCGGCCTCGAGAACTGGGAGATCGGCCCGCCAATCGTCGGTGGCGAAGCCGAGCAGCGTCGGCGCCTCGTCGTCGGCCGCATGTGCCGCAGGGCGCTCGCCGACGAGAAGCGCGGCAGTCAGCGCGAGCGGAACGACGCCGGCTGAGGGCACCAAACCTGTTCCTCGAGGGCATTCCTCTACCTCCTCTCGCCGCTCGTGGCGCGGCGGATGCGCAACAGGAGGTCCTTCGCACGAGGCGCAACACTCTTCGTCCGTGGACCACCTCCCCCGTCGGCAGTGGGCGAGCTGGGTGTAGACGTTGATGGCGGGGCCGTCTCGTCCCGAGTGATCCCCACACCGGTCAGCCTCTCGACGGCAGGGACTGCTCCATGAAGGACTCTTGGTCGAAGTGCACGAGCTCTGTGGGATCTGTGAGAAAGCGCTATCCCCCGCTCGACGCTGTCGTACTGCGTGTCGCCAGCCGCGGTTGCGGGCTTCCGGTAGGTCACCGGCTGGCGTTCGTCGAAGATCTTGCGCTCGCCGGTGTTGCTGCGATCTCACGGGATAGTGCCGCAGCAGGAACTTGTATGGGTAGCACCCGAAGACCGGCGAAGTCGATCCGGTGGCTGCCGAACCGCGTGTAGTCGATGGGCTGCCCGAAGTTGCGCCACGCCTTGAATTGTCGAAAGTGCCCGGGCTTGGCGCCGAACTCGAAGTGCGTGAAGTGGTTGACGAAGCTCGACCCCTCGACGAACGAGTTGTCGACGGGCCGGAAGTTGAGAACCGTGAAGTCGACGCGTAGTCGCGGCCAGTTGGACCCGCCACAGACCGTCCCGGAGCGAAACGCCGGGCGATGGGCTTCGCCTCGCCTCATCGGCGTTGTGCTTGATGAACGAATCCCCCTTGTTGACGATCTGGGTCAGCTCTTCGAGCCGGACGAGCAGGCTCTTGAGGTCGAAGTAGTCCGGTGGGACCGGCGAACGGACTCCTCTCGATGCCGACGACGCCGCGGCCCAGATGACGTTCCGCGAGCTCGTACGTGCGGTCCGTTGACCAGTTGTCGACGACATACGCGTGCGCTCCTTGCGCCACGAGATCTTCGATGGTCCCTTCGATGACGTCTTCTTCGTCGTACACAATGACGACCGCATGACCTTGAAGTCGTCAGGCGTCGGGATGTCGGTGCGCGTCAGTGGGAACGATGGGTTCTCGATGACCCACACGGCACGATCCCGCGGGGCCTCATCGAGGTCGGCTGATCTCGTCACGCCGGAGAACGTCCCGGCCAGCCCTGCGCTCGTGAGGCGAGCGTCCACGTCCCCGATCTGCCCGGCCGGTGCCGAGACGATCGTCAGCAGACACCGACGAGCGAGCTCGCCGAGCTCACCGAACACGAGAGCATCGTCCCCGCCGGGTCGCAAGGGATCCGAGGCGCACGCGATCGCCCGGCCGAAGTCGATGTCCGGAAGCCGGGGAACCAGCGGCGAAGCGAAGTCCCAGGATCGCCATCCGGCCGGAAGGCTGCGTGCGGAATCGAATCCAAGCACCTGCGTCGAATGAGGTGCAGCGAACACCAGCTCGGAGCCGCCGAGCACGACAACGTGGTCTGCCTGCAATCGCTCTGCCAGGAAGCCGACGAAGGGTCCGACGTCAGGTGGATGTACGTCCTCATGCACGTCGGTTGACACTACCGTGAGACGAGCGATAGGAAGGCGCAGCGATGGCGACGAGACTTCCGGCTGGTCGCCAACACGAACGTTCCATCCGTCCACAACACGCGCGAAACGGACGGCTCCGTCGAACATGAGAGTCTTCGTGCTGAATACCGGACGATGCGGATCGGTGACTTTCGCCGCTGCCGCCCGCCACATCGAGAACTACTCGACCGGGCACGAGTCGCGGACGGGCAACATCTCCGATGCGAGGTTCGACTATCCGGACGACCACATCGAGGTGGACAACCGCCTCGCATGGTTCTCGGTTCTTCTCGACCGTTTCGACGACCGCGAGACCCTCTACGTACACCTCAGGCGCGAACCTGAAGCCGTAGCACAGAGCTTCCTGAGGAGGTGGAGCTACGCCTGGCGTGGCGGCGTGATCGAGGCTTTTGCACATGCGCTGGTGATGCATGGCGACGACTACAGCGACGACGAGCGCATCGACGTGTGTCGCTTCTATCGTAGCCGCGGGTGACCGCCAACATCGTCTCGTTTCTTCGTGACAAGCCCAACACGATGGACGTATGGGTGGAGAACATGCCCGGGGACTTCTCACGGTTCTGGGACAGGATCGGTGCGTCGGGCGCTGAGGAGACAGCCGCTGCGGAGTGGCATACCAGGCACAACGCCAGCACGCCCTGAGGTCAAGCGATGCTGCCTTGGGTCGGCACTCCTTGGCCACAGCCGCCCCGCTCCATCGCAATTGGACAGGCCATCAAGCCCCAGGAGTGAGCAAGACCGAACCGT
>CAWBYA010000006.1:0-455722 GCA_963792895.1 uncultured Acidimicrobiia bacterium
CCAGTTGATACCCCAAGTGCCTCACCTATCGCTACTGTGATCCCCACGAGTACTGCCCCAGTTGAGACACCGAGCGTAGCTCCCATGACAGATCAACCGGCATTGACTCCATCAAATTCGCCCACATTAGATCAACCAGTGACTCCACCACCTGCACTAGTGCCAGGTCCTACTCTGACACCCAGCCCTGCTGCTCAGCCAACGCCAGATGAACCACCGGAACCTCTCCCCCCTATCATGTTTCCTGCCATTGATTCGCCGACGGTAGACCTCCCCGATCTTCCTCCAAGCCAATCGGAGGATGAGTAATAATGATGTATAATGTATGATGCATTTATGTAGTCAACTTAAGATTAATAGTTCATTTCTTATGTATGGTTCTCTTGCGTAAACTGTTCTCCTATTGGGCGCCATTCCAGAGAAGACAAGAGCTATACCTACCTGCTGAAGCGTCTTGGGCCTTTCTATCCCAGGTACCCATATGAAACGACCATAATTCATACTAGCTAGCTGGTTAAAAGTACTGTACATTTATTGCATGTACCGAATAACGAAAGCGAAAGCAAACCTTGCCATGTTTGACATTTTCAGCATTATCAAAAGTCATGACCGGGGTAAAGTTCTCGAAGGTTCCTAATTGTTCTCAAAGTTGATGCGAAGCGAATGCAACATGGAACAACACCACGGCGCGGCAACAAGGAAAGGCCTTCCAGAAGCTCACATTTCATTTTACCATAATATCACACCGAAAGTCGCCCATGAATATGGAGGAAAAGGAGGAAACAGCACCATCTCACACGGCAGCGAACGCCGTTGACGATGTAGAAACCGGCTTGGGTGATTCACCAAATCCGGTAGGTGATTCGCAACTGCCCAAGGCGCGTGTCCGAGGGCATGCGTATTCGGATCTCACAGGCTTTGTCGTCAGCACGGAAAACTACAGGCCTCGTCGTGCCGATCGTCGTACAGTTTCCGACATGGCTCTCATGAGGTTTCTTCCCGAGGAAGTCGCCGAACCAGGTCGCCGTGCGAAACAAGTGTCGTCGGCGGATTTGATCCAAAAGTTTGGTTATGTACCAGCCCTAGGTTATGCTGATCTCAATCTAGCGGAAGCTATTCAACATCACGGATCTAGACGAGAGCGTATCGCCTCAGGTTTGAGTGACATGGTTATGGTCGAGGCGATGGAAGAAAAGGAAGAGCTAGAAAGATTCCCTTTGAACGAGAAAGGTCTTTCCTCAGAAGAAGCTGCCAACTTGCTGGAACAGTACGGAAGGAATGAGCTGCCCGAGAAGATTGAATCCAAATGGTTGGTGTTTGGTCGTCTATTGATCCAGCCCATGCCCATCATGATTTGGATTGCTGTAATTATCGAGGCATCCATTGGCAATTTCGTCGACATGGGCATTCTGTTGGCAATTATTTTCATCAATGCGTCTATAAGCTTTTACGAAACAAACAAGGCCGGAAACGCCATTGCAGCCCTCAAAAACAGTTTGAAACCAACGGCAACAGTGAAACGTGATGGAAACTTCCAAACCATGGATTCAGCTCTACTAGTGCCGGGGGATACAGTATTGTTGGCGTCGGGATCTGCCATTCCGGCCGATTGTCGTGTCAACGATGGTGATATTGAAGTCGACCAGGCAGCACTGACGGGAGAGTCACTTCCAGTGACATTCTACAAGAATGATTCCTGTAAAATGGGCTCTACCGTTGTCCGCGGCGAAGTTGAGGCTACTGTAGAGTTTACAGGAGCCAACACGTTCTTTGGAAAGACGGCATCGCTGCTTCAAGAGCACCACGAACCAAGCCATCTCCAACGAATCCTCATGACCATCATGACGGTGCTAGTGGGCTTGTCGGTGACGCTCTGTATTATCAATTTCGTGTACCTGTAAGTTTTCATGTGATGGCAACTATCTGTTCTGTGGTTCATTTGACTTGATTGCTAACACAGTATTTTTGCAACTCAGGATCGTCAAGGGTGAAAGTGTCAAGGATGCCTTGTCTTTTACAATTACGCTCCTTGTTGCGTCCATTCCATTAGCGATTGAAATCGTCACGACCACGACGCTGGCGATTGGTTCCAAGGAACTGGTCAAATCGGGAGCCATTGTAGCGCGACTAGCGGCAATTGAAGATCTAGCTTCTATGGGGATCCTCTGCTCGGACAAGACTGGAACCTTGACACTGAACAAAATGGTATTGCAGGACGAAACTCCTGTGTACAAAGAAGGTGAAACTCAGGAGTCTGTGCTGGTCTACGCTGCATTAGCGGCAAAATGGAAAGATCCTCCTCGAGATGCACTAGATCGTCTCACGCTAGGCTCAGTCCAAATGGAACAGCTGGATCACTATGAGCAACTTGAGTTCTTGCCATTTGATCCGACGATCAAACGTACTGAAGGCACTGTACGCGACCTGCGAACAGGTGAGACATTCAAGACTTCGAAAGGTGCTCCCCACATTATCATGAACTTGTTGCCTCCCGCGATTGATGACGTGCGAGAAGCTATCGAGAGGGACGTGGTTGATCTCGGTGCAAAGGGTATCCGTTCTTTGGCCGTCGCAAAAACAAATGCTGACGGTATTTGGGAAATCATGGGCCTACTGACGTTTCTCGACCCGCCTCGACCCGACACGAAGCAGACAATCATGGAAGCTCAAGAATATGGTGTGGCGGTGAAAATGATAACTGGCGATCACTTGTTGATTGCGCGATATACTGCTGATGCACTTGGTATGGGAGACTTGATCTTTAGTGCTGAGCGACTCCCGATGCTTGACGAAACCACGAAAGAGAAGCCGGCCGATTTGAGTAAGAACTATGGAGATTTCTGTCTTGCTGCAGATGGTTTTGCCCAAGTCTTTCCGGAGCATAAGTATCTGATCGTTGAGTGCCTTCGAGAATTGAATTATACGGTCGGAATGGTACGTAGGATATGGTGTTGTATTTTCTTGCTGATTTAACAATAAGGCTGACAAAATGCTTTGTATTCGTCCGCAGACTGGCGACGGTGTGAACGACAGTCCAGCACTAAAGCGAGCAGATGTTGGTATAGCCGTGGCTGGTGCAACGGATGCCGCTCGGGCAGCTGCCGACATTGTTCTCACAGAGGACGGTCTGAGTGTGATTATTCATGGGATCGAGCTCGCTCGCGAGATCTTTGCTCGGATGAACAACTTTGTCACATATCGAATCGCGGCTACCTTGCAGCTCCTACTCTTCTTCTTCATTGCCATCTTTGTGTTTCATCCCTCGGACTACCCACAGCCAGATGTCGTTTCCGAGGGACAAGAATGGCCTGACTATTTTCACATGCCCGTTCTCATGTTGATGCTCATCACTTTGCTGAATGATGGGACGCTCATTACCATTGCTTACGACTACGCCGAAGCGAGCCCTCTACCTACGCGCTGGAACTTACCAGTCCTCTTTGTCGTGAGCAGTGTGCTGGGCATTGTCTCTTGCATCTCGTCTTTGGGGTTGCTTCAAATGATACTGAATTCGTGGGATCCCAATGGTTTCTGGCAAAAGTTGGGGATGGATGGACTGCAATACGGTCAGGTGACGACGGCTATTTATTTGAAGATTTCTGTGAGCGATCTTTTAACGCTATTCTCAGCCCGTACCGGACAATTCTTCTTCTGGCAAATCAAGCCTGCCCCTATCCTTGCCGCGGGTGCTTTCCTCGCGTTGATGTTGTCGTCCCTGCTGTCAATCTTCTGGCCTACTTCAAGTCCCGACGGCATTCCTACAGAAGGTCTTGAAGGAGAGATTGGTGTATTCGTCTTTGTTTGGATATATTGCTTCATCTTTTGGTTGGTACAGGATCTTCTCAAGGTGTTGGTGTATCGCTTCATGTACAAGACGAATGCATTGGGCATCAAGTCGACGGGAAAGGTCGATATGCCGGATTCGACAAAGCAATTGATTGCCGAGATGAATGAAGCGCACGGAAAAACAAGAGTCGAAGAGACGTATTTGCCGAATGAAAAGACGGACACCATTAAGGAAGAAACCGATGAAGACATTGTCTAGTGGCATGTAATGCGGAGTATCGTTGAGGTTTGTGCACGCAAGAAGTGCAATGCATGTTTCATTTTTGTACCGTGAATGGAGCGAGGAAAGGTACTGCATGATCACGAATAACAAAGTAGAAAAGCATGTTACGTTTCACTGAACTCAAGTGTGTATCGATGCCTGGACGGGCTTCTGATCGAGGAGATGGCATCGTCAACAGTCCTCGCTCGTTTCTTGGATTTTGAAACAAGAATCCTCACTCCAAGTACTCTCCACCATCCAAAATTATGTTCAAGACGATAAGGGGTGAGATAAAAAGTACAGGTTCCTACTGATGCATAGCGTGGGCATTTGGTTCATTGAAAACGCGCTGTGATATCATGACAAAATGACCCACGGGAGCATCGCGCGCATCATCACAGCCACCCATATCTCTCTCGACCATGATGGCGGCAACAACCTCAGGATATGCCGTACACCATTCTAACAGCACCATGTCATTCCGCTTAACACTATTATGGTGTATCCTTGCTATTCTTTGGTTGAAAATAGCTACCGTTTCCGCTCTTGCCACTCCCTCCATTAATAAGTCGAAAAGCACAAACTCATCACCCGCCATGATCAATCGCCGCAAGTCTCCGGCTCTGTGGCGAAACGATTTGTGCCAAAAACTGACACTTTTTCCACTAGTAAAATTCCATTGCGAAAACCCCAAGTCATGGCTCCCGCGGGAGGTTGGCCACAGTTAAAGGCGGCAGTTGCCAATGGGGCCGACGCCGTCTATCTCGGTCTATCGACCTTTTCGGCACGAGCTCGAGCTGCCAATTTTGACGCTGAGCAACTACTCAAAAGCAGTCTCGTACTGCCACGACCATGACGTCAAGGTATATGTGGCATTGAATACACTAGTTTTTGACAAGGAACTTGCACAAGTGGAAGATCTTGTGAGGCTGTGCAGTCGCGCAAAGGTGGATGCACTGATTGTGCAAGATTTGGGAGTGGCCAAGCTCGCTCATCAAGTGGCTCCATCGCTGCATATACATGCTTCGACACAACAGAGTGTCACTTCGGCGGATGGAGTGGCCTTTTGTCAAGACTATTCACATGCGACTCGTGTTGTTGTGGGACGGGAACTCGTCAGTCGACGAGATTGCACAGTGTCATGCTCAAGGCGGATCGGCAGAACTGGAAGCCTTTGTTCATGGTGCATTATGCGTATCCTATTCTGGACAATGTTTTAGTAGTGAAGCATGGGGCGGTCGTAGTGCCAATCGAGGACAATGTGCTCAAGCTTGTCGACTTCCGTACGGTCTCATTGTCAATGGCGAGTTGCGCGATTTGCAAGACATGACGTACCTGTTGTCGCCCCAAGACTTGTGTGGCGTGGAAATGGTACCGCAACTGATTCAAGCTGGTGTTTCGTGTCTCAAGATTGAAGGACGACTCAAGGATGAATTCTTTGTAGCAGCCACGACACGAGCGTATCGAAACGCAGTGGACCAAGCTTGGGCTGAATTGACAAAGGGAAGAATCTCAGGGTAAAATGCTGTCGACTGATGAACAAGTGACGAAACAAGAGTTACAGCAACTCTTTTCTCGTGGACAAGACGAAGAGTATGGAGGATTAACGGCTGCTTTCTTGGCAGGAACTCAACATCAAGTGGTGGTCCGAGGACGGTCGCCGCGACACAGAGGAGTCCACGTGGGACGCGTCATGGAAGGTTCTTCTCCCAAAAATGGACTGCTGGTGTCTGACTTGAATATTGACGATCTAAAGTTGGGAGATGGACTTGTCGTGGACCGAGGTATGGCGCAGTTGGAAGAACTAGGTGGCCCAATATTTGAGATTGAAGAGTTGCGAGGAGGTGCTGTCCGAATTCGATTCGGTCGCGAAGTAGAGAAAAGGTGGAAGACGGGCAGATGAAAATGCCCGAAAGGGGTATTGGTGGTAGTAGCAAATCGCTTGCCCCCCTGGAGCTCATGTTTGGAGAACTAGTGATGCGACAGTAGACAAAAAGATGAGAAGACTTAGCCAAGCTGAGCCACCTCGAAAGATGGCGCAAGTCTCTGTACAAGGTTCGGTGGGCGAGCCTCTTGTTGTCACTATTGCCAGTGGGAATAACGTAGCTACGGGAAGTACAGACGAGGTGCTGCAAGAAGCAACGGGTTCTGGATTGGATCCTGCCAAGGTTCGCAAAGCGATTGGCACTCTCGGCAACAGCAAATATGGACCTTCAAGGAGAGGTTGACGTTGCTGAATTATCTGGTGATGCCTGGTGCCCCATGTCTTGGATCAAGGAAGCACGAAGACGAGCAATCGATAATTTGGAAAATCTTGATGTTGGAGATGACCATTACCGGCGAAAAGAAGAAGGTGTGTTCGCTGAAGGGTCGCGATCGATTACTGACAGAGGATTATCGTTCTTCAAGCAAAGTAGATGATGCGTCCATTGCGACTCGTCTTTCGGTTCTTGCTAGAAACTATGAACAAGTGGACGCAATATGTGAAATGGCCGAACGTGGGGAGGCAATCGGTGAAATCATAGTCGACTTCTTCGAAGTGGACGGAATGAGGGATGCTGTCGCCAGAATTCGTAAAGCTGGTGTTCGGTCTGTGGTGGCATCGCCACGTATAATCAAACCCGGAGAGTCTGGGATATGGCGAACTTTGTTGCGCTTGGAACCTGATGGATTGCTTAGTACGATCTGCTGGTCTCTTATACCGTATGAATCAGATGGGTGAATCTGGCGAAACTGTCGACGTTGGAAGCGGAAATGAGAAACATTTCGTCAAAATACCAGATCTCATTGGTGACTTTTCATTGAACGCTGCAAATGCATTAACAGCAATGGAGTTGCTAGACACTGGTCTTGCACGAATCACCGCGTCTTATGACCTTAATGCCAACGGTATATCAACATTGGCCACAACGATGGGAAAAGCTCGAGCACAGCACCTCGAAGTAGTTGTCCATCTCAAAATGCCAGTCTTTCACACTGAGCATTGTGTGTTTGCTCGATTTCTTTCAAAAGGAAATAGTTATCTAGACTGTGGTCACGTTTGTACTCGCAACAACGTTCATTTACGTGACGAAGGAGGAAATGACAATCTTGTTCTAGCTGACATGGGATGTCGCAATACTGTCTTTTCTGCCCAATCACAGTCCGGTGTACAGAGTATTCGTCAGTGGATCGATGCAGGTGTACGCCATTTTCGGGTGGAACTCGTTGACGAAGGAGCCGAGGATACGGAAACCGTCGTCAGCGGTTACCTCGGAGTGCTCGCCGGTACTACAAAGCCAAGTGCAGTGTGGGACTCTCTCCGGTATATACGCGATAGCAACGGTCGGGCCGCTGGAGTTTCACTCGGCTCCTTCAGAAACACTGAAGAGCGAAAGGCCGGGGCCTTGTGATCATGGTGGCTTCTATTCGGAGGTTGTTGTACCAGGTACGGTTGCTGCCAAGATATCAAAGAAGAATTTATCATCTTTCTAAATTATTGCGTATGAATGTATTATGATTGTTCTTATTCCAACAGTTTGTTCATTTCAGAAGTGCTAATAAGAATGGAACTTCTCAAAGAGAGACTTGGGGCGACGTCAGCCATAATCATCGAGTCACTGACCCGACGTCCACTATTACGAAGCAGCGATGATCTGCGATCATGAATTCGATATTGAAAAGATGCCTTGACAAGGACATCGATTTCTGTCTCGGTGATGTTTTGGAAACGACGGCGAAGGTCATCAAAGGTGGAGTCACAGTCGCTGCTACCGAATGTGATTTCAAGGCAGGAAAGACCAGCTATTTCGATCGCGCCCATACCCTGGGCAATCATGTCGTCGGAAAGATTCTCTGTTGGAAGGTTCTCGTTAAACTCTCCTCCCAGGTAGAATATATAGAACAGATACATGCCGGCCCATCCCATACACGTCTGGAAGATTCTGGCCATATCGCGTTCGCCCTTGTTCCCGTCCTCGACGAGGATTCGGGAAAACTCGTCCCAGAAGCGGACACAGCAATGAACAATTTCACTTGCAGTGTCCTCTCGTCCATGTGCAGCGTGTAATGGGCCAGCTTTGAAAGACGCCCGCATCATTACCGAAGGGCCCTGCCATGGACATTTCCCAATCGCAAATGATGAGATCACCGTTCACTCCAAATGACTTGAGATCATCGATCTTTGGCTTTTGTTCGACCAACAAATTGAAGCAGTGGCAGTCGGCATGATTGAGACACTCACGTCGTTCGCAATTCTTCTTGGAATTGTCAACAATAGCGTCAAAGGTATCTTGTCCCATTGTCTGCATGCGACCAATGCATGGATCCATGCTTGCGTCGGACGTTTGCAGTTTCTTGCGAAAATTGTTTTTGAAAACCCGAACATGGCCTTGAAACAAGGACGCACGTTATCGTTAAACTCGACACCAACCTCACCATCGAATGGAGCCAAGTTTAGTGCAGCCAAGGCTTGAGCAAGCTTGGTGATGATCCTGGTATCAACTTCTCCGTCGATGAACTGATTTGCCCATTGCTCGTCAGCAGCCGCCCATTCTGTGACGAGAATCATCATGTCCTCGACAGGGACACAAATGTATGGATCGGCTACTGGTGATTTCCACCCATTAGCTCCTTATAATGCTTCATAATATTGAACTCGTTGGCAACACGGGCGACATCGTAATGAATATTCTTGTCGGGATTCCAGAGAGCAGAAGAGAAGCAAATCTTGGCGTACAGTGCAATCGACGACCCGTTCTCCAAGAACAGTTTGTACGAGTAGTTTGTTAGGCCTCCACTAATGACCTTTGCATTCAAGGATTTTCCGGCTTTGAGTTCGTTTCCAATGGCTTGGAGAATCTCAAACTCGCTCGATTCGTTGCAGTACGACTTTACCAATTCAAGTAGGAGCTCCTTCTTCATCTCTTTATCGTTTTCAAGTTCTTCTGAGTAGGCACCAATTAGTTGCACTTCATCATCTGGTGCTGTTGATAGAATAGATTGCTTTTCTGGATTGGGGGGCATGTTTTGATGTATTTTTTGTGATTTTGTGAGCAGAAATGCATAAAATGCATGCACGTTGGTCGCGTTTTTGACCCAAGTGTTTATCGAGTACAGGCAGTAAACCTTCTGTCGGAGGTTTCGACACGTTGCAAAGGCAAATCACATGTACATAGACTGGAACGATTTAGTATCGACTTGTGTTTGTCTGTCGAGGCAGGGTCCCTACCGGTACCTTTCAGCTAGATAGTATCGTCCATCCTCCACTGATCTGACGACTAATTCGTCTTGCTTATCTCGTCAATATAGCCTACAATCACGATACGAAATGGTAGTCTGTACCTAGCCGCTACTCTTCCGCTACGCTACGGTATCGAGGCGACTTACCTGTGCTTCGCCTGAGTGGTGGCAAAGCTACAGTACATTGCTGTAGCTACTACTTCGAGTACTAGGTGACGCCATGCTTCAACCAAGAGCTGAGCTCTTGGCTTCAACAAGGGAACTGATCGCGGAGCTCGCGAGTGTGACACTTCTGCGCGCGCGCAAGCCGCGCCCTGTAGTCAGTCAGCGCATGCACGATCACAAAACTGATCATGCAACAGAGCTGCAGGCAGAATACTGTCGAAATAATGAAGGATAGAGTCCAGTCTTCCGCACGAAATAGTTACTACTATGAAAAAGGATGCGAGGAAGCTGCCCAAGAAACTGCACTGACCATTGCGAAATTGGAACAGGTAAATTCGCATTTTCAACTTCCGGCATGTCGGCGGCAGTTCCGAATCTACTCGCGCCATTGACTCATTCCCACTATCCTATTCTTTTTATAGAGACGAGTATTGACAGAACTGTGTGAGGAAATGGGAATACGTCTTGAAGAAGAATCGCCGCGATTGTTGGGAATCTACTCGGATCCGAGACGAGACAATCGACGACATACCGTCTCTGCCGTGTTTGTAGTAAAGATGAATGATAATATCAAACCTAGAGCAGCAGATGATGTCAAAGATGTACAACGAATACGATTGAGTGAGATTGAAAAGCACAATTACTTTGCTGATCACAAGTCAATACTAGTCGATTACCGAAGGTCGCTGAAAGGAAACGGTTCGGAATCCCAATCACCAATTAATGATGTGGTTGAGAATATAGTTCGCTCTACTTGTAATAATGACCCAGACTATAATGTTAATAAATAGCCTATTTTAATGTATAGCATATCTGTACGCGTACGTGCGCATTGGAAGTGTCAGCAACAGAGAACTAGCATGTCCAGCAAAGCCCTGATTGATAATCACAAGATGAAGCTTGACGGATGCAATCTTCGTCCGTAAGATACACATGCCGCCTTGCTTGCTCGTCGTCTTGTCATCCACAGGGAGAAGTCATGTCGTTGTGTAGTAGGTGCCAGCACAGCTACACCCTTCCATCGAAAAGGTAGTACCTGGGGGCAAAGGACATTATCGTAATTCTCGTCTAGGTTGCCATCATGGTCGTCACAGTACAGAAGTTCCAAATAGTAGTGGGAGTCGAATTTGAGCACACGACAATCAAACCAATCATTCGTAACAAATAAAGTATTCTTATATAATACGCATAGCATTCTGGCCTCTGTATCTGCTTCTTCGAGACCATCATGCGCTTGATTTAAATAACTAAACATGTATACCAATATATTTTTTGATTTGCGCTTGTGTGTATCGTTTACGTCATTCTTTGCTTTCAAGATTGGGCCGATTCGTCTGGGGGGGTAGTCGTAGTTGGGAATGTGGGAGTTTCGGGACATTTGCCTTGTCGTCAGGAACAACACAGCAGTTTCCTTTGTTGCATCCTGGAGGATTTCCAGGATAGTTGCAGCAGATGGTTCCCTGGTCTTTGCAAATCGTCGAACAGTCGCCCACCGTTCCATTCACGTTCAACAAAGCGTCGCAGCACGTGTCTGGAAGTCCAGGGTTGTTGGGATTACCCTGGAAACAGCTCTGACATGCACTACAGGTCGTCGAATTTCCTTGGCCATTGCCGCTTACGCAACAGACTTGGACATTTCCTCTTCCAGTAACACGGCAGACCTCGTCGGGATCGAGACTCAAGCACTCGTCATCCTTGCACTTACACTTTTCCATTTTCGTTTCGACATACCTTTCCGTCGCTTGGACATGTGCCCGTGCACTCACCATTAGAATCTGGCTCTGCTTTATTGCACATGACTGAACCAGCCGACGTTGTGGCGAGATCAGGAGTAGTCGTCACTAGAGGAATCTCGGTAGTTGTCGAGTCCATACCAGCTTCCGTAGACGTCGTCTCCTCGGCTTTGGTCGTCATCTCGGCTTCGGTGGTTGCCGCATCAGGAGTAGTCGTCACAACAGGAATACCAGCTTCCGTAGACGTTGTCTCCTCGGCTTTGGTCGTCATATCGGCTTCGGTGGTTGCCGCATCAGGAGTAGTCGTCACAACAGGAATACCAGCTTCCGTAGACGTCGTCTCCTCGGCTTTCGTCGTCATATCGGCTTCGGTGGTTGCTGCATCAGGAGTAGTCGTCACTAGAGGAATCTCGGTGGTTGTCGAGTCCATACCAGCTTCCGTGGACGTCGTCTCCTCGGCTTTCGTCGTTATCTCGGCTTCGGTGGTTGCCGCATCAGAAGTAGTCGTCACAACAGGAATACCAGCTTCCGTAGTCGTTGTCTCCTCGGCTCTCGTCGTCATATCGGCTTCGGTTATCGTTGTAGCAGTCGAGGAATCTGGAGGACAAGTCTTGTTGGAATCATATTCACAGGCATGTCCAGGGCACTGATCATTCTCATCCTTGACACATAACTCTTGGCAGACTTGGCACAGTGGATCAATCTTGCATGGTTCATCAGGGTCCTCACATTCATAAGGAGGTGCTCCGCAATAGTAATAGCATGCCTCGCAGAATGTAATGTCACAAGGAGGAATCACTTTGTCAGGCTTGGTTGTAGTACCGGGAGGTCCAGTAGTAGTCGTCACCACGGGGATATCAAATTCAGTAGTAGTGGTTGTAATTTCAGGTGTCGGTTCCGGAGTAGGCTCAGGCGTCGGTTCAGGAGTTGGTTCAGGAGTCGGTTCAGGCGTCGGTTCAGGAGTAGGCTCAGGTGTTGGTTCCGGAGTCGGTTCCGGAGTAGGCTCAGGCGTCGGTTCAGGAGTCGGTTCCGGAGTCGGCTCAGGCGTCGGTTCAGGAGTCGGTTCCGGAGTCGGCTCAGGCGTCGGCTCCGGTGTCGGTTCCGGAGTCGGTTCAGGCGTCGGTTCCGGCGTCGGTTCCGGAGTCGGCTCAGGCGTTGGTTCCGGCGTCGGTTCCGGTGTTGGCTCAGGAGTCGGCTCAGGCGTCGGCTCAGGAGTTGGGTCAGGCGTGGGCTCCGGAGTTGGCTCAGGAGTTGGTTCAGGCGTCGGTTCAGGCGTAGGCTCGGCGTTGGTTCCGGAGTCGGTTCGGGAGTCGGTTCAGGCGTGGGTTCCGGAGTAGGCTCAGGAGTTGGCTCAGGCGTCGGCTCCGGAGTAGGCTCAGGCGTTGGCTCGGCGTCGGCTCCGGCGTCGGCTCAGGCGTCGGCTCCGGAGTTGGCTCCGGCGTCGGCTCAGGAGTTGGTTCAGGAGTCGGCTCTGGCGTCGGCTCAGGCGTCGGCTCAGGCGCGGGCTCAGGAGTCGGCTCCGGAGTTGGCTCGGAGTCGGCTCAGGCGTTGGCTCAGGAGTCGGCTCAGGCGCTGGCTCCGGAGTCGGCTCAGGCGTTGGCTCAGGAGTCGGCTCCGGCGTCGGCTCAGGAGTCGGCTCAGGCGTCGGCTCAGGCGTCGGCTCAGGAGTCGGCTCAGGCGTTGGCTCCGGAGTCGGCTCAGGAGTCGGCTCAGGCGTTGGCTCAGGAGTCGGCTCAGGCGCTGGTTCAGGCGTCGGCTCAGGCGTGGGTTCAGGAGTCGGCTCCGGAGTCGGCTCAGGAGTTGGCTCAGGCGTCGGCTCCGGAGTCGGCTCAGGCGCAGGCTCAGGCGTCGGTTCAGGCGTCGGTTCAGGCGTCGGCTCCGGAGTCGGCTCAGGCGTCGGCTCAGGCGTCGGCTCAGGCGTCGGCTCGGAGTCGGCTCAGGCGTCGGTTCAGGCGCCGGCTCCGGAGTCGGTTCAGGCGTGGGTTCAGGCGTCGGCTCGGAGTTGGTTCAGGAGTCGGCTCAGGCGTCGGTTCAGGCGCTGGCTCCGGAGTTGGTTCCGGAGTCGGTTCAGGCGTGGGCTCCGGCGCTGGTTCCGGCGCCGGTTCAGGCGTCGGCTCGGAGTTGGCTCAGGAGTCGGTTCAGGAGCAGGTTCAGGCGTCGGCTCAGGAGTCGGCTCAGGCGTGGGTTCAGGAGTCGGCTCCGGAGTTGGCTCAGGAGTAGGCTCAGGCGTTGGCTCAGGAGTCGGTTCAGGCGTTGGCTCCGGAGTCGGCTCAGGCGTTGGCTCAGGAGTCGGTTCCGGCGTCGGCTCAGGCGTCGGCTCAGGCGTGGGCTCAGGTGTCGGCTCAGGAGTTGGTTCAGGAGTTGGCTCCGGAGTTGGTTCAGGAGTCGGCTCAGGCGTTGGCTCAGGCGTCGGTTCAGGAGTTGGTTCAGGCGTTGGTTCAGGAGTCGGTTCAGGCGTGGGTTCAGGAGTCGGCTCCGGAGTTGGTTCAGGAGTTGGCTCAGGCGTCGGCTCCGGAGTTGGTTCAGGCGTAGGCTCCGGCGCTGGCTCTGGCGTCGGTTCAGGCGTGGGCTCAGGCGTTGGCTCCGGCGTCGGCTCAGGCGTTGGTTCAGGCGTCGGCTCCGGAGTGGGCTCAGGCGTGGGTTCTGGCGTCGGTTCTGGAGTCGGCTCAGGAGTCGGTTCAGGCGTCGGTTCCGGAGTTGGTTCAGGAGTCGGCTCAGGCGTCGGTTCAGGCGTTGGCTCGGAGTTGGCTCAGGAGTTGGTTCAGGCGTGGGTTCCGGTGTTGGTTCCGGCGTTGGCTCCGGCGTCGGTTCAGGCGTTGGTTCCGGAGTTGGCTCAGGAGTCGGTTCGGGCGTCGGTTCTGGAGTAGGTTCAGGAGTGGGGTCAGGCGTGGGTTCAGGCGTAGGTTCTGGAGTGGGTTCAGGCGTGGGTTCAGGCGTCGGCTCAGGAGTCGGCTCTGGAGTTGGTTCAGGAGTTGGTTCCGGGGTTGGTTCAGGTGTCGGTTCAGGAGTCGGCTCAGGCGTGGGTTCAGGAGTCGGCTCAGGAGTCGGTTCAGGAGCAGGCTCGGGAGTTGGTTCAGGTGTAGGCTCTGGAGCTGGTTCAGGAGTTGGTTCAGGCGTCGGTTCTGGCGTGGGCTCGGAGTTGGCTCAGGCGTGGGTTCAGGAGTCGGCTCAGGCGTAGGTTCCGGTGTTGGTTCAGGTGTCGGTTCAGGAGTAGGTTCCGGTGTTGGCTCAGGTGTGGGTTCGGGCGTGGGCTCTGGAGTCGGTTCAGGCGTAGGCTCAGGAGTTGGTGCCGGCGTTGGAATAGAGCAATTTAAAACTGTGAAGATAATATCATCAGATAGGAAGCAGTCGTAGCCTTGCTCTGCAGTGGCATCATATGTGTAGGTGAAGGTGACATGTTCATCTACATTGCCTTCGATGAAAACTGCCTGTCGGATCCGGAATCTCGTCATTGGAGCTATTTGTCCAAACGCCTCCCATCTGACCTTGTGGCTCGCTTTCGGTTAGGTTAACTGTCGCATTGGGAAAACAGAAAGTTTCGTCCATCAAGGTAAGGACTGGAGGTGGAGTCACGGTGACATTCCTGATTGACACTGTGCCCATACCCGGTCTACAGACTGTAATTGAGAATTTCGTCACACCGGGGGTCGAACCAGTACAGATCACGTCATCTTTATAGGTTGACCAAGAGAGACCCAATTGCCATTATCATCATCTACAAAAAGGCATACATTCCCCGTTGCCACTCCCCCACAACCTTGCCGGGCTGTGAAACAAATTTCTGTACCACAGCCTCCCTGGTCTGGATCAAGGTCGGTAAACAAGAATGAACCACAACCTCCCTCTGTGCCCTTGTCGCCGACGTTGCCAATGCAGAAATCCTCGGTCGGATCAACGGCACCAGCAGTACTTATTTCCAGGGTTGCGTTGTAGGAAGGGTCAGTTGCATTCTGCACAGTAAAAAGGGGTACAAAGTTGCATGATGGTTGAAGCCTTCGACTGACACCACTAATGGCCTGGAAATCCACAAAGCTCTTGGGTTGAGTCTTGGGGTTGCGTGAATAATCATCCAACTTGTGCTCAAGAAAATCTCCGCCAGCCTCTGCATGTCGTGTAGCAAAGTCGTTCTTGCTGCCATCGTCTTCATCTGCCAAACCTGGAAACTGGGCCTCTGCCGACTCTTCAAGCGTGCCTTCACGATTCTTGGGCTATGTTGACAAAAAAGAGAAGTCAATGCTTGCTAAAAGTAGGACAAGTATAAAGTACACAAAGCGACTTTACCTCCGAGCGTAGCAAGTGTTGCACTTCCTCGTGCGTCTCTTCATCTTGCTGATGAAAACTTCCGTCAAACCATTCCTTCAGCAAGGCCTCTTTTGAAGCCACCTCTGCCATGCGTTGGGCAAAGTCGTTCTCGCTGCTGTCCTCCGTAAGGAAAAGAGCCTGGTACTTCTTATCGTTATTCTGGAGACTTGGTTTCTCGCCCCCAGTCTCTTTCATCAAGTTTCCAATCTCATTCTCGTTAATAGAAGCATAATTTTCTGTACCAGTATGAGCCTTAGACCCGATGGAAGGCAAGAAGATAGGGTTGGATGGGGAATGAGTTCGCGTGACATGAATCAATCTTTACTCAAAGAAACGTACCTCCATCACGACATGGTCGCCCTGTTGTTCCTTCAATACCGTCTTATTGTCTTCCTCCACAATCTTCTCGAGCTTCTTGTCCTCCTCCTTTGGTGCAAGAAGCCACTTCTTGAGTAACTGACGAGGCGACGGCTTGTTTGCCTCGATAGACATGCGCCTAGCAAAGTCGTTCGTTTCATCCTCCTCCTCCAAGTAGCCTCGAAACTTGGCCTGTCAATCAGTTAATTCAATACATGTGTGCGACAAACGTGAGAAAGGAAAAGAACAACATGAAATTGAAACCCGTTCAGTTCACTTACGAGATCAAAGGCTTGAGCGCGTCCAATCATCATCGCGACCAGCACCATCGTCGCCATCATGATATGTTTCATGCTGAGCATGATTGAACCTATAGTATTGCGTACATAATAGTCGAAGAGAGGATTGTGATGAGATACGGCAAGTCAACTTCTCTTCCCTTACTTTTCCATTGACTTACTCTTTCAACTCCTCACGAGAGTTGGATCTTTTGTTTCTTGATGTCCTTTCCTTCTCCGAAAGGCTTCTGCTAGTGACCAAACACAGTGCGAAAGGAAAAGGTGAGCAAAGAAGAGAGCGTGCAAGGTGCAGGGACAAGGGTAACAAGAAGATCTCGAGACATGACATCTTTGCGAACTCGCGAAAAATGCCAGCATGTCATCAAACAACCTTTGTCGAGCATCGCAGTTTCGCGAGCCGATTCGCATCTTCGTCTTATCCAACCAGAGCAACCTGAACTGTAACTAGTATCAAGGCATTCCTTACCTCTTAAAGCTATTTACTATCCAACTTGCAACAAGCAACAAGTGGGACTACTGTCACACTGTCACGCATGGAGGGAGGCCTGTGAATCTTTTATGCTAGCCTGTAGGGTAACAATCCTATAGGGACTGTTTAAGGTTAGGGATTCTGGTTCCTTCCCCAATCACATAGCACAACGAAATGGCGTTTTCGACCGCACCGCTGTGTCCTCCTGAAAGCTTCTAACGTTATAAGACTCTTGAATTTGTCACATGTCCGCGAACAATTGCATGATCAAACGCCGCCCTCGACTCACCCGCCACCACCGTCATCCTTATTTTTGATAGTAAGACCTTTATCAGACAAAAGAACAAGAAGAATGTTCGTTTGGTTGTACTATTAATTCTATGCATACGTGTATTCTACGGCTGTGCAGTTTTGGGAATTTGTCGCGCGGCGAAGGAATCAGCAAGCAAAACATGCTCGAGTCACGGAAGGGTCGGAGGGAGTTTAAGTCACGAGTGCCAAGATGGCAAACATACGCACTCGAACTCTCTCAAAACCATCAACAAGCAATGAAGGCCATCACTTTCCTGTTTGACGATACAGGTTGCATCTGAGTGAATCGATGGCGCCGATCGAGAAAGCTCGACTGTCCACCGTTCAATGTCGCAAACGAAATTGCTTCTGTTTCGCGGTGGCATCCTCGTGGTGTGTTAGGCGGTGCCACTCCTTCCACATCAGGCCGTCCAGTAGACCAATCCTTCACTCTTACAAAGATGTCACGCGATTAAGTGCTCTACCTTTCGACTCGATAGATATCTTCGTGACTCATTTTGTGACGGCACAGTCAGACGCCGTCGCGAATCAGTTGCCAATGAATCTGCCAACAATGGCCGATCTGCCATCGTTCCAACTCCCATTTGACAAAATAGCGAACCAGTTACGCAGTGAGCTTGATATTGGTGGTGCTCTTAATCGAGATTTAGGAAAGATACCAGAATTGCAAACGTCGCTTGTATTGGAATCCATCGGACGTGACCTGCTCGTATTTCTAGCTGCTTCGGTGGTCGTTACACCGCTTGCCAATCTTATTGGAGTAACTCCTATACTTGGATATCTCATCCTTGGAGCCTTCCTAGGACCAAATGGCATAGACATTTTTGCCAATAGCAAGGCGGATGTGGAACTTGGGGACTTTGGTATACTATTCCTCTTGTTCTCGGAAGGTCTGGAAGTATCGCAGTCTCGACTAAACCAACTCACACAGTTTTTGCCATTAGCCTTTGCCCAAATTGCCTTATGTGCCGGTGTGCTGTCTTGGGCTATCGTTAATTGGTCCAACTTGGAATCGTTTGTGCCTTTGGATGATGGTTTAATCAATGTATCCAATCCGATTGAAGCCTTGGTTCTGGCATTAGCACTTACCTTAAGTACGTCAGCTTTTGTCTTTCCAGTCTTGAGCGCCCTTGGGTGGGAGGACGAGCAGTCGGGACAGGCTGCTACATCCATTCTTTTGCTGCAAGATTTGGCCGTGGCACCGCTGTTGGTGGTTCTCCCGTATATTGTCGGCCAAGGGCCTACTGATTGGGGCGCCATTGGTTTCCTCACGGCAAAAGCGACGATTGGATTCGGATCAATCGTTTACTTTGGAAGCTTTGTATTGAGAAATGTCTTTGCGTGGGTGGCTGAAACAAGATCGACTGAAACGTTTGTAGCGTTGTGTCTCTTGGTTAGCGTCGGTATGGGCACTATTGCCAAGTTGCTGGGGCTGACGGATACGGCAGGAGCGTTTGCTGCCGGCGTTTTACTTGCTAATACAAATTATCGAGCTCAAATACAAGCAGACATTTTGCCCTTCAAGGGAATTCTTCTTGGTATCTTCTTTCTTGTCGCTGGCTCGAGTTTTGATATTGATTTATGTTTAAGAGAGCTACCTACGGTCGCTACCGGCGTTCTAGCATTGATCTCTCTCAAGGCTGCTACATTATTCATAGCTACACGAGTCCCAAGATGGATGGAGCCGAATAGACTTGAAATTTCAGAGGGCGTCAGACTCTCGCTACTCTTGGCCGGTGGAGGAGAATTCGCTTTTGTTGTGTTGGCGCTTGCCGAACGCCTTGGGGTTCTCCCTGACGAGCTTGGAGGTCTACTTACCGCAATTGTGCTAATAACAATGGCCGTTACGCCGATCCTAGGAGAGCTGGCCGATATAGTGTCTACTCCGTTCCTTGATATGAAAGACGAAACCCGGACAGGCGGTAATGGTGAAACTTTTGAGATGGATCTAGAGACCGAAATCGCAGATGATGCCATTATAGTATGTGGCTACGGCGAAATAGGTCAGAATGTTGTAAAAGTCCTGGGTGAAGAATACGAAGCAACTAGGAGAATCGAATCACCGGAGGCCTGCAACGACGAAGCATGTTCCATAGAAGCCCTTCCGCAAATTGTTGCATTCGATAACAATCCTGATCTTATCAGCAACATTTTGATACCAACCGAAAGCTCGATCGTTCTATTTGGCGACGGAAGCAATCCCGCCGTAATACTATCCAGCAGAGTCAAGGATCCTGCGGCAATTTTCGTGACGTATGAAGATCCAGGACGGGTATCGTCTACAACTGCGAGGATGCGCTCATCCTTCCCTAATACTGCCATATATACTCGTGCGCAGACAAGATCCGAAGCGCAGGCCCTGAAGTCGTTAGGAGCCACAGAAGTCGTGGTAGAAATAGATGAGCTGGCCCGATCCGCAGTGGCGTTGGTATGGGGTAATAAACTATGGGCTTCGCAACCGCTGCTTCCTGGAGAAGATACAACTGCCCTACGACAAGCCGCTGCGGCTGCGGCAGGCGTATCATTGGAACTTATAGACGAGCTGCTAGAGCTTTACGAGTGCATAGATGCGGATGTATCTGGACTTGTCGATCCAGATGAGTTAGTGACATTCATTCGCAAGAGTAATTCAGGAGTTTCGTCTGACGAAGAGATTAAAGAAATGGAAAATTGGGTGCGAGATGTAGTGACGGCACCAGTAGATCCCATTGGCTTTTGTCGAATTTATGTAAGGGCCCCGTCTCTCATAAAACGTGCTTTGAATGATGCATGTCTGTTGATCTAAAGGATAATGGCAGTTGCTACTCATGAAATGGCACATATGCGTCTAAGAGAGCGGAAGCAAAATACATCAACCTGCGAGGCCTACCCGTCGTCGAGGGCGGAAGGTCCTCACGTTTGCAGCAGTCGCCGTCGTCGCCGTTGCCGGGACGGGCGTCGTGCGGTCGCTCATCGCCGACACGGGCAACGACGACCGTGATTCCCGCGTCACGACGACGCAAGCCGCTTCGCTTCCCACCCAGCCGACGACGCCTCTCTCCGCCGCAGAACCTGCCGAGATCTTTGCCGGGATCACCGGAACGACGACGTTCTCATGGGAGGCGCAAGGCGTCACCTACGCCGCCACGCTCACGACGTGGGGTTCCGGAGGCATCGTCGACGTGGCGTACATCAATGCCCTCGGTGTGTTCAGCGTGATCCAACAGGACCTCATCCTGCAGGACACGGACGGCGGTTGGGCGTACGTCGGGTCGAACCCGAGACTCTCGGCCACCGGGGCATCGGCGGTCACGTATTACTCGCCGGACACCTTCTACCTGACCCAGCAGGACTCCGTTTGGTTCATCGATCAGGTATGCAGCCCAGTCGGCGGATGTGCGACTACCGGGTGACAACGCGAGTCGAGGCGCGGACCGCCCTGCCGCACAGTGAGCTAACGCTGCGCAGGACTGCGACGACACAGGACCGTAGGTTGTCACTCGATTCGGCAGGCCGTGATGGGTGGCCACCAACATGTCGGTCGAGGAGCGCAGGATCCGGCGATGTGCTACTCCGCAGCGCCTTCCTGTGGTCGTACTCTTCCCAACCGGAGGCGTAGCTCTGGTTGACCCGTGGCTTCATTCACGTGCCGGTCTATGAGCTCGAAACCGTACGCCTCATAGAAGCGGCGACCGATGGAGTTGGCTTCGAAGACATGGAGTTCGAGAAACGGGCGCGAGTCCCGGGCGGCGTCCATGAGGGTGCGGCCGATACCGCGTCCTTGAGCGTCCGGGTCTACGAAGATCGCTCCTACCTCGTTGCCGATCAGAGCCAGGAAGCCAACGACGCGCCCGTCACTTTCGTAGACGGTCGTCTCGGCTATGGGCAGCCAATCCTCGGCGATCTGGCGCCGCTCGGTCTCGAAGAAGCCCTCGGGAAGGAACGAGTGGGCTATCAGCGAAGCCCGGTACCAGACTCTGAGCAACCCGTTGAGATCCTCATCGGTGTACGGGCGAATCGTCACTCGGCGCAACCTCCAGACATCCCCTTTGGCGGCACATTGCGAGCGGCTGGGGGGTAGCTCGCCTCCGCTTCAGCATGCCCTCGGCTCAGATTCTGTCACAGGCGTCCAATATCGTATCGAACATGTGTTCGTTCTTGGAGAGACCCAACGGGAGGGGAGCGTGATCCCCGCAGACCTCGACACGATGGAACCGGGCCCTGTCCTGGGCGTGATCCTGTCGGCGATCGACATCGATGAGCTGTCCGGCCACCAGCGGGTCATCGTGCTTCGCGCTCGACAGCGGATGGCATCGCACTACCTGGGTCAGGTGTACACGGACATGGCCGCCGTCGCCGATGCTGTGGCTTCCGGGGAACATGACGACCGGTGGGCGGCCGAGGCAGCCGCCGCCGAGATCCGGGTGGCGCTGCGCCTGACGCGACGCGCCGCTGAGACCGAGCTCGCCTTTGCGATGGACCTCCGGCGCCGGCTCCCCGGCGTCGCCGACCTGTTGGCATCGGGCGCCATCGACGTGCGGCGCGCCAGGGTCATCAGCTATGGAACGGGACACCTGCCCGACCACGTTGCTGCTCGCGTGGCCGAACGGATACTCGTCGAGGCGCCACGATTGACGACGGGCCAGCTCGCTGCTCGCCTTCGCAGGGTCTGCATCGAGGCTGATCCCGAGGATGCGCGCACACGCTACGAGCGAGCTGTCGAAGATCGGCGGATCGTCACCGAGGCCAACGACTCCGGCGCGGCACACCTCCTCGGTCTCGACCTTCCGCCGGATCGCGTTTCGGCGATTGCCTCCCGCATCAACCAGATGGCGCGACGGCTCCGCACAGCCGGCGAGAGCCGCACCATGGACCAGTTACGCGCCGACGTGTTTCTGGACCTGCTCGAAGGACATGCTGCGGAAGGCTCAGGCATGAGAGGGTCGGTCGACATCCACGTCGACCTGGCGACGCTCGCCCGGCTCGCCGACGACCCGGGCGAGCTCGCCGGCTACGGGCCGGTCGTCGCCGACATCGCCAGGCAAGTTGCCGACCGACAGCGTCGAGCGCAATGGCGGTTCACGGTCACCGATCCCGTGAGCGGCAGCCCACTGCTGGCGAGCACGATCCGGCGACGCCCCACGGTCGGCGAGCGGCGCCTCGTCGAGTCCCGCAACCCCACCTGTGTCTTCCCCGGTTGCCGGATGCCTGCGGCGAAGTGCGATCTCGATCATCGCGACCCCTGGTCACAGGGTGGACCGACGACTCCCGCCAACCTCGCCCCACTGTGCCGCCATGACCATCGCATCCGCCACGAAGCGGGATGGTCCTACCGCAGCCTTCCGAACGGCCACTATGAATGGACGACGAGGCTCGGCCACACCTACACGGCCGGCGGCATGCCGCCGTGAGGCCGGCCACCTCGCCGGCACGGCCGGGTGTGTGGCGAGCCAGACGCAAGTCATCGCTTGCTTCGCGAGCCTCGGAGCGGTTGTCGACGAGCCCGCGCGAGAGGTCATCGCTGAGCATCGTGAGCGCACGGGTGAGTCGTCGCTCGACCACGATCCCGAGTTGTTCGTCGAGCGTCTCATCGAGCGGTCCATCGAGAAGTTCGACAACGCTCCCGACTTCGGAATCGTGCTCTATGACCGGGGCCTCCCTGACTGCGTTGCGTACGCACGAGCCTTTGGTGTCGACCCGACACCAGCTCTCGAGGCTGCCTCTTCTCGCAGGTACGAGGACCCCGTGTTCGTGTTGCCCCCTTGGCCTGCGATCTACAGGCCCGACGCGATGCGACGTGCGACCTTCGGCATGACCCCACCCAGCCCAACACACCCTTGACGGGCTGGGTGGGGTGGAGGGACAGGCCCTGTGAAGCCGCGGCAACCGACCTGAGCGGTGCCAATGCCTGATCGATGAGATGCCGAGGCGGGACTCCCGCTTGCGGCGCTCGCAGAGCGCGACAGAGCAAGCGAATCGAGAGGAGCCCTGCCCATGTACTTCACACCACCTCCGGTCGTTGTGATGTGTCTCCGCTCTCGGGTGGCCCGCCCGAGCGCGGCTCTGCGCTGAGCGAACGCCACCACCCGAGAGCACCTCTCCGGCGTTCCGTCACCGTTGATCCCCGGCGCAGCTCTGCGCGCCGGCCACGAAAGGACACATCAATGACCCTCGAAACAACCCGACCTCTCAACGAGGTCGATCTCGTCGCCGTCGGCGGGCTGGCCCAGGCCGTCGCCGACGAGCCGGCCAACGGCGCAACCGCGTGGAACGCATCCGTCGAGTGGAAGGGCGCCTTCCGCTCGGAGGCGCACATCCGCGACTTCGCCCCGATCCCGTCCGACGAACCGACCGGTCTCGGCGGCACCGATACCGCGCCGAACCCCGTCGAGCAGCTCCTCGCCGCCCTCGGGAATTGCCTCGCCGTCGGCTACGCCGCCAACGCCTCGGTCGCTGGGATCGAGATCACGCAGCTCCGTATCGACGTGAACGGCGACCTCGACCTCGCCTCATTCCTCGGGGTTCGACCGGGCCACGCTGGATTCAGCGGGATCACGGCGTCCGTGCACCTCGAGGCCGATGCCGACGACGAGGCTATCGCCGCCCTGCATACGGCGGTGATCGGATCGTCCCCGGTCGGGCACACCCTGAGCGCAGACATCCCCGTGTCCATCCACTTGGCCTGAAGCCGACGACCGGATGGCCCTCGCCGCAGAACACCGCGAGGGCCATCCGGTACGCTCGGCGGCGAACCGAGGAGTCGACCGATGACCGAAGAGACCCATAGGTTCGGGTTCGACACCCGGGCGATCCACGCTGGGCAGCGACCTGACCCCGAAACGGGGGCGCGGGCCATGCCCATCTATGCGACGACGTCCTTCGTGTTCGAGGACGCCCAGCAGGCAGCCGACCTCTTCGCCCTCCAGACATACGGCAACATCTACACCCGCATCGGCAACCCGACCACCGCCGCCTTCGAAGAGCGAATGGCTTCGCTCGAGGGCGGCCTCGGTGCCGTCGCTACCGCTTCCGGCCAGGCTGCCCAACTGATCGCCGTGCTCACCCTCGCGGCGAAGGGAGACGAGATCGTCGCCTCGACGTCGCTCTACGGCGGAACGTACACGCAGTTCGACGTGACGCTGCGCCGGATGGGCATCGACGTGACATTCGTCGACTTCGCCGATCCCGAGGCCGTTGCCAAGGCGATCACCGAACGCACCAAGGCGCTGTACGGCGAGACGATCGGCAACCCTCGCGCCGACATCCTCGACATCGAGCGCTACGCCGCCCTCGCCCACGACAACGGCATCCCGCTGATCGTCGACAACACGTTCGCCACGCCATACCTGTGCCGTCCTATCGAGCACGGCGCCGACATCGTGGTGCACTCCGCCACCAAGTTCATCGGCGGCCACGGTGCCGTGATCGCAGGCGTCATCGTCGAGGCCGGCCGGTTTCCCTATGACAACGGCAACTTCCCGCTCCTCGTCGAGCCCTCGCCGGCCTATCACGACCTCCAGTTCTGGGAGAACTTCCGCGAGTACGGCTACCTCACCCGCGCTCGTGTCGAGCTCCTCCGCGACATCGGGGCTGCACTTTCCCCCTTCAACTCGTTCCTTCTCCTCATCGGGCTGGAGACACTGCCGCTTCGAATGCAGCGTCACGCCGAGAATGCCCGCGCCGTCGCTTCGTTCCTCCGTGAGCATCCGGCGGTCGCCTGGGTCAGCTTCCCGATCTTCGCCGACAACGAATGGACGGCCCTCGCCGCCAAGTACGTGCCCGGAGGACCGGGCGCAGTGTTCACGTTCGGGCTCGTGGGAGGGTTCGACGCGGGAATGCGATTCATCGAGACCGTCGAGCTCGCCTCCCATCTCGCCAACGTCGGCGACGCAAAGACGCTCGTCATCCACCCCGCGTCGACGACCCACCAGCAGGTTCCGGTCGAGGAAAGGCGTGCAGCAGGCGTCGGCGACGACATGATCCGCATCTCAGTGGGCCTCGAAGACCTCGACGACATTCTGTGGGACCTCGGGAGGGCGCTCGCATGAACGGATCGCCGACGATCCCAGACGCCTCGGCTCGTGACCGGTTGCGGATCATCCGTTGCGCCCGGTCCGTTGCGCTCGTCGGAGTGTCGGCGAATCCCATCCGGTCGTCCAACTTCGTCGCCACCTACCTCGTCCGCACCTCCCTCCGCACCTTCCCCGTGAACCCCGCGTACGAAGAGGTACTCGGGCTGAGGTGCTACCCGGCGCTGCGTGACCTTCCCGAGGTGCCGGACATCGTCGACATCTTCCGCCGGCCTGAGGCGATCCCGTCCGTCGTCGAGGAGGCGATCGAGGTTGGCGCCAAAGCCGTGTGGTTTCAACTCGGGCTCCGGCACGAGGCGGCAGCACGACTGGCTGTGGACGCCGGTCTCGAGGTGGTGCAAGACCGCTGCCTCAAGATCGAGCACGCCCGATTCTCGGGCAAGCTGCATCTCGGCGGTTTCGACACGGGCATCATCTCATCGAAGCGGAGGCAGCCGTTGTGAGCTCCATACCCACCCTGCAGCAAGCGCTCGGCTACGAGTTGGCCCATCCGAATCCACTCCAGCGGCTGGCGCAGCGAGGCGCCTCCACCCGAGCGGGCGCGTGGACGCTGTCGCGGACGCTGGCGCCACTCGACAAGGCCGCGCTGCGCGTGACCAACGAGCGCTACACAGTTGCCGCTCTCGTTGCCGGAGTTCCCGTCATCACTCTCCACACCACCGGCGCTCGCAGCGGCGTGCGACGGTCGAGCCCCCTGATCGGCGTTCCGCTCGACGGGAGCCTCGGGATCATCGGCACCAACTACGGCCGGCGAGCGACACCCGGGTGGGTCTACAACCTGGAGGCGACCCCATCGGCAGAGGTCACCTACCGCTCCGCCACCGCAGCTGCGTTCGCCCGACCTGCCGACGAGCAGGAAGCCGAGCATGTGTTCTCGAGGGGCGCCGGCCTCTATCCCGGGTACGACGCCTATCGGGAACGCATCTCCAACCGCTCGATACGGGTGTTCATCCTCGATCACGCCGGGTGAAACCGGTCATCCGCGGAGTGACTCGCTCTGCGTGTGAGCGCCGACGGTCACGGTCAAACCGCCCTTGCGGGTCAGCGTCACCGAGCCCTGGTTGCCGGACGAGTCCGACAGGGTCAAGTCGCCATAGCCGCGCACTCTCGTGGCGCCCGGTAGCGGAATCAGTTCCGTGGTGACGATCCCGACGGCATTTGCCGTATAGCCCCCGGCCACGAACGTGAACGTCGACGGGGCGGGCATTCCGAGCGTCCCGAAGCCGAACCGGGTACCGGCGATCTCCTCATCGAGAGCCATCGACCAGCCACGCCCGTCGACCGTCATGCGAGAGCGAATGGTCGGGTGGCGGCTCACCAGCTCGGCGGTGACCTCGATGCCGGTTCCTGGATCGGTCTCGCGGTAGACATCTCCCACGACAGACGACGCCGGCTGGTAGTACGCCCGGCCGTAGCTCACCGATGCTGCGGCGGCGTACCGGCCCACTTGGACCAGGGTCGCCTCCGTCTCGCCGAGACGGAGGTGCTCGACCGCATCGACGAGGATCGCCGTCTTGTGCGCCCGGCGGCACAAGTAGCCGAGCAGGCTGATCCGCTCCCTGGGTAGTTCGTACCTGGTGTTGCCGCGCATGAGAAACGCAGTCTCCCAGCTTCACGTCCCAATCCCCGATCCGAGCCCCACGGCACCCGGGCCTGCCGGCGCGGCGCAGCATGTCCGGTAGCGTGGACGCCGAACGTCCCACCGCGACCTCGACCCAAGGAGACCACATGCAACTCGGAATGATCGGTCTCGGACGGATGGGCGCCAACATGACCCAGCGTCTGGTCGAGGCAGGCCACGACGTAGTCGGCTACGACCTCGATCCCGAGTCCGTGGCACGGACCGTTGCCGCAGGCGCTCGCGGCGCATCCTCACTCGAGGGCCTTGCCAGTCAACTCGACACACCTCGTGCGGTGTGGCTCATGGTTCCGCACGGCTCCCCCGTCGACGCGACGCTGTCTGCCCTGCTCCCCTCCCTCGGCGAAGGCGACATCGTCGTCGACGGTGGGAACTCGCTCTACAAGGACTCGGTGCGGAGAGCCGAGCATTGCCGCAGCACGGGACATCACTTCATCGACGTCGGCACGAGCGGCGGCATATGGGGCGTCACCGAGGGCTACTCGATGATGATTGGGGGCGATGCGGAGCCAATCGAGCACCTCCGTCCGATCTTCGAGGCCCTGGCGCCCGCCCCGGACAAGGGCTGGGGGCACGTCGGCCCATCCGGGTCCGGCCACTTCGTCAAGATGATCCACAACGGCATCGAGTACGGGCTGATGCAGGCCTACGCCGAGGGTTTTGCGATCATGAGGGCGAAGGAGGAGTACGGACTCGACCTCGGCCAGATCGGCGACATCTGGCAATACGGCAGCGTGGTTCGCTCGTGGCTCCTCGAGCTGACCACCAAGGCCCTCGGCGACAACCCGGACATGCAGGGCGTCGCTCCGTACGTCCCGGACTCCGGCGAAGGACGGTGGACCGTATTCGAGGCGATCGATCTCAACGTCTCGACACCCATCATCGGGCTCTCGCTTCTCAGACGCATCGGCTCCCGTGACGAGGTCGAGTACTCCGACCGGTTGCTGTCGGCGATGCGACACCAATTCGGCGGCCACGTCGTGAAGCAGGAATCGTGAGCATGCCGGAGGACGTCGACCGGCACCTCTTCGTCATCTTCGGGGCCAGCGGCGACCTGACCCGTCGCAAGCTGCTCCCCGCCCTCTTCCGCGTCGTCAACGAGAACGGCGTAGTCGACCGAGCCGTCATCCTCGGGGTGTCTTCCCAGGAGATGGACGACGCCGCGTTTCGTGCCATGGCTCGCGAAGCGCTCCACGACGCAGGCCTCGACGCGAGCGAGGCCGACCATTGGTGCGAGGACTGCCTCTTGTACGAGCAAGTTCCCCGCAACGCACGCACCTTCGACGGCCTCGCCGCGAGAATCCGGCAAATCGAGCACGACTTCGACCTGCCGGGCAATCGCGCCTTCTACCTCGCTTTGCCGCCCGGCGCCTTTCCCGGCGTCATCGAGAGCCTCGGAGAGGCCGGCCTCAACCACTCCTCATCTGGCTGGACCCGTCTTGTCGTCGAGAAGCCGTTCGGCCACGACCTCGCTTCCGCTCAGGAGCTCAACTACCTCGTCCATCGCCACTTCGACGAGTCACAGGTGTATCGCATCGACCACTATCTCGGAAAGGAGACGGTGCAGAACCTGCTGACGTTCCGGTTCGCCAACCCCATCTTCGAGACGACGTGGAATCGGGACCGCCTGGAGGCGGTGGAGATCACGGTGGCCGAGGATCTCGGGATCGGCAGCCGGGCCGATTACTACGAGTCGGCCGGCGCGATGCGGGACATGGTGCAGAACCACCTCACCCAGCTGATGACGCTCGTAGCGATGGAGGCGCCGAGCGGATTCACCGCCGAGGCGATTCGCAACGAGAAGGTGCAGGTCCTCGAGTCCATTCGGTTGATCGACCCCGAGCATGTCGTCTACGGCCGCTACACCGCGGGCACGGTCGGCGGAAGATCTGTCGTCGGCTACCTCGAGGAAGAGGACGTCAGCCCCGACTCAACCACGCCGACCTTCGTGGGCGCCAAAGTCGAAATCCACTCGTGGAGGTGGGAGGGCGTACCGTTCTACCTTCGCACCGGCAAGCGCCTCCCCCGCCGCACCACACAGATCGCCATCACGTACAAGCGTGCGCCCGTGTGCCTGTTCCACGGCGTGTCGGATGAGTGCCCCATCAGGCCCAACGTCATCGTGCTCACGATGCAGCCGCATGAGGGATTCGAGATTCGTTTCGAACTCAAGTCGCCCGGCGCGGAGACGGTTGTGTCGAAGCCGATGTCGTTCGACTACCAGGAGGATTTCACCTCGATCCCCGATGCATACCAGACGCTCCTCCACGACGTGATGATCGGCGACCAGACGCTGTTCGTTCGGGCCGATGAAGTCGAGGCGAGCTGGGCGCTGTGGACGCCGATCATCGAGCGCTCCGACATCCCGATCCATCCCTATGCGGCAGGCACGTGGGGCCCGGCCGCAACCAACGAGACGCTCGCGCTGTGGACGGACGAGTGGACGATGCGCGCGGAAGGCTGAAGCCAAAGTCCACCCGGCTCGATCGCGGGACTAGCTTTCGCAGCAGACGAAGGGGTGGTGATGTCGATGGCTTCCGTCACCTACGAGACAGATGTTGGCATTCTCGTTGTGCACGGCATCGGCAGCCAGACCAAGGGGGCGACACTTCGCGGGGTCGTCGATCCCCTGATGCGCCACCTCGGAGACCAACTCGGCTCGGGGCCAGGAGGCACAGCCCCCCGGTTGCGGCCGGTCGACTGTGAGGATGAGCAGCCGACCGTGCTGGTGAACGTGCCGCCCGTCGGCACGATGAGCGAACAATCGTGGCTCATCCGGGAGGCGCATTGGGCTGAAGCCTTCGATGCGCCGAGCCGCAGCGAGACCTCGCGTTGGCTTGCCTCCGTCGGGCCTTGGTTCGTGTTCTTCTTCATTGCACGCCTCTGGCGCCGGTTTGGTTTCGTGTGGTGGCAAGCGCTGATCGGCCTCGGCGTCGGTGCGGCACTTGTTCTCTCCATCGTGGCGGGAAGAGACAACGAGGAGGGCGTGGCGCTGCTCGCCATCGCCGGTGCGGTCGCCCTGGGCACCCTGAGCTGGCTACTCGGGAGCAGGTCGGGACGTCCGTTGGCAGGCTTGGTCGTCGCCGGCACTTCGGTTGTGCTCTACCCGCTCGCCGCCTTCCTCACCGTCGGAGTCGTGCTGCTCGCGGCTCTGAGCATCCTCCCCATTCCCGGCGCCAAACGGCTACGACAGCTGCAAACTGCCGTGGCCGGCAGCATCGGGGACAGCTACGCGCTCGGTGGCCAACCCGCGCCGGGAGCGGGCGATGCGCGACGTGATCCGATGCTCCCTCGAGGGCCTGATCCAGGCCATGCGGCCAGTCGCCGACCAGCCGATCGTGCTCCTGTGCCATTCGCAAGGAGCGGCGCTCACCTACCGGTTGCTTCGTCAGGAGTGGCCGGACATTCTCGATCGGCGAAGGGTCACCCTCCTGACGTACGGGAGCGCGGTTGTCCCCATCCACGTCCTCGAGTACCGCTATCGCTCAGGGGCGTCGCGCCGTCTCCTCAGCGGCATCGCCGCATTCCTGGGGCTGGTGTCGTTGCTCGGGCTCGCCGTGTTGCTCGTCCGTAGCGCAGCGCTTGCCGACACGCCGGGGTTCCTCTGGGTCCTTGCCGCCTTTGGGCTCGGCGCCGCCACGCTGAGTGCGTTGAGCGATGCCAGGTGCCTCGACGGCGGCGCCAGACCCGCGGTCAGGAAGTTCGGCTCCGGCGACCGGATGACGGTGGACGAGCTCGAGCACGACATGGTGTCGGAACGCAGCAGCGGGGACGGCCCAGCGAACGACGCTCCGCAGCGTGCGATACGACGGATGGTGAACGAGCTGACCCGACCGGACGGATGCGACGAGCGCCTCTTCATCCCCGGCTTGAATGCCGGGACCGGCGGGCTGCGCTGGGTCGATCTCTATGCGGCGTGGGACCCGGTGCCCAACGGTTCGCTGCTCCTGGCGGAGCCTCGAGCGATCCCGATTCGCGACCCGGGCCGGTATCGCACGCTGCAACCCACATGGACCTCCGGGGGCGTCGTGCTTCCCGAGAGCTACCTCGTGTCCAACGACCATCAACCGTGGCTCGACCACGTGACCTACCGCACCAACGTCGAAGACGTCGTCAGCCGCTTTGCAATGGAGGCCGCTGCCACGGTCTCCGGCGCAGCCCCCGACCTGTCCGCCTTCGAGCATCGGCTCGCCTCCGGGAATGCACCCGGTTCGGGACTCGCCAATCCTGCTGCGGAGGCAGGCAGGCGGGGCCGGCAGCATCGAGGCTGGTGGCTGTTCGGCGGCCAGCTCGTCGCACTCGTCCTCGCCGTCGCTGCGATGACGCTGAGGAGGGAACGCCTTCCCGACCTGGGCGACTGGGCGCTGGCACGGCTGCCGCGCCCGCTCGTCAGCGCCCTTGCCGGGCTCATAGACATGGTTCCGACGCAGGTGCGCGATTGGCTCGCGGGAGGCACCCGCGATCCGAGCCACGGCTACGGCCTCACGATTGCACTCGTCACAGTCGCGGGCCTTCTCCTGCTTCAGTTCGCCGTTGTCCGCTCTTGGCAGGGTCGCGCCACGGAGTTGTTTGCCCGCGGCGATGAGTCACCCGGTCGTGCGTGGTGGCTGGCGAAAGCACTCGTGGTGGTGCTGGTCATCGGTCCGGCCCTCGTCGTGTGGGCTCAGGTGCCCGAGGCCGCACGCACGCCGCCGACGGTCGTGACCGTCTCGATCGACGGGATTCCGGTTCCCGGTGTCGTCACCATTCAACCGCTCGGCGAAGCCGCCGAACGCGCTCTCGAGGTAGAGGTTCCGGTCGAAGGTTCGACCGTGCGCCTCCGAGGCGAACGCCTCGTCGTGAGCGATGTCGACTCGCCCGGAGGGAAGGACTGCTCGGCGCAGTACGAGCCCGGCATCATCCTCGTGACCTGCGCCCCAACGAGCGAGCCATTCGCACCCGACGGGTGACAATGGCCGGCGCGGTGCGACTACCGCAGGATCGCCAGCATGATTCCGCTTGCGATCACCCACGCAAGCCAACCCACGATGACGGTGCCGATCGCTTTGCCGGTCGTGAAATCCTGCCCTTCGCGGATGGCGACCACTGAGGCGACGAGCGCCCAGATCGACCCGACCCAGCCGAGGAACGGGATGATGCCGAGGGCGAGCGGCGCCTGGGCGAAGCCGAGCACCCGCTGCATCTCGCCGAAGTTCGACTGCCCGTCGAACACGTTCCGGCCGACGATGTCGGCGATCCAGGACCACACGAGCCAGCCCACGACGCCGACGATGATCGACCAGACGATCGGCCAGAGGAACCCGCGGTATACGAAGGCGTTCCCAATCCCGGTGAGGGTGCTGACGATGACGACCAGCAACGCCGCCTGCTGTGTGTAGCCGGGGTCGGACTCGACGGTGTTGTAGAAGTCGACGTCGAGCCGCGCGGCCCGAATGGCGTTCTCGAGCATGGTGCCTCCGGTTGTGGTGCAGTGACTGAGCGTAGCCAGACCGACGGTGGCGCTGCTCGGGTCGGTCAGAGCCCTGCGTACCACTCGGCGAGGGCGGCGCCGATGAGGTCGGCGGAGTCCTCTTGGATGAAGTGAATCCCCGGAACGGTGATCTCTGCCTGGTTGGGCCAGGTGCGGCAGAAGTCACGTTGGGGACCGGTCAGGATCGAGCCCGGATCGGCGTTCACGAACAGCTTCGGCAGGTCGCTCGACGCCAGCCATTCCGCATAGCTCGAAACGATGTCGTGCACGTCCGCTGGTTCGCCCTCGATGGGGATTTCGCGCGGCCAGGTGAGCGTGGGACGGCGGGACTCTCCGGCCTCGAGGTACGGCCTGCGGTACTCCGCCATCTCATCGTCGGTGAGGGCGCGGATCACCGACGAGGGGAGGATGCGCTCGACGAACACGTTCTTCGTGAGGATGATCTCCTCGCCGGCGTCGGAGCGCATCGCCTGGAAGATCGGGCGGGCCGGCTCGGGCCACGCTTCCCACGACGTGACGGGGCTGACGATGGCCTCCATGTAGCAGTAGCCCTTCACCCCTTCCCGATGCCGGTTGCCCCAGTCGAACCCGAGTGCGGAGCCCCAGTCATGCACCACGAAGGTGGCATCGTCGGCCACCCCGAGCTGCGCCAGCAATCCGTCGAGGTAGGTGCGGTGCTCCACAAACCGGTAGCTGTCGGGCCCACTGTTGGGGAGCCCGGCCGAGTCGCCCATCCCTATGAGGTCGGGTGCGATGCACCGGCCGAGATCGGCGACGTAGGGGATGATGTCGCGCCATAGGAACGAGGACGTTGGGTTGCCGTGGAGGAACACGATCGGGTCGCCATCCCCCTCCTCGTGGTAGGCCATCGAGAGTCCATCGACCTCGGCATACTGTTTGTGCACCCGACACCTCCCGATCTGCGGAGCCACCACACTACGCCCGTCGCCGCCGGCGCACGTCGGCCGCCGTTGGTCACCACCGGCGGCTACCTCCGCCTCTGGCGCCACGTCTGGCAGGCCCATACGGTGCGTGCGGAGGTGGAGACATGGTCTTCGACCCTTATTGCTCCGTTTGTGACAGCCGGCCGCTCTTGGGCTTCCACTCGCTGCGCGGCCTCGAGAACACAGAAGATGGCATCGTGCTCGTCTTCGAGTGCCCCACCTGCCAAGGCGACGCAGTGATCGTCACGGGCAAACGGGTGTACGAGAAAACGGAAGTCCCGGCGCGCTGAGGCGCAGCCTCACGCGACTGCATCACGCCACGCTGCAGCCAGCGCACCGACGGTTGGGTGCCGCCGCTCGGGCTTGGTAGCCGTTGCGGCTGCAGCGACCTCAGCAATGGACGAGTTCGCAGCGTTGCCGACGAGTTCCTGAATGGCCCGTCCCAGGTTGAAGACCGTGGTTCGTTGGTCGATGGTCGCACCGGCCGTCGACTCCTCAGGCGCCATGAATCGCGTGGAGCCAGGAAGCCGCTGAACGCTCAGAACAAAAGGGCCCGGCCGGTATTCGTCGAGGTCACACAACCACACCCGGTGTGCACCGAAGTCGTAGATCACACACCCGTCGTAGAAGTCGCCGGCGACATAGCCGGCTGCGACGACTGCTACATGCGCCTCGATGATCGTCGTGAGCGCCGCGATGATGCGGTTTGGCGGCATCGACCGGAAGCGAAGGTGGGCACTCTCCGGTGCGCCGCGACCCTCTTCGCCCGGAGCGGCCACGGGGTCGTACAGCACCTCGCCGTCGACCCACGGGTAGACGAGCACCGGCCCGGATGCGGCACGGAAGCTGTGGACGAGCGGGATGATCGCCGGGTGGCCGACGGACCGATGGAAACGTGTTGCACCAAGGAGGCTCGTGGCAGCCTCAGTGGTGCTCGCGTACTTGACGAACCACGACCGAGGACCGGAGTCGACTCGAAGCGAGATACACCCCGAGTCTTGCTCACGCCACGTTCGACCGACGGTCCCGACGCTCGCGAGGAAGAGCTCTACCGGCCCCGCGATCTGATCGACGTGGACCCAGGGATCGGCCGGGTCCGTCATCCGAGGCCCGCAACGAACCGACTCCGATCGACGACCGCCCGCACGATCTCGCCGCGGGCAACCTCACCCTTCTCGTCGGAGGCGGCCACTTCGAAAACGATGCGGCGACCGGCAACTGCGGCAATTCGCGCATGCGCGGTCACCTGGGCGCCCACACCCGTCGCACGGGTGTGGTCGAGCACAACCCGAACGCCAACGGTGGTCTCGGTGGGGTCGAGGCCGAACGCGACTGCAGCCACCGTCGCCTCCTCGCACAGCGCGACGAGACGCGGCGTCGCCAGCACAGGTACGTCGCCCGACCGGAAGGAGGGCGCGGTGTCGTTCTGGCTCACCCGCAGGTGAGCCGAGCCCTCGGATCCCGGCTCGATATCCGCCATCTCGGCCTCCCTTGACTCGCCGCCGGCCGTGCAACGTACCAGCAGCGCCGGCGCAGCCGCACGCTCCCTCGTCCTTGGCGGCTCGTCGGCACCCCCCTAGCCTGCGCGACCATGCACGAAGATCTCGCCACCGCCGTCGATCAGCTCCTACCCGATATCCGTACCGACCTCGAGAGCCTCATCCGGATTCCGTCGATCAGCGCAGCCGGCTTCGATCCCGGCGAAGTGCGTCGCTCGGCGCAGGCCGTTGTCGAGCTCATGCAGGATGCCGGGATTGGGAACAGCCGACTTCTCGACGTCGATGGCGCCCACCCGGCCGTCTTTGGAGAGATTTCGGCGCCCGATGGCGCACCCACGGTCTTGTTGTATGCGCATCACGACGTGCAGCCTCCCGGCCCCGATTCGTCGTGGACGACACCGCCCTTCGAGCCAACCGAGCGTGCCGGGCGCCTCTACGCCAGAGGCAGCTCGGACGACAAGGCTGGTATCGCCGTTCACCTCGGGGCGATCAAGGCCTTCCGTGGGCAGCTGCCGGTGGGCGTGAAGCTGTTCGTGGAAGGCGAGGAGGAGATCGGCTCGCTCCATCTCGGCCGCTTCATCGAGGAATACAACGAGCTCCTCGCCGCCGACGTCATCGTCATCGCCGATTGCGGGAACTGGCGCGTCGGCACGCCCGCACTGACCACCTCGTTGCGAGGGCTCGTCGACTGCGTGGTCGAAGTACGCACCCTTGCAGCGGGCGTACACAGCGGGCAGTTCGGCGGAGCCCTCCCGGATGCACTGACGGTCCTCTGTCGCACGCTGGCCACTCTCCACACCGCCGACGGCCGAGTCGCCGTGCCGGGACTCGTCGCGACGGAGACAGACCCGCTCGACCTGACCGAGGCGGAACTACGCAAGCAGGCGGGGGCGCTCCCCGGCACACACCTCATCGGCACCGGATCGATCACGGCTCGCATGTGGACCATGCCCGCCATCTCGGTGCTGGCGATCGATGCGCCGCCGGTGACCGAGGCGATCAACCAGCTACTCCCTTCGGCCCGGGCCAAGGTGAGCATGCGGCTGGCGCCGGGCGACGATCCGCGGCGAGCAATGAAGGCACTTGTCGCGCACCTCGAGGCGAACGTCCCGTGGGGGGCCGAGGTGACCATCACTCCGGGTGCCGCTGGAGAGCCGATCGCCCTGCAGACCAGCGGTCCGGCATACGACGCGTTCCGCGAGGCGTTCTCGCACGCATGGGGCACCGCGACGGTGGAGATCGGCGTGGGCGGCTCGATTCCGTTCGTTGCCGAGTTCCAGGAGGCATTCCCGGCTGCCGCCATTCTGCTGACCGGGGTTGCCGACCCGACCAGCCGGGCGCACGGCCCTGACGAGAGCCTCGATCTCGACGAGCTCAGGCGCGGCACGCTCGCCGAGGCCATCGCACTGAGGTTGCTGGCGACGTAGTTCCTCTCGGACGGGATTCACCCGGCGACGGACGAGCGTCGGCCTTGTCGCCCAACGGCTTACGATCGTTGGCCACCTGCCGATAGGGCCATGTACAGCCGGATGCCGAGAGACCCTCCATGGTCCATGGGGTCCGACGCACTGTTGACCGGGTCTTGACAGAGCCCGTAGCGTCGCCCGTGGTAGTGGTGGTGGAGAGGCCAGAGAATGGTGAGTGATCTGAGCGCGCGGCGCTCGGTGTTTGCGACGCCTCAGATTCCCGCGTCCGCGTATGAGCTCGCCGAAGCCCGAGGATGCCTGCTGGAGCTGAGTGTCGGCCTTGCATTGCTGACGGGGAGATCGCTCGTCGGATCGAAGCGATCGGGAGCCCTTCTCGTGAGCGAACCGTCGTGGCCGGCGGCGTGGCAGGTCTCTGCGCGCAGATTCCACGAAGGATTGGCGATCGGTTGCCGAGACGATCTCGATTTGGTGCTCGGCATCGCATTCGAAGCGCAGCTGGCTCGGGACACCGGCGCATGGTGCTCGGCCTGGTGGGTGAACGAGACCGCGCTCGTGGCAGCTCACAAGACGGCCGACGAGCTGATCGAACTCTTCGCAGAGGGGCAGAGCTCCCCGCTCAATGCTCTCGATCCGGGCAAGGCGCACATCGTCCGTGGCGTCCTCGTCGAGACGGTTGCCGCGCCGGTGTACGAGCCGGCCGGGCCGGGCGCCTACCGCCTCTCGGACGACTCCGGAAACGACGCCATCACCATCAACCTCGCCCGTGTGTCGCTCCTCGACCCGCAAACCCCCGTGCTGGCATTCGGGGCGGTCAGGCATCTGTCGGACGAGCCCGCATATGACATCGGCAGGCTCGTAGCAGCCGCCGCCGAGAGCACTCCCGGCCAACAGCCCGGCGCTCTCGGCGCACTGCGACGCCGGGTCCCCGTTGCCAGCGTTGTTGCGGCAGACCTCGCAGAAAGCACGGGCGGCTTGCGGGCTACCGGTCTCCACGTGCTGAGAACCGGCCTCACATGTCCCGACACGGCGGGAGGGGAGCCGCTCGTGGCGCCCGGCCTCGTCGATATCGATGGGGAAGTCGGCGTCATCCCCTCGCCTCATTCCCCGCGGCCAGTGGCCGAGAGCGAGACGTTTCTCGTGGCGGGCTACCGGCTCGACCCCACGAATCGGCCGGCTCTCGTCCTGGAACCCGTAGCGCCCGATGCGGCCGTCGACCCCACCGACAACCTGCGGGTCGACGTCGGCACCGAGGTCACCGTGACTCTGGGCGACCGCATCGCATGTGAGAAGGGCGACATCGCAGAGCTCCGGACACAGGCCGGCGAGGCTCGCTTCTACGTGTCCGGTGCCGCCGGACTGTCCACGGACGATCAAGATTTCCTTCATCGCCTCCCTGCAGGAACCGAGATGGCAGCCGTCGTCGTGCCCGACTCGGCGCACCAGTCCCTCACGGTCTCCTTGCGCCCGGCGCTGTGGCGACAGCTGCTCGCGACGTCCCCGGATGGCCGCTGGCACGTGGCACGCATCCTCGCCATGTCGGACGGAGAGATCACGGTCGAGCTGGGACAGGCCGATCCCTCGCTCGGTATCGGCCATCGCTTCACCTCCAGCGCGGAGAACGCCAAGGACATCGGCGAGTTCGTGGCAGGCGGCACGGTGGGGGTGCGCCTCGCTCCCCTGGCGCTGCCGTTCCCGACCACTTCATCGCACGACACAGCTGCCGAGTTGGCAGCGCGCCACGACGATGTCTTCGAGCTGCGAGGCGACGATCTCCTCGTGCGAATGCCACCGTCTCGTTCGCTGATCCAGAGCCTCGAGTCCCTCGACTCGTCTGACGGCTGGCGTCACCAGCTCTGGCAGTGGTACGACGAGTGCCACGTCCTGGTGATTGCCGAGATCGCCAGTGCGTTCGCAACCACCGCGGACGAGCCTGCAGGGAAGCCAACGCCTTCGGCTCCGACTCCACCGGAAGCGGTCACTCAGACGGAGGCCGCGGAGACGGCCTCGGCCGACGCGACCGCAGGAACCGAGATGGCTGCGCGAGTTCCCACAGACGCCCTCCACCGACTCGTGACCGACGGCGTGCCCGAACCGGATCTGGTGGGCAGTGTTCCCAACGCATCGGTCGCCATCACGGGTGATGTCGTGACCATCACCGCAGAGCGAGCGCCAGACGCACGCGTGATCCTGGCGGCGGTGCGACGGCGCATCCTTCCTGCCCGTGGCCGAATCGCCGTCACCCAGGCCTCGGCACCGACCGCCGAGCACATCGCGGCTATCGGCGAACAGATGGACGGCGAGGTGCGCTTCGAGGAAGACCTGCTGTCGGCGCATGTCGCTGCACCGTCCATCACGGAGCTCAAGACGTTGCTCACCCGCATCGAAGGCGAGGTGCCGGACGCCAAAGGTGAGGTCATCGCGTTTGCCGACCTCGAGGTCATCGAGAACGGCATGTCCCGACAGCCTTCCTCTGCCGAGCCGAACCCCGATCCGGTGGCCCCCGAGCTCTCCGGACCCGAGAGGCCGACGGCCGGAGACATCGCACCACCCCATGACGACGGCCACCCCGACCCATCCGCAGACCCCGCCGCCCATGCCACGGACGGTGCTGCAACAAGCGCTGCTTGGATCGATGCCCCAGAGACGAACGGGTCCCACAACCTCGGCACGGCCGACGGCTCGTATGCCGCCGAGCTCGGCGCTGCGGAAACTGCGTTGCCCGTCGCCGACCTCGACGAAGCCGCTGCCCACTTCGCCGACGACCACGCCGACCTTGCTGAAGACCAGGTCGAGCTCACGAACGGCCATCGGCACCATGACGCCGGAGAGCACGACGAGCCGGACGAGATCGCAGCACCCGAGAACACCGCAAACCACTCATGGCACGACACCTGGCCTGACCCCGTCGACGACCACACCGAAGTCGTCGAGGACCGCACCGAGCACACCGAAGCAGAGCTCACCCCCACCGACGAGCCAGACGAGGTCGCAGCACCCGAGGACACGGCAGACCACTCATGGCACGACACCTGGCCCGACCCCGTCGACGACCACACCCAACACGTCGACGACCACGCCGAACTCACTGAAGACCACGAGGAGAACACGGAAACCCAGCTCACCACAACCGACGAGCCAGACGACGTCGCAGCACCCGAGGACACCGCAGACCACTCATGGCACGGCACCCGGCCTGACCCCGTGGACGATCACACCGAACTCGTCGAAGACCACGCCGCGAGTTCGGACGTTTCGCAGGGCAGCGAGCCGGTCCACGACTTCGTGGAGCCAGTCGACAACGCCGTCTCTGCGAGGCAGGAGAACGCCTTGTCCTGGGCGCCCGACGCGCTCCACGAGAACGACACACAAGCGGAGGATGGCGTCGAGCAAGCACGCGGCGACGGAATGCTCGACGACGACGAAACAGCGATGCGCTGGCGGCGCGAGGTCCACGGCAATGCCGTCGCCTCGCCGTCCGCTTCCGTCGACGACGAACAACCAAACGCAAGCGCCGGTTTCGCCGTAGAGGACGACCGCGAGGCGATCGACGGGGCCGACCCCGTGATGCGCGCATCCGAGCCGGCATCCGATGAGCAGGCTGCTGCGGAAGGCGTGCCTCACGACAGCTCCAGCGACAGGTGGGCCGGCTCGCTCGGGCACGTCGGCCATCAGATCGCAACCGAAGCCGGCGAGCGTCCGGGACCCGCCGCGGGCACCGAGGACGCGACCGACGCAGACGACGCCGCCACCTCGGACGAGATCGCCGCCACTGCCGAGCCGGTCCCTCCACCGTGGGCACCGATGCGCAGGCCCGAGTGGCAGCCAGATCCCGCCGAGGTGCCCGCCGTAGCAACCCCACCGGCGGCCGCGTGGGACGCCGGTTGGCTCGAGCAGGACCTCGACGACGACGACTACGACGACCCCTTCGTCGACGAACCACAGGTACCGCAGGTGCGGACGGCCGAGCGACTCCGCCAAGCCGTCAAGTCGATCCGTGAGTCCGCAACCCCCAATGACGCTGCGCCGGCAGTCGAACAGCCCGACTCGATTGCTCCTGAGCCGACGATCGAGCCCCAGCCCGTGGCGGCTTGGCGGGACACCGACTACGACCGGGATGGGAACAGAGGCATCGAATCGCCCAGCGTGTGGGAGGAACAGGAGAGCCCCGCGCCTCGCGCGCCACTGCTCGACGTCGAGGCGGAGTCGGACGACGACGAAGGGAATGCCGACGTTGGTGCGACCCCAACACCCTGGTCGCTCGAAGGCGAGGCAGCGCTGCGAGGAAGAAAGCGCACCAGCGCCCTCATGATGCTCGGCGGTGTGTTGATGGAGGTCGCAGCCGTTGCGGTCTTCGCCATCTTCCTCGGTGCCGCCCGGCCATCGGCAGCACCTGCGGCGCCGCCGTCGCAAGCGGTGACGACCACCGCCGCCACCGTGGTCGACGCACAAGCAGGACCGTCGCCGTTCGCAGGTCTCGTCGTGCCGGAGCCGGCACCCGTCGCAAGTTGCTGGCACGTGGTGATGGGGACCTGGGGCAACGAATCGGCCGCTGCGGGCGGCGCGACAAGGCTCGGCGCCGCCGGGCTGGTCGCAGCTTCGATGCTCACGGACGACATTCCCGACTGGGGTGATGGACGCTTCGCCGCCGTGGTCACGGTGGAGACCGAAGCGCAGGCAAACGACGCCATCGCCCGGGCAGGCGAGATCGGGTTCTCCGGAGTCGCCGTCGAATCGACGGTGGAGAGCTGCGCGGATCTCGCGGTCGTTCCGGCTACCGGCTCCCTCGGGTTCATCGACGTCCCGCTGGACGCCGAGTATCACGACGCGGTTGTGTGGGCCACCGCTCGCGACCTCCTCGCTGCCTGCGATGAGCCTGTCGGTCACCGCTTCTGCCCAGACGAACCGGTGTCGGGGGACGACTTCAGCCGCATCGCCGGCATGATGGACGTCGAACTCGCCGACGACGCTGCATCTCTGGCCGCCGTCATCGGTCTGCCATCACCCGTCTTCGCGTCGCAGCAACCCACCCGGGCAGAGCTCGTTGCCTGGCTGTGGGAGGCGGACCAGTCGTTCGACGGACCCTGACGCTCGCGCCCGGCTCGGCCGTGGGCGGCCGTGGCCGGACTTCGTGGTACCGCTAGCGCGGGATCGTCGTCCGCTTGAACTCGTTGAGCCGTGTCCACGCCAGCATGTCGAGCACGGCATCAACGTCCGCGACGTGATGTCGCTGCATCAGTCGAACAAACACGGCCTCGTCACCGTCGATGAAGGTCGGGACACCGAACACCGCCCATCGATCGACCACCTCCTGGTGCTCGACCGCCAGCGTCTTCATGGGCGCCCCGCTCGCGACGAACGCAGCAACAGCGTTCGCGTCCACGCCTGCGGCCTCGGCGACCCCACGCAGAACGGCGACGTCGTCGACGTCGGCCGCCCCACTGTGGCGCCGATCGAACAACTCGACGTGAAACACGGGGAACTTCTCGGGAAACGCATCGCGCACGGCGATCCCCCACTGCAAGGCGACAACGCCCCGGGTTCCGCCCGTACCCGGCTCGCGGTCCCACACGTCCGGTTCGCCCTCCTCGACGTGCGCCTGGGCCAGAGAGAACGGAACGAACCGGACGTCCCACTCTGCGCCGCCGTCGAGCCCTTCCACGACCGCCTCGTTGCCGATGCGGGCAAACGGGCACAGATAGTCGAACGTGATCGCAAACGACCGTGTCACAGGTAATCCTCCGGAGTGGTGGCCTGCTCGGACCGTAGCGCGTCCGTGTCCCCTGCGGCGCCTCTCCCGTTGGGACGCCGCCACACCTCAACAGCACATGAAATCTGCGCATCTTGCGCGCAGATCGGCACAGATTGCAGGAATACACAGGTACAATTACAGCATTACACATGATCGAAGCTTTGAAAGGACCCACATGGCCGATCTCACGACCATGACGCTGCCGGTGCTTCCGCTCCGCAACGGGGTGGTGTTCCCCCACATGGTGGTCACCGTCGGCATCGAATCGGACGAAGCCCGCAAGGCGATCGCCGCCGCCGAGGAGGCAGGAGGCCGGCTCTTGCTCGTGCCGAAGCTCGACGACACGTATGCGTCGGTGGGCACCATCGCCTCCATCCAGAAGGTCACACGGGACAACGGCGTCTCGGCTCTCATCGCCGGCATGGCGCGCGCCCGCATCGGCGCAGGACGCTCAGGGAGCGACGACGTGCTGTGGGTGGCGGCCGATCCCGTCGCAGAAGACCATCCGGGCTTACGCGACGAGATGGCCGAGTATCGCGCCGTCGTGAGCGAGATCCTGGAGCATCGAGGCGTTGGCCCCATCGCCGAGCGGATCCTCGACGTCGACGACCCGGGCCAACTCGCCGACCTCGCCGTGTACTCCCCCGACCTGTCGCTCGAGCAGAAGGTCGACGTCCTGGAGACCATCGACGTCCGCGAGCGCCTCGCAAAGGTGACCCAGTGGATGAACGAGGTCCTCGCCGACATCAGCCTGCGCCGCAAGATCCGCGACGAGGCGACCGATCGTATCGACAAGACCCAGCGGGAGTACATCCTGCGCCAGCAGATGGAGGCGATCAAGTCCGAGCTCGATGAGGGCAACGGCGACGTCGTCTCCGAGTACCGCACCAAGCTGGCCGACGCCCAACTGCCGGAAGGCGTTGCGGATGCCGTCACCCGGGAGATCGATCGGCTGGAGCGGATGAGCGACCAGAGCCCCGAGCACAGCTGGATCCGCACCTGGCTGGACACGATCTTCGATCTTCCATGGAACGTCCACTCGGACGACAACCTGGACCTGACGTCGGCGCGCGAGGTGCTGGACGCCGACCACACGGGCCTCAACGACGTGAAAGAACGCATCATCGAGCACCTGGCGGTGCGCAAGCTGCGCAGCGACCGGGGTCTCGGCGCTCCCGAGGAAGGCAGGCGGGGCGGCGCGATCGTCCTCCTCGTTGGTCCCCCTGGTGTTGGCAAGACCTCGCTCGGCGAGTCGGTGGCGAGGGCGCTGGGCCGCACCTTCGTGCGGGTGGCGCTCGGCGGCATCCGAGATGAGGCCGAGATTCGCGGCCACCGCCGCACGTATGTCGGCGCAAGACCTGGGCGAGTCGCCCGGGCACTTGTCGAAGCCGGTTCCATGAACCCCGTGTTCCTCCTCGACGAGATGGACAAGGTCGGCGCAGACTGGCGAGGCGATCCGTCCTCCGCATTGCTCGAAGTACTCGACCCGGCGCAGAACCACACCTTCCGCGACAACTACCTCGAAGTGGATCTCGACCTCTCGGACGTGCTGTTCGTCGCAACCGCGAACGTTCTCGAGACGATCCCCGCCCCGTTGCTCGACCGGACCGAAGTCATCCGGCTGGACGGCTACACCGACAACGAGAAGCTGACGATCGCCCGAGACCATCTCCTGGCCCGGCAGGTGGAGCAGTCTGGGCTCCATCCGCACGAGGTCGTCGTCACCGAGGCGGCGCTTGCCGGCATCGTCGACGGCTATACCAGGGAGGCAGGGGTTCGCGGTCTCGAGCGCCAGCTCGGCAAGTTGGTGCGCAAGATCGTCACCAAGGTGGCCGCAGATCCCGACGTTGCGCCGGTGACGGTCGACGTCGAAGACCTCCGCGACCTTCTCGGCAAGCCACCGGTGCATCACGACGAGGCGAAGGACCGCACTGCCGTTCCCGGCGTCGCCACCGGCCTCGCCGTGACGGGTGCAGGAGGCGACGTGCTGTTCATCGAGGCAACAGCGATGGAGGGAGAGTCGGGCTTGGTCCTCACCGGCCAACTCGGCGACGTGATGAAGGAATCGGCGGAGATCGCACTCTCCTACGTACGCTCTCACGCCGACGAGCTGGGAATCGATCCAGCTGCGCTCGGGAAACGATTCCACCTCCACGTGCCTGCGGGTGCAATCCCCAAGGACGGTCCGTCGGCAGGCATCACCATGACGACCGCGCTCGTGAGCCTGCTCACGGGTCGAACCGTGCGGGACCCCATCGGCATGACGGGCGAGGTGACGCTGCAAGGCAGGGTGCTGCCCATCGGCGGCGTGAAGCAGAAGGTGCTCGCCGCCCACCGCGCCGGGCTACGCGAGGTCATCGTGCCTGCGAAGAACGGCGACGACCTCGACGACGTGCCAGACGACGTCAAGCAGGACATGGTGTTCCACGTTCTGGACGACGTACGCAGCGTGATCGAGGTCGCCCTCGGCGCTACGTGACACCGCACATTCCGGATGGCTCGGCTTGCGGGTCGGGCCGTCCGGCTACGATCGCTGCGGACTCCGGGGGATCTCGTGGCACGTTTGCCTACCTTCATCATCGCCGGCGCAATGCGCTGCGGCACCACATCGCTCAACGGGTATCTCCGCGAGCACCCGAATATCGCGGTTTCGCAACCCAAGGAGGTCCACTTCTTCGACCTCAACTACGACAAGGGGCTCGATTGGTACAGGGAGCATTTCCCCGCCTCCGAGGAGGCGACTGCAGTGGGGGAAGCAACACCCGACTACCTCTACCACCCCGAGGCTGTAGCCCGTATCGCAGCGAGCCTCCCCGACGTGAAGGTGATCGTGCTTCTGCGCAACCCCATCGACCGGGCCTACTCGCACTACTGGCACAATCGCAGCCGCGGTCGGGAGACACTCGAATTCGAAGCGGCACTCTCCGCTGAACCGGCTCGTCTCGTTCACGATGCCGAATCGCGTCGGATCTTTTCGTACGCCGACAAGGGGCGATACGTCGGCCAGATGGAGCGGCTGTACACGTCGATTCCCCGCGAGCGGGTACTGGTACGGACGTTCGAGGAGCTGGAGAAGTCTCCCGAGACCGTGTTCACGGACGCATGCCGATTCCTGGACATCGACCCCACCTTCCGACCCGCCAATCTCGGGGTGGCGATCAACGCCTATGTCGAGTTCCGCTCAGCCAGGGTTCGCGACGTCGCCAAGCGCCTCCCGGCGCCGCTCCGCGCACTCGTCGGCAAGCTCAACCAGAAGGACTCGTCCCCGTACCCGGCGATGCAGCGAGACACTCGGGCACGACTTGCGGCCGACTTCGCAGCCGCCAACACCGGCCTCGCCGACCTGGTCGGCGTCGCCATCCCCGAGTGGGGCTGATCGGGGCTCCAACTCGAACTCGAGGGCCCTCCGGAAGCAGGCTCAGTCGTCGTCCCCGCCGTCTCCTGAGCCTTCATCGATCTCGACATCGAGCTCTCCGCCGCTCCACTCGGCCTTGAACTCGGAGCGGAGCTCATCTTTGCGAAACTCCACCTTGACCTCCTCCGGACCGTCGTGTTCGACATCCATGGAGTATCCGGCATTCGGACCGGCCCCGCTCAACGTGACCACCCCTTGACCGTAGGTGATACGAACCCAGCCTCCCACGAGCTGGTAGGTCTTGGTCTGACTCTCGGCGGGCGCCTGGGTTGTCGTCGTGGGACCGGGCGCGGCCGTCGTGGTCGTGGTCGGCGAGCCGGATGGAGGTGCCGTGGTCGGGTTGGTCCCGGAGCTCGCGCCCTGCTCAGAGTCGTCGCCATCGCCATCGTTGGACTGGGAGATCGACGTCACTATGAGACCGTCATCGGGCACAACGGTCGGCGGGGTTCGCGACGTCGTCGTCGTTGCTGCGGCTGTCGTGGTAGTGCCATCACCAAGGACCCCCGAACTGGTCGCCACGAGGAGCGGCGAGCCGGGCTCATCGACGACCTGACCCGCCACGCTGCGCACGGCGGCCAGCGCCACAGTCGTAGCAACGAGCGTGGCTACGACCCAGATGAGAACAACCCCGAGACGACGAACCATGCTGGACATGGTGCCACCCCCGCTCACCACGTGGGCTAAACGACGGTAAAGGGACCCTCAAGCCTTCCCGATTCGCTCGGGGAGAGGCGCCGGGGAAGGGTATCGTGGCGGGACGATGGCATCCGTGCTCCTGATCGAAGACGACCAGCGTATCCGGCAATCGCTCGCCGCAACCCTCGCCGACATGGGTCACGACTTGCGCTCATCTGCCACGGGACTCGGCGGTGTGCAAGAGGCCGTCGAGTCCGCACCCGATGTCATCGTGCTCGATCTCGGCTTGCCGGATCTCCCGGGTGACGAGGTCCTCAAGATGATTCGCGCCGTGAGCCAGGTGCCCGTGATCATCGCCACAGCCCAGGATGACGAAGCCAGGATCGTTCGCCTCCTCGACCTTGGGGCGGACGACTACGTGGTGAAGCCCTTCTCGGCCGGTCACCTCGCTGCACGCATCCGTGCCGTGCTCCGGCGCGGCATGGGCGGAGACGAGCCGACCGAGCTCACCGTCGGCGGCCTCGTGATCGATCTTGCCGCCCACGAAGCACGTCTCGACGGCGCATCGATGGACCTGACCTCGAAGGAGTTCGAACTGCTCGCATTCCTGGCATCGCGCCCCGGAGTCATGGTGCCCAAGCGCACGTTGATGGCTGAGGTGTGGCGTCAGCCCTACGGCGGAGCGGACAAGACCGTGGACGTCCATTTGTCGTGGCTGCGCCGGAAGCTCGGGGAAACCGCTGCCGAGCCGGTGTACATCCACACCAAGCGTGGGGTGGGGGTCAAACTCGTCGACCCGACGGCGTGAGACGCCGGCTCAGCCTCGTGGCGTTCGCCGTCGCCGGCCTCATCGTCATCGCCTTCTCCATCCCATTGGGTGTCCTCGTAGGCGAGCTCGCCCGCGACCGGGCGCTGGCCGGCGCCGAACGAGACGCCCAGCTCATCGCCGTCGTCGCCACCTCTGCCGCCGGCGACGCGACCGTCATCAGGAATGTGATCGGGACCGGGCAACTCAACGGCAACGACGTCACCGTGGTGCTCGCAGACGGAACCGTGCTCGGTACCCCGCTTCCCCCCGGCGAGGACCTCACCCCCGTCATCGAGGGAGCCACCGGGCGAAGGTCCCTTCAAGGGGGGCAGGCCGTCTACGCACCCGCAATCGACGCAGACGGCATCTCCGTGGTGCGGGTTTTCGTGGCCGACGCAACCCTCACGCGCGGTGTCGCCAGAGCGTGGGTGCTGCTCGGCATTCTCGGCCTGGTGATGATCGCCATCGCAGCGGTCATCGCATCTCGTCTCGCCAGGACCATCGTCGAGCCCGTCGAGCAGCTGTCGGCGGCATCACAACGCCTGGGAACCGGCGATCTCGCCGCTCGCGTCGTCCCCGCAGGACCGCCCGAGATCATGGAGGTCGGCGCCGAGTTCAATCGGCTCGCCGAGCAGGTGTCCCGCCTCCTCGAGAAGGAACGGGAAACGGCAGCCGACATCTCTCATCGCTTGCGCACGCCACTTGCAGCGCTCGGGCTGGATGCCGAGCGGCTGCCACCCGGTCCGGAACAGGAGCGACTCCTCGACGATCTCGCCGAGCTGCAGCGCGCCGTCGACTTCGTGATTCGCGAGGTGCGGCGGCCCGAGCGTCAGGACGACGAAGCCGCGACCGACCTCACCGCACTGCTGGTCGAGCGCACGACGTTCTGGGAGGCGCTCGCCGACGAGCAGGGTCGGGCGACGTCAGTGCGCGTGCCACCAGGTCAGGTACCCATCGGCGCCGTCTCAGGTGCAGATCTCGCTGCTGCCGTCGACGCCGTCATCGGCAACGTCTTCTCTCATACGGACGATGGCGTGGCGTACGAAGTCTCGTGCACGGTGATCGACGGGAGCGCGCGCGTGATGGTCGATGACGCAGGCCCCGGCTTTGCGTCTGCGGACATCGAACGTGGCCGGAGTGGCGGCGACTCGACAGGGCTGGGGCTCGACATCGCCCGGCGCACCGCACAGGCGACGGGTGGTTCGCTGTCGATTGGCCCGAGCCCCCTCGGTGGAGCGAGGGTGACCCTCGAGCTCGGCGCTCTCGAACGCCCCTAGGTGTGACAACCGGGGACGTTGTCGTTGGCGGGACGGTGTGATCAGGGAGCCCTCCTTGCGAGACTGTGGGTTGAAGGACTCACAACTCAGAAGGAGGGCTCGTGGCTAACGCTACAACCCCGCGGTTGCATCCGAACGCGCCACTCACACCGGAGGGGCGACGCAGGATGGTGCGGTGTGTCACCGACGATGGCTGGACGGTCGAGGCCACAGCGCAGCGGTTCCAGGTCGATGCGAAGACGGTGCGTACGTGGCGGAATCGATGGTTGGCCGAGGGCGACGACGGACTCCGGGACATGTCATCGAGGCCTCACCGGTCGCCGAATCGCACGTCGCGCCAGTTGCGGCGTCGGGTGGTGCGGCTGCGGCTCAAGCGCCGGTGGGGTGCGGATCACATCGCTTTCGAGGTCGGCCTTGCGGCATCGACGGTGCAGAACATCCTGAACCGGGCGGGTCTTGGCCGCCTGGACCGTGGTGACCGGGCCACGAATCGCGAACCTGTCCGTAGGTATCAGCGTGACACGCCGGGAGAGTTGATCCACGTCGATGTCAAGAAGCTTGCTGGGATCCCTGACGGCGGCGGGTGGCGTGTCCGTGGTCGGGGCTACCGCGGTGAAGACGCCGCCAGCCGCAGGGTCGGGTACCGCTACGTCCACACCGCGGTCGACGACCGGACTCGCATCGCCTACTCCGAGATCCACAACGACGAGAACGCCGTCACCGCAGCCGGGTTCTGGCCAGGTATCACGGCAGGAGGCACTCGAACAAGAGAGGGGGCGTGTGCGGTGATCGCACACGCCCCCTGATCGAGGCTCGATGTCACGAGCTTGCAGCGGTCACCCGCGGTTGGTGCCCTCGTCACCCGAGTCGTCATCGTCCGAGTCGTCATCGTCATCCGAGTCGTCATCGTCCGAGTCGTCATCGTCCGAATCGTCATCATCATCCGTGTAGTCATCGTCCGAGTCGTCGTATGAGTCCTCACCCGAGTCGTCGTAGGAATCGTCATCGTCGTCACCCGGCATCGTTGTCGAGGTGACAGAGCCGTCATCATCGTCATCGTCGCCCGGCATCGTCGTCGAAGTCACCGAATCGTCGTCGTCGCCATCGAGGGCACGCACCCTCACCCTGACCTCGACCCGGCCGTCCTCCAGCTCGATGTTGACGTCGATCCGCTCCGTGGCGCTTTCGAACTTCACCTCGAGCTCCCGACCGGACCCGACCTCGATCTCGGCTCGCCAGCCGTCGTTGACCGCCGTGTCGGTCACAGTCAGAGTGTTGCCGGCCAGCGTGTAGGTGACCGTTCCGGCGGCGCCCGCCTGAACGGTCACGTTCTCGCCGTCTGCCGGAGGAGCCTGGCTGGTCGAGGTGACGGCGTCGTCGCCGCCCGCCATCGTGGTCGACGTGGTGTCGTCGGCGCCGGGCATCGTGGTCGAGGTGACGGCGCCGTCGTCGCCGGGGACGGAGGTCGTGGTCTCAGCCATCGACGTGGTGGTTGCAGAAGCATCGTCGCTCGACGGCGCAGTTGCCGCCCAGGCGGCGCCGACAGTCAGCACGACGGCCATGGCGATCATCGCCAGGGTGGTGCGAGCAAGCATGGGATGGGTCCTCCTCGTGTAAGTGTGGAACGCAGTGTCCTCCAGCCCAGGTCAACACGACTACCGGCCATCCCTAAAACAAGGTGAAAGATCTCAGACGCGAGAACGGGGCGTCGCCTCGCGGCGACGCCCCGTTACTCTCCCTCCCTCGCGGTCAGGCCCGGGCGAGCGCCCGCTCCAACGCCCGAGCCACGTACACCCGTGCGAGGTGTGCCTTGTACTCCTCCGACCCGTAGAGGTCCTCGAGGACGGTGACACCCTCCGTCGCTCGCTGCGCCGCAGCCGAAATCGCGTCGGCAGAGCCGTCGGAACCGATGAACGCCTCCATCGAACCGACCGCAAGGGTCGGCTTGGTGCCGACACCGGTCAGCCCGATCCGAGCGTCCTCGACGGTTCCGTTGCTCTTCTTGACCCATGCGGCAGCTCCCGCAACGGCATAGTCCGAGTGACCGCCGCGTCGTCCGAGCTTGTCGTACGCGGAGCCGCCACCGGCTTTGGGGATGCGCACCTCAACGAGGATCTCGTCGGGATTGAGCGCCGACGTCAGCATGTCGACGAAGAAGTCGGCAGCCGCGATCTCACGCACGCCGTTCTTTGAAGCCGCAACCATCGTCGCTCCCGCAGCGAGGGCACCGGCCGGCTGGTCGGCAGCGATGTCGGCATGGGCAAGCGAGCCACAGGTCGTGCCGCGCCGCCGCACTTGGTTGTCGCCGGTGTACGCCGCAGCTTCGGCGAGCGCTGCCGCATGCTCTGCGACAAGCGGGTTCGTGGCCGTGTCGTGATGGCGGACGAGCGCCCCGATCGCGACGTGATCACCCTTGTCGATGATCCCGTCGAGCCCGGGGACACGGGAGATGTCGACCACCATCTCGGGTGAGAACAACCGCATCTTCATCAGCGGCATGAGGCTCATGCCGCCCGACATCACTTTGGCGCCGGCGTTGGAGGCAAGCGCATCGAGCGCTTCGTCGAGCGACGTCGCTGCCACGTATTCGAATTCCCGTGGATACATCGCTTATCCCCTCGCGTCCTGGATCGCTTGCCAGACCTTGCGTGGCCGCAGCGGCATGTCGATGTGCTTGACCCCGAGCGGTGCGAGCGCATCGACCACCGCGTTGACGATGGTCTGAGCGGAGCCGATCGTGCCTGCCTCCCCGATGCCCTTCACCCCCATCGGGTTGACATCGGTCGGTGTCACCGTCCGGCCCAGCTCGAACGACGGGAGGTCACCGGCAGTCGGTATCGGGTAGTCGATCAGCGACCCGGACAGGAGATTGCCCGCCTCGTCGTAGATCGCCTCCTCGAACAACGCCTGACCGACGCCCTGAGCGATGCCGCCGTGCACCTGACCGTCCACGATCATCGGGTTGATCACGTTGCCGCAATCGTCAATCCCGATGTAGCGCAAGAAGTCGACATCGCCCGTCTCCGGATCGACCTCCACAACGGCGATGTGCGACCCGAAGGGCCACGTGGCGTTGCCGGGGCTGAACACCGCGTGCGCCTCGAGACCGGCGTCGAGGCCCTCAGGCCCCCGATGCGGCCGGTAGGCGACGTCGGCGATCTCCGCCCATGTCACCATCCTCCCTGGCGTGCCGACAACGTGGGCACCGCCGTCGGCGAAGCGCACATCCTCGGGCGCCGCCTCCATGAGGTGCGCTGCGATCTCGGCGGCTTTGTCACGAACCTTGACGGACGCCTCGTAGGTTGCTGCGCCGTCGACGGCCGCAGACCGGCTGCCGAAGGTGCCGACTCCCATCGGCGATTCCGCCGTGTCCCCGTGGCTCACCCTGATCATGTCGGTGTCGATGCCGAGCACGCTCGAGACGATCTGCGACCAGGTGGTTTCGTGCCCCTGGCCGCTCGGACCGGTGCCGATGATCACCGTCGCCGACCCGTCCGGGTTGACCCTGACGAGGCCGGAGCCGCTGAACGACGAGGGGAGGCCGTAGTTGTTCCAGCCGAACCCGATCTCGGAGAGGACCGAGGGTCCAAAGCCGCAGATCTCGAGATAGGTCGACAAGCCGATGCCGATATACCGGCCCTCGGCGCGTGCGTCGGCCTGCATCTGCCTCAGCCCCGCGTAGTCGGCCATATCGAGCAGCTTGTCGAGGTTCGTCTCGTAGTCGCCGGAATCGATCGCCAGCCCGAAGTTGGTGACCGCGGGGAACTGGTCGTTCTTCCAGTAGTTCTTGCGGCGAACCTCGGCCGGGTCCATCCCGATCTCGCGGGCGTACGCGTCGATGATACGTTCGATGTAGTAGAGCGCTTCGGGACGCCCAGCGCCTCGGTAGGCGTCTGTCGTCTGCGTGTTGGTGACGACGCACTTGGCCTCGAAGTACGCCGGGATGTCGTACTGGCCGGCCGATACCCAGAGCCCCAGGAGCGGGATCGCCATCGTGAAGTTCTGGGTGTACGCCCCCATGTCGCAGAGCGCTCTCAGCTCGTAGCCGAGGATCTCACCGTCACGGGTACCGGTGATCACGGCCGTAGCGTCCCACCCACGTCCCTGGATGGTCGACACGGCCGACTCCCGCCTCGTCTCTGTGAAGCGCACCGGGGCGTGCAGCTGCTTGGATGCGAAGCACACCAGGATCTCGTCGGGATAGACGTTGAGCTTGCATCCGAAGCCGCCACCGACCTCCGGCGCAATCACGTGAACCGCGTTCGACGCCAGCCCGAACATCTTGGCGATTGCGCCGCCAAGTGCATGGGGGATCTGGCTGGAGGAGTAGACCTCGAAGCGCTCGTAGCCCTCGTTCCACGTCGCCAGTACGGCACGGGGCTCGATCGCGACGGGGATCAGCCGCTGGTTGACCATCTCGAGCTCGACGATGACGACGTCGTCGCGCTGCTTCGCCTCCTCGATTCTCGGGCGAGGGTCGTCGAGGGCGAACACGTCGGTCCACCACTCGTGGCCGACCCACGTGAGCGCGACGTTCGAGTCGAGATCGTCGTGGACCTTGACTCTGTCGCTGGCGGCCTCCTTGAGGTTGACGACCGCTTCCAGAGGGTCGTAGTCGACGAAGATCGAGTCGACCGCATCCTGTGCGATGTAGCGGTTGTCGGCAACCACCATCGCCACTGCTTCGCCGACGTGCTTCACGACACCGTCGGCAAGCAGAGGCCGTAGCTTCCCAACCGCAACCTGTGCGATCAAGGGCCCGAGATGCCGCACGTCGTCGATCGTGTAGACGGCGCGCACTCCGGGCATCGCCTGGGCAGCCGATGCGTCCACTGAGTTGATGCGGGCGTGAGCGAACGGGCTGCGGACGAATGCCGCAGCAAGCTCGCCGGAGCGCTTGATGTCATCGACGTACCGGCCGCGGCCCCTGATGAGGGCGGGGTCCTCCTTACGCCGAATCACGCCACCGAGGGCACTCGTTGTGGTGGTCATACGAGGTCCGTCTCCCACTCGGGCGGGGCAGGCTCTTCGCCCCGCATCTTGGCTGCGGCGTACTCGACCGCGCGGACGATGTTGTGGTAGCCGGTGCAGCGACAGAGGTTGCCCTCGAGCCCGTGGCGGATCTCGGCCTCCGATGGATTGTCGTTCTCGTCGAGGATGCCGACGGCCGACATGATCATCCCTGGGGTGCAGAAGCCGCATTGGAGACCGTGCCGCTCCCAGAATCCCTCTTGGACGGGATGGAGGTTGCCGTTCTCGGCGAGGCCCTCGATCGTGGTGACGGTGGCACCGTCTGCCTGAGCAGCGAGCACCATGCACGACTTCGTTGGTACGCCGTCGAGGTGAATGGTGCATGCCCCGCAATACCCGGACTCGCAGCCAACGTGGGTGCCGGTGAGGTAGAGATCCTCCCGGAGGAAGTGCACGAGCAGCGTTCGTGGTTCGACGCTCCCCGAGACCGCCTTCCCGTTGACGGTCATGGATATCTCCATCACACCCCTTTCGTTTGGGATCCCTTCGTCTGAAGGTAGCAAACGCGACCACACCGATGTCGTGCAAAGGGCGGAATACCGCAACCGCGGTTTCGATGGGACGGTGGTGTCGTGGCGCTGGGTACGCTGGTCGGCTGCCGAAGGAGCCTCGTGCCGCACGCTCAACCCATCGATGCGTCGCCGCGCCGCGCATTTGGCGATGGCCTGCGCGCCATTGCCCCGCTGCTGGTCGGCGTCGTTCCGTTCGGCTTGATCCTCGGGGTGGCGGCAGCGTCTTCGGTCATCGGGACCGGGCTCGGCTGGGCAACGTCGCCGATCATCTTCGCCGGTGCTGCACAACTCGTGACGATCGAGCTCACCAACGCTGGAGCCGCGGCTGCGGTTGTGATCGCCACAGCGTTGGTGGTGAATGCACGCCATCTCATGTACTCGGCGGCACTCGCCGACCACTTCCGCCCGTTCCCGGCGGCGTGGCGCTACGGCCTGCCCTACCTGATGACCGACCAGGCATTTGCCGTTTCGATCACTCGGTACCCGACGGTCGACGATCCCGTCTACAAGCGCTGGTTCTTCTTCGGGGCAGGGCTGGCACTGTGGATTCCGTGGCAGGTCACAACCGGCATCGGCGCCCTCCTCGGCACCCAGATCCCGGCCTCGTGGTCGCTCGACTTCGCGATCCCCCTGGTGTTCCTGGTGCTGATGATCCTCGCCGTGAGGGATGCCCCCGGCGTCATCGCCGCCATCGTCGGCGCCGGCGTCGCCGTTGCGGGGCGCGACATCCCCTACCGGCTGGGCCTCATCGTCGCCGCCGCGCTCGGGATCGCGGCCGGCGTGATCGCCGAACGGTTGCGCTCATGAGCAGCTGGCTCGTCGTCGGCGCCATCGGGCTCGGAACGTATGCAACACGACTGTCGTTCGTCGCCCTCTTCGGGCGGTATGGGGTGCCCGCCTGGCTCGCAGCTCCGCTGCGCTACGTGGCCCCTGCCGTGCTGGCCGCCCTCGTCGCACCTGCGGTCATCTCTCCGAGTGGCGCAGTCGACCTGTCGCTGGGCAATCCCCGCTTCTACGCCGCCGCAGCAGCGATGGTGATTGCGCTGCGCACGAAGTCGGTGGCGTGGACGATCGTTGCGGGGATGGGAGTCCTCTGGCTGATCGACGCTGCGCTGTGACGCCGCCCGAAACCACCTCGGCCAACGCAGATCCCGTCCTCGAGGATGCCGGTACTTGGTCACACCGGCCCTGGTCGCCACAATCGTCCCGATGGAGGCTCCCAGCGCAATCGATGTCACGAAGGTCGAGCGCTGGTTCATCCGCAGAGGCGTGCCACACTTCATCGAGGATTACTCGGCGACCCGTGACATCTTCACCCGCGCCGTTGGGCTGCTGACCTTCATCGCACTGATCGAGGTGGTTCTGGTTGCCCTCAATTTCCAGGCCTGGTGGGCGAACACGCTCGCCGTTGCGGGGGGATGCGGGCTCCTTCTCGGCGGTTGGGCCCTCCTCAATCGGTGGCGGGGACGGGCGACCCTCGCCCGCCCGACCTCCGTCGGCCCGGGCGAAGTGGCTGCGTTCGTGCTGCTCCCAGCCGTGGTTGCCGTCGTGTTCGGTGGCGAATTCGGGCTCGCCGCAGCCGTTGTCGGCGCCAACCTCGCACTCCTGGTCGTGATCTATGTGGGAACGAGTTACGGCGTGATCCCGATCCTCCGATGGGCGATCGGCCGCGTAGCTCGCGAGTTGGTGAGCACGCTCTTGCTCTTCGCTCGTGCGGTTCCGCTCCTCTTGCTGTTCGTGACCTTCTTGTTCATCAACGCCGAACTGTGGCAGGTTGCGGCGGGGCTCACCGGTGCCCCTTTCGCCGGAGCGCTCAGCCTGCTGGGGGTCGCGGGAGCGCTGTTTCTCGTCGCTCGACTTCCCGGCGAGATCGCAGGGCTCGGCACCTTCTCGAGTTGGCGCGAGGTGGCCGCAGTCTGCGAGCACACCCCAGTGGCCGGAATGATTCCGGGAGAAGGAGAGCCGCCGTCGCCTCCTCTGCTCAGCAGGCGACAATGGGCAAACGTGGGTCTGATGGTGCTGTTCGGACAGGCCGTTCAGGTGCTCCTGGTGAGCTTGCTCGTCGGCGTGTTCCTTCTCGTTCTCGGGCTCATCATCATGCGCAATGACGTGATCCTCGCCTGGACGCAGGCCGCATCAACCACGTCGATCGGGCCGGCTCTCTCCTTCCTTGGTGGCCGCTACCAGCTCACGGAGGAGCTGCTCAGGGTTGCTTCGTTCCTGGCAGCGTTCTCCGGCCTGTACTTCGCGGTCACAGCCGTCACGGACCAGTCGTATCGCGAGCAGTTCTTCGAGCCGGTGGTCGGCGAGGTCCGCCAGGCCTTTGCCGTGCGAGAGGTGTACCTCGCCGAGATGGTCGCTCATCGCTCGCGGGCTACAGGTCCAGGGTGAACCCAAGGAACTGCGTGAACCCGAACGGGCTGAAGTTGTTGTCCGACACGATGATCAACGGCGTTCGGCCGTCGGGCAGTCGCGGCCCGAACGCAAGGCCCTCCAGGTTGTCGAGCGTGATGCCCAAGTCCGTGAGATCGAGGACGAGGTCTTTGGCAACCGGGGCAGGGTCGAGGTTCGCGATGGAATGGACCCCCCGGATGTTGTCGGCCCCGCGCTCAGAGATCCGATACAGGCGGACGTTGTTGCCCACGCCGACGGAGAACGACCTCTCCAGCGCGAGGAACGTCCCTGGTTGCCGCAGCTCCAGAAGCTCGACAAGACCGTTGACGCTGAACGCATCCGGCGGGATCGGCTCATCGGTGACCGGCTCGTTCTCGTATACGAACTCCCCGATTGGCCGCCCCGTCGCAGCGCTGTAGACGAGGATTCGCGACGGGCTGCCGGTCGTGACAGACGCGGCAGGTCCGTCCTGGAACAACGCAGCCTCCGTAGCCGTCGTGAGGCGAGTGCCGTCCGGGGAGAAGGTGAGCGACTCGAGCGCAGCATTCTGACGAATGCCCGAAGAGGCGTCGCCGGTGGGCAGATACGAGCGTGGGATCCGCAGCTCGCCGAGCAGCTGCCCGCCAAGTGCGTACTCGTTGACAAAGGGCGCCTGGAGCGCCGCCGTGTCGCCCTCGGATGAGATGAACAAGGTGCGTCGAGGTGACAGCGCGATGCCCTCGGGATCGAGCGCCAGCTCGGCGTACGGCTGGCCCGCACGATCGAGCAGTGTCGTCTGGTCGAGAAACACGACGTCACCATCGTCGAGCGAACCGTCGGACACGTCGATGGTCAACGTGTAGAAGCGCGCCGGCGCGATCTGGCTGCGGTCGTCTGAGATCGCGTAGTAAACGCCGCCTGCCGCATCCCACGTGATGCCGGACAGGCCACCCACCTCAACGCCGTCGAGGGTGTATCCCGTCGGAAAGGTCACCTCACCGATGAACTGGATCCGGTCGTGGTCCGCAGCGGCAGGGGCCGCCAGCGCAACCGCAACCACGAGCCCCACTGCCAGCGAGAAATACCGTCGCATGCGCCCTCTCCCCTCGATCACTGATCCACCTCGCCGACACTACGCGGCCGGCGTGACAGATGAGGGGTCATGGCGCCGCTCGCTACGCGGTCCCTTCTTCCGGGCCGCGCTGGCGGTGGATGCGTCCCTCGACGCCCCGCAACGACATGCCCGTGCCAACTCCGTACCGCACCCGGACGATCTCGGCGAGGATGGACACGGCCACCTCGCTGGGCTGCTCGGCGCCGATGTCGATACCGATCGGAGCGTGGATGCGGGCGATCTCGTCGTCGGCCCAACCAGCCGCGCGGAGTCGTTCAGCACGATTGGCCGACGTGCGCCTGCTGCCGAGAGCCCCGATATACCGGACCGGGGCGCGGCGCACGGCGGGGAGCACCGGGTCTTCGAAGCGGGCATCGTGGCTGAGCAGCACGACGTAGGTGCGTCGGTCGAGGGCAACCCGCTCGAACACGACGTCCGGCCAGCCGACGATGAGGTCGTCGACATCGGGAAACCGGTCAGGAGTCGCCCACGTCTTGCGTGCGTCGGCAACGACCACACGGAACCCGAGCTCTGGGGCGAGGCGGGCCAGCGATTGCGCGATGTGGCCGGCCCCGAACACCAGGAGCCTCGGTTGCGGGACGACCGTCTCGATGAAGACCTCGTCCGACCCGTACTCCAGGGTCCGGCTCTGCTCGTGCGCCATGAGCTCCCGAGCGTCCGCCAGCACGTCCCCGGCGACGTTCTCCGGAAGGCTGCCGGCAACGTAGCCCGTCTCGGCATCGATCACCGCCTTGGCGCCGACATCCGGCCCCGCGACGACGGTCGCGACCGCCCCGAGCCGCTCCTCGGCAACGAGGTGCTTGACGGCGGCGATGGCTTCGTTCACCACTTCTCGATGTAGACCTGGATCGTCCCACCACAGGTGAGGCCGACTTCGAAGGCCTCCTCGTCGGCGATCCCGTACGTGACGAGTGCCGGCTCACCGGTCTCGAGCACTCGTTGGGCATGGAGCGCGACGTCGTTCTCCACGCACCCTCCGCTCACGCTGCCTTCCATGTCGCCGGCCGACGACACCAGGAACTTGGCACCTTCCGGACGCGGCGCTGAGCCCTTCACCCGCACCACGGTGGCAACGGCAACCGCCTTCCCTTCGGCGGTCCACCGGTCGAATACCTCGAGCTCGTTCGTCATGTCCTCGCACCCCGTCGCGTTGGGAGTGACTCTAGAAGCCGTACCACGCTGCGCAGATCGACCAGGTTGCCCGCGGGAAGGAAGTCGTCGACGTACGGCAGCACCGTGCGCATACCGCGAGTCTCCGGTGCGAACCCAGACCGCCCAGCCAGCGGGTTCAGCCAGATCACTCGGTGCACGGATCGGGCGAATCTCGCCATCTCCCGGTCGAGCACCTCGGGGTCGCCGGTATCCCAGCCGTCCGAGATGATGAGCCCGATGGCTCCGCCACCCGTCACTCGCCGACTCCAGTCGCGGTTGAACACGGCGAGCGTTTCGCCGATTCGCGTGCCACCGGACCAATCTGACACCGCGGTGGCAACTTGGCGAAGCGCAAGCTGCGGCTGGCGAAGCCGCATCTGGCGGGTGATGCGGCTGAGTCGAGTGGCGAACACGAACGACTCGACCCTCCCCAGCCTTCCCTGTGCGGCGTGGATGAAGTACAAGAACAGCTCGGTATAGCTCTCCATCGAGCCGCTCACATCAGCGATGACGACGAGCGGCCTGCGGCGCATGCGGCGATCCGACCACGCAAGCGGGACGAGGTCGCCATGTGGGCCGCTCACGTTGCGCAGCGTACGGCGCAAGTCTGGGCGCGTCCCGGTGCGACGCGGCAGCCCACCGCCGTGAAGGAGCGGCAGCGGGCCGCCACACCATGCGGTCGATCAGCTTGCGAACCTGCTCCTGCTCTTCGGCGGTGAGGTCGGCGAAGTCGCGGTGTGCGATGCGCTCCCTGTAGGAGCCCCCGGCGATCTCGGCGATCTCATCGAGATCGCCGTCGTCTGCCGTCCGGTGATTCGGCGAGATCACAGGAACGTGCGCTCGCACAGCTGGAGGCGTCGAGGCCGGCTGCTCGGCCGCAAGCCCAACATCGGCACCGGCTGTCTGGCCCGAACCGAAATACAGGTCGAAGGCCTCGTCGAAGATCTCTCGCTGGCCGGGGCGCGTCGTGACCACCGCTCGCAGCGCGTAGTACAGGTCGCCACGGTCATCGAGACCGACGGCCTCTACGGCTCCCGCCACATCCACCGCCGTTCCTGGGCCCACCGGGAGCCCGCGGAGCCGCAGGTACCGCACGAACCGCACCAGGTTGCGGGTGAAGATGTCGCTCACGCTCAGCCCGCAGCCGAGTCGATGAGCCGATCGACACCCAACTCTCGCACGCGAGCGATGTCCTCTTGGTACTTGAGGACCACTCCCAGCGTGTCGTCGACGGTCGGCGCGCGTCAGCTCGTGGCGGCCCAACACCGTCAGCGCAGCCGCCCAGTCGAGCGTCTCGGCCACGCCCGGAGGTTTGAAGAGGTCGAGGTCCCGCAGCCGACCCATGGCCCCGGCGAGTTGGGCGGCGAGACGCTCCGGCACGTCGGGCGCCTTCTCTCGCAAGATCGCGACCTCCCGGGAGAAGTCCGGGTAGTCGATCCAGTGGTAGATACAGCGCCGCTTCAGCGCATCGTGGATCTCGCGCGTCCGGTTCGACGTGATGATGACGACGGGAGGCACCGTCGCCCGCACCGTCTCGACCTCGGGGATGGTCACCTGAAAGTCGGAGAGCAACTCCAGCAGGTAGGCCTCGAACTCCTCGTCTGCCCGGTCGAGCTCATCGATCAGCAGCACCGTGTGTTGGCCCGAAGCACCGCGCTCGATGGCTTGGAGCAGCGGGCGCGCCACCAGATACTCGCGCGACATGATGTCGTGCACTTCTGCGTGACTGCCGTCGCGGCGGGCCTCGATCAGCCTGATGGCGAGCATCTGGCGGGCGTAGTCCCACTCGTAGAGGGCCTGGGCGACATCGAGCCCCTCGTAGCACTGGAGCCGAATCAGATCCTCGCCCAGGATGCGGGCGAGCGTCTTGGCCACTTCGGTCTTGCCGACGCCGGCTTCACCCTCCAGGAAGAGCGGACGCCCAAGCTGCAAAGCCAGGTGGATGGCCACGACGAGCGATCGGTCGGCCACGTAGTGCTGTGCGGCCAGCGACGCTTCGACGTCCTCGAGAGTCTGCGGGATCACGGCGCAGAGAGTACCCAGGCCCGCGGGCTCACGCCGACTCGTCCACCTCGGGCGTTTCATCTGCCATGTCGGAGCTGCCTTCGTCGTGCGGGAGCGACAGCCGCCCTGCGCGGAGCATGGCGAACGGCCCGACGGCAAGGAAGTTCGACACGCGCGACGTGTAGACGTCGGCGTACCGCTCGACCTGCCGGGCAAAGAGGCTCTTGTCGATACCCGCTCGCATCAGCGGCCCCCACCGCTGGTTGCGAAGGCTGCCGGCGCGCACGGCGAGCGGTGTGATGCTGTCGTCGACTGCGGAGATCGCTGCCCTGATCTCGTCGACGGTGCCGGCTCCGAGGTCGCCGAGCGGTTTGGCGTAGCCCAGCCGGGCCCGCTGGTCGTCGAGGCGTAGGTCGCCAGGCGGCTCTCGAGCAGGACCTTCTCGTGCATCAAGTCGCGGAGGCGGGACTCGTCTGGCCACGAACTCGCTTCTGGGCCCGCACCTCACTCTCCATCTCACGCAGGATGAGGGCGGTGCGCCACCGGAGCTGGGACTTCGAGACGTGCACGTCACCGAAGAGGTGGTCGCCGACGTAGAGGATCTGATCGCCGGACAGCGTCGAGGCTCTCCTCGACCTGCCGGCGCACCCGCCGAAGAACACCCCGCCCGGCCTCGAGCACACCAACGTGGGGGCGCAGCAGACCCTGCGGCCTCGTCCTCGACCTTGTAGAGGAGCTTGCGAGCCGTGAAGAACTCCGGCTTCACCGCAGAGACGATCACGATGTCGAACACGTCGCGCCAGCCCATCCCGTCCGGCAGATAGGGGTCGACGGCGTACGCCATCATGCGTTGGGTGTAGTCCCACTCCGAGTTGGTGATGAGCAGCAGTCGCTTGCCGGCATGGAGCTGATCGAGGAGCGTGGGCACCAGCTCGGGTCGACCTCGACGAACCGATCAGGATCGGCGGCGATCTCGGCCTTGAGCGACCCCATCGAGTGGGCCTCGTCGATGCGTCACGCGGACCGATTGGTACAGCGCCGCATAGCCCAGGGTGCCCGGGAGCGCACCCGCGTCCATCAGGTCGACGAGCTGGCCGAACAGCGCAGCCTCCGACAGCGAGAAGAGGGTGTTGAGGAAGACGAAGCGGGGCTCGGCCAGGTCGACGAAGGTGTCCGGCGTAGTCCCGGCGCAGCTCGTCGTAGTCGAGCACCTCGGGTGCCGTGGGCGCCGCGGATGACGTAGCCGAACCGGGTCGGCCTTGACCAGGTTGCCCGTCTTGGAGGTCGAGGGCGAGCCCGCGAATCACCGTGAGCGGGATCGAAGATCGAGGTCGGCGACCGGCCAGCCCCGTTCGGCGAGGAGCCGGCGGGCGTGCTCGTAGGCGCGGCGCTCCCACTCGTCGACCCGGTAGTGGATCAGCGTGTAGTCCATGTCGTAGCCGATCGCCCGAATCGATCGCAGGTTGAGCGTGCGGTTGACGAAGATGCCGCGTTCGGAACCATTCACGGCACAACCACTCCACGTACCGGATACGCGGCTCATCTCCCGCGCCAGCAGCCTGCCGAGGACGACGACGGCACCAAGGGCAGCCCCCAACGCGGCAGCTTGTGCCGTGCCGAGAACGATGCGGCTGTCTCGGAGCGTGACGCTGCGTCCGAAGGCGAGCCCGACGTAGCCGTTCGAAACGTCGACCGATCGAGCGGCAACGACGACAGCGCCGCCCTCCTCGATTGTGACGTCTCCTCCGGCGAGGATCGCCATGGCCCCACCTTGCGTGACGCTCGGCGTTTCCACCTGCCGCCAAGAGGGACCCTCCACCTTGGCGCACCTCGAGGTCGCCTTTGGCCAGCGCCACCGAGGTGTTCGCCTGTGAGATGCTCACCGTGTCTGCGGTGACCAGCGGAAAGAACCCGAAGCGGGCTACGACACTCTCGGTCATTGCTCGATCTCCTCATCTGTGGTGTCGTCTTCGTCCCCGACGGCGTCTTGAGCCGCTGCGGATCCTGGTGCGTCGAGGCCGGCGACGATCTCTTCTACTTCGATTCGTGTTGCGTGAATACGTTTGCGGCACAGCCGGATGAGCTCCGCGGCTCGCGAGACCCTCGCCGACAGCAAGTCGACGTCGACGTCATCGCCCTCGATCTGCTCGAGGATCTGCTCGAGCTCGCGCATCGCCTCGCCGTAGCCGATCTCGTCAGTCATCTGCGTCGCCATGCCCTTCCTCGACCACCGAGCCGATGTCGCCGCGTGCCGTGTGCGTGCGGATACGGTCACCGGCCACAACATCACCAGACCCGCGCACCAGCCTCTCACCTGCGTAGGTCAACGTCCATCCGCGGGCGAGCATGCGCTCGGGCCGGAACGCCCGCTCGACGGCGGCCAGCCCGTCGAGGCGCCGCTGCTCGGCGGCGAGGGCTCGTCCCGGCTCCCGAGAGAGGCGCCGGGTTGCCTCCGCGAGCTTCCCCTCGTCGGCAGCCACGCCGTGGCGGGCTGCCGCGGCCGTTCGAGACCCGATGCGCATCGTGCGGACCGCTGCCCTCTCGACTGCGATGGGCGCTCGTCTGCGCACCGCATCTGTAGCATCGAGGAGCGCCCGGCTGTGACGTCCCATGTGGAGCCGCGTCGCAGTCGCCAGCCGGGCACTCTGCGATCCGAGACCGGTTGACGCTCGATTGGCGCTGGACACGCCCGCCGTCGCCATCGCCGAAGCGATGGCAGCGAGTTGGGCCTCGAAGCGACCTACTGCAGCGACGAATGCCTGCGCGCAGGCCGTCGGTGTCTTCAGCGACGCGTGTGCGAGGCGATCGGCAACGGTCGAGTCGACCTCGTGGCCAATGCCCGTGAAGATGGGGAAGGGGGCCGCGGCGATGGCTCGTGCGACCACCTCCGCGTCGAACACGGCCAGATCGGTCTGGGCGCCTCCTCCACGCACGAGGGCAACGACATCACAGCCACTGTCCGCGAGCGCCTCGATCCCATGAACGATCGATACGGCCGCCGCAGTGCCTTGCGTGCGCGCATCGGCCACGGTGACGGAGAACGCGTACCCGGAGTGCCCGAGCTCGGCGAGGAAGTCGGCGTGAGCAGCGCTCCCGACACTGGTCACCAGGCCGATACGGAGCGGCACCATCGGTACGGCGAGGCCGCCGTTGCGGTCGAGCAGACCCTCCGCGTCGAGCCGGCGCAACAACGCGGCACGCCCGGCAGCGAGCTTGCCAATCGTGAAATCGGTATCGATCCACGACATCCGTAGCTGCACCGTTCCCCTGCCGGCGTAGTGCGTCACCCGGCCGCGAATACGAACGTGCACCCCGTCGGTCATCCGCATCGCCCCGGTGCGCACCAGCACACGATTGACGGCGACCCGATCGAGGGCAAACAGTGTCACCGGCACGGCCGCCGCAGGCTGGCCCGGTTGTGCCGCCTCGTCGGGATCGACGAGCGTGAAGTACACGTGGCCAGTGCGTGATCGCACGAGATCGCGAATCTCGCCCTCCACCCACACCTCGGCGGGAAAGGCCCTCGCCACTGCACGAGCAACGGCGCGGCTCAACTCGGCAACGGTGTACGTGTCCTCCATGACTGCGACGCTAGTGCCCCGCACGCCTGCTGAAGCGGTTGATGGATGGTGGCCCGAGACTCGCTTTCCCCGGTGTCGGGTAGGCTCACGGCGTAGCCCACAGGTGACAAGACACTGCTCGGCTCCAGATGTGGAAGGTCTCGCCATGCACCGGCCGTGCTCCCGACTGCGCTGCGCTGTCGAAGGCTTGGTACCGTCGACAGCCGCCCGTCTCCATCGCGCGGCCGTCGCTTCCCACATGCGATCTGAGGTGCCCACCCGCTCGTGATCAAGCAATGTGCGCGCCGGCATGCCTCCTGGGCCGGCCGCCCAAGGTGACCGCAGGGAGGGAGATCTGGGCTGGAGGTTGCTGGGTCTCTCTCCCTCGGTCAGCGTATGAGAGCGTCCGCTCCGCATGCAGCCCCCCGGTCGCGCTCCCATCGCCGAACGGCCGCTCGCCGCTAACTTCCCTGGAATGTGGTCGTCGATCCGCCGAATCCTGATCAGGGCCGTCGAATCCCGCGGGGCGACGGCGTTCATCGCCGCATCCGTCGTGGTCGGCGTGCTGGTCGGCATCGGGGCTTCATTGCTCGTGTGGTCGATCAGCGGGGTCACGTGGCTGGTCGATCTCGTCGAGAAGGACATGTCGCTCGGCACGTGGGCGGTGATCGTCACCGTGCCGCTCGGCCTCCTCGTGTCGTGGGCAATCAATCGACGGTTCGGGCCCGGGATCGAAGGCGGCGGGGTCGATGCGACGATGGTCGGCATCTCGCTGCGGGGCGGATACCTCCCGACCAGGACCGTCGGCGCCAAGATCGCTGCAACTGCGGTCACGCTCGGCTCGGGTGGTTCCGCCGGTCGAGAGGGCCCGGTCGTGCAGATCGGTGCGACGATCGGCTCGTCGTTCGCCCGGTACACCAGATTCGGCGAGGACCAGATTCGCGGGCTCGTGGCGGCAGGCGCGGGAGCCGGGATCGGCGCCTCCTTCAACGCCCCCATTGCGGGAATGCTGTTCGCCATGGAGGTCATCATCGGGGGGTTTGCGATCCGGCACCTCAACGCGGTCGTCGTCGCATCCGTGGCAGCCGCCGTCACGACGAGCGAGCTTGTCGGGGCCGAGCGCCTGCTGTCTTCCCCGTCGTATACGCTGGGCCACCCGGCCGAGTTGCTCCTCTACGCCTTTCTGAGCCTCGTTGCCTTCGCCGCCGGATTCGTGTTCTTGCGCACGGCGAACAGCCTGGCCGTCATCCCCGAGCAGTGGCCAGGCTGGATCCGGCCGGTTGGCGTTGGGCTCGCCGTCGCCGGCCTGATCGTCCTCGAACCGGAGTTGTTCGGCACGGGCCAGGACTACCTGAACGTCGTGCTGCGCCTGGGGCCGGACTCCACCATCGTCTGGTCGACGCTCGTCCTCATCGCTCTGTTGAAGATCCTGAGCTCGCTGCTGACGTGGGCGGGCGGCGGCTCGGGAGGCACCATGATGCCGAGCCTCGTGATCGGGGGCAGCCTCGGAGCAGCCGTGGCGCTGCTGCTTGCGCCCGCCTGGTCGCTGTCAACCCTCAGTCCTGGGGCCTTTGCCGTTGTCGGGATGGCAGCGACGTTTGCCGCCACGGCGCGAGCGCCGCTCACCGCTGTCCTCATCGTCTTCGAGATCACGGGGAACTACGACCTGGTGCTCCCGCTGATGCTCGCCGCCGCACTCGCCACGTTCCTCGGCGATCGATTCCACCCCGACAGCATCTACACCCAGCCGCTCCGCAGGCGAGGCATCCATCTCACGACTACGGAGGACATCGACCTCCTCGATACCGTGACGGTTGGGCAAGTCATGACACCGCCGGATGCGGTGCTTCGGCCGGAAATGAGCATCGTGGAGGCGGCCGCTGAGCTCGACCGGCTCCACCATCACGGTCTGCCGGTGGTTGCGGATGGCAAGCTGTGCGGGATCGTCACGCTCGCCGACCTCGCAGGGCCGCTGCTGACATCGCCAGCCACCACCGTCGCGCGAGGCGATGACGCAGACCCCGATCACGGCGTCTCCCACGCTGCCGGTTTCGACGGCGCTGGCTCGCATGGCGGGCCTCGGCGTTGGGAGGCTGCCGGTCGTTTCCGACGAGGTGCCGGGCACCTATGTCGGCATGTTCCGGCGCGAGAGCGTCGTGCGGGCGTATCACCTGGCACTCGGAGCAACCACCGACCGCAGGTTGCACCGGGAGCGCCTCAAACAGCGCACACAGCCGGGTGCGGGTTTCTTCGAGATTCCGATCCCGCCGCTGTCGGCAGCTCATGGCCGGAGAGTCCGCGAGCTCACATGGCCAGACGGGGCGACCCTCGTGTCCGTGCGTCGCAGCACTTCGGTGCTCATCCCGCACGGTGACACGATGCTGCAGGCGGGCGACACGATCACCGCCTTCGGTACCGGCGACGCTCGGGTGGAGCTCGCGTTCATCGTCGAACCAGCCCCGGCGATCGACGCGACCACCGGCCCGGACCCTGACGGTGCGGCCTGAGAAACGGTCAGTGTGTTCCGCCGGGGCGGAGATGCCGGAGCGGGTCGATCACGCGATATCGGCGAGGGCGGCAACCGTGCGGTCGACTTCCGCTTCCGTGTTGTAGTGGACGAATCCGATCCTGACCAGGCCGCCGCGGTCGAGGACCCCGAGGCTGCGCATCACTTCGAGGGCGTAGTAGTGGCCGTCCCACACGAAAATCCCCCGGCGGCCGAGATACTCGGCAACTTCAGCCGGCGTGTGCCTCGCCGCAGCGATGGCAAACGTGGGGGTTCTCCCGTCCGGCGTCGGCTCCCCGTAGAGGGTCACGTGGTCGAGCGGGGCGATGGCGTCGAGGAACCGAGAGGAGAGCCGGCGCTCGTGTTCCCTGATGCGGGACATGGCGTCGACGAGGCAGGACCGGCGTGTCGCACCCGTGCCGAGCGAAGCCAGGTAGTCGACGGCGGCGGCAACGCCGGCCAGGCTCTCGAAGCTCTGCGTGCCCGTCTCCCACTTCCCGGGAGGCTCGCTGGGTGCCGGGCGTATCTTCACGGCCTCGAGTTGCGCCATGAGCGCGAGCTTGCCGTACAACAGACCCGTGTGTGGCCCGAAGAACTTGTAGGCAGATGCCGCGAGGAAGTCGCAATCGATCGCTTGGACGTCGACGGCGCCATGCGGCGTGTAGTGCACGGCGTCGACGAACACGAGGGCCCCTGCTGCATGCGCTGCCTCCGTGATCGCCGCGACGTCGACGACCGTGCCGATGGCATTGGAAGCGTGAGTGACGGCCACGAGGCGAGTTCGTTCGGTCACGGCGGCAGCGACGACTTCGGGGTCGAGCCTGCCATCAGTCGGATCGAAATCCACGAGGCGCACCGTGGCTCCGGCCTCCTCGGCGGCAACCATCCAGGACGACACGTTGGCGTCGTGGTCGAGGCGGGTGCAGATGATCTCGTCGCCAGGACCCCAGGTCCGGGCGAGGGCGCGGCCGAGCGAAAGGGTCATCGATGTCATGTTCTGACCGAAGGCGATCTCCTCGGGCTGAGATGCGTTCACCAGGTCGGCGATCGCAGCTCTCGCCCGGTGTGCCACGGCTCCCGTCTCTTCGCTCGTCACGAACGGCCCGCCCAGGTTGGAGCCGCCGCCGGCGAGGAAGTCTGACATCGCACCGATGACCTCGTGGGGCACCTGCGTGCCGCCGGGACCGTCGGCGTAGACGACGGGGACACCGTCTTGCCTACGATCGAGCGCAGGGAACCGGTTGCGAACGGGAGGAAGATCGGACATGGCGAGACGAGGGTAGCGGCGAAGGAGTCCGCGCAATCGGCGGCGGCCACAGTGCCGCCACCACCCCGAGCCGAGCGCTCCGGTGGGGGGCATGGACACTGCCACACGAGGCCTAACATCGGCACCCGGCCTTTCTCGCCGGTTGCAGAGAAGAGGCGTTCTCCCATGACCAACCCCATCGTCGTTGCTGAAGACGTGTCCAAAGCGTTTGGCGACGTCCAGGCACTCGACAGCGTCAGCCTCGAGTTCGAGCGAGGCATCATCTACGGTCTGCTCGGCCCCAACGGTGCGGGAAAGACGACACTGATCCGGGTGCTGACCACCCTGCTGAAGCCCGACTCCGGATCGGCTCGGGTTGCCGGCATCGACGTGCTGGCTGATCCGACCACCGCCCGCACCCGACTCGGGCTGGCCGGCCAGTTCGCGGCCGTCGACGATTACCTCACCGGGCGCGAGAACGTCGAGATGGTCGGCCGTCTCTACATGCTTTCGGCCGCCGAGGCGAAACAACGGGCCGCCGAGGTGCTCGAGCGGATCCGGCTGACGGACGCGGCCGACCGCCCGGTGCGCACCTACTCAGGCGGAATGCAGCGGCGTCTCGACCTCGCCGCATCGATGGTCGGGAGACCAGACGTCCTCTTCCTGGACGAGCCGACGACGGGGATCGATCCCCGCAGCCGCATGGACATCTGGGAGCTGATCACCGACATGGTCGAAGATGGGACGACGATCCTTCTGACCACTCAGTATCTCGACGAGGCCGACCAGCTTGCAGCCAGGGTGGCGGTCATCGATCAAGGCAAGGTCATCAGTGAGGGAACCCCAGAACAACTCAAGGACACGATGGGCGGCGCAGTCGTCGAGATGAGTGTGCCAGACGATTTGATCGACACGACGATCGAGGTCCTGACCGCGGCAGGGGTCGGAGCGCCGACCTTCGAGAACGGGTCGAAGAAGCTCCACCTCCCAGCCCCGGACGGCCCCCGCACACTGATGGAGGTGGTGAGGAGGCTCGACGCAGCCTCGATCACCCCGGATGACATCAGCCTGCGGAAGCCAACCCTCGACGACGTCTTCCTGTCGATAACGGGACACGTTGCCGAGGAGAAGGTCGTGCCGGAGGCCAACGAGAACGCTACTCGTGGGCGGCGCAAGAGTCGAAGGAGTGCGCGATGACGGCTACGGAAACCGCGGCGCCCCCAGCCCACGTCAAGGTGACGTTGGCGCACACCCTCCGCGACACAGCGGTCATCACCCGCAGAAACCTGCTGCGCAACGTACGGCTCCCCCAGCTCCTCTTGTTCGCCACGGTCCAGCCGGTGATGTTCCTGCTCCTCTTCAATTACGTGTTCGGCGGTGCGATCGGCGGCGAGATCCCGGCAGCCGCAGGTGGCAAATACATCAACTGGCTGGTCCCCGGCCTCCTGATACAGGTCGCAGCGTTTGGCTCCGGGCAGACGGCCATCGGCCTGACCGAGGATCTGGCAAAGGGTGTCATCGACCGCTTCAGGTCACTGCCGATGGCGCGCTCTGCGGTCCTGGCGGGGAGGACGCTATCGGACCTGATCAGAAACGGGTTCGTGATCACGCTCATGCTTGTCGTGGGGTTCCTGATCGGCTTCCGGTGGCAAACCAACCTCTTCGGCCTCCTCGGCGGCATGATCGTTGCGATGGTGTTCGCCTTCTCGCTGTCGTGGGTGATGGCCGCCATCGGGCTGGCCGTGAAGAACCCCGAGGCAGTCCAGTCGGCCGTATTCCTGCCCGTCTTTCCGCTGGTCTTCGCGAGCTCGGTGTTTGTGCCAACCCAAACCATGCCCGCCTGGCTGCGAGCGTTTGCCGACAACCAGCCCATCACCGTGACCGTCAACGCGCTGCGTGGCCTCATCCTCGGCGAAGGTGCGCTCCCCCCGGGTCAGACGGTGCTCGGCAACGTCGTTCTGGCGCTCATCTGGTCGGTCGGCATCTTGGTGGTATTTGCACCCCTCGCCGTGCGCCTCTATCGCAGGGTCGCCAACTGAGGGGCCCGAGGGAGACACGCCATCAAGGGTGAGTTCCGCACCTGGCCGGTGCGGAGCGCCGCCGGTATATTCACCGCCATGGATCGCACCACCGCCATCGTTCCTGTCGTGCTGTCCGGTGGGTCAGGAACCCGGCTGTGGCCGCTCTCTCGCCGCGACGCACCCAAACAGCTTCTCCCGCTCTTCGGCGACGGCACGATGCTGCGAGCAACGATCGAACGCCTCCGGGACCTCCCTGCCAAGCGGCCGCCCATCGTCGTGTGCAACGCTGCCTACGCCGATGCAGCCCGCGCCGAGATGGAGCGGGCCGGCGAGCCGAACGGCACGATGATCGTTGAGCCGGTTGGACGCAACACCGCACCAGCCGTGGCCGTGGCCGCCCACCGGGCGTTGCAGGAGGGTGGGGACCCGCTGCTTCTCGTGATGCCTGCCGACCACCTCATCGCAGACGTCGTGGGGTTCCTCGAAGCGGTCGAGGCAGGTGCCGACCCCGCCCGCGATGGCTCTCTGGTCACGTTTGGCATCAAAGCAACATATCCGGCCACGGGATACGGCTACATCCGGGCACCCGGCTTCGACCAGGTCCGGCCGGTCGCGGCCTTCGTCGAGAAACCGGATCAGGAGACCGCTCAGCGATTCCTCGCCACCGGCGAGTACTTCTGGAATGCCGGCATGTTCCTCTTCAAGGCGCAGCGGTACCTGGACGAGCTGGCTCGCCATGCGCCCGAGGTTGCTGCTGCCGCCGCAGCCGCAGCCGCTCACGCAAAGGAGGACGAGCCGGGGACCGTCGTGCTCGATGAGGCGGCGTTTGCCCGCTCGCCCTCGATCTCGATCGACTACGCCGTCATGGAACACACCAATGCGGCCGTCGTCGTCTCGCTCGACGCCGGGTGGAACGACATCGGATCGTGGAACTCGATCCTCGAGGTGAGTCCGGGCGACGCGATGGGCAACGTGCTCGTCGGTAACGTGATCGTGCACGGCTCGGAGCACAGCTACGTCCGCACCGATGGACCGTTGATCGCCGTTGCCGGAGTGAGCGGGCTCGTGATCATCGCTACACCGGACGCAGTTCTCGTGACGGACCGCACTCACAGCGAGGCAGTGCGAGAACTCGTCGACAACATCCGCGACACGCAGCGGCCAGAAGGAGAGATTTCGGTTCGGCGGCACCGGCCGTGGGGCGAGGCGACCCTCCTCACCAGGGCCGACGGTACCGTCGTCGACAGGATCGATGTCGCAGGCGGCGAGACGCTGCCGGCGTGCACGGGCACCTGGCTGGTACTCGAGGGAACGGGACGGCACGCCGCGGGGGAGTTGACGGCCGGATCGACGCTCACCGTTGCAGACGGTGAGGTGGTTGCGATCACCAACTCTGGAACGCACCCGTTGGTTGTTGTCGCGGTGACGTCGGACGGCGTGTGACCCTGGACGTCGTGTTCGCCTTCTTGATCGGCGTCGCCGCCGGAGCGCTGGTCACGGGGCTCACCATTCGGCGCTCCCCGACCGGAGGTGTGGCGCTCCGTCCGAGCAAGCGACAGCAGAAGATCCTCGCCACCCTGCCACCGGATCCGGTACTGCCGAACATCCAAGACCTCGTGCGGGAGGAGGCCGAAGAGCTCGGGCTGCTCGGTATACCGGGCGGGGCCGGGGTACCGATCCACATCCGTCTCAAGGTCTGGAAGCGGGACCACGAGTCCGGAGAATGCACGTCGGGCTCATGGGCGTTTCGCGTGCGAGACGGGGTTCCGCCTGCGGAAGCGCAGGTCGACGATGTCACTCTCACATGCCTCCCGGAAGGAGCGATCTGATGACGCGTAGGACTGCGGCCACGAGTCCTGCAGTTGCGGTGTTTGGGTCGTCGGGTACCGAACCGGGGTCACCGGAGTGGGTCGCAGCTGAGCGCTGCGGGCGTCTCTTGGCCGAGCGCGGGCTCACCGTCGTCACCGGAGGCTACGGCGGTGCGATGCATGCTGTATCTGCCGGGGCCGCCGCTGCGGGCGGCCGGGTTGTCGGTGTGACTGCTCCGACCGTGTTCCCCGGGAGGACCGGCGCCAACCCGTTCGTCGCCATCGAGCGCCCTGCCCCGTCCCTCACCGAGCGCATCCACGACATGGTGAGCACCACGGCGGCGTCGATCGCTCTGCCGGGGAGCATCGGGACGTTCACCGAACTGATGGTGGCGTGGAACGTCGCATTCGTGGCCCGATTCAACGGTGGGTCCCCCGCCCCGGTCGTCGCCGTCGGAGAGGTGTGGCGGGAAATGGTCGACGTGACGGTCGCTCGCCTCGCCACGGACGGCTCCCTCGTTGACTGTGTCGACGATGTCGACGGCGCAGCGGAGATCGTTGCGAGGCGCCTCTCCACCTGACGTCCCGTCGGGGATGAGGCTCCCGTGTCAGACGTCGTCTGGCCCCACGTCAGGCGTCGCCATCTGTTGCTGCAAGGGCCTCGGTGACCCTCGACATCACATCTGCGACCGCCGCCGCGTCTGTTTCGCTCAGGTGCTGAGTGAAGTGCTCCTGGATCCCTCGCAGATGGATCGGCGCAGTACGCCGCAGCGTCGCCAGCCCCTCGGCCGTCAGCTCGACGAAGGTGCCGCGCCGGTCGTCCTCGGACGTCGTGCGGGTGACGAGGCCCGCCGCTTCGATCCGGTCGACCAGCCGAGTCGCCGCGCTGCGACTCAAGAGCCGGGAGTCGGCGAGCTCGTGCATCCGGAGCCTCCCTTCGGGGGCCTCTCGGAGCAAGAGCAGAACCTCGTACCAGGTGAGCGGGAGTTCCGCTTCTCGTGCGAGCTCGCGCTCGAGGCGGGTGACGATTCTGGCGTGGGCGGTCAAGAAGCCTCGCCATGCAGCCATCCTGGCCTGATCGATATCCGCTCCCATGCGGTGGAGCCTACCGGTCCCTCGGGCGGGCACTGCTTCGCCCGGAGGCCTGCTGCAGCGACGCCTACACTTTTTGGCTCAGCCAGCCAGGAGGTCGTCGGCGTGGGCACTGAAGGACTGTATCTCGGGGCGGTGGTCGACCCGACCAGCGGAGAACGCACCGAGACACTGGTCGACTACGAACCGAGCGATCTGACGACCCACGGGGTGATCGTCGGCATGACGGGCTCAGGAAAGACCGGCCTCGGGGTCGTCTTCCTCGAGGAAGCGCTCCTTCGAGGGATCCCGACACTGATCCTCGACCCCAAGGGCGACATGACGAACCTCCTGCTCACCTTTCCGGAGCTCGCTCCTGAGGACTTCGAGCCGTGGGTAGATCCCGCGGAGGCTCGCAAGGAAGGCAAGACCGAAGCCGAGCTCGCTGCGGACAAGGCTGCGCTGTGGACCAAGGGCCTTGCGTCGTGGGGCCAAGACGGGTCACGAATCGCCGCCCTGCGCGCCGCCGCCGGCTTCACCATCTACACGCCAGGCTCGACGGCCGGAGTCCCCCTCAACATCGTTGGGTCGCTCGCAAACCCCGGCCTCGACTGGGACAGCCATGCCGAGGCGTTGCGCGACGAGATCGAAGGGTTTGCGTCGGGCCTGCTCGGCCTGCTCGGCATGGACGCCGACCCGATCTCCTCTCGCGAGCACATCCTCATCGCCAACCTCGTCGAGCACGGGTGGCGGCAGGGACAGCACCTGGACCTCGCCACCCTCCTCGCCCAGATCCAGCGCCCACCGCTGCGCAAGCTCGGAGTGTTCGAGCTCGACGCCTTCTATCCGGAGAAGGACCGCATGGCGCTGGCGATGCAGCTCAACGGCTTGCTCGCCTCACCTGCGTTCTCCCAGTGGATCGAGGGAGTCCCCCTCGATGCCGGCAAGATGCTGTGGGACGAGGCAGGTACGCCGCAGGCAGCGATCGTCTATCTCGCCCATCTCTCGGAGGAAGAGCGTCAGTTCATCGTCACGCTGATCCTGTCGAAGGTCGTGACGTGGATGCGAAGCCAGCCGGGAACGGGCGACCTGCGGGCGCTCGTGTACATGGATGAGGTGTTCGGTTTCGTCCCGCCCACCGCGGCGCCCCCGGCCAAGAAGCCGATCCTGACCATGCTCAAGCAGGCAAGGGCCTTCGGGGTCGGCATGTTGCTGTCGACACAGAACCCCGTCGATTTGGATTACAAGGCGATGTCGAATGCCGGCACATGGTGCGTCGGTCGCCTCCAAACCGAACGTGACAAGGCGCGCATTCTCGAAGCACTGCAGTCGGCGCGTGGCGATTCGGACACTGCGGCACTCGACGCCACCATCTCCGGACTCGGCAAGCGCCAGTTCGTCCTGCACAACACCCGCGACGCCGAGCCGCGCCTCTTCACGACTCGCTGGGCGATGTCCTATCTGGCTGGGCCGCTCACACGTGAGCAGGTGGCGAGACTCGATGGCGATCAGCCGTCTCGCTCGGAGCCGACATCGCCGGCGACTGCGGCGGCATCGGCGAAGGCGACGCCACCCGCTACCGCAGCTGAAGCCCCGGTGCTCGCCTCCGACGAGACCCCAGTCATGCCCGTAACGGCGGAGGGAGTCGCCGTCTTCCACCTCGACCCGGCAGCGCCGTGGGCGGCCGAGGTGGGAGCGTCGCCTGGCTCCCTCAGGCACCGGGCAGCACTCGCAGCTCGCATCCAGCTCCTGTTCGACGACACCCGAGCCGGAATCGACCACACGGAAGAGTGGGAGGCCATCATCCCCATTGCGGCCGGCATCGACCTCGCCGACGCGATCAACGTCGATTACGACGACCGCGATCTGCTTCCGGATCCCCCCGCAGGCGCGGTGTACGAGCTCCCCGACGCGCCGATCGACACCAAGGGCTTCTTCACCGAAGCCGAACGAGACCTTCGTGAGCATGTGTATCGCAACCAGCGACTGACGATCCAACGCAACGCACCACTCAAGCTCTATGCCCGACCGGGCGAGACAGACGACGAGTTCGCACAACGGTGTGACGTCGCGGCCCAGGAGAAGGCCGATGCCGAAACCGCCAAGCTGCGGGACAAGTACGAGACGAGAATCGCCGCCGTCCGCAAGCGCTTCGAAGCCGCCGAGCGACGCGTCTCCGAGATCGAGGTCGATATCCAGGGATCCCGCCAGAACGAGCTGCTCGAAGGTGCCGGGGCCCTCATCGGAATCCTGACCGGCAAACGGTCGACGAGATCGGTGACGGGCAGCATGCGGCGCCGTCAATCCACCCGAAGCAAGGAGCAGCGGTTGGAGTCGGCGCAGCAGAAGGCGGTCACCGAGTGGGATGCGATGGCAGCGCTCGAAGCCGAGCTGACCGAGGAGCTCGAAGAGATCAACGACCGTTGGGAGACTTCCGGCGGCGAGATCGACGAGGTCGAGATCGGCTTGGAGAAGGGCGACATCCACATCGACGACGTCGCCCTCGTATGGGTCCCCGTGAACGGGTGAAGGGATTGACGAGCAGCTCGAACCGCGAGCTCAACCCCCGTCCGCAGACCGGTTACCGCTGAGCAGGTACCGGATACCGGATACCGGATCTCAATCCTGGGCGAGCGCCCACATGAGGTCGCGGATACCGACAATGCCCAGAAGCTCACCGTCGGCCATCACCGGCATGTGTCGGTACCCCGTCTCCAGGAGCCATGCAACAGCCTCGTCCACCGACGTGTCGGGCGGGAAGGTGTCCGGCGACTCGGTCATCCACTCCTGGATGCTCTCCTCTTCCACCTCCGCACCATCGGCTACCGCAACGGCGAGGTCGTGCTCGGTGAACAGTCCCACCACGTTCCGATCGAGGACAACGGCGAGGGCGTCGACCGACTGCTCGATCATCCGCTCCGCCGCCTCGGCGAGCGTTGCCTCCGAGCCGATGAGTTCCGCCTTGCCGCTGACCAGGGCCGAGAGATGCATGTTGGATTCCTCTCGAGTGTCAGACGAAGCCTAACGCCATCGTAACCACGGCAGGCGAGCCGGAACCAGTGATGAAGGAGACCTGCCTCAGAGCAGGTCTTGCTCCCGGATGCCGAACGAAGGATGGCGCAGCCGGCACAGGGCCAGCTTCTCCAACTGGCGAATCCGCTCCCGAGTCAGGTTGAACTCCTCGCCGATCTCTTCGAGCGTGCGTGGAACCCCGTCGTAGAACCCGTAGCGGAGCGCCAAGATACGCCCTTCACGATCCGGGAGCCGTTCGATCGACTTGCGCAGACTGTTGGCGATGTCGAGCTCTTCCGTGACACGAACCGGATCCACCGCGTCCTCGTCCTCGATGAAGTCGCCGAGTTGCGCCCCGTCTTCTCCGACGGGCTGCTCGAGCGAGACCGTGTCGGCGACATTCAGCGCCAGCTCGACCTTGTCGACGTTGACACCCGCCTCTTCGGCGATCTCCTCGGGACGCGGTTCCCTACCCAGCTCTGCTTTGAGGCTGGCCTGGGCGGCGCGCACTGCAGCAAGCGTGTCGTGGAGGTGTACGGGGATACGAACCGTCCGCGACTTGTCGGCGATCGCCCTCGTGATGGCCTGCCGGATCCACCACGTCGCATACGTGGAGAACTTGAAGCCCTTCCGCCAGTCGAACTTCTCGACCGCGCGGATGAGACCGAGGTTGCCCTCCTGGATCAGATCCAGGAAGTCGATCCCCGACGTGTTGGCGTAGCGGCGAGCGTTGGCGACGACGAGGCGAAGGTTGGCGGTGAGGAAGGCGTCTTTGGCCTCGCGCCCGTGGCGCACGCGGCGCCGCAGCATCATCTCTTCCGCCTTGCCCTTGAAGGAACCCTTCTCGAGCTTCTCCACGGCGTCTTGGCCCGCTTCGATCTTCTGGGCGTAGTCGACTTCCTTCTCCGCCGTCAGCAGCTCGTATTCACCGATAGCGGTGAGATACTGACTGACCAGGTCGGTGGTCAGACGACCGCGCTCATCGGTGAGCTTGTTGCGGTCACGATCGCGCCGAGAACGCGTCAACGTGTCCCGCTCGATGCGCTCCTTGGCTTCTTGCCGTTCACGGAGCGCTCGATCGAGCACCTTGTCTCGCGCTTTTTCGCTCGTCGCCATCTAGACGTGTCCTCCACGACTCGTAGATACAGGTAGGCACGACAGAGAGTTAGTGAAGTCCATCACAAGGCCGGGCCTGCCTCAATATCACATAGAACGGACATTTTGTGAAGCCCTCTTTTCTGACGGCTCCTGCCCGATGTTGGGAGAACACCTGAGACGGGCGCCGAATTCCCCGGCCGTTGAGCCACAAGCGCAGGCGTGGAGTGCGAAGCCGGGAGCCGAGGAGGCGCGCGTGCGCCACATCGTGTCGTCGGTTGGGCCGGCGAGGCACCGAACAGGCTCCGCAGATCGCCGCGCCGCGCCTCGAGCTGACCGATCGCGCCGCGCGGCGGGCGCTGGGAGGAACTCAGCTCGACGACCAACAATATGGCGAGTGGGGCCATCCATTTCAGCTGTTGGCGTTCGAGGTCAGTGGACCGCCGGAGACGCACAACGGCTGACAGCAAAGCGGCCAGCACCGCCCCGAGTAGGACGAGGATGCTGAGCCCGGCAGCGCCCCCGGCCTCGGGGCTTCTCACTCCGACTATTCCGATCGGATTACTCGCCTGAAGCTCACAAGGGTCAGACACCGCCGAGAGGCAGATCTGTTCTTGGAACACCGCCTGGAAGACCGCAACGGCCAGCGCCGATCCACCGATCCAGGCAACCAACCTCCATTTACTGGCTGGTGGGTGGCCGGTCGGAAACTGCAGCGGGAAGAGGCCCAACATGACAAAGAACAACGAATACCAGGATGCTGATCCGGTCGTCGTGAAGAGGATCTCTGATGTCGTTGGATTGGCTCCGGCCGCCTGGACGTACGCTTGGGACAGGCCGCTCCAAGCCCCGATGATGGCGCCCGATGCCAGCACCCACCCGACACGATTCCCCGGACGTTTCACGATGATCACCGCCCCCACGACACCGACGACGATCAGCGATGTCCCAATGAGGAGACCATCTAGCGATGGCCGGTTCGCAGTCGAAGCGCCGATCACCAGGAATACAAGGACAGCCAGCGGGAAGAGCACGGCCGTCGGGGTGAGGGCTCGTTCTCCGATGCCCCGCCGCCCCCATGCAACGGCCAGTCTTGGCCCCCTCGTCGGTTGCTCTGGTTGGCCGTCGGTGATCAATCGCCAAGCCCAGTACCTCGGACTGCGACCGTGATGACAGCCAGCGTTCGACGGCGATCGGATCGCTGCTCTCTTCGAACACCGACAGCAGAACCGCGACGGGCACGACGGCGAGCAGCCGGAAGAGTCCCGTCCGGCGAAGCGCCGCGATCATGACAGAAACCCAGACGCCCCCTCCTCGAGTCACTCATGGGCGGGCTCCTTGATCCAGATTCCCGCCGCCGATGGGCCTGAAGCGGTGGTCGACGAGGCGCTGGACCCGGCGACGGACCGGGTTGAACGCCCCTGTGAGGGCCGAGGTTTGCACCCACCGCGGTAGCTACTGCGCCCCTGAGCTTCCCACGGACCACTTTCCGACCGGATGGGAACTCTGGCCGAGGGCCCGGGGTCGCCGTTTCCAACGCGGTGTCTCCTGTCGAGGCACACCTCCTGCTCGAGATTCTCAGAACGTACGGCGGCTACGTGACGAAGTCGTTACGAACGCCGACGCCAACGGTTGCGACAACAGGACCCCAGGTCATCCGGTAACGTCTGCTCGGTGTGTCTCGACATCACGTTGTTGGGTGTACCAATCGTCATCCGTCGTTCTGGGACGACCCGTGCATCCACGCGTGGGATGTGTGGGGTCGCGTCGACTCTCGTGCCGTCGCCCAGGCGATCCGGATCGCACTCGGGAGCGAGGTCGAGGGTGCAGAGGTCTTCCTCGTCGCTGACTCCGACACGTGCATGTCCCAGCCGGGCAGCGAGCTGATGGCAGCCGTGTACCCCGGAACAGGAGTGCGAGGCAACATCTCGGGGTGCGCAACGCTGCCGTCCGTCGACAAGGCGCGCCGCATGCTCGGATGCGCACCGCAACACACGTGGCGCACCCACGTGGCGTCGAACTGAGGGGCGCCCGTGCCCAATCGCCTCAGCACAGCATCGAGCCCGTATCTCCTCCAGCACCGTGACAATCCGGTCGACTGGTACCCATGGGGTGACGAAGCCTTCGCAGCGGCTCGGGACCTCGACCGCCCGGTGCTGTTGTCGGTTGGGTATGCAACGTGTCACTGGTGCCACGTCATGGCGCACGAGTCCTTTGAGGATGCCGCAACCGCCGCATACATCAACGATCACTTCATCGCCGTCAAGGTCGACCGTGAGGAACGGCCGGACGTCGACCGCATCTACATGGATGCCGTCCAGGCGATGACGGGCCGGGGTGGCTGGCCAATGACCGTGTTCCTGATGCCGGACGGCAGGCCCTTCTTTGCGGGGACCTACTTCCCGAAGGAAAGCCGAGGGGGCTACCCGTCGTTTCTCCAGGTGATGGGCAGCGTGATGGATGCTTGGGATGGCCGGAGACCCGACCTAGAGGGGCAGGCAGACCGGCTGACCGAAGCCGTGCAGACCACTATCCCACCGTCGCAGGAGGCGCCGGGGAAGGACGTCGTCGGCGCTGCCATCGGCGCCCTGGCCGACCAGTTCGACGCGGACCATGGCGGCTTTGGCGGTGCCCCGAAGTTCCCGCAGGCGCCCACACTCGAACTGCTCCTTCGCACCCTTGCGCTTGGCCTTGCCGAGGACGAAGGCGGCAATGTCGATTCCATGCTGCGCACCACCCTCGACAAGATGGCTGCCGGCGGCATCTACGACCACCTCGGCGGTGGGTTCAGCCGCTACAGCGTCGATCGGTTCTGGTCGGTCCCCCACTTCGAGAAGATGCTCTACGACAACGCCCTCCTGGCCCGCGTGTACTTGCGCGGATGGCAGTTGCTCGGCGAACCGCGATATCGGTCTGTTGCGGATCAGACGCTCGAGTACATGTTGCGCGACCTGGCAGATCCCGCTGGTGGGTTCCACTCGGGAGAGGACGCCGACTCGGAGGGCATGGAGGGTACGTTCTACGTGTGGCGCTGGGATGAACTGACCGAGTTGCTCGGCCCTGACCTCGAACTGGTCGCAGCCGTGTTCGGGGCCACGCCCGCCGGGAACTTCGAGGGCGCAAACGTCTTGCATCGCGCTTCGCCGCTGAACGCGATTGCGAACCGCTTCTCGGTGACGATGACGGACCTCGAGAGCCGTGTCGCGGATGCCGCCGCACGGATGCAGGAACGGCGCAACGGCCGCGTCCGGCCGGCGGTCGACGACAAAGTCGTAACCGCTTGGAACGGGCTTGCGCTCCGGGCGCTCGCAGAGGCGGCAGCGGTGCTCGACGATGCCCGCTACCTGACGGCCGCTGAGCGCCTCGCCACCTTCGCTGCCGAGCACCTCGTGACGCCGGGCCCCAGGCTGGTCAGGACATGGCGACGGGGCGTTGCGGGTCCAGCCGGATTCTGTGACGACTACGGAGCAATGGCCGTTGGGCTCTTCACGCTCTACGCCGTCACCGGCGACGAGCGCTGGTTCACGCTCGCTGAGTCGCTCACCCGGGCGGGCCTCGAGCTTTTCGCAGCCCCCGACGGCGGCTTCCTCGCCACGCCGACTGGGGGGGAGACCCTGATCGCCCGGCCGAAGAACCTGATGGACAACCCGACTCCCTCGGACAATGCCCTGATGGCCGAAGCGCTCCAGATTCTGGCCGCCTACACCGCCGACTCCCAAGTCCTCGAAGCGCTCGACGGCACCTATCGAGCCGCCGGAATGCTGGTCGATCGTTATCCCGCGGCCGTAGGCCACATGCTCGCCGTGATGGCTACGAGCGCCGCCGGGATCAAAGAAGTGGCGATCGTTGGCGATCGGGAGCGCGGAGATGCTCTTGCGGGCGAGGTCTGGAGGAGGTTCCGGCCGGATTGTGTCGTTGCCCGCGGGAACGGCGCCACATCGTCCGTGCCGCTCCTCGCGGGCCGGACCGCCCCTCGGGGCGAGGCGCTGGCGTTCGTGTGCCGGTGGTTTGCGTGTGAGATGCCCGTATCCGATCCCGACGCGCTGCGGACGATGTTGTGATCCAAAGCCCAGGAGTTGGCCCAGCGCGGCCGTAAGCTTGGCCGCTCATGGACTCGCCGCTGACCGCTCCGTGCATCTTCTGTGGCAACGACCGCCCTATCGAGGCCGACCTTTGCCCGATGTGCGGTCGTGGCTGGATCGACGCCAAGCTCGCCGATCCCGAAACAGGCGACGAGATCGCGCGGCCGGAGACAACAGGCAGCGAAGCCGAGAACGCCGCCCCCGAGGAAGGGCCGCCTCCAGCGCCCAAACCGGACGTCGGCGACGCCGATCCAGTTCTCGCCGCAGATGCCGAGCCGAAGCCCGAACAGCTCGGCTTCACGACCGAAGACGACCCTGCGGACGCTGAGCCTGCCGACGACGATGCGCCGGACCCCGCGGATCAGCTTCGTCCACCGGTGCGCACCGACGCCACCAACACCGGATGGGACGACGTTGCGACAGCAGTGGTCTCGCGCTCCGCTCCGACCGTCCCCTTGGGACACGACGTCGTCCTGCCGCCCGTGCCTACTGCGCCGGACGCCGGCCCGGTCGGCGACCCTGCCGCTGCGGAGATTCCCGACATCACGACCCCAACCGCACCACCGGACGCCGCTGATCCCACCCGCCCGGTGGTTCGACCACGCGAGGCTCCCGAGGAGGCCACGTTGGACCACGAAGACGAGCCCCAAACCCAACCAGACGAGACGGCAACCACGCCGGCTGAGCCAGCAGGGGATGCGCCGGAGGCCGCGCCGCCGATCACCGACGAGTGGGACATCGACATCCCCTGGGCAGAGCCGGCGGCCCCGGCCGACGCGCCGGTGCCCGAGGCGGAGACCGTCCTCGAACCCGAATCGCCCCGAGCGGCGCAGCCGCCCGAGTCGGCGTCGGCCGAGATGCGCCCAGATCCCTGGGACATGACCGACCTCGCACTCGAGCCAACGCCTGCAGACGCTGAAGCCCCGCCACGAGAACCGAGCATCGCCACCGCCGTGGCAGCGACGGCACCCGAGGCGGCTCGCGCCGACGGGCTGCGATCCCGGCGCGTGCAGAGCCTGTTCGTGGTCGGCGCCGTCGTGGCAGTGGTTGCGGCTTGGTTCCTGATCCTCGCCCTCATCACTCGAGGGGACGACCAGGACGTGGTTGCCGAGCCTCCCTCAGTCCCGGCGGCGACCACTCCGACCACGGCCGCTGAGCCAGACGAGACGGTTGCCACAACGACCGCCGCACCGGCCACCACCACGCCGGCAACGATCCCGCAGCTGACGGCCGAAGGCGAGCCGCTGGCCGTCGGCGAGCTTGCCCTGAGCGCATTCGCGCTCGGACCTTTCGACTTCAACACGACGGGCGCACTCGGCCGGTTGGTCGCGACCTTTGGCCAGCCCGATGCCGTTGGTCCAACGTCGGAGGAGTGGGGGACCTGCGCAGGCGACGATGGCTTCGTCGTCTCGTGGGGGCCGCTCGATGTGATCTTCCTCGGGCCAACGGACAACGCCGCGCTCGTCGGGTACCGCGTCAGCGCCGACGGGGACCATCCTGCTGCGAGCCTCGCCACACTGTCGGGCTTCTCGGCCGGGGAGACGGTGGCGGACCTCGAAGCGACGTACGCCGACTTCGCCATCTCTTTCGAAGAAGTCGCCGGGACGAGCTCTTTCATCCTGACCAGGGTGACCGATGGAGTCACCCTGCTGTGGGGACCTGTGAGCTCGAGCGACCCTGACGGCATTGTCGAAGGCGTGTACTCGCCGCGGGCCTGTGACCAGGGCCCGCTTCCGTCGTCTTGAATGATGGTTTCGCGTCGCCTCCTGCGACGTCTCGGCCGTCTGGTAGTGAGCGCCGGGAGCGCCGTAACATGAGACGCCTGCTGCCCACCCCCTGCGAGTGCCCATGAACGACGGACCGCCAGCATCGTCGCACGCCGACGGACTCGTGCGCCGCCTGTTCGCGCTCAGCAACGTCGTGGCGGTCGGACTTGGGCTCGCCGCATTCGGCGTTGCCTTGCGGGCGTGGAACTCAAACCAGGGTGCGGTGCTCGCCGCGATCGTCGGCGGGACCGTCACCGCCACGGTCTGGCTCATCTGGAACCGAGTCGCCGGTCTCCGTCCGGTCGGCAAGCTCATCGACCTCCCGCTGGTCGGATCGATTCCGGCGGGAGCCAAGTCGCTCACACCGACGCTCACCGACCCCGACTCACCCGCAGCGGCCGCCTACCAGCGCGCCGCCACCAGGCTGGAGGCGACCACCCGTGGCCGGATTCTCCTCGTGGCCGGAATGAGCCCTGGTCAGGGGGCGACCACTGCCGCCATCAACCTCGCTGTGGCTGCCACTCGGGCCGGCCGGAGGGCGCTGCTCGTGGACGGCGACCTGGATCGAAGAGTGCTCAGCCGGTTCGGGCGCACGGGGCTCTCGCCGGGTTTGGCCGAGCTGTCTGATGGCGGCGCAGACGTGCGCTCGGCGGCCCGCATGTGGGCGATCGACGCAACGAGCAGACTCCCCTTCATCCCCGCCGGCGGCGAGAACGGGCGCATCCATCACCTCGACGGTCCCGCGCTGGAGAGCGCGCTCCATGGCGCGACCGCGGCTGCCGACATCGTGCTCGTCGACACCGCCGCCAATGAGGATGTCGTGGCCGCGGCTCTCGGCCACGTTGCCGATGGCACGCTCCTCGTCCTTCCGCGAGCCGCAAGCCGTGCCACCATCGATGCTGCGCAGTCGCGAGCCGACCGAGTCGGTGCACCTCCGGTCGGCTACCTCGTGAACGAGGCGGCGCCGAGCCCGCCTTCGATCGACCAGCACCCCATCCTGCGCAGCCTCAAGCGCGCCATCACGACGGCGCTCCTCGTGTTGCTCGCCTACAGCGCATGGAACGGCGCACAGATCTGGGGTTCGTGGCGGAACGTCGAGCGGCAGGATTTCGACCTGATCGAGGCGAGTGCGCTTCTCCCCATGGCAGACGTGTCGGTCACCGACGATCTCGTCGACGAGGACGCCGAGACGGCCGGCACTGCGGTGCCGTCTGACGAGGGGTCGTTCCTCTCGGTGCTCCTGGTGGGCTCCGACCTCTCGGGGAATCTGGCAGACGTCATCATGCTGGCGATCGTCCCGGCGAACGGCGACGACCCGACGCTGGTATCGATCCCAAGGGATCTCTACCTGCGGAACCGATGCACCCAGACCTACACCAAGATCAATGCCAACCTCGCAGGCTGCAACGGGGTAAACGGGCCGACGGTTCTGGCCCTCGCCGTCGAGGAGTTCACTGGAGTCCCCGTCGACCACTTCGCGCTCTTCACGTTCGATGGCTTCGAGCAGATCATCGACCAGGTCGGGGGAATCCAGATCTGCGTCGACCAGCCGGTGCGAGACAGCAAGTCCGACCTCGATCTCCCCGCTGGGTGCACCCAGGCCGATGGCAGTCAGGCGCTTGCGTGGGTGAGGTCGCGCCACACACAAGAGCTCGTCGATGGCCGGTGGCGAACAATGTCTGGCGTCAGCGACCTCACCCGGAATTCCCGCCAGCAGGACGTGCTGCTGGAGATGTTCACGAAGCTGCGCGACTTCAGCTCGCCCGCCGATCTCACGCAGACGGTCCGCAGCCTCTCGAACGCCTTCACCCTCGACGATCAGCTCAGCCTCACGGACGCCATACGGTTGGCGTGGGAGCTGCGCGACATCAACCCAGGGACCATTCAGACCATCGAGATTCCCGTCGAGGCCAAGACCGCGTCCAATGGAGCCGCCGTTCTCCTCCCGACCGTCCCGTTCAACGAGCTGCTCCGGCAGGTCTATCCGGACCTCGTCTCCCAAGACCCCACGGTCTCGCTGCCGGCAGACGAATGAGCATCAGAGAAGTCGCCCACCGGCCGTAAGATGGTGGCGAGCAATCGACCGGTGTTGGCGCAACCGGTGCCAGCCAGGAGCCGAAGTGACCGATCGCAGCAACACCAACGACCCACTTGCCGGGATACAGTCGTATGAGGAGCTCGCCGGGTTGACCGGTGTCGAGCCTCTTCCGCCCCTCGAAGATCCGGGCCTGCCCCCCGCAATGCCGCCGCGCTCGCCGCTGCTGACCGGCTTGGTGCTCGGCCTGCTCCTCGTAGTCGTCAGCATTGCGCTTTTCCAGCTCCTGAGCGGTGACGACGACGCGACGGCCGGCGGGGAGGCGCCCACGGATCAAACCACAGCACCCGACAACACGTCACCAGGCGACACGACCGGGTCGACGGCAGCAGTCGATGAACCGACCGCAACGACGCTCCCTGCGTCGACTGCCCCGCCGTACGTGGCCGGCGGTGAGCCTGTGGCCGTCGCCGACCTGCTCCTCGCAGTCGACGGCGTAGGGCCGATCAAGTTCGGCGAGCCTGCCGCATCTTCGATCGGCCGGCTCATCGCAAGCCTCGGGGACCCGGAACTGGATACGGGGCCACAACTCTCGACCGGCGAATGGGGTGTGTGCGAGGGCGACACCGAGAGGATCGTGCAATGGGGGCCGTTTGCCGCCATCGTCGTCGTCGACCCGGACGGCACCGAGACCTTTGCAGGCTATCGCCTCGATTTCTCACTCGGGGGATTCTCATCAGAGGCTGCCGACCTCGAGACGCTGAGCGGGCTGGCCGCCGGCGCCTCACTGCGCCAGCTCGAGCAGATCTACGCCGACTTCGATGTGACGACCGCAGAGGATCCGGCGATCGGAACCGTGTGGCAGCTGAACAGCACCAACACGGGCAACCTCCTCCTCTGGGGCCCGCTGACCGCAGACGACACCGTGCGGGGCATATATGCTCCGGATGCGTGCGGCAGGTTCTAGGCGGTGAGCACTCGGTGGCGGGATCGAGGCCCCGGCGCTGGGCCACTATGATCGCCGCTGTCGCAACCGGACCGGAGCCGCAGTGACCGTCAACAGTCGATTGAGAGCCGTTCTCTACGGAGCCATCGTCGGTGGCTTTCTCGCCCTCGTCGCCTTCGTCGTTCTCGGAGGACGTTTCGCGCTCGGTGCAGCAGTTGCGACACCGTTGATCAGCGGCTCACCTCGTGCGGCCATCGCCTTCTCCGCATCGTCGGGGGGCACCTACCTCATCGTCGTGGTCGCGGGCATGCTCGGCGGATTGGTCGTCGCCGGCATCACGTATGGCGTGGCACGCGAGAGCGAACCCGAGGCCCCGAAGTTCCCCCTCCGCTATCAACTGCCGCTTGCGGCGCTCGTCTCAGGTGTTACCGCATACGCTGCCTTGCGAGGGGGCATCGGCGGGTTCGCAGACATCGCCGATGGCGTTGTGACGGTCACCGTGTTCCGCATGACCCTGGTGATCCTCATCGCCGGCCTGGTGGCCGGAGCGGTGACGGCATATGTGACCGACCGCTTGGCGCGACCGGAGCTCCTCGGGCTCGAAGGGGAGGCGTGGGAGACCCGCAGGGGAGTCATGACATCGATGACTCGCGCCGTGGGCACCCCTGTGGTCGCCGTCATGATGGCCGGTGCGTTTGCGCTCGGGCTCTCCCAGGTGCTCCTCGAGGCAGAGGGCACGCTCGCAGTCGCGCTGTTCGCCCTCGCCGGTGCCCTGGTGCTCGGCGGAGCCGTGTTGCTCGCCTACCGCCCATGGGATCGCAGCGACCGTCAGGACCAGCCCGCAGCCTGACCCGTCTGGGTGCGGGATTGCGTCCTCATGCACCCGCGTCGTCCACTTCGAGGGCAATCCAACGACCGTCGTCCAGCGTTTCGTAGTAGATGACGACAGGTGCACCGCTGCGGAGGTGATCCCGCAGATGCCCAATCGAGGCTCCTCCGTGGAATCGAACGCCCGGTGCCGGCTCGATCACCTGGTCGGTCCCGTCCGGCAATCGGACGACGAACTCCTCGACCGTCGTGAGGTCGCCCATCATGTCGATGACAACGCCGGTCACGCTCCGCTCGCTGCCGCCACACGATGCAAGGAGCGAAGCAACCGCCAGGAGCGCAACGACGACGGAGCGTCGTATGCGGCTCACACGCGCGTGATGGTGCGCGCCGGGCCTGAATAGCGCTGCTCTTCCGCCCACCAGCTGAAGAACACGCCCGCGATGAAGCCCCACAACAACAGCCCGCCGCCCAGCTTCATGACCAGACCGGCGATGACCTGATCGGTGTGGGCCGAGATGCCCCAGAGCCGCGGGAACGTCTCGTAGATCTTGTAGAGGGGCGTGTCGCCCAGCGTGAGAAACGATGCGGGGATGGTCGGCACCAGCGACTGAAGGAAGAGATACCCCATGCGCTGGAACGGCTCGAGACGCGGAATGTCCGGGATCGGGCCAACGATCGGCCACCACATCAAGATCGCGGTGACGAACAGCATCAGGTGCATCACGAAGTGGAACGGCTCCGACACGAGCATCTGCTCGAGGATTCCCGGGACGTGGATCAGGCCGAGAGTCGCATTGAACACGAACAGCGCGACGATCGGCTTCGTGAGGACGCGCATGACGGGCAAGATCGGGAGCACGAGGAGGCGAACAAGCCACCATGGGGTGCCGTACAGCAGGAGCGGAGGAGCGATCAGCGCGATGCCGAGGTGTTCGACCATGTGGAAGATGAACAAGCTCGACTCGCCGAGATCGTGGAGCGGCCAGCCCGAGACCACGAGGATCGTGGCCAGCCCCGAGTAGAACAGAATCCGCTGGCGCCTGGTGACGGCTACCTCACCACGCGGTGAGTAGTGCACGGCGAGACGGCGCACGGCGTACTCGTAGCCGATGACTGCGGCGACGATGACGCCGAGCACATCGAGGTGGAGATGGAAGCTCACGACGTCGGAGAAGGAAGCCGCGGCGGGCGAGTCGACCGCAATGTGCAACACGATCCCTCAGCTCACAGTGCTCGGAACGTGGCGAGGACGACAACGAAGAGAACGATCGCGCCGAACACGCCCACCAAGAAGAGGTTCTTCATCAGAGGCTTCTCGAACTTGAGGTGCATGAAGAAGGCCACGACGATGCCGAACTTCACTGCACCGAGACTGATCAGGATCACCGGGAAGAAGTCGGACAGTTGCTCGATGTAGGCGACGGCAACCTCGAGAGCGGTGACGGCCGCCAGTGCGAAGGCAATGAGCCAATACGTCTTCGGCGTCGGGTGCGCGACGGTCTCGGACATGCTCAGAACACCTGGAGCAGATAGACGACAGTGAAGATGACGATCCAGACGATGTCGACGAAGTGCCAGTAGAGGGCAACCAACTCGATGTTGAGACCGCGATCCATGTGCAGGCTGCCGCTCAACGACAGGATGAACATGGCGGCGAGCATCATCACGCCCACCGCGACGTGGATGCCGTGGAATCCGGTCAGCATGTAGAAGGAGGAGCCGAAGGGGCTCACACTGAGGGTCAGCCCCTCGTGAACGAACTCGGTGAACTCGAAGATCTGGCCGGCGAGGAACGTGCTGCCGAGCAATGCGGTCGCCCCCAACCACACTCGGCCCTGGCGGCTGTCTCCCAAGCGGAAGGAGTTGTCGGAAAGGACCATGGTGAGCGAGCTCATCAGGAGCACGAAGGACGACGCGGACGTGAACGGGATGCTGAAGATCTCTGCACCTGGACCGCCCTCGGTGGTGTTCCGGTACAGCAGGAACGTAGCGATCATCGCCCCGAAGAACAGGCATTCTGAACCGAGAAACACCCACATCGCAACCTTGCGGGTCCGGTAGACGTCGTGCTCGCCTTCGGGGTGCGCCACCGGAGGCAGCGCCTCGGCTACCGGGTGCGTGCTCATCAGTGGGCTTCCTTCGTTATCGGTTCGAGCGACCAGCCGAAGAAGCCCCACAGGGTGACCATGCCGCCGATGGCGATCGCTGCCCAGCCCCACGAGAGGTACACGAGGCCGTACCCGGTGATCACGATGCCGAGGGAGGCGAGCGCCGGGTAGTAGGAAGGCGACGGCATGTGGATGTCGCTGTGGTCGTGGGCCTCCTCGTCACCCTCGCCGCCGGTCTCCACGAGAGTGCCACCTGTGACAGGTGCCATCTCGACCAGCCTGCCTTCCTCGTCCTCGGCATACTTCTTGTGCCAGAAGTCGTCGAGCGACTGCACCACCGGAACTTCGTCGAAGTTGTGGACGGGCGGCGGCGACGAGATCGTCCACTCGAGCGTGCGGCCATCCCACGGGTCGTTACCCGCAATCGCACCGTGCTTGCGGGAGCGAAGGATGTTGTAGAGGAACACGAGGAACGACACCCCGATGATGAGCGACCCAACCGTCGCCATCAGGTTCCAGAAGTCCCATCCGAGCCCTTCGCCGTAGCGATAGGTGCGGCGCGGCATGCCGTTGAGGCCGAGGATGTGCATCGGCGCGAACGTCAGGTTGAAGCCGATGAGCATCAGCCAGAAGTGGAGCTTGCCCCAGCCTTCGTGCAGCATCCGGCCGGTCCACTTGGGGAACCAGTAGTAGACGCCGGCGACGTACCCGAAGATCGCACCTCCGAACAGCACGTAGTGGAAGTGCGCGACCACGTAGTAGCTGTCGTGCTGCTGGGTGTCGGCGGGCACGATGGCGTGGGTCACCCCTGACAGACCGCCGATCACGAACATCGCGATGAAGGCGAGCGAGAACAGCATCGGCGTCTGGAACCGTAAGCGCCCGCCCCACGTGGTCCCGATCCAGTTGAAGATCTTCACTCCGGTCGGCACGGCGATGATCATCGTTGCGATCCCGAAACCCGCCTCGGCGACCGGGCCCATGCCGGACGTGAACATGTGGTGCGACCACACGCCGAACCCGACGAACCCGATCGCGACGCCGGTGAACACGACGAACTCGTAGCCGAACAGCGGCTTGCGGCTGAACACCGGCAGGATCTCAGAGATGATGCCCATTGCGGGCAGGATGAGCACGTAGACCTCGGGGTGGCCGAACAGCCAGAAAAGGTGCTGCCACAGTAACGGGTCACCCCCCGCCGCTCCCTCGTAGAAGAGGGCTCCGAAGTTGCGGTCGAGGAACAGCTGGAACAGCCCGATGGCGACGGGCGGGAGCGAGAAGATGAGCAGGAATGCCACGACCAGGGCCATCCAGACGAAGACGGGCATCCGCAACATCGTCATTCCGGGCGCTCGCATCGTGAAGATGGTGGCGATGAAGTTGGCGGATGACGCGATGGAGGCAATACCGAGGAGGTTGAGCCCGATCGCCCAGTAGTCCATCCGGACGACTTCGGTGATCTGGGTGGCCAGCGGCGAGTAGCCGACCCACGCCCCGTCTGGCGCACCGCCGACGAAGAACGAGGTGTAGATCATGATGCCGCTGAACAAGAACAGCCAGTAGCTGAAGGCGTTGAGCCTCGGGAAGGCTACGTCCCGAGCGCCGAGCAGGATCGGCAGGAAGTAGTTGGTGAACGCAGCTGCGATGGGCATGACGACCAGGAACACCATGGTGAGGCCGTGCATCGTGAACAGCTGGTTGTAGGCGTCGGCGCTCAGCACCTCGCCGTTCGGCTGAGCCAGCTGGATACGAACCAGCAATGCCTCGAGCCCCCCGATGAAGAAGAAGAGGAACGCGGTGACGGCGTAGAGCAAGCCGATGCGCTTGTGGTCGACGGTCGTGATCCAACTCCACACGCCATGCTCGCCCGGCATGCGGACTGGGAGCCGCTCAGCGGTCACTGCCATATCAGCCTGCCTCCCTCACTCGGACCGTCATCGCCATGACTCCAGCAGCATCACCAAGTTGTCGATCTCCTCGTTCGTCAGGTTGAAGTTCGGCATGCCGAGGATCCGGCCCTCGGGAAGATCGTTGTACTGGGGAAGCATGGGCTTCAGCGCCGAGGGATTGGCGAGCCACTCCGCCAAGTGCTCTCGAGTGTTGTCGATGCTGGCGCCGCCGAATGTCGTACGGCTCCCGAAGTGGGTGAGGTTGGGACCATACGAGGACTTGAACTCGATGTCGGGGCGTGCGGTGATGAAGTTGTCGGGGCCGACCGTCTCGACGGTGCCGTCCGGCAGAGCGACGGTTGCCTGGTGACAAGCGACACACACCCCGGTGAACGTGACGTACGCATCGGCGATTTGCCCGGTTTCCGGGACCACCGCCGGAGCGAACTGCTCTGCGACCCACGCATCGAACGACGCTTGGTCTTCGACCACCACGCGCTGGCGCATGTTGGCGTGGGAGAGTCCGCAGAACTCCGCACACTGGCCGAGGATCACACCAGGGCCGAAGCCCAGGTCGACGGTTGCAGCCTCTTCGTCGGCAGTCAGGGTGAGCTGGCTGACTCTTCCCGGGACGAGGTCACGTTTGCCGTTGAGGGGCGGCACCCAGTAGCTGTGGATGACATCGGCAGACGTCATGGTCAGGTTGACTTCGACACCCGCAGGGAGGTGCAGCTCGTTCGCCGTCGTCAGCGGACGGCCGTCTTCGCCGATGATGTCCGGGTAGACGTACTCCCACCACCATTGGTGACCGGTGACATGGACTTGGAGAACGCCGTCACCCTCCGGCGGGGTACGCACCTCGAAGATGCCGCGCACGGTTGGTACGGCCAGAACCGCGAGCAGCACGGCCGGGATGATCGTCCACATGATCTCGAGGCGAGTGTTGCCGTGGACCTGCTTGGGGCGACGATCGTCGTTCTTGCGCTCACGGAAACGCACCAGGCTGATGACGTACGCCACCATGACGAGCACGAACACGGCCGTAGCGAGCACCAAGACGAGCTCCCACAACTCGTCGATGCCTTGCGACATGGGCCCGAGGTTGGCATGAGACGATTGTGGTCCCGATCCCGAGCAGGCGGAGAGGGCGACGGCGACGAGGGCGAAGAGAAAGGTGGTACGACGGTGGGCGGCGATCCGCCCGGGCCGGTCGCCCGGTCGCTCCGATCTCGATGTCACGTGCTCTCGACTCCTCTGTCGCACGAAGGCGTGTGTCGATTTCGGCGGCATCGTACCGAGCAACACCGACCATGCGAAATCATCGTTGCGCTCATCATGGCAGGATCGCATCCAGCTCTGCCGGATCCATGACACCCTCGAATCTGGCGATCACGGAGCCCTCAGCGTCGATGACGAACACCCACGGCTCGGAGGGGAGGTTGTACCAATCCGGACCCACCGCGGGCGCCAGATGCTCCGCATCAGGGGCGAAGTCTGGCTCGGTGAGACCGGTGTAGACCTCGACGTGGATGAAGTTGACGTCGGGGTGGCGAGGAGCAATGTCCTTCACGTGGTCGAGGAGCGGACCACACGCCTCGGTCTGGCAGTAGGCAGGCGTTGAGAACACGAGAACGGTGGGCTTCCCAGACTCGAGCGCTTCCGGCAACGAGACCTCGTAGAAGGAGAGCGCCGGGTTCGGGTCGGTGGTCAACTGCTCGATGGGTAGATCGTCGAGGGTGGGTGTGGAAGCGGCGGGAGCCCGCTCGCCAAGACTCGGCGCAAGAGGTTCCGCGGCAACTGAGAACAGCATCGGGTCGAGCGGGTCGCCTTGCGCAGGGGTCACCGTGGCGACCCAGATGCCCGGCGAGGAGAAATCGAACGTGGCGCGGTACAGCCCGGTCGCGTTCGGGACGATCCACGTCCAGAGTCCCTCCGCGCTCTGCACTGCGGCCGGGTCGTCCTCCGGATAGACCTCGATGGTGACGGCCTCGTCGGGGCTCCCGAGCCGCGCACCGGTCTCGTCGCCGATCCCGACGAGGAGACGCTCGTTGCCGAGGCCGATGTCCGAAGACGCCCTGACGGCGAAGGCCCCGTCGGGGAACGTGCCGGCCGATCCCCCGCCACCGCACGCAGTGGCGGTGATCGAGAGAGCGATGATGACGCCGATCGCGCGGGGATTGCGCATGAATCGAGAAGGTAGCGCCGACCGTCCGCTACCCGCAGTCCAAAGGCCCGACAGCAGCGAACGATACGACCACTCCGCACTGCCATACTTGGCGTTTGGCCCTGCGAGGTAACGGATGATCGAACGTGACCAGGTCTATCGCGTCAAGACCGCAAGGAAGGCCGGGACGCTGTCCCGGCTGCTCGATGCGGTAGCCCGGCACGACGCCCACGTCGGCGAGATCGAGACACTCCAGATCCACCCCGACTTCAACATCCGCGAGATCACCGTGATTGCCCCGTCTGACGAGTCGATTGGCGCCATCACGGCAGCCATCGCTGCCGTCGAAGGGGTCGAGATGGTCGCCGAGCCGGTCGACCGCGTCTTCAGCGCCCACCAAGGCGGCAAGTTGCGCGTGATTCCCGCCGTCGAGGTACGCAACCTCCAGGACATGAGGGTGGTCTACACCCCAGGGGTCGCACGGGTGTCCGCTGCGATCGCCGCAGACCGGAGCCTCGTCGATGTGTACACGTGGCGCAGCCAAACTGTTGCGGTGGTGACCGACGGCAGCAGGGTGCTCGGGTTGGGCAATGTGGGACCGCACGCTTCGCTGCCCGTGATGGAAGGCAAGGCGCTCTTCTACGCCATGTTCGCCGGGCTCAATGCCGTCCCCATCGTCCTGGCGACCCAAGACCCCGCCGAAATCATCGCAACCGTCCGGAACATCGCCCCCGGGTTCGGCTGCATCCACCTCGAAGACATCGCCTCGCCAGGGATCTACGAGATCGAGGAAACCCTCGACGCGGAGCTCGAAATCCCGGTGTTCCACGATGACCAGCACGGGACGGCCGTTGTTCTGCTTGCGGCTGCGCTGCGTGCAGCCGAGCTGTGCGGAAGGACGGTGCAGAAACTCACGTTTGGGCAGGTCGGCCTTGGAGCTGCCGGCTCAGCAATCGCACTGCTCGCCACCCGGTTCCCTTTTGCGCATGTCGTGGCCTACGACCCGCAGGAGCAGGCCGTACGGCGCTTCAATGCCCTTGCCGGGGATGCCCCGGTTTCGGCGACCTCCGGAGGCGAGGACGCAATGCGCAGGGTCATGGCGCAGGCAGACATCCTGGTCATGACGACCGGCAAACCGAACCTGATGAGACCGGAATGGGTGCGGCCGGGCCAGATGATCATGGCGCTGTCCAATCCTGCGCCGGAGATCGAACGCACGACTGCGCTCGCGGCAGGGGCTGCGCTCGCCACGGACGGCTCGATCGTCAACAACGTGCTGGCCTATCCGGGCTTGGTGCGCGGTGCGCTCGATGCGAAGGTGGCGCGTATCACGAGTGAGATGAAGAGAACCGCAGCCGAGACGCTCGCCATGCTCGCCTCGGACGGGGAGTTGCTGCCGGATGCGCTCGATCCCGCCGTCCACCAGACAGTGGCGGCTCGGGTCGCTGCAGCCGCCGGGCGCTGAGCTCATGCCCGTCGGCACGAGCGAAGTGGCGATCGCGCTCGTCGTGACCTTCCTCGGTGCCTTGGCGCAAGGTGTCGTCGGAATCGGCTTTGGAGTCCTCTCGGTGCCGGTCTTGTCGCTCGTGAACCCAGTGCTGGCGCCGGTGCCTCAGCTTCTGATGGCCCTGCCGCTGACCGTGATGATGAGCTGGCGGGAACGCACTCATGCCGACCTGCGTGGCGTCACGTGGGTGCTGGTTGGGCGAGCGCCCGGGGCCGCGGCCGGACTGCTTCTCCTCGCCCTCGCTACGCAGCGAACGCTCGACGTCGTGATCGCCGCGGTCGTACTTTCTGGCGTCGCTATCCGGGCCACTGGGATCACGGTGGTGCGAACACCGGTCCGAGACGTGCTGGTTGGAGCCTTTGCCGGCACGGCGAGCATGGTCGCCTCGATTGGCGGGCCGCCGATGGCACTCCTCTACCAGGACGAGTCGGGCCCTACGATCCGGGCGAGCCTGAGCATGGTGTTCACGATCGGCCTGCTGATCACGCTCGCCGGCCGGTTCCTCAGCGGCCTCATCGCGGCGGCGGACGTGAGGATCGCCATCGCGTTGCTCCCGGCCATGCTTGCCGGCTATGCAATGAGCGTTGTCGTTGCGGACAAGGTCGCAGCCCCGGCCATGCGGATCGGCATCTTGACGCTGTCCGCCTTTGCGGCATGCGGGCTTCTGCTGCGGGCCATCTGACCAGGCGTGCCGCAAGCGGCACGATGCAGTTCCCTTCAGAAACCGAAACCAGGCGTGCCGCAAACGGCACGATGCAGTATTCCTTGATCACCCGCCAGGCAACGTGGTGTCGGTTGTGGTCGATTCGATCGTGTCGAGGATCTCGCCAAGCGTGTCGAAGAACGCGGGTACGGCCCACGCCAACACCCGAAAGAAGATGATGAACACCACGAGCATGAGTACGGTTCGCGCCCAGAAGAGGTAGCGGCGGTCGGGATCGAAGAGCACACGGAGGAACGACGTGATGGGATCGAGCGGTCCTGGCTTCGTCGCCGGCGCAGGCTGCTCGGGAATCGGGCGGGATGGAGCCTGCACTGCGACGACCTCGTCCACGGCGACGGCAGCACCTTCGACGGCAACGGGCGCCGCCACGATGGGCACCGCTTCGGTCGGGAGATCGGCGAGCTTCGTGTCTTCATCGGTCGTCACGTCGCCACCTCCGGCCGGGGGTTCGTCTCCCCCGCTGGGCGAAGCCGCTGGGCTTTCGGCGTCGGCCCCGGCCGCCACGGGCGCTGCTGCCGGCTCCTCGCTGTCTGGCGTCGACTCCTCGCCATCCGATTCATCCGGGTCACCGTCAAAGGCGGGCTCGGGATCGGGGACGCCGGGCTGATCCTCTTCGTCGGGCCCGGCGTCGATGGCAGTGTCAGCGGCGTCGGAGAACACGGGTCCCATCACCGCCGCGGTGGCCTCGGCAGTGGCATCGGCGTCCTGCTGCGCCTTCTCCTGATCCTGGCTGTGGTCGTCGTCGAGGCGGTGTGCCGCAACTACGAGATCATCAGGGTCGAGATCGAGCTCCGTGGCCAGGCGGCTGACGACCTCGTCACTCGGTGCACGCTGCCCACGCTCCCAGGCGCGGACCTCCGAGGCGGTAGAGCGCACCCGGTTGGCCAGCTGACCGAGCGAGTAGCCGAGCGCCAGCCGGCGCTCATTGATGAGTTCTCCGAAATCGCGGCCCGCGGCCATGACACTCCCAGAAGGCGGTGGCCGAAGGATATCCCATACTCGCCCGAAGTTGGGACCAAGGTCGCCGGTCCTCTGTGCACGACCGCCAGGTGTCCCGGGAGGGTGTCATCGCGTGCGCTTCATTCGGCGGGGCCTGCGGTCAGTGTCACTGCAACGAAGTCGTCCCCTTCGATCGGTGAGAGCACGGCGATGATGTACTTCTCGCCACCCGAACCCGGACTGTTCTGCCACGAGACACCGCCACTCTCCACACGGATCCGATATCTGTTGCTGGGCGGCCGACGGGACAAAGCGGTATATCTCAAGGGCCTCATCGGATATACTGCAGGCATGACCAAGCGACTCGTTGAAATCGATGATGAACTCCTCGCCCGCGCCCGCACCGTGGCCGGCACCGACACAATCCGGGCAACGGTCGAAGCTGCCCTGAAGCGCCTGGTCGATCAGGACACAGCATTGCTGCACGTGGCCCGTCTCCGCAAGCCTGGCGCGCTCGACATCGACGCCCTCAACGAGGCGCGGCGCCCCCGCACGGGCACCCATGGCTGACACCCACTACCTCGTAGACACGTCAGTTCTGGGACGGGCCCACCAGGACAAGGTCGGAACACGGCTCGAGGAGCTGGCACGCAACGGGCAAATGTGGACGTGCCGGCTGATCGATCTCGAAGTCGTCTACGGGTCCCGGGCCCGGGCCGTGGCTGACATCATCGAGGAACGTTTGGCGTTACCCATCGCCCCGATCGATGCGTCGGTGATGGACCGAGCGGTTCAGGTCGCCGGGGGGCTGGCTCGGACCGGGCAGCATCGCGGAGCGAAGCCGGTGGATCTGGTGATCGCCGCTGCTGCAGAGGCCACCGGACTCTCGGTCCTTCACTACGACAGCGACTACGACCGCATCGCCGCCGTGACCAACCAGCCAACAGAGTGGATCGCCCCGGCCGGGACCCTCGACTGAGTCCCCGCAGCGATACTGGTTGCAGCACTCGCACGTGCCACTACGTGCGGCTCGGCGCTGCGGCGGACTGAAGGTTGTGGCTGCCCCCCCACCCACCGCTGATCGCCGGCTGATGCTGCGTACGCCTGGCTGTGCGCTCGGTCGAGTTGGCGGCCGAACGAACGAAGTGTGCGCCCGCGATCCGGCGACGTGGGCCAGACCGAGGCGAGCGGCCGCAGTGCGAGATCGTTCGCCCGTGTATTCGGACGAACGTTCGCCTCGGATGACTGCCGGGTCATCAGGACAGGTCGACGTCGATCAGCCGAGCAATCGGCTCGACGCCTCCGAGCCGAGCGTCGCGTCCTCGTCCGAATCGGGTCCGTCGATGCGTCGACGTGTCCGCAGCGAAGAAGGATTGGGCTGCCAACTCAGTGCTCGGTCGTCGCGGCGCCGCATCGACCTCAGACCCGCTCTGGAACCGGCAGATCGAGCGCAGTTCGAGAATCGCTTGGCCACCGCGAGTGTTCCAGACCCGAGCGCATCAGTGCCGCTCGGCGCTGGTTAGCGGGGTGGGCGTTCCTAGTCGGGATCTGGTGATCGGCGTGGCCGGCCGGAGGAGTGACACAGGGCGATCTGGTGCATCAGGGGACGCTTCCGGCTGGCACGATCCACTCAACGGCTTGGCCCGTCGCGCCGGCGATGAGGTCAAAGTCGTGGTCGTAGTGGAGCACGACCAACTCGGCTGCTTCAGCGGCGGCGGCGATGAGCAGATCGGCGATCTTGGCGCCACCTTGTTGGCTGCGGTCGGCAAGCGCATCCTGGACCGCGACCGCACGATCCAGCACGCGTTGGTCCATCGCAACCAGCGGCCACGCAGCCCGGAACTGGCGCATGGCGCGATGCGCCTGGGGGCTGGGTGACGAGTAGCCGGCCTCAAGATCGGTTGGTGTGCACCGGGCGACCAACCCGCTCTCGAGGAGCGGCGCCAGGCGAGGCGCCACAGCAGGATGCGTGAGGCGGGCGAGAGCTGAAGTGTCGCCGAGGTAGTAGGGCTTCAACGCCATGCCGCGCGGCGGCCGTCGGGGTCTGCGAGTTCGCTGAGGTCGACGCCGCGTTCGGCCAGCAGCGCCTGTCGCCGCTGATCCAGCGCCAGGACTTCGTCCAGCGCAGCGTTGACCGTTGCCTTGAGCGTTGCGGTCCCCAGCAACATCTTGACCGTTTCGAGCTTGTCGTCGTCTACGTCGATCAATCGCTTCGTCATACCTGCAGGATATCCGATACCACCCGAGAAGATAGCCTCTTGGTGGGGACACCACCCGAGCACGACGTGCCGATCTGCGTGGTTTGAGGACGCGCTCGTTATGGATGCATACCTGGTGATCGGCGTGGGTCTTCCCAACAACGACAAGGTGTGGCACAATTGTGGCCATGTCAAGTGAATCGTTGCGGACGGTGCGTGACCGCTTCTCAGAGTTCATCGAGCGTGTCCAAGCGCACCACGAGCGTGTCGTTGTGACCAAGAACGGGACCCCGGCCGCCGTACTGATCAGCCCAGAAGACCTGGAATCGCTGGAAGAAACCCTTGCGGTGCTCGGCGATTCTGATGCGGTGGCTGAGCTCGTCGAAGCTCATCGCGCCTATCTTGAGGGCGACGTGGTGCGCGGGGTCGATGCCGTCAGAGCGCTTCGGCCCCGGTGACCGAATCCCGGTACGAGATCGTGGTGACCGCGCCAGCAGCGCGGGCGATCCGCGAAACACTCCCCGAAGCCGTGGCGTTTGCCGTCATCGATTTCATCACGGGTCCGCTGCTCGACAACCCACGACGAGTAGGCGCGGCGCTCCGCAACGAACTGGAGGGCGTCTGGAGTGCCCGACGCGGCACCTACCGCATCCTCTACCGCATCGACGACGATCAGCGAGAAGTCATCGTTCTCCGAGTCGGGCACCGCCGCGACATCTACCGACCGCAGTGAGGCACCCGAGCGCATAAGTGCCTGATAGGGCGGTTAGTGGACGTGAGCGATCTCGCTCGGTATCTGGTGACCGGCGTGGACAACGGGAGGGTGGAAGGCACGGCGTGTACGTTGGGGTCGATGGTTGCCAATCCGTTCGATCCGGAAGGGACGGCTCGTCGGTTTGCCGGGGGTCGCCCCGACTACTCGACCTTCGTGTCGGGCATCGTCCGAAAACTGACCGGTAGCATCCCACCATGGCGACCTACCACCCCGAGCTGACCAAGGCACGGTTCTATCCGCCCTCCCTCGGCCTTCCCCGAACGCTGCCCTTCTTCCGCGCCATGGAGGCGCTCCAGAAGCGCTTCATCAGTCCAAAGGCACGCAAGGTGTCGGTCAGCGAAACCGCCGATGTCTACTTCGTCGGTGCGCCGTCAGGACGCAAGCCTGCTCCGGCGCTGCTGTGGATACACGCCGGCGGCATGGTGCTCGGGACCGCCGTCTCGGAGTTCTCGCTGACCCAGAAGCGGTACACACCCCACGTTGATATGGCGATGGCCTTCGTCGAATACCGCCTTGCCCCCAAGCACCCTTTCCCGGCAGCGATGGACGACTGTGCCGCAGCGCTGGCGTGGTTGGCCGATCAACCCGATGTCGACCCCAGCCGCATCGCCATCGGTGGCGGGAGCGCAGGTGGCGGCCTGGCAGCAGGACTAGCTCTTCGAGCTCGAGATGAGATGGACGTCAAACCAGTCTTCCAAATGCTGATCTACCCGATGATCGACGACCGCACCGCCCAGCGAACAGACCTGGACGACATGCCGGTCAAGCTGTGGAACCAGACCTGCAACCGCTTCGGCTGGTCCTCATACCTGGCTGGTGCCACGGGTGACGACGTGCACCCACACGCTGCACCATCCCGCGCCGAAGACCTGTCCGGCCTACCGCCGGCGTGGATCGGAGTCGGCACGCTGGACCTGTTTCACGACGAAGACGTCGAGTACGCCCGACGCCTGCAGGAGGCTGGCGTGCCCTGTGAACTGAAGGTCGTCGAAGGCGGCTACCACGGCTTCGAGGCGGCGCTCAGCGCCCCGGTTGTACAGGACTTCCACCGCAGCCAGATCGACGCACTCAGGGCTGCGTTTGATCCAGACCCGGCAAGCTGAGCGCCGCCTCAACAACCTCGATCTCGATGTCGTCAAGCCAGCCTGGCTCCGCCATGTAGCAGCCAATAACTGTACCTATCGTGTGATTGACGGTCTCGCGGAAGCCCTTCCAACCGAGCGCCGAAGTGATGCGATGAGCGGGCGGGGGCCTCCCGCTCGTCGGTGAGTCAAACCGGGTGAATGGCCGAGCGCCCGACGGCGTAGGCTCGGGAGAATGCTCGCACTGCACGAACAGCTTTGCGTCGGTGTCGACGCTCTAGCAACAGTCACAACCCTCCTGCAGCGCGGCCGGGCCGCACACCCGACGGATGGGTTATACGAAGCAGCCGATCTGCAGTGGTGGTGGGCCCAAGGTCCGCGCGGGATCGACTCCTTCCCGCAACTCTTCTGGTTCGACGACATCGGTCGCCCGGAGGCCGCCGTGATCACGACCGAGTGGAGCTACGGGGTTCAACTGGATCCGATCATCCTGCCGGCTGCCACACCGGAACTGGTCTCGAAGGTCGTCGAACGCGGACTCGACCACGCTCGCGCCTCTGGTTTCGGCACGGTACAACTCGAAGTCGACCGCGCCGATCACCTTCTCCGCGAGGCGCTGTCAGGACGTGGCTTCGAGATCGAAGAAACCGGGTGGGCGGAAACCTGGATGGACATCGATTCCCGACCCGAGATCAGCCCGCTGCCAGCGGATTACCGGATGGGGTGTCGACTCGACACGAAGCCGCGTCCACACCACCTGATCGAGCGCAACGGAGCGGTCGTCGAGCAACGGCTGCTCCAGACCACGCTGTACCGGCCCGACCTTGATCTTGTCGTCCTGGACCACAACGACGATGTAGCTGCATACGGACTGTTCTGGTTCGATCCGGTAACGTCGACGGGAATGGTCGAACCGATGCGCACCGAGGACGATCATCAGCGACGCGGGCTCGCCCGCCATCTCCTGACGGCGGGAATCGAGCAATTGTCCGAGGCCGGCGCCAAGCGGATCAAGATCTGCTTCGAGCTGAGCAACCCAGCGTCGAGCCGCCTCTACCCGAGCGTCGGCTTCCGGCCAGTCAAGCAGACTGACGTATTCGCAGGCCCTACGACGAACGACTCGCCTGCCTCGTCCGCCAACGCACCGCCGAACAGCGCCGGCTGATCCCACCAGACGGGACGGTCCGCTACCGCAGGACCGGAGCGACGGTGCACAGACTTGACCCACGCAGAATGTTCACGCCGACAGCCCAGGTGGCCGAGCAGAACCGGCAGGGAGGGTGTAGGGGTGCGCTGATCGTGGGCGATGGCGGTCACCCTCTGCCGGGTTCTACGGTTGGTCAGGTTCCCGGGGTTCGGCTTGGCTCACGAACCGGCTGACGCCCACAGGGTTGTCTTTCGAATGACTCGCCGGCTGGCCCCGGGGACGGCACTCACCGGTCGGGCGGGAGACAACGACCGGGCCTGTTAGCGCCAGGCTCAGCGGTCTCTGCGTCCACCCTCCCGGCAAGTGCGTGCCACCCCTATCCGTCGAGTGAGGAGGGATGGCAGTGACCATCGTAGGAACCAACCCGGATGCGGTCATCGGCGGTGTCGACACCCACGCCGAGGTGCACGTAGCCGCCGTGGTGAACCATGTCGGGGGTGTGCTCGGTGTCGAGTCGTTCCCGACCACCATCAAGGGATACCGCCAACTGGTGTCGTGGCTCGCATCGCATGGTGAGCTCACCCTGGTCGGCGTCGAGGGCACCGGCTCGTACGGGGTCGGTGTCGCCCGGTATCTGGCGAGGGCCGGCATCGACGTCGTCGAGGTCGACCGCCCCAACCGCCAAACCCGGCATCGCAAAGGCAAGTCGGATCCTGTCGACGCAGTGGCCGCAGCCCGAGCAGCGTTGTCTGGTCAGGCGTCGGGGTTGCCGAAGACCCGGGACGGGAACGTGGAAGCGATCCGGGTGTTGATGATCGCTCGCCGCTCCGCCATCGACACTCGCATCGAAACGTTGAACCAGCTCCGCCACGTGGTGTTCACCGCGTCGCCGCAGACCCGGGCCAAGTTCACCGGACTCACCGCCATCGGGTTGACGAACACGGCAGCGGCGTTGAAACCCCGCGGCAGCGACCCGGATCAGGTGCGGCACATCACCTTGGTAGCGATCCGCACCCTGGGGCGACGAGTGCAATACCTGCGGGAAGAGACTAAGAGCATCAATCGGATGTTGCGACCCTTGATCCGAGCAACGGCGCCTGGTCTGCTCGAGGTCTACGGAGTTGGATACACCACTGCAGCCAAGCTGCTGGTTGCGGTCGGGGACAACCCGCAACGGATCCGCTCCGAGGCCGCCTTCGCCCACTTGTGCGGAGTGGCCCCTATCCCCGCCAGCTCGGGTAAGACGGTCCGGCACCGGTTGAACCGGGGCGGGAACCGGCAAGCCAACTCGGCGCTCTATCACATCGTGCTCACCCGCATGAAACACCACCAACCCACCCGCAACTACGTGGCCCGGCGCCTCAAGGAAGGCAACACCACGGGCGAGATCGCCCGCATCCTGAAACGCTACGTCGCCCGCGAAGTCTTCAAACACCTGCCCAGACCCGCCTGAACCGTTCCCGGTCGGGGCCTGGCCCGATCGAACCGGCTCACACCCTGCGGGTTGTGCAACGAATGACCTGTCGACCCCGGCCACCCTCACAGTGCCGGACGGCGACGGTGTGACCTCATACGAGCGTGCCCCCACCACCGGTGAGTGGCTCATCCCTGTCGTGTCCACCAAGCGCCACCCGGAATCACCACCAGCAACCCGCCGGCAGCTTCAACGCGCCTCCACTGCGCCCAGCAGAAACCCCCTTGACTGTCATCCATACGAGATGCAATCTGCACTACCGCACCGATATGTCGAAGGTGACGGAGCGGTGGATACTCAGCGAGGCCGGGGGTGTCTCGACCGACGGTCCGTTCGGCGGACCGTCGCTGGGCCGCTCGGTGCTGGATCGCGGTAGGCCTCTGGCACACGCGCCGTTTGTGCCCTGGCTGCGCGACGGGTCCCGCGTCGCCCGGGCCGGATCCCTCTCTCGCGCCGTGCGGCGACGGCCGCTGGATTGTGCCGAGCCGGGCCAAATCAGCCCACCGAAAAGCACAACGCAACCACCCGCAGGCCAAGAACACAGCTTCCCGAACCCAAAGCAACCGACCGTCCCGAGCAGGGACGGTCGGATCGCGGAGGCGGACGGGAATCGAACCCGCCAGGGCACTCTCGCACCCTCAACGGTTTTGAAGACCGCGGGACCCACCAGGCATCCTGACGCCTCCGGGGGTGACAGTACACCCGAACGTTGGTGCAGCGTCTGGAGACGGGTAGTTTGTGACCAGTCGCAAGAAGGAAGCAATGGCTGAAACAAAACTGATGGTGTGGATCGACCAGGATCTCTGCACCGGCGACGGTATCTGCGAAGAGATTGCGCCCGACGTGTTCTTGGGCCGAGACGATGGTCTGTGGGTCGTGAAGGAGGAGAGCTCCCATTTCGGCTCGACGATCATCTTCGACGGGGCAGAAGGCGATGGCCACGGCCCCGAGGGCTCACGCGGCGTCGCCAGGGTGCCGGATTCCCAGATCGCAGACGTCGTGGAGGCGGCGACGGAGTGCCCTGGGGAGTGCATCATGATCGAGCCATACGACGCTGCGATCATGGCTGCGCGCGGCGCCTGAGCCGTTCCATCGACCGGCGGCGCGAAGCGCTCAGGACGTGATGTAATTCTCGAGCTGCTCGATGAGAAACCGTTGATCTTGGATAACGGCCTTGACGATGTCGCCGATGGAAATGACACCAGCCACTCTCTCGCCTTCCAAGACGGGAAGATGGCGGATGCGCCGTTCTGTCATCAGCGTCATGCAATCTGCCACCGAGCTGTCCGAGCCGACCGTGTGGACATTCGCCGTCATGATCTCACTGACCGGCGTTTCACGCGATCCCCGTTCGAGCAGAATCACCTTTCGGGCGTAGTCGCGCTCGGAGACGATGCCGACCAGCCGCTCTCCCTCGATCACGACGAGGGCGCCGACGCCCTTGTCGGCCATCACCTCGAGCGCCTGGTACACGGTCGCATCGGGGGCAACCGACCACACTTCTCTGCCTTTGGCGGCGAGCACGTGCGCCACGGTCGTGCGCATGGATCTCCCTCCGTTGCTCTCAGCCCCAACTTACCAACCCGACCGCCTCCGCGGCGAGTGGACTGGGCGCAACAACGTGCTTTCATGATGCCATGACCGACTCGCGCGGCGAAGGGCGCCAGCGCCGCCGCCTCACAGCCACCGTCACCGACCTCGAGGTCATACGCCAGCGCGCCTACCTCGTGGGTGTCGTCATGCGAAGCGAGTCCGTCTCGGCCGCGGAGGCCAGCCTCCACGAGTTGGGTCTGCTCACCGACACGGCCGGTTCCGACCCGGTAGAAGCGACGCTCGTACGGCGGGACCGTCCCGACTCGGCGATGTTCATCGGCAAGGGCAAGGCCAGGGAGATCGCGGCCGATCTCACCGCATTGGACATCGATGTCGTCGTGTTCGACAACGAGTTGACCCCCGCTCAGCAACGGAACCTGGCCACGTTGTTCGAGGTCGACGTCGTCGATCGAGTCGCGCTCATCCTGGACATCTTCGCCCAACACGCAACCAGTCGCGAGGGCATGCTGCAGGTGGAGTTGGCGCAGCACCGCTACCGCTTGCCGCGCCTGAGGGGCCGCGGCGTCGAGTTGAGCCGGCTGGGTGGCGGCATCGGGACCCGGGGCCCCGGGGAAACGAAGCTGGAGACCGACCGGCGGCGCATCCTGGAGCGAGTCTCCAAGTTGGAGAGCGAGCTACGGCACCGAACAAAGGCACGAGCGACGCGCAGCAAGGCGCGCATCGAGTCAGACCTTCCGCTCGTCTCGCTGGTCGGCTACACGAACGCGGGCAAGTCGACGCTGTTCAACGCGATCACCGATGCGGGCGTGCTCGTCGAGGACCAGCTGTTCGCCACCCTCGACTCCACCGTGCGCCGTACCGACATGCCCAACGGCAGGCCGCTGCTGATCTCGGATACGGTCGGGTTCGTGCGACGTCTCCCCCACCAGCTGGTCGAGGCATTCCGGTCAACACTCGAAGAGGTGAACCAGGCCGCCCTTCTCGTCCACGTGGTCGACGGCGCCGATGAGAACCCCGACTTGCAGATCGAGGCCGTGCGCTCCGTGCTGCGCGAGATCGGCGCAGGCACCCTCGATGAGCTGCTCGTCGTCAACAAGACGGACATCGCCGACGCAACATCAGTTGAGCGTCTCCTGTCGATCCACGAGGGCAGCACTGCCGTTTCGGCCGTCACGGGAGAAGGAGTCGCCGAGTTGCTCGAGCTGATCGCTGCCCGTCTCGAAGGAGCCACGGTCGAGATCGACCTCGTCATCCCGTACGAACGGGGCGACGTTGTCTCGGCGATCCACGACGCAGGCGAGGTTCTCTCCGAAGATCACGTCGCGGACGGCACCCGCCTCACCGTGAAGCTCCCCAAACAAGACGCCGACCGATTCTCGGCCTACAGCTGACGGCCCCCGACACCCGCTGCGCCCTCGATCTCAGAACAGGTCGAGCAAGTCGTCACCCCTGCTGGGGCCGGGCGTCGCTCGAGCCACCGCTTGCTCCCGACGGGCTGCGGCGACCGGAACGAGCGTCGCCGAGACGTACACCACCTGGATGCACAGCGCGGCAACGCCGGCGGAGGTGAGGCCCAGCTCGACGGGGATGAGCGGCACCACGGGCAGCAGCGCACCGAGCACCCAAGCGATCTGGAACATCGTCTCGCTGTTCGTGAACGCTCTGCCGCGGGCTTCGACGGCAACGCTCGCCTGCAGCAGCCCGTCGAAGCCGAACTTGGCGGTACCCCATGCAAAGCCGGCCGCACCGGCGAGCGCCGCAGCCGCCGGTAGCCCGAAGATCTGGGCGGCGATGAAGGCCGCGGCCGCCTCGACGGCGAGTCCCATCACCACCATCGGCTCCTCCGACATGTACCGCTCGAGAGCTGGGCTCACGAATGCGGCGAACAGAAACCCGAGTCCGCCCGCCCCCAGCAGCGCACCGAAGTCGAGAAAGCCCGCATCGACGTCGCGAAAGGCAAACGCCACGAGCAGCAGTAGGAACCCGTTCAAGAAGCGGACCGCTGCGGTGGCAAAACGGGCGAGGCGAACCGGTCGCGGGCTCGTCCTCACGGTCGGCCCAGCAGCCTTGGCACTGGCCGCCATCGCTGTGCGATCGACGGGCGGCAGGGCGCGGGCGGCAGCCGTCGACCACACATACGCAAGAGCAGCGGCGATCAATGCGATCCACGGCATGTCGAGCCAGATCGACAGCGCTCCAAACGGTAGGGCGACGATCGTGCCGATCATGCCGAGGCGTGCCAGTTCGGCGTTCGTCGCCACGAGCTCGAGCGGTTGGTCCAGGATCACAGGCAGCACGCTGCTGCGGCTGATGCCATGCAGCCGGGAGAGCACGAGCAGCCCGAACGCGAGGGGAAACAGCACAACGGATCCGGTGAAGAACATCATCGCCAATGCGATGCCGAATCGAAACGCGGAGCTCAAGACGAGGCCGCCCCGATACGCGGCGGGGAATCGCTCGTAGATCCTGCCCAACATCGGCCCGAGCACGGCGAACGGGGCAAGGGTGAGCAGGAGGTACAACGCGACATTCTCGCGAGCCTCCGTCGAAGGGACCGAGAAGAACAGCGTGCCGGCGAGCGCCATGGCGACGAGCGTGTCGCCGGCAACGGCGCCGGCGTGCGTGCTCGCCAGCCGCATGAACCCGTCACCGCGCCCGGAGAAGGCGAGACGGACCCTGGCGCCGACCAGGCGAGCAGACGTGGCGGCCGCCTCGGCGAATCGGCCCGATCGGCTCGGCTGGGCAGGCAGGTCGTCGGTCACGCCGTCAACGTAGCGCGACGGGGCACGGTCAGGCGTCGACTTCGCTGTGCCCCTGGTCGCGCAGCGCCGCCCTCACCTTGTCGGCGGCTCGATCGAGCTGCTCCGGGGCCGGGTTGGGGTCGGCGTTGGCGAAGTTGAGGTCGTTGAGCCCGTTGATTGGAGCAAGATGGATGTGGAGGTGCGGCACCTCCAACCCGGCGATCATCATCCCCACCTTGGCGGGTCGGTACGCCTGTTGGAGGGCCTCGCCGATGATGTGGGACACGCGCATCAAATGGGCGAGAAGCGCACCGTCAGCATCGATCCAGTGATCGACCTCTTGACGGGGCACGACGAGGACATGCCCGTCGGTCAACGGGTTGATGGAGAGGAACGCCACACACCGGTCGTCCTTCCAAACGAACCGCGCCGGCAGGTCCCCGTCGATGATCATCGTGAATACGGAAGCCATGCCGTGAAGGTAGTACGGGTGCCGGGTACTCGGTACCGGATACCTACAAAGCCGTTGCGGCGAACTCGGCGAGGGGGCTGCGGACAGACCGGTCGAGTGTGACGTGGCCGAAGAGCGAGCTTCCCTTGAACTTCTCGATGAGGGCAGCGAGACCGCCGAACGGCGATATGTACGGGTTGTCGACCTGGGTCAGGTCGCCACAGAAAACCACCTTCGAGTCGGCGCCAATCCGGGTCAGGATGACCTTCAGCGTCGAGAGCTCGAGGTTCTGCGCCTCGTCGATGATGACGATCTCGCCCGTGATGGACCGGCCCCGAAGGTACGTGACCGCTGCCATCTCGAGCACGTCCCGATCGAGCAGCCCTTCGACGGCTGCACGAGCCGTATAGGCGTCCCCGTTGGAGAACAGGGCGTACAAGTTGTCGTATACGGCGGCCATCCACGGTGCGAGCTTCTCGTCGAGGTCGCCCGGCAGGAATCCGACTTCCTGGCGACCGACGGCGATGAGCGGGCGATAGACCGAGATGCGCCGATACCGCTGCGCCTCCAGCGTCTGCTCGAGAGCTGCGGCGAGCGCCAAGAAGGTCTTGCCCGTTCCCGCCATGCCCATCAGCGAGACGGCAGGGATGGCAGGGTCCATCAGCAGGTCGAGCGCAAAGGCTTGGCGGACGTTCTTCGGCTCGACGCCAAACGCGTGGCGTGAGCCGTTCACCTTGACGAGCGTCGTCTCGTCGCCGTCGTCGGCGACCCGGGCGAGCGCGGAGTGCGATTCGGCGGCTCGCAGGATGCAGTACTGGTTGACGAGCAGGGCGCCGGAGTCCACGGTGACCTTGCCTTCTGCATACAGCCGGTCGATCGTGTCGTGATCGACGCTCAGCTCGGAGACGCCGGAGTAGGCCTCGTCCACCTGGACCGTATCGGCCCGGTAGTCCTCCACAGAGACACCGAGCTGGGCCCCCTTGATACGCAGCGCGGCGTCGCGGGTGACGAGCACAGCCGAGTGACCGTCGTCGACGAGGTTGAGGCAGGTCGAGAGGATCCGGTGATCGGATGTTGTGGGGTCGAGCACCTCTGGGAGCCGCGAGGAATAGATCCCGTTGATCTCGATCCGGAGGGTCCCGCCGCCGTCGAGCCGCCGCGGCTCGGCCAGCCCTCCCGGCTCTGAGGCACCCAAACGTTCGAGCAGCCGGATCGCAGATCTGGCGTTGGCGCCGACCTCGTCCATGCGGGTCTTCTGGCGGTCGAGCTCCTCGACGACCACGAGTGGGAGCACGACATCGTGCTCATCGAATCGCATCACGGCGTGGGGGTCGGCGAGAAGGACACAGGTGTCGAGGACGTACGTGGTGTTCCCCACCGTTACATGCTCCCTTCGGAAAGGCGCCGCCAGCCTCACCTCGGCACGTCCGAAAAGCAAGGACCGTGCGGCCCACTTCCTCTCCCGTCGGCCTGGGCAGCCCGTCGGTAAGGAGGCCTACGCTCGATGGGCACAATGAGAGGGAGCAGCGAATGCCAGTAGTGATCATCGGAGCAGGCTCGTGGGGAACGACCGTAGCCGCCATCGCTGCGAGCCACGGGCCGGCCGTCCTGTGGGCGCGCAGAGCCGAACTTGCGAATGCCATCAACACGGGGCACGAGAACCCGGACTACCTCCCGGGACTTCGACTCCCCGAGACGTTGCGGGCCACCTCGGACCTCGGTGAGGCGCTACGAGATGCCGACATCGTCGTGATGGGCGTTCCCTCCCACGGCTACCGAGCCGTTCTCGGCGAGGCCTCGGCACTGATCGGGAGCGACGTCCCGATCCTCAGCCTGTCGAAGGGCATCGAGCAGGAATCGCTCATGCGGATGACCGAGGTCACACACGATGTGCTGCCCGACCATCCGCAGCGGCTGATCGGTGTGTTGTCTGGGCCGAACCTCGCCAAGGAGGTTGCGGCGGGCCAGCCTGCGGCAACGGTCATCGCCATGGCAGACGAAGCCGCCGCCCAGCGGCTCCAGCAGACCTTCATGACCCCGACGTTCCGGGTCTACACCAACCAGGACGTAGTCGGATGCGAGGCGGCGGGAGCCCTCAAGAACGTGATGGCCATCGCCGCCGGTATGGCCCACGGCCTCGGCTTCGGCGACAACACGCTGGCAACGCTGATCACCCGGGCGCTCGCCGAGCTCACCCGGCTCGGCCACACCATGGGCGGCGAGCCGATGACTTTCGCCGGTCTCGCCGGGATGGGTGACCTCATCGCTACGTGCATGAGCTCGCAATCGCGTAACCATCGAGTGGGCTTCGGCCTCGGTCAGGGTCGCAAGCTCGACGAGATCGTCAACGAGATGAACATGGTGGCAGAGGGCGTGAAGTCGACCCGCGGCGTGCTCGCCCTGGCTGCTCGCTACGGCGTCGAGATGCCGATTGCCGAGCAGGTGGGCAAGGTGCTCTACGAAGGCAAGGACCCGAAGATCGCGGTCGGCGAATTGATGACCCGAGAGGCGAAGCCTGAGCGGTAGGACACGATGTCGCGCTTCTGGCCGATCACCGACCTGCGCCTGGAGACCGTGCGCCTCACCCTACGGCCGACCACCGAGGATGACCTCGCCGCGCTTGCCGCCATCTTTCCCAACGACAGCGAGCTCGATCCGAGCCTGCCCGCGCTTCCGATTGCCGACAGAGCCGCTCAACGCGGTGCGGCCGTGCATCAGGCGTACTGGCGAGCGCAAGGATCATGGCGCCCCGAATCATGGAACCTCGGGTTCTCCGTCTTCCACCAAGGCAGGCTGTGTGGGCAACAGGCGCTCGAGGCCGACGACTTCGCCCGACGCCTCGTGGTCGACAGCAACTCGTGGCTCTCCCCCGCCGTCCGCGGCGTGGGCCTCGGCAAGGAGATGCGGGCCGCCGTCCTTCATCTTGCTTTCGGAGGACTCGGAGCGCTCGAAGCCGAGACGACGGCATGGTGGGACAACGCCGCGTCGCTTGGCGTGTCGGCGGCGCTGGGCTACGAGCCGAACGGCGAGCACATCCACGTCGACGGAGCCCGCCGCGATCGGATGATCCGGATGCGCCTCACGGCCGCGCGCTGGCAAGAACGTGGTGGCACCCACCCAACAAAGGTCGAAGGGCTGGAGGGGTGCCGCCACCTCTTCGGTGCGGCGGGTCGCTGAACCGCTCAAGCCGGACGATCGAACGCAGCGCGTGCAGCCTCGCACGACTCCCTTGCCGTGCATCCCTCGAGGTGGTCGTTGACGATGCCCATCGCCTGCATGAAGGCATAGGCCGTCGTCGGCCCAACGAACGTGAAGCCCCTCTGTTTGAGCTCTTTGGCCATGGCCCAGCTCTCCGCGGTCTGGCTTGCGCCCACCGGGGCATCCACGGCGGGCTCGAAACGCCAGAAGAACGCCCCGAGCGACCCATGCTCTGCGGCGAGGTCGATGGCCTTCCGTGCGTTGTTGATGGTCGACTCGATCTTGCGGCGGTGGCGAACGATCGTGGCGTCCTGGAGCAGCACTTGCACGTCGGCATCACCCATCGCGGCCACCCGCTCGTAGTCGAACCCGTGGAACACGCGGCGGAAGTCGGGGCGCTTGCGCAAGATGGTGAGCCAGCTCAGGCCCGATTGGAAGCCCTCCAGGCAGAGCTTCTCGAACAGCTGATGATCGTCGTCGACCGGACGGCCCCACTCGTCATCGTGGTACGGCCGGTAGTCGCCGGTCGAGTCGCCCCACCAGCAGCGGGAAACTCCGTCGTCGCCGACGACAACCTCGAGCTCCACCGTGCTACTCGGCGCCGCCGAGCGACGCGCGTTGCGCCCGGCGGGAATGCTCGAGCACGATGCGCATCAGATCTGCGGCGTACTCGGGGTCGAAGCCGAGGCGGCGAGCATCATCCCGAGCCTCCTCGATGAGCTCCTCCTCACGGTCGGGCGACCTCATCGGCAGTCCCTTCACTGCCTTGATCCGTGCGATCTCCACCGAGCTGCTGAGCCTGCGACCGATGAGCTTGATGAGCTCGCGATCGATGCGGTCGATCTCATCCCGCAGCGACGGAATGCCGAGACGGTCCATCAGCCTGGCGAACACGACGAGGTCGAGTTGACTGCCGTTGCCGGCCAGCGACGACGCCGGGTCGGGATGAACGAGCACGCTGAGCCCGTCTGCCCCGACCGACCGCCCCGCGAGGGCCAGGGGGGCGATGAGATCCTCACCCCCGCGGGACGGTGCCGGATCGATGATCACGGGAAGGTGCGAGATGCGTTGCACGACGGGAACTGCGGAAATGTCCATCGTGTCGGTCGTGCGGGGATCGAAGGTGCGGCTCCCTCGCTCGCAGAGCACGACGTTGGGGTTGTCCTCGGCGAGGATGTACTCGGCGGCCATCAGCCACTCGTCGATCGTCGCCGAAGGCCCGCGATGCAGCAGCACCGGCTTCCCCGCTTTGCCCACGTCGGCCAGGAGCGAGAAGTTCTGCATGTTGTCCGGGCCAACCTCGAGCATGTCCACGTGATCGGCTGCCTCGGCGACATGGCCGGGCTCGTTGACCTCGGTGACCGTTGGAAGCCCCGATTCGTGACCCGCCTTCTCGAGCAGCCAGAGGCCCTCGTCGCCCAAGCCGCGGAAGGTGTACGGGGAGTTCTCCGCACGGAACGTCCCACCCCGCACCAGTGAGGCACCCGACTCGGCGACACCGGAGGCGATGCTGAGGATCTGCTCCTCGCTCTCGATGGCTACAGGTCCGGCGACCACAGGGTAGGACCCGTCACCAAACCGGACGTTGCCGACCTCGACGATCGTCGTCGACACATCCTCGGGCCGCCGGTGACTCTTGAGGACTGGCTCGTTGCTCGTGCTCATGGGGGTGCTCCTGGGGCTGGGCGGCCCCGGGACGAAAAAACCCGAAGCCGCCATCCGGGCTTCGGGCTGTGAGGTTGTTCGTGCGGCCTGGTGTCAGCGCGCGCCCTCTGCCCGAGCCGGAGGCCCGGTAAAGGCATACGCAAAGAGGCACACGTTCCGCATCGACGTGGAATGTACCGGTGGGTCGACCGCGGCGCAAGAGGGCGATCGAACGAGATCAGGCCTCCGGGCCGCGCTGGCGGACTTCCTCGACATGGACCATCGCGTCCCGCAACTCCTGGAGCCAGTCGTCGAGGTGCTTCCCGACGAGCCGGACACACCATGCCAGCGCCTCGCTCCGGCTGCGGGCCACACCTGCGTCGATGAGTGTATCGAGCACAACGCGCTCCTTCACGCGCAGCCGCGTCATGGCCGGAACGGACAGGTGAGTGAACAGCCTGCCCACCTCGCCGCACCGCACTCCCCACGAGACCTTGCGTTGGAAGCGGATCTCCGCCGCAGCGGCAACCTCCATTCGCCGCCCTCGTGTCTCTTCGCGGAAGTTGGCGATCTTGGCGCGGCGGGCGGCGGCACGCTCCTCATCTGCAACATCCCCGGACAGTTCGGCGTCGGGGATGTCAATGACGACGAGAATCTCATCGCCGTCGATGGTCACCTCGAGATCGCTCTTTCGCCACTCGGACGGAAGTTGGTCGGTGAACCATGCGGCGACCTCGGCGTGGTCGACTGCGGGAGCAGAGGTTGTGGCTTTCATCATTACATCATTACAGAGCCTTCAACCAATGTCAATGTGACCATCCGACGAAAAGTGCGTACATTTACCGTCCGATGAGACGAACCACTTCCGATCTCTGGACGACGCTCACCCTGGCGGTGGGAGGCGTTCTCGCCGGACACGCCCTCGCCTACGGCTCACCCGCAGCCCACGTCCACAGCGACGGCGCAACGCATCTCCACGTCCACGGCTACCTCCCCGTTCTCGCCGCAATCGTTGTGCCGATCGCGGTCCTTGCTCTGCTTGCGCACGGTATCGCCGAGATCCGAGACGGTGTGCGCCGTATCCGTCTCGGCCACCTCCTCGCATTTCAATGTGGCCTGTTCGTCGTCCAGGAGACAATCGAACGCATCGCAGCGGGCGGCGCAAGCGCCGACATCCTCCGCGAGCCCGTGCTCTGGGCTGGCCTCCTGGCACAGGTGATCGTTGCCGGATCGACCTTGGGCCTCGCCCGAGCGATCGCCAACCTCGCGAGCGCGACGCGGGGCACAGCGCTGCGCACCGACATTGCGCAGCGGGCGCGACGACGTTGCCTGCCTATCGTTCATCTCGCCTATCCGTCGGCCTCGCGTGTTTCAACGATGGCGGGACGCGCGCCTCCCCTCGCATCCTGACGTGAGATACCGGTCTCGCACGCGCCCTCGTCGCGTGCCCTCAGGAGGTGAACGATGAAGAACTCCCTGCGCGCCACAGCGCTCCTTGCCACCGTGGTGCTCTTTGCCGCCGCGTGCGGAGGTGGCGAAACGACGACCCCGGCCGCTGCCGAATCAGCAGCGGGTACCGCACCTGCCGCCACGGATACGACCATGGCAGTCGACATGTCGCATGAACATGCGCACATGCCAGCCGTCGAGGCTCCAGGAGACATGACCGTCGGCCTTCGCGTCGAACAGGACGCAAAGGCGGGTTGGAACCTGTTCTTCGACACGACCGGCTTCACCTGGGCTCCCGAGCACGCCAGCACGGCACACGTGCCGGGTGAGGGTCACGCCCACCTCTATGTCGATGGCACCAAGGTCGCCCGCATCTACGGCGACGCCTTTCATCTCGAATCGCTCGATCCGGGAAGCCACATGATCATGATCGAGCTCAACACGAACGAGCACAGCCCGTACGCCGTCGACGGATCGCCGGTTACCGACGTGGCAACAGTCGAGGTCCCGGGTGTGGCCGAGACCGCTGCTCCGGACGAAATCGTCGAGGTCAGCGTCGGCACGGACGGCACGGTCGACGGTCCGGAGCGTGCCGAGGTCGCCGTCGGTGAAACGGTGACGATTCGGGTCACCGGCCACAACGCCGACCGGCTCCACGTCCACGGCTACGACGTCTACGCAACGCTGACGCACGACACGCCGGCGGAAGTCACGTTTGCGGCGGACACCGCCGGCATCTTCGAAGTCGAACTGGAGGACTCCTCCACAATCCTCTTCGAGCTGGTGGTGAGTTGACCGCAGCGCACAGGCTTCCCTCGACATGTGTGCGTGGCGTCACGCGAGCAGCATCCGCGCCGTGCGGATGATTGCCCGTGCCCTCCGAACCGGCCACGGGTTGTCCTGGAGTGCTTCGTATTGGTCAGAGAGCTCGACCCACGGCGGAGCGCATCCGTTGACCTAGCCCCTCAGCACGTCGACGGCTGCCTCGGCGAGGAGCGGGGCGAGCGGCTCGAAACGAGCGAAACGGCGGTCGGACGTCTGTCCCGCCTCGAACCGGGCATAGATCTGCTCGATGATCACGGCGATGCGATACAACGCAAGGCCCTCGTAGTAGCGAATGTCGTCGACATCGAGCCCCGTGTGGCCTGCGTAGATCGCAACCAGCTCCGGCTTCGAGAGATACGGTGCGAGAGTCACCGCCTGGTCCCCGAACACGGGGTATGTGGGACCGTCCGGGTCGGCCCAATAGGCGAGCAGGGTGCCGAGGTCGACGAGTGGGTCGCCTCGCGTCGCCATGTCCCAATCGAACACGGCGACGACGTCGCCTGACGCAGACACCATGGTGTTGTCGAGCTTGTAGTCGTTGTGCAGTATCGCAACGCCATGAGGCTGCGGGACGTCGCGATCGAGCAGTCGCATCGCCTCGTCCATAGCGGCAACCTCGCGGGTTGTCGCCCGCTCCCAGCGCCGCGCCCACCCGTCGATCTGACGGCGAACGAATCCATCGGGTCGGCCCAGATCATCGAGGCCGACCGCTGCCGGGTCGACCATGTGCAGCTCGGCGAGTGTGATGACGAGCTCTCGAGCCAGGTGGCGCCGCACCGCATCGTCGTCGCCGAACCCTGGGGGCCAGGCGGCTCGGATCACCCATCCCCGCCGCCGCTCCATCACGAAGAACGGCTTGCCGAGAATCTCGGAATCAGGGCAGTAGGCGTAGGCACGCGGAGCCTTCGGATACGCTCGCCACAGCCGGGACAGCACCCGATACTCGCGCTCCATGTCGTGGCTGCCGGGAGCCACCTCTCCGAGGGGAGCTCTGCGCACAACGAGCTCCACGTCTCCTGCGACGGCCCGGTACGTCAGGTTGGCGGCGCCGCCGGGAAACTGATCGAAAACGATGTCCTCATCGCCGACGACGTCGGGGAGATGCTCTCGTATATAGGCGGCGAGACGAGCCTCGTCGAAGGCCTCCTCGGGCCGAATCGGAGCGGTGTCGTGCGCCACGCCCAGAACCCTACAGCGCACTCCATGACCACCACACGAGCGCAATGACGCCGACCAGCGGCACGGCAGCCTCGGACACGACACGAGCTCGCGAACGGGTGTCGTTGCCGAGGTCGCGAGCGAAGATCAGCGCTGCCCCTCCCACCACCAAGATCGCCGCAAGCGCAAGGAGCGCGCTCGTCGCAGTCACGCGACATCGACCTTGCGCCAGCGCAACCGGTTGACGACAACGCGACCGTCGCTCGTCGTGTCGGGTGGGGACGACAGCTCGAGCTCGACGACTCCGCCGGCCGCCTCCACCCACCGGACCAGCCGGCGCTGGTCGCCACCTATCCAGTCGGGAAACAGGCTGACCTCGACGTGATGGGTGACTCCTTCATCGTCGGCCTGGAAGGTACCGGCGTAGCTGAGGTAGCCGGCAGCCGTCTCGGCGCGTTGCGCCGGTGAGGCACCCGCAAGCGTCCGCGTCCCGAGCGCTGCTCGGTTGCGGCGCATGAGCGCCGCCCACATCCGCCCGTCTGCCGTGTAGGTGAGCAGACCGTCCGGGTCACCGCCGAAAGGGTGCAGCGGGGGACCATCACCCACGGTGACGGTCCACTCCACCAAGCGCCAGGTCCCGACGAGGTCGTACACCCTCAGACGGTACCGCACGCCGGGGCGGACTAACCCCCTGAGCCCACGATGGCCCGCAGCCGCTCGAGCGCGGCCCTCACCACCACGACGTATGGGGCGGCGAGGAGGGGAACGGTGAACGTGACACGGCACGACCCGGGGGCGAGCGGCGCAACCTCGTGGCCGGTCGCAGCCACCCCCGCAACCTTCCAGTCCCACGATCGTCCCTCTTCGCAACGGGTGATCTCGAACGGCAACCACAGCCCGGCAACCGTGAGGACGCGGCCCCTGATACCGGCCGCGATCCGAGGCGGGTCGCACTCGACCCGGCGAATCGATGGCCCCCACTCGGGCCAACGGCGCGTGTCGACCAGTATCTCCCATACTTCTGCGGCCGGTGCGGCGATCTCACCGGTGACGCGGATGCGCTTCATCGGCCCCGCCGGGTGCGTCGGATGCGGATCGGGCCGCGTGCCGTAGACGGGTCGACCACCCTGCCCTGCTGGATGATCTCGACGCTCCCGGCGGCTACGAGACGTCGAGCCGCTCGCCGGCTGCGCTCCATCAGCGGGCGCCACTCCTCGCCACCGACCACCCGCGCCGCTTCGCTGGGACAGATCGAAGCGCCGCGGGCTCGCCGTTGGAGGAGAGCCAAGATCGCCTCTTCGAGTTGAACATCGAGGTCGCGCGGGGCGGGAGCGGCGGCACGACGCCGAGCAATAGCGCACGTCGCCCCATGACTCCACCCAACTGCGGCGCCAGGCGAACCTGCGGCCACACGTCGCACATGTCTTGTGCTCCGTCGGCCGGCCTGCGGGCCGGGTCAATGAAGTCATGGGCCTTTCCTCGTCTTCCCCCATGGTTCGAGCCGGACGGCGTCCATGGATGATCCGTGCCCGGCGTGCCCGGCCGAGCAAGGAACTTCGGCACGAGAGCAGATCGCACTCATCACCTATCCTCTTCGAGAGGAGCATGAGGGAGGGCCGGTGGATATCGACGTCCGCAACGACTACCCCGCATCGGTGGCCGCTGTGCTCGCCCGCTTCGCCGATCCGGCATTCATCACCAGCCGTGCGGCGGCGCTCGACCACACCAAGCTCACGATCCTCGAATGTGGGCGGGCAGGCAGCGGGTACCGCATCCACTACCGCAGAGAAGTCCCGGTCACGGTCCCGGCATTCGCCGCCAAGGTGCTCACCCCGCGCACGACGGTCGAGCAAGACGACACATGGACCGACCACGACGATGTGACCGGCGCGTGGCAAGGGACGTGGCGGGTCACGGCGAAGGGGCTGCCGGTGGACATGCACGGCGACATCTCACTCAGCCCGAGCGGGGACGGATGCCTGCACCACATCACCGGGTCGCTTCGCGTCGCGATACCGCTGATCGGTCGCAGGCTTCACGGATTCCTGCTCGCCGACACGTTGCGCACGATCACCGCCGAGCACGAGTTCGGTGTCGCAGTGCTCGAGGGTGGGACGTGAGGACGACGAGCGAACCGTTCTCTGCGGTCGACACAGCGTGGCTCCGGATGGAGGCGCCCACCAATCTGATGGTGATCGCAGGGTTCTTCGTGCTCAACGGCCCGCTCGGCCGCGATGCGCTGACATCGGTGCTCGAGGAACGCCTCCTCTCGTTCCCTCGTTTTCGCCAGCGGGTTGTCGAACCGGGTCTGTTCAGGTCACCCCGCTGGGAGCTCGACCCAGACTTCTCGATCGCCCGGCACATCGACGAAGTGAGGCTTCCCGGCACCGGGAGCGAGCGGGCGTTTCGCGAGCTCGTCGACCGTCTCGTAGCTACGCCACTCGATATCAGCCGGCCGCTGTGGCACGCCACGCTCATCCACAATTACCGGGGCAGGTCGGCCATGTTCTTCCGACTGCATCACGCAATTGCCGACGGCATCGCCCTCTTGCGTGTGCTGCTGTCGGTGTGCGACGCGGGCGGGGCCGACGCCGATTCGTCACAGCCGGACCCCCATCCGGGCAGCTTCCTCCACCCCGCTGCACGCGCAGTAGCCGGTGCCGGCCGATTCGCCGCAGCTTCCCTCAAGGAGGGCTTCGACCTCCTCCGCAATCCGGTGCGGGCGATGGAGCTGGCCGAGACCGGCACGTCATATGCCACGGCGCTGGCCCGGTTGACGCTCCTGTCGCCGGACACCAGGACTCCGCTGCGCGGCGAGCTCGGTGTCACCAAGCGGGCGGCGTGGAGCGAGCCGATCCCGCTCGACGAGGTGAAGCGCATCGCACGCAAGGGAGGCGGGACCGTCAACGACGTGTTGGTGGCAAACGTCAGCGGGGCGCTCGGCCGCTACCTGCGCAGCCGCGGCGAGGCGACACGACGGTATCGAGGTACGAGCGATGGTGCCGGTCAACATCCGTCCGCTCGACGAGGCCCCCGAGCTCGGCAACCGGTTTGGGCTCGTGCTCCCTGCGCTGCCGATCGGCATCGACGACCACGCAATGCGGCTCGCCGCCGTCAAAGACGAGATGGACGTCCTCAAGCGCACCCCAGAGGCGGCCGTCTCGTTTGCGATCCTCCAGACCATCGGGGCAACGGTTGCGGAGGTGCAGCGGCTCATCGTGAGCTTCTTCGGTGCCAAGGCATCGGCCGTGCTGACAAATGTCCCCGGCCCGCAGCAGCCGCTCACCATCGCCGGCCAAGGCATCAGGCAGATGATGTTCTGGGTGCCGCAGTCGGGACGGCTGGGGATGGGCATCTCCATCTTGAGCTACGCGGGAGACGTCGTCATCGGCATCGTCACCGACGAAGGCCTCGTACCCGACCCGCAAGCGATCATCACCGAGCTGCACGCCATCCACCTGGAGACCGCACGCAGCGCCGGAGTTCGTCCCCGGCCGATCCGAGCGCTGCGGCCGCGCTGCGTTGCATCGACCCGGACGGGCAACAGGTGTCGCAACCCTTCTGCCGTCGGCGCGACGACGTGTCGGGTGCACACCGGCTGACCCGTCGACACTCCTCGTGGTGCATCATGGGGCAATGGCCGGCGATGACGGTTCCGTGTTCGACTCCGAACTGCCTGCCGCCGGCGTGCTCCTCGGACCCGACGGGCACGATCTGTGCGGGGCCCTCGTCCACATGGCTGGCGCCGCCCTCACGTCGATCCGTACGGCGCAGGTGCGCTACATCCCTCACCGCTCCATCACCGTGCAATACACGGCCGGAGTGCGGTGGGAGGACGGGCGACGCACCAGGGAGACGCTCGTGGCCACTGCAGGCGGGACGCTGCCCGAGGGCGTACCGGTCATGGCCGTCGACGGCCTCGAGGTCGCGCTCTGGCGATTCCCCTTGGATCCCCACCTTCCCGGTCTTGCTTCTGCGGTCGATCGAGATCGTGTCGGCGAGCTGCTCGCCTCGCTCGGCGCCGAGCCCGGCCAGACGCAGCTACGGACGAGGGCGTACCGCGCCGGCCGGCGCGCCGTCGTCGAGGTCACGGGCCGCCGGCACCGCATCTACCTCAAGATCGTCCGGCCCGACCGAGTCGCCGGGCTCCAGCAGCGCCATGTGAGCTTGGCCGAGCACGTACGCGTGCCGCGCAGCCTCGGCTGGTCCGAGGCGATGGGCATCATCGCGCTCGAGGCCATCCCTGGTCGGCCGCTTCGCAAGGCACTCGAGGCCAGGAGCAGACGCGTGCCCGGTGCTGCCGCGCTCGTGTCGCTCCTCGACCGGTTTCCCGCATCGGACACCGCGGCCACCAGCCTTGGAGGCCCGTGTGCCCACGCCGCCACCCACGGCGCGCTGCTGGCGGCGGTCGCTCCCGAGCTGGCCGGGCGCGTCGGTGCCGTCGTCGATGCCGTCTCGGAGCTCGAACCCGACGAAGCTGTGCCCGTCCACGGCGACTTCCACTCCGGTCAGATACTGATCGACGGTTCCTCGATCAGCGGACTGGTGGACGTCGACACCGCCGGTTCGGGCAACAGAGCGGACGACCTCGCCGTGATGCTCGCCCACTTGTCGACGCTGAGCCTCGCCTCGCCGGCCCGCTCCGTCATCGACGGCTACGGGCAGGCGCTGATCGAGGTGTTCGACGCCATGACGGATCCAGTTCGGCTCCGATTGAGAGTGGCGGCCGCAGTCGTCGGCCTCGCCACCGGTCCCTTTCGGGTCCAGGAATCACGATGGCGGAGAGAAACAGAGCGCAGGGTTGCGTTGGCCGAACGCTGGATCGCTTCGAGCGGCTCTCCGCACGGCTTGAGCCTCGCTTAGCGCACCGTTAACCCAGTTCGGGCCATCGTATCGACACACGCAGCCGGGGGAAGGACAAACAACGTGCCGCTTCCGAGGAACTGGAAGATCGTCGGGGGAACTGTCTCAGTGGCCGTGGCCCTCGGCGCCGGCATCGCAGCCGCAGAAACCACCGATCCGCCGCAAGCGATCTCGCTCGACGATCGAGTAGCCGTGACCGAGATCACGGCTGCACCCGACACTACGCTCGCACCCGTGACGACAACCACGGAGGCTCCGGGCGCCGACACCCTCGCATCGCCATTCGACAGCCCCGACGAACCCGAGGTCATCGATACGGACGGCGACGGTCTGGGAGACGCAGCGGAAGCCGAGCTTGGCACGGACCCGTTCAACGCAGACACGGACGGCGATGGATTCTCCGACGGCGACGAGGTGAAGCTCTACGGCACCGACCCTCTCGACGCTGCATCGATTCCCGATGCGCTCGTCGACCCAACGGACAGCCCGGACTCTCCTGACGACGATGACTCCCCGCCGACGCCGGACAGCCCCGATACGCCCGATTCCCCCGAGAGCGTCGACAGCCCTGACTCCCCGCCGACGCCGGACAGCCCCGATACGCCCGATTCCCCGGAGAGCGTCGACAGCCCTGACAGCTCAGACACTCCCTGAGCGGGGGGATTGCGAACGTGGGGCGGGCGCCGTCGTCCGCCCCACCGCTCTCGTCCAGAGCGGCTACCCGGCGTCAGGAGCCTCCCCCGTTTGGCGCCGACCGCCCACGTTTCAGCCGATCCGCACCCCAGCACGCGTGCGTGCCGCCGCCTCGACCGCTCTGGCGACCCCGAGGGCTGCAGTGCTGGCTGACGTTCCGGGGTAGTCGACCGCTGCGCCCCGCACCGAAGCTGCGAAGGCTTGCGCCTGGGCGGTGACGCCGGCCGCCGTCGCGTCATCGACCTCGGAGCCTTCCACGACCCGCACCCCGTTGGCGTCGGCAAGCCTCGTTCGGCCGGTGGGGAGGATGTCGACGAACACGGCGCCGTCCGAGCCGAGGACTTCCGTCCGCACGTCGTCGCCGTATCGAGCGTTGCGGCTCAGGTCCACCGTCGCCATGGCACCCCCCGTCAGTTCGAGCACGGCGAGCAGGTTGTCGACATCGCCGGCCTCGCCGACCGCCTCGTCGACGACGGGGAGGTGATGCCCGCGCACCGCCTCGACCTCGAGCCCGGTGAGCCAGGGGACGAGATCGAACTCGTGGACGCCGCAATCGACGGCGAGGCCACCGCTGACGGCGGGATCGCAGAACTGGGGAGGCGGCGGATGTGCATCCCATTGCGCCAGCCGCACCAGCAGGGGTCGGCCGATGGCGCCTCGCCGTACCAGGTCCCGAGCCACGCTCCACGGCGGCGAGAACCGACGCCAGAAGCCGACCTGGAGAATGCAGCCGGCATCGGCGGCGAGCACGCCAAGTGCCTCTCCTTCGGCGGGATCGAGCGCCAGGGGCTTCTCGCACAGGACATGCAAGCCGGCGCCGAGCGCCATCCGGACGAGTGCTGGGTGGCTCGGGGTCGAGGTGGCGATCAGCCATGCCTCGGCACCGGGCACGGACAGAAGCTCATCGGCAGACGACACGGTGACGACGTCACCGAGGTCGGTGCGGGCCGCCGCAAGCGCCGCGGGAGCCCCGTCCGCCACCGCAACGATCTCGACCTCGGGAACCTCGGCGAGCGTCCGTCCATGAAAGCCTCCCATCCGGCCGTAGCCGACGAGCGCAATCCGAACCGGCTCTTCGTGAGTCATCGCCGGCGAATCTAATCGCCGCGCTCGGTGCCGCCGGCTGCAGCGAGACGCGAACCCTCGCCGAGACCGAATGGCGGGGGCTGGCAGAGCCGGTCTCCACGGCGGCGTAGGGTGGTGCGGCGAGTCCCGCTGACTCTCCGCTACGTCGCGTGGACTCAGATCACCGAGCCAGGGCGTCGATCATCATGATCAGGAAGAGCGAGGCGAGGTAGAGGTTCGACCAGCCGAAGAAGCGCATGGCCTGGTCCGGGTGGTTGCGCAGCCAGGCTGCGCCGGCGACGAGGCCGCCGCCAAGCACGATCGCCGCTGCCAGGTAGACGGCGCCAACGGCATCCGTCGTGGCGAGCATGAGCGACACCCCGGCCAGCACCACCGAGTAGACGAGGATGTGGTCGAGGGTCCGCTTGGCGCCGACGACGACAGGCAGCATCGGGACGCCCGCGGCTGCGTAGTCATCCTCGTAGCGCAGCGCCAAGGCCCAGAAGTGCGGCGGCGTCCAGTAGAAGACGATGGCGAACATCAGCCACGCCGGCAGCGCAAGCGAGCCGGTGACGGCGGCCCATCCCACGAGCGGCGGCACGGCGCCGGCGGCACCACCGATCACGATGTTCTGCACGGACGTCCGCTTGAGGTACAAGGTGTAGACGAAGACATAGAAGAGCAGCCCGGCGGTCGACAGTGCGCCGGCGAGCAGGTTGGACGTCGCCCATAGAACGGCGAAGCCGGCGATCCCGAGCACGATGCCGAAGATCGTGGCGTTGCGCGGGGGGATGCGCTCGGTGGGTACGGGACGGCGCCTGGTACGCCGCATCTTGTCGTCGATGTCACGATCGGCCACCTGGTTGAGTGCGTTGGCGCCTGCGGCAGACAACGTCCCCCCCACGAGCGTGGCGATGACGAGACCGGTACCCGGCCATCCCTGGGCAGCGACGACCATCGCCGGTACCGTCGTGATCAGCAACAGCTCGATGATGCGCGGCTTCGTCAGCTCCACGTAGGCGCGTACCTTGCTGCGGCCGTGCGGCGCCGCCAACGGATCGGTGATGCGGACGCCCGGTGCGCTCACGCCGGGTCGCCGACGGGCTCGCGGGCTTGCTGGCGAACCCGAAGCATCTCGGCCCCGAACAGCACCCAGACCAGCCACAGTGCATCGGCGAGCGCCAGGTGCAACACCTGGGTCTCAACGGGAGTGAGCAGCGCGATGTTGACGAGGCCCATCACGAACTGGACACCGACCAGCGCCTGTGCCCAGAGGGCCAGCCGGGCGGCTCGGCCAGACGCCTCGAGCACGGGCGACCGGGCGAGCATGAAGATGATGCCCCCGCCGACGATCGCGACGAGGGGATGCACCGTGCGGAGGCGCAAGAGGAATGGCGCCGTCGCCCCGAACTCGGCGCGGATGCCTTCGAGAACCGTGTCGGCCGGGAACAGCGTGTCGCCGAGCGCATTCAGTGCCCCGCTCGCACCGATCACCAAGAGCGTGACCACGCCGGCGACGACGGCCTGATCGCGTCTCCGGGTGCGGTCGAACTCGATGGGTCCCCCGCCCGAGGCGAAGTGGGCCGTCAGCGCAAGCGCACCGAGCAGGAGGAACGTGTTGACCAGGTGGACGCTGACGGCAATCACCCGGCCGACCGACGCGTCGTCCTCGACCCAGCCGAACACGACGAGCACGGCCCCGATGATGACCTCGCCGAAGAAGAAGCCGAGAGCCCAGCCGAAGGTCCGCCGTACCGAGTGACCCTTCGGGTAGCGGCGCAGGATGAGTACCACGAGCAACGCGAGCGCAACCCCAAGGGACGCCGTCATCGCGCGATGGGTGAACTCGACGAGCGTGGCGCCCTCTGCAGAGAAGTGGAGGAGATGGCCTTCACACCGCGGCCATGATTCCCCGCACCCTGCGCCCGAGTCGGTGGCCCGCACCACGGAACCGCCGAGAATCACGGCGACGGTGAAGAAGAGGCTCGCCCACGCAAGGCGGCGAACCGTCTGATCGGGCGCTACGACTGGTCCAGCCATCGCCTAGGAGGCTAATCCACCTCAGGCCGCTCTCGGCAGTCCGTGCACCCGTCGGCTCCTTAACGTTGTTCAATGTTGTTTTCACTACTTTCTGACTTGTCAGGATGGCTGATGAGGGGTACGATTGCGGCCGTGATCAGCATCGAGCGCCCCACGACTTCTCGGCTCGGAGCCATTGCCTCGTGGGTTGCGCTCGTGGGCGGGTCGGTTGCGGCGATCGTGGCGCTCCACCGACTGGCCGCCGAGCCGATGTTCGCCGTCGAGTGGCACCGCCTCTGGGTGTGGCTGGGTGAGCACACGGTTGAGCGGGTGCTGCTCGGTCTCGGCCGGGCCGCAGCCTTGGTTTTGGCCTACTGGATCGCAGTGTCATCGGTTCTCTACACCGCGGCGCGGGCGTCGGGGGTTCCGCGGCTCGTGCGGAGCGTCGAATGGCTTGCCCTCCCTGCCGTGCGGCGCGTGGCCGAGCGCGTCGTGGCTGTGAGCCTCACCTTCTCGACCCTCGCGATACCCGGAGTGGCGATGGCGGCGACAGCCGAACCGGCCGGCCCGGAGCCCTCCGATCCGCTCCCTGTCGTGCAGATCGATCCTGCGCCCCGCTACGTCCCCGTTCCGGCAGGGGGCACGGTCACGACACAGGTCATCGTCGGTGACGACGCGGAGCCGGGGTACGTCCCCACTCCGGCCGGCTCAGAGGGCGAGACGCCGGCGGCCTCGCCCCATCCCATCGTCGCCGGAGCCCTCGACCCGGGCCCAGAGCGAAACGCCGCCGATGCGATCGGCCCCGCAATCGAGGGGCCTGCAACGGTGCTCCTCGACGCTACGGCCAGGCGCACTGTCGAGCCCGGCGACCACCTGTGGGGCATTGCCGAGGATCACCTCGGGTCGGTGCTCGGCCGCCCACCCTCTGAGGCCGAGCTCGCCACCTATTGGGCGCATCTCGTTGACGCCAACCGGGAGACCATTCGCTCGGGTGACCCAGACCTCATCTTCCCCGGCGAGGTCGTCACCTGTCCCCCGGCAGCCGACGTGGGCGTCGGTCGCTGATCTCGCCTGCACCGGTGGCGAGCATCGGTCACGGATTGAGGATCGACACGCTCGCCACGACGGTCGTGGCCGCTGCGCCAACGACGAGAAGCGCCGTGCCGACGACACCAGCCCGCCGCACGAGGGGGCGGGCGAGCCATTGCGAGGACCCGTTCGGCCACATGGACCGGGCGCCGATGTAGAGCGCCGCCACGACGAGCAACGGTGACGGCAGCGCCACGAACACGAGGCCGGGGTAGGCCAGCAGGCGTCGGCGTCCCGCAGCCAGCGAGACCTGGGACAGCCGGGCGGCGAGCGTCGTGAAAGTGGTTCCGGTCAGCAGCCCGGTCCCCGCTACCAGGGCGACGGCGAGCCACGCGGGTTCGAGAACGCGGAAGTCCACATTGTCTGGTGACAGCGGATCCGTCACGCCGAAGGTGCCGAGCATCACGATGCCCAGCACGAGACCGGCCGGGCCGGCGGTTGCCGGCAGCCACCGGCGGAGAAGCACGAACACGGAGCCGGCAAACAGTCCTGCGAAGAGGCCGATGAAGATGATGAAGCCGACCGTTCCGTCGCCTGAGATCCGGCCAACCACTTCTCCTGCCTCAGTCAGCCTGCCCTGTGCGGAAGCTCCCGAGGTCGCCGCCAGGGTGCGCATCACGAGGCGGCCGGCCACACCGGCGACAAGGAGACCGGCGACGGCACCGGCGGTTGCGACCGCCGCCACGGTGCGGAGTGCGTCGAGCGCTGCGGCCTTGCGTTCGGCGGGCGCAGGTTCGTGCGCTTCGGCGAAGCTCGGCAACCGCCACCACACAACAGTGGCGATCACAGCCACGACCGTCGCCGCCAATCCAAGGCCAACTACCACGATGTTGCCGGTTCGCATCGCCCCCTCCGTTCCCATCCAACCCTACAGATGGGCGGTGCTCCGTGGGGCCTGTGCCCGTGTCAGTCGAGCGCCGTCACGGTCCACAGTTGCCAGCGGGCTACGGCAGGGACCCAGCGCAGCTCGATGCGCCACCGGAACGAAGACTCGGGCTGACCCGGACGGGAGAGGGTGATGCCGGCCACCACCTCAGCTACGTCGCCATCCGTGGTGGCCCCGCCGTACTCGACGATGTTGAAGACGTAGGGCGGCGGGCCGGCCGGGTCTGCGGCAATCGCGGGTGCTTCTGTCTCCAACTGTGCTCGCTGCGGCCCGGTCGCTGCGAAGAACGGCTCGATGGCTGTCAGGTCTCCCGACGCGGCGAACTCACCCCAGGCCGCAAGGGCGTCGTCCAGGTCGGAGAGCACGGCTTCTGGGCGAGGCGTTGCCGCGGTCCGGCCCTCGACGGCCGAAGCCACCGCCGCTGCAGCCTCGGAGCCCGGGTCGGCATCGTCGGCGGTGGACCGCAAGGACACCATGACAACGCCGACGGCGAGGACCACCATCACCGTGAGGGCGACCATCACCCGCCAGGGCCGTCCGGCAGCATCGACCGACGTCATCTCCTCAGCGTATCTGAACCGACCGGCGAGCCGAGCAGTTCAACGTGGCTCGCGACGGCTCTTCTCACCGAGGTCGCGCACGCTGCGAGACAGTTTGCGCCATCGCTTCTTGGCCTCTTCGAGCCTCCGCTCGAGACGCCGGATCTCGGTGGCGTCGCCGTCGAGTTGAGCCGCTTCCAGCTCGGCAAGCGCCTCCTCGTAGGCTTCGTGGGCGGCGGTTTCCTCGGCCTTGGGTTCCCAGTCGCTCTCCATCGCGCGCAGGCTACGGGTGTCGGATGCAGTCTGCGAGCATTATCTCGATCGGCAGCGCGACGAGCGGGGAACTCGGAAGGGGCATCGACGACTCCAATAGCCATGCACCGCTCCGCACTCGTCGGCACCGCCGTCGTCGTCACCCTTCTCGCGGGTGCGTGCGGCACCAGTGGCGCAGCGCCCGCAACCATCGCTGCACCTCAGGCGACTACCACCGTCACTGCTCCAACGACGACGGCGGTGCCCCCGACGACCACGATGACCGAGCCTCCACCAGAGCCGGGCCTCGTCCGGCCCGACTGGCTCGGCACCCGCCCACTTCCCATCGCTGCGGACGGGTTCGGCGAAGTGCTACCGACCCCGCCGGAGCTGACGAATCGCCGCTTCCCGACCGTCGACCTGCTGCCACCGCCGTTGGACGGGTTCGTCGCCACGATCGTCTCCGTGCCGCCGGATGTCGCCGCACGCTCCACCTGGGACGAGTCGTGCCCGGTGACGCTCGACGAGCTCAGCTACGTCACCGTCTCGTTCTGGGGCTTCGACGGGTTGGCCCACACCGGCGAGCTGATCGTCAACGCTGCCGTAGCCGAAGACGTCACACAGGTGTTCGCCTCGCTGTTCGACGCTCGTTTCCCGATCGAAGAGATGCGGATCGTGCGCAACGACGAACTCGACCTGCCGCCCACCGGCGACGGCAACAACACGTCGGCCTTCGTGTGCCGGCCCGTGGTGGGCGCCACGGCGTGGTCCCAGCACGCCTTCGGGCTGGCCATCGACGTCGACCCGTTCCAGAACCCCTACGTCAAGGGACACCGGGTGCTTCCAGAGCTCGCCTCCGCCTACCTCGACCGCACCAACGTCCGCCCCGGCATGATCGAGCCGGGCGACGCCGTCACTGCGTCGTTTGCGAGCATCGGTTGGGCATGGGGCGGCAACTTCCAGACCTTGACAGACACCATGCACTTCTCCGCCAACGGGCGGTGAGTGAACCGCCTGCGCCTCAGAGGGTGCGAGTCTTGATGGCGATGCCGCCGCCGCGGGCACTGGCGTGCACCGTCAGATGCGGGGCGCCTGCGGGCAGCGATCCCGGCGGGGTCACGTCGGTCTCGACGCCACCCATGGACGACTCTTCCTCCACCGTGACGATCCAGTTCTCGGGCACGAGCACGAGGGCCCCACCGCCGCGCACGTCGAGGTCGAGCGCGGCGCCGTCTGGATCGAGGCCGGCGTCTCGCAGGTCGAGAGAGATGCCGCCACCGCGCACGGTGACGGCCCCGGAGCGCAGCGCAATGGCCTTGCTCTTGAATTCCTCCCCGCCGAACATCACCATGCGGCGGAAGTCCGCCGAGTCTTCGTCGCCCGCCGAGTTCTGTTTCGAGATCAGGCGGCCGATTGTGGTTGCAGCCGCATTGACGAGCGCTACCACAACCAGGGCCTTGATGACCTTGCGCATCCGGACTCCTTCCTCCCCCGTCTCCATCCTGCCACCTCACGCGGGTTCTGTGGGCGGAAGAGGCCTCTGCGGCGGCGCGACACCCACCCATCGCCGCAAGCCGCTCCCGCGAACGTCAGCGCGCTGCTTCGGCGAGTTGAAGCGGCAGGACCGTGGCAATGTCGAAGAAGTCTCGGTCGACGGCGAGCAGCAGCGACCCCGTGCGGATGGCGATGGCGGCGATCATGCAATCGATCATGCCTCGTGGTGTCACACCTGCCGTGCGGCAGCTGCGGTAGACCTTGGCGGCGCCCTCGAAGTCGGCCACCGGGTCGGCGGGGAGCCATACGAACGAGGTCAGCAACCGACGGAGATCGTTGTGCCTCCGGTCGTCGGCCGCCCCGGCGAGCACTTCCATGAGGATCGGTTCGCTGACTGCGAGATTCGTTCCGCCGCCTTCTATGAGGTGCGTGAGCGCAGCATCTGTGGGCGAGCCTGTCGCCCTGTCGAACTCCACCCAGGCGGAGGTATCGACGAGGATCACGGACCTGTGTCCGTCGGCACCTCACGAATCGCCCCGACGCCGCGCATCGCGAGGGCCTCGCCGATCGTCATCGGCTCGCCTACAAGCCGACGCAGGGCGAGGTCGACCGCCTCGGTCTTCGTGTGTACCCCGTAGCGCCGCATGATGAGCGCCAGCAGCTCATCGTCGAGATCGATGTTGGTTCGCGCCATACGGGGAGCGTACACCATCTTTACACCTCTTACACGTGAATAGTGTTGAACCATCATCGTGCCGGTCGCGTGAGACAGATTCCGGCTCCCCATCGCGGCAAGGTTCGTCGTGATCACGCGGCAGCGAGTACGCGGTGGATTGGACTCGACAGGATCGGTGTGAAGATGTCAACCGGCAGCAGCTATCGACCAACGGTTCTCACGCGGAGCGAGGAGCAGGTTGCGGCGCAACTGGCAGACCGGATCGAGCGCGGGCCCAGCTCGGTTGGTTCATTGGCAAGCTGGGTCGCAACAAGGTCGCCGTGCTGGTCGGCCCGGATGTCGAACGACCAAGCGACCTCTCGGGCATGATGGTGATCCCCTTCGGCGCGGCCACGCAGTGAAGAGCCGACTCGTCGAAGAGCTCGAGGCCGGCCGCTTCGACGTCCAATGGTGAGGCCACATCGATCGGTGAGGTCTCGCCCGTAGTGAACCCGGTCCGACGAACGCTGCAGCCGGGTCAGTCATCCGCCGCAGCCCCTCCCTACGGCCCGAATCGTTCGCCGGGTATCGAATACGCGGTGACCTGCATGTGGATGGGGTCGTTGCCGAGGAAGACCCGGATCAGGGTTGGCTCGACATCGCGGTCGAGGGTGACCTCGATACCACCGGCGGGGAACCCGACGGCGGCGGTGATGTCGTCGTCGAGCGCGGGCGCGTATGCCGCCAAGTAGTCGAGAGCGCGCTGCTCGGCCGCCGCCTCGTCGAGCTGCACGACGCCGGTGCTGCGAAACGTCGCAACGTCGATCGCCGTCGCCCCGGCAATCGACGCCGAGTCGGCGAGGCCGGCGAGGGCTTGGCGTTCGGCGAACACCCGCCACGTGTCGATCGCCAGCCCGGCAAAGCCAAACAGCACGAGGACGAGGCCGAGGCCCCATATCGTCACTGCACCACGTTCGTCACGCCACATCAGAACTCACGGAAGTCCTCGACTCGCTCCGTGTGCGTCCAGGTGCGCGCCATGCCACCGCCGACATCACCGATCGGCGGGACCACGATCGCAGGGAACTCCACGGTGACGCTGGCCGTGACTTCCCCGCCGCGGACGAGTGCTCCACTGAACTCGACGGCGAGCAAGGCCGATTCCGGCCAGCCGTGGTTGATCACGATCTGGCGGGCGATCGCCTCGCCGGCAGCGCGACCTGACACCTCATCCGGGGCCAGCACCATCTGCCGGGCCGCCTCCTGAGCCGCAAGCTCCGCCGTGGAGCGGGCGTCGACCCACCGCGGTATCTGCGCAAGGCCGATGACCGTAGGGAGCAAGAGCACGCCGATGACGAACATCATCTCGAGCACGGCGGCCTCGCCCCGCTCGTCACGCCGCAGCAGCAGTCTCCATTTCACGGGTTGGCCGCCAACTCTTGGGTCGCCCGGGCTTCGAGGCGGAACGTCCACGAGGGCACGCCGGGCATGGGACTGTCGAACGTCGCATCGCCGGTGGCCACCAGCTCGCCCGGAGTTCCCCCAGGGGCGCACGCCACCGCGACATCGTCACCGAGCTCCCCTGCCAGGAGGTCGTCCAGCACCTGCTGTGCCCGATCGAGGCACACCGCCACTCCTGCATCGACCCGCGAGCCCGCCCGCACGCCCTCATCGAGCGCGGCACGGACCACCGACTGGCCGTAGAGGAACATGAAGATGTTGACGATGCCGACGGCGACCACGAGCGTGAGCGTGACGGCCAGGAGAATGCCGACGCCGATCTCACCGCGCTCATCCCCGCCGGCTAGGAGCGGGATGCGGCTCATCAGCCCCCGATACCGAGGATCCGCTCCTTCACGTCGTTGAACACGGTGGTGACGAGGTCATCGAACAGGATGTTGATGCCTGCGATCGCAACCACGGCGAGCACGGTCCACGCCAGAATCGCCGCTGTGTTCACCTCGCCGCGCTCGTCACCGGCGAGCTGCACCGTCAGCCAGAGTCTCGTGATGTACATCCTTCTCCTCCCCTTTTCGCCTGCGGCGGAGACCACAGGCGTCGTCTCGTCCTCTCTCTCACGACCCGAAGATCAGCGACGGCACCGGCGCACCTATGAACAAGAGCAGCACCGGAGCGAGGATGATCACGATTGGGATGATCAGCCACAACCGGCGCTGTGCCGCTTGCCGCTGGAGGTCGTCCCGCCGTTGGGCCCGCAAGTCTTTGGACAGGTCGAGCAGGGCGTCGCCGAGGTCGGCGCCCCGATCCTGAGCAGTGGCCAGCACGTTGTAGGTGCGCTGCGCCTCCGGCTCGGCCGTGAACGCAGCTGCTCGTCGCAACGCCTCGGTCATCGTCACCCCGGACGCCTGGAGGCGAAGGACCTCGGCCAGCTCGTCGACGAACACGCCGTTGCCGCGGTCGACGGCGTGGCGGAGGGCGTCTACGACTCCGCCACCGACGCGAGTACGCATGGCGATGAGCTGATTGAAGGTGTAGAGCTCGCCGCGCAACCTCTCCCGGCGCGTCTTGATGGCGGAGTCCACCCTGCTGCGGGCCAGGGCGACGCCGAGCACGAAGCCGAGCGTTCCCATGAACACCATCGCCCGGGGACCGCCGAACAGCACACCGAAGCCGCCGAGCGCAGCGGTGAAGAGCAGGGAGCGCCCAAGCGAGCGCACCCGGTACTCGCGCACTCGCTCGTCGAGCGTGATCCCGGGATACAGCCCGGCATGCCTGAGGCGTAGCGCGAGCTGCTCGTCGTTGCCGGCGCCGATCAGCTGGGAGAACCACCCAACGACACCATCGAGAATCGGGCCGAACAGTCGCTGCATTGTCGACTCGCCGGACCACGCAACGGCAAGGGCCTGGCCTCCGACATCGTACGATCGGGCCAGCCGGCTGCGGGAGACGGCCGCGTACGGCCGCAGGCGGGGCGCCAACCGCCGGTAGGGGTCGAGCACCACCCACATCGCCGCCCCGACGGCGATCCCTCCGAGCAACGCGCCGAGAACTTGGACCTGGCTCATCGGACGCCACCCGCGGTGTGCCGGGCAGCCACGGCGCCGCCCCCGAGCACCCGGTCCTCGCCGCGATCGCGTGCGATGAGACGCATGACGAGGAGACCGACGAACGACCACACGGCGCCGATCACCACGACCACCTGGCCGGTGCTCGTTCGGTAGAAGTCGCGATAGTCGGCGGGCACGGTGGCCAGAAAGACGAGCACCGCCCAGGGCACCACCACCACGAGGAAGCCCTCGATGCGCTGCTCCAGCCCGGCAGTGCGGATCTCCTCGAGCACCCGCAGGTCATCGGTGATCGCATCGATGAGGTCGCGCAGCACCTCTTGCACGAGGTCCCCCCCGTACTCGTGGGCGAGGATGAGCACTTCGATGACCTTGTCCGAGGTGGGATCAGCCAGTTCCTCCTTGACGATCTCGAGGGCGGGCACGACGCCGAACATGCGCGCCTGGAGCGGAAACCGGGCGAAGGCGAGGCGCAACGACCCAGGCCCGTCCGCGGCCAACGACTCGAGCGCTCGCGCCAGCGTTGCCCCAGACGACACGTGGGCGAGGATGTCACGGATCCCGTCCGGCCACGCTTGCTGGATCTCCACGATCCGCTTCTGGCGTTCTCTGGCGTAGGAGGCGCGTGGCAGGAGCCCGACTGCGATGGCAGGGATCAGGGCGATGAGCACGCTCTGGGTCACGAGGGCAAGGAGGAGGAACGCCCCGATGCCGGCCGCAAAGGAGCCGAGGACGAACTGCCGTGGCGTCAGCTCGGAGCCGGCCTGAATGAGCCAGAGCTGACGTCTGGAGATCTGCGGCTTGGTGCGGGAGGAGAGCTCGAGGTTCGGTGCAACGCCGAGAAAGGCGGCAATGACGAGATAGACGGCACCCCCTCCGAGCAGCGCAGCGAACAGCCTCACAGGTGCGGCCTCCACTCACCGACGAGAAGATCCTTCGCCGTGACCCCGTGCGGCAAGATCTCCTCGATTCGCTGCGCTACTTCCGGTTGCGGGAGGGTCCCCGTCCACTCCATCGGAGCATCGCGGGATTCACGTGCGAACACCGCCTCGGTGGTGAAGTCATCCGCCGCGATCGACGGTGCAACCGAAAGGATCTCCGCCACCTTGCGAGAAGGCCCATGACCACCCGAGCCGATCCGGCGGTCGAGATGGACGACAACGTCGATGCCCCTGGCGAAGCTGCGTCTGGCGACGGATTCGGGGATGTTCTCCCCTGCCTTGAGCGAGTTCTCCACGAGCGCAGACAACGCCTCCCGAGCCGAGTTGGCGTGCACCGTGCACGTGAACCCGCAGCCCGCATTCACGGCTCGAGTCAGCTCATAAGCTTCAGCGCCGCGCACTTCTCCGACACACAACAGGTCGACGCGCTGGGACAAGCACACCTTGATGAGGTCGCGCAAGGAGTATCGGCGTCCGCCGTCCATGGCAACGCTCGACGCTTCGTAGAACGACGAGTGCAGCGATAACGGCACGTGGAGCTCGCGGACCTCCTCAACCATCCGGATACAGATATCGTCGGGAACAGCGCGCAGATAGGCGCTCATCGCAGTGGTCTTGCCTGCACCGGTCGGCCCTGAGAACAGCGTCGAAGCGCTCACCTGGGCGAGGGCCCAAAGGAACGCGGCGGCATTCGTCGGCAGCGCCTGGCGGTCGACCAGCGTGCCGAGTGTCTCGTCGGCGATGGTGTACTTGCGAAGCGTCACCGACAGACGATCCGACACTGGTGGGATGACCGCAGTCAGCCGAGCTTTGCCGTCGAGGACCCGCGCCTGCTGGATTGCCGAAGATGCGTCGAGCCGGCGGTTCGTGCCCGCCAACATGCGATCGACGATCTGGCGGTTCTCGATCTCGGTCGTTGGCGCGAGCAGCGCTTCCAGCCTCCCCGAGGCACCGATGTACGAGATGCGGTCTCCCTCGATGAAGATCTCCTCGATATCCGCACGATCCAGCAGCTCGGTGATCGGGCCGTAGCCGGCGATACCGTGCCAGAGCCGTTGCGCCATCTCATTTGGATCCCGCAACGGGCGGCCGTCGCCTGAGTGCGCGGCCGTTTGGTAGGTCTGAACGGTTTCGCCGACGAGTCGCTGGATCGTCGCCGCGTCGGCGTCCGGGGAGAGTTTGCGATCCTCGATCTCCTCGGCGAGGCGGCGGCGCAGGTCGGCATAGACACTCATGAGGGATCCTCCAAGACCACCCGTTCGACAGCGGGAGCAGCAGGTTGATCGGCGTCTGGCGGCACAGTGCGGCCGGTCTGCGGCGGGACAAGGCGCTCGCAGAGCTTGCCGAGCCGGCGCATGAATGCGCCGGAGCGCACCACGGTCCCTTGCCACGACGCTTTGCGCACTTTGGAGTCCGCGGGCAGAAACGTGAGCGACGCAGGCGAGAGGGTCCGGGAGATCTCCTCCCCGATCTCTCCCTGGATGAACTGGCTGGACGGAGTCTGGTTGACGACGACATGGATGGGCGCGGACGTCAGGTGACGCAGATCGCCCGCAAGAGCGAGCAGCCGGCTGCCGCCGAGTGGGCTCGGGCTGGTGACGGCGACGACGTGATCGGCCAGCCCGACCAGGCGCCGGCCAACGTCGAACCGACCCGCCGTGCCGGCGAAGCTCGACAAGTCCTCGAGATAGCGATTGATCTTCACGATCACGAGGTCGAAAGCGGCTGCGAGCTCGACGACGAGATCGGCCGCTTCTATCTCGGAGAGGTTCTCCCACTCCCGCGGGTTGGGTATCCCGGCGATGACCGCAAAACCCTCTGGATGCGTGGCAAACGCATCGGAAAGTGATGACCGGAGTCGCAGGCGCTCGGTCGCCGTGAAGATGTTCGGAGTCAGTGGCATGCCGAGCCGCTGCGCAACGGACGGCTCGAGCGTGTCCATGTCGACGAGCACGGAACTCGCTCGGCGTGCGACCGTCGACTGGGCTATGCCGACCGCAACCTCGGTGACGCCGTCGAGGCCGGCAATGAGCACCACGCCGCCCCGAGGTTTGGGCCCCGAGCGAGTGTCGTGGCCGGACGGACGCCCAGGCTGCGGTCGCTCGCCCGGCTCGTCGATGTCGACGACGAGATCGGCGAACTCCCAGTCGATGGACCGCTGCCGAACGGTTTCGCCCACGACCCTCACGAACTCGGCAGCAGAAGCATCCGATGCGATCACGGCATCGACGCCGGCGGCGTGCATTCGATCTTGGGCGAGAACGCTCCGTTCGGCGTCGAAGACTCCGACTACCAACCTTCCGGAACTGTGCAGACGATCGACCAGTCGCGGAGACAACACACTCGACACGTCATCGATGACCAGCACGTCGAAGGCAATCTCCAAAGCGTCGTCCTGAGTGAGGACGGTGCCCATCGACGCGCATGCCACCGTGATCACTCACGTAGTTGATGAGCGTGGTCACCCATGAGCGCTGCGAGGATCCGAAGCAGACGGCGGGTTCGACACGGGTCGTCGCCATGCTCACCCGTCCCCGTCGGTTGCGATCGTCGACGGTGGTGCGAGCCGGTCGATCGTCACCCCCGGCGCACCGGTCGAGCGGATGACGTGCACATCGCCTGCCTCCAATGCCGCGGCAATAGCGAGCGCCTGCGACTCATCTACCGCAAGCGTTATCGCGAAGCTCGTCGTCGCTGCGAATGCGGACGTGCGCTCGCCCGGGACGTCGAGCACGGCGATGTCGGTAGCGATGTAGTGCGGCCCGACGTCATCGAAGCCGATCACATCGACGCGATCGCCAACCGCCACGTCGCCACCGACGGCCCGATTGATGTCCAGCGGCACCGACATGGCCCGAAGACCTTCGGGAGTGTCGATGGGGCGAACGTCCGTATCGAGGATCGGCTCGCCTGCACTGATCTGTCGTGTGGCCACCGAGCCGACCAATCGCTGCGCCTCTGCAGGCGACACCATCGCACCGTCGAAACCGCCGGCTGCCGGAACCTCGATGAAGTCGAACATGGCAGGGTCGATGACGTTGCCGGAGCGAATCGTGTCGGTGGCGATCGCCACCTCGACGAGCTCTTGCTGGGATCGCATCCACGAGAGGATCAGGAGGAAGGCAAGCAGGCCCGAAACGATGGCGATGACATGCAACAACCCGAGCCGGCTGCTGATGCGGCGCCGCGGCGGTGGCTGCGGTTCCAACGGGCGCAGCCGAGCACCGCTCTCGGGCACGTCCCCCACGCTCACACCCACTCCTTGTCCGGGAGCACGGACTGTACCCAACCTCCCAGGGGCATCGCAAGTGGTCCTTGCAGATCATCCGGGGGCGAGAGTATCGTTAGCTACCGTGCCGCTGAGTGTGTGAGAGGTGAACCGTGCCGCTCGAATTGGACAGGATCATCGAGGCGTACAAGGAGCAGTACCCGCCGACGCTCAACACTGCGCAGGTGGCCGAGATGCTGGGCTCGACGGCTGAAGTGGTTCGCTCCAAGGTGTCGCGCGGCGAGATCCCTGCCTACCGTTGGGGGAAGAACTTCCGCTACTTCCGTGACGAGGTGCTCGACTGGCTGCGCCACCAGGCTGTGCAGGCGCCGGCGGGCGCCGACGTCGAGGAGATCGTCGGCAGCTGACTGCGCAGTGCCGGCGCCACGCCGGCCGTTGACGCAGCACGAGAGGAGCCAGACCACCGATGATGTGCGCCCACGAGACCTGCACGTGCCCCATTGACGACCCGGGCCTGAGATACTGCGGCCCGTCGTGCCGCATGGGAATCGAAGACCCCACGGGGCAGGGGACGTGCTACTGCGGCCACGCCGAATGCGACAACTCCGAAGGTGAGGGCTGAGCGGGCCGGGTCCGCCTCGACGCAACTGCGTAGAGTGCGAGCCTTGACGCCACGACGGAGCAGCCTTGGAAGACGCCACACCCGCCGGTGACACGCTGGCGAACGCCGACGAGGTTCGACCCATGAACCGCACCAAGGACCACCGGCTGCTGTGGTTCGATCGGTATGGCGGAGAGCGGAAGTGGGGCGGCCCAGACCTGCGGTCCCGCTCCCGGAAGCGCACCAGAGTCGTATCTGGGATACTCGCCGTCGCCATCACCGCCGGGCTGCTGCGCTGGGGCGTCATGGCGTGGCGACTGCTGGACCCTTGCGCACGTATCGGTTACTCAGGCCAGGGTGACTGCGAGGCCCCGCCTGTGGTCTTCCAGTGGCTCCAGTTTGGCGTGGCCGTGCCCGGCATCGTCGCCGGCGCCGCTGCCTTGGTATACCTCGTCCACCTCGCGACCTCGGGGCGCACCTGGCGGAACTGGCAGCGTGTGGCCATCGCCTTCGGCACTCTGGTCCTCGCCTGGACGGTTGTGTTCGCCGCCGGAGCGGTCTGGGTCACCATCGCCACCCGCTGACGAATCACCGCAAGCTCAAGGGGCGATCAACAGCACTCGGGAGTCGCCAGTCACCCCATCGACGAACATGAAGTCGATGACACCGAGCGACGCTCCGGGGTTGGCGGTCACGGTCACCGCACACGTGTCGCCTGGTTGGAGCACCGTCCCACAGCCCACCGCACTGAAGTCCGCCGCCGGGTCGGGTGCGAACGGAGGCACCGTCACCTCCGCCGTGCCGACGTTCGTGATGGTGAATGAGTCGGGCGGGAACCGCAGGACGTTGGGGTCGATCTCGATCACGCCGGCGCCGGCGATCTCGAGGGTGCAGACCGTGGCGGCATCCTGAGAGACCGGCACCTCGAACGTCGCCAACGCCGGACCGGAGACCGGAGCGATGCCGGTGCAACTCGCACCTGCCAGCGTCCAGTCGTCCGGGAGAGACACCTGGACCTCCTCGACGGGTCGGTCGTCTGTGGCCGGCACGGCAGAAGCCTCCGGCGACCCGGGGGCGATCATCCACTCCTGATCGGCGAACCCGGCCTCGATCGGCGCCCCGTCGGGCTGGGTGGTGAAGTCGACGGCAACTTCGAGTACACCGAACGTGACGGTGACGGTCTGCTGGTCACTCACCGTGGCGCCTCTCGGGGCTGAGGCGAACATCGTCACGACGGTCTCGGCGCGTCTTGCAGCGAGGTCGGCCGGCGTCGGCGGGAACGAGACTTCGGGGCATGCCGCAGCCTGATCGGGACCGAGGCTGTCGGCGACACAGGTGCCGCCGGCCCGGTCCGCACTCAGTTCGGAGCCCGACAGCGTCACATTGCCGGTGTTCGTCAACGTGAAGTCGAAGGTGATGTCGCCGCCGGCAATGGCTGCGTTCACACCCGCACTCAGCGCCGGCTCTTGCGGCGCAAGGGAAACATCGATGGTCACATCGTCCGACACCGATTGGCCCTCACCCGACGCCGTAGCCGTAGCCGTGTTCACGAGCACCCATGCGTCGAACTCCTCCTGCGTCACCCGGTGCACGCTCGACAGGTTGACCCGCCGTCCCGGCTCGAGGGAATCCACCGGGGTGAGCGTCGTCCCGGACAGCGACTGGGTGAGCCCTACCCCCTGGAGTGTCACCGCCCCGCCGTTCGTGATCGTGTAGTCGAAGGTCACTTCGTCCCCGGCGTCGGGAGCCCCGTCGCCGTCGACATCTGACGTGAGCCGCCAGACCGCACTCAGCGACGCCGATGCCGCATCCGGCTCGATCACGGTCAGATCGGCGACGGCGGAGGCCTCGAGCTGGGTGCCATCCGGTAGGGCGTAGGCGACGCTCACCGTCACCGTGGCCCTATCGCCGGGGCTGCCGGCGACCGTTCCGGAGAACGGGCAAGAGTAGATCGCACCTTCGGCAACACCGACGTCGCGGGCAACCTGCGATGGAGGAGACGTCCGCCAGGCCGCCACCATCTGCCGTCACCGACAGGATGGACATCTCCGTCGCGGCCGCGCCTTCGACAGTGAATGCGACGGCCGCGCCGGGAGGCACCCGATCGGGCGTGGCATCGAGCGCCACGGTGAGCGGCTCGACGATCCGCACGCTGACCGATCGTGCCGACGAGCGCGTTGTTGCCGATGTCGTCCGCAGCCTCCGACCTGACGGTGAACATGACGTCCTCACCAGGAGCGCCGAACACCACGGTTTCCGTCGTGCACCGCACCGTATCGCCCTCTCCTTGGAGTGCCAGGGCGCCGTCGCAGCTCACCGGTAGCGGCGGCTCGACCGTCGGCTGTGAAGCCGACAACGGACGTGAGCCGGTGTTGGTCACCGTCATGACCAGTTGCACGGTCGAGCCGGCGACCACCTGCGAGGGGATCGCCTCGACGGCCAGTGCGAAGATGCCGGGGGAGGGCGGCTGGTTCGTCGGCGACTGGGTCGTTGTCGTCGGCTCCGTCGTCGGCGGCTGAGTCGGCTCGGTCGTCGTCGTCGTCGGCGGAGGTGGCGGCAGGACGTCGTCGGGCGTCTGCGCCCACTCGCCACCGAACGCCATACCCGCAACCCACCCCATGAGCCCGAGCAGCAGCAACACCAACGTCGCCACTGAGACGATCGCCATCGGGATGAGCCCGAGGTTCTGTCGCGTCACCTCGGCGGCCGCTTTGTCACCGAGCGTCTCACGACGCTCCAGCGCATCGTGCAGCATCTCCCGTGCATCGTCGAGCTCGTCGCGCAACAACGCCATCGAGCCCAACTGATGGAGCGCCCACGCCTCGGTCTCGAGGTCCGTGGGCTCGCTGGCGCACGCTGCGTCGAGCGCCGCCTGCAGCACCCGCCGCCACGCACCGTGCCTGCCGCCTACTGCCATGGCACGCTCGGTGCTGCGCGCCAGGCGGATCACATCAGGCCACCGCCCCTGCTCGGTCGCCCAGCCGAGCATCCTGAGGACGAACTCGCGATTGTCGAAAATCTCCTCGTCGCCGGCCGCATCGGCCCACACGAGAGCAGCGTCCAGCATCGGTCCGAGCAGGGCGTCGACGTCCTGAGAGGTACCGGCCGCCTCGGCAAGTGCGGGATTCACGCGCAGCCGCGGCGATGCCGCTTGCTGTGAACCTTCGCGCAGGCCGGTCATAGCCGACTTCTTCGCTCGCATCTGCTCGAGCACGTCCACCGGAACGACGGTGTTGGCGGCACGCACGACATCGAAGGCGGCTCGTTCTGCCTCGGGCACGAGTGTCTTGCGGAACTCCTCTTCGTCGGCTGCGCCGAGCGCGGTCGCCCAGTCGACCAAGGCCGCCCGATCGGCGCCCTTCTTGACGAGGTCCTTGTGGGCACGCAGTGCGAGGGCGTCGATGAGGAACGGGCTGCCGCCAACCCGAACGAACAGCGCAGCAAGGGCATCGTTGGCGGCGGCCGGCACCGGAGCCCGGTACCCGGTACGGAATATCGTCAGCATGTCCTGGAGCTCGCTCAGCCCATCGAGCGCCACTTCCTCGCCGTACCATTCCTGGTTGGTCGTGACGATGAGCGTCGAATCACGCATCTGCTTCGCAACCGTTTTCAGGTCGCTTTCCTCGACCGCGGCGTCCTCGACGATCACCAGCGCCTTGGGCTTCTCCAAATCGCGCTGCCGCTTGAGCGGGTCCACCACCGTCAGCGGATCGGCCGCAGGATCCACCTCGTAGAAGAGTTCCCACATCGCCTGGAGCATGTCCTCCTCATCGGTCGTCCCGCCGTGGATGGGGCTGACTCCCACGTAGCCCGGGAACTGCTTCGCAGCGGCAAACGCATCATCGTGGCAAAGGTGGCGAACAAGCGCTTTGCGACCGATCCCGTACGCACCCGTGACGGCAACCAGGCGCTCGCTCTTCTTCGCCACGGCGTCGAGCGACGTGCCGACACTTTCGAGATCAGCGGTGCGGCCGACGAGGTTCCCTTCGAATTCGTCGACGCGCCGGACCGAGGCCGGCGCCCGAGCAAGCACACCTGGACGCGCTGCCTCACGCACGACCTCACCCGCATCGCCCGCCTCACTCTGGCGGCACGTGCCGGCAAGCTCACCGGTCTCGAACTTGCGGAGCCGCTCGAAGACCGCGGCGAGCAGGTTTTGGATGTCCTTCGCAACCACCGACTCGAGTTCCGCCGCCTCTTCGAAGTACCGAACGGATCGCCCGCGTTCGACGTCCTCGATCTCTTCGAGAAACACAACGAGCTCCGGCTCCGGAAGGTCCTCGGGATCCTTCTTGCGGTAGAACAGCGTCGGGGTCTTCGCCTTGCGGGCGAACTCGATCTCCTCCCTGGTCCACCTGCCCAGCTTGCGGTAGAGGATGACGATGACGATCTCGGAGCTGGCCAGCTCCTTCTCCCACTGCTCCTTCGGTGGGTCCATACCTGCGTTGGCGTTGTCCTCGTAGAGGAACGACTCGAACTTGAGACCATCGACGGCTTGCTTGACATGTTTGCGCTCTTCGGGCAGCTCGCTCATCGACGAGCTGACGAAGAACTGGAGCCTCCGGTCAGCCATTGTCGGCGCCACTGGTGCGACCACCAGGCTCCCGGTTGCGATACTCGATCTCTGTGAGCCGCTCGCCTGAGCCCCGAAGGAGATTGCGGACATGGTGGGCGACGAACGTCTCGAGCTCGGACGCCTCGTGGAAGTAGCGGGCCGAGACCCCGGTCTCGACGTTCTCGAGCTCCAGGGGAAGGGCGTGCGGTCGACCTCGATGACCTCCTCCTGGATCGACCTTCCGATGCAGCAGGATCGGGGGTCGACATCTTGCGCGCGACGCTCGATCTCACACTCCGTGTAGTCGCCGAGCTTGCGATACAGGATGTCGATGATCGCCGCCGAGTCGGCGAGCTCCGGCTTCCGACTCCTGCCGAGCGGTAGCCGATCGCGGCGTGCGCGTCTTCTCGTAGAGGAACGGATCGGACTCGACGCCGTCGACAGCACGTTGCACGGCCGCCCGCTCGTCGGGCAGCTCACTCATCGACGAGCTCACGAAGAACAGGAGCCGGTCAGTCATCGAGCCACGCTGGGCGGCGGATGTGCGCGCCCCCTGTCAGCCGGAGGCGCTGCTCTCACCGGGCTCGCAACACGACGGCCAACCCGATCGCGAGACCGACGAAGCCGAACACCACCGTCGGGCGACGTTGCCGCCCGTCGCGGCGAGCCCGCCTACAGGCCTGAAGCGGCAGCGCCGCCGTCGACGCGGCAATCCCTTGATCCGGCAGAGCCAGACCAAACGCCGGAGCAACGAGATCCACAGAGCCGGTGAGAACCGTCGGCTCGCCGGCGCGTCGCGATCCGGACCAACTCCCGCGTCGGAGAGCACAGCCCGAGCCAGCACAACACAGTTGAAGTCGGTGGCAACCACAACGGTCACCTCGGCCCGGAAAGCGACGCATTCGGCCCAAGCACACGATCCCCTCGCAGCGGACGGTCGAGCCAGAGTGACGCCCCGTCGACGGACCGGTGACCGGCAGTGTCTCGTCCGGCGCGAGCCAACGTACCTCGACCTCCGGTGGAACGGAGAATCGAGCGCGAGGCCGGTCATCGCAGACGACCCCAGGTTGCGGGCTTCCAACCGATAGATGTATCCATCGCCCCGTTCGAGCGGACCGAGGTCTCCTCTCGTTGTCGTCGATGATCACAACCGGGACTGCGTGGGGGGGCGAGCCGCCGTTGCAGTAGTGCGACACGTCTTGGGCGGTGATCGCCGCACCGGCGACCAAGCCCGTCACCGTCGCCGTGTTGCGGTACGCCGGCTGCAGAACGCCGTCGGGGTCCGGACACCCGTCAACCGTCGTGGCCGTTGCGGCTGCGAGATCCTCGGCCACACCCGAGGCTTCGTACACCCACACCTCGTCCACATCCAGGACGCCGTCCCCGTCGGCATCACCCGACAGCGGCCCAGCCACCACGCCGAGCTGATCGTCGACAACCACGACATCGGACACGCCAACGTCGCCCACGTTCGACACGACATACGTCCACGTCACGGGATCCCCCGGCGCGATCCGCGGCACATCGGCGCCCAGCGAATCGTCCGCATCCACCCCGTTCGTCGCCTTCTCCACCGTGATGCCGGTCCGCGGGTTGCAGTAGTGCGACAGGTCCCCTGCGGTGATCGTCGTACCACCGGCCGTAGCCGACACCGTCACGGTGTTGCGATAGGTCGGATACAGCACGCCGTCGATATCGGGACAGCCGTCGACCGTCGTCGCCGACGTGTCCGCGAGATCCTCGGCGATCCCACCAGCCTCGTACACCCACACCTCACCGGAATCGAGCAGCCCGTCACCATTGACATCACCAGACGCCGGACCGGCCACCACACCGACCTGGTCGTCGTTCACCACGACATCGGCGACCGGCACGCTGCCCAGGTTCGTCACCGTGTACGTCCACATCACCGGGTCGCCGGGGGCGAGCCGCGGCACGTCCCCAACCAAGGGATCATCCGCATCCACGCCGTTCGTTGCCTTCTGCACCTCGATCTCAGGGGGAATCGGCTCGTAGTCGTACGTCAGCGTGATGGTGGCCCCGGCCTGGCTGGCGAAGAAGGTGGCGATGTTGCCGCCCGTTGCGTTGGCGCCGCTGGTGCCGACCGCCCCGACCACGAGATCGAAGCTACCCGTGCCTGTCGCTGCAGCCAGCAATCCTGGTTCGGTCAGCACCTCGGTGGCCGTCTCGACGGCGTCGACATCGGCGAACGTGACGCCAGAGGTGCCGGCGAAGTCGACATCGCCGTCGAACGGGGCGAGGCTGAACACCTCCGTCGAAGCAGGCGACGCAACCACGAGGGTGGTCGCAGGATCGCTCGGCGACGCCACCGCCAACGCCGCAGACAGCTCCATGTCACCGCTCGACCCGGACACCACCGAGGTGTTCTCGACCCCCATGCTGCCGGTGACGCTGGCCGTGAGTGTGAGGGTTATCGACTGGAGGCTGCCGAGCGTGGGATCGAACTGCTCGATGGCGATCGTCTGGGTGAAGTCGGTCTCGGTCGGCGGGATGTCGACCGGGGGCGGGGTGACCGTGTCCGCACGTGCCGGCACGAGCGGTACCGCGCTCATCACCGCCATGACGGTTGCCGCCACCAGTAACCGTCGTTGGGCGCGCCCAGGGCGAGACTCTCGAGTCATCGACTGACCTCCGAGCGCATGACGCCACGCAGGTGGTGCTCTCCGTTCAGGCTCTCCGCCTCATCTCCGAAGCCAAACCAGCCCCCCGCACATGGCGGACGGCAGGCGGAGACGACGTCTCCTCACATGGGATCGGTGATAACGCTACCAATCGCTGGGCGCTCATGCTCGCCGCCATCGATCGGTAGCGCGAACTCGTGTCCGAGGTTCAGCGCGGTGACGTGACGACAGCGCCGATGGCGGCAATGGCGACCGCCGTCTCGCCCCCAGCTGCAGGCGCCAGCAACACGTGGTCGCCGGCCGCCACGATCACACGCCCGCCGACGTCGAGATCGCGCCCGACGATCCGGACCTGTGCCGCCTCGACTTCGAGCATGCCGAGATACGCCTGCAGAGAACCGTAGGTGCGGTCGCCGGTCACGCCGCCACCGATGCGCTCGAGATGGACCGCGTCGAGAGCCGTGACGTGCAACGCGACCATCAGGTCGGGCGTCTCCAGGACGGCAAGGTCACCTCGTGCCGCGGTGAGCGTTCCGGTGAACGTATGCCGCCCCACCGTGGCGGTCACCCGGTCTCCCCGCTGCATCGCCTCCCACAAGACGTTGCCGACACTGCGCTGACGAAGCCGCAACAGCTCGGCGTCGCCTTCCCAGGCCGCCATCTCCTGCTGCCACTCCCTCGCCCCTGTGCGAGCGACATCGGCAAGCCGTCCACCGCTGGGGTCGTCGCCGTAGCCGCCAGCGGTGGGCACATCCGAAGGCATCCGCCGGCTCAGGCGTCGACCTCGACATCGATATCGCCGGCTTCGTCGAACTCGCCGGGCGCAACCGGAAAGCTGCGCAGCCAATCGAGCACCTCGTCGCGAAAGAACCTGAAGGTCCGGCCGCCGGGGAGGCGATACGAGGGGATCTGCCCCTCCCGCGCCATCCGGCGCACGACCTGGATGTTCATGCCGAGCAACTCGGCGACCATGGCCGTGTCGAGGACTGGGGGGAACTCCTCGGTGTGACCCATCAGCGACTCCTTAGATACGACAAAGACACCTTACAGTATCTTGCGGAGCCCGGCGACAACTCAATCAGCCGGCAACAACTCGAGCGCAGCGGCAAAACGACCGGCCATCGCTGCGTCGTAGCCGACGAGCAGCACCTCGTCTGGCCCGGTGTGGCTGTCCACCCACGCAGCCACGGAGGAGGCGATGACCCTGGTGGCCCGGTCGGCCGGGTAGCCGAAGATACCCGCCGAGATCGCCGGGAAAGCAACCGTGGAGGCGTTCAGTGCGGTTGAGGCGGTCAGGGCAGCCGCTGTCGCCGCCGCCAACAGCCCAGCGTTGTCCTGCCCCTCCCGATAGCGAGGCCCGACCACGTGAACGACGAAGCGTGCGGGCATCGGGCCGGCGGACGTGGTCGCCGCTCGCCCCGGGCCGATCGGTCCGTGAACGAGCACCCATGCGCGAGACTCGGCGTCGACCTCAGGGGCGCCGGCTCGGGCAATGGCAGCGGCAACACCCCCGCCATGGGCGAGATACTCGTTGGCTGCGTTGACGATGACATCGACGTGAAGCGTGGTGATGTCGGCACGGACGGCGGCGATCCGTGTGGACCCGACGACACGCTCGCCCAAGATCTCCATCTGGATCAGGCTAACGTCTCGCTAGTAGAGAGGGCCGGTCGTCGGCTCGATATTCACCACGACGTCCCCGCCCCCGCCGCGCCCGCCGAGGTGGCCCGCCGGGCCAGGCCGGACATGAGGCGGCGGACTCTCAGCGCTTCGCCGGGCACGGCGAGCAGCCGGCGCACAACGGCAGCCCGCCACGGCGTCGCCGTGCTGGACATACGCAGGATCACGCGGGTCCTGCCGTCGCCGAGGTCGTCGAGCACAAAGGCCCACACCCAGTCGACGTGAGCCAAGGACCGCTTCTTCCCCTCACGCACCCGGTTGCTGGATCGCAGCGCAAGCGCCCGGTTGGGCTCATATGCGGCGATCGCCACAACGTGGCGCGACCGCGAACTGTCGATCCTGAGGGCGTGTTCGCTCTGGCGTCGAATGTGACGTTGGGCGATGCGTACGATCCATGGCCACACTGCCTCGGGTGGCGCATCGATCACGGCCCCATAGGTGGCGACGAGCGAAGGGCCATCCAGCAGGTCGTCGCCCGGGAGCCGGCGCTGTCTGCTCTCTTCGGCATCGACTCGTGGCCCAAGCGCACCCAGCGCCGCATAGCCTGCGCTGCCGGCCACGAGTGCCCACTTCCCCGCTTTCACAACCGTGGGCCCCGTGACGCCTCGGGCGCGCCGCGATCGGCGGTCCGCACGAGCGGAACCGCTCCCAAGCCGACTCTCCGCCGGAGTGGCGGTTGGCCGGGGAGGTGCGCTTCGTGAACCAGATGATGCGGTGTAGCAGTGGTCATCGTGATCCGAGCATCGATACCGACGGTAGTCCGGAATCGGGTCGGTCGCCCGTGAGAAGAGGCCCACATGGCGCCGTGGTCCCCATCCGGGCGGTCCCCTGACGCAATTGGGGGATGATCCCCCATAGCGGCCTGCCGCCCCGAGGAGCACGATGGCCGTATGGACACGCACAGCAGCCACATGCCGGGCACATCGGTATTGATCGCCATCGGAGCGGTGATCGTCCTGGCGGTCGCAAGCATTGCTCTCCTCGGCGGACGCAACGTGGCCGAGTACGCACCGGGCTCGCCGGAGGCGGCAGCCCAGGCCTATGTCCAAGCTCTCTTCGACGGGGACTCCGACGCCGCGTACGCAATGCTCTCCCCCGAGCTCCAGCGGCATTGCCGTGCACTGGAGACGGACCTCGGCTGGACCGACAGTTCCGCTGCGGTCTTCGAGAACGTCAGGACGCGGGCTGGCCGGGTGACCATCGACGTCGTCCTCACGGGTACCGGCTTCGAACCGGGACGGCTGCCGATCGACCAGATCGACCAGCACGAGATCGACTCACAGCTCAGCATCGAGAAGAGCGACGGCGAATGGCGCATCGTTGCCGGCGATTGGCCTCTCTACAGATGCGCATGGAGGTAACCATGTTCGGACTACTCCCACTCGTCGTCCTCGGCGCCATCGTCTACGCCATCGTTGTGGCCGCACGGCGGCACGGCGACACCGTCACAGATCGCGGCGGGGGCAGTGGCGTCAAGCGCTTGTTCGTCTACGCGATGATGTTCGCCTCATTGGTCGTGGCCGCCATCGGCGTCACCGGCGTCATCGGGATGGCGATCTCGACCGCCGCTGCTCGGCGGGCAGCGGATCTCGCCGGTCCGCTCGCCATGACCGTCGTCGGCCTCCCCGTGTTTGCGGCACTCGCCGTATGGGTCGCCCGTACACACGCTGCCGACGGCGCTGAGCGGGCGGGAACGGGATGGGCGATCTACATCAACGCAACGCTCGTCACCACGCTTGCCACCGCTGTCGGCCTCGCCTTCGCGGTAGCCGACAATGTCATCACCGGAAACTGGCGCGGCGAAGCCGTTGCCGGACTTCTCGTGTGGGGCGGCGCATGGGTAGGCCACTGGCATGCGTGGCGCCGCGTCCCGCCCACCATGTTGCCCAGAACGCATCTCTGGCTCGCCTCGGCGGCAGGACTGTGGATCACCGCCGGCGCCATCGGGTTCCTGATCAACAACGCCGTCGCGCGGGCCTTCGACGCCGCCAACAGCGCAGTGGTCGGCTCGAGCGCGCCCGACCTCGAGATGGCGATCGCGGCGCTGATCATCGGGGGAGCAGTCTGGGCGTGGCACTGGCTGGTCAACGGGGTGCGTACGCCGCGCAGCGAGGGTTGGTACGTGTACGCACTGCTGTTCGGCGTGCTCAGCGGGCTCGCCGCCGCCGTGTGGGGTGCCGGCTTCGGGCTCTACCTGGTCTTCGAGTGGTTCCTCGGAGAAGCGGGTGGAGTGAGCGCTGCGACACATTTCGCCTCGACCTCGTTTGCGATCGCCGCCATCGTTGTCGGCATGAGCTCCTGGCGCTATCACCGAGCCGTGGTGGGCCCGAGGGCGGCGCGGGAGCGCACCGAAATCGACCGGATCTACGACTACCTGGTTGCCGGCCTCTCGTTGGCCACTGTTGCCGTTGCAGCCGTGATCCTCGTGCTGGCGTTCTTCGAGGCGATCGCTCCGGCGGCGGCGGGCGACGGCGGCGGCGGGACGGGCATCAACACCCTGCTCGCTGCGGTGACACTGTTGATCATCGGTGTCCCGATGTGGGCCGTGACGTGGCGGCGAGTGCAGCAACTTGCCGTCGTCGACGAGGAAGAAGTCACCTCGTCAACGCGGCGCACGTACCTGTTCGGCATCTTCGGTGTCGGCGGGGCAGTGGCATTCGGTGCCCTCATCAGCCTGCTGGTGGCCGTCTTCCAGTCTCTGCTCGGTGAGGGCGACGGCGGCTCGCTGATCCGCGACATCGATGTACCGGTCGCACTCTTGGTGACCATCGGCGGCACGGCCGCCTATCACTGGACCGTCTACCGCGCGGAACGGCACCTCGCAGCGCAGACCCCGTGGCGCGACGTCCTGCTCGTCGGGGACGGGGTGCTCGACGTCGACGAGATCGCCCGCCGCGTCCATGCAAAGGTGCGGGTGCTCCATCGCCTCGACCTGCCCGAGGGTGGCGGCCCGGACACCGACGCGATCGTGGATGCCATCATTCACGCCGAGGGCGAGCACCTGCTGGTGCTGGCCGGACAAGAGGACGTCCGGGTCGTTCCCTACGAGTGACAGTCGAACCGACCGCATGCGCCGGTCGGCGCGTGTAGGTTCACCTTCATGAGTGACATAGACCCCATCGACCTGTACGACACTGCCGAGGATCTTTGTCTCGATGTCGGCGCGCAAGGTGACGACACCGAGGATCTCGACCAGTACCGAGACGAGCTGCGCGGGGAAGTCACGGTCCTCGAATCGGGTGGGTTCGAGTCCGTCGGCGGTGGGTTCGCCGGTTGGGTGGAACCGCAGGGTTGCAGCGAAGGCCCGACTCCGGGAGCCAAGGCACTTCTCGCTTACCTGCTCGACCGCTTTCCCCACAGTCGCTCGATGGGCATCTATTACTGCAGACCCTCGGCCGCAAACGCGAAGAAGTGGTCCGAGCACGCGGAGGGCCGCGCCGTCGACCTCGGGATACCCAAGTCGAACTCGGGAAAGGCGCGGCCGGAGCTGGGCGATCCGGTCGTCGAGCTGCTCAAACCGAGAGCAAAGGAACTCGGCATCGAGTTGCTGATCTACAACCGCCAGGCCTGGTCGGCGAGGACCCCTGGGGGCAGGGACTATCTCAAGGGGCCGCCGCACTACGACCATGTCCACATCGGCATGACACCGGACGCCGCCGCGCGGCTCAACTACGCCACGGTCGAAGCCATTCTCGGCGGCGGCGGCGGCGCGGCCGGCGCAACCGGCGCAACCGGCACGGCGCGCTCCGCACCGGCACTGAAAGGCGCGACCCATCGCGTCACCGCCTCGAGCGGTCTGAACGTTCGCAGCAAGCCGACCACCGCGGGCTCGGTCGTGACCAAGCTGCCGAACGGCACGCAGGTCGCCGCCCAATCCGATCCACCGCACGACAGCGACGGGTACACGTGGGTCAAGATCAAGGCGGTTCACAGCGGGCGCACGGTTGAGGGCTGGGTCGCCGATTCCTATCTCGATCCCGTGAAGGAAAAGCCTGCTGCCACTGCCCGGACCGAGGCAGCCGCGACCGACGGCGCAACGCACCGGGTCGTGGCCGACTCAGGCCTCAACATGCGCACGAAACCGACCACTTCGGGAGACGTGGTCGTCAAGCTCGCCAACGGCACCGAGGTCGCTGCCCTGGACGATCCGAGTCAGAGCGCCGACGGCTACGACTGGATCAAGATCCGGGCCACGGCCGGCGGGCGCGCCCAAGAAGGCTGGGTGGCGAGCAAGTACCTGACGGCTACGAGCTAGACACTCCATCGTCGCGAACATGAAGCGGCGCCGACGGGGGCCGTGATCCGGCAAACCGATGCCTGCGGCCGATCTGCCGTCTGCGACACAACCCGCGATCGGGGGTATCGGGCGAAGGATTCGCGTCGCAGCACCAGGCAGCCCTGACGCGACGCATCTGTTCGCCGCGACCGGAGGTCGCACGTCCCCGTCGCAAGCGGCGGGCGGTCAGCCCGCTGCGGGAGGCGCTGCACACGCGTCGGCGATCGCAAGGAACGAGATGCCCTCGTTGGCCTGGTAGGTGCCCTTCTCCCCGTGGAGTCGTTCCATGTGATCGTTGCCTTTGTGATGCAGCGCGATGAGATCCCAATTCCGGTTGAACACCGGGCTGCCTGAGCTTCCAGGCTCGGTAGGCGCCTTGTAGTGGAGCTTCAGGTCGTCGTGATCGATGAGCACGTTGTCGTCGATCGAGATCTTGAGGTCGCCACCCGACGGATGACCCATCACATAGAGCCGCTGCTCGCCGTCGGGGAGCGGCAGGTTCTTGGCGAGCGGAATCGGCGTGACATCGGCAGGGACGGACTCGAGCCGCAGCACAGTGACATCGAGATCCTCGACCCCGGACTGAAACAAGCGCGGTGCAGTGACCTGAATCGGAGCCACACCGTCGAGCATCGTGAAGTTGGCGACTGCGTCCTCCGGTTTGATGGCACCCTCGTACTCGGGCGGGTCGCTCGTCACATGGGCGTTGGTGATCATCACCAGCCCGTCACCCCATTCCGGGTTGAGGTGACGTGCCTCGACGAGGAAGCCGGTGCCTTGGGCGACACCAACCTTGGTCTCGATGCGGGCGATGGCCTTGAGCCGCTCCTGCGCCATCGTCCACCATTTCACGGTGACGCCGCCAACGGTGCCGAATGTCTTCTCCAGGCCTGCGCTGCGTTGTTCGAGCGCCTCCGATGCAGGCGGCAAGCTCTCGACGACCACGGAATTGCCGCCGCCCGCCTCCATCATGTGGCTCTTCAGAACCTTGAGCATGTCTCCCCACGCCGGATCATCGACAGTGACCTCCCACAGTTCCTCGAGCTGACGAGCGGCGCTGGCGAGTGAGAAGGCGTCTGGCCCCCTCTCCATGCCCTTCTTGAGCCATTCGCGTGCCGCGTCACCGTCGCCGAGGACCATCGCGACCTGCCGCGCCGTCCCGTAATCCCACCTCGTGGCTGTGCCGTCGAGGTCGGCTGCGGTGATGCGATCGAGAATGGTCCGTGCGATGGCACGCGGGTCTGGGCCCTCGATCTTGATGCCATCTCGCTCGGCGCGTGCGAGGAGCTCGGCAGCGTTCTGGCCGTGCCACGTCCTGGCAGGGTCGTTCTCATAGACCTCCAGGTACGCCTTCACCGACTTGCGCAGCGCATCCTCGGCACCGCTGGCTCGGGGGTTGCCGGCGTCGAGGTAGACCTGCTTGTACGTGCGCCCGAGCAAGCCTCTCGCTTCGTCTCCTTCGTCGGAGCCGAGCGGCTCCCGCTCCGAGAGCCTGAGCAGCACCGCTTCGGCAGCGATCAACGAACCACACTCGATGAGTGCTTGTCCGTACTGACGGACGATCTGCGGCGAGTTCTGACCGCTGCGTATCAGCGCATCGCCGAGGCGTTCCATCAAGCCGAACGCACGCATGGACCGCAGATGCCCGACCGCCCGCTTGGCCGTCGCTTCATCGAAAGGGCCGGGCTGCGCGTTCATCCAGGCGATCAGTCGATCACATACGTCAGAGGCGGCAACCGCGTCGTACCTCTTGGCGGCCGTCGCGAGCTCTTCGACCAGAGCCGCGGCGTCGGGGGTGGTCTCAGGCATTGGTGACCTCCAAGAGACGAGTGAGTTGCTCGCGGAACTCGGCGCCGCGGAGATACTTGCCCGCGTCGTGGCGCCAGGCTCCCGGGTTGCTCTGGTGGACGTCGATAACGGCGTTGTCCCCAGCCTTGCGGTAGTCATTGGCTATCGCAGGGTCGAGGCCGGCCACTGGATCGAGCCGGTCGTACACGTTGACCCAGTCGGTCCGCACTCTCTCGTGCGGGAATCCGTCATCGCGCGACCATCCAGGCTGGAGCTTGTCCTGGATCTCGTCGAGACCCAGCGGGCTTCCAATCGTCATGTAGCCGTCGACCACCGGACAGTCGTCGACCCGCTTGAGACAGTCGTAGGAGATGACGGTGCCCATGCTGTGGGCGATCACGATGTGAGGCCCGCGCTTTTCGGCCCCCCGCTTCACGGCTTCGACGAAACGCCGCCGAATCTCGTCCTGGCAGGGGAAGACCTCGCCGGGTCGCGGCGTGCTCTCAGAGTTGAACAGGTAGTGGTGCACGTCGCGCAGGAACACCTTCATGAGGCGTCGCTTGACCGCCCACGGCAGCGGAATGCGTTCGAACCCTGCGCCGATCTCCTCGATGGGAGGCGTGAAGTCGTCGTCCCCCTCGGCGTCGAAGTTGAGCTTCCCCCGCAAACCCAAGAGCCATGCCTCCTCGTCACCGGCGAGCGCCGTTGCGGCAAAGTCAACATCGACTTCCGGCTCGTCGAGCGACATTGTCGTGTCGGCGCTCTCATGCGACCCGGCATCGATGCTTGGGCTGTCGTACATCACGTCGGCCCAGTAGACCATCTCCGCAGTGATGCCCTGGGTTCCCAGATCGACGCCGTCGGCGTCGGCCAGCGCCCGCTGCCAGACCCGTACGAGCTCGTCGTTGGTGGGCTTGTTCCCGATTCCGTGGATGAAGGTGATGTGCGCCATTCGGTGAGACTACGCGTTCTGCCACTCACACTGCAGGCCGGCAGCCACAACTCGCCACGCCGGTACGGCGTCGGTGGTCGCGTGGCGCCATCCGGAGTAGCGTCGCACGGTCTTCGGAGGAGCCGCAGTGAACGTATCGCTCGGTGCGCACGTCGGGCAGCAGAACCTGTCGATGGACGAGATGCGCGCCGTGTGGCGCCGTCTCGACGACGCCGGGCTCGACTGGATCTCGGTGTGGGACCATCTCTACGAGGTGCCGCCGGCTGGTGGCACCCAGCCGCACTTCGAGGCCATCGCTACTTTGGGTGCACTCGCCGCCGACACCCGCCACGCCCGCATCGGCTGCCTGGTGTTCTACGTGGGCTACCGCAATCCGGCGCTCTTGGCCAAGGCCGCGGTGACCCTCGACCACATCAGCGGGGGCCGCTTCGAGCTCGGCTTGGGATCCGGATGGGCAGAGCTCGAGGCCACAGCGTACGGGTACGGCTTCCCTCCCCTGCGGGAACGAATGGACATGCTCGAGGAAGCGGCACCCCTCATCCGGAGCCTGCTGACGCACGAGCGGACCACGCACTCCGGCGAGTTCTATCGAGTGATAGATGCCTCGGTCGTGCCGGGGCCGGTGCGCGGCCACATCCCGCTGTGGATCGGCGGCGTCGGGGAGAAGCGCACGCTGCGCATCGCCGCCCGCTACGCCGACGGCTGGAACGCCGCCTATGTGTCGCCTCAGGAGTTCGCTCGCCTCAACGGCGTGCTCGACGACTGGTGCGAGATCGAAGAGCGCGATCCCGCCGCGATCGAACGCACGGTGAACCTCATGTTCCACCTCTCCGTCGACGCAGCCGCCGCGGATGGGGTCGAGGCCATGCTGATCGATCAGTGGGGCGACATGGCGGAGCGAGTCTTGGGTGGGGCGCTCGTCGGTACGCCCGAATCTGCAACGAAACGTGTGCTCGAGTACATCGCGGCGGGCGCTCAGGGCGTCAACGTCGCGCTGCGGGCGCCCATCGACGAGGCAGCGCTGGAGGCATACGTCACGGAGGTCGTCCCCGCAGTGCGGGCTGCGACCGGTTGACGCTCAGATGACGACGTGTCGGGTCTCTGTGTCGATCGTCAAGAGCCGCTTGACTTGGACGGCGAAGGAGGCACCGTCGCCTGTGGTCAGATAGGCCGTCGTCCCGGGTTCGCACTGCGCTGCCAACCCCTCGTGTTCCAGCACCCGGCCGAGCTGGCGAGCAACGGCAGGTGCCGGGTCGATGATCCGCACGTCGTCGCCGAGGATGCGGCGGAGAAGCGGGGCGATGAATGGGTAGTGCGTGCAGCCAAGGACCAACGTGTCGATCCCGGCGTCGACCATGGGCGCCAGATGGCGGCGCAACAGCGCCTCAACGGCCTCTCCCTCCGTCAGCCCCGACTCGATGAGCTCGACAAGACCCGTGCCGGGCCGCTCGATCACCTCGACATGGTTGGCGTGACGGTCGACCACAGACGCGTACAGCTCGCCCTGAAAGGTCGCGCGGGTGGCGAGCACACCGACGACGCCCCTCCCCGATTGCTCAGCAGCCGGCTTGACCGCAGGCTCCATGCCCACGAAGGGCACCATCGGAAAACCCTCTCGCAGCTCATGGAGCGCCGCCGCCGATGCCGTGTTGCATGCCACGACGACGGCTTTTACCCCGCGACCAAGCAGGTGATCGACGATCGCAAAGGACCGGGCCCTCACCTCCTCGAGGCCGCGCTCGCCGTACGGCGCCCACGCCTGATCGGCGAGGTAGACGATGGGCTCTCCGGGGAGCTGCCGGTGGATCTGGCCGAGGATCGAGAGACCCCCCACTCCGGAGTCGAAGACCCCAACCGGCCGCGAATCAGTCATGGCTGCGAGGTTACCGGCGACGCAGCCGGGGGCGACGTCTCGCTCGCCTCACCCCCTTCGCATCGAGCCGAGACCACGCGCAATCTCACATGGCCAGGGTGTCGATCAGGTGAGGGGCGAACAGCTCGGGTTCGACGAGGAAGGAGTCGTGACCTTTGTCGGAATGCACGGTGATCCATCGGTATGGAACGTCTGCCAGGTCGAGGAACTGCGTCATCTCCTGCTGCTCGTCGGGGTAGAAGCAGACGTCTGAGTCGATCGAGAAGATCATGTACCGCTGGTGCTTGCAGGGCGTGAAGAGCTCCGAGACGTCGGCAACGCCCGCTTCCGCCGCGAGGTCGATCGTCTGCCAGGCATGCATGATGCGGAGATAGCTGTTGGCGTCGAAACGTGAGACGAACTTCTGGCCCTGGTGCCACATGTACGACTCGAGCACGTGATTCAGCCGGTACGTGCCCGGCCCCTCGTTGTGGTCGAGGATCTCGTTGCGGGCGCGGTCCTGAAGCGAGCGGAGCGAGACGAACGTCTTGTGGCTGATCATCCGTGCCAGGCCGAGACCTGAGTCGGGAGGATCGTGGTCGTAGTAGTCGCCGCCACGGAATGCCGGATCGTTCTCGATCGCGTTGATCTGCTCGAAGTTGTGGATGAGCTGAAGTGCGGTCGCCCGCACGCCGCTGGCGATGGGGATGACGACATCGACGAGGTCGGGATACCGCGTCGCCAGCGAGAGCACCATCATCCCGCCGGTCGAGCCGCCAACCACCGCATGGAGCTTCGCGATGCCGAGGTGGTCGAGGAGGGGCAGGTGGGCGTCGACCATGTCGGCAAAGCACACGTTGGGAAAGCTCGCGCCGTACCGCGCACCGCCGGCGGGGACGATCGATGCAGGACCTGTCGACCCGTAGCAGCCGCCCAGATAGTTGGCGCAGATCACGAAGAAGCGGTTGGTGTCGAGCGCCTTGCCGGGGCCGATGAAGCCGTCCCACCACCCGACGTGGGTCTCCTCCGTCCAGCGGGCGCCGAGGCCCGGCACCGACGGGTTGTAGCCGGCGGCGTGTTGACTGCCGGTGAGCGCATGAAACACCACGATCGCATTCGAGCGATCCACGTTCAGCTCACCGTACGTCTCGTAAGCGAGCGTGACGCTGTCGAGGTGTGCGCCACACTGCAGCACGAATGGGTCCGCAGGGCTCCCGAAGGTGAAGAACCGGGTTTCGACCCGTCCGATGCTCGTGTCGCTCACAGCGCTCCCTCCGTCGGGCAACGATAGGGGCGACCGCTCGGCTCGCGCGCCGATCTCGGGGCGTAGCCTTTGCGAGTGCAGCTACCCGTTCTCGTGCCAAAACGCTTCGCGCCTGCCGTCGAGGCCGACTACCGCACCTATCGCATGGTCCAAGTCGTGCCTTTCGAGCGATTGGCCTCGATCGCAGGGGCGATCTCGGTAGCCGGCACCTTCCTGTGGGACGTCCAGATGGACCCGAGCGCCTTCCCCGAGACACTGTGGATACGCCTTGGGATGGCGGCGATCCTCCTGGTGCTGCTCGGCGTGACCTATACCCCGTTGGGCGAGCGCCACCTCTTCACGCAACTCGCCGCCACGACGACCGTGTTCGCCGGCTTCTCGTGGGTGTTGTCCGAACTCGACAACGGCTTCATCGTGGGCGTCGCCGGCCTCACGGTGTCGATGACGCTGCTCCCGCTCGTCACCCCCCAATTCACTTCCATGCTCGCCTTCGGTGCGCTCGCCATGATCATCCCCAACCTCTTCCTCGCCGTCTACGGGCCCGCCTACGTCACCCGCGTGACTTTCGTGAATCTCAACGTATGGCTCGGCCTGGCGGTCGTCCTGGCAGCAGCGTTCTGGGCGGTACTCGACATGGTGAACCGCAGGCTGTTCCTTGCAGAACGTGAGCTCGCCGCGGAGCAACGGCGATCCGACGCGCTGCTGAGGAACATCCTGCCCGAGGAGATCGCCGAGCAGCTGAAACACTCGCGCGAGTCGGTCTCGGCGCGCTTCGACTCGGTGACCATCTTGTTCGCCGACCTCGTCGGTTTCACCTCCTTTGCCCGCAGCCTCGAGCCCGACGTCGTGGTGCGGCTGCTGAACTCCCTCTTCACCCGTTTCGACGAGATCGTGCGCAGCCGCGGCCTGGAGAAGATCAAGACCATCGGCGACGGGTACATGGCGGCAGGCGGGGTGCCGGCACCCCTCGCCAACCATGCCGGGATCGTTGCCGACGCAGCGCTCGAGATGATGGCGGCGACCCAGCGCTTCGGAGAGGAACAGGGTGTTCCGTGGGAGCTCCGTATCGGGATTCACAGCGGATCGGTGGTTGCCGGGGTCATCGGCACCCACAAGTTCGCCTACGACCTCTGGGGTGATGCGGTGAACGTCGCCAGCAGGATGGAGTCGTCGGGACTGCCAGGGCGCATCCAGCTCTCGGAGGACACCGCCGACCTGCTGCCGGCGGCATTCGTCCTCGAGCCACGGGGTGCCGTCTCGCTGAAGAACCGAGGGCGACTGGAGACCTTCTTCCTGCTCGGCAAGGACCCCGCCGTCGCCGAGCCCACAGCCTGAAGTCGCCACAACCCGGTGCGCTCTGCTACCAATCAGGCCATGCGACATTGGCTGATGAAGTCGGAACCCGGTGATTACTCGATCGACGACCTGCAGAAGGACGGGTCGACCCACTGGGACGGGGTACGGAACTACCAGGCACGCAACCTCATGCGTGACGAGATGGCAGTCGGCGATCGGGTGCTCTTCTACCACTCGAATGCCAAGCCGCCCGCCGTCGTCGGTGTTGCAGAAGTGGCGCGCACTGCGTACCCCGACCACACCCAGTTCGACCCCGACGATCCCCACTTCGATCCGACATCGGACCCGGACGACCCGAGGTGGTTCATGGTGGACGTGAAGTTCGTCGAGAAGCTGCCGCGGGCCGTCGGCCTTCCGGAGCTGAAGACCTACCCGGAACTGTCGGACATGGTGCTCCTCAACCGATCACGCCTCTCCGTCCAACCGGTCGAGAAGGATGCGTTTGCCTTCATCCTCGAGCGAGCGGAGGACCCTGAACCCGTCTGATCTGACGACCCCACCGTCTTGACAGGCGACCGGATCCTGGTACAAAGCTCAGACCGAACCCGGAGGCAACAACCGAACCGACGTCTCACGACGACCCGCAACGACACATCATCGAGAAAGGTGGAGGGATCAGGCCCTGTGAAGCCTTGGCAACCATCCCTTGGGAAACGGTGCCAAATCCTGCTCCCGGCGCTGGCCGGAGAGACAGATGAAGCGAGGATCGATCCTCATTCAACCGCCTCTCCACAGCCCCGGAGGGGCGTTCTCCGTGTGGGGACGCCGCCCGGGCGCCGCCGCCGTTGCCCCCCTGCGGTCGCCGACCGCACAACGACGACGAGGAGAACGACATGTCCGAGAAGCACTACCACTACGAGACCCTGCAGCTCCACGCGGGCCAAGACCCCGATCCGGCGACCAATGCCAGGGCCGTGCCGATCTACCAGACGACGTCGTACGTGTTCGACGACGCCGATCATGCGGCGAGCCTCTTCGGGCTCCAGCAGTTCGGCAACATCTACACCCGCATCATGAACCCGACCACCGACGTGTTCGAGAAGCGGGTTGCAGCGCTCGAAGGTGGCGCTGCGGCAGTTGCCACTGCCTCTGGGCAGGCCGCCCAGCTTCTCACGGTCACGACGCTGGCTCAAGCAGGAGACAACATCGTCTCGACGAGCTACCTGTACGGCGGGACCTACAACCAGTTCAAGGTGGCGCTGCCACGCCTGGGCATCAACGTGAAGTTCGTCGATGGCGACGACGCGGACGCCATTGCGGCCGCCATCGACGAGAACACGAAGGGCGTGTACGTCGAATCGATCGGCAACCCCCAGTACAACGTGCCCGACCTCGAGCGGATCGCCGCTGCTGCGCACGCAGCGGGCGTCCCGCTGATCGTGGACAACACATTCGGGGCTGCCGGCTACTTGGTGCGCCCGATCGACCACGGCGCCGACATCGTGGTGGCGTCCGCCACCAAGTGGATCGGCGGCCACGGCACCTCGATCGGCGGCATCATCGTCGACTCCGGCAACTTCGACTGGCGGTCGGAACGCTTCCCGCTCTTCAACGACCCGGCGCCCGGCTACCACGGGCTCAACTTCGGTGAGGTCTTCGGGCCGGACGGGCCCTTCGGAAACATCGCCTTCGCCATCCGGGCCAGGGTCGAAGGTCTGCGTGACCTCGGCGCCGCGCAGTCGCCGTTCAACAGCTTCCTGTTCCTGCAGGGGCTGGAAACCCTGTCGCTGCGGGTGCAGCGTCACGTCGACAACGCACTCGACCTCGCGCAATGGCTGGACGCCCATCCGCAGGTGGCCTGGGTCAACTATCCGGGCCTCCCCACGCACCCATCGCACGAGCTGGCAAAGAAGTACATCCGCAACGGCTTTGGTGCAGTGCTCTCGTTCGGCGTGGCCGGTGGATACGAGGCGGCCAAGACCTTCATCGAGTCGGTCGAACTGGCGAGCCACCTCGCCAACGTCGGCGACGCCAAGACGCTCGTCATCCACCCGGCTTCGACGACCCACGCACAGCTCACGGCCGAAGAGCAAACGACAGCAGGCGTCAAGCCGGACCTCGTCAGGGTCTCGGTCGGCATCGAGCACATCGACGACATCAAGGCGGACTTCCACCAAGCGCTCGAGAGAACTGCGGCAGCCTCGGCGGCATGAGGTAGCCGGTGGGTGACCCACCACGGGTGATCCCGGAGAGTGGGGATAGCAGCCGGAGCGAGGCGAGGGGGTGAGGCGACCCCTGGATGGTCCTTGTGGGATCACTCAGGAGTAAACCGTCGCACCGCCCACCTCGCCGCACGCAGCCGCCTGAAGGCTCGGCTACGGTCGACCGTGACGTGGACGAGGGAGCACACATGGGAAAGGTGCACGAGCGTGTCGACGACCGTCTCGAGGCATGGATCGCCCGGCAGCCGGTGTTCTTCGTCGGCACGGCACCCACGGAGGGCGGTCGTGTCAACATCTCGCCGAAGGGTCTCGACGGCACACTCGCCGTCGTCGATCCGCAAACGATCGCATACCTCGATCTCGGCGGCAGCGGCGCCGAGACGATCGCACACACGAGACAGAACGGGCGCATCACGCTCATGTTCTGCTCGTTCGCCGGCCCGCCGCGCATCGTGCGGATCTACGGAAAGGGTGACACCGTGTTTCCCGGCGACGTCGGTTACGAGTCGCTCCGCAAGCACTTCGCCGACTTCCGAGCCCGAAACATCGTCCGGATCCGGGTCGACCACATCGCAGACTCGTGCGGCTACGGCGTGCCGGAGATGGACCTCGTCGGCCAGCGCACGCGACTCATCGAGTGGATCGACAAACGCAGCGACGAGGACCTTGCGACCTACCGAGCCGAGAAGAACAGGCTGAGCATCGATGGACTTCCTGCGATCGACGTGAAGCCGACACTCGCCGGCACCGACGGGTAGCGTCCGCCTTCCCACGAAGGGCAGATCGGACCTGGCACGGTGCGAGGCGACTCCGGCACCATGCGTGAGGTTCATCGTGAGAGAGGAGCACCCTTGGGCTATCGCGAGGTGTACGAGCAGTCGCTGACCGATCCGGACGGCTTCTGGGCCGAGGCCGCACATGCGATCGACTGGATCGAGCGGCCGACAACCGTGCTCGACGACTCGGCGGCGCCCATGTATCGGTGGTTCACCGGCGGAGTCCTGAACACGTGTCACAACGCCCTCGACCGCCACGTCGACGGGGGCAGGGCCGACCAGCTCGCACTCATCTACGACAGCCCTGTCACCGACACGGTCCGCTCGTACACGTATCGCGAACTCCGTGACGAGGTTGCCCGCCTCGCCGGTGCGCTCGCCGGCCTCGGCGTCGACAAGGGCGACCGGGTCGTCATCTACATGCCGATGGTGCCGGAAGCGGCCATGGCAATGCTCGCGTGCGCTCGGATCGGGGCGATCCACTCGGTTGTCTTCGGGGGCTTCGCAGCCAAAGAACTGGCGACCCGCATCGACGACGCCAAGCCGAAGGTGATCCTCTCTGCGTCGTGCGGCATCGAGCCGGGCCGGGTTGTCGACTACAAACCCCTGCTCGACGGAGCGATCGACATCGCCACGCACCTGCCCGAGCATTGCCTCATTCTGCAGCGGCCCCAGTCGGTAGCGACGATGGTGGAGGGCCGGGACCTCGACTGGGACGAAGCGGTTGCGAATGCCGCCGCCGTCGACTGTGTGCCCGTCGCCGCCACCGACCCGCTCTACATCCTCTATACGTCGGGCACCACCGGCCAGCCCAAGGGCGTAGTCCGCGACAACGGCGGTCATGCGGTTGCGCTGGCGTGGTCGATGCGCAACCTGTACGGGGTCGAGCCCGGCGACGTGTACTGGGCGGCATCCGACGTCGGCTGGGTCGTCGGCCACTCCTACATCGTGTACGCCCCGCTCCTGCACGGGTGCACGACCGTTCTCTACGAAGGCAAGCCGGTCGGGACGCCTGATCCCGGCGCCTTCTGGAGGGTGATCTCTCAGCACGGCGTGAAAGTGCTGTTCACGGCGCCGACGGCGTTTCGTGCCATCAAGCGGGACGACCCCGAGGGCCACCATCTGGAGCGGTACGACCTGTCGTCCTTCGGCACCCTCTTCCTCGCCGGTGAGCGCTGTGATCCCGACACCCTCCACTGGGCGGAAAGGGCCTTGGGCGTGCCCGTCATCGACCACTGGTGGCAGACGGAGAGCGGCTGGCCGATGGCGTGCAACCCGATGGGCATCGAGCCCTTGCCGGTGAAGCCGGGGTCACCGAGCGTGGCGGTACCCGGCTACGACATCCGTGCGCTCGACGACGAAGGGATCGAGGTCGAGACCGGCAAGATCGGCGCCATCGTCGTGAAGCTGCCGCTCCCGCCCGGCACCCTCCCCACGCTGTGGCACGCAGACGACCGTTTCCGAGCGTCGTACCTCGACCGGTACCCCGGGTACTACCTCACCGCAGATGCGGGCTTCATCGACGAAGACGGGTACGTGTCGATCATGAGCCGCATCGACGACATCATCAACGTTGCCGGTCACCGGCTCTCCACCGGCGCCATGGAGGAGGTCCTCGCAGAGCATCCGTCGGTTGCCGAGTGTGCGGTCGTCGGCGTGGCCGACCCACTCAAGGGTCAAGTACCGGTTGGTTTCGTTGTCCTCAAGGCAGGCGTCGACCGGGCCAACGGAGAGATCGAGGATGAGCTGATCGGGCTCGTTCGCGAACGGATCGGTCCCGTGGCGGCTTTCAAGCAGGCGCTCGTGGTGGATCGGCTGCCGAAGACCCGCTCAGGCAAGATCCTGCGCGGCACGATGCGCCAGATCGCTGATGGAAACGCGTGGAAGGTCCCGGCTACGATCGACGATCCTGCCATCCTCGATGAGATTGGCGAGGCGCTGGTGGATCGCGGATACCCCAGAAGCTGAACGCCGGAGCGATCGCCCCCTTCCGATCCACGGCACGGATCGGCCGACGGCCGCGACCACCGGCGCCTCGCCCCTCGGGGAAGGTCACGAATCGACACGAGAAGCTCGGTGTGCGGCGGCACAGCGGGTAGCACATGGAAAGGCACGGATCCGCGAGTGACGAGTCGACCGACCTCCGGGGCAGACCGATCACAGCGAGCGGAGCACCTCGTCGACGTTGCGAGCCATCCACAGCCATGATCTCCGGTAGCGGGTCGACTTCCGTACGTTCGACGAGACGTGGCGCAGCCACGTCAGGAGGATCACGACGCGCTCGGCCTGTTCTGCACCATCGAGCATCGGCGGCGCCAGGGAGAGGGCCGTACGCTCGGCGTCGTTCCACTCCGGATCTGCGAGCGCATCGACAACCACCTGGCCGAATTGCCTGCCATCGGTGAGCACGCGAGCCGTCAGCACCAGGTGGCCGAAGTCGAGGTGCGGCAAGCCGTGACGATCGGTCTGGCCCCAATCCACGATGCCCGTGATCTGGTGGTCACCGTCCACCAAGAGGTTTCCGAGCCAGTAATCGCCATGGATCCAGCTCTCGGTCACGGTGGTGCCGAGGAGCCGCCTCTCCAGCTCCGCCCCGAGGGCATCGAGCCGGCCCTCTCGCCTCCGCTGCCCGGGTCCCTCGAGCAGGCGTGCGACGTCGGCGAGCGGCTCGCCGACCCAGTGATGCAGGGTTGCCGCATCCGCCACACGGACCGTCGCCGTTGCGCGATGGAGCGGTGCGATCGCCTGCGCAGCCGCAAGGATGAGCCGCTCTGTTGCCTCGACAGACACGGCAACGCCTCTCGCATCCTGCCCCTCCAGGCGATCCTCGATGAAGAATGCGAGCTCACTCGCTCCGCCGGTGGCGAGTATCTGCGGCACGAGCCGGGGCCAGTCTCCGAGTCCGGAGAGGCGATGGAGATCGTCGATGGCTGCAGCTTCGGCAAGCAGACCGGGGGATGCCGCAGGCTCGGCCGCGAGTTTGACGACCGCGGGCGCTTCCCCATCGTCGGTCTCGAGCGATGCCACCACGATCTCGAGGTCGGTGGGGAGGTGGCCGGCGACGTGCCAGCGTCTGCCACCGCTCGCAGGCTCGGCCTCGACGGCTTCGAGCAGTGCGGGGAGGCGAGCGGCGGCGTCCGTGCTCCGACGGCCGAGGCGGCGGCTTGGTCCGAGCGCAGCTGAAAGCCGTGACACGAAGCCGTGATCGGTGACGAAGGGCATCCACAGAGACCGCATCTCACCGGCGAGCAGTCCAACCGCGAGGAGGGTCTCGGCGATGAGCCATGCCCACCCGACGCCGACGACACCCCAGCGAGGCAGCAACGCTGCGGTGAGACCGATGACGAGCGCTCCGAGCAGTCCGTGCAGCACCATGAGCGCCCTCATTCGGCGCTCGACCCTTGCGATCGAAACGTAGGTCGACACAATGACGTTGGGAATCGCCGACAGGGCGAGAAGCCGCAGGGTCGCCGACGCCTCCCTTGCGTAGTCGGCGCCGAACACCGACAGGACCAGTGGCGCAGCGACCACCAGGACCAGCACCGCAGGCACGATGAGCGCCCCCGTCTGCACGATCACACGCCGGCTGTAGGCGACGAGCTTGGCCGGTTCGAGCGCTCCTTCGGTGATCAGCGAGACACCCATGCTCCGGCTGACGAGGTAGAGGGTGTAGGCGATGGTCCACGCCAGGTAGAAGTAGGCGTTCGCCTCCGCACCCGCAAGCTCGAGCACGACAATCGGCAGGAGGTTCGTCGTCGCCATCCACAGCAGGGAGGCGAAGTAGTCCGCACCGGCGAAGCGGGCGACGTCCCTGGCTCCATGAGCAGGCCCGGATGCGTGCGTTCCCGCAACGTGCTCCGGAATCGCCTTACGGAAGATGAGGTAGTTGACAGGGATGATCAGCACGATCAGCGGCAGCGTCCACGACGCAAAGATGGCTGCACCGCTCGACAATCCGGCCAGCGCGATGATGAGGACGATCTTGGCGACCCCGTACACCCCGTTCTCGATGGGGATCCACGTGGCACGGCGCAGCCCGGCGAGCGCCGAATCCTGGAGGACGAACACGGTCCACACCATCGTGGCTGCCGTGAACCCGATCACAGCGAGGGTCGAGGACCGCACCACGTCGAGACCCGGAGACCACACGTCGACACCTGCGATGAAGACGAGTGCGCCGACAGCGGACAGTGGCACACTCACGGCGTAGGCGCCCACGAGCAAGCGGCTCGCTCCTGCCCCGGCAGACGGCAGAAAACGGTTGAGCGCGTTGTTGAGGTTGAGCCCGGCGAGGGACGTCAGGAACGTCATCGCAGCGATCAGCGCGGAGCCGATGCCCACTTCTGCGGTTCCGAACAGGCGGGCGGCAAGCACCCAGTAGCCGGCACCGAGCACCGAGGTGATGATCGTGTTCGCCGCCAACGCATAGGCGTTGCGAAACAGCGGCACCTGGAGATGGGCGGTGAGCCGCGAGGCGGTCATTGCCCCGATGGCTGCCAGATGCGCACGTAGTCGATCAGGTAGGAGCTCGGAAACGGCGTCGTCGCATCGGGAGCGCCGGGATAGTCGCCCCCAACGGCGAGATTCAGGATCACGTACATCGGCTCGTTCGAGATCACGCCGGGATCGTCGACCCACCATTTGGCGACGCCATCGAGATACCACACGATGCGCTCAGGCGACCAGTCGACGGAATAGGTGTGCCAACCCGCGCTGAGGTCGGCGGCGGGCACTCGCTCGCCCACACTCTCCTTGTCACCATCCACGATGTAGTGGTAGTGGACCCGCAGCGTTGACGTGTCGTGGCCGAGGACCTCCATGACGTCGATCTCGGGGCGTGACTCATGATCGAGCGGCAGCAGCCAGAAGGCGGGCCACAACCCTTGCCCTGCCGGGAGCTGGGCCCTGATCTCGACCCTGCCGTAGGTGAAGGCGAACCGTGGCGGCTCGTCTTGATCGGACGTGTCCCGGCCGGTGGTCACCATGCCGGACGTGTAGTCCAGTTGCTCGCCGTCGGACGTCACCACAGCTTCGCGTCTGGCCGTGAGGCGCAGCACTCCATCGCCGACGCCCACGTTGTCCGGTTGGTACCACTCGAGCTCTCCGTTCGTGCCGATCTTGCACCCATCGACGCCCCACCAGTAGCACGTGGTCCAACTGCCCGGCTCGAGAACGCCGTGATCGAACTCGTCCTCGAACACCAGACGCCAACCACCGCCGTCGAGGTCGGCGACGCCGTCGGGCAGGATCGGCACCGCAATGCTCGACCCGCCCAGCAGCAGCGTCAGCGCCACCAAGGCCGCGGCGGCGAGCATTCTCGGCAGACTGCGCTCACGCATCGCGGAAGCCCACGACGCGCTTGACGGCACTGCGCAGGGCATGGTCGGCGGCCGTCAGCGGCACGCGCTCGATTCGGTAGAGCGCATAGTCGAACGCCTGGGCCCCGAACTTCTCCTTGAAGTGCGCCAACGACGTTGACGTCCCGGACTCCCCCATGTGGTAACTGCCGCAGCCGGATTCGCACGCCTCTCGGATCGCCACCCACTGCAGCAGGTCGTTCGGGCTCGCCTTATTTCCGACCTCGATGTCCATCGCACCGCGCGTGTAATGGGCATTGGCGCCCACCAGCACGAGGATCGTTGCCGCCGGCCGACCTTCGTAGAAAGCAACATACAAACGGAACGAATCGTCGAGGATGCGCGCCATCGCTTCGAACTTGCGCCGCGGGTCGCGCAGCTTGCCACGGGAGCGCGCCATCCACGGTGGCTCATGGGAACGCTCGGCCCACCGATCGAAAGACTTGAGCAGGAGGTCATAGAAGACGGGGATCAGCGAACCATCCGTGTCCCTCACCACCTCGACACCCATGCGCTCGGCACGCCTGGCGTTGCGACGTGCTTCGCTACCAAAGCGGGTGTTCCACACGACGTCCGCGCCCCCGGCGAGATCGAGCACGTGCGCTCGTTTGGGGAGTACGACGAGGTCGTTGCGTCCCGATGCGGCATCCTGCCACGCCGCTGCCAGCAACGGGTTGGGACGCACAGCAGTTGCCACTGCTGGCAGGCCCGCAAGGTCCGCCAGCACTGCGTGAATGTCGTCGGCCGTCGGCCCGCCGGGAGCGATGAGGCCTCCCATACCCCAGCCCTCCCCGTACGATGCGTGAGGGCTCCGTTCGCCGACGCCGCTGCGGCGCGCCATCGGGAGGACGAGCTCTCGCCCGTCATCCGCCACGTAATAGCGGCTGGCGTCGACCCAGCGACCCGATGCGGCCATGACGTCGGTCCACTGCGGGGACTGGGTCACGAGCGCGAAAGGGTCGGCTGCCATGAGGCGCTGCCACGCGTTGCGAGGAGCAGGGGTGTGAACGGCAGCGATCGTGGTCATCGGCCGGCATCCTCAACGAGCAAGGGCGCCGGCACATGGGCGGCATCCATCCCGGTGGCGAGGCGGGCCTTCCGCACCCAGCGCCATGCCCGGCGCTTCACTCCCGTCGGCTTGGGCCCCATCGGCAAGCCCTCACCGTGCAGCAACGCATCGAGGGCAGCCACGTCGGTGTCTGCCTCCACGATGATGCGGGCGAGCGAGTAGCGGTTGTCGGTGGGCGAGCTCATTGCGTGCTCGACCCCGCATGCGGCGACGAATCCCATGTCTCGAAGTGCGGACTGCAACGCGGGCGTCGAGTAGCCGTGGGGATACGCAAACGTGCTCACGGGGACGCCGAGCCGGCGCTCCAGGAGCCGGCGCCCTTCGGCGATGTCGGCAGCGGCCTCGTTCACCGGCAGCGTATCCATCTGGCGGTGGCTGAATCCATGCGCCGCGTACTCGACATCGTCGCCTGCCGCTGCTTCCAGGTCGGCCCAACTGAGCATGGGGCGGTCGGTCTCCCCTTCCCGAATCAACCATTCGCTGGTCCCCCCGATGTAGCCGGAGGTGATGAACAACGTGGAGCAGAGACCGTGCTCGCGCAGTATGGGCAGCGCAGCCGTGCGGAAATCGGCGTAGCCGTCGTCGAACGTGACGATGACGGGACGCTCGGGCATGTGCTCCGCGCCGTCGAGACAGCGCACAAAGGCATCGAGTCGCAGCGCAGCGTATCCACGTTCAGCGAGGTGCCGGACGTGGGTCTGGAACCGCTCAGGAGTCACGGTCCAGCGCCGAAACTGCGCTGTGGCTTGCTCCGCGATGGAGTGGTACATGAGGATCGGCACGGCTGCGGGCATGACCTCAGCCTCGATCGTCCGGGACGTGCACTGTTCCCTTGGTGCCCCGGCGCCGCCAGCGGGTCCGCACGTAGGCAAGGGGCCCAATCGCCATCCCGGCGAGCTCCCTGGCCCGCATGCCGGCCGGAAAATCCGGCGCCTGACGCTGGTTGCGGTCAGAGCTGCTCGAAACGGCATACCAGACGGCGCGCGGCGCTCGCGCAGCGAGCGAGAAGATCCGGGTCGGACGCTCGATCACGGTGCGGGTCAAGTAGGCAGTCAGGCCGGCACCGTAACCGAAGACCTGGCGGCGCAATCCCTCCTCGGTTGACTGGTGATCATGACGCACCAGCGCCGCCGGCTCGTACACGAGTCGGTGGCCGCGAGTCACGACTTCGAAGAACGCTGCGAGGTCGTCGCCCCCGTACGCGCCGCTCCCCGTGCCCAGCGCAGCGTCGAATCCTCCCATCTCGCGGAGCACCTCGGCACGGAATGCCATGTTTGCCCCCGAGCCGAGCTTGCCTGCGGCGTAGGGGAACAACACGTCGTCGGGCCTGTTCACATCGAGGTCGAACACCCGCGTGACGAAGCCCTTCGAGAACCCCGCGTACCCCTCCAGCCACCACTGCGCCTGCGTGTCGAGCCGTGCCGGGACGATCATCCCCGTCACGCAGCCGACTTTGGGGTCGGTGAATGGTGAGGCAAGATGCTCGAGCCAATGGGCGTCGACGACCACGTCGTCGTCCGTGAACGCCACGATCGGCCCAGCAGCAGTGGCGAGCCCGGCGTTGTGCGCAAGGCCGAGACCCGGGCGGTCCTCCCGTATCCCATGCACCCGCGGCTCGTGTGCGTATCGCTCTGCGATGAGTTTGGCGGTCTCGTCGGTCGACGGAGCGTTGTCCACCACCACGATGTCGAATGACGGGTAGTGCGAAGCGAGAAGGGCCTGGAGGCAACGGTCGAGCAGCGCCGCCCGGTCGCGAGTCGCCACAATCACGGTCACGTGAGGCCGCTCCTCCAGATCCTCCATCTGCGCCGGTGGCGCACCGAGCCCCGCCACACCAAGCGGCTCGATCCTCCCGCGCCCGAGCTTCACACCGTGCGCTCGAAGCGGCGCCTCGAGCGCACCCCAGATAGCTGCAGCGTGCTCCGCCGCGCCTGCCCCCTGCGGCGACAGCGGCAACGACACGACCCCGATGGCAGCATCGCCCCAGCGCACGTACGTGCACGCCTTTGCGTACGGCTGACCGGTGGGGCCGGGCAGGCCAACCACCGGCGGGATCGGCTGCGCGACATCGACGACACCAACGAGCACAGGGACGAACCCCGGCGCTTCCATCTCGGTGGTAGAAGGACGCGAAACGGCCGCGGCGACGAAGCCGCCGAGAGGTGGTGGCCCGAATCGACGCACTATGTCAGTTGCTCGTGCCCGATGAGCCGACAACACCCTGGGGCTGCGGCTCGCGGCGGGCGAAACGAACAACCCGGCTGCCTGTCATGTCCGCGGCGGCGGGTCGCGGGCTCCGCAGCTCGGCAAAGATGGTTCGGGCTATCCGCATCCCGTCACGCACGACTTTCAGGTTGCTGGTGCCGTGGATTCGAGGGTTCTCGAAGCTGGGCACCTCAGCGATGCGCAGCGATGAGCGCAAGGCCCTGATGTTCATCGAGGTCTCGACCTCGAAGCCGTTGACGGCAGGGTCCATCACGAACAGCGCGTCGCGCCAGAAGGCGTTGTAGCCGTAGCACAGGTCCGAGTAGCGTCCCCGAAACAGGACGTTGACGATGGCAGTGAGCACACGGTTCCCGAACCAGCGGTGCCATTCCATGTCGTCCGTCCCGCCGCCCTGGATGAAGCGGGAGCCCTTCACGAAATCCGCGCCGGAGGTGAGCAGACCGACGAACGCCGGGATCTCGGCCGGGTCGGTGGAGCCGTCTCCGTCCAGCATGACAATGATGTCGCCGGATGCCGCGGCGAAGCCGGCACGCAGCGCTGCGCCCTTACCCGGGGTCTCCTCGAGCACGATGACGCAATCAGGACGGAGACGCCTGGCGACGGCGACCGTGCCGTCGGTGGAGCGGCCGTCGACGATCACGACCTCGTCGACGACATCGGGAAGCCGGGGGAGGACATGCGGCAGGTTTGCAGCCTCGTTGAGCGTCGGAATGACGACGCTGACCATTGGTGCCGATCTCGCGGCCACGCCCGGTGGACCGGCCCAGTGCACTTCCGTGCGGAGCGCGGCGCCGGGCGAGTTCTTTGTCGGCAAACCCTCGAGCATCATGATTCCCCCCTGGATCAAAAAGCGCACGCGGCGCCGGTTCCTCCCACACAACCCGCTGACCCACGGGGTTCGTACTCACATCGTCGCCACCACCCGACAACGTGAGAGGCGGTCATCTGCCGCCGTCTCCAGCACACCAAGCTTGCTGTGGCCAACGTCTCACCGAGCCGTTCGGTGATACCCGTTGACCTGAGCGTCACCACACTGTAGCGAGCCATATCCCGCAACGGGACGTCAATCTCGGCCTTTGGCCCCGCTCAGCTCGCCATCGGAATCTCGACGACGAAGACCGTGAAATCACCTTGGGGACGGCAGTCCACCACACCACCGACGCGCCGGATGAACCGTTGCGCCTCGGCAAGGGTACGCGCCCGATCCGGGTCGCTCTCGGAGCTCGGGCCAGAGTCAACAACCATCCAGCGGTACCGGTCGCGAGACGCATGACCGTACACCAACACTTCCTCGCCTCCGCGGGTCGATGCGTCACGCAGTATCGCTTCCATCACGCGTGACAGGTTGTTGGCCGGGTTGGCGACGAAGGCCTCACCAATCTCCGTGGTGAAGGGGACCCCGGACTCGAGCGCAGCGATCACAGACGCCGTCAGGCTGGCAACGTCGACGGTCCCGCTCTCGGCCGGTTCGGGTGCCTCGTCGCCATCAGGCTCCTCGGCCGCAGCAAGGGCGGGCGCATCGTCTTCGCCGTCTCTGCCCTGGCGAGCGACCGCAACCGGGGTCTCAACAGGCGTTCCCTGTGGGGACGGCTCTGTCGCCACCGCGACGATGGCCGGCTGCTCGGTATCGTCGGTGTCCGCAGCAGACAGAGACGAAGCGACCGCAGCCTCTTCGCCACCACCGTCCGCTACCTCGACGACGGGAACGGGCTCCGGATCCACTGCGACTGGCGCATCGGCCACCGGCACCGGAATGTCGTCTGAAACCGGCTTCTCGACAGCAACTGCGGTCGGCTCTCCGGCGATGCGTGGGACGTCAACGCTTGGCGGCGCCGGCGCGTCGTGCACCTCCACTCGGTCGTCGCTCACCGGGGTTGCGCCGGCGAACTCGTCGTCGCGGCTCTGGTCGTCAACCTCAGCGACGTGTTCCTCTCCGTCCAGCGCAGGCGCGGACGAGAGAGTCTGTGCGGTGGGGGCAGCGGCGGGGGTCTCCGTGGGGCCGTCCGTGGCCGTATCGGGAGGCGGGCCGTTCGTCCCGACGGTGGACGACTCGTCCACGGTGTCTGCGTCAGCAGACTCGGCCGCCGACGTCGATATCGGCTCGTCTTCAGCGTCGAGAACAGGCCCAGCCTCGAGAACAGGCCCAGCCTCGAGAACAGGCCCAGCCTCGAGAACAGGCCCAGCCTCGAGAACAGGCCCAGCCTCGAGAACAGGCCCAGCCTCGAGAACTGCTCGCTCCGCATCGAGGGCGGCTGCGCGTTCGCCTGCGGCTCCCACAGCCAGGCTGAGCGCCGGCGTTGTCGCATACACCCGGCGAACCCTGCCCTCGAGATCGATCGGCCACAGTCGTTGCACCGCAAAGCCGGAGAAGGCGGGGAGCGCTACCGAACGACCCACCGTGCCTGCAAGGAGGCCGCTCGCGAGAGCAGCTGTTCCGATCAGCTTCGCGGTACTCCACGACGTGAACAGGAAGGGCACAAAGGGAACGAGCAGTAGGAAGGCGGTCTGCCCGTGCACCTGCGCCGTGGCAGCGAGTGCGGTCGCCGGGGACCGCCGGCTGTCCTGCGTCGCGTCGAACACCTCGCGAATCGCGCCCCACCCGAACAGGAGCAGTGCGGCTGCGATTGCTGCACTCACCGCCCACGCGATCGGCGGCCCAACGGCCGCCATGGGCGCCCGAGTGGATGTGGAGAGCCCGAATGCGGAGAAGATCCCTGTAGACGAAGCCAGCCACACGACCACCCCGGCAGCCGAGGCCATGAGAATGATCGACAGCGCCACCCGGACCGCTGCGTTGACGCTTCGCAGCAGCCAGGCCACGAGAAGCACCGTCGCAACGGCGAGGAGCAACACGAACCAGGGGACTCTGGCTTCGATTGCGGATCCGGTCGCCGCCTGTCGGGCAGCCGGCCCGGCGACGGTCACCCGATAGGGCGCCTCGGCGTCGGTCATGGCTTCTATGATCTGAGTGGCCTTCGGCCCCGCCGCGTCACCTTCGATCGGGACGTTGAACCACGTCGCCTCCTCGCCGATGAACTGACGCGAGACCGCTTGCGGAACGTCGATGGGGGCCCCGCCCACGAACGATCCCTCGACCGAGTCGACCCTGACGACACCGTCGATCTCCGAGAGGGAGGCTGCGTATGCGATGGTCAGGTCTCTGGCCCCGGGGATATCAACGAGGCTGCGAGCCAGGACAAACGGCGCCGACGCCTCGTCCTCGGGGAACGCCGTAGCTACGGTCTCGGCAACCCGCCGACTCTGGGCCTCTGCCGAGACGCCGTACGGCGTCGGTTCGCCCGACCCGGCGCCAGCGGCCACGATCCCAAGCGGGGCGAAGACGGCAGCGAGCAAGAGTGCGGCAGCGACCGGCCGGGAGCGCACGATCGATGCCACTCGCCCGAGCGGCTTGGCCGGCTCGACGACGGCGGCGCCGTTGTCGAGCCGCATGACCCGGATACCAACGATCGCAAGGAGCACACCGAGGCCGACGACGGTGCTCACACCCGCGGCGAGACCGGCGATACCTAGCGTGTAGGCGGTGGATCGCAGCAACGCAGTCGGGAGCGGCCACAGAGCGAAGCCTGCTGCGGCGGCTCCAACGGAGGCGAGGGCAACCGTGCGCCCGGCTGTGGCCACCGTCGCAACCACGGCATCGCGCCGACCGACCCTTGCCGAGCGCTCGGCGATGAAGCGCGACATGATCAGCAGGCCACCGGCCGTGGCGAGGCCCCACGCCATGGCGACGCCCAGCATCACGGAGAGCACTGGGACCTCGCGGAACTGGGTGAGACCCCAGTATCCGAGCAGGCTCAGCGAAACGGCGAGTGCTGCCGCCGCTCCGATGAGGGCCGTCCCGGCGGGGTTGCGAAGAAAGTAGAAGACGAGCAGCAGAGAGAGCAGCCCGGCCACAACCAAGGGAATCGTCGTCGAACCAAGGGCCCGCTGGACATCGGCTTGGAGGATTGCCTCACCACCGGCGGTGACCGAGATAGCGTCGCCCGCGTTGCGGACGAGATTGTCGACACCGGCCGCCCGCTGTGCGATGTCCTTGGAAGCCCCCGGGATGCGGGCCATGATGAGCGCCTGCGTTCCGTCTTCGCTGCGCAGCCAGTCCGGCCTGCCCAATGTCCAGTACGACGTGACGTCGGCAATGCTCGACCGGCTCTCGAGGAGGTCGATGAAGTCACGCGCAGCAGTGGCGACGGTGCGGCTGTCGACGTCGCCTTCTCGCGCTTCCACGACGAACGTCAGGTTGGGACGCCCCTGACCAAAGGTCGCCGACATGCTGCGCTCGGCCAGGAACACATCGCCGGCCTCGTGCGACCAGCCGCCGCCGCTGCCGTTCTCGATGAGGTCGCGCCCGACGAAGGCGCCGCCGAGCACGACGGCACCGAGGATTGCTATGGCGATGAGCCGAAGCCTCACGTGGTTCCCGACCCCCCAGATGGTAGGAACACCCTACCGGCGAGGTCACAATTGTATGCCACCTACCTGCGATACGAGTGGGTCGGGAGACTCATTCTGTACGTCTGTGCCGATCGTGGTACACCAAGTCATCGAGCGGCTTCCGGCCGCCCATTCTCGCTGGACCCGTCCCGGGTTCGGGATACCCCACCGTGACGGCGTAGCGGCATCGGGACTCCGACGGGAGGTCGAGGACCTCCGCCGCATCCTGCTCGCGGTGGAGTGTGATGGGACACGACGCAACGCCAAGAGCGTCGGCCGCAAGCATGATGTTCTGAGCGAGCCTCCCAGTATCGAACTCATAGCCGTCGCGCTCCTGGATGAGCGCGATGGTGATGGGGGCATTACGGATCGGATCGGTGAAGTCCCCACAGGCAGCCAGCCTGTCCTGCTGCGCCTTGTCGGTCACGACGACGAACGACCAGTTCTGGCGGTTCTTCGACGATCCGGTCCATCGTGCTGCTTCGAGGATCGCAGTGATGATATCCCCTGAGGGGAGCTCCGGCCGATAGCTGCGAATCGCCCTCAAGCCAACGATTGAGTCGTACCGGTCGTTCATGAGCTGAGACTACCGGTCCGAGCGTCTGGCGTCCCCGTCGTACACTCCCTGGACCACAACGAGGAGGTGGCGTTGTACCCGATCGACTTCGAGGCCGACTACGGCGATGGCCGACGCAGTCGGGGGTTGGCCGCGCTCGGCATCGTCTTTCTCAAAGGGCTGCTCCTCGTGCCGCACCTCGTCATCGTCGGTGTTCTCGGCTACGCCGCAGTTCTGATCGCCTATGTGGGCTACTGGGTGATCGCCATCACGGGCGATCTGCCCGAGTTCTTCTACCGGTTCCCCGAGCGTGTCTTGGAGTGGCAAGCTCGCATCACCGGCTGGCTGCTCTCCTTACGCGACGAGTATCCGCCGTTCGCATGGGAGGCCGACGGCTACGGTGCACGATTCGCTTCGGCCGAGCAGCCGGGCCCGCGCAGCCGGTTGTTCGGCGCCCTCGGGATATTCGCCATAAAGGGCGTCGCGTTGATTCCCCACATCATCGTGCTCGCATTCGTTCAACTCGCCGCGATCATCGCCGTGTGGGTTGGCTATGTCGTGGTGGTGTTCACGGGCGTACTGCCCCGAGGCATCTTCGACTTCGCCGTGGGGGCCACGCGGTGGAATCTTCGCATCTCCGGTTGGCTCTTCTCACTCACCGATGAGTACCCGCCGTTCAAGATGACGCCGTGAGCTCCGGAAGTTCGAATGACAGGCCGGCGGGGCTGTTGCGTTCAGCTGAGCGGCGTCCACAGCTCGGTCTGTGGGTTGAACTGGCTCCAGGCAAACCAGAAGGCCTGGTGGCTCGGGAGCGGATCGCCCCCAATAGTCTCGATGCGAAGCCCGCCACCCTCTGCGACGGCACGGACGCCGGCCACTTCCACCCGCTCACCCGCTTCGAGCGCACGACGGGCGGCGACGACGGGAAAGGCAACGGGCAGGCCATCCGGAGCCGCTACCCCGACCACCTGTTCCTGGGGCGGGAGGCGGACGTCGACATCGCCGACTGGGAAGATCGGTCCGTTGTCATCTCGGCCGCCCAATGGATCATCCGGATACGAGCGTCCGATGCCGCCGTCGCTGGCGACGATCGTCGTCTCGGGGTGTGCGGCTCTCCAATCACCCCAGGTAGACGTGACGACGGGGACCATATCGAGTGCAACGTGTTGATCTTGCAGGGGGCCGGAAAGCGCCTCACCGACGAAGGTGTCGAACACTGAGAACGTCGTCAACTCGTACATCACCTTGTTGGAGCGGCTGAGCAAGCCGGTTGTCCGCATCACGAGGGGCTCGACCCGACCCGCTACGGCGTCGGTGAGGTACGCCTGAGCCGAACCGCACAGGGTGCAATATGGGATCGCGATCCGACGCCCGCCGAGCGTGTCGTTCACCATTTCGTGCACCTCCATGATGTTTTTCGGATAGGCCCGCGCTTCCTCTCCGATCGTCACGCCGAAGACGATCCCATCGTCGGGGTACCAAGAACCTTCGACGGCGGACGTGACGACGGGGTCGTCGAGAGCGGGTATGCAGCCGCGGGGGCACGGGTCGGGATCACCCAATGGCCGATCGTCTATGAGCACGCCACCCCACGACACGTACCGCCAGTCGATGGCGGCATCTGCGTCGTCGAAGAACGGCTTCCACGAGGGATCTATGAGCTCGAAGGGAACGCGCTTCCACTCCACGTAGCCTGGTGGAGCAGGCAGGTCCCAGGCAAAGAGGTGGTTCGTCACGCTCTGCCAAAGGCTCCGCGAGCTGAGGGGGTCCGCAGAGATGTCGGCGCCAGTGAGTTGCTCGAATGCAACAACGGCTGCGTTCGCCTCGGTCCCAAAGCCGACGAAACGCAGCACGTCGCTCAGCAGCCAGGCGATGCGTGGGTCGCCGCTCTCACCGATGCGGGCGAGCATGTCGACGCCGACACCGAGCTGGATCGCCCCGAAGAGCCCATCGAGGTCCCGTGCCACCTCGGCGGGCACCGGTCCTTCGGGCACTGCAGGGGCGGGCGGAAACGTGAAGCCGGTCTGGGAGGCAGGGGCGACGGGCGCCGTCGCAGGACCGGCGGCCGGGGCCGCGTCGTCTACGGCTGCGCCATCGTGGCCGCACGCCGCAACCGCGAGGGCGAGCACGACGAACCAGAGGATCGATCGCATGTGCCCCCACAACGCTCGACCCACGCCGATCGTTCCCGGGGCGCGCTCAGGGACGGGCCGTTTGCACCAGTTCGACGCTGCCGTCGGCAACGAGGAATCCGCGACCCGGCGGCATGCCGGGCGGGATGTGTCGCGGCATTGGCGTGCTCCACAGGTCGCCGTCGAGACCGGGGCTGGGTCGAAGCCACAATCCGACCCGTGATCGGCACAGATCCTTCGCCCAATGCTGGTACTGCGTCTTCAGGTCACGGCGCGCTGCTGCGACGACGTGGACGTCCGGCCGGCGACTAGCCGCAAGACCCTTGAGAACGCCTGAGTCGTCGACCACGTCGGCATCGTCGATGAGTACGAGTTGTGGCCCCGGGCGCTCGTCGAGACCGGCGACGGCTGCGGCGAGTTGGTCGGGCTCGGTCACCAGCACCGCGCTACCGGCTACCTCGCGCAGCGGCGATGGCCGCAACGCCACCACCGTGATGGAGAGGTCCCGCCGAGTCGCAGCAGCCATCTTGGCGATGGCACACAACACAGTGCTCCGACCACTCCGGGCCTCGCCGGCAACGAGGACGTGATCCCCCGGGCCAAGGGCGAACCCGACCACTTCGAGGTCGGCGTCGCCGATGCCGACAGGTATGAACCAATGGTCGCCGGACACGCGTACACGCGCCGCGACACGATCGACAGGGACATCTATGGGGAGCTCCTCGATGGGCGACGGCCGACCGTGGGCAGGGCCTCCCGCCGCCACTGCCGCCACGGCCGCAGCGAGGCCCGCCCCGTCCGCAAGGGCGACTTGGATCTCGCTCCGAGTCGCCACGTCGATCGCACGACCAACCGGCAGGTCGGAGGGCAGTCGCCGCAAGCCGAGCATCGTTGCCGCAAGCGGGTCGGCCATGCGGAACACGAGCTTGTTGGGCACGGCCCCGGCGAGTGCAACGGGAACCCCGCTACTGCGGGAGGCCGTCAGCACCGAAACGACACCGACACCTGGACCGTCGGTGACGACTCGACCCAACGCGTCCTTGATCGGTCCGTCGCCTGGCGCGTCGAAGGCGGCACTGAAGCCGGCGAAGTTGTCAACGAAGAGGACGATGCGGGGCCATTCGGTGTCCAGGTCGAGCTCCGCCCGCGCCAGCAGATCCTTGCGCCGCTCGACCTCGCCGGCGAGTCGGCGGATGAGCCGAATCTGTCGTTCCCGCTCAGCCGGCCCAACCACGGCTCCCGCGTGGGGGAGGCCGGAGAGTGGCGTGGTTCCTCCGGCATCGAAGTCGAGCACATAGAGATGGAGGTCGCCCGGCGGCGCAGTCTCAGCCAGCCCGACGGCGATGGTGCCCAGCGCCGTCGTGGTACCGGCCCCGACGAGGCCGTAGAGCACGAGGGATCCGTCATCGGGGCTCCACCAATGCGTGACCTGTCGCTGTCGCTCGGGCTCGTCACGCAAGCCGACCGGCACCGACCAGCGCCCGGGTCGCTCCTCACTCGGAAGCTCGGCCACGGACACTTGGAGCGGCAGCGGTTCCGGCCATGGCCGCCGTGGCGGGCGCATCCCGGATGCTGCTGCGCAGATGGCCGCGACGATCAGCTCGAGCTGCGTGTGCTCTCCGGGCTCGGTGGAGATTCCATCAGCGGTGGCAAATGGCTCTTGTTCGACGGCGAACCGGAACGGACGCATCCGAATCCGAGGCCGGGAGCCCTCGCCTGCAGACCCAGTCACGCTCGCCGCCTGGAAGGGCACGACCTCTCCCGGCCCGAGTCGGACGAACCCACGGCCCGGCTGGGTACGACCGATCGCGGCAGCCCCCGGATCGCCTATGACATCGGTCGAGTCGGCCCGATCTTGGACCCGGAGAGCGATCCGGAGGTTCGTGTTTGCCCGGACGTTGTCGCGAATCACGCCTGCGGGGCGCTGCGTTGCGAGCACGAGGTGGACACCGAGACTGCGCCCCCTGGCCGCAATGTCGACGAGTGCGTCCATGAAGTCAGGAAGCTCCTTGGCGAGTGCGGCGAACTCGTCGATGACGATGAGCATGCGCGGCAAAGGCTCGGCAGGGTTGGTCGCCAGAAACGCAGCGAGATCCCCGGCGCCGGCATCTCGGAGGCGCTCTTCCCGATGGCGCAGCTCGGCCTCGAGGCATCGCAGCGCTCGCTCGGCCAGGCGATCGTCGAGGTCGGTCACCAGCCCGACCGTATGGGGGAGCATCGCAGCCGCATCGAACGCGCTACCGCCCTTGTAGTCGATCAGCACGAAATTGAGGTGCTCCGGGTCGACGGTTGCGGCCAATGTGGCGACGAGCGTGCGGAGCAGCTCGCTCTTGCCGGATCCCGTCGTGCCGCCGACGAGGGCGTGCGGCCCATCGGCGACGATATCGACCACGAGCACCCCGCTCTCCGTGACCCCGAGCGGAGCAGCAAGACGTGGCGAGGTGCCGCCCGCCGCCCACCGTGCTGCTACGGCGGCCGCCGTCGGTGTCGCCATGCCGAGCAGATCCAACAGCGAAACCGCAGCAGGCAGCTCTGCCCCCGCTTCTTGCCGCTCGGGATCATCGAATCGGGCCAAGCTGCGGGCAACGCGACGAGCAACAGAATCGCCCACACCCGCGGCGAGCACCGCGACGTCACCATCGTGGGTTGCGCTGCAGAGTGCCGTGCCGCCGCCGTCGACGAGCGCCACAGACGTGCACACCGAAGGAAGCCTGGTGCGGGACTCGGCAACGACGATGCCGGCAACGGGTCCGCAACGGCCGGCCAGCAGTCTGCGCACGGCAGTCGCAGAAGGAGCAGCAAGGTCGGGGACGTCGACCACCAGCAGCGTCAGCGGCTCCTCGACGTCCCCCGGCGCCGCCGGGTGCAGCAGAGCTCCGGGGGCTCCCCGCGCCACCGCCGGCGCCAGCATCGTGGCGAGCTGGGCCAGCTCTTCGGGAGTGCTGGCGAGGAGCCGTCGCGCTCCGCCTCCATCCGACACGGTGTGCGGCAGCCATTTCGTCCAGTCCCAGGTCGCGGGACGGTCGGTGACCACGGCGATCCGCAGGTCTGCGGGCCCGTGCAGAACAGCGGCTTGCACGACGAGGCCCCGCGCCAGGTCGATCGCGGGCGTCCGCGACCCGGCGATGCCTGTGACCCGCCCAACCCCGAGGTCGACGGTCACCGGCACGGTCGGAAGCCGCCGCCGATCGGCCAGCGCCTCTCGCACTGGTTTGGGGACTGCAAGGGGATCGCCCGCGAGCGGCGGGCGCCAGACAGGTCGGCCGTAGCCCACGACAACCTGCATGAAGTCGTTGTGCTGCGGGCGCCTCTCCCAAAGCTGCGAGCCGCCGGCCGTTCTCCCGACCAGCTCGGGGAGCGGCGGCGACCAACGGTGACGTCGGAGGACCTCAACGGTTTGGGCACGATCGACCGCCCGTCCGAGCTGTTCCGCAGCTGCGGCGACGTCAGACGCCGAGGTGCGCCTGAATCTGCGGGCGCGCCGTCGGTCGTCGAGCCAGCTCGCCAGCATCATCACGGGCCCGAGAAAGGCGAACAGCGCCATGCGGGGGTGAACCACGATGGCCATGGTGAGCCCGAAGAGGACGGGCACGATCAGTGCTGCCAGCCCGATGCGGGCACGCGATGCGGGTGGTACTGGAGCATCGGGCAACGGGATCGGCGTCGCGGCGTGGTCCACACTTCGGCGCGGCGGACGGTTGTAGGGCACCGTGCCGCGCCGATTCGGCATGGCCCGCAGCGGTTCGTCGGGAGTCTTCGGCGCCGGCACACATTCGACGAGGGAAGCACCGATGCGGACGCGGCTCACTGGGAGCACGGCGTGCGGCACCCCGCCGAGCGACGTCACATCGACGTCACCGCCGGCGCCGACGCGCAGAACGGCATGACGCGACGCAACGCCCGGAGCTCGGAGTGCGATCGTCGCACCTACACCGCTGCCGATGACGTGGGTGCCGGGGGCCAGCCGGACGCTCATACCGGCGCCGGGGCCGGCGATCACCCTGAGGTCAACGACACCTCGCGCTTCGGAGTGGGATGCATCCTGCGAGAGGACCGCACCCGCCACCATGCCGACGTCTGCGAGCGGCAGATCGGTGCTGAAAAGGCGGCCATCCACGAACAGCGACCGGGGCGCAGCCTCGGCATCTCCCGCGAGCGCGGCCCCAATCGTTCCGAGCGTGGCACCCTCCGCGAGGGCAACATCGAATTCACGCTCTATGCCTTGGGCGTGAACGACGAGTTGCATGTCAGAGAACCCCCGGCGGATACCCGCCCGCCACGGCGGCTTCAGCTGCAGCGGCGGCAGCAGCTGCAGCAGCGGCCTCGGCAGCCTCGGCTGCCCGCTGAGCTGCAGCCGCCGAGTCGAGCGATGCGGCGACGTTGCGCAGCGTCTCCGACACGGCACGGAGCCGCCCCGCTTCTGCGGATGCCTCCTGGACGAAGGCATCCGCCGCAGGGCACTCCCATGCCTGTGCAGACAAGGCGGGCAGCGGATCGAATGTCGATTCGATCTGGGAGGCGTACCCGCGCAGCTGAGAAGCAGCAATCTCCTTCTCGACAGCCGTCGACACGACGATCCTCCGGACTCGGTATCGGTGTCAGACTGCGCCGTGGAAGACGAGGTCGTACTCGGCCGCCTTGTCGTCGAGAGCCTTGCTGGTGGCCTCCATGTCGATCTTGAGCTGCTCGAGCATGGGCTTGTACTGCTCGGAGAAGTCGGCATTGAACTGCTCGGCGATTCCTCCCGTCCAGATGAGCGCGCCGATCGAAGAGGCCACGGATGCGACGACCTCGCCGACGCTCCCTGCGCTGTTCATGAAGGTGACGCCCGTATCTCGCAGCGTCTGGGAGTCGACTTGTTGGATGCCGGCCATGCGTACGTCTCCTTGGTCGTGCCCGAGCCCTTGCCCGAACCTGTCGGGTGAACGGTATGACGTTGTTTAACGTATGTCAACAGTTTTTTCAGCTTGTCTCAGTGTGTAAACATACTGTAGAGTCTCCGCACGATCTCGAGGAGGAACCATGCCGTACGACGCCGTAGAGGCGCCACCGCCGCCATTGGAGTTGTTGGACATCGAGCTCGACCATGTCCGTGAGCCGGCCACGCCACCGGCTGGCACCGTCCGCCGGCCGTCGATGCGCGCCGTCGCGATCACCCTGGTCGTCGGTGCGCTCGCGGTTGGAGCGATATGGCGATCCGGTCTCGTCGACGGACCGGGCAGCACAACGCCGCCTCTGGATCCGGCGGCGCCGGCCGGGATCGGCGACTTCGCCGAGTTGTTCGTGGCGACCTACCTCACGGCGACGGGCGAGGATGGCTCGACGGAACTGCGTCGGTATTACGCAGCCGCCCCGGTTGCACCCGACTCGGCAACTGCCGATCGTTACGTCATGCGCACGGCAGCGCTCACCGTTCGGCAGTTGGCGCCGTCGTACTGGGAGGTCGGGGTGGCTGCCGATGTGCTCATCCATGACGGCGTCGGTTATCAGAGAGACGGGATTCACCACTACCTCGTTGGGGTGGTGGAGAGCGCTACGGGGTATGCCGCCACAAGCCTGCCCTCCCGCGTCGCAGCACCGGGAGCGGCGTCCATCCCCGCCGTTGCCAGCGGCGTGCCGATCGAGGACCCGGCGATGCACACACTCGTCGACGGGTTTCTCAACGCCTACCTGACCGGTGCGGGCGACCTCGGCGGCTACGTATCGGCGGACGCCGAACTCGAGAGCCCCGTCGGCGCCGCGTTCACCGCCGTCTCGGTGAGGGACGTGTCCGGCCTCGCCGCCCGAGACGGCTCAGCCTGGCTGCGCGTCACCGGCATCGCCACAGGGCCCACCGGCAGCCAACTTCCGATCGAGTACCACCTCGTGGTCGTCACCGAAGGCGGCACACTCGGCGTCGAGTCCGTCGCAGCGGGCCCGCCGACACCCGCTCAAGCTCACGCGGCCACCTCGACGCCGGAGGGCCGCGCAGGCCAGTGAGGCTCGGGTCGTGTCGAAAAGGCAGCCGCTCGATCGTCGCAAGTGAGAATCGCCCGAAGAGAGGACCCCTACCATGGACCTACCTGCAGCCATCGCCACAGCCGCGGCCAAGACCGGCGCGGTCGTTGCCGGAGTCGAGACGGACCAGATGTCGTCACCAACTCCATGCACCGACTTCGATGTTGCCGCCCTTGCGGCCCACATGGCGCTGCCCGACATGAGTATCGCCGCTGCCACGAAGTCGGAGTTCACGCCGCAACCGTTCGACGCCGGCACGTGGCAGACGCGCACAACCGATGGCCTGGCGGCATTGCCGGCAGCGTGGGCGACGCCGGGTGCACTCGAAGGCATCACGCACTTCGGGCCGGGAGAGATGCCCGCAGCGCAGGCGGCCTCGATCACGCTGATGGAACTGGTGGTTCACGGCTGGGATCTGGCCAGGGCTACCGGCCAGCCTTACGAGGTGGACGATGCGCTCGGGCAACTGGTCTACGGCATCGTCGAAGCGGGTCGCCCGGCGGGCACCGAGCAAGGTTTCTTCGGCCCGCCGCATGCGGTCCCCGACGATGCCGGCCCCTTCGACCGTGCGCTCGGGCTGAGCGGTCGCGATCCTGCCTGGACGCCATGACCTGCGGGGCAGGGTTGCCTTTGCGCGGTCACGGCTCGCCGGCGAGCACGTGGCGGCGCACCCAGGCATGCATGGCGATTCCCGAGGCCACGCCGACGTTGATGGAACGCGTCGATCCGAACTGCGTTATGGCGTAGACCGCCTCGCACGCCTCCAGCATCTCCGGGGTGAGGCCTGGGCCCTCCTGACCGAAGACGAGCACGCAGCGCTCGGGAAGGGAGGCCGTCTCCAGCGGATCGGCCCCGGGCACGATGTCGATGCCGACCACCGCGAGTGCCTCTCCATCCGCCCACGTCACGAAGGTGGCGACAGTGGGATGATGGGCAACGTGCTGGTAGCGGTCGGTCACCATGGCCCCGCGCCTGTTCCACCGCTTGTTGCCCACGATGTGGACGCCGCCGGCGAGAAACGCATTGGCGTTGCGCACGATCGTGCCGATGTTGAGATCGTGTTGCCAGTTCTCGACCGCCACGTGGAAGCCATGCCGACGTCCATCGAGATCGGCGACGATCGCCTCGCGACGCCAATAGCGGTAACGATCGATGACATTCCGGCGGTCCCCATCCCGCAGCAGCTCGGGATCGAGGCGGACATCGTTGGGCCACGGGTGGGGATGGGGCCCGACACCGACCGTGCGGTCCGGCATGGCTAGATTCTCCCATCTGTAAGCGGCTTCAGCATGAGGATATGGCGTGACGGCGGAGAATCGACGACCGTGGTGGGTGGGGGCCGTCGGCTACGAGGTGTATGCCCGATCGTTCGCAGACGCCGACAACGACGGGGTGGGCGACCTCGAGGGAATCCGCAGGCGGCTGCCCTATCTGCAGTGGCTCGGCGTCGATGCGGTGTGGATCACCCCGTTCTACCCCAGTCCCGGCTTCGACCATGGATACGACGTATCGAACTACGTCGACGTCGATCGCAAACACGGCACACTGGCCGACTTCGAGCGGCTCGCCGGCGATGCGCACGATCTCGGCCTTCACGTGATCGTCGACCTCGTGCCCAACCACACATCGTCCGCCCACCCCTGGTTCGTAGCGGCGCGACGCAGCAAGGACGATCCGTATCGCGACTTCTACATCTGGAAGGACCCGGCAGCCGACGGTGGCCCTCCCAACAACTGGGTGGCGCACTTCGGGGGCCCGGCCTGGACCCTCGACCCGGCGTCGGGCCAGTACTACCTGCACCTCTTCCTGCCGGAGCAACCCGATCTCAACTGGACGCACCCGGCCGTTGCGGATGCCTTCGACGATGTATTGCGGTTCTGGATCGAGCGAGGAGCCGACGGGTTCCGTATCGACGTCGCCCACGGGCTCGCCAAGGACCCGTGGTTCCGCAGCAACCCGCAGCGTGCGCCGCTCACCCCCGACATGGGCCCGCGTGAGGTCTTCGACAGCTTCGAGCACCGTTACGACCTCGACCAGAACCCCAACATCGAGGTCTATCGCCGATGGAACCGAGTGGTCGCCCAGTACGGCGCGCTCCTGCTCGCCGAGATCAACGCCGGCGACCCGGTACGGACGGCTCGCTATCACGACAACGGCGCCGCCATCCACAGGAGCTTCTATCTCGAGATCGGATGGATGGGGTGGGAGCCCATGCAGCTGCGCGATCGTATCCGCGGCATGCACCTCGCTGGGCCGGACTCGACGGCGTGGATCCTCGACAGCCATGACACGACCCACGCGACGACGAGGTACGGGGGAGGAGACCGCGGCGCACACCGTGCGCTGTGCGTGACGACGTTGATGATGGCGCTCGGCGGTATGCCCGTGCTCTACCAAGGCGAGGAGTTGGGTATCGACAACGGCGACATCGCCCCGGGAGACCTGACCGACCCCGTCGCAACTCGCAATCCGGGAGCCACGGGCCGTGATGGCGCCCGCACCGTCATGCCCTGGGACGGCGGCCCGACCAATGGTTTCAATGATGGAGCAAGACCCTGGATGCCATCGACGCCCCGGCCACAGAGCCAGACGGTCGCGGGCCAGCGCGACGACCCGGCGTCGTTCCTCTCCCGGCATCGTGCGCTCCTTGCCTTTCGCCGTGCGCATCCCGACATGTGGGAGGCGCAGGTGGAGTGGCTCGACACGGACGACTCTCTGCTCATGGCATGCAGGCGGGGCGACGTCGTCGTAGCCGCAAATCTGGACGAGCACGGGGCAGACCTCCGTCTCCCCGCCGGAGCGTGGCGCACCCGGTTCTCCAGCCGGATCCACTCCACAGAGGGCGCTGCGGCGGGCATCGTTCGAATCCCCGCCGAGACGGCGCTGGTCTACACGAAGACCGGATAGTGAGCGAACGCGCCGCCGTCGATGACGTCGCCGGACCGCAGGGGTCTCGGTGGCAACCGTGAGCAGGGCGTTGCGGGGCCGGCCCAACGTGGCCCCGGCGGCACGCGAGCCCGCATCCTCCGGATCGCCGCAGCTCTCGACCATGAAACCCACCCCAGGCATCCCGGCCGGCATCGGGCGGCACCATGACCATCGGCCCCGTCGCCCGGCTCTTCGGTCTCGTCGTGCGAACGGCCACCGCGCCGCCGCCTCCTTGAACGAGAGACGCCCCGGCAGCAGCCGAGGCGTTCTCTGAGATCGGGTGGTTGCTGGGCTCAGCGTATCGCCAGGCCCGTATCGGAGTCGAAGTAGTGCGCCTTGTCGACGTCGACGTTGACCTCGATGGTGGTGCCGGGCCGAACCTGGCTCGCAGGAGAGAACCGGGCGGAGACCTTGGTGACGTCCTGCGGGAGCACGTCGTCGTCCTCGTCGAGGTCGAGAGCATCCTCCGAGAACACCGGAATGGCGTCGACATCGAAGTAGGCGATCTTCTCGAAACCGAGAGCCTCCACGTTGTTGACCTTCACCTGCAGCCGCTGGTCTGCCGGGAAGCCCGGCTCGATGGCGCTGTCTTCGAACTCCTCCGGACGGATCCCGATGGTCACCTTCCGCCCGGCATAGTTGACGAGCAAGGGGTGCTGGGCAACCGACTGCTCGGGAAGCCGAAGAGTCTGCGAGCCGAGCCGCATCAGGAAGTTGTCTCCGTCCCGATCGAGCTGACCCTCCATCAGGTTCATCGACGGCGAGCCGATGAAGGCCGCAACGAACAGGTTGTCCGGCTGGTCGTAGAGTTTCTGCGGCGAATCGACTTGCTGCAGGATGCCGCGATTGATGACCGCAACGCGGTCGGCCATGGTCATGGCCTCGACCTGGTCGTGGGTCACGTAGAAGGTCGTCACGCCCACCTCACGCTGGAGCTCGGTTATCTGCGCCCGCATCTGGACGCGCAGCTTGGCGTCGAGGTTGGAGAGCGGCTCGTCGAGCAGGAAGACTCGCGGGCTCCGGACGATCGCACGGCCCATGGCGACCCGCTGGCGCTGGCCACCGGAGAGCTGGGCCGGCTTTCGATCGAGGATGTCCGTCAGTTCGAGCATCTTCCCTGCAGCGTCGACGCGGGTCTTGATCTCATCCTTCGGGAGCTTGGCCAGCTTGAGGGCAAAGCCGATGTTCTCAGCCACCGTCATGTGGGGGTAGAGCGCGTAGTTCTGGAACACCATTGCGATGTCGCGGTCCTTCGGCGGCACGTCGTTGACCACGCGGTCGCCGATGAACAGCTCGCCGGCGCTGATGTCCTCGAGCCCTGCGATCATGCGCAGCGTCGTGGATTTGCCGCAGCCAGACGGACCGACCATGACGAGGAACTCACCTTCCTCGATCTCCAAGTTGAGATCCGTTACCGCCTTGAAGCCGTTGGGATACGCCTTCTCGACATGCCGGAATTCTACGTCCGCCACTGGAACTCCCTTTCCTCGATCTCGTTGCACGTACCGTACTGGACCGCGGTTGTGCGTGCCACCCCAGGGCCGGCAGTGGCGACGAGCCATGGGAACGAGAAACGAGGCTGCGGCCTTCGGGGCCGAGACTCGCTTCTAGGCTCCTCGCATGAAGGATGTCTCGCTCGTCTACGTGGGCGATCCGATGTGTTCGTGGTGCTGGGGTTTCGCCCCCACACTCGAGCGCCTTGTCTCGGTGCACGATCTCCCGCTCCAGATCGTGGTCGGAGGGCTGCGGCCTGGAGCGGCCGCGCAGCCCCTCACCGACCGCCTGAAGGCGTATCTCCTGCAGCATTGGGACCATGTGGCCGCAGCGTCGGGACAGCCGTTCGACCGGACCGCGCTGGAGCAGCGCCGACCAGAGTGGCGATACGACACCGAGCCCGCAGCGGCGGCCGTCGTCACCATGCGCACGCAGCGGCCCGAATCCGAGCTCTCCTTCTTCACCCGATTGCAGCGGGCCTTCTATGCCGAGGGTGTCGATCTCACGGACCCAGCGGTCTACCCGGCCCTGCTCGAGGGCACTGATCTCGACGTCGACGCATTCGTCGATCAGATGCGCTCGGAAGAGATGCGACGCGCCGCCAGGGCAGACTTCGCCGAGGCACGGCGTCTGGGCGTCACAGGCTTTCCCACGACACTCGTCCGGTTGGGCGACCGATATCGCATGATCGCTGCGGGTTGGCAGCCGTACGAACAGGTCGATCAGATCCTCCACGCCGTCATCGACCGGTTCGCAGCTCCTGGTGCCGCGGGCGGCATGTGCGGCATCGACGCCGGCGCCTGCTGAGACCCGGGTCAGCCGCCCAGCTCGACGCCGAGACCAAGGCGGTTCGCCGCTTCGAGGGCAGCCACGCCTGCGGCGACATCCTGCGACGCAATGCCGACCGACTTGAAGACCGTGACGTCCTGGCCTCTCTGCGCACGGGCACCGGCGATCACATCTGCAGCAGAAGCGTCGGGGCCACGGCCGGCTTGCAGCAAGTCACCCGCTTCGGCAGCAGCGGCTTCACGGTCGTCAACGACCACGAAGGCGCGAGTGAGCAGACCGGGCGGCAGCTCGACCATCTCGGGGGTATAGGCACCGACCGCGTTGACGTGGGTTCCCGCCCTGACCGCTGCGGCGTCGAAGAGCGGCCGCCGTGACGGCGTTGCCGTCGTGACGATGTCCGCTGCCGCAACGGCCTCGGTTGCGTCTGCGACGACACGGCCCCCGACGGTCTCTGCAAGGGCCGCGGCACGGGCAGCGGTTCGGCTCCATACGAGCACCTCGTCGAGAGGTCGCACAGCCCTCACTGCGGCCACCTGATCACGGGCCATCGCACCGGCGCCGACCATTGCCATCACGCTCGCTCCACGGGCGGCGAGGAGATCAGTCATCAAGCCACAGCCGGCACCGGTGCGGATGGCCGTCAGGGCACTCCCGTCCAGCATGCCGAGTGGGCTCCCGTCTGGGTCGAAAACGACGACTACCCCGACGGGGTTGCCGGGAACCACCGACACGACCTTCACGCCCGTGTGCGCACCGGCGCGACCCGGCATGAACAAGGACGACCCGAGCAGGGTGCGCTGCGGAACCTCACGATCGGGGCCGAAGGCAACCCGCATCGCCTCGATGGCCGCCTGCATCGTGAGGGCCGCTCGCACGGCGTGTGCATCGAGGTATCGCATCGGGCGAACGCTACTGCTTCGGCCCATCAGGGGACGCGCGCTACCCGGGCACGTTCTTGGGCAGACCCGCTCCTGCGATCCGATCGGTTCGCGAGTAGACGTTGAAGCGACCATCCCTCGCAAAACCGACGATGGTGAGGCCGAGACGCTCTGCCGCAGCGACGGCGAGCGAGGACGGAGCGGAGACGGCGACCACGATCGCGATCCCGGCCACGGCGGCCTTCTGGACGATCTCGAAGCTCGCCCGACCGGACACGGCGAGGACACGGTCGGTGAGGGGTAGCGAGCCGTGGCGAACGGCCCAGCCGACCACTTTGTCGACGGCGTTGTGACGCCCGACGTCTTCCCGCACGACGAGGGCTGCCCCCGTCACGTCGAACAGCGCCGCAGCGTGGAGCCCACCCGTTTCGTCGAAGAGCTTCTGACGCGAACGCAGTTGCACAGGGAGGGTCGAAACCACAGCGGCATCGATCGGCGCCGAAGCAGGCTCGTGTGGACATGCCACCTCGATGGCGTCGATCGACGCCTTGCCGCACACGCCACAGCTCGACGTCGTGTACATGGATCGGCGGTGGCGGGCAACGTCCACACCCCCGCGAACCCGGACGGTCACGATGTTGTACTCCTGCTCCTCGGGCGGCAGGCCGCAGTACGCAACGGTGCGCACGTCCTCAGGGCTGGTGACGATGCCTTCGGTCACGGCAAACCCGGTAGCGAGCTCGAAGTCGCTCCCCGGCGTGCGCATGACCACGGCCAGCGCCGTCAACTCGCTCTCGGGCGCCCCCACGGGCCCGACACGAATCTCCATCGGCTCCTCGACCACCACCTCGTCGCGGCCGGGCCGGGCCGTCGACCCGTCCACGCGGGTGACCCGGATCCGGGCGGTCGGTCTGGGCGGGCGGTGCGGCGCCGTCATGTGCTCATCCGGCCCGCCCATCGTCGGCGACGGGCTCGGCCATCGCCAGGATCTCATCGTCGGTTGCGTCCATGTTGTGGACGCGCCTGCCGTGGTCGCGCGTCGCTGCGATCGCACCGGGTTTCGGCTCGACCACCTCCCAACCGCACACACAACGAATCCTGAGCTCGACTCGCTCATCCGACACGTTCGGCACTCCCTCCGAGCTGGCGGAACGGTTCTGGCGTGTACTCGGCAAGAGCATGGCCCCATCCTTCGGCGAGGGCAGCGGCGACCTCGGCGTCATCCTCGAACAGCCATGCGAGGTGGCGCAGCGCATGCTCGAGGACTTGTGCGCCGCCGATCGAGTCGGGCGCTGCCGTGGCGCCTCCCCGAGCGAGCTCGGTGCGCACGATGGGCTCCGCCGCCATTCCGCCGACGGCGCCGGGCGCGATGACGGCGACGAACGTGAGCACAACGGCGCCGTCGCTCCATCGCCACGACGTCGAGTGGAGCACCTCGACCGCACCACCCAACACATCGTCGACGACACCTCGAATGACCTGCATCGGATGGGCATCGCCGTGGGTCTCGATGTACCACGGAGCCGCGCCACACGGCCCGGTCAGCAGCAGTCCTGCCTGCCCGAGCGCTACCACGTACACCTCTCCCCGCACGGGCCCGCCGATGTCGAGCGCAAACTCCATACGGCCAGTCTGGCAACCCTGGACGCTCGATGCGGGACACCCGGCCCTATCGAAAGGTCCCGGTCATCTGCGTACGATGAGCGCACGAGATCCCGTGACCCCCCGCAAGGAGGATCCCAATGACCACGACGGCGACGACCCCGGCAGCCCGCATGGCTGCCGGCGTGAAGGTGTACGGCTTGGGCAGACACCGAGGTCCGTGCGCTCGACGGCATCGACGTCGGCTTCGAACGTGCTCGTTTCACCGCCATCATGGGCCCGTCAGGATCCGGGAAATCGACGCTCCTCCACTGCCAAGCCGGCCTCGACACCCTCTCGGACGGCACCGTGTACATCGGCGACGTGGAGCTCGGCACGCTCCGCGACAAAGACCTCACGCTGCTGCGACGCCGCAACGTAGGCTTCATCTTCCAATCGTTCAACCTGATCCCCACCTTGTCCGCGGAAGAGAACGTCCTGCTGCCGCTGCTCATCGCCGGGGAGCAGCCGGACCAGGCATGGTTCGACCAGATCGTCGGGATCCTGGGCCTTGCGGACCGTCTCAGCCACCGGCCCTCCGAGCTGTCCGGCGGCCAGCAACAGCGGGTGGCGGCGGCGCGGGCGCTCGTCTCCCGCCCTGCCATCGTCTTCGCCGATGAGCCGTCCGGGAACCTCGACTCTCAGTCCGCAGCCGAGCTCCTCGGCTTCATGCGCCGCGCTGTCAAGGAGTTCGATCAGACCATCGTCATGGTCACCCACGACCCCAATGCTGCGTCATATGCCGACCGAGTCATCTTCCTCGAGGACGGCCGCATCGTCGACGAGCTCCACGATCCGACGACGGACAGCGTCATCGACCGCATGCGGCAGTTTGGAGCTGAGTCGTGATCCGCACCGCACTCAAGACCGTATTCGCCCACAAGCTGAGGCTTGTGCTGACGGCCATGTCGGTGATCCTGGGCGTTGCGTTCATCTCAGGAACGTTCATCTTCACCGACACCATCGACCGCACCTTCACCGACCTCTTCGACGACGTGTTTGCGGGCCAGGACGTGATCGTCCAGTCGAAGACCGAGTTCGACGTTGGCTTCGCCGGTCCGCCGCCATTCGACGAGGCGGTGCTCGACACCGTTCGCAGCGTCGAAGGGGTGAGCGCTGCGGAGGGCAGCGTGGGCGGCTTCGCCGTGATCTACGACCCCGCTGGGGAAGCGATCGTTCCCCAAGGCCCGCCGACGCTCGGTGGCTCGTGGACGGAGGACCCGCGACTCGCCGGCAATGTCCAGATCCGGGACGGAGTCCGTCCAGTCGGCGCGGCGGAAGTGTCGATCGACGCCCGGACCGCCGACGACAACGGCATCGTCGTCGGCGACGTCATCAAGATCCAGACACCATCCGAAGTCGGCGACTATGAGGTCGCATCGATCGTCAGCTTCGGCGAGCAGGACAACCTCGCAGGCGCGACGTTTGCCGGATTCGATCTGCCGACGGCGCAACGGCTCTTCGGCCTCGAGGGCCAGTTCTCGTCGATCACCGTGGTCGGTGACGAAGGTGTGAGCCCCGACGATCTCGCCGGCCGCATCTCGCAGGTGCTGCCGGCCGAGATCGAAGCCGTCACCGGCCAGAGCGAAGCGGACGCCCAGTCCGAGGCGCTGTCCGAGAGCCTTGGCTTCCTGCAGACGGCGCTGCTCGTGTTCGCCGCCGTTGCGGTGTTCGTGGCCGCGTTCATCATCCAGAACACATTCCGCATCATCGTGAGGCAGCGCCAGAAGGAACTGGCGTTGATGCGCGCCGTCGGCGCCACAGGATCGCAGGTGGTGTGGATGGTTGTGATCGAGGCGATCCTGGTCGGCGTCTTCGCCTCCATCGTCGGCATCATCATGGGATTGATCATCGCAACGGGACTCACGGGTGTCCTCGACGCCCTCGGTTTCGATCTGCCGACGACGACGGCCCCGCTCGCCATGCGAACCATCGTCGTGGGTCTCGTCGTCGGCATCGGCGTCACGGTGGCCGCCGCCACGCTGCCGGCCGTTCGCGCCTCGCGGATTCCGCCGGTGGCCGCGCTGCGGGACATGGACGTGTCGCTGCGCATGTCCGACCGAGCCCGCCTCATCGCTGGGAGCGCATTGCTGGGAGTCGGCGTCGCTCTCATTCTCAACGGGCTGTTCGGCGACGTCCTCGACCTCGGCCCCCTCAACGAGTTGACGGCGGTGGGCGTCGGTGCCCTGATGGTGTTCCTCGGCGTCAGCATCCTCAGCTCCAACATCGTGAAGCCCGCCGCCACGTTCCTGGGCCGCCGGCCCGTGATGCTGGTGATCACATCGGTTGCCGCGCTCGCCCTGATCGGCGGCGGACTCGCCCTCATCGGAGTTGGGGCGTCGGTGGGTGCGGGAGCGCTGGCCGGACTCCTGATCCCCGCGCTCCTCCTGCTCGGGGTCGGGGCCCTCGCCGCCTACCTGGCATGGTCGGTCATGCGGGACCGCTTCACACCCAGCCTCGCCACACAGAACTCGGTACGCAAGCCGCGCCGCACCGCAACGACCGCATCCGCGTTGATGATTGGACTCGCCCTCGTTGCCTTCTTCTTCGTGCTGGGCGACTCGATCAAGGCGTCGGCTGGGCGGGCGATCGACGAGGGGCTGCGCGCCGACTACGTCCTGAGCGTTGGTGGCTTCGGTGGCGGGTTCAGCCCGAGTCTCGCCGCCGACCTGAAGGCGCAGCCGGAGATCGCCGCCACCACCTCTCTCCGCTTCGGCTTCTTCGATTTCGAAGGGACCGAAGAGATCGTCCTCGGCATCGAAGCTGCCACGGCCGATGAGACCATCTTCCTCGACATCCAGGAGGGCAGCCTCGAGGCTCTTGCGGCCGGAGGTGTGTTCGTGTTCGAGGAGACGGCCGGCGACCAAGGCTGGGCCGTAGGCGACATCGTCCCGATGGGTCTCGCCACGACGGGCCTCCAGCAAGTGCCGATCGTCGGCATATACGCCGACTCGGGCGTGGTGCAGTCCAACTACCTGGTGGGGCTCGCCTTCTTCGAGGAGAACTTCAAGGGCTTCGGCACGGACACGGACTTCGTCCTGGCGGTCAAGGCGGCGGAAGGCGTGCCCCCAGAGACATCACGGGCTGTCGTCGACGCGGCAGCGCTCGACTACCCGAACGTCACGGTGCGGGACCAGGCCGAGTACCGCCAGTCGCAGGAGGACCAGATCAACACGCTCCTCGTGTTGTTCAATGCACTGCTCATCCTCGCCGTGATCATCGCCGTCTTCGGCATCACGAACACGCTCGCCCTGTCGATCTTCGAGCGCACCAGGGAGATAGGGCTGCTCAGGGCCGTAGGGACGAGCCGCGGCCAGATCGTTCGGACGGTCTCGTACGAGTCGCTCATGGTGGCGATCATCGGCACTGTGCTCGGCATCGTCATCGGGCTGTTCTTCGGCGTGGTGGTGACGGCGGCGCTCCGGTCACAGGGCATCACCGTCCTGTCGATCCCGGGTCTCCAGATCGTGCTCCTGGTCGTCTTCGGAGCCATCGCAGGGCTGTTCGCGGCCATCCTCCCGGCGCGGCGGGCCTCGCGGCTGAACATTCTCGACGCCATCGCTTACGAGTGACGGGACCGGCGCTCGGGCCGCAACTGATAGCGGCCGCGCCAGGCCTAGCTTGCCGTCTCCATGACGTGGGAACGATCCGCAACGCAGCGACCGAGCGCCGACCGCACGAGCCGGCGAGGGATTTGACGTGCTGAAGTCCGCCCTCAAGAGCCTGCTCGCCCACCGGACGAGGCTGGCGCTCACGGCGCTGTCGATCGTCCTCGGGGTGGCGTTCATCGCCGGGACGTTCATCTACACCGACACCACCAAGCAAGCATTCGACGGCATCTTCGACGACGCCTTCGCCGGGATCGATGTGGTCGTGACCGGCGACAGTGAGCTCACGTTCGGTCAGGGAACGTTCTTCGCCCAATCGTTGGTCGACGACGTGGCTGCGGTCCCGGGTGTGGACGCCGCAGTCGCCAGCATCATGGGATTCGGCGTCCAGATCATCGATCGAGACGGCAGGGCGATCGGCGGCATGGGTCCGCCGCAGTTCGGGGCGTACCTACCCACCGATGAGGGCATCGACGGCGGCTTCGTCGTCCGGGAGGGGAGAGCACCGGGGTCACCGAACGAGGTCGTCATCGACGCAGCATCTGCTCGGCAAGGCGAGTACGCAGTTGGCGACATCGTCCCGATCGTGTCCCAGACGTCCCCCCAGCGAGAGTTCACCCTGGTCGGCATTGCCGGTTTTGGGGCCGCCGACAACCTCGGGGGCGCCACGTTTGCGTTGTTCGACCTCGCCACTGCCCAGGACGTGCTCGGGGTACGGGGACAGGTCAACGGTGTCTACGTCCAGGCCGCCCCAGGGGTGGGTATCGACGGGCTGGTCGCTCGCATCCAGCCGGCGCTGCCCGACGGCGCCCTCGCTCGATCTGCGCAGTCTGCCGCCGAGGAGCAGGCGAGCACGTTCCGCGAAGCCCTCAGCTTCTTCAACAACTTCCTCCTCGTGTTCGGCTTCGTGGCACTGTTCGTCGGAAGCTTCATCATCTACAACACGTTCCGCATCGTGATTGCGTCCCGCCTTCGGGAGATGGCGCTGATGCGCGCCGTCGGATCGACCCGCCGCCAGGTCATCCAGACCGTACTCACCGAAGCGAGCCTCATCGGTCTCGCCGCGTCGATCATCGGCATTCTCGGCGGGGTCGGCCTGGCGATCGGCCTCCGCTCCGCCCTCGGCGCATTCGGGATCGACCTGCCGACGACGACGCTCGTCCTGCTACCCAGGACCGTCTTCGCCGGTTTGGCCGTCGGTCTGCTGGTGACGCTGGGCTCGGCCGTGTTCCCCGCAGTGAAGGCATCCCAGGTCCCGCCCGTCGCTGCGATGCGGGCCGACGTGACGGCTCCGCGGCGCAGATCGCTGCAGCTGCGGGCGATCGCCGGCTCGATGGTCGCAGCCGTCGGGGTGGCACTCTTGATGGCCGGGCTCCTCGGGGACTCCGACAACACGACGGTGGCGCTGGCATTGATCGGCATGGGCGCAGCCGTGATCATCATCGGCACCTATGTCCTCGGTGCCGTCGTCGCGGAACCGGTCTCGAGGATCATCGGGGCGCCGTTCGCCAAGGGCTTCGGCATCGCCGGCCGCCTCGCTCAACGCAACGCCGGCCGCAGCCCGCGCCGAACCGCGGCGACAGGGGCTGCGGTCATGATCGGCATCGCACTGATCTCGTTGGTCACCATCTTGTCCGCGTCGATTCGCGGCACCATCGACGATGTGCTGAACGGCGGCATCGACGCCGACCTGGTGGCCGCTCCGGCCGATACGTTCTCGTTCGGCGGATTCACGACGGCTTTCGGCGAGGAGGCTGCGGCTCTCCCCGAAGTTGCAGCAGTGAGCAGGGTCCAGATCGGCTCCGTTCTGGTCGACGGCGAGGAAACGTTCCTTGGGAGCCTGGAACCCAACATGGCGAGCTTCTTCGCCTTCGACTCGCTCGAAGGAACGATGACGCTCAGCAATCGTGGCGTCCTGGCTCCGACAAGCCTTGCCGAACAGAACGGCTGGGCGGTTGGCACACCCGTCGAGCTCGAGTTCGAGCAGACCGGCACTCAGGACTTCGTGGTCGAGGGCATCGTCGACGGAGTGATCTATGACAGCATGACCATCTCGCGTGACGCCTTCGCCGCCAATTTCGCAGTTGCGACGGACAGCCAGGTGTATGTCCAGCTCGCCGAAGGCGTCTCGGTCGACGAAGGGCTCGGCGCGGTGGGTGCGCTGGCTGAGGACATTCCAACCGTCCGGGTACAGACCCTCGCACAGCAGGGACAGGAGATCGCCGACCAGATCAACCAGCTCCTCCAGCTCATCACGGCGCTCCTGGCCATGACCGTGCTCATCTCGTTGTTCGGGGTCATGAACACGATGCTGCTCGCTGTGTTCGAACGCACCAGGGAGATCGGCCTGCTCCGAGCCGTCGGTCTCGATCGTGCGCAGACGAGGCGCATGATCAGGACGGAGGCAGCGATCATCTCGGTGTTCGGTGCCGTGCTCGGCGTGGCGCTCGGCACCTTCTTCGCATGGGCCGTGTCGCGAGCCCTCGCCGCCGAGGGCTTCACCGCATTCGTCATCCCCGTGCCGACGCTCCTGGCCTGGATCGCGATCACCGGAATACTCGGCCTCGTGTTCGCGGTCTGGCCGGCATGGCGGGCGTCCCGCCTCAACGTTCTCGAGGCGATCGCATACGAGTGAGGCGCCCTTTGATCGTGCTGCCTCGTACCGCGACCACCGTGCCGGTGCTGTGGTGCGGCGGGTGGCTGACACCTCGAGCCCGAAGCTGGTGGTGTCCAGATCGCTCTCCTCAGCGGGTCGCAGAGCGACGCGATGCGAGGGGAGTACAGCGGCTCGCCAGCTCCCCTTGCAGGAGCCATCGCAGCATGAACCCGACCCAGGGGGACGTCGCACCTCGGTAACCTGCGCATATGGTCGATGCCGGCACCCCCCAGTTCGACACGATCGCGTTGCATGCAGGGCACCAGCCGGATGCCGACTTCGGGGCTCGGGCGGTGCCGATCTACCAAACGACCTCGTACCTCTTCCCCGACGTGGCCACCGCCGCCGGGCTCTTCAACCTCGAGCGCCAGGGCCACATCTACAGCAGGATCTCCAACCCGACCGTCGCCGTGCTCGAAGAGCGGGTGACCGCATTGGAAGGCGGCGTCGGCGCGGTCTGTACCGCATCTGGCCAAGCTGCGCTCCACCTCGCCATCGCGACGCTCCTCGGTGCCGGCGACCATGTCGTGTGCTCCCAATCGGTCTACGGCGGCACTCGCAACCTGCTGGCTCACACGCTGCCGCGCTTCGGCGTTGCAACCAGCTTCGTCCACCCGCGAGACCTCGACGGCATCCGCTCTGCCATCACCGACCAGACCCGGCTCGTCATCGGCGAGACGCTGGGGAACCCCGGACTCGAGGTGCTCGACATCCCTGCGGTCGCCGAGATCGCCCACGAGGCCGGCGTTCCAGTCCTGATCGACAACACGTTCGCCACTCCCTATCTGTTCCGGCCCTTCGACCACGGTGCCGACATCGTCACCCACTCGCTGACCAAGTTCATCGGGGGACACGGCGTAGCGATCGGAGGCATCGTCGTCGACGGCGGGACCTTCGATTGGGAATCGGACGGCAAGTTCCCAACGATGACCACGCCCTATCCCAGCTACCACGGGCTCGTGTTCGCCGAGGAGTTCGGTTCCCAGGCTTTCGTCACCCGGGCACGCATCGAGGGGCTGCGCGACTTCGGGGCCGCCATGGCCCCCTCGACGGCGTTCTACCTGCTGCAGGGAATCGAGACGCTGTCGATCCGCATGGACCGCCACGTTGCCAACGCCCGCAGAGTCATCGAGTTCCTCGACGGCCACGACGCCGTGACATGGGTCACATACCCCGAGCTTCCGGGCCATCCGGATCATGAGCTTGCCGCAACCCTCCTCCCCCGCGGAGCAGGGGCGATCTTCAGCTTCGGCATCGAAGGCGGCCGCGAGGCGGGCAGACGTTTCATCGAGAAGCTCAGGGTCTTCTCACACCTCGCCAACGTGGGCGACGCCAAATCGCTCGTGATCCACCCCGCCAGCACCACCCACGCAACGATGAGCGCAGGTGAGCTGGAGGCGGTGGGGATCGGCGAGGACCTCGTTCGCCTGTCGATCGGGCTGGAGGATCCCATCGACCTCATCTCCGACCTCGGACAGGCGCTGCGGGCGTCGCAGCGAGGCTGAGACGTGGAGCTCGTCCTCGCCGGCAAGAGATTGAGGGCGGCGACCGGAGGACGTCCGCTCGACCAGGCGCGTCCCCTGCTCCTGTTGATCCACGGCGCAGCGATGGACCGCTCGGTGTGGGCTCTCGTGGCCCGCGCCCTCGCCCATCGTGGCTACTCCGTGGTCGCTCCCGACCTCCCGGGGCACGGTGCCAGCGAGGGTCCTGCACCGAGGACCGTCGAGGACTACGCCGGATGGGTGGCAGAGCTGATCGCTGCCCTCGACATGGGTCCAGCGCATCTCGCCGGGCACAGCATGGGCTCGCTCACGGTGCTCGAGCTCGCCGCACGCCGGCGCGACCTGGCACGCTCGCTCACCTTGCTTGGCACCGCCGGCCGAATGCCGGTGCACGCGGAGCTCCAGGCGGCGGCCGATCGCCACGATCACCTCGCCATCGAGCTGATCGCGTCCTGGAGCTTGCCCCCGGCTGCCCATCTCGGGAGGCACCCCACGCCCGGCCTGACCCTCCGCGACGGAGCGATCCGGCTCATGGAGCGCATCGATCCTGCCGTCATCGCTTCCGACTTGCGGGCAAGCAGCGGCTACGCCCGCGCGCTCGAGGCCGCAGCCGACGTGCAATGCCCTGCGCTACTCGTGCTCGGCGAGCTTGACCTCATGACACGGCCGAGCGGGGCGGCTCCCTTGGCGGAGTCGTTCGCGACTGTCGAGACGGTGACGCTCCCTGCAACCGGCCACATGATGATGCTGGAGCGTCCGCACGAGGTGATCGACACCATGGTCGGGTTCCTCGACACAGTCTGAGGTGCAGCCACCCGATCTCCGGCGCTTGCCCTCCTATCCTTCCGCCATGGCGAAGACCCATCAAGCCGTACCGGACTCGCGCAATGCCGGGATCGTCGTGTACGTGAACGGCGAGTTCCTTGCTCGAGCTGATGCCAGGATCTCGGTCTTCGACAGCGGTTTCCTCGTGGGCGACGGGGTGTGGGAAGGCATCAGGCTCCACCACGGGGAGTTCGCCTTCCTCGATCGGCACCTCGACAGGCTCTTCGAGGGCGCTTCAGCCATCAAGCTCGACGTCGGGATGACTCGAATGCAGCTCACCGACGCGCTGCGCGAGACCGTTGAGCGCAACGGGATGACCTCGGACGTTCATGTGAGGCTCATGGTGACCCGCGGCGTCAAGAGCACGCCGGCGCAGCACCCAGACTTGGTAGTCGGGAAGCCAACCGTCGTGATCATCGCCGAGCACAAGCAAGCCGACCCCGCCGTCACGGCCGGCGGCATCACCCTGTTCACGTCCACCGTGCGCCGCCCGCCGCCCGACACGCTCGACCAGCGCCTCAATTGCCACAGCAAACTCCACGAGGTCGTCGCGTTGATTCAGGCGGCAGCCGCCGGCGCCGACGAGGCGCTCATGCTCGACACCAATGGCGCCGTTGCCACCTGCAATTCCACTAACTTCTTCATCGTCCGCCATGGAGAGGTCTTGACCTCGACCGGTCTCCATTGCCTCAACGGCATCACTCGGCGACTGGTGATCGAGCTCTGCGCAGCCGAGCGCGTTCCCGCTCATGAGCGCGACTTCTCACTGACGGACGTATACGCCGCCGACGAAGCGTTCGTCACCGGAACCTTCGGCGGTCTCACCCCGGTCATCGCCGTCGATGGGCGCACCATCGGGTCGGGAGCGCCGGGAACGATCACTGCGCGGCTGACCGCGGCGTACCGCACCGCCGTCGCCGAGGCCACGCAGTGACGAGCCGCGTTCGCCTGTCGGTCTGGTCGGGGCCGCGCAACATCTCGACGGCGCTCATGTACGCCTTCCGCCAACGCGCCGACACGCAGGTCTTCGACGAGCCGCTCTACGGGCACTACCTGGCCGTCACCGGTTTCGACCATCCCGGGCGAGATGATGTGCTTGCCGCGACAGAGACCGACGGTGCTCGCGTCGTGGCCGACGTGCTGCTCGTCGACGGGGAGCGGCCGGTCCGCTTCTACAAGAACATGGCGCACCATCTCATCGGCCTCGACCTGGCCTTCCTCGATGGCCTCACGAATGTGCTGTTGACGCGCAACCCCGCCGAGATGCTGATCTCACTCACCAAGCAGCTGCCGAATGCCGGCACAGCCGAGACCGGGTTACCGCAGCAGGTAGCGCTGCTCGAGCGGATCCTGGCGTCGGGGATCGAGCCCGTCGTCCTCGACGCAACGGAAGTGCTGCGCGACCCGCCGGGCGTGCTGACCGAGCTCTGTCGCAAGGTCGGCATCCCGTTCGATCCGGTGATGCTCTCGTGGCCGGCAGGCCCAAAGCCGGAAGATGGGGTGTGGGCGCCCCACTGGTACGGCAACGTCCATCGTTCGACGGGCTTTTCCCACTACCGGCCGAAGACGGAGCCATTCCCAACCCGGCTCGACCAGGTGCTGGCCGAGTGCGTGTTGCTCTACGAGCGCCTCACCGAGTTCGCGATACGTGCGGCGTAGCGAGCGCGGGACCGACGGCAGACCGCCGTCGATCGGCGGCGCCTCTCCCTATCCGGGAGGAGGCTCGATCACCTTCCAGGTGTCGGCTTTGGCGACGAGGAACTCGCTGACCTCCCGGCAACGATCCAGGGTGTCGCACATCGTCTCGCGGCCCATCAAGACGTCGACGAGGGACACTTCGGTTCTGCCAACGAGCGACAGCCGGTGATCGGCCTGTTGCGAGAGTGCGCCGAACGAATCAACGGCGGACGCCTCGATAGGCAAGCTGTGACCGCCGACACCGGCGAGCTCGGCCGACAGGATGATGAGATCCGGTGGATCGCCAAGCGGCGGCAGCGCCCAGTTGAAATAGAGCGGGATGCGGAACTCGCCCTCAGGTTCGGCGAAGTCGTCATCGAGTGCGTTGACCTGGTCCTCCAGTTCGAGGAGCACACGGGGCTCGACATCGAACGCCAGGTTGAGGTCGACCGGGCCCGTGCAGGCGGACTCGGGGTGCAGATCCACCTCGAACGACTGCCGCAACGAGTAGGTCTCGATGAAGTGGCGCTCGTCGTGAACATGGAACCCGTGCTCGACAGCGTGATCCTTGAGATAGGTGATGAAGCCCGCGATATCGATGGCCACGGGTCGCTCCTTCGTCCGATCCCCTCACGTTAGAAGGTACGAGAGACGCAAACCCCGGTCACTGCTCGTCCAGAAGGGTCACGAACAGCCCGCCGCGCACCTTCGGCTCGAACCACGTCGACTTCGGAGGCATCACGAGGCCTGCGTCGGCCACCCGCATCACGTCGGCGACGGCCGGCGGATAGAGCAGGAAGCAGGCAAGGCAGTGGTGGTGGTCGGGGTCGATGGAGCCGCCACCGGCCACATAGTGGAGACGATGGTCCGTTCGCGGATCGGCGATTCCGAACAGGGGCCCGAGGACGCCGTCTTGGAGGCGCGAGACATCGAGCAGCGCGGCAGGATCCGCAGGATCCGACGCCGGAGGCAGCACGAACCGGTAGCCTCGCCCGCCGGTCACGAGGCCGGCCTCTCCCGCAACCTTGGGCCGAGCCTCTTCTGGGATCGCAACGGCGCTGACGTCGACTCGCTCACCAAGCGCTGCGACCAGTCCCTCGGAGGTCACGTCGACGCTGCGAACGCAACGATTGAACTCACGCAGGGACAGCTCGCTGTTGGGAAACAGCGCAGCAAGGACGTAGTTGTAATCCTCGTCGCCACGATGATGTGGGTTGTCGCGCCGGCGCACCTCTGCGTAGCGGGTCGCGGCTGCGCAGCGGTGATGGCCGTCCGTGATGTAGAGAGGACCGACGGCGTCGAGCCGATCCTGAAGGATCGTCACCATGCGGGAATCGTCGATCGACCACACTTCTTGCAGGGCACCGTCGTCGGCATGGAAAGAGAGGTCGGGGGGGCTGAGGCGAATCCTCGCAATGAGCTCGTCGAGACCGGCATCATCGCGAAAGGTGAGTGCGACGGGGTCGCTGTGCGCGCCAACCCGTTGGAGGTGAGACAGCAGCAGGTCCTCGGTCGCCTGGCGAGTGTGCTCGTGGCGGCGGATCCGGCCATCGACGTAGCCGGCAACGTGCACCTCGGCCACGATGCCAACTGCAGACGTCTCCTCTTCCTCGATGGCGTACACGTAGAACGCCGGAATACCCGACGACTCGAGCACGCCGGTGTCGATCATCTGGCGAAGCCGCACCTTGCCCGTGGTGCGATGCAGGTAGGGATCTGAGCCTCCTTCCTCCGTGTCGACCTCGGTCCGAATGACATGGAGAAAGCTGTGCGGGTTCTCCTCGGAGATCTCGAGCCACTCGCGGGTGGTGAGCCGTCCGAGGGGCGGGCTCACCACATCGGCGGCATACACAGCGGCCGGCAGGTGCGCCGCAAACGGCCGAACAAGCCTCACGGTCCGGCCACCGAGATGCCGATGACATCTGGTTGGTCGGCGACGGCGGCCACCGCCTCGGCCGGAACCGTCCCGGCGACCTGGATCGTTGCGGTCGCCGCCGTGCCACCGGCGAACACCCGATTCTCCATCTGCTCGACGTTGAGGCCCGCACGTCGAAGGACGCCGAGGACGCCGGCGAGCACGCCGACGACATTGCGGTGGCGCACGGCAAGCGTCGTGGTGCCCTCTGCCTGTTCTCGCAGATTGATGCAATTGCGGACGATGCCCCGGCTGAGGTCGTCGACGATGGCAACCACCTCGTCGGCGATCGCCGCTTGCGCCTGCTCCGTGGAGGCCCCGATGTGATGGGTTCCGTACACGCTTGGATGGCGCACGATGGCGGAGTCGAACTCGGCGATGCCCGCACCAGGCTCGCCCGCAAAGACGTCCAGTCCGACGCGGAGACCCTTCGCTTCGATCGCTTCGCCGAGCGCGACCTCATCGACGACGTCACCACGGGACGTGTTGATGAGAAAGGCTCCAGGGCGGAGGTGGGCGAGAAAGTCGCGATCGACCATTCCGCGCGTATCGTCGTTGGCCGGCACGTGGATCGTGACTGCATCTGCGGCCCGCAACAACGCCGGCATGTCGGGAATGAGCCGAATCCCCAGCTCCCCTATCTTGTCAACGACGTCGGGCCGCCGACCCGGTTTCTCCTCGACCGCAACTTCCATGTCGAATGCGCGAGCGCGCGCCGCAACGGCCAGCCCGATGTCGCCGAGCCCGACGATCGCCAGCGTGCGGCCGGCGAGACCACGAGCAGCGGAGTAATGCTTCTTGCGCCATCGACCGGCGCGCAGGTCGGCAACGGCATCGGGGATGCGGCGGTCGAGTGCCGTCAGCAGACCGATCGTGAGCTCGGCGACCGCAACTGCGTTCTTGCCGGGGGTGTTGCAGACGTAGATGCCGCGATCCGCTGCCGCCCGCCAGTCGATCGTGTTCACCCCCGCGCCGGCGCGAATCACCGCCGCAAGTCGGTCGGCGGCTGTGAACGCTTCTTCGGTGACGCGGGTAGACCGTACGATCAGCACGTCGAATCCGGCGATGGCGGTCGGCAGGGACTCTGCATCGAGCTCGGCGCGCACGCTGCAGACGTGACCGTGGTCTGCGAGCGTGCGCAGCTGCGCTTCAGGGAACGTGTCGGCTGCGAGGATCTTCACGAGTCTCCCTCCCTCGAGGGCCATTCTCACAGCTCTCCTTCAGCGGGGTGGCGGAATGCTGTCCTGGCCGATCGGGTTGGGACGGGGGAGCCTGACCCTGGAGACTGCATCGTGACTCAGAACCGTGGCCGCATTCGCGTTGAGGACGGCGCCAAGCGCGTCCGCGTCTATCTCGGCGGGGAGGTCATCGCAGATACCCGCAAGGTGAAGATGGTGTGGGAGAAGCCCTACTACCCCACCTACTACTTCCCGCCTGAGGATGTGCGCACCGACCAGCTCGCAACTACCGGCGAGGTGAAGCGATCGCCGAGCCGGGGAGATGCCGAGATCTTCACCGTCAAGTCCGGCCGGTCCGAGGCAGCCAACGCAGCGTTTCACTATGGCGACTCGCCCATCGAGGAGATCAGCGGGTTCTACGCTTTCGACTGGGGAGAGATGGACGAGTGGTTCGAAGAGGACGAACAGGTCTTCGTCCACGCCAGGGACCCGTACACCCGGATCGACATCACGCCGAGCTCGCGTCGCATCGAGGTTGTCATCGACGGTGTGAAGGTCGCCGACTCGACGCGGTCCCGATTCCTGTTCGAGACGGGGCTGCCCACTCGCTACTACTTGCCCAAGACCGACGTGCGCATGGACCTGCTGGTGCCGACCGATCTCCACACCGACTGCCCCTACAAAGGCACGGCCCGCTACTACTCCGTCGATACCGGCGACAAGGTGCACGAGAACGTTGTGTGGTGGTACCCGGCGCCGGTTGCAGAGAGCTCCGCCATCGCCGGCCTCGTTGCGTTCTACAACGAGAAGCTCGACATCTACGTCGAGGGCGAGCTCGAGCCAAAGCCGAAGACGAAGTTCTCCTGACGATGGCGATGGATCGGTCTACAGCCGAGGCGTTCATCGCCGAACGGAACAAGGGCGTGCTGGTGACGCTGCGCAAGGGCGGACGGCCCCAGGCATCCAACATCGTCTACGGGGTGATCGACGGCGTGATCCGGATATCGGTGACAGCCAACAGGGCCAAGACTCGCAACCTCGCCCGGGACCCCAGGGCAACTTTGCACGTGACCTCCGATGACTTCTGGCGCTGGGTGGCGGTGGACGCAACCGCCGAGCTCTCAGACATGTCGACCGCCCCCGGAGACGAGGCGGGGAGGGAGCTGGCGGCGTTGTACGAGCTCGTCCAGGGAAAGCCACATCCCGACTGGGACGACTTCTACCGGGCCATGGTGGCTGATCAACGGCTCGTCGTGCGGCTCCGCCCGGAGCATCTCTACGGACAGCTCGGCTGAGAGAGGTTCAGCCCGTCGCGCCCTGCGCACGGTGCGCCAGCCAGTCGCCGGATACGATCACGTCGCGCCCGGCGATGTCACCCGTCCACCGATAGACCCACGCCATGCCCGGTGGATCGATCAAGGGGACTTCTTGGCGCACGTAGAGCGAGGCGGCGATATTGTCGGCGTCGTAGCCCTCGAAGCGATCGAGCACGCCAACGGTGGCGGCATCGGGCACGAGGAAGAGGTCGCCCACCACGGGATCCCCACCCGGGACCAGCCCTGGGTACCACGAGATGACGTACAGCCCGCCTGGGATGATGCACCGGCCGACGTGGATCAAGGTCGAAGACAGACCGAGCCGCTCGAGCGCACCGCCACCCGGCCGGAGGGTCCCGTAGAAGGCAAAGCGAGCCGGATACGCCGCAATCTCCACCCGGCAACAGTAGGGCCCGAGACGGTCCCCCAGACGCAGGGCCGTCCAGGGCCGTTGGCCTCTGTCGTGCAGTGTGCGACCGGACGTAGCGTTTGGAGGTGGTGGCGCGACGACGCCGCGGATTCCGGCGGACGTAGGGAGCGAGATGAGAGGTACGGCCCGGTGGTTTGTCGTTGCACTCGCCGCGGCAATGCTCGGGCTCGTCGCCGTCGCCGTCTTCAGGGGCGACAGGGGGCCGACGCTCGACGCCCAACTCGCCGACCTGATCAGGGCACGAGGGCTGACGGCGCTCGACAGCGGCGCCGAGCAGCCCGAGCCGTTGGTGGCGCTCGGCGAGGCGCTCTTCTTCGACCCCGAGCTCTCCGGCAATCGCGACATCGCCTGCGCGACCTGCCACCACCCGACGCTCGGCTCGGGCGACGGGCTTCCCGTGTCGATTGGGACGGGCGGGATGGGGCTGGGCCCCGACCGGGTACTCGGCGCGGGACAAGCCGCTGATACCGCGGAACGCTCCGGACGTATGGAATCGAGGAGCTGCGGAGTGGAGGACCATGTTCTGGGACTCCAGGGTCGCCGGCTCCGCCTCCCATGGCTACACGACGCCGGCAGGCGATGCCCTCCCCGAGGGGCTGCCCGACGTGCTGGCGGTGCAGGCGATGTTCCCGGTGACCTCCGATGCCGAGATGCGCGGCTTCCCCGGTGACATGGACGTTGCCGGGTCGCCCAACGAGCTGGCTGAGCTCGCCCCCGACGATTTCACGGGCATATGGGCAGCGCTCATGGAGCGGTTGCTCGGCATCCCCGAGTACGTCGACCTCTTTGGGGCAGCGTATCCGGGCACGGCGCCCGCCGACCTCGGCTTCGAGCACGCGGCAACGGCGATCGGCGCGTTCGAGGCGCACCTGTTCGCAGCAGACACCACCCCATGGGACGCCTACCTCGACGGCGACGACTCAGCGCTCGGCGACGCCGCCAAGCGTGGCGCGCTCCTGTTCTACGGGCCGGCGGGATGCGCCGCATGCCACTCGGGCTCGTTGTTGACCGACCAGCAGCACCACAACGTCGCTGCGCCGCAGGTGGGACCCGGCAAGGGCTTGGAGTCACCCGACGACCTCGGGAGGGCGAGGGAGACGGGCTCGTCCGCCGATCTCTATGCGTTCCGCACCCCGCCCTTGCGCAACGTCGCCGTCAACGGGCCGTGGTTCCACAACGGCGCCTACACGACGCTCGATGCTGCCGTCCGCCACTTCCTCGACCCGGTGAAGGCGCTGGCCGGGTACGACGCCGACCAGCTCCCGGAGAGCATGCGGCTCGTGTACGACGCTCCGGAGCGGATCGCCACGGTGGTCGACTACCTGGACGCGTGGCTCACGCCGATCGAGCTGAACGACGCGGAAGTGGCGGACCTCATCGCCTTCTTGGAGGCGCTCACCGACCCGAGGGTCGACGAGATCGCCTCGACGGTGCCCGACCGGGTGCCCAGCGGGCTCCCCGTCGACTCCTAGGCGTGACGGACGACCACCACGCCACGCAACCCGCGTCGGTCACGTTGGCTCGATCGGGGGTGGGGGGGCAACAATGATGGAGGTGCCGTCGCTGTCGCCGTCCGGATCGGTGTTGGCAGACGGGTCGTACTCGAGGTTCGGATGGGTCACGTCGGTGATCGTGAACTCGACCTCGTCGACGTCCAGATCGTTGAGCGTCACCAGGCACCACCCCTCGTCTCCTGTGACACAGCTCCCTGTGTCGAGGTCGCCCCAGTCGGCCTCGACAGTTGCATCCTGGACGGGGAACCCATAGGTGTCCTCGATGGTCACGATGACATATGCATCCCAATCCTCGGTCCCGGCAGCCGAAACGCTGTCGATGTCGGCGACGTGCATCATGGTGGCCGGGTCGAATGCCACGACGGAGGTGGTGGAGTCGGTGAGATCATCGTTGTCCGTGACAATCAGCGTCACGTCGTACGTGCCCGGGGCGGCGTACGTGTGCACGGGGTTCCGATCGGTCGATGCACTGCCATCGCCGAAGGCCCATGCCCACGACACGAGATCTCCATCGACATCCGTAGACGCATCGGTGAAGCTGCACTCGAGACCGGTGCACTCGGTGGTGAAGGCGGCGACCGGCGGCTGGTCGACAGCCCCACCCGGAATCACCGTCACGCTGTCCGAGTCCTCGTCGCCGATCTCGACGCCGCCGCTCGTTGCCGAAACAGTTGCCGTGTTGTCGACGACGAAGGGGCCTGCGGCGCACGTCTCGGCACCGATGTCGATCCACCAGATCTGGTCAGAGCTCCAGCTCACGCTGAGCTCGCCGTACGAGGGCCCCCCGGTGAGGACGAGGTTCGTCACAACGCCTGGGGCGGCTGCGACTTCGCCAGATTCGCCGAGGTAGCCCCACTCCACGCCGATATCGGTGGAGCCCGAGTTGAGGATCGCGACCATCTGGGTGCCGTCGGCTTCCCAACAGGATGCGACCGGCCTGATCGTGGTCGACGTGCACACCCCGTCACGGTTCGGCTCCGAACCGGGTTGGCATGTTTCGGCCGTCACCGCGGCCGTCGCCGCGATCGCCGGGGTTGGGGCGTCGTCTTCCCCCAGAGCGACGAACTCGACGGTGACCACCGCCTCGTCGCCGGATCCGAGTACGCCTATCGCACATGCCACGTCCTGGGTGGCCGCCACGGGAGTGCCGGCGCAATCGACAGCGGTCACCGTCAGGCGATGGTCGACGGGGTCGGTGACGACAACGTCGTTCAGGTCCCCATCACCCGTGTTGCTCACAGTGAGCGTGAACGAGCTCGGCTCACCCTGAGCGACCTCGCCGTCCTCGAACGCCTTCACGAGCTCGAGGGGGGCACCGGCAACAACACCGGTGGGCTCGGCGGCCACGTTGTTGGTCGGAGCAGGATCGTTGGTGATCGCTGAGACCGCGACCTCGTTGCAGAGGTCCTCGGACCCGTCGCATGGCCCGTCGCCCCCGACGCCGGAGCTGGATGCAGAGCCCGAAACGTCCGCCACGACCGTCACGGTCGTACCGTTGCCCGGCCCAGGTGCGATCGCACCGAGCTCACAGGTCACAACGCCGCCGCTCTCCGCACAGGTGCCACCGTTGTCTGCGGACGCTACGAAGAAGGTCGTGTCCTCATCGAGTAGATCGGTGACCACGACGCCGTTGGCGACGGCGGGGCCCTCGTTCTCGACGGTCACCTGGTAGGTGACGCTGCCGCCGGCCACCGCCGGGTCGGGTGAATCGGTTTGCGTCACCGAGAGGTCGGCATCGGCAGTGAAGAACCGTGCAACGTCGGTGAGCCAGACGGTCTGGTTTCCCGTATTGATCCTTCTGCCGTCGCCTGCGGCCGCAGCGGCGAAGCCGGCCTCCACGGCGCCGTGTGCGTCGGGCGGAATCGCCTCGTCGAGCACGACCCACACCTCGAGAACAACGTCGTCGTCCGCATCGAGTCCCGCAATCTCGAAGGTGCCGAGGATCTCGTCGGCGTCCACGGTCCAGTCGTACCCCGCAACGGACGCGTCCCCGCTCGGATCGACGTGGGCTCCATCGCCTCGATCCACAAACGCACACAGGACACCGTGTGCACCGTCGTAGCCAAAGGCTGCGCCGGTCGTGGTGTGCGTGCTCCAGAATGCCGTCACGGTCACCACGCCACCGTCGAGCATCGCGTCACCGCCGGCCTTGATTCCCATCTCGAACGCAACGATCTGGCCGAGCGCCAAATCCTCCGGTGAGAGCGACTCGACTCTGCCCCCCGGCGTGTCGACCGGATCGCGGAAGTGGGCCCGGGGGATGGGGTTGGTGCCTGCGCCCGTGGGGCACTCAGGACCGCCGGGCATGGGGACGGGGGGGACGTATCGCGTTGGATCCGCTGCACCAAACCTGAGGCGGTACTCCGTGGCGGCGGCATGAGCCTCGGTCGGAGGCCCGACGAGGCCGGACTGCGACACCACGGACACCACCAACGACAACGCTATGAGAAGGAACCACGTCTCTGGACTGCGACTACGGACCCATTGATCGGACGACATACGACGTGCCACCACGCACCTCCACTCGCCGGTCTGTGCTCCGGCGTTCCTGGCCGACGGCCCCTCCAGATCATGGGGCCCACTCCGTCCAGCGCTACTACCACCTGGCCGGTGGAGAACCACTTTCTCGTTTCCGAGAGGCGCCGTCTCGTTTCCGAGAGAGACGCCGCAGCGCTGCTCCGACCATATCCACTCCTGTCGTCAGCGAGCGTGCAATCCACAGCCCTCCAGCGGAGAATGAGCCGATTGGCCCACCCGAAGCGGTCTGGGTCATCCGCCCCGGCGACGTGAACCCTCACTCTCTAGTTGAGGGAAAGGGTGAGGCGGCGACGGTCGGTGACCAGCAGTGGAGGGGATGAGCGCCTGGGCGGAGCGAGTAGCCTCCTGCCGCCCCAGGAGGAACCGTGACGTTCGAGCAAACCCACCCGATCTTTGCGCTCAGCGACATGCTCGTCGATGAGCTCTGCGAGCTCTACCCAGACTCGGCAACGTATCTCGGCGTCGATGGATTCGACGACCGATGGCCGGACTTGTCCCCCGATGGCGTGGCACAAGCCGCTGCCGCAGTCCGCGAGATGCGAAGACAGGTGGAGGCAACGCCACACGCGGAGAACCGGTGGGAGGAGCTCGCCATCCTGGTCGCCAAAGACGAGCTGGATCGGATGATCCAGGGATACGACGACGACGACCCACAGCGCGACCTCAACTCGATATCGTCATCGCTCCAGAACCTGCGGGAGACCTTCGATCACATGAAGCAGGAGACGGCGGACGATTGGTCCAACATCGCCGCCCGGCTCGAAGGGATGCCTTCTGCTCTCGGCGGCTACACCGCGACGCTCGACGAGGGCAGGCGCCGCGGGATGGCCGTACCGATCCGCCAAGTGGAAGAAGCCATTCGCCAGGCCGAGGTACAGGCTTCGAGTGAATCGGCTTTCCTCGGTCTGGGCGAGGCGCTTGCAGCACGCAACCTCGGCAACAACGCCCTCGCTGATCGAGTCCGGAGCGGCGTTGCGACCGCACAGAACGCCTATGCCGAGCTGGCCGAGTACCTCCGCACGATCTATGCGCCGAACGCACCGCACAAAGACGCAGCAGGACCCGACCGGTATCGGCAACAGGTGCGCAAGATGCTCGGCACGGTCATCGACCCCCAGGAGGCCTACGACTGGGGATGGTCGGAAGTGGCCGCTCTCCGAACTCGCATGGAGACCGTGGCCGAGGAGATCGCACCCGGCGGCGGCATCCCTGGAGCGCTGGATGTGTTGAAACACGATGAGACGAGGGCGGCGGCGACCCCCCAGGATCTCGTCACCTTCCTCTCCGCCCGTGTGAACGAATCGCTCGAACGACTCGCAGACACTCACTTCGACGTGCCGGACCACATCCGCAGGTGCGACGTCAAGCTCGCGCCGCCCGGAGGGGCCCTCGGCGCCTACTACGTAGGCCCCAGCGAGGATTTCACCCGGCCGGGCTCAGTGTGGTGGTCGATCCTCCCCAACGAGCCGCGACCGCTCTACGAAGATGTCACGACGGCCTACCACGAGGGTTTCCCCGGGCACCACCTCCAGGTCGGTATCCAGGCCTCGCTCGACGAGCATCTGAGCCGTTTTCACCGCCGCTGGGTGTGGATGCCGGGCACCGGTGAGGGTTGGGCGCTCTACGCCGAGCGGCTGATGGACGAGCTCGGCTACCTGGACAAGCCCGATTACGTGTTCGGGTACCTGGCCGGACAGATCCACCGAGCCTGCCGGGTGGTTGTCGACATCGGCTGCCACCTCGAGCTCCCTATCCCCACCGACCAGCCGTTCCACCCCGGAGAGCCGTGGGCCTACGAGACGGCGGTCGAGATGCTGGTGCAGTACGCAACGCTCGACACGCCCTATGCCGAGTCGGAGGTCACGCGCTACCTGGGCTGGCCGGCGCAAGCCATCGCCTACAAGCTGGGAGAACGCGAGATCCTGCGCCTCCGCAACGAGCGATCGGCTGCGGCAGGCGATGCCTTCGACCTGCGAGCCTTCCACGCTCGGCTGCTCGAGGTCGGGCCAGTCGGCCTGGACCTCATGCGGAGGTTCGTGCTCGACGGCTGATGCAACCGGATCGCGTGTTGCGGGGTTCTACTCCATGAGCGACCACCGAGGAGCAGTCCGCCGATGACCGATCGAACTGGCCCGCTGCGAGAGCTGGCGGACCGTCTCGCCACCGATCGTGATGCTGCGTTCCCGGACCTCGTGCGGCACCTGCAAGACCCCGTGTTCTCAGGTGTGCTCCGGCTGACGAACAGCAGAGCCGCCGCCGAGGACGTCACCCAAGAAGCGTTCGTGCGGGCGTACCGTGCGCTGGAGCGCTACCCGGAGACGCAGATTCGCACGCTCGAGCTGCGGCCGTGGTTGTGGACGATCGCTCTCAACCTCTGCCGCAATCGGGCGAGAACGCAGAGCCGAAGACCCACGGAGGTCGCCCTGGCCGCACACGACGCCCCGGCGCCAGAGTCGACCGAAGACGATGCAATCTCAGCGGTTGACGACGCATGGCGGAGGCGACTTGCGACCCTCGCCGGACCGGTCCGCGCTGCGGTCGTGCTCCGCCACGTCGTCGGCATGAGCTACGAGGAGATCGGCGCAGCGCTCGACAGACCGACGGGCACCGTGAAGTCGGACGTCCATCGCGGCATCTCACGACTCCGTACCTTGCTCATCGACGAAGGAGCCGAACTGTGACCAACGCAACCGTCAGCAACGCAGACGTCGAGCGCAGCCTCGCCCAGCTCGCCACGAACGCCCCAGCCGGTCTCGCACAGGCCGTACTCGCCGCAACCGGCATGATCGACCAGGTCGCGACGATCGCCGGTCCCGTCGGTCCGCTGCGGATCGTGTTCGGCGCTCACGGCGTGTCTGGCTGCGTCCCCGTAGAGCACTGGGACGACCATGTCGCCCGCACCCGGGGGCGGCCCGCCGTTGAGGTCGACAGCCTCCCCTCACGGCTCGGAACTCTGGTTGCGCGCGCCCTCGCGACCGGGAAGCTCGGGAAGCTCGAGGTCGACCTCGCCGGCTTGAGCGAGTTCCAGCAGGCTGTGCTCCGCAAGACGGCCGAGATCCCTCCAGGCGAGGTGCGTCCGTATGGCTGGGTCGCCCGCGAGATCGGCCGGCCCGGCGCGGTTCGGGCAGTGGGTTCCGCGCTCAACAAGAACCCAGTTCCTGTCATCGTCCCGTGTCATCGAGTGAGCCGCAGCGATGGCCACCTCGGCGACTATGCGTACGGGGCAGGCATGAAGCGCGACCTGCTCTCGGCGGAGGGCCTCGACCCCGATGCGATCGAAGCGCTCGCATCGGATGGCGTCCGCTACATCGGCAGTGACACCACCAACATCTTCTGTCTTCCAACCTGCCGTGCGGCCCGACGCATCACGGAATCGCACAAGGTCGGGTTCCGCTCGGACGGGGCCGCACGAGCCGCCGGCTATCGAGCGTGCAAGGTGTGCCGCCCGGCGGCGTGACAGTGCGCATGTCGCTGCGGCGGGTCGCTGGGTGCGAGGCGCGCTCTCGTCATTCGGGTCGCGAGTCGCATTGACACGCTCCTCGGCTGTGGCATCCTGAGCCGCTGTGGGAACCTTCGCACACGATGCCACCGCTTTTCGGGCCAGTACCGACGACCTCGATCGGCTCGCCGCGTTCCCAGAGCAGAACCCGAATCTGGTCATCGAGACCGACCTGAGCGGGTACGTCACCTACCTGAACCCCGTAGCGGCAGCACGCTTCCCCGGGCTGCGGGACGGCTCGGACACCTCGCTCCTGACGGACCTCACCGACTTCGCTGCATCGTTCTTGGCCGAGGGGCGCGAGTTTGCCAGCCGCGAGGTGACCGCCGGTGACGCAGTATTCGAGCAGAAGGTGTGCCACACACCTGCAGGTGATCAGACGGTCCTGCGGGTGTACTCGCACGACATCACTGCGTTGAAGAACGCGGAGCGTCAGATCGCCGAGTTGGCGCGCCGGGTGATCCACACGCAAGAGGCAGAGCGCCACCGGGTCGCCCGCGAGCTGCACGACGAGGCCGGTCAGGCGCTCGCCGCGCTCGAAGATCAGCCTCCAGTTGCTCGTCGCCGACGCGCCGGACATCATCAGGGGCAACCTGGAGGACGCCATCGGCCTGGTCGAGTCGACGAGGGAGCAGATACGCCGGCTTGCATACGGCCTGCGCCCAGCCGCCCTCGACGCGCTCGGGCTGAGCCGGGCCATCGAACACCTCTGCGCCGAGACGACGGAGCGAACGCACCTCTCGGTCACCTACCGAGGCCGTGATGTCGGGCCGCTGACAGACGAAGCAGACGTGTGCCTCTACCGGTTCGTCCAAGAAGCGCTCACGAACGCTGCCGTACACGCCGACGCACGCCGTGCTTACGTGCGGCTGAGCGCCGGAGACGATGCCATCCGGCTCCGAGTTGCCGACGATGGCGTCGGCATGGATCCCGGAATACTCGACGACCCGGTCAGGGCAGGTCTTGGCATCGTGGGCATGCGAGAGCGCCTCGCTCTGTTGTCCGGCCGGCTGGAACTGACCTCTGTGCCCGAAAGAGGCACCGAGCTGGTCGCGATCCTCCCGACGGACGTCGCCTGATGATCCGCGTCGCCGTTGCCGACGACCACCACCTCGTGCGCGAGGGCATCCGTGCGGTGTTCGCCCAGGCATCGGACATCGACGTCATCGGCGAGGCAACCAACGGTCGAGAGGCGCTCGACCTCGCCCGCGACCATCAGCCGGACGTGATGGTGATGGACCTCACGATGCCCGAGATGAGCGGCATCGAGGCCACGGCGCAGATCCGCAAGCTCGAGCTGGAGACCCAAGTGGTCATCCTGTCGATGCACGCCGACCCCGCGCTGATCCGGGAAGCGCTCCACGTCGGAGCGCTCGGTTACGTCCTGAAGGGCTCTGTGGCAGACGAGCTCGTGCTCGCCGTCAGGGCTGCCAAGCGGGGAGCGAGCTACCTCACGCCGGCTGCCTCGGCGACGATGCTGGCCGACAACGCGGCAGGCAGCGGCGACGAGAGCGACGAGGCAAACCTCCTCACCGATCGAGAACGGCAGGTGCTTGGCCTCATCGGGGAAGGTCTCACCAACCGAGCCATCGGCAGCAAGCTGGGCATCAGCATCAAGACGGTGGAACGGCACCGGACCAACCTGATGGCGAAGCTCGACGTCCACAGCATCGTCGAGTTGATCCGGGTCGGCATCAAACTCGGCATCATCGAGCTCGAGGACTGAACAGCCGCCCGGAGCGGATGCTGGGTGGCGTGACTACCCCACACGGGTGAAGCCCTCACCCCATTGCGGGAGGCAGTCCGGGCCACCATCCTGTCGTTCATGAGGGGGCAACGCACATTCATCCTTGCCGCGGTCACGCTGGCCGCCGTCCTCGGGCCTGCCTCGGCAGCCCTCGCCCACGGCGACGGAGACAATCACCGCATTGCACTCGGCACCGCCGATGGGCTGGAGATCTCCGTGTGGGCCGACGGGGCCGACGGGACGAGCCGTGTGCCCGTTCTCATCGGCATCGACGACGGCGCACCCACGTCGGTGACCGTGCACTCCTCGACCGCTGACGGTGCCACGATCGTGAGCGACGCAACGCAGAGCACGGCGCCCGGTTTCTGGAGCGCCACGATCAGCGCCGACATCAACGTTGCGACACCCGTCGTGGTGATCGTGACCGACGCAACTGGGCGGGAACGGGCGATGGCATTCAGCTACACCCTGCCGTCCTCATCGCTGCTCAAGAAGGTCATCGTCATGCTCGCCCTCGCACACGGTGCTGCCTGTGCGACATGGCTGTGGGGGAGGCGTCGCCGTGTATTCGGGCGACCTGCGATAGAGCAGGCCGCAACGGTAGGAGCCTGAAAGCACTCGATTGCGAGACGGATCAAAGGGGGACACGCAATGAGCACAATCTCGATCGCTCGGCCGCTCGCCGGTAGGCAGAGCTTCGTTGAGCGGATCAACACCTCGGGCCACGAGAAGGCCCTGTGGATCTACTTGACCATCGTGGTCGCACACTGGCTCGAACACATCGTTCAAGCCTTCCAGGTGTGGGTCCTCGACATGCCCAGACCCGAGTCGCTTGGCATCCTCGGGCTCCCCTTCCCTTGGCTGGTGAAGTCCGAGACGATGCACTTCACCTATGCCGTGCTGATGTTCGTCGGGCTCGTGATGCTGCGCCGAGGATTCGTCGGATCCGCCCGCACATGGTGGACGGTGTCACTTGCGATTCAGGGCTGGCACTTGGTCGAGCACAGCGTGCTGCAGGGCCAGGCCATCCTCGGCCTCAACCTCTTCAACTCACCGGTGCCGTCGAGCATCCTGCAGGTGTGGATCCCGCGGGTCGAGCTCCACCTGCTGTACAACGGGGCGGTGTTCTTGCCGATGGTCGTGGCGATGTGGCTCCACACGCGGCCAACCCAGGCACACGCCAATCAGCTGCAGTGCAGCTGCGCAAACCCGTGAGCCCCGCAGGCTGAAACGAGACGCATCGACCCGATCGACGGTAGTCCGCACGCCGCCGTCGCCCTGCCAACCTGGTCGATCGGCCTATTGAGGCGGAGAACCGATGCTCCCTACACTCAACGCCTGAATCACCGACCACTCGGGACACGCCGTCCCGTGTACGGCGCCTCGACGGTGAGGCGGGGAATGTGGGGGAAACCGTGACCGCAGTCGAGGAGGCCGTCGAGCCGTCCGGGCCCCCGGTGGGCCCAGGCGCCGGGCACGACGACACGCCGTGGAAAGCGCGGCTCCGCAGGTGGGCCTATCCGTTGGCGCTGCTGGTCGTCTATGTGACGTGGACGCTGTACATGGCCCTCTCGGGCTCGTGGAATCTCTTCCAGGATCACTGGGCGGTCTCCCTGACCATGTCGCTCGGGTCCTTTGTCGCCGGTGCAACCGCTGAAGGGGGCGCTGCGGTCGCGTTTCCGGTCTTCACCAAGGTCCTTCACATCGAACCGGCGACCGCTCGCACGTTTGGCCTCATGATCCAATCCGTTGGCATGACGATGGCGGGCCTCGTGATCCTGGTCAGGCGGGTGCCGATCCTGCCGCGCGTCATCGGCTGGGTGTCGCTCGGCGGAATCGCCGGTCAGTTCGTTGGGACCTTCTGGCTGAGCGTCGGCACGCCATACTCGAAGATCCTCTTCACCTTCGTCGCCACCGTGTTCGGGCTCGCGATGGCCATCTCACGATGGGCGCTCAAGTGGGAGCCGCTCCACGCGCTGCCTTCATGGAGCAACGGCAGCCGCCTGACGTTCGTGCTCATCGGGATCGCAGGGGGAACCTTCGCCGCCAACACCGGCTCGGGCATCGACATGCTCACGTTCATCGTCCTCACCCTTGCGCTCGGCATCAACGAGAAGGTCAGCACTCCCACCACCGTGATCATCATGGGGATCAACTCGGTCGTCGGCTTCGCCATTCACGGTCTCATCCAGCAGGACATAGGTATTGCCTTCGACTACTGGCTCGTTGCCGTTCCGATCGTGATTCTCGGCGCTCCATTCGGCGCCTACGTCGCCTCCCACGCAAGCCGTGACCACATCATCCTGCTGCTGCTGTCGCTGATCACCCTCGAGCTCGTGACGACGTTGATCCTGGTGCCCTTCTCATCGACAGCGATTCTCGTGACGACCGTGGCCGTTGTCGTCTGCGCAGTCTGGTTCTCTGCGATGCTCAAGTACCGCCACCGGGCGGTGCCGGACGCCCCGCCGGAACTCATCCACCACCGCGGAGCGCATTGAGGTACGCCTCGCCCCGCGGCGAGAGCCGGTAGCCGATCCGCAAGCTGATGGTCAGACCGAGGTTCTTCAGCTTTCGCACGTCGCGCTTGAACGGGGCGGTCTCTCGCCCGAACGATGCTGCAAGGTCGGGCGCCCGCACGCCGGGATGCCCCGCAACGGCGTCGAGGACCGCATGGGTCCACGGCCCCTTGGCGGCGGCCCGGTCCAGCCGCGACAACCTGCGTGCGATGGCTGCCACGTCCTCGGCAGACAGATCGTCCTGCCGTGCGAGCTCGTCCCGTGGATCGGGCTCCCACACACGATGAAAGGCAACCCGATACAGCGGCAGATCGGGGGCGTCACGCAGCTCGGATATGAGGTCGGCCGCGGAGGCGAAACCGGCGGAGACGGCGTCCACGTCGGTGACCGACTCCGTCGCGACGACGTGCACGCTCTCGACTTCGATGATGCCGGCGGCCGTGCGATATCTGCCTCCTGGGACTACCTGACGGCGTCTCCAGCGTCGAAACGTCAGGGTGATCGAACCATCTGCGATGCCCGGCCAGAAGCGCTTCGTGAACAGCACACGGAGAGGCTAGGGAAGTGCAGGCGAGATCGAAGCGCAACTGTGCGGGCTGGTTCCCCAATGCTGTAGCCTCTCCGCATCGGGGTGCAGGGCTCCGGAGTGTTGACTCGTCGCCGAGCACGGCAAGCAGGGTATGCGGACAGCAAACCTCTCATCACTCCTCGAGACACTCGAGGCACTCGAAGGCACCGGTACAGGTGCGTGGGGCTGGGACGTGGCCACCAACACCATTCGCTGGTCGCGCAACAGCGGAGCGCTCTACGGGCTCGAACCGGGCTACGAGCCGGCCAGCTACGAGGACTTCCTGGCACTCGTTCATCCCGCCGACCGGGCAGCGGTCGCAGCCGCCGTCTCGGATGCACTCGAGCGTGCGCAGGACTATGAGATCGACTTTCGCGCCCCGTGGCCGGACTCGACCATGCACTGGCTGAGCGCCCGCGGTCACGCCATAACCGGTGATGACAACGCAACGCTACGGATCGTCGGCATCGTCTCCGACATCACCGAGCGAAAGCGCATGACCGAACAGCACCGCTTCCTCGCCGAGGCGGGCGAGCTGCTCGCAGCCTCACTGGAGGTGGAAGCGACTCTGGCCCACGTTTCCCAGCTGCTCGTCGCCGAGCTCGCCGACTGGTGCTCGGTGCAGATGGTCGAGAAAGGCAAGCTGCGCACTTCCGTCGTCGCCCACCGCGATCCGGAGATGATGGCGCTGGTCGACCGCCTTCAGACCGACTACCCACCCAGCCCTGAGCCCGCAGGCGTGGCGCGAGCAGTGCTCGAAACCGGTCAGCCCGTCGTGATCGACGAGATCCCCGACGAGCTCCTCGTCGAGGCAGCCGTCGACGACAATCACCTCGAGATCCTCCGCTCGCTCGGCCTGTGCTCGGCCCTTACGGTCCCTATCAGCGTTCGAGGAACCATCCTCGCCCTCATGACACTCGTTTCGGCGGAGTCAGGGCGGCGCTTCACCCCGGCCGACGTCACGTTTGCGGAGGAGTTCGCTCGCCATGCCGCCATGGCGCTCGACAACGCACGCCTCCACCAGGAATCGGTGCGAGCCAGGAATCGGGCCGAACGTTCCTCAACCCAGCTCCAGGCCGTCCACAACGTGGTGATCAAGCTCTCACAAGCTTCGGACGTGGCATCGGTCGCCCGCGCTGCCGTCGACGAGGGCGTCACGGCGCTCGGCGCCGATCGCGGAGCGGTCGTCCTGCGGTCGGATGATGGCCCGGCGATGGTCGCAAGCGTCGGCTACTCGCCCGAACGGCTGGCCGCTTTCGGGCCCTCGCTGGGTCAGCCCGGGCCGCTGGCAGAAGCGATGACGCGTGGGACCACCGTGTTCTGCGGCAACCTGCACGAGCTCGTCGAGCGATACCCGAACTTGAGACCCATCATGGAGAACGTGGACGAGGGCGCCTTCAGCTCGGCCCCGCTGCGGACACCCGACGGGCTCATTGGCGCGATCGGGTTCGTGTACGAGCGCTCGCGGGCATTCACGAAAGAGGACCGAACCCTGATCACGTCACTCGCCCAGCACGTTGCGCTCGCCATCGAGCGAAGCATGCTCTTCGAGAGGATCAGGTCGGTCGCCGAGGCGTTGCAGGCGGCGCTCGCGCCGCCCGCTCTCGCCGGAGAGGGTCGGATCCCAGCGGCTGCGCGCTACCGCGCAGCCGGTGTTGGGGCCATCGGTGGCGACTGGTACGACGTGGTCGACAGCCCGAGAGGGTCACAGATCTTCGTGATCGGCGACGTCGTGGGACGAGGTCTGGAAGCGGTTGCCACCATGGCGCAACTCAGACACTCGCTGCGCATGCTCCTCCTCGAAGGACACAAGCCATCCGACGCCCTGGCGACATTGAGTTCAGTCGCGTCGGTTGATACCTCGGCCTTGTGCTCAACGGTCCTGTGTGCCGAGGTGGAGGCCGGAAGCGACCAAGTTCGGCTGACATCGGCCGGTCACCTGCCGCCGGTGATCGTCGGCGCCGGAGCAGCTCGACTCGTCGACCTCCCCGTCGGGCCTCCGCTCGGAGTTCCCGGGGGCGCGCCGGACCACACCGTTGCGATTGCTGATGGCGAATGCATCGTCCTCTACACCGACGGGCTCATCGAGCGGCGCGATCGCCACATCGACGACTCCCTCGAGCACCTCTGCTCGATGCTCGGGGGAATGGGGCACTGCGTGGACGACATCGCGGACGCGCTCCTTGCCCGTGCGTTCGATGCTGAAGACGATGCGACGATCCTCGTGATTGGCGGTTCGGCGAGCCGGACGGTGGACGGGGTCGAAGACAGCGCAGCGCAGACGCTCACGCCCTGATCTCGAACCAGACGCCAACACGGCCGTTCGATTCCATGCCCCACCGGTCGCTCAACTGTGCGACGATCGCCAGGCCACGACCTGGTGCATCGCCGGGCACTGTGTCGGGGTAGTCGAGCTTCTCGCCGGGCTGCAGCACGTCAACTCGAACGGCTTCACCGTCGCTGGTCACGACCAGGTCGAGCCTGTCGGCCTCGCGGGCGTGCTGCACCACATTCGTCACGAGCTCGCTCGTAGCAATCAGCGCGTCGGATCGTCGGGGATGTTCACCAATGACCGATGCGACGAACCGCCTCGCGAGCGTTGGCGCCCAGGCATCAACAGGAAGCTCCAAGCGCTGCACCGACGGGCACCTCTCGTTTCCGCCATCGCCGGTATTCATGCCTGATCCGGAAGGTCGTCGACCGAATCGACAACGTGGAGCGCATCGATCACCCCCGCAACCTCGAGGAGGCGGCGGGCAGGCCCGGCAGCGGCGATGACGGCCAACGACCCGCCGGACTGCTGGAGGCGGCGATCTGCGCTGATGAGCGACCGCAGCCCGGTCGAGTCCATGAACGACACAGGCTGAAGGTCGACTGCGAGGTGGGTGCGTCCCGCTGAGAGCACCTCTTCGAGTGCCGTGTCGAGAAGGGGCGCTGTTGCGATGTCGATCTCTCCGGCGAGAGAGATGAGCGCCCAACCTCGCCGGTCGTCGCCGTGGGTGATGTTCAGGTCCAATGCAACGCCTCCGATTTCGATCGGGCTTCTCCGCACCCGCGTGACCCGGCCCGAGCGGCCGTTCGTGAGTCACCTGCGAGCCAACCTGCGTGTCGGCAAGTTAGCAAGACGGCAGCCGGGCCGGCCGACCTCTCGATGCATCATCGAACGATCGGGGCCCGCCCCCGCAGGCTCCTCTACCCGATCGGGCCGGAAACGAAACCTCGTGTACCTGCCCGATCGTGGCAGCTGCACCGATCCGAGCCGGAGCCGGTTTGCCATGCGCACGCCCTGGGTAGGTCACGCTCCAAGGGAACGAAACAAAGGAGTCTCCACATGGAATCCGCCACATCACCCGCACCACGCCTCGCCGGCGCCGAGACCAGCATGCGTGGCATCACAGACCGCTTCGGAGGCGCAGACCTCGTCGCTGCCGTCTTCGGAATGCTCACCGCGCTCGGTGCCCTCGTGCTTCTCGGAGCACTCATCGTGGCCGGAGCAGGCGGCATCGAGTACCAGCTCAACCTCATCGATGTCGACGGCACCTTGCAGGAACTGCAGGTGATCGGCTCGATCGTGGCCGTCGCCGTGTTGTTCTCATCGTTCCTCGTTGGGGGGTGGGCAACAGGACGCATGGCGCGCTACGACGGCGCTGCCAATGGACTTGGCGCCGGCCTGCTCTTCGTGCTGCTTGTCGCTGTGTTTGGGGCGCTCGGCACATGGGCCGGCACGGAGTACAACGCGTTCGCGAACGCAGGGCTCCCGGATTGGTTCTCGCAGTTCGACGCTCGAGACGTGAACGCGGAGGCGATCGCCTTCGGCGTCGCGGGCATAGCTGCCGTTCTGTCCGGTGGCTTCATCGGCGGCCGCATCGGACAGGCCTATCACCAGCAGGCAGACGCCGCCCTCGTCCAGCAAGCGCAGGGCACCACCATTTCGACGGGTTGACGCCAACACACCGGACGCGGTGCCGCATCACGAAAGGAGCACACAGATGTACATCAGCATCGGAACTCTCATCCTGATTCTGTTGATCCTCATCCTCATCTTCTGAGCGAAGCCTCGTTGCCGAGCCGAACCTCTGAGAGCAGCACGAAAGGACCCAACCCCATGGAAAGACACACACTCAGCGCGTCAACCCTCATCAGCGACGACGTCCGCAACCCCGACGGGAAAGATCTCGGCGAGATCAAGGACATCATGATCGACATGGAACACGGCAGGGTGGCCTACGCCGTCCTCGAGACCGGCGGTCTCTTTGGCATCGGCAAGAAGCTCTTCGCCGTTCCATGGTCGGCGCTCTCGCTCGACGCCGAGCATCACGAGTTCGTCCTCGACGTGGACGAGGCGACCATCGAAAACGCACCCGGCTTCGATCAGGATCACTGGCCCGACTTCACCGACCGCACGTGGGGTCAGACCGTGTACAGCCACTACGGCCAGGCACCGTACTGGTCTTAGCCCTCGATCGCTCCGCAGCGGCCGGCCCTTCCGCCGTGGAAGGGCCGGCCGCTGCTCGTAGAAGGCCCGATCAACCCATGCCCAACAAGTCGCCGACCACCTAACCTGCCGTTGTGAGCGCCGAATCCCTGATCAGCACGATCCGTGCCTCCGTCATCGGAGAGACCGACACGGTCAACGGACCTTTTGGGCCGCGGCGGGTCACGTATGCGGACTACACCGCCTCGGGCAGGGCGCTCAGCTTCATAGAAGACTTCGTCCGCGACTCCGTGCTCCCGCTCTACGCCAACACGCACACGGAGTCGTCGGGCACCGGGCTGCAGACAACACGGTTCCGGGAAGAGGCGCGCGAGATCATCCGGCGCTGTCTCGGTGCCACGGAGGAGCATGCCGTGCTCTTCTGCGGTTCGGGTTCAACCGGTGCCATCGACCGCATGATCAGCGTGATGGGATTGCGTATCCCGTGCACGCTCGAGGATCGCTACCAGCTCTCGAGCGCCATCCCCGCCGAGGAGCGGCCCGTGGTGTTCATCGGGCCGTACGAACATCACTCCAATGAACTCCCGTGGCGCGAGTCGATCGCCGACGTCGTCACGATCCCCGAGGATGCCGACGGTCGCATCGACCTCGAGCAGCTCGAGAAAGAGCTGCTCGCGTACGCCGATCGCCCCATCAAGCTCGGGTCCTTCTCCGCAGCCTCCAATGTGACCGGCATCCTGAGCGACGTCCGGGCGATCTCGATCCTGCTCCACCGCCACGGTGCCTTGTCGTTTTGGGATTTCGCCGCCGCTGCGCCGTATGTCGCCATCGACATGAGCCCGCCAGACGCAGGCACCGACGGGCACCTCGCCTACAAAGACGCCATCTTCATCTCGCCGCACAAGCTCATCGGGGGGCCCGGCACGCCCGGCGTGCTCGTCGCCCGCAAGGAGCTCTTCACCAACCGTGTGCCGGCCGTGCCGGGCGGCGGCACCGTGGCCTACGTCAATCCGCTCGAGCATCGCTATCTCGATGACATCGAACATCGCGAAGAGGGGGGTACGCCCAACATCGTCGGAGCCATTCGAGCCGGGCTCGTGTTCCAGGTGAAGGAAGCCGTCGGCAGTCAAACCATCAGGGCGCACGAGGAGGCCTTCATCCGGAGGGCGATCGAGTCGTGGGACCAGAACCCCAATATCCAGATCCTCGGCAACCACGTCGCCGACAGACTTTCGATCGTCTCGTTCGTGGTTCGTCACGAGGACCGCTACCTGCATCACAACTTCGTGGTGGCCCTCCTCAACGACCTCTTCGGCATCCAGTCGCGCGGCGGGTGCTCGTGCGCAGGGCCGTACGGTCACCGCTTGCTCGGTATCGACCTCGAGCGGTCGCACGAGTTCGAGCGCGAGATCGCCCGCGGCTGCGAGGGCATCAAGCCGGGGTGGGTGCGCGTCAACTTCAACTACTTCATCTCCGAAGCAGTGTTCCAGTTCATCCTCGACGCAGTTCACCTCGTCGCCGAGGAAGGTTGGCGGCTGCTCCCCCACTACCTCTTCGAACCGGCCAGCGGACTATGGAAACACCGCAAGCCCGCAGCCGAACCGCCGTTCAGCCTCAACGACATCTCGTATGCGGACGGGCACATGACGTACCGGCACATGGATCACCGGCAGCTCCATTCCGATGAGGAGCTCGCCGAATACCTCGATGAGGCCCGGCGCATCATCATGGCGGTCGCTGCAGCGCCGCCGCCTCCACCCCTCGGGGTCCCGCTCCTGACCAGCGACTTCGAGCACCTCCGGTGGTTCCCCCTCCCCGACGACGTCGGCCAGAACTGAGGGCGGCATTCGTTCCGGCGTGGATCGGGTGCCGTTTCTGGAGGGCGATCCACGCAGGAACGGCACTCACTCCACCCAGTAGCCCACGACGTTGGCGAGCACCGTGGTCACGTCGGTTTCGGGATACACCGTCTCGCACGGGATCCCGTTGCGATCGGCATCCATCCGCTCGGGAGAACCGTCCCACAGCCAGTACATGAAGGCGCCCAGGTAATCCAACCCCTCTGCGTCGAGATCGCGGCAGAAAGCTCCTCGTGCCACGCCGGCGAACGTGGTGTCCGTGACGGCGTAGTCGTCGTAGAAGTTGGCGACCTCAACCGCTGCGTAGACCGTCTCACAAGGAACCCCGTTGCCGTCGGCGTCCATCCGCTCCGGCGAGCCGTCCCACCACCAGTAGCGCAGAGCATCATCGAATCCGTACCCGTTCGCGGCAATGTCCCGGCAGAAGAGCCCGCTCTCGAAGTAGTGCAAGGTCCCCCGCGGGGCAGGCAGGCCGACACCGGAGCCACCATCGACCGCACTGGACAGGAAGGCGGCCTGCCAGGCCGGTCGATCGGGAGCTTGCCCGCTGTCGAGCAGTTCCCGCCACTCCTCGTCGGTCAGCCTTCCCTCGTCGGCCGGTCGCCAGAACTCGTAGTACGTGTACACCCCACCCTCCGCAACCTGGAAACGGCCCTCGTCGTTGGGTACGAGGACAAAGATCGTGTCGATGCGGCCCGTACCCAACTCCAGCACATCGAACGTGCTCCGGAAGATGTCGGCAACGATGGCTGCGTCCTGGTCTTCCGAGCTCGGCAGACCCGTGCTCTCATCGATGTCCGATGACTCCAGCCACAAGGCCTCCAGCTCGGGCCCTATGCGCTCGAGCCACGAGTTGTCGGCTTCCGAGATCGGCCTCCCAGCGAGCTCGTCGCCGGCGATTGCAGCGAGCCGTTCGACGAAGCTGAGGTAGTTGGTGATGAGCACATCGAGCTCGGCCGGGAGCAGATCACGGCTCTGCAACCCGTCCTGCGTCATTGCAGCTACGGCGGCGATCCGCCGGAAAGCCACAGGGTCAGGCTCCACCCAATGCCGCGGCTCGAAGGTCTCCGGGCTCCCACCACCTTCGGCTGCAAAGCCCTGCTTGGCGTAGAGAATCGTGTCGTGCTTGAGCTCCGTGTACGAGCCGAAGCCGGTCTGGTGGGACTTCGCATCCCACGCCTCGGCCTGCATGAAGTCTGGAAACGCAGGCCCGTGCGGCGCCCACATCGGTGCCAGCGCATACATCCACGCGTCGTACACGGTGCCCGCCCAGTCCGATGCGGTGCGTCCGGCGATGAGCGCCTGCATCGCATCGAGCTGCTCGTCGTAGTGGAGGTAGTCGGTCTCCCCCGCAGCATCCTGTATGGCGTACGCGTACTCCGAGCCAAACGAGGCGGCGACGTCGAGCGGCGAAGGCTTGGCCCTCCTCAACTCAGGGGGTTCCTCGCCGACGTTCGGCCACGTCAACTGGTCCAGGATGTAGCTATCGACGACGAACCTCGCCCCCATCACCCGTACCGAGGCCGCCTCCGGGTTGATGCCTACGTTGCGCGAAGCGAGGAGCCGCTGGGCGAGGTCACGAAGCGCAGCCGGGTCGGAAAGCTCGATGGGCACATTCACGCCGTCCGGCGTCACTTCGGCAGCCACTGCCGCGAGCTCGAAAGGCGTGTAGTCGTCGGCGAGGCCGACCAGGAAAGCGGTGGGCTCATAGATCTGGCGCCACTCCTCTGTGAGGGCAGCGTCGCCATCGAGGAGCCTGGCGACCAGAACCCCGAGCATCAGCGAGTCCGGCTGATCGAGGAAGAAGCCCGATTGACCGAGCAGCGACATCGTTCGGAAATAGCGCTGCAGATCCTCGCTTCTGTTGTAGTGCCCGCGGGGACGAAACAGCGTGTAGTCGACGCAACCGGCGGGCGAGACGGTCGGCACACACTCGCCGAAAGAGGTAACAGGCGATGTCGCCAGCTCTGCCGCATCGAGTGCACGCGCGACTTCTGCCTCGGCACGGGCCCCGATGGGGCCAACGTCGAGCCCGAGCAGTGTCGCGGCGGCCTGCAACCACTCCCTGACCCGAGCGGCGTGATCGGCGAGCGGCCCCGATGCCAGCTCGGCCTCCTGGATCTCGGCAGCGTCGAGCAGGCCGAGCACGAGGTCCTCGAGGATGGGCAGCATCGCCTGCTGCTCCGCCTCGCGCAGGACCTTGCTGAAGATCAAGTGCCACGTGTGATAGGCAACATCGGTCGTGACGAACAGCGGGTACGACTCGTAGGTGTTGCCCTCGTACGCTGTGTGGAACAGCCTGTCGAACCCCGGCACGATGACGAAGCCGTTGGCGGCGAGTGTCGCCGCGACGCCCGGCTCCTGGAGGGCCGGCCGCAGTGCACCCGCCACCAATACGTCGTCGAGCGTCGTCGGTGTCGCCGGTCCCGCGTACGCCACCGAGTCGTCGAGCAAGGGAACCGCCGTGAACTCGGCAAAGGGATCGACGCGTCGTGGCTGGGCTGTCTGCAGCGACAGGGCTTCGGCGAGGGTGGTCGTTGTCGTGGTTGGCGTCACCATCGTGGTGGTGACCATCGCCGCCGTGGTAGATGGCTGCGCCTGGGTCGTGGTCGTGCCCGAGGTGGTCGAGGAGCATGCGCCGGCGATCAAGGCGGCAGCTACCCCCACCATCATCCAGCGTTTCACGAGCGCCTCCTCTCGCGTCGGACATCGCAACCGTGTTGCGACCCCTTCACCGTACGTCGGGTCATGTCGGGCGCCGAGACGGCAAAGGTCACCGGCCGATAGGAGTGGTCACGATCTCGCGATCACCGGGTCGGCGCTTCCGTCGCGGTCGATGTCGGCGCAGCCGGGGATGCCGGCGCCGGGCAGCGGCACGGCCGTGACAAACCCGAAGTGCCGCCATGTCATCGCCGCCGTGGCGACGATCCCAGGTGCATCGATCCCCTCGTACGCCACCGCCATGCCTGGACCGCACACCACCAGGTCGGCGATCGGGTGCGGGAGGGCACCGGCAACCCACACCTCCTCTCCCGTCGCGGCGTCATATACACCGAGGTGAGCGCTGCGTCCCGACGAGTCGATCCAGGCCCGGTCACCGAACCGCTCCGTCACCGGTGTGGGGCGATACGGGCGGCGGAACGCCGCGACGAGATCGTCGACTCCGTCGCCATCCAGGTCGCCGCTTCCGGCTGCAGCCACCTCGCCGACGGCCCCGAGGGCGGCGGAGTGGACCGCCGGCCGCTCCTGGATCATGGGGACTTCGACCAGCCCCCACCACTCGCCGTCGAGCAGCGCTGCATCGCCTGCAGGGAGGTCCCAGCCGGTGAAGACGGCCCGCAACTCGGCGTGGTTCACCCCGCCGACCCGATACGCAAGAGCACCGTTGCGGCCGGCGATCACTTCGAGGACGCTCCCGGTGTCTGTCCCGGTGATCCGCTGGTCGAACAGGAAGTTCCCCAGCCCGTAGGCAACGACTGCAGGCTGCCCGTCGCCGTCCGGGTCGATCGTCTCGGCCGGGTAGCTCACGTGGGCACCCTGGGTCCACACGATGTCGACTCCCCAACCTGCAACCGCCGACACGATCGCGAGCAGCGCTGGATCGGGCCGGGGCCCGTACTCGACGCCGCCGTGGAGACCCACGACCACCACGTCGGCGAGCGTGCGAGCTCCGGCCACGGCGGCCCGAGCTGCCTCGGTGCTCCAGCTTGCGATGCCTGGAGTAGCCGGCCCGGCGGCAGGACCGCCGCCCGTCAGGTCGAATGCCAGGAACGCTACACGGACGTCGCCGCCCTCGAGCACGAGCGGCGAAAGGGCCTCGTCGAGGTCTGACCCACCGCCGACAGCCTGCACTCCGGCTTCACCGAGCGCCTCGAGTGTTTCCGTGACCGAGGAAGGCCCGGCGTCGCCTGCGTGATTGTTGGCGATCGCCATCACATCGAAGCCCGCACCAGCGACGAGCGCGGCAGCGTTGGGCGTTGCGACCAGTAGGTCATCGTTCGCCCCGGGTGTTCCAGAGCCGATCGGCGACTCGAGGTTCCCCACGGCGATGTCGGCCTGCGAAACCACGAACCGGGATCCCTCGAATACCGAGGCGGGCTCTGACGCACTTACGGCAGCGACCCGCCTCCCCAACATCACATCACCGACGAAGAGCAGCCGCACGGTCTGCCCGCCATCGTCACCAGGCGTCACCGATCGGCTTGCGGAACTACCCGGCTCTGGCACCGCCGGAGCAAAGCGGCGTGGCTGCGAGTACGCCCCGCAGGCAGTGGCGATGAGGGCAACGGCCGAGATCCACATGATCACGAACCGCCGCCGCACCTGCACCGGTTGGCGTTCACTCACCAACGCAGTCTCATCTCCGGGACGAAGCGCCGCCTAGGGTGCTTCGTCCCGGCGATTGAGCCTCAGAGCCCGAGGGCGCGCACCAAGAAGGCAGCCATCTGGCCCCGCGTGACCGGGTTGTCCGGGCAGTAGCTGGTGCCGCCGCATCCGCTCGTGATCCCCGCGCCGGAGAGCCGGTCGATATCGAATTCGAACAGATGCCCAGCCGTGTCGCTGAAACCGGCCGGAGCAGCTGCGGGAAGTGCGAGCGCCCGGTTGAGGAAGGCAGCCATTTGCCCCCTCGTCACCGTGTTGTTCGGGCAGAACTTGCCGGCACCGCATCCGGACGTGATGCCGGCCGCAGCGAGCGAATCGATGTCTGCAGCGAACATGTTGCCCACCGTGTCGCTGAATCCGCTGGACGCGGCATCCGGAAGATGCAGTGCACGAACGAGGAACGCAGCCATCTGTCCGCGGGTCAGTGTGGCATCCGGGCAGTACTTCCCATCGCCGCAGCCCGAGGTGATGCCGGCTGCGTAGAGCTTCTCGATTTCAGCCTCGAAGATCGAAGAGTCGTCGTCCCAAAACGTGCCGTCGCCGTCTGGTGTGTAACTCGTGGATGCGAAGAAGAGCTCGGTCACCCAGGTGCCGCTGTCGTCGATGTGAACACCGGGAGCGAAGAAGGTCATCGTCGAGTTGAGGATGTTGGCCCGATGGCCGTCCGACCCCATGAACAGATCGTGAATCGAGCTGCAGTCCGAAAGGGTGTTCACAGACGTGTAGGCGATGTTCTCGGCCCACGCCGTGGTGCCGTCCGGGAGAATCGGCGCACGCTCGGCCGGGGTCATGTGTCGGAACTCGGTTTCCGACATCCGCACCGAGTGCACGCGAACCAGTTCGATCAAGTCTGTCGCCATAACCAGGGGACCCACACCCTCAGCCTGACGGGAGGCATTCACCTCCTCCAGCAAACAATCTTCGAAGTCTGCTGCCGACATCGCCGCCGAAGCGGGCGCAGCCACCGACAGAATCGAAGTGACAAGAGCCAGAACAAGTGCGCCGCTAAGGATCAGCGAGCGCGATGAAGCCATCCTATGCATCGTTCGGTTTCCCTACCACTCGGGGGGGTTCCTGGCCCCCACCACATTCCTACCGCAGACGACCGTATATGAAACGCGCCGATGCTGCAACCTGAACGCGAAAAAAAGAGGCGGTCGCCCCACGCTCGCGCGGCACTCGGCGGAGCGCCTCTATCGTTTGGCGACAATGGATCAACCAACTCGAACTGCATTGCGCGCATGACGTGGCGACCCGTGCGGGACTCAACACCTACGTGGTTCACGAGGGCGTTGGACACGAATTTCGCCGAGCATGCCATCGACGTCGCCGGGACACCGGTTCACTACCTCGATTGGGGTCATGTGCGGAATCCCGGGCTCGTGCTCGTGCACGGAGGCGCCGCCCACGCACACTGGTGGTCCTTTCTGGGACCGTTCTTCACCTCGCGGTGGCATGTCGTTGCGCTCGATCTGAGCGGTCACGGCGACAGCGGTCGCCGCGAGTCGTACTCACACTGGGCGTGGGCGGACGAAGTGATGGCCGTCGTCGAAGCCGCCCAGTTCCCCGGCCCGCCGGTTGTCGTAGGTCACAGCCTCGGGGGGATGGTCACGATCATGACGGCAGCTCGATACGGTGACCGCTTGGCAGGCGCCGTCATCGTCGATTCTCCAGTCCGCAGACCGGACCCCGAGTCCGAAGAAGGCCGCAGCGGGCGATCCTTTCGCTCCCCCGGTACCTACCCCGACCTCGACGATGCCCTCCGCCACTTCCGACTCATCCCCGAACAACCGTGCGACAACGACTACATCGTCGACCACATCGCCAGGCACTCGCTGCGGAGGACATCCGAAGGCTGGACTTGGAAGTTCGATCCCAACCTGTTCCGCCACACCCTCATCCCACTTCGCGACCAGCTCCGATCGGTCCGATGCCGGGTCGCCCTCATCAGAGGTGAGCTCAGTGTGGTCGTTCCGCCGGACACCGCCGACTACATGTACGAGCTCATGGGCCGAGCCGCACCCGTCGTCTCGATTCCTGAGGCCCACCACCATCTCATCCTGGATCAGCCCCTGGCGTTCGTCGCAGCGCTCCGCACGCTGCTGGCCGATTGGCAACACTCGATCCCCCACGAGCGCTCGTGAATCCCTCGTGGGACCCGAGCCGCTACCTCGAGTTCGACTCGCACCGCTTGCGTCCCGGGCTGGAGCTGCTCGCTCGGATCGAGCATCCGGATCCGCGACTCGTCTACGACGCCGGCTGCGGGACGGGCGCCCTGACCCGGATGATGGCGGACCGATGGCCGGAAGCCGGAGTGATCGGCTGCGACACGTCGCCCGAGATGCTGGCCTCGGCAGCCGCCACACCAAGCCGCATCAAGTGGGCCGTCATGGACGTGCGCAGCTGGGATCTCGCACCAACCGTCGACGTGCTCTTCAGCAACGCGATGCTCCACTGGGTGCCGAACCACGACAACGTGATCGTCCGGCTGCTCCACTCCCTCGCACCCGGTGGGGTGCTGGCCATCCAGATGCCGCTCAGTTGGAGCGAGCCGTCCCACCGGCTGATCCGGGACCTCCTCGACGGTCTGGAGATCGGATCTCCCGAGCTGCGCGCCCACTACGCCCGGCGCCCGGTGGCTGAAGCAGAGCATTACGACCGGCTGCTTCGACCCGAGGCCTCGAGCGTCGACATCTGGGAGACCCGCTACCTGCAGGCGCTGCGAGGGACCGACCCAGTCCTCGCCTGGGTGGAGGGGACGGCGCTCCGGCCGCTGCTCGGCGCACTCCCCGGGGAGGAACGCGATCGATTCATCGCCGAGTACCGGGCGCAACTCGCGGTGGCGTATCCACCGAGTACCAGTGGGGTCACGCTGTACCCGTTCCCTCGCGTGTTCATCGTGTGCGTCCGATGAGCTGCCTCGGCTCCGCGGATAGGATCAGGCCATGGACGCCCCGCACATCACCGTCACGGGTCTCGTCGGCGAGAGCGTGGAGCTTCGTGCGGCCGACCTTGCGGCGTTGCCATCAGTCATCCCCGAGGTCTCTTCGATCGCAGCCGGCGCCTCCGGCACGGCGGTGAGAGTCGACGACATCCTGGCACGAGTCGCCATCGATCCCGCGGCGAGTCACTGCACCGTGATCAGCCAGGGCGGCGCATACCGGGCCTCGATCCCGCTGACCGAGCTGCGCAACGGCGGGTGGCTCGCATTTGGCGATGGTGCGGAGCCGCTGGCAGACCACCGCGGTGGGCCCTTCCGACTGACCGTTGCGGAGGGAACGACCCTGTGCTGGAACGTGAAGCGGGTGGCGACGCTGCGACTGACGGCGGGACCGGAGCCGGACGACGTACCGGAGAATCCGCCGCACTGACATCACAGTCTTCCTGATGGATGCCGGTCACGACGCCACCGGGTCACCTCCAAGTCCGAACGGATCGTCGCTCTCAACCGCATGTCGCCCGTCGGCTGCAGGCCGTGTGACCCAGTCAGCCGACGAGACGCTCGATACGGCGCACCGCCACCACCACGGAGGCAACGTCGTCTCCGCCCTCGATTGCGACGGACCGCATGAGCCGCATCAGCTGGGTGTAGCGATCCCCGCAAGACTCGACGAAGGCATCGACTGCGGTGGCGGGCTCGACACCCGGATACTGCGTGGCGACTCGATCTGTGAGGTGCCGTCGCAACACGAGGAGGTCGTCGGCGACCGCACGTGCAGCCGAGCGCTGCCACCGATTGGCTCTGGGGAGGTGACTGAGGATCCGGGCGAGCCTGTCGAGGTGGAACGCATCGGCAACAACGAAGGAGAGCCTGGCCACCGTGGCCAACGGAGCGTTGTGGAGGTGGGCCAGCTCGATGATGTCCGGCGCATGGACGAGGGCATCTTCATACGCGTGGCGGCGCGCGAGCTCGCGCGGCACCGCAGCCGCCATGAGCTCACCGACCCGCTGCTCCCTGGCCGCCACCCAGTCCGGCATGCCTACTTCGGGGAGCGCAGCGGACAGCGCCTCGAAAGCGTCTCTGGACACTTCGATCGACTCCGCCGAGAGGTGCGTCTGACCGCGCCCGAGGTGCCAGCGAGCCGTGGCTTCCACGAGCTCGTCTACGCCGGCCATCAACCTTCGCTGAAGTGCCGGATCGACCCAGCCCTCCAGACGCTCGACGGCCTCCCACCGTCGAGTTGCCCCCGTCACCTCACGAGCGATCCGGTACGCACGGACGATCATGGGTGCGGGTGAGCCGGTCTCCGCCTTGACGCGAGCGGCGAAGGTGATCCCCTCCGAGTCGATGACCTCATTGGAAACGATTGTTGCAATCAGCTCCCGCCGTAGCGGGTGCTCTGCGACGAGCGGCCCAAAGCGGCGCACCACCTCTTCGGGAAAATACGCGGCGAGGTCACGCTGGAAGTCGACGGCTTCGGGGAGATCGGACGCGAGCAGCTCGTCGGCGAGTGTTCGTTTTGCGTAAGCAAGGAGCACCGCGAGCTCGGGTGTCGTCATGCCGAGCCCCGCCCTCCCTCGCTCGAGCATCTCGTCGGTGGTCGGCAGCACCTCCATGTGACGGTCGAGAACCCCCTGCTGCTCGAGCGTCTGCATCAAGTCCTCATACGCATCGAGGCGGTGTGGCGAGGCGTCCTGCTCCTGGGTGAGGATCTGCGCTTGCAGGAAGTTCTCGTAGACGACGCGCGAGGTGATGTCGTCGGCGAGCATTTCGATCAGTGCGTCCCGCTCAGCGACGTCGAGCACGCCGCGTTCGATCGCCAAGCCGAGTAGGACTTTCAGGTTGACCTCGCGGTCCGAGCAGTGAACACCGGCCGAGTTGTCGATGAAGTCGGTATAGAGCCGGCCTCCAGCCGCCGCATACTCGATGCGTCCGCGCTGGGTCAGGCCGAGGTTGCCGCCCTCGCCGACTACTCGGCACCTCAGGCTTCGACCGTCGACTCTCACGTGATCGTTCGTCCGGTCGCCGACGTCTGCGTTGGACTCGTCACGCCCCTTCACGTAGGTGCCGATGCCGCCGTTCCACAGCAGATCGACGGGCGCCACCAACGCCAGCCTGATGAGCTCGGCGGGTGTCACCTCGGCGGGCTCTGTCCCGAGCGCCTCTGCGGCCTCGCTCGACAGCTCGATCTTCTTGGCGGTGCGCGAGAAGACGCCGCCCCCGGCCGAGATGACCGTTCTGTCGTAGTCGTCCCACGAGGTGCCAGGCGTGGTGAAGAGGCGGCGCCGCTCGGCAAACGACCGCGCCGGGTCGGGATTCGGATCAACGAACACGTGGCGGTGGTCGAACGCGGCAACGAGTCGGATGGTGGGTGATTGCAGCATGCCATTGCCGAACACGTCCCCGGACATGTCCCCGATACCTACGACCGTGAACGGCTCGTTTGCGATATCGCGGCCCATCTCGTGGAAGTTGTGCTTCACGGATTCCCACGCGCCGCGGGCAGTGATGCCAAGGGCTTTGTGGTCATATCCTGCGGAACCACCCGACGCAAAGGCATCCCCGAGCCAGAAGCCATACTCGGCCGCCAAGCCGTTGGCGACGTCGGAGAACGTAGCCGTACCCTTGTCTGCGGCGACGACGAGGTACGGGTCGGGCGCATCGTGGACCCGGACCCCGGCGGCGGGACCACGGTGCCGTCGATGATGTTGTCCGTGACCTCCAGCAGGCCGCGGATGAAGGTCTCATACGCACTGCGCACGGCCGCACGGACATCGCCGGCATGAGTGCGGCGAAGGACGAAGCCGCCCTTTGCCCCGGTCGGCACGATGACGGCGTTCTTCGTCATCTGTGCCTTCATGAGGCCAAGCACCTCGGTGCGGTAATCCTCGCGGCGCTCCGACCACCGAATGCCGCCCCGAGCCACCTTGCCTCCCCGCAGATGGATGCCCTCGACCTCGGGCGCGTAGATGAACACTTCGAAGAGCGGGAAGGGTCTCGGCATGCCGGGGACCTCATCGGAGCGCACCTTGAATGCGAGGCATGTGCGCCCCGGCCGGTACGCATTCGTGCGCACCGTCGCCCATATCAGACCCGAGAGCGAACGCAGGATTCGGTCCTCGTCGAGCGACTCCACCAGGTCGATCGCTGCCAGGACGTCGTCGCGGACTCTCGCCGCCGCTTCGTCGCTGCCGTCGGGCGAGAATCGGGCGTGGAACATACGCACGAGATCTGCGGCAATCTGCGCATGCCGGACAAGCGTGTCGTGGATGTAGTCAATCGTGAACTGAGGGCTGACCCGCCGCCAGTACGTCTTGTATGCACGAAGGATCGCTACGTCGGCGTGGTCGATCTCGGCGGCGACGATCAGCCTGCTCAGCGAGTCGGACTCAGCCTCCCCCCGCCACACGGCAGTGATGAGCTCCTCGATGCGACGGCTCGCTTCCCCAACCTCGATGGGCGTGCCGTCCGCGGCGAGGACTCCGAAGTCGTGGATGAGAATCGACGGGCCACCGCCGACAAGCCGCGTCGGCACCTCCTCGATGACCCGCAGACCGAGATGCTCGAGCAAGGGCATCATCTGAGAGAGCGCCAGCTTCCCACTGCGGTGGTAGAAGCTCAGTCGAGTCAGCTGCTCGGAGCCTGGCGGCTCGGTCTGGATCCCGACGAGGAGAGGTTCCTCTCCCGAGGCGAGGCGGTCGAGTGCGACGATGTCGCCCGCGGCTACGTCGAGCGACGTCGACGTCTTGTAGTACTCCGGGAACCGGTTGGCCCATCTGGCGGCGAGCGCGCGACCAGCCGCCTCGCCCATGTCGGTGACGAGGCGGGCGGCGAGCCGATCGTCCCACGTGCGCGTGAGGCCGGCGACCTCCTCCTCGAGTTCGGTGAAAGACACTTCGGGTACATGATCGGCACCCACCCAGACGGTGAAGTGAATCCGAGCCGGGCCGCTCTCGCCGAGAGCGAGCCGGTAGTCCACGGCAGTGCCGTTGAACCGCTCGAGGAAGAGGCTTTGCAGCTTGCGCCGCAGCTCGGCGTTGAAGCGGTCGCGCGGCATGGCGACCAGCACCGAGACGTTGCGGCGCAGGAGGTCGTTGCGAACGAAGAGCCGAACCCCACGCTGCTCCTCGAGCGCAAGGAGACCGGAGATGCTGCGGGCCAGCTCCTCACGGGGCACCGAGAAGAGCTCTTCTTTCGGGAAGCTGTCGAAGATCTGGACTATGGCTCGATAGTCGTGAGACCCTTCGATCAGGTCTTCGGCCTCCACCATCCACGCCAGCTTGCGGCGGAGGAGCGGGATCGACGACGAGCGCGCCATGTAGGCCTTGGCGGTGAACAACCCGATGAGGCGGACCTCGCCCGCCACACGACCGTCGACGTCCATCCGTCGAACACCGATGTAGTCCATCCGGGCCCTGCGGTGGACCGTGGACATCCTGTTGGTCTTCGAGATGACCAACAGGTGGCCGCTGAGATAGCGCTCCAGCTGGTCCGGCGGGAGGTTGCGCAACGCGACCGGTTGCGCAAACCGAGAGTGCGACTCGTGTGACAGGATGCCGAGGCCGGACTCTGGCTCGACCTGGAGGGACCGGCCCTCGGGGCCGCCCACGATACGGTACTCCCGGAATCCAAGGAACACGAAGTTGTCGTCGAGCAACCAGCGAAGGAAGGCGACGGCTTCCTCCACCTCATCCTGGGCGTAGTGACTGGCGCCCGCTTCGGCAGCTTCGATCATCGTCTCGATGCGCGCCTGCATGTCGTGGAAGTCGCGGACGGCTGCCTGGAGATCCCCCACCACCTTGCACAAAGCGCCTTGGAGCGACGCAACTTCCTCGTCGGGGAGCGAGCGGTCGAGCTGATAGTGCTGCACCGACTCGCGGCTTGGCGCACCCCGGACGCTGACGATCGAAGTCAAGCGACCCTCAGTACGCACGGTGCCGATCACGGGGTGGAGGATCCGAAGCGGCTCGAGGCCGCGAGCACGCAACTCCCCCGTCACGGACTCGACGAGAAACGGCGCGTCGGGTGCGTTGACCTCCACCACGGCGCCGGGCGCGGCATAGCCGTGGTCCTCGGGGTTGGGATTGAAGACCCGAACCGCCATCGGATCGCTTCCGCGGCTGTCGACAAAGCCGAGCAGAGACAGGACCTGGGGAGCGAGCACGGAGGCGTCGCGCTCAGCCTCCGAGAGCACCGCACGACGCAGCAGGGCACGAGAGAAACCCGAAAGCAAACGAGCCCGCTCCGGCGGTTGCGACGACTCGAATATCGCCGTCAGCTCGTCGACGAGCGTGACCGGCGCACCCGGTGGAGCGGCGTCGGTGGAAACCACGCCGACAACGCTAGCGAGAGACCAGCCCACATCCCATGAGTCGTTGGTCACATGGAAGCCGGACCAGCGACGACAAGGCCCAGGGCTCAACGGCAACTCTCGCCATGGCACACTGGATCGATGGAAGTTGCCCACGCTTTCAGATTGCAGGCCGCAGCGTGCGAGCGGCTCGAATCCCCGCTCTACGCGAAGCTTCTGGCCACCGCCGCCGACGAGATCGAGGCCGGAGCGCCGCTCCGCGCCTTGGTCGTGGAGTGGGACGGCGACCCCGTGCGCGATGCGCTTGCCCTCCGAATCATGGGTGGCGTCCATCGCGCGGCGTTGCGAGGCGACGCTCCGGACATCTCGGCCCACTATCCGACGACCGGGGGAACCCCGCGGTGGCCGGCGTGCGCTGATGCCTTCCTCGACGTCGTGAACCGGCGGCTCCCCGTGGTGGACGAGGCCGTCGCACGACCCCCGCAAACCAACGAGATCGGACGGGCGGGAGTACTCATCGGTGGGCTGCTCGAGGTAGCCCGCATCACCGGGTTGCCGCTCCGTCTGCGAGACATCGGAGCCAGTGCCGGCCTGAACCTCCTCCTCGACCGCTTCGCCTACGACCTGGCGATCGGCGGGTGGGGTGACCCGTCGAGCCCGGTGCACCTGCGGACCCCGTGGAGCGGTGTGCCGCCATCGCTGGGTACGCCGCTCAGCATCATCGACCGCAAGGGGTGCGACATCACGCCGCTCGACGTCAAAGATCCGTTGGACGCCGAACGGGTGAAGTCCTATGTGTGGGCCGACCAGGTCGAGCGCTTCAAGCGCACCGAAGCCGCGATCGACCTGGCACGACAGACAGCCGTAACGGTCGCGCAAGCGGCTGCGGGTCCCTGGCTCGGGAACGAGCTGTCGATGCTCCTGCCCGGCGCAACCACCGTGGTGATGCAGTCGGTGGTCACTCAATACCTGTCGGCGCGCGACCGGCGGAGCGTCAGGCAGACGATCCGCACCGCAGGTCGGTTGGCGACGCACGAAGCACCGCTCGCATGGCTTCGCTTCGAGCCGGGCCCACGCCGCTGGTTCGAGCTGCGGCTTGCGCTGTGGCCGCTCGGCGTCGACCTCACCCTTGCGGATGCGCACCCCCACGGCGTCTGGGCCCGGTGGTTCGTCGGGAGCGAGCCCCGCTGAGGCAGGCAACGTCTGAACGAGAGGCTCAGGCAGCTCAGAGCGTCTCGAAATGTGCCTGCGTCGGGGATACCTCCAGCCAGAGCTCGGCCCCCACCGCCGCCCCCTCGATCCACGGCGCCACGATCTCGACAATGGTCGGAGGCTGATGGTGCTCCGGCTTCGTCTCAGGATCGGGGCGGTAGACGAGTCCGGAAACGAGGCGCTGGGGCGTCACCCCGATCCGGCAATCGACGAACGAGAAGTCCTCTGCCGGCTCGGTGGGATGCCATCGCACGTTGCGCAGCGTCGTCACCGGACCGTCGAGGACGATCCGATGCGGCGCCACGTCGACGTTGATGGTGCCGCCGTGGAACCGAGCGATGTCGAGGCCCGCTGCGGCGAAGTGAGGCGCCTGCATCGCGAGGGTGCCGCCGGGGAAGCGAGGATCGCCCTTCGCCCCCGACGCCACGCCATGACCGGCGACGACAACCCCTCGGACGATCGCGGAGGACACCTCTCGCGGGCGCAGCGCGTCGTCAGTCACGATTCCGACCGTAGTCATACCAACGGCGCCGCCGCCAACGTCCTGAGCCACCGGCTCGGCCGACCGCCCTGGGAGAGAGGAGAGAAGAAGAGGCCGCGCCACCAACCCGCAATCGGGACGGAAGTCACAGGGAGGAGGAAGCACGGACGGTAAGTCGTCTCGCCCAACCCCCCTCAAGGGCGATCGACGTGGCACGGCCGACTAGGGACGCAGCCGGGTCGAGGGGGTGCGGCGGGCGTCCGCGAGCCGGTGTCGGGCTCGCCAGCCTCCGCCGCACGAGAGGAACGCGCACCATCGCCCAGTCCCTACCCCAACAGCGCACCCGACCGACAGCATCGGCGAACCGACGGGGGGACCCGCCGTTTCCTTGACGGATCGGGACGTCGGTGACATAGTGCACGAAGGCCGTGATCGCCCAATGCGCTGGGTTGCGGCCGCTTTGTGCGCCGACCGGGCTCCGGTCGAGTCGATGATGAGGAGGGTCGAGATGCTGAATCACATCCTGTACATCAGTGTCGCGCGCCCCTTCCCTCTCCCGCTGGTCGCCTAGCCACACCGGCACGACCACCGGTTGCGGGGCCCGCCCCGCTCCCCCATCGACCCGTCCGTCACGGAGGCATCCCTTTGCCTCCCGGCAATGAGAGCACTCATGATCCCGGTCCGTTCCTACTTCAGACTCCTGGTCGAGTACCTGCGCCCGCTGCGCGCCCGCGTGGTGTTGCTTACCGTCGTCCTCTTGATCTCGATCGCCTTGCAGCTCATCAACCCGCAGATCGTGAAGGTCTTCATCGACCGCGCCACCTCGGGCTCGACGAGCAGCGCCCTGATCCCCCTGGCGATCTGGTTCATCGCGATCGCCGTCACCCATCAGGTGTTCAGCGTCGTCTCGACCTACCTCGCCGAGGATCTCGGCTGGACGGCGACCAACGAGATGCGGGCCCGGCTCGCAGACCATGTGCTCCACCTCGACATGGGCTTCCACAAGGAGCACACACCTGGTGAGCTGATCGAGCGCATCGACGGTGACGTCACGTCGCTCTCGAACTTCTTCTCGGCATTCACCATCCGGGTCATCGGCAACGTGGTGCTGCTCACAGGCATCCTCGTTCTCCTGTGGCTGGAGAACGTGTGGGTCGGCGTTGGGCTCACCGCCTTCTCGCTGGTTGCGCTCGCCATCATGCTGCGGCTTCAGGTCGTGACCGTGCCGTGGTGGAAACAGGTGCGCGCCACCAGCGCCACACTGTTCGGGTTCCTGGGCGAACAGCTCGGCGGCACCGAAGACATCCGCGCCAACGGCGGCACGCGATACATGGTCCACCGTTTCACGGCGATCTTGCGTGACTGGCTGCCTCAGCAGGTACGAGGTCGGATGGGGTTCGCCGTGCTGTGGGCTACCGGCATCGGCACCTACGTCATCGGCACAGGCCTGGTGTTCTGGCTCGGCTCGGTTCTGCTCGGCAACGGTGCTCTCACGCTCGGTTCGGTCTATCTCGTCTTCTACTACACGGGCATGACGCGGCAGCCGATGGACCAGATCCGATCACAGATGGAGGACTTCCAGAAGGCGGGAGCCGGTATCAGCCGCGTCACCGAACTGTTCGGCCGTTCGTCGGCGCTCGCCGGCGAAGGAGTTCTGCATCTGCCGAGCGGCCCGCTCAGCGTTGCCTTTGAAGAGGTCGAGTTCGCCTACGACGACGCGGCGGGCGACGAGCGCGTGCTCCACGGCGTGTCCTTCGGACTCGCTGCCGGTCGGGTGCTCGGCGTCTTGGGGCGGTCCGGCTCGGGCAAGACCACACTCGCACGGCTGCTCACGCGGCTCTACGACCCGCAGTCCGGCGCCGTCCTGCTCGGGGGCATCGACGCAGCCCACGTCGCCACCGAGGAGCTGCGCCGCCGCGTCGGCATGGTCACTCAAGACGTGCAGCTGTTTCGCGCCCCGGTACGAGACAACCTGACGTTCTTCGACGGGAACGGTCACGGCGACGGCCGCTTGCTCGACGTCTTGGAGCGGCTGGGACTCGAGGATTGGCTGGATTCCCTGCCGGAGGGTCTCGACAGCCAACTCGAGTCCGGAGGTGGTGGCCTGTCGGCCGGACAAGCGCAGTTGCTGGCGTTCACACGGATCTTCCTACGCGATCCCGGGCTCGTGATCCTCGACGAAGCATCGTCGAGGCTCGACCCTGTGACCGAGACGCTCATCGAACGTGCAGTCGACCGGCTGCTCGAGGGACGGACCGGCATCATCATCGCCCACCGGCTGGCGACCGTGAACCGCGCCGACGACATATTGATCATGGAGGACGGTCGGGTCGTGGAGTTCGGCGAGCGCGTCGCACTCGCCGCCAACCCCGACTCCCGGCTCTCCACGCTGCTCGCCACCGGGATGGAGGAGGTGCTCGCGTGAGGGACCAGACGACGCCGCGTGTCCCGACGGGACGCTTGCTGCGCGGGATGATGCGATTCGCCCCGTGGCGCTACGCCGCCAACATCGCGCTGTGGGCGACGATGTGGTTGTTGCCGGTGATCCCGGCATTGATCACGCGCTCCTACTTCGACCGGCTCCAGTCGGAGCCGGGTTTCAACGCGGCCACGCTCATCGCATCGCTCGTCGCGTATGGCTTCGCCCGCCTGATGATCATGGTGCTCGGCATGTGGAACGACATCCACTTCGCCTTCCGCACCAGCTCGCTGTTGCGGCGGAACATGCTCGAGCGGGTGTACGAACTGCCCGGCGCTCAAGCGGTTCACGAATCGCCTGGGGAGATGATCAGCCGGTTCCGCGAAGACGTGGAGCACGTCGAGGAGGCGCTGGCATGGACGGCCGACCTCGTCGGCACGGCGGTGTTCTCGATCGCCGCCGGATGGATCATGATGTCGATCGACCCGAGGATGACGCTGCTCGTCTTCGCTCCGCTGGTCGTGATGGTCGTCACCGCTGAGCGTCTCGGTGGCAGGATCCGGCGATACCGCACGGCGGCCAGGGAGGCGACCGGGCAGATCACAGGGATGCTCGGGGAGGCACTCGGCTCCGTCCAATCGATCAAGGTGGCAGGCGCCGAAGCAAGCACCCTCACCCAGTTCCGCAGACTCAACGAGGTGCGGCGGAAGATGATGGTGCGCGATCGTGTACTCACGGCGATGCTGGAATCGATCTTCTGGAACCTGCTCAACATCGGGATCGGATTGATCCTCGTGGTCGGCGCGGGCTCCATCGCCGATGGCTCTCTCACCATCGGCGATTTCGCCTTGTTCGTGTACTTCCTCGACTTCGTCACCGACACCGGCTATTTCGTAGGCATGTTCGTCGCGAAGTTCAAGCAAGCGAGCGTGTCGCTGGAGCGGATGGCGGCGATCCTCGGTGACGCACCGCCGGAGTCGCTGGTCGAGCGGCGCGAGCTGCACCTGACGGGGCCACACCCTCTCCCCCCCACCACGAGCGACCGGAGCGAGCCGCTACGGAACCTCGACGTGCGAGGGCTCAGCTTCGCCTATCCGGAATCGACCGCCGGCATCCGGAACATCGATCTCTCGGTTCCTGCGGGAAGCTTCACCGTGATCACCGGGCGGGTCGGCTCAGGGAAGACCACACTGCTCCGGGCTCTGCTGGGGCTGGTCGACCCGGACGAGGGCGAGGTGCTGTGGAACGGCCACCTGGTCGAACAGCCCGACGTGTTTTTCACGCCCCCGCGGTCGGCATACGTACCTCAGGTTCCTCGGCTGTTCTCGATGCCGCTGCGGGACAACCTGTCGATGGGACGGGACCACGACGATGCAGAGCTGATGACCGCCGTGAGGGCGGCGGCATTCGAGCGCGATCTCGACGCCATGCCTCACGGGCTCGACACGCTGGTCGGGCCGCTCGGCATGCGGCTTTCGGGCGGGCAGGTTCAGCGCACCGCAACCGCGCGGATGTTCGTTCGCCGGCCCGACCTGCTTGTCATCGACGACTTGTCCAGTGCGCTCGACGTCGAAACCGAGCGCACGCTGTGGGAGCGACTGTTCCGGGAGCATGCGGCGGCCACGGCCCTCGTGGTGTCGCACAGGCGGCCGGCGCTGCAACGTGCCGACCAGATCCTTCTCCTCGAGAACGGTGAGATCGCCGCGAGTGGCACCTTCGATGAGCTGCTCGCAGCCGTGGACGGATTCCGTGAGCTGTGGGCTGGCGAGGAGTCGGCACCGGCCCGATGAATTCCCATCCTTGCGTGGATCAGGCGCCGGAGACGGCAGCCGATCCACGCAAGAACGGATTACGCCCGGATCTCGACGATCTCGATCTCGAACGTGAGCGCTTGCCCTGCAAGCGGGTGGTTGGCGTCGATCGTCACGGTGTCGGCGGTCACCTCGATCACCGTTGCCGGAATGCCGTCACCAACCAGTACCTGCATTCCCACGACCCGGAACTCCTCGGGGACGTCCTCGATCGGGAACTCGATGATTGCCTCGGGATCCGGCTCACCGTATGCCTGGTCCGGCGGGATGCGCACCGTCGTGGTGTCTCCAACCGTGAGGCCGATCACGGCCTCATCGAATCCTGGGATGACCTGTCCGGACCCGACGACGAACTCCAGCGGCTCCCGGCCGATCGAGGAGTCGAACTCGGAGCCGTCGTCGAGCGTGCCGGTGTAGTTCACCGCAACGAGGTCGCCGACGTCGACGATGTCGTCGGCCGGGGCGCTCGCGCCGGCAGACGTGGTCGTCGTGGCACCGTTGGCTGCGATCGTCGTGGTCGCGCCATCTGCGGTGGTCGTCGTCGTGGCGGTGTCGTCGTCGCCACCGCACGCCGCCATGACCAACACCAGCGCGGCGAGCACGATGAGGGATCGGGGAAGGGACATCGGGAAGGCTCCAAGATCGAGTCACGCCACTCTAGGAGCACCCCAGGGCTGTGCCGGATCGACGGAAGACGAGACTCAGGGAACTCGTCGTGCCAGCATCGGCAGACGTTCCGAGTTCCCCTGCAACGAAACCGAAGGGTCGAGCGTCATCTCTCCCAACATGCACACCATCACCGACACCAGCTTCGAGACCCTCTACCGGGAGCGTCTCAACCCCATGGTGCGGCTTGCGGTTGCGATCGTCTACGACCGGGGGGCTGCTGAGGAGATCGTTCACGACTCCTTCCTCAAGATCGCACGGTCATGGCATCGCATCGATGAGCCCGTGCCGTATCTGCGCCGCACCGTCGTGAACGAGTCGATCTCGCGACTCCGCAGGCGAAAGCGAGAGAAGGAGCGACCCGTCGACCTCCCGGCCGCGGTCTTGCCGCCGGAACTCGACGAGACGTGGATCGCGCTCCAGCAGATCGCTGTGAAGCAACGCACGGCGCTTGCTCTCCGCTACTACGCCGACCTGCCGGTCGATGAGGTCGCTCTCACGATGGGCATCCCCCTTGGTACCGCAAAATCGCTGATCCATCGCGGGCTCGCCTCGCTGAAGGAGGTCCTGCAGCCATGACCGACCTCGAACGTCGCCTTCGCGACACCTATGCGGCAGCTCTCGACGGCGTCGAAGCCGCCGACCGTCTCGGCGAGCTCCCCGTCCCGGCCGCTTCGCCCCGCCGCACCCGCTCCTTGCGGTTTGCCCCCGCCATGGCGTTCGGCGCCGCGGCCGTTGCCACCGTGCTCGTCATCGGTGGGCTTGCGGTGTTCCGACCGGGAGGTGAGGGCGTTCCGGCGCGTGTTGCCGCCGAACAGACAGTCCACATCGACGGCGACCGCACGCTGACCGAAATCCGTTTCGCAGATGCCTCGATCGTGGCAACCGGCGGCATCGCCGGGCGGCCTGCAGTCGTCGCCCTCACTGAGGACGGTGGCCCCGTGCTCCGACAGATGGTCGAGCCCGGCCAGTGGGACGAGCAGGCCATCGACCCATGGAACACGACGGAGGTGCTGCGCGGCTCCGCTTCTGACGGGGACGCCTTCGCCTTGGTTCTCGGTGGCGCCCCCGACGAGAGCCGGTTTGCGATCCGGCTGACGACCAACGGGATCGATTGGGCGACCTTCGGATTCGCCCCGTCGACCGCAACCCAGGCCTACGGAAACCCAGCAGCTCGCCGCTCCATCGCCGTCGAGGACGTCAGCGTCGACGGGGATCGTGTCACGGTGCTCGTGCGCAGTGATCCGTCGCCGGATGTCGCCGCCCTGCAGACCTCTCTCGAGGACACAGGCGTCCTATCGGGCGATCAGGTGATCGAACAGGTCGAGGAGTGGGGACCGGACGGCATCGCTGTTCGCCTGACCAGTGGCGGGAGAGCCCGCTACGAGCTCGCCGATCTCGGCATCGACCCGAGCTGGGTGTACTCCGCCTGGGAGGTTTGGACGACGCTCGACGACGGTTCGACCAGGGGCATCCCGATCGACGGAGGTCGGGTCACGCCACTGGAGCCCACCGACTGGCAGCCCGAGACGGCGACGAGTGCCGGCGACTCCGTGTACGTCGGCGGATCCCGCAACGGTGTGGCCGTTGTGGCCGTGTCCGACCTCTCGACGGGGGTCATCGAGCCGTTCACCGAGCTGAACCTCTCCGACCTCACAGACGAGGCGGTCCAACCGCTGCTTGCAGCGACGTCCCTTCGCACAGCAGGCGGCGTCGTGGTCGCCGGCATCAGCACACCGGGCGTTGGGGTTGCCGTTCGGCTCGACGGAACGGCGCTCACCGCATGGGCGATGGAAGAGGCGGACCTGCTGGTTGTGGCCGACATGGCTGTTCGCGGGAACCTCGTGGCGACCGTCGGGTATCCGGGCGTCATCGTGACACAGAACGACTTCACGGCGGCGGCACCGTCCGTCGCCTCGATTTCGACCGACTTCGGCATCTCCGATCGCCACCCAACCAATCTCACGCTCACGGACGCCGGGGTCATCACCTTGCCTCAGGCGGGGACGAATCTGTCGACCTTTGGAACCGACGGTTCCGCATGGCTGATCGACCTCGGCGGGGCCGAGGATCAGCCTTCGGGGTGACCGTCCGCAGCTGCTTCGAGCTTGGCCACCACCTGGTCGACAGTGGGAATGAGCGCATCCGCCCATGCCCGGTGGCCGGCCGGGCTCGGGTGGAACAGGTCCGGGGCGAACATGTGGATGCCGCTGTTGAAGGCGGCGGTCGTCAGCCTCCATTGGTCGATCTTGGCGACGCCGCGCCGAGCAGCCACTCTGCGATGTACCAAGTCGGCGATGTGACCGGCTCCCGAAGCGATGCGATCGAGAGGAAAGACGAGTCGCGGGATCGAGCCGAGGTCGCCGACACCGAAGAGGATCACCTCGTCGGCAACCTCCTGCAGGCGCGCCACGATGTGGTCGAGCCGCTGCTCGAACCGCCAGACGGGCACGAACCGCATGATGTCGTTGGAGCCAACGGAGACGATCGCCACGTTCCACTGCCCCTCGAGCGCCTGCGGGAGCTGGTCCTCCACGACGTCGAGAGCCTTGGCGCCTCCCTCGGCCAGGCACGTGAACTCGACGTGGTACCGGGCGGAGAGATGGCGAACCACGAGCCTCGACCAGGTGGCGTCTGCGTCGTCGATGCCAGGAGCGGTCACGGTGCTGTCACCGAGGATCACGAGGCGCAGCGTTGGAAGGTCGGCGTCACCCGCCACACATGAGGGATCGAGTCCAACAAACGACGGAACCCCGCGAAATCGCGCATAGGCAACTTGGCCGGCGAGCATCGCCGCCCCAACCGCAAGGCTGCGTCGAAGAACCGTAACCACGGCGGCGCCAGTGTACCGCCGGGCCGAGCCACGCTCGATGGCTCACCACCCGGGGAACTGGCGAGCCCGCAGGGCTCGGATGAGGGGGTTTCGTTGCCGAAAGGAGTGCGGAGCGGGGTCGGATCCCGAAAAGCGCCGGCGGTTGGGTAGCGTACGGACCGCAACCGGCCGGGAGTTCGTCGTCGTGACACGTCCAACACCACTTCGCCTTCTCATCGCTGTGGTCGCCCTCGCCATGGTGGCGGCGGCGTGCGGGGGCGATGACGCCGCTCCGGATGAGGGAGTCGCCTCGCTCCAGACGGACACGACCGCGGACGGGGCACCCCTGGCGCAGCGCCAGGACATCGAGGACGCCGTTCTCGAGTTCTCGCAGTGCATGCGGGATGAGGGAGTCGAGATCCCCGATATCCAACTCGACGCAGACGGTGCCCCGCTGCTCAACGCAGACGCACTCGAAGGCATCGACCTGCAATCGCCCGAGTTCCAGAGCGCCTTCACCGGGTGCATCAGCATCATCACCGACGCCGGGGCTTTCTCGTTCGACTTCGACCCTGAGATCGAAGCGATCATCCAGGACCAGCTTCAGCAGTTTGCCGAATGCATGCGACGCGAGGGTATCGAGGACTTCCCCGACCCGATCGTCGGTGGCTCGGGCACACCGTTCCCGTTGACGGCGTTCACCAATCTGGGCGATCCGGCCTTCCAGACCGCGCTCGAGACGTGCCAGCAGGAGTCGACGTTCACAGGGCTCGACGAATGAGACGGGCAGGCGGGATCCTCCTCGCTTTGATCGCGCTCGCCGCGATCGGCGTGGGCGGCTTCGTCGCCATCGACCGGTTCGGGGGGAACGATGAGCCGGAGCCGGAAGCCGCACCACGACTCGCCACCGTCGAGGTAGTTCGCACCGACCTGGTGGAGGAAGACACGCTCGACGGCACTCTCCGCTACGGCGACCCAGGCACGCTGCTCGCCAGTGGATCCGGCACCATCACCGCCCTCCCCGAGAGCGGCGTCGTGCTGGGGCGCGGCGACGCTGCGTACGAATTGGACGGACACCCCGTCACGCTCATGTTCGGCGAACGGCCGGCGTGGCGCCCTCTCGGCGATGGCGTTGCCGACGGACCCGACGTCGCCCAACTCGAGCGGAATCTCTGGGCTCTTGGATTCGACGATGACTTCGCAGTGACCATCGACGAGGAGGTGGACGACGCAACGATCGACGCGATCATCCGCTGGCAGGAATCGCTGGGACGCGAGGACGTCGAGGTCGTCCTCCCCGCTGAGATCGCGTTCTCCCCAGGACCGCTTCGGGTCGGGGAGCAGTACGTGGAGGTCGGCGCCGTCGTCGGCCCCGGCACGCCGATGTATGCGACGTCCGGCCGCAACCACGAGGTGCTGGTACTCCTCGACGCCGACCGCCAGGACCTCCTGACTACGGGAGATCCAGTCACCGTCGTGCTCCCCGATGAGGTCGAGACACCCGGTGTCGTGCGGGACATCAGTCGCATCGTCGTCACCGTCGGGCAGGGGCCGGACGCAGCCAGGGTCGTCGAAGTGCTGATCGATCTGCTGACCGAGGATGCGGCAGGAGACCTCGACGAGGCCCCTGTCGATGTCGACGTCGTCACGAATCGTGCCCAGAACGTGCTCGCCGTGCCTGTGGAGGCGCTGCTTGCCCTCGCCGAAGGCGGGTATGCACTCGAGGTTGCCGAGGATGACGGCGGCACGAGGCTCGTCGGTGTCGACATCGGCACCTTCGCAGACGGTCTCGTCGAAGTGATGGGTGACGTGGCGCCCGGCGACCGGGTCGTCGTGGCGGAGTGATGACGGAGGCGGTCCTCCGACTCAGCGGGGTCTCGAAGGTGTACTCCGGTCCGCCCGAGGTGAGGGCGCTCGACGGCATCGACTTGGCGGTGGAGCAGGGTGAGCTGCTCGCCGTCATAGGACCTTCCGGCTCCGGGAAGTCCACGTTGCTGCACATCATGGGCGCACTCGACCGGGTGAGCGCGGGCACGGTCGAAATCGAATCCGTCGACGTCGCTCGCCTGTCCGACAAAGCCCTGTCGGGGCTCCGCTCCCACAAGATCGGGTTCATCTTCCAGGACTTCTTCCTCATCAACGGTCTCGACGCGACTGCCAACGTGGCCGAGGGCCTCGTCTACCGCGGGATGCGCCGGCGGGAGCGACGAGAACGGGCGCAAGCCACTCTCGAGCGGGTCGGGCTCGGCCACCGTCTCAGCCACCGTCCCAACCAGCTGTCCGGCGGCGAACGTCAGCGAGTCGCCATCGCCAGGGCGCTGGTGGGGGATCCCACCATCGTGTTCGCCGACGAGCCCACCGGGAACCTCGACTCACACACGAGCGAGGAGATCGCCGAGCTGTTCACCGCCCTCAACGCCGACGGCGCCACGATGGTCGTGATCACCCACGAGCGTGAGCTGGCGGAGCGGTTTCCCCGAATCGTCGAACTGCGGGACGGGCAGGTCGTCGGGGACACCATCGTATGAGGAGCCGGCTTCGCCCCAGCGACTTGCTCGGACTCGGCATGCGGGGACTCGCGGCTCGGCCTGCCCGCGCCGTGCTCACGGCGATCGGCATCGCCATCGGAATCGCCGCCATCGTGGCCGTGATCGGCATCTCGGCGTCTGGGCGTGCCGACCTGATCGCGACCCTCGACCGGCTCGGCACCAACTTGCTGCGAGTCACACCCGGCGGCGGGGTGCTCGGCACCGGATCAGAGGTGCCGGAGGAGGCCCGAGTGATGGCCGCCCGCATCGGGCCTGTCGAGTCGGTCACGCAAACCACCCGCGTCGAGGCAACGGTGCGGCGCAACGACCTCGTCAACGAGCTCGAGACGGGAGGCATCGGGGTGCTCGCCGCACGAACGGACGTGCTCGACGAGTTGGGTGGCTCCTTGCGAGCGGGCCGTTTCCTCGACGACGCCACTATTCGCGGCCCTGCCGTGGTGCTCGGCTCCGTGGCTGCCCAGAGGCTTGGGATTCGCGACCTCGACCCTCGCCCCCGGGTGTTCATGGACGGGACCTGGTTCACGGTCATCGGCATCCTCGAGCCGCTGGAGCTGCACCCCGACATCGAGCGAGCAGTGCTCATTGGCTATCCGGTGGCGGAGAAGCTCTACGAGACGACGGAATCGCCCTCGACGCTCTACGTGCGAGCCGACCCAGCCCTCCTCAACGACGTGGCAGAGGTGATCCCGGCCACCGTGAACCCGCAGTCGCCGGACGCAGTCGACGTGACCCGGCCCTCGGACGCCCTCCAGGCGCGGTCGCGCAGCAGACGAGGCCCTCACCAACCTGCTCATCGGGCTCGGCGCCGTCGCTCTCCTCGTCGCCGGCGTCGCCATCGCCAACATCATGGTGATGTCGGTGCTGGAGCGCCGCACCGAGATCGGGGTGCGCCGCGCCCTCGGGGCGACGAAGCGCCACATCCGCATCCAGTTCCTCTTCGAGTCGGTGCTGCTATCCGGCATCGGAGGCGTGGTCGGCACGGCGCTCGGCGCAGGGATCACCGTCGCCTATGCCGCCAACCGCGACCTCACCGTCGCCGTTCCACCCCAGGGCATCGCGTTCAGCATCGGCGCCGCGCTGGTCGTGGGTGCCATCGCCGGCCTCTACCCGGCATGGCGAGCGTCCCGCATCCCGCCGGCCGAGGCCGTGCGCAAGTAGCTCGTCCCTGCGTGGATCACCTGCCAGAAACGGCACCCGATCCACGCTGGAATGCCGAGTTGTCCCGCCGCCCTACGATGTCGACCCGGATGAGGAGGCTGGATTGAGCATGTTGGAAGCACTCGAAGGAACCGCGGACACAGTGGCCGAGGTTGCGCTCGGCACGGCGGCGGTGTTGCAGGATGCGGCAACCGTCTCGAAGGAAGCCCGCCATCTGACGAGGGGACTCATCAAGCTGCTCATCGTCGCCATCGTGATCGGTGCGATCGTCGGAATCGTGGCGAAGATGCGCGACAACACGCCGCCCGCTGCAGGCCAGACAGGCTGAGCGAGACGCTTGCATCCTTCCTGCGTGGATCTCCTCCCGGAAACGGCACCCGATCCACGCAGGAACGGAGCGTCACCTGCTACTGCGTCGCTCGCCCCGCATCGCAGGGTGGGCCGTCTTGAGGTCGCGCCAGCTCGTGACCTGCTCCAACTCGCCTGCTTTGCGCTTGGCGAGGTACTCCCTCGTCTCGGGGATCATGGCCACCATGAACAGCACGTTGGCGATCACCGCATACGCAACCTCGGGTGGTCCCGCGCGCACGGCAAACCAAGGGATGAGCAGCCACATGCCCATGGTGTAGGCGATGAACATGTCCTTGAGCAGACCCACCCCGACGACGATCCCGACAGCAGTCGTGATCGGCACTGCGATCCAGTCGATAGCGAGCAGGCTGCCGTAGATCGGGGTCTGCCCCCGCCCGCCCTTGAACCGGTGATACACGGGATAGTTGTGACCGACGATCGTCGCGACGGCGACAACGAGGTGGTACGACTCGTCCGGCCAGATCAGCCGCACGACGAGCGTGGGGACGAATGCCTTCGCCATATCGAGCAAGCCCGTGAACGAGCCCCATTTGGGGCCGCCGCGGATCGCAATCGACGTGGCGGAGACGCCGCCGTATTCGATGGTTGCGTCGCCGGGCAGGTTCAGCGTGTTCTTCGAAAGGTCCTCGTCCGGGGCGATCCGCCGACCGACGATGCGGGCAAACGAGATGGCACCGACGAGATACCCGGCCAGGGCGAGGGCGGCGGCGAGACCGAGGTTCATGCGCCCTCCTGGAGCGTGACGATCCCGCGATAGCCGTCGACCGTGACGATCGATCCGTGCGGGATCCGGGTAGCGCCCCGCACGGACACGACGCACGGGATCCCGTACTCCCTCGCCACGATCGAGCTGTGCGACAACATGCCGCCTGACTCTGCCACGACCGCACCCGCCTTGGCGAACAGTGGCGTCCATCCGACATCCGAGTACGGGATCGCAAGGACGTCGCCGTGGTGGACCTCGTCGAAGTCCCCGATTCCGTTCACGACGCAGACCCGGCCGCGATGATGGCCCCGGGCGGTCGGCACCCCGTGCCACGCCTTCTTGGCAGCGTCGTCCGCGGGCCGGGGGATGAAGTCGTCCCCGTAGATCACCTCAGGCATGTCGAGGTCCCGCACCTCGTCGATCTCCGCCTTCCTCGCAGCGACGAGACCGGCCGGCGCGGGCTCGATCTCGGTGCCAACGAGCGCCGTCCGCACCTCGTCGAGCGTCAGATACATGACGTCCTCCGGGGCGTCGATCAGCGCCCGGGCGGTGAGCCGGCGGCCGATCTCCATGAAGTACTCGCGGAACAGCCCGTACCCGTACGTGTACAACGACGACACCGCCTCGCGATGGTGGATGAACGTGCGGGTCCTGCGCCGGATCGTTCGCAGGATCGGTCGGCGCCATGTGGGAACGGCGGATTCGATCTCGACCCACCGCTTGCGACTGCTGCCGCGACTCGTGCCGAGCCGGGTCGCAGCCATGCGAACAACGGTGTCGGGTATCTCCCGCCACGGTGGGATCGAGAAGTCGTTGCCCGAGTCGCTGAAGTGCCCGAAGCGGTCGAGAAACGCATCAACCTCGACGCGCAGCTCCACAGGGACGGCGTCGTAGCCATCGCGCAACACCGCCTCTCGTTCGATGCGGTCGAGACGCTGGATGCGCTCGGCAAGGCGGTCGAGATGGGGGTTGGGGTCGAACGCCTCCAACTCGGCCATGCCTTCGACGAGGTCGATCTCGGCGAGGTCGATGCCCTGCTTGCCGAGGCGGCGGCGCAGCAGGGCCGAGTACACATTGGCGAGGAGCGGGGTGACGATGTTCACACCCGCGGCCCGCACCCCGATGCGCTGGAGCGCTGCGACGTCGGCGAGCAGGTCTGCATCACCCATCGCTTGCTGGTCCCTGGCGGCGTAGCCGGCGTACTCGGCCTCGAGCTCCGGAAGCGCCTTCTCGACCTCGCTGCCGTACCGGGTCTTGCGGAGCGCCATCGCGAGCATGCGAGGGAGTTTCTTCATTGTCGTGGCGGTGGGTTTGAAACGCGGTTGGTCCGAGCCTGCCGGCAGGCCAAGCAGCAGCTCGAGCGACTCGCGCGGCATGCCCATTGCGGCAAACACCTCACCGATGGCCGTCATGTTGAAGTAGGACCGGTAGCCGAAGGACCGGGCAAGATCCTCTGGGGCGATTGCCACGTCGCCGAGTGCCTCCCGAAACAGGTCGACCCAAGCCTGGTTGACCATCGGCACGTTGACGGACCACACGAGCGGTTTGATGATGCCGGGCATCACCTCCTTCGATATGCGCCGGGAGTAGATGGTGACTCCGTCGAGCCCGGTGATCGGCCGAACCTGGACCCACCACAGACGAATCCCGTCGTGCACCCACTCGACGTCCACGGGAGAGCCGTAAGCAGCTGCGATCTCGGTCAGGCCGGCGATCACGCTGCGGATGACAGCAGGCTCGACGTCGCTCTCGTCTGGGTGTGTGACGAAGTCGCCCCAGTGCTGCACCCACCGATCGGGTGTCGCGCTTCCCGCCATCATGGCTTCGCCGCTGCCGGGCACCGCCTCAACCACGATCTCGCTGAGACCCGTGATGGGATTCTTCGAGAAGCCCACGCCGGACGCCGCCGGCGACACCATTTCCTGCAGGACGGCCGCCATGGTGATCTCCCGGGAATCGCCAGTGTGCTCCCGATACGAGGCAACGCTCTCGCTGCGAGCCGAGCCCGCCACCTCGAGCACCGCGTCCACCACGGCGTCGAGGCCGGCCACATGGAGACGAGACAGGAATTGGCCGGCATACGAGATTGCACCGCCGTCCTCGACGTTGGCGGACGAACGGACGGCGTAGCGTTTCGAGTCGGTGACGATCGGAGCGAGGGCGGTGGCGATGGCACGGCGATCACCATCCAGCGATGGCATCACCCACGTGGCCGGCACGGCGAACCCGTGCTCGGCGAGCCACCGCAGTCCCCCGACCTTTCCCCCGAGGCCTTGGGGAAGGGTGGGATCCATCAGCGGGATCACTTTCGGCTGCTCCATGGGCGGTCACGCTACCGCTTCGACTTCCCGTACGTCTCGTGCCCCCGGCCGGTGACGCTGGCGACGGTGAGGGCGAGTCAGCGGAGACGGTGGCAAGGAGGCGGGACGAGGGCTGCGTGACGTCCGTCGAGGCGTGGCATGCGCAGCACGCTCGCAGTTCCCGAAGGCAACTATCGGCTGACGGGCGTCAGCCGGCACACGTAGCCGGCGGTGTCACCGGCCGCCCTCCAGGCGGCGGATGTTGCCGGACGGGGCACTCGCCGTGCGTATGGGACTGTGGGCCGGTAGGGTCGGCGGCCATCAATCGCAACAACTGGAGGGGGAAAATGGGAGAACGGGTCGCCGTCTTGCTCACCGGATACGGCGAGATCGAGCACTACGACGAGTTCGCCGAGTACAACGAGCGGTCGTTCAAGCTGCTCGTGTCGAAGTCGATCAAGTTCCCCGACCGTATGATCCCCTTCCTGTCGCGGCGGCTCGAACGAGCGCAGAAGAAGGAGTGGCATGCGGCGAACCACTACCACTCCCCCCACAACGACATCTTCGAGCGGCAGCGGGCTGGGATCGAACGCCACCTCAAGGCGGCTTACGGTGACGACGTTGCCGTCTACAAGACGTTCAACTTCGTCGAGCCATTCCTCCCGTCGCAGGTGGTCCCCCAAATCCGTGACGACGGGTTCGATCGCGTGGTCGTGTATCCGTGGCTGGTCGTTGACTCCGTGTTCACGAGTGGTCTCGTTCTCGAGCAGATCAACGAAGCGCTCCATCCGGACGGGCGGTGGGTGCGCGACATGCGGTACCTACCGTCGTTCTGGGAGCGCGAAGACTTCCAGCAGCGCCTCGTAGACCACATCGAAGAGGGGATCGCCCCCCTGCTCGATCGCTACGCCCCCATCCAGGTTGCCGTGGCGCTGTGCCTCCACGGGTGCCCGCTCGAGACGAAGGGCATGGAGACCGGGGTGCGGGAGAGCACTGCGCTGTACTACGCGATCCAGCAGCGGATGATCCGCAAGTTCCCACTCATGAGCCCGGCATGGATGAACCACCCTGTGCCCGGGAAGTGGACGACGCCGGATGTCGACCAAGCGGCGGAGAACCTCATCACCCTCGGCGCCAAGGCGATCGTGTTCGCCCCGATCGGCTTCGTGACCGAGAACCACGAGACCCAGCTCGACATCGGCTACACCATCGACAAGGTGAAGGACCAGGTGGAGTGCGTCCACCTCTCAACCCTCAACGACGACGCCGAACTGCTCCGCCTGGGCGCCGAGTGGATCAAGCCACTCGTCGACGAACTGCGCGGGTGAGGTTCCGCGACCGGGCACCGACTCGGCCGCCGTCGATAGATTGCGTACTCCAACCCCTTTGAGGAGGGCTCGTGACCAACGACGTGAAGGGCAAGGGAACAGCTGAAGATCCGTGGATCCTGCTGACGCCGCCGGGCAAGTCTGAGTTCGAGGCGTACCGCGACCCGGATGCCGATCCCCCGGCGCTCGTCGTGCAGGTGGGTTCCACGCAGCTCCGCTACCACCTGCGTTGCATCGACGATCTTCGCGCCATGCTCGCCGCCCACGGGGACTGGATGCCCCTTGGCAATGCCGATGAGCAAAAGGATGCCAAGCCGGCCACTGTCGAGGCGTGGGGACGCGATCCAGGCAACCCGGTCGGCGGCTGGTACGGACTGAAGAAGGGCCTGCGCGGCCGCTTCGGAAACTACGTCCCACCGGTGCTCGAAGCGCTTGGCCTTGCCGAGGTGGAGCACAACGTCCGCAACAACCGAATGCGCGCGCTTTGATCGTCACCACCGCCGTGTGACCAACCTCCCGGCCGTGATGGCGCACACCGATCAACCTCGTTCCCAGCAGGCCGGGGAGCCGGTAGTCCACACGTCTCGTCGGCGAGCTGCGGGCGACGACGCCGGCTGCGCCCATCCGCTACCGACCTCACCCTCGTACTTCAGGTGACGCGAGCACGAGGTGCAAGATGACTGACATGACAGCTGTGGCAACAGAAACGAGCTGGCTCGACTCGGCAGGGTCGTCGCCGTGGGCAGGCGAGCCGCTTTTCGCTCAGACCGTGGAGCTGCTCCGATGCGTGCGAGATCACGACTTCGATTCTCTCGCCGCCTTGTGCGACGACGACTTCGGTATCGTCGACCTGGATCAGACCGGATCCAGCGTGATGATCCGGACACGTCAGGACTGGGAGAACTGGTTCCGGCGCCTCTTCGGCGAGCTCGACACCGCCAACGCAGCAACCGACTCGGAGATCGTCAACTACCAGTCCATGAAGGGCTCCGAGATGGGCTTCAGCGTTGTCGAGTTTCGCCAGCTTCTCACAGCGGCCGGCCAGACAGGCACTTTCGACTGCGTCGCAACCATCGTCTGGAAGCTGACGCCCGATGGCTGGCGAGAAGCCCGCTGGCACGTGTCACTGCTCGCAGCCGACGTCCCCGAAGCTCTGTCCTCGTGAGCGGGGAGCACACCATGTCCGACCTGTTCATCCCTGTCGTCCTCGGAACGGCCCGCCCCGGTCGGCGCTCCGCCGCCATCGCATCGCTCTTCGTCGACCTGATCAAGAACCGCGACGTGGTGACCGAGCTCGTCGACGTCGCCGACTACGGCCTCACCGGAACCGGAGTGGAGCCTGTGGAGCGTGACCTCGGATACTTCCACGAGCTCACGACTGCGGCCGACGGCTTCGTCATGGTCGCCCCGGAGTACAACCACGGATACCCGGGCGAGCTCAAACTGCTGCTCGACAGCGAGTACGCCGCATACGCTCGCAAGCCCGTCGGCCTCGTCAGTGTCTCCAGCGGCCTCATAGGTGGAGCGCGCATGATCGAGCAGCTGCGGCTCGTGACCACAGCGCTCCGTATGGTCCCCGTGTCGCCTGCTGTCCACGTCCCCGAGGTGAGCACAGCACTCGACGAGCAGGGAGGGTTCGCGTCACCGTCGCTCAGGGGCGCCGCCGACGACATGCTCGACGAAGTCGAGTGGTACGCACGAACGTTGCGCCGGCCCCGAAACGGGCGCGGTTGAGCGCCCTACGCTCCGACTCGATGCCGGAGCAGGCGTGAAGAACGTCCTCGTCACCGGCGGAACGGGATTCATCGGCGTCGAACTGATACGGCTCCTGGCGGAGTCCGGGTTGCGACCTCGCGTTCTGGTGCGCCGCCCCCATCGGGCGGCACTCCTCAACGTGTTCGACGTCGAACTGGTGCAGGGTGATCTGGCCGTACCCTCCTCACTCGATCGGGCGCTCCACGGCATCGACACGGTGTTCCACCTCGGTGGGCGAGCGAGCTTCGAGTCGTACCGGCGCCTGCGGCCGACCATCGTGGGTGGCACCGTCGAACTGGGTCGGCGGGCCGCCGGAGCCGGCGTCGAGCACTTCGTCTTCGCCAGCAGCCTGTTCGTCTACGGCGACGAGGCGCGCCCCATCGATGCCACGACGCCTCCCGACCCTGTGCTCGGCTACGGCATCGCCAAACTCGAGGCGGAGGGCGAGTTGGAGAGGACTGCGGCCTCATCCGGCATGTCGGTTGCGAGCCTGCGTCTCCCCCACGTGTACGGGGCGCAATCGATCCTCTTCAAGCAAGTTCGCAGCGGAGTGGCCATCTTCCCGGGCAGGATGGCCAACCGGTGTGGCCAGCTCCACGTCACCGACGCAGCACGCATCGTCGCAGCGGTCGGCGAAGCGAGGTGGGCGGGGCGCTCGGCCGTCGCAGACGACGAGATCGTCACCTGGTCGCAGTACTTCGAGGTGCTGCGAACGCTCTACCCCTACTTTCGACTGATTCCGCTTCCCCGATGGCTCGCATTGGCCGGCGCCGCCGGTCTCGAACCTCTGCTCTCCGGGCGCAACCGCCCCACCCTCTACACGAAGGACACCGTGATCGGCTTCAACCTCGAAGTGCCGGTGCAGCCGGGGCTCGTCTGGCGCGATGTCGGCATGGCGCCTCGCTATCCGAGCATCCATGAGGGCATCCCTGCAGCCCTCGACGGCTACGTCCAATACCGATGGCGTCATCCCTTGTTGGACCACCGCAGAGACTGACGGTTGGATCACCGCAAAGACCGAGCCGTACCTTCCTCGATGTCGAGCAGCCGCTCCCCGCGGGTGACCACAGCCTTGAGATTCAGCCGCCGTCGCCCACCAGGCCCAGCGGCCGGTAGCGGATCTGCTCGGCGAGGGAGATGGCGGTCGTCGTGCGGTCGACGCCCGGTATCTGGAGGATTCGTTCGACGATCTCCATGATGCCCTGGTTCGACCTGGCGACCACGCGGCACAACAGATCGCCGACGCCTGCGATGGTGTGGACCTCGACGACCTGCGGAATCTCCTCGAGCTGGGCGACGACCTCGGCGAAGCTGCCCTGGGCAACCTCGATCGTCGTGAAAGCCATCACCCCGTACCCGAGCGCCCCGAGATCGATGTCAGGTCCGAAACCAATGACGATCCCGCGCTCTTGGAGCCGCTGCAGCCGGGCGTAGACGGTGTTGCGCGCAACGGCGAGCAGGCGAGCGATCTCGAGGATCCCAGCCCTGGGGTGTGCGGCGAGGGTGGCGATGAGCCGTGCATCCAGCGCGTCGATAGGCTGATCAGAGTGATCACCGGGCATGATCCAGAACCCCTTCTCTCGATCAGGATGCGCGGCAGATTGGCTCGCTGTTGACGTTTCTCGCAATCCTGGGTACCACACACTAGGCAAAGTGATCAGCACGGTCCGCACCGAGAGCGCCGAGAACCGTACCGAGACCGACAGGACGACGCCGCCCATGCCCACGTATCGACCAGACCTCGCCTCCATCCCGGTGTACACCCCAGGGAAGCCGATCGACGAGGTGGCGCGAGAGTTGGGGCTCGAAGAGGTCGTGAAGCTGGCCTCGAACGAATGCCCGGTGCCGCCGTTCCCCGAGGTCCAGGAAGCGATTGCCGCAGCCACGGGCAGCCTCCATCGCTACCCGGAGAACTCGTCGTACCACCTCGTGGGCGAGCTCGCCCGGCGCCACGACCTCCCCGAGCAGTGCTTCTGGGTCGGCGCCGGCAGCAGCCAGCTGCTCGGCTGCACCGCGCTTGCCGTCGGGGGACGCGGAACGTCGGCCGTGTACGCGGACCCGAGCTTCGTGATGTACGGCATCTACGCGGTGCTGAGTGGCGCCGAGTCGATCAAGGTGCCACTCGACGGCGGCGCCGCCCACGATCTCGACGCCATGGCTGCGGCGATCCGGCCGGAGACCACCGTCGTGTACGTCTGCAACCCCAACAACCCCACCGGCACGCACGTCTCGGCCGATGCGCTGTGGCGTTTCATCGACACCGTGCCGGACCGCGTGCTCGTCGTCGTCGACGAGGCGTATGCGGAGTACGCCACGGCGCCGGACTACGCCAGTGCCATCCCGGTGGCCGTCGAGCGTGACAACGTGATCGTCGCTCGAACGTTCTCCAAGGCCTACGGGCTCGCCGGGCTACGGGTTGGCTATGCCGTCGGCAGACCGGAGACGCTTGCACAGCTGCGCAGGACGCAGCCGCCCTTCTCGGTGACCACCCTCGGCCAGGTGGCCGCAGCCGAGGCACTTCGCCATCCCGACCGCCTCGCCGAGCGGGTGCATGAGAACGCACGCGGCCGGGCATGGTTGGCCGTGGAGCTCGCCGCCCGCAATGTGGAGGTGGCGCCGAGCCAGACCAACTTCGTCATGCTGCTCGGCGATCGGGACACGGAGGGCGTTGCCAGGGCGTGTCTGGAGAAGGGCGTCATCATCCGCACCCTCGGGCAGTCGGCCAGGATCTCGGTGGGGACGCCGGACGAAAACGCAAGATTCATCGAGGTGTGGGACGAAGTGGCCTCGGCCCACCCCGCCCGCTGACAGAGGAGGAAATGTGTCGATCGACATCGAAGCCGCGTACCCGATACGCCAGGTGCTGGCTCCGGACGGCTCAGTAGTCGGCGAGCTTCCTGCGCTCGCCGACAAGGAGCTCGTCGACCTCTACCGGTTGATGCTGCGCTCCCGCATCTACGACCGGCGGGCACTCGGCGCACAGCGGCAGGGACGGCTCGGCACGTACGCGATGCTCGAGGGGCACGAAGCCGCCCAGGTGGGCTCTGCTGCGGCCTTCGCCGACGGCGATTTCATCTATCCGGCCTACCGGGAACACGCAGTCCAGCTGACTCGAGGGCTGCCCCTCGAGGTGATCCTCACCTACTGGCGCGGGCTCCCCAACGCCGGGTGGGACGTTCACCGGTACCGCATGATGACCAACACCGTGCCCATCGCCAGCCACCTTCCCCACGCCGTGGGCCACGCCTACGCCGCCCGGCAGCGCGGCGAGGACGTCGTGATCGGGACGTTCTTCGGGGACGGCGCAACGTCCGAGAACGATTTCCACTCCGGGTTGAACTTCGCCGGGGTGTGGAAGGCACCGACCGTGTTCGTGTGCGAGAACAACCTCTATGCGATCTCGGTGCCGTACGAGAAGCAAACGGCATCCCAGACCATCGCCCAGAAGGCTGTGGCCTACGGAATCGAAGGCGTGAGGGTCGACGGCATGGACGTGCTGGCGGTGTACGCCGCAACCAAGGACGCCGTCGACCGGGCCCGCCGTGGCGAGGGACCGACGCTCATCGAAGCGCTCTGCTACCGCTACGGGCCGCACGCGACGGCCGATGACGCCCGGCTGTATCGCGGCTCCGAGGAAGAAGCTGCGTGGCGTGAGCGCGACCCTGTGGATCGCTACCGCACGTTCCTCGAAGGACGCGGTTTGTGGGACGACGACCAAGAGACCGGTCTGTTGGCGGAGGCCGAGGCCGAATTCGACGAAGCGCTGAACCACATCGAGGGAACCCCGCTCCCAGGGCGTGACGACATCATCCGCCACGCCTACGCACGCATCCCCCGGCTCCTCATCGACCAACTCCACGCTTCACAGCGTGCACGGGGTGAGGAACCCTCGGAGTTTGCCGACGCGGATGTGTGGACGGTGGAGAACGAAGCCCCGCTCCCTGCAGGGCCCACCGAGCGATGGACCATGGCCGAGGCAATCAACGCGGCCATGCACGAGGCGATGGAGGCGGACGAGTCGCTCGTGATCCTCGGCGAGGACGTTGGGCTTGCCGGTGGCGTGTTCCGCATCACGGAGCGGCTCCAGGAGCGTTTCGGTGCCGAACGGGTCGTCGATACGCCGCTCAACGAGTCGGGCATCGTCGGCGCTGCCATCGGGATGGCCGTGTCCGGCAGCAGGGCCATCGCAGAGATCCAGTTCGAGGGTTTCGCCTATCCCGCATTCGACCAGGTAGCCAGCCACCTCGGCCGCATCCGCTTTCGCTCTCGCGGCCACGCCTCGGTGCCGATGGTGCTCCGGTTCCCCAACGGCGCGGGGATCGGAGCGCACGAGCACCATTGCGACTCACCTGAGACGTACTTCGCTCATGCGCCCGGCCTCGTCGTCGTGGTGCCGTCTACACCGATCGACGCCAAGGGCTTGCTCGCGTCCGCCATCGAGTCCGACGATCCGGTTGTCTTCCTCGAGCCCAAAGTGCTGTACCGCGCGGGCCGTGAGGACGTACCGGTCGACCACTACACGATTCCCCTCGGGAAGGCACGCATCCGTCGCCCCGGCACCGACCTCACGCTCGTGACCTACGGAGGCCTCGTGCCGCCGTCTCTCGCCGCAGCCGAGGTGGCCGCCGGCGAGGGCGTGGAGGTCGAGGTCATCGACCTGCGGACCATCTACCCGTGGGACGTGACGGCTGTGCAGGAAAGCGTCGAGCGCACAGGGCGCCTGCTGGTGGTGCAGGAGCCGCAGCGCAGCTTCGGCGTCGGCGCAGAGGTGGCCGCAGAGATCGCTGAGCGCTGTGGGTATGCCCTCGAGGGCCCAATTCACCGCATCGGGGCCACCGATGCCCCCTGGCCGCAATTTGCGATCGAGAAGCACGCGCTCCTCGGCAAGGACGAGGTGCTGCAAGGCATTCGCGACACGGTGGCCGGCTGATGGCGCTCGAGATGAACCTCCCCGACATCGGGGAGGGGCTCACCGAAGCCGAGATCGTCCAGTGGCTCGTTGCCGTGGGTGATGGCGTCGGCGCCAACCAACCGATCGTCGAGGTGGAGACGGCCAAGGCGGTCGTCGAGATCACCGCGACCCGGGGAGGCGTTCTGCTCCACCAGGGCGCTCCCGCAGGGTCGACGCTCGAGGTGGGATCGCTCCTCGCCGTCATCGGCGAGGCGGGCGAAACGTGGGGCACGCCCGCAGCTCCTTCGGCGGCAGCGGCCCGCAACGCAGTCGTCGACGAGATGCGAACGGCCGTCGGCGGGAGTGCGCCACCTGCGGAACCATCCAGGCCGGTGAAGGCGGTTCCGCTCGTGCGCAAGCTCGCCCGCGACCTCGGCGTCGACCTCGCGGCCGTCAGCGGAACGGGACCGAACGGTGCCATCACCAGGGAGGACGTGCACGCCGCCTCCGCGGCTGCGGCGCCCTCCGGTGATGACGAGGCGGTGGCGCTCTCGACGACGCGGCGCACCATTGCCCGCAACCTCAGCCGTTCGTGGGCCGAGATCCCTCACGTCACGGTGTGGGGGCCGGCAGACGCAACGCGCCTCCTCGCCGCACGCTCAGCCAACGGCGGCCCGGTCGAGGCCTACCTCGTACGCGCCGTGCTGCCCGTCCTCGTCGATTTCCCAGACTTCAACGCAACCTTCGACGGAACGACACTCACCCGCCATGCCACAGTTGGTATGGGGGTTGCCATTGACACCGATGCAGGGCTCGTCGTCCCGGTGGTGAAGGATGCAGCGGAGCGTACCGCCGCCGATCTCGCCGCCGAGATCGAGCGACTCATCGCCGCCGCCCGATCCCGCCGCCTGACACCGAACGAAATGGTGGGCGGCACGTTCACCATTTCCAACGTCGGTGCGGTCGGAGGCGGATATGGGACACCGATCATCCCGTTTGGCACGACCGCCATCCTGTCCGTGGGACGGGCCGGCGACGACGTCGTCGTCCGTGACGGCGGAATCCGCATCGCACCGATGTTCCCCGTTGCGTTGTCGTTCGACCATCGCGTCATCGATGGAGCCGCAGCGTCGCGCTTCCTCAGTCGTTGTGTCGCCTCCATCGAGGGTTTTGCGGGCTGAAACACGTACGGGAGGCGAGCCGATCATCAGATCTGATGATGACGGCGCCTTGCCGATTCGTCATCATCGACGTGGGGTGACCTACACCGATTGGGGAAGTGGTGGCGATGAGGTTGTGGACGAAGATCGTGGCGTTTCGCACGTCGGAAGCGGGCTCGTCGCTCGTGGAGTACGCCATGGTGATCTCGTTCATAGCGTTTGCCGCGCTGGCGGCACTCCGCATCATCGGGGTGAAGGTCGACCTCAGCATTCGCGAATTCGTAGACGCCCTCTGGTAGCCGGTGACGGAAGCCGGCACCCACACCCTCAGCCCAACAACCACGACTCCCTGTCGGCTGGAATCGACCCGTCGAACGGCGGTGTCGTGCGCACGAACCACTCACTCCCGAACGCCTCGCGAAAGGCCTCCGGTGGGAGCGTCAGGAACCACGAGTCGTCCGGGATCTGACTTGCGTGCGCCATCATCGCCGCTCGTTTGATCGGCACGAACGTGCCGATGTCGACCGCCGTCGTGATCTGCGCATCCGGAACCCCAATCTCGATCTCTTCCTCGGGGACGTCCGTGCGCGGTGTCTCAATACCCGCGTCGCGAGCACGCCGCGTCATCTCGATGATCCGGTCGCGGTTCATCGTCGCCTCGAACACGCGTGAGGTGCCGGCCCGCTCGGCCGCCCGATGCCCCACCCGATGGACCTGAATGTGGTCCGGGTGCCCGTAGCCGCCGTTGGCGTCGTACACGGTGAGCACGTCGGCAGCCTCTTCCGTCAGCAGATCGGCGAGGCGCTGCGCCGCATCGTCCACATCGGCGCGCCAGAAGGCGTCCGGGTGGTCGTTGGAAGGGGTGCCCATCATCCCCGAGTCCCGATACCCGAGGAAGGCCACACGCTGGACGCCGAGGATCTCGGCGGCAGTGTGGGTCTCGACGATGCGGCGCTGCTCGAGCGCCTCCCCCTCGTCGAGAAAGCCGTCCGCCACCTCACCCTCTTCGCCGTGCGTGGCGATCACGAGGACGACACGGTGACCCTCCCGGGCGGCGCGGACCATGGTGCCCCCTGTCGAGATTGCCTCGTCGTCGGGATGGGCATGAAAGAAGACGATCGTGGCCAGGGCTCCTCCTCGGTTCGCACACCGAGGCTACCGGCCGATCTCACCAACGATGACGGATGCACGCCACAACGGCAGCCAAGCTGCAGTGGTCGGCGCAGGGGTATGCTCGCACACGAGAAGAGGGGACGTGCTCGTCGCAGCCTCTTTGGGTGGCCCGAATGTCGGCCGCGACGCGCACCAGGAGGGTCGGGGAAGCCCGCACTCAGAGATGAGGGCCGTGCCGCCTGCGGTGGGCATGCGGTTCTGCGGGTGTCCCCGGCCTCTCTCACTCCGGTCTGAGGGACTCCAGTGTTTCGATGCGTTGGGTGAGAAAAGCCCGTTCGACGTCGTTGTCCGTCATGTCGCGCGCCCGCCGGTAGGCCGCAACCGCCTCACGACGTCTCGACAGCCTCCGCAGGAGATCAGCCCTCGCTGCATGGAAGAGGTGATAGCCGTCGAGGTCGACGGCCAGAGGTTCGAGCATCTCGAGACCGACACTCGGCCCGTCCGCCATGGCGTGGGCGATGGCCCGGTTGAGCGCAACGATCGGGGTCGGGAGCCACCGGTACAGCTCGCCGTACAACACGGCGATCTGTGCCCAGTCGGTGGCGTCTGCGTGCGGCGACGTCGAGTGGAGAGCGGCAATCGCCGCTTGGAGTTGGTATGGACCGGGCCTCCGCATCCCAAGGGCGCGGTCGAGGAGGTTGGTGCCCGCCGCTATCTGCGCTGTATCCCAGGCGGCCCGATCTTGATCCTCGAGCAGCACCAGCCCGCCCGCACTCGTTCGGGCATCACGTCGCGAATCGTGGAAGAGCATCAGTGCGCACAACCCGAGGACTTCTGGCTCGGCAGGCATGAGGTGCGTCAGGAGCACGCCGAGCCGGATCGCTTCGCTGCACAGGTCGCCACGGATGAGATCACCCCCGCTGCTCGCCGCATACCCCTCGTTGAAGATCAAGTAGACCGTGGCGAGGACGGCGTCGAGCCGCTCGGGGAGTTGGCCGTCGGCAGGGATGCGGTAGGGAATGCCGGCGTCGCGGATCTTGCGCTTCGCCCGCACGAGGCGCTGCGCCATCGTCGTCTCAGCGACGAGGAACGACCTGGCGATCTCCGCCGTGCTCAAGCCACCCAGGGTCTTCAGCGTGAGCGCCACCTGGGCATCCAGCGAGAGCGCCGGATGGCAACACGTGAAGATCAGCCGCAGCCTGTCGTCGGTCACGACGCTCTCGTTCCCGTCGTCGGCCCCTTCTGCCGCGCGGCGATCGAGATCGACCAGGTATTCGAGCTCCTTCTGCTTGCGGGCATAGTTGGCGTCTCTCCGCAGGCGATCGATGGCCTTTCTCCTCGCGGTTGTGGTGAGCCAGGCCCCTGGGTTGTGGGGCACCTGCCCCCTGGACCAGTGGCGCAACGCCGCCATGAACGCCTCCTGCACCGCCTCCTCTGCCACCTCGAAGTCCCCCGTGTGGCGGATGAGCGTGGCGACCACGCGGCCGTACTCCTCACGGAAGGCGCGATCGACTGCTTGCTGCGCAGCAGCAGTGCCGGCGGGCGGCGGTTCAACCGGCGACGTCGCCCGCCCAGTCGTAGATCGGACGTACTTCCACGGACCCGTACCACGAGCCGGGCAACTCGGCTGCCACTGCGATGGCCTCGTCGAGGTCGGCTACGTCGATGAGGTAGAAGCCGCCGAGCGCCTCTTTCGTCTCCGCAAAGGGCCCGTCGGTGGTCAGGGTGTCCCCGTTGCGCACCCGAACCGTCGTAGCGGCGTCCGTGCCGTGCAGCGCCTCGCCGCCGAGGTTGATGCCTCGCTGCGTGATGGCCTCCGTGAACTTCATGTAGGCCTCCATCGACTCCTGCGCCTCGGGTGACCCCGTGGGTGCTTGCGTGCCCTCGTCGTAGTAGATCAGCAGCGCGTACTTCATACTCCACCTCCGTACAGGGGCGGCGCTTCTCGCCGCCTCAACGACCTAACGACGAGCCGCTGCGAGCGATTTCGACATCAGACACTACGCAGCCAGACGATGTGCGTGCGGACCGCCCTATCCTCTGCGCCATGAGCGAGTACCGGGCCCCTGTTCGTGACATCAAGTTCGTCCTCGACCACATCGTCGACGTCGGTTCCCTTGCCGAGATCCCCGATTTCTCCCACGTCGACCCTGACACCGTGTCCGGCCTCGTCGACGAAGCCGCCCGCTTCATGTCCGAGGTCGTCTCGCCGACCAACCGGATCGGCGACAGCGTGGGCTCCCAGCGAGGAGCGGACGGCTCCGTGGTGACGCCCGAAGGCTTCAAGAAGGCCTACGAGCAGTACGTCGCTTCGGGATGGAACGCCGTCAAGTCCGATCCGGCATACGGTGGACACGGCTTCCCAGCGTCTGTCGGAATCGCGGTGCAAGAGATGCTCACTGCTTCCAACATGGCATTCTCGCTGTGCCCCATGCTCACCATGAGCGCCATCCTCGCCCTCGAGCACCACGGCACCGAGGAGCAGAAGGCGACCTACCTCGAGAAGCTGATCAGCGGCGAGTGGACCGGGACGATGGTGCTCACCGAGCCTGAAGCGGGTTCCGACGTCGGAGCGCTGCGCGCCAAGGCCGAGCCGAACGACGACGGCACATGGAGCATCTACGGCACGAAGATCTACATCACATGGGGCGAGCACGACATGGCGGACAACATCGTCCACCTGGTGCTCGCCAGGGTCCCCGGTGCCCCTCCCGGCACGAAGGGCATCAGCCTCTTCATCGTCCCCAAGTTCATCGTCGATGACGACGGGAGCCTCGGCGCCCGCAACGACGTGACGTGCGTGTCCATCGAGCACAAGGTCGGCATCCATGGGAGCCCAACCTGCGTGCTGGCCTTCGGGGAGAACCAGGGTGCGGTCGGCTACCTCGTCGGCGAGGTCAATCAGGGCATGCGCTACATGTTCACCATGATGAACGACGCCAGGCTCCACGTCGGTCTCGAAGGGCTGGGCATCGCCGAGCGGGCATTCCAACAGGCCGCCGAGTACGCACGGGAGCGCAAGCAGGGCAGAGCCATCGGCGCCCCCCGCACGGAGTCGTCCCCCATCGTCGACCACCCAGACGTTCGCCGCATGCTCATGACGATGAAGGCCTCCACCGAGGCGCTGCGGGCGCTGCTCTACGACAATGCGAAGGCGATCGATCTCGGCCACCGCCATCCCGATGCGGCGATCCGGGCGGCCAACACGGGCAGGGCCGGCCTGCTGACCCCGGTCGCCAAAGCCTGGGGCACCGACCTCGGCGTTGAGCTGACCTCTCTGGGCATCCAGGTGCACGGCGGGATGGGGTACGTCGAGGAGACGGGTGCTGCACAGCACTGGCGCGACTCGCGCATCGCTCCGATCTACGAGGGCACCAACGGCATCCAGGCCATCGACTTGGTCATGCGCAAGCTCCCGATGGACGGCGGGGCCGTCGTGCACGGCTACCTCGACGAAATGGCCGCACTCGACGCAGACTTGCAGGCGGCAACCGCCGAGCTCGGCGACATGCACACAGAGCTGGCGGAGGGTGTCGAGCTGTTGCGGAACGCCACCGAGTGGCTGCTCAGCCGGGAGGATCCCAACGACCTGCTGGCAGGGGCAACGCCGTACCTGCGGCTCTTCGGGACCGTCGCCGGCGGGTACTACCTCGCCCGCGAGGCGCTCGCCGCCCGACGCCTGATGGGCGCCGACGGGGATGGAGCATTCCTCGCCGCCAAGATCGCAACTGCCCGTTTCTACTGCGAGCAACTGCTGCCCCAGGCGTTCGGGCTCGTTCCTGCGATCACGGCCCACGCCGAGACGCTGTTTGCGATCGACGCCGACCTGCTCGGCACGTGAGACGCCTCGGAGAGCTCTTTCTCGGCGCGCTCGCAGTGGCCGTCGCTGCGGCAGTTGCCGTCCGGCCACGACCCGCTGAACAGTCGATCGGTTCGCAGTCGGGCCACGGCCATCCGCGTCTTGCCGGCGCCGGGGCCCCGGTGGCAACTGCGACGTCGCCAGGGGACATCGAGGGTCTCGACGACACAGCGTCCGCACTCAAGGCGCTCATGACCCGCATCAAACGCCACAACACGATCATGATCGCGGCGAGCCTCTCGTACTACGCACTCCTCGCCATGTTCCCCGCCGCGATTGCAGCCGTTTCGATCTACGGCCTCGTCGCCGACCCGGTGACTCTGGAGAACCAGATCACGGATCTCACGGCGGCGCTGCCGACGGAAACCGCCACCTTCGTCAGCTCCCAGCTCGAGAAGATCGTGGCGACGTCGCCGGAGAGTCTCGGCCTCGCCACCGCGGTCTCCATCGTGCTGGCTCTGTGGTCCGCCTCGGCGGGCACCAAGGCGCTGATCTCTGCGATCAACCACGCATACGGGGAACCTGAGACCCGTTCGTTCTTCGTGCTTCGCGGCTCCGCGCTCGCCGTGACCATCGGCGTCATCATCTTCGGCATCGGCTCAACCGCCGTCGTTGCGTTCCTCCCCCGCATCCTCGATGCGGTGGGGCTCGCCGATGAGGCGGCGACGACCATCAACATGCTGCGGTGGCCGTTTGTCTTCGTCGTGGTCGTGCTCGGCCTCGGTGCCCTCTTCAAGCTGGCGCCAAACCGGCCGTGGCGCATGACACGGTGGGTGAACGTCGGTGCAGTGCTCGCCACCGTCCTCTGGGTGCTCGCCACCGTCGGGATGTCGGTATACATCAACAACTGGGGCTCGAGCCTCGGCGAGACCTACGGCACCCTCACGGGCGTGGTCGTTCTCATGTTGTGGTTCTTCGTGTCCGGCCTCGTTGTGCTGCTCGGCGCCGAGACGAACTCCTACCTCGAGCACCACGGGCTCTATGAGCACACGAAGCGCGGATGAGGGCTTCTGTGCAACCGCGCACTATCTTGCAGTGACCGAACTATCTCTCCGCAGGCCAGCATGCGCATGACAACCGATGGATTCACCGAACTCGGGATCGCCGACGACCTCGTCACCGTCCTCAACGATGCCGGCATCTCCGACCCGTTCAGCATCCAGCTCATGTCGATCCCGGACGTACTTGCCGGTCGCGACGTGTGCGGAAGGGCCCGAACCGGCTCGGGGAAGACCCTTGCGTTCGGCCTCCCGATGGTGCAGCTCCTCGACGCTGCCGCTCCCGGCCGCCCACGCGGGCTCGTGCTGGTCCCGACTCGGGAACTCGCCCTTCAGGTCACCGACGTGCTGCGCACCCTCGCCGAGGTTCGCTCGATACCCGTATTGACCGTCTACGGCGGATCGTCGATGCGAGACCAGATCGATGCAGCCCGCAAAGGGACCGGCATCGTCGTCGCAACCCCCGGTCGCCTCATCGACCTCATGGAGCGCAAGGTGATCCGCCTCGACGACGTCGAGATGGTCGCTATCGACGAAGCCGATCAGATGGCCGACATGGGCTTCCTTCCCCAGGTCCGCCGCATCATGCGCGAGGTCTCAGACAGCCGGCAGACGATGCTGTTCTCAGCCACACTCGACGGCCAAGTGGCGACACTCGTGGACGCGTACATGAAAGACCCCGTGCGCCACGAGGTCGACACGAGCGAGAGCCACATCGAACTGATGGAGCATCGCTTCCTCAAGGTCCACCACATGGACAAGATCAAGGTGGCAGCGTCCATCGCCGGTCACAACACCCGCACGCTGATGTTCGTTCGCACCAAGCATGCGTGCGACCGCGTCGCCAGGGACCTGGGCGCCCACGGCGTCGACGCTCGCGCCATCCACGGCGACCTCCACCAGCGTCAGCGCGAGAAGGCCCTCGCCCAGTTCATGGACGGCAAGATCCCGGTGTTGGTCGCAACCAATGTGGCGGCCCGAGGTCTCCACATCGACGACGTCGACGTCGTGGTTCACTACGACCCACCCGACGACCCGAAAACGTACGTCCACCGATCCGGGCGCACAGCCCGCGCCGGTGAATCCGGATTGGTCGTGACGCTCGTCGAGTGGGATCAGGTGAACGAGGTGCTCGGCATCCAGCGACGCGCAGGGCTCAACGTGCCCATCGTCAAGATGTTCTCCAACGACGAGCGGCTGAGCCGCCTCGAGGAATGGGAGCCCCCCGAGGAGCTCGCGCCGTTCCACAGCGCAACGCGCCGCAAGCGCCGCTTCTGACGATCGTCGCCCAGCCGCTCAGTGCAGCGAGGCTCCTAGGGTTATTCCTCCCCATTCCGAAGGAGACCCACCGTGGCCAAGCAGTATCCGGCAGCGCCCGATTTCGCCATCGACCCGGCCAAGACCTACCGCGCCACCCTGCAGACCAACAAAGGCGACGTCGAGATCGCCCTCGACGCCGAACGGTCGCCCCTTGCGGTGAACAACTTCGTCTTCCTCGCTCGTGATGGCTTCTACGACGGCGTGGTATTCCACCGCGTCATCGAAGGCTTCATGATCCAGGGTGGCGATCCGACCGGCACCGGCCGGGGCGGCCCGGGCTACAAGTTCCGCGACGAGACCGAGGGCTCCGGCTCCTACAGCCGCGGCACCGTAGCGATGGCCAACGCAGGACCCAATACCAACGGCTCGCAGTTCTTCATCTGCCACAACGACGCCGGGCTTCCCCACTCGTACACGATCTTCGGCAAGGTCACGTCCGGCATGGACGCCGTCGATGCGATCGCTACGACGGCGACTGATCACGCGGACCGCCCGCACGATGACTGCGTGATCCAATCGGTGACGATCTCGGAGGACTGACCCAGGGCACCCGCGCCCGACCCTTCACACCTCGAGAGTCACCCAGGCCGGGTCATGGTCCGACCCGTCGCCCGTGAGCCGCACTCTCCGGTCTATCCACGAACCGGTGAGCCGTGCGGACATGGCGTTGCTCAACCAGATCTGGTCGAGCAACTCATAGTGCGCCGGCGATCCCGCTGGCTTGAACCGGTGGGTCCATCGAGATGACGCAGGTCCTGGACCGCCGCGGTCGACGGGCGCGAAGCGCGTCTCACTCGGAGCAGCGAGACCGTCGACCAGCCGCCGTCCCTCGATCTCGAGCAGTGGGGCCAGCGAAGGCGAATCCGGGGTGTCGTTCATGTCGCCGACGATGAGATATCGCCCGTTGGGGCGCTGCCGCTGAGCAACGATACGAGCGACCGTTTCCGCCTGGCGTTGCCGCCTGGCGTCGTTCTCGGGACCGGCGACGGCGGGGTCCGCATCGAACGGCACGAACTTCGACTTCAGATGATTCACGTAGAGGGTGAAGAGCTTGCTGCGGCGGCTTCCATCGAGCACTTCGACCTCGAGCAGGTCGCGGCCGAAGACCGTCTCCTCTGGTTTCGCCGGATGCACCGCAGTCTGATGTGACGTGACGGCGCCGAGCGGTAGCTTCGAAAGAACGCCAACATCGATGAACCGAGGATCGTTGCCTTCGATCAGGACTCGATACGGGTACCGACCGCCGAGATAGAACGCGTTGAACTGACGCAGCGTGCCGATGTTCTCGACCTCTTGGACCGCCAGTACGTCGAGATCTATCGCATTGATGCGCGACGCGATGCGCTGCGTATCGACGACCGCCTTGGCCTTGACCAGCCTGCCTCGGAACGTCCGCACCCAATACGTGTCTGGATCGGTGAACTCGTACCGAACCGTGACGGCCCCGACTGGGCCATCCTCCTCGGCCATCTCCTCGACGGCACCACCGAAGTTCCAGCGCGAGAAGAGGTTGTTGAGGTTGAACGTACCAACGGATACGAGCACCGGCAGCCGGCCTACGAGGCGCGGCGCTCCCGCTCGCGGATGCGCCGTCGCAGCCTGCGGCGCTCAGGGCCGGTCATTCCGCCCCACACGCCTTCGGTCTGGTTGGTCGCCAGTGCATATCGCAGACACGCCTCGCGTACCGGGCATGCTTCGCATACGGCCTTCGCCGACGCTGCTACCCCTTCGTCCTCCCCCACGGGAAAGAACAGGTCTGCATCTGCGCCAACGCACAAAGCGTCGTCGCGCCATCCCTCATCTGGCTCCCACATGAGGTCGCTGAGCGCCATCACCATGGCTCGGTCACCTGCCTCGTAGCTCTCTCTTCAGATTCACTTGAACCGGATCGCGACGCGCTTTGTTCCTCAATTGAAGGGGAAACCGCGAACGCGAGAACCTAGGTTACGCCAGGATCGGCGATTCCGCCAGGGAGTTGTAATCTCGCTTCGACGTCGATCAGTCGGGGCCGCCGTTGCAGTACGTCTGGGATCTCGCCAACCTGCCCGAAGCGGCGCTGCCGCACGTGGGTGCGCGCGCACGGTCGCTGAGCACGCTGAGCGGCTTCGGATTCCCGGTCCCGCCCGGGTTTGCGGTCAGTGACGTCGCATGCCGACGCTTCCTCGAGGTGGGTGACTTCCCACGCGGGATGTGGGACGAGGTCGTCGCCGCCGTAGACGGCCTCGCAGCAGCACACCCCGAGAGGCCCCTGATTCTTGCGGTTCGCTCCAGCCCTCCTGTTGCGATGCCGGGCTTGCTTGCGCAAGCGCTGCACGTTGGCGTCAACGAGGCATCGCTCGAAGCGCTTGCCCGCTGGGGGTCCCCGGGTTTCTCAGCACGAGTGCGCATCGACTTCCTGCGCGGCCTCGCCGAGGGACGACGCGTCGCCCAGCATCGCGTCGACGCCATCCTCGGGATGCCGGGTCCCGACCGTGGCCTCGATGGACTGGTGGCAGACGCCGCCGCTCTCGAGGACCTCGTCGTCGAGGAGTCGCAGCGCCCGATCGCAGCAGACGTTCTCGACCAGCTCCGGGAGGGCATCGAGTCGGTGTTCGCCTCCTGGGATGACGAGGCACCACGGGCTTTCCGCCGCCGCCGACGCATCAGCGATGACCTCGGAACCTCGATCATCGTCCATCTCATGGTCTTCGGCTCCGCAGGAGAGGAGTCCGGCGCGGGCGTCGTGTTCAGCAGGGACCCCCACGACGGGACGGCGAAGCCCTCGGGCGTGTTTGCTCCCGACCTGTCGCACCCCCAATCCCTCGCCGTCTATCCGGGACTTGGAGACCTGGCTGAGCGTGACCCTGCGACCTACCGTGAGCTCATCGAGATCTCGTGCGACCTCGAAGGCGCCGAGCGCGACATGATGCGCATCGACTTCGTGTGCGAGCGCGGCAGGCTCTGGGTGCTGGAAGCCCGTCCCGGCGAACGCAGCTCACGAGCAGCCGTGACGATCGCCGTGGAAATGGCCGAGGCTGGGATGATCTCAGCAGACGAAGCAGTGCTCCGAATCGACCCAGACGGCCTCGACGAGATGCTCCATGCCCGGATCGCCCCCGGCACGTTGACGGTGCCACTCGTCGTCGGTGGTGCGGCGTCGCCGGGTGCTGCGAGCGGCGCCGTCGTGCTCGACGCCGAGACAGCGATAGCGGCCGCGCTTCGGGGCGAGGCTGTCGTGCTGGTCAAACGGGAGACGACGCCCGAGGACCTCGCCGGTGTGATCGCCGCACGAGGCGTGCTCACCAGCCACGGCGGGCCAACATCCCACGCGGCCGTTGCGGCGCGGGGAACGGGTACCCCGGCCGTGACGGGCGCCGCCGACGTCGTGTGCGACCCGGAGCGGCGCGTCGTTCGCATCGGGGGGACGACGATGCGAGCGGGTGACATGATCACCATCGACGGCGCCAGCGGGGCGGTCTATGCGGGAGCCCTCCCCATCGAGGAGCCGACGGCATCGGCAGACCTCGACACGCTGCTCGGCTGGGCCGACCGATTCAGGAGGCTCGACGTCTGGGCGAACGCAGACACTCCGGACGCGGCAACCCACGCTCGAAGCATGGGCGCCGAGGGAATCGGGCTCGCCCGGACCGAATACATGTTCTCCGGCAGCAGGCTCGAGGTCGTCAGGCGGGTGATCCTGACCGACGATGCGAAAGAGCGGGCGCGGGCGCTCGAGGAGCTCGAGGAGATCCAGATCGGCGACTTCGAGCGACTGCTCGAGTCCATGGACGGCTTGCCGGTCGTCGTTCGCCTGCTCGACCCTCCGCTTCACGAGTTCCTGCCGGATCGGCGGGAGGTCGAGGCCGGACTGCGGAGGGCTCGCGAGCGGGACGAGGACACCGCAGAGCTCGTTCGGTTGCTCGAAGCGATCGACCAGTGGTCCGAGTCCAATCCGATGCTTGGCCTGCGCGGCGTCCGGCTTGCAGTGATCATCCCGGAGATATATCGAGTGCAGGTGCTGGCTGCGCTGGAAGCTGTGCGCCGGAGGCTCGACGCTCGCGGCGACCCCCGGCTCGAGTTGATGATCCCGCTCGTCGGCACCGTCGAGGAGCTGCACATCGTTCGCGACATGATCGACGAGGAGGTCCACTACGCGGGTCGCCAGCTCGAGATCTCCGTCGGGACGATGATCGAGCTGCCGCGGGCAGCGCTCGTTGCCGGCGATTTTGCGCTCGAGTCGGACTTCTTCTCATTCGGCACGAACGACCTCACACAGACAACGCTCGGAATCAGCCGGGACGACGCGGAGGAAGCGTTCCTTCGCACTTATCTGGAGCGGGGCATCATGCGACGTGACCCGTTCACGACCATCGATCGCCAGGGTGTCGGCCGCCTCATCGAGCTCGCCATCGAGGCGGGGAGGCGAGTGAACCCTGGTCTCGTCATCGGCGTCTGCGGCGAGCACGGCGGCGACCCAGACTCGATCGACTTCTTCGAACAAGTGGGCGTCGACTACGTGTCGTGCAGCCCACCCCGCCTCCCGGTTGCGCGCCTCGCGGCCGCCCAAGCGGCGCTTCGGCATCGGTGACCTGTTGGCCTCAGCGGCCCGGCATCAGAGATACTGCCCGGCCTGGGTGGCCGACTCAGGGTCCCCCCCTTCGAGAGCGCGACGGCGGCGCATCTCCTCGAGCTGGGCAGCGGCAGCCGCCTGCTGGCTCCACAAGGAGGCCTGAATGCCGTGGAAGAGCCCCTCGAGCCATCCGACGAGCTGCGCCTGCACGAGACGTAACTCCGACTCGGACACCTCCGTTTGATTGATGGGCTGGAAGATCTCCTCCAACTCCTCACCGAGGTCGCCGCTCAGGGCCTCACGAAGCTGATCGAGCGACCGGTGGTAGATCGTGCGCAGTCGCAGCCGCCCGGCCTCGTCGAGTGGTGCTTGGCGCACCTCCTCGAGCATGGCTCTCGTCATCGATGCGATCCGTATCAGCTTCGACGGCTCGTGAATCGTGCTTTGCTCGGACTCTTGTCCATCGGTCTCGTCGACCACCTGGGCACGGAGGGGCCCGTCGCTGTCGGCCGGCGTTTCGTCATTGGGGTCGTTGGTCATCACGGGGCCAGCTTATCGGCTTGCCATCACGAGCGACTATCCACCCGCGCGCGGCCTGCAGCGAGCCGCCACCCCACCCAGCACATCGCACCAACCGGAATCTGCAGAGCATACGAGAGCGCCCGGTACACGAGGACGCCGGCCACGACGGCAGGCTCAGGGCCTCCGGCGAGGACCAATGCTCCCGTCATTCCCACCTCGACCAGCCCGATGCCACCCGGCGTGATGGGAAGTGCCGTGACGAGGCGGATGAAGGCAAACGCAGCGAGAGCCTCGGGCCATGAGACACGCTCCGCCTCCACCCCAACCAGGCGCAGCGATGCCAGCAGGAGAGCAAACAGCGACAGCTGGCTCAGCAGGCTGGTAGCCGTCAGCCACGCCCAGCGCCCGGTGAGCACCTCCGCCGTGCGCTCGCGAAAGGCTCGGAATCGCTCGTCCCACCCGCGGAACGGTCCTCGTCCCAGCGGGCGGGCGACCGCGGTGGCGAGCACACCCAAGCGTGCCCCCGCCGCCCCAGCGAGGCGATCGCTCACCACGACAACGGCGAGGATGCCCACGGCGATCAGCAGTGCGACGAGGCCGGTGACAGCCGCTCCGACCAGCGCTGGGTTGGCGCCGCCACGGAACACCAGGATCGCGAGGGCAATGACAGGCAGGCCGAGCTTGACGAACGTGCTCCACAGGCCCGTCAGCGCTGCGGCGATGCCAATCGAGGACGCCGAGTAACCGAGCCGGCTGAACATCGAGTAGGTGACGCCGATGCCGACGGCGCTCCCTGCGGGCACGGTGTTGGCGACGGCGGTGGAGATCTGCCCGACCAGAAACGCCTGCCAGAGCGGGAGACCCGGCAGCGCTGCCATCACGACGAATTGATAGGTGAGAATGTTCCAACCGGCGAGCCCGAACAGGAAGAGAATCTCCACTGCGCTCAAGCTGCTGATGGTCTCCCAGACCTCCGAGAAGTCCGCCATCGACGGCAGGACACCCACGAGAAGGGCGACCGCAATCGCCGCCGGCAGCGCAAACGAGGCGATGCGCCGCAAGAGCGATCGGGATCTGGCGTCTGGTGGGGCGTCGTCCATCGCACCTCATGCCGTGACCGGTGGCGGCCCAAGACTACGAGGCGAGCAGCGGTGCCCCGCCGCACGTCCTCGGCAGATCGCTCGTCCCGAGGTCAGCCTTGCAGCCGCCGCAGCTCGGGTAGCAGCTCGGAACCGACCAGGCGCAACGTGCGGTCCGGGTCTGTGCTGGCGATCTGGATCGCGACGTAGTCGGCCCCGACCTCCGTCACGAGAGGGGCGTACGCATCGATGAGCCCCTCGATCCCGGAGACGATGGTGTATTTGCTCAGGATCTCGTCGCGATCCATCTCGTCGGCTCGCTGGCGCAGCACCATCGGGTCCACCGCTTCGAGCCTCCCGGGTGCCCGCAGCCCGCGCATCGTGTCGAGCGCGCGCCATGCATCCTGCGAGTCGTCGGCGAGCACCGTCCATCGGGTCGCCATGATGTGGCCCTTCATGCGGCGCTTTCCCATGGCCTCGCGGAAGGGAACGATCACGCGCTCGAGCGTGTCGTCCGGGTCCTTCACGGACGTGATGAGCCCGTCGGCGTGCGTTCCTGCGAAGGCCGCCGACTTGGGCCCACCTGCCGCCATCCAGATCGGCACCGGACGAAGGGGTGGGCTATAGAGCTTCGCCTTGTCGATCGTGTAGTGCTCGCCTGCGAAGTCGAGCTTCTCGCCGGCGAAGAGGCGATGCATGACCTCGAGCGCCTCGCCCATCCGCGAGATCCTGTCGGAGTAGCCGGTGAACTCGAAGCCCAGCGGCCCTTCGTTGATGTTCTCCCCGGTGCCGACACCGAGAATGAACTTGCCGCCCGACAGGCGATCGACGGTCGCCGCCGCTTGGGCAATCATCGCCGGGTGATAGTGGAAGAGTGGGCACGTCACGGACGTGGCGAGCTCGAGGTCTGTCCGGGATGCCACTGCGCCGAACCAGCTCCAGACGAACCCGGATGCCGATCCCTGATCGACCCACGGGTGGAAGTGGTCGGACCCGAGCACGGCATCGAAACCGACCTGCTCGGCGAGGACCGCCTGGTCAACGAGCACCTCGGGCTGGTAGGACTCGTGGCTGCACAGCCAGGCGAACTTCATGGGGCTCCTCCCGCGGATACGACGGACACATCGAGCCTAGAGGTGCGTGATCGGTTCCGGGTGGGCACCACCGGGCCGGTGCGCCACGCCGTCGGCCCGGAGGGGATCAGGTCGTGAAGAACTCGATGGTGTGGTACCCGGTGGCGCCGTCTGGCGGCGGCGGGCCGTTCGTCGCCGTCTGCGTCTCCCCCGTGCCGTCGGTGGCGCGCACCTGGAGACGGTACGTCTGCCCGGCTTCGAGCGACATCTCGTGGCGCCACTGGACCCAGGCGTCCTCGGACAGCGGCTCTGAGAGCTGCGCTTCCTGCCAGTCGTCTTCGTCGACGCGCACCTCGACCCTGGCGATTCCCCTCGTGGGAGCCCATGCGACGCCGGCGATCACGACCGAATCGGCCGCTATTCGCGAGTTGGCACTGGGGACATCGATCCGAGACTGCGTCTTGATGGGGCCCTCTTTCGACCACCCGCGAGGTATCCAATAACCGTCGAATGCCTCCCACGTGGTCAATTCGATCTCGCTCAGCCATTTGGTGGCAGACACGTACCCGTAGAGGCCAGGGACGATCAGCCGCGCGGGATAGCCGTGGCGGGGAGGCAGCATCTCGTCGTTCATGCCGATCGCGACGAGCGGCTCCCGGCCGTCGAACACCGCTTCCGTGGGGAAGCCCGCCGTCCAACCGTCGGTCGAACGCCCAACCACCTGTGTGGCGCCTTGCTGGACCCCCGCCCTGTCGAGGAGCTCCGACAGCCTCACTCCAGTCCACTTTGCGTTGCCGACGAGGTTTCCACCCACCTCGTTCGAGACGCAGGAGATGGTGATGTACTCCTCGTAGAGCGGCATCGCCATGAGGTCGGACAGCGTGAGGCTGATGGGCGTGTCGACCATGCCCTTGATGCGGAGGCGCCAAGACTCCGTGTCGGGACGCGGGACGATGAGCGCGGTGTCGATGCGATAGAACGCGGCATTCGGAACGAGGATCGGAGCCAGGCCCTGGACAGGAAACGAGTTGTCTGGACCTGGGGCGGCGACGACGCCCGCCGCTTGCGGCAGGGCAATCGACGACCGCACCTCTTCCGATCGAGAGATGATGAGCGAGCGGCCGGCCAACCCCGTGGTCAGCGCTGCGGCACCTGCTCCTGCGACGCCGGCGACGAATCGCCGTCGTGACGGGCTGGTTGCGACGCCGTCTGTAGGCGACTCTGGTGAGGCCGCTGCACCCACGTCGCGGGGATCGAGAGAGCGCAGGAGCCGATCGAGGGCGAGCGCCCCCGCGGTCGCCGCAAGCCCGATGGTGACCACGGTGAGAATCGGCTCGTAGGAGGGCTGAGTGAAGGCTGCGGCAATCCCTGCGACCGCAAATGCGCCAAAGGCCATCGCCGGCAGCAACCGGCGCGTTCTCGACAGCGCCCCGATGACAGCGCCGAAGATGAGCGAGACGATGACGGTGCCTATGGCCAGGGCACCCTTGTCGGCGGTGCCGAAGAGACCGATTGCCGCCCGCTCGACGACCGGTGGGGTGTATTCGATGAGCACCGAGCCCACCGAGGCGACGGCAGAAGGCACTTTGTCGGTCAGGCCGGCGGCGAACTCGGTGAGGCCCAATGCAAGGCCTGCAGCACTCGCCCCCGCGAGGGCGGCCCGGCGGGCCGTGTCAGAAACTCCGTGTGTTGTGGTCACGACAACGGTTTACCACGCGGCTCTCCGCTAGACCCAACAAATCACCCTTACGAATCCGTGAAATCGCGCCCCGGCGGCGGCCGGGTGAGTCCCCGGCCGCCGCTGTCGCCTCACAACGTCAAGAGAGCGGAATGACGTGCGCTTCTCCTGGGACCAGCGAGAGGATGGTGGCATACACCGTCCCGTTTGCCGCCACGGCAACCGCCGACGGCAGGGGCAACCCGTCGGCCACGACGCGGCAGTGTCCGGTGGCGACGTTGCACACGTCCACTGTGCCGCCCGTCGCTACGCCGAGCTCGACGGCGAGCCAGCTGGCTTCGTCCATCTCGACCACGTACAGCCTTCCATCGGGCCCGAAGGTCAGATCGACGATCGAGGTGAGACCGTCCACCACCACGGAGCATGCCGGGCTGACGCCGCAGTCAGCGTTGCGTGTTCCGGGCTCTATGCGCCAGACCTTGGACGTGCCCACGGGTGCGGGGAAGCCGATGAGCTCACCCACGTAGTACGCGCCGTCGGGGCCAATCGCAACGCTGGTCGGGACGGTGTCGGCCGGGATCGCGTCAGGCAGGTCGCAGGCGAACGCGAGATCGGGGACCGGGTCGGGACAGCCGGCGAGCGACTTGGCGTTCGCGGTCGAGACCACTTGCTGCGGGAATGTGGCGACAACGCCGACCTTGCCGCCCTTCTGGACCAGGAGCAGGTCGTTGCCGCCCGCATCGGCCACGAGCACGGCCTGTCTGCCGAGCGATGCGATGTCGAACGGGTTCGAGTCGATCTCACCACCATCGGGATTGAACTTGGCTTCGAACGCCCCGAGATCCGCGATGGCGGTCGGAACGCCATGCTGGACGCGGTACACGGTCTGCGACCCGGCCGGTAGCCCCTCCTCAGGCGGCAGTCCGGTCACCGCCCACAAGTCGTTGGCGCGAATCATCTCCACGTCGGCAACACCCGGCAGCTCGACGATGAGATCCATCCGATCGCCCCGCACCTGCCAGATGCCCGCGCCTGCGTCGGCGACCAACAGCGACCTGTTTGGTCCGCGGTTGAGGCCGAATATGGGCGTGGCGAAATCGTCGCCCTCGTCCGCGTTGGCGGACGCCGGCGCAAGTACGACACCCGCCAAGAGAACGGTTGCCACCAGAGCGCGCACACTGCGTGAACGCATAGCTCCCCCTTCCTTCCCTCATGCCCAACCTGGGCATTCTCCGCCAGAAATCTATCGCTCCGGCGCCCTGCTGCAATGGGCATTTCCAGGGAAGGTCTCGCTGGCAACCGTCGCGTGTGGCGGTTCAGGACCGCTGCACCGCCGCCCACGCCAGAAAGTCCGTTCGAGCCATCGTGTTGGCTACCCGGTCGGCCTCGACCCAGCCTCGTCGGGCGTTGGCGACGCCCCACGTGAGGTTGCCGTACTCCCCGACGTGATGGCTGTCTGTAGAGATGATGAGACGCAGGTCGTGCCGCCCTCGTGCCCTGCGAAGAAGATCGCTCGGGACGTCGAGCCGGTCGAGATGCGAGTTGATCTCGAGTGCGGTGCCCGCCGCTTCGGCGGCGTCGCATACGACGTCGAAGTCGAGGTCGATGCCGGGGCGGCGACCGATCATCCGTCCGGTGAGGTGTCCGATCACGTTCACCGCCGGGTGGGCGATCGCCTTCACGAGTCGGGTGGTCTGCTCCGCTTGAGGCAAGTCGAAGTGGGAATGGACGCTGGCGACACACCAATCGAACGCCATGAGGAAGTCGTCGTCGTAATCGAGGTTCCCCTCCGGCCCGATGTTGAGCTCGGCACCGTGGAGGATGGCGAGGTCGGGGTACTCGTCGCGAAGCCGCAGGATCTCACGGCGCTCAGCGGCTACCTCGTCGCGCGATAGCCCGTTGATGGCGAGGTCCTCGCCGTGCTCGGTGATCGCGATGTACTCGAGGCCGCGGGCAGCAGCCCTGGCCACCATGTCATCCAGCGAGCTCCGCCCGTCACCCGACCACGTCGAGTGCACGTGGAGGTCGCCGCGAATGTCGGCCTCCGTGACGAGGTTCGGCAAGGCGTGAGTGGCGGCGAGCGCGATCTCTTCGTGCCCCTCCCGCAGCTCGGGTGGCACGACATCGAGGTCGAGCGCCCCGTAGATGGCCTCTTCGGTCTCCGATGCAACGACGTCGCCCGTCTCGACGTCTGCGAGGGCGTATTCATTCAGCGTCCAGCCCCTGGCGAGTGCTCGCTGCCGTAGCTCGATGTTGTGCTGCTTCGATCCGGTGAAGTAGACGACGGCGGCGCCGTATTGGTCGGGAGCCACCACCCGAAGGTCCACTTGGAGACCGGTGCGTGTGATGATCGACGTCTTCGTGTCGCCGTGACCTAGGACGTCGGTGACGATCGGGAGGCCAACGAAAGCGTCCATCACGGATGCGGGCGCCGTTGATGCGACGACGATGTCGACGTCACCGATCGTGTCGCGAAAGCGGCGGAGGCTTCCGCAATAGGCGACACGCTGCACCTCGGGCAGCTCGCCGAGCGTGCGCACCAAGCCCCTCGCCAGCGGCAATACCTCGATGATCGGCGTGCGATGCGCTTTGCCCGCAAGACCAAGGCGCTCGATCGCCTTTGCGATCTTCTCCTCCGATTTGGCGCCCATTCCAGGAAGCTCTCGCAGCTGCTGTGCAGCGAGGGCGGCCTCGAGTTGGTCGAGGTTCTCGATGCCGAGCCGTTCGCGGAGCAATACGACCGTCTTTGGCCCGAGCCCGGGGATCTTCGTCAGTTGTACGAACTCCGGGGGGTACTTGTCGCGAAGCTCCTCGAGCTGGTCCAGCGTCCCGGTTTCGATCATGGCGGTGATCTTCTGTGCCGTGCTCTTGCCGACACCTTCGAGGCGCTGCAGTTCGGCGGAGGCCATGTCGGCGACGAGAGCCGGTGAATCACGGACGGCGGCTGCGGCTTTCTCGTAGGCACGGACCCGAAACGCCTGGGGACCGCCCTCCTCCAGCTCGAGCAGGTCGGCGAGTTCCTGGAGCAGAGCGGCGATCTCGCGATTCGACGGCTTCATCGGCGTCAGTAGCTCACGACGGTGAACACGACGAAGATGCCCAGCAGCACGAAGGCTTCCGACCGGACCAGCTTCCCGGTACGAGCGAACACACCGGCGACGACGACTGCACCGATCATGAACCACAGCTCGAGTGAGCCGACATCGGTCAGCACGGAGGGCCCAACGACTCCAGCCGTCCCGGCAACGGCGAGCGAGTTGAAGAGATTCGATCCGAGCACGTTGCCGACGACGAGGTCGGGCGCCGATCGCCTGGCCGCAGCCATGGCCGTCGCCAGCTCCGGCAAGCTCGTGCCGACGCCGAGCATCACCCCGAGGAATGTGGCACTGAGGCCGAGCCGGCTTCCCAGGTCGAGTGCCCCATTGAGCAGCAGGTTCGCTCCAAACACCGTGGCCACGAGCGCGGCGAGCCCGATGACGATCTCGATCGATGGCTTTCCGGTGTCCTCAACGAGGTCGTCGACCTCCTCGACGGCGAGGAGCTCACTTGCGCCATGTCCGGCCGACCAGCGGATGAGGAGCCAGAGCGACGCCGCCATCCCTCCGAGCAGGCCGAGTCCCTCGATACGGCTCATCTGCCCGTCGGCGAGGATGATCGCCAGCACCACGACAGCTCCAAGCATCAGCGCGCCCTCGCGGCGCAGGACGGCCATGCTGGAATACACAGGCGCAAAGAGGGCGGCGGAGCCAAGGACGAGAGTGACGTTCGTCGTGTTGGAGCCGATGACATTCGCCATCGCAACGTCGAGTTGGCCGTCGCCGGCGGCGAGAGCCGACACCAGCAGCTCTGGCAGCGACGTGCCAAGCCCCACGACGAGCGCTCCGATCAACACTGCTGACACGCCGAATGCCTGAGTGACTCGCACCGCGCTCGCCACGAGACGGTCAGAGGCAAATATCAAGACGACGAGGCCGATGGCGACGGCTGCCAGCGATCCGAGCACAGGACTCCTCGGTTGGGGTCGAGGGGCGATGCTAACGGTTGAGGAGGGCACGGCCAGATGGCCGTTCTGCCGGGGTGCCGGACTACTCTCACCCGCCATGATCGACGAACAGCGACCGCTCCACACTACGTGGGTCTCGTCGGACCGTATCGTCCCTGCGAGGTTCGTCAGACCGTTTCTGCGGTTCACTCACGTCGAAGCTGCGGGCGGCGTCGTTCTCCTCGTTGCCGCTCTCGTCGCCATCGCGTGGGCCAACGCACCGTTCGGGGAGACGTACCGTCAATTCTGGGAGACCCACCTCGACCTGACGATCGGACCGATCCACTTTGCGGAGTCGCTGAAGGACCTCGTCAACGATGCCCTCATGGCGATCTTCTTCTTCGTCGTCGGGCTCGAGATCAAGCGCGAGCTCGTCGTCGGCGAGCTCAACGACATCCGCCGGGCGGCGCTGCCTGCCGTTGCAGCTCTCGGGGGCATGGTCGCACCTGCCCTCATCTACCTCGCTTTCGCGTCGGGAGCCGGCGGTGAAGCGGCCCAGGGATGGGGCATCCCGATGGCCACAGACATCGCGTTCTCCGTGGGGGTCATCTCGCTACTCGGAACGAGAGTGTCGGTGGGTGCGAAGCTGTTCCTGCTCGCCCTCGCCATCGCCGATGACATCGGGGCCATCGTCGTCATTGCGGTCTTCTACACGAGCGACCTGGCCATCGGGTGGCTTGTCGCCGGACTTGCCGGCCTTGGGCTCGTCTACCTGGCGCAACGGGTGAACATACGGTCGATACCGTTCTATGTCGTACTCGGTTCCACGATCTGGCTGTTCGTCTTTGAGTCGGGAGTCCACGCAACACTCGCAGGCGTTGCGCTGGGGCTGATGACGCCGGTGCGGTCCTACTACTCCGACCCGGAGTTTCGGCGAAGGGGAACCTGGATCCTCAGCCGGTTCGACATGGATGCTGCGTCGCCGCGGGCGCGGGAGCGCATCGACGACGACGCCTTGGAGCTGTCGACCATCGCAAAGGAGTCGGTCTCGCCGCTCGACCGCCTCGAGCGGACGCTGCACCCTTGGTCGTCGTTTCTCATCGTCCCGCTGTTCGCCCTGGCCAACGCGGGAGTTCGCTTCGCCGACATCGACGTCGCCGCTGCGGTCACGAGCGCGGTTTCTCTCGGCGTCGCCTTCGGCCTCGTCGTCGGCAAAGTGGCCGGCATCACTGGAGCCACCATCATCGCCGTCCGGCTCGGGATCGGGACCTTGCCGCGCCGGACCTCCTGGCGGCAGGTCTTCGGGCTGGCCGCACTTGCCGGCATCGGGTTCACCGTTTCGCTGTTCATCACTGAGCTCGCCTTCACCGGCGAGGAGTTCACCGATGCGGCCAAAATCGGCATCTTCATCGGCTCGACGGTCGCCGGTGTCGCCGGCTACCTGCTGTTGCGGTCGTCCCCCACTCCCGAAGAGGAGCTCGCCGAAGCGCGACGCTCGATGCACCTCGACGAGTACGCCTACGAAGACGATGCCGTCACAGACGCAGGCCCCGGCGACTGACACAGTCGTACGGGAGGTGTGGTTTCACCGCTCGGCGTCGGACTCGGTGACGACCACCTGAATCGTGAAGGAGCGAAGCGGTGCTCTGCCCGTTTCCCATGTTCGAGCCTGGCGAACCGTGACTGTTCCCTCTCCAGCACCCGTACCCGTCACGACCAAGGCTTCCTGAACCCCACCCGATTGTGGCGCACCATCGGCCGCTCCCGTCCGGTCTGCGACGAGGCGCGCATCAACAGGCCCCTCAGGCGGATCGAGCTCGAGCGTCCATTGGTAGCCAGCAGCGCCGAGGCTCGGCAAGGAGATCGTTCGCTCCTCGCCGAGCCCAAGCCGCATCTCGTGGGGTACGCGGTCGATCATCCGTTCAGGCAGGACCAATCACCGAACCCTCATGCCAACCAGCGCCATCCCGCCAGTAGTGCTGGAGCATCCGGTCCCACCGCAGCGCTACGACCTCCAGGTTGAAGCCGAAGCTCCCCTCGACGAGCCCGACCACCGACATCACGTCGTGGCCAAATGTCGCCGAATGGCGCCACAGCCGGTCGCCGTTGTTCGCACGCCACCAGTGCTGGATCTGGCCGCCGCCCGCGACGCACAGCTCGTAGTTGCCTGCCTGACGCTCGTCGGCGGCTGTGTAGTGCCCTTCGATCATGCAGGGCGGGCTCGACACGCCCGCCGCGAACGAGTCGCGGAGCTTCCAGGCGAACCCGTGATCGTCGTCGCGCCACCAATGCTGCATGCGGCCGTCGGCAAGCGTGCAGACGACCTCCAGGCTGCCGTTGGCACCTTCACGACCTTGCACGAGCGCGGCCCCGCTGTAGGCAACGTTGGTCGCAAACCGGCCTCCGTCGTACCAGGTCCATGGAGGACCGTTGCGGCGCCACCAGTGGTTGAGCTTGCCGTCCGTCGTGCGGACCACGACCTCGAAGTTCGCCGGTGCGCCGTAGTTGCCTTGAATGAACCCGGGCACACCGAACGCATCCGTGGGACCAAACACGCCACCGTCGCTCCACGTACCGCCTTGCTGGTTGAACCACCAGTGGTGCAACCGGTTGCCGGTGGTGAGGTAGACGGTTTCGAAGTTGCGGCCGTAGGTGGTCGCCGTGAGCGTCGGGCACGCTGCCACGTCTGATCCGAATACCGATGCGTCCTTCCAGATGAAGGGGGTCATACCTTCTCGCCACCAGTGGCGGGCGTGCGCACCGTTGTAGGTGGTCACCATTTCGAAGTTGCGGTGCAGGGATCCGTTGCCGCTCTCGATGAGGCTGCCGTTGTGCAAACGCCGCTTCGTGAGCGGATCGGGATTGGTGCCGCGGAGCCCCAGCTTGGCGTAGTCGTCGATTCCGCTCTCGGCGTACCCGATGAGGCCAAACCCTCCGTCACCCCAACTCGTTCCCCAGGAGTTCTTGACGATCCAGCATTGCTGCTGATCGTCATAGCCGACGACCAGCATGAAGTGCCCGCCCAAGTCCGTTGCCGTCTTGCTGCGGTGATAGACGCCGGAGCCGTAGCCCCCGAAGTCGGACGCAACCATGAACCAGGTCGCCACTGGGCCGATGGTGTCCAGCCAGGTCTTCTGATCGGTCGTCGACCCGATCCACGTCGTCGTCCCGATCTTCACCGTGCGCCCGCCACGATCAGGAGTGGGGGTGTACGGGACGTTGGCCGTGGTCCACGCAAACGAGCCTGGATCACAGAGACCGTTGGCGGCGACAAAGCCGACGACTTCGCCCAGGTTGCCCAAGTCGGCGCACACCTTGCCGACGCCTTTGTGGATGTCACCCTCCGAACGCGTCGTCCACACGGCATGCTCGATACGCGTCATGGCCTCGACCAGGGCGGTGCCGGTGAATGCCCAGCATGCGTTGCAGCCGTTCTGGTCGCGTACGCTCGTGATCCACGGCCAGCCCCAACGGTTGCGCCAGTCGACTCTGGTGGCGGCGGCCCCGCCTATCGGCGGCTCCTCTGTCTCCATCATCACTCCGAGGATGGCGGGGGCCTCCGACGGGTGCTCTACCAACTCGCTGTATTCGTAGACGTCCCGCGCCAGGCCGAGCTCGGACCACCGTCGCCGGAGGTACGGGTTGTTCGTGGGCTCACCGAGCAGCTCGCGGAAATCGAGCGGCGCAGTCAGCTCGTCTGCCCTGATGAGCCCTTCGGTGTCTGCACCGAGCCCGAACACGGGAAGTCGATCCTCGTCGTTCAGAGCCTCCGCAACCTGCCACGGCAGTTGCTGTTCGCGTAGTTGCGCACGGAGATCCCCCACGGTCTCGAGGCTGGGGCGCCGTCTCGGCGCCGGCTGCTTCGGCTCGGAGGGTTCCTTCTTCGATCGATCATTTCGCCGTTCGGCCATGTCGACCTCCTTCGCCGCGCAATGTCGCGCCGGTTGCGCGCAACGACAAGCGTGTTTCTCAAGAATCCTCTGCGCCGATCGCCGGTGGGCGTGAACGGCTCGCTGCGTCGTTCAGTCACCATTGCCGTCGCAGGGGGAACACAGCGCACCGAGGGCCGGTTGTGTGGGTGGTGACGGACCAGACACGAGGACCGAATCCGCTCGTCGCCGCGTGGTCGATGGTGCGGGCCCAGTCGAAGCGCAAGCCGCGGCCGGTTGGCACGGAGAGGCTCGATCACGCTGCGCTCTCGCCGATCCTCGACGCCTTGCGCAGGGACGGAGTCGGTGCACTCGGCGAGCTGAAGCCGGCGATCGTGCGCTACCGCTCCGAGCTCGAATCGGTCGACCCGGACAGGCTGACCACCGACGACGCACTCGCCTACTGGCTCAACCTCTACAACGCCGGGGCTCTCGACCTCGCCGCAGTGGCGCTCCGGGATTCGGCGACGACGGTGCTGCGGGTTCCCGGCGGCTTTCGCAGGCCGTGGGCGGTGGTCGCCGGCGAAACGCTGTCACTCGACGCCATCGAGCATGGGAAGCTGCGCCGCCTTGGCGACCCGCGCATCCATGCCGCCCTCGTGTGTGGCTCTGCGTCGTGCCCGACGTTGCGCTACGAGCCGTATTCCGGCAGCCGTATCGATGCGCAACTCGATGACCAGACGCGAACGTTTCTCCGCACGGGAGGAGCCGTGGCCGATCGGCGGTCCGGGACGCTCATGCTCAGCCGCATCTTTCTCTGGTATGGCGCCGACTTCGTGCGGCCTCACCGCATGCCGGCGTGGCTACCGACGGGCAAACGCCGCGTGCTGCGGGCCATCACGCCTTGGCTCGACAACGGCGTCTCGACTTGGATCGCGAATGTGGAGCCCAAGGTCGCGTTCCAGCCGTACGACTGGGCGCTCGCCTGCGCCGTTCGCTGAGCCTCAGCCCTGCGCCCTGCGGCGAACGGCGACGACGAGCAAGGCCACCGCGATCGCCGCAGCGGCCATGTCGAATGGCAGCACGAGCTGCATCATCCGCCCGGCGTCGACCAGCCAACCGCCGTCCTCGGTGAAGCCGACAACGCGCAAGTAGTTCCACACCGACCACACGCACACCACGCCGAGCGCAACGCCGGCGACTGCGGCGGCCCGACGCCCGCGCAGCCATCGAACCGCCACCACGATTGCCGCCCCTGCCCAGGCGATATCGAGCGCCGACAGGAGTTGGAGAAACTGGAGCGACGGGTCGAAGCGCAACGCAGCGGAGGTCGCGAGGCTCACCAAACCGACCAGTCCCGTGGAAACGACCACAAGCACGGCTGCGCCGAGAAAGCTCCTTCGTTGCGTGGACCAACCCGGAAAGCCCGCAAACCACTCCTCGTCGCCAAGGTGGGCGATGCGCAAGGTCACTGCGAGCCCCAGGGCGACGAGGAGCGTGAGGTGCACGGTGAACACGAGCAGCGGGTCGTCCCGCTTGGGCACGAGGAGCAAGGCGGGCGCGAGGGCAACGGTGCCGGCGAGAAACGGGAACGCCGCAACGATGGCGCGTTCGATCACGCCGCGGCCACGCCGGTCCCCGGCCTGGTCGGATACGCTCACGTTCTGCCACCCTCTTCCCACCGCAGTTGGAGCCGATCGGGCTGCGGCGGCTCCGTGAGGGGAAGGTACCCGGGTACGAGATGGTGCGGCGTGTCGAGATAGACCTTCGCTTCGGGTGCTTGGGCGAAACGCCCGTGACTCCAACGCACCTCGACGTGGCCGGCGGCGGCGACGGTCGACCCGGTGGCGTAGTCGTGTACCTCGGCCCGCCACTGGACGACCGGCTGGCGTTTCGATCCGTCGCCCCATGCGTCGAGACCGTCGAAGCGATACCGGTTGCGGAAGTCCCACGGCGTGGCCACCCGGTAGCGCAGCGCCGAGCCCTCGGGTGACTCGCCGAGGACGAAGTAGGGCGCCGCTTGGAGGCGCAGGAGCCGCCACAGCGTCTCCTCCTGGCGGCTGCGAGCCCGCATCCGCTGCTTCCACCTGTCGGCGGATGCCGTGGCGACCTCTGCAGCGAACTGTCTATAGGTGCGCCCGAGCTCGCCGGTGAGGCGGCGCGGAAGGGTGCGCTTCAGCTGTTCGCGATGCTCCTGGCGCAGCTCGTCCACGGTCGCGGGCAGGCGCCGGGTTCCGAGGTGGGAGCGACAGGCTGCGTAGAACTCCTGGTAGGCGTCGGCGGCAACCTCGAGGAACCAGTCGTTCCCCGCATCACGCCGATCGGCGAGGAGCCTGTCGAAGAGATTGGCCGGAGACGAGTTGGTCAAGATGTTCGAGCCGTACTTGCACGAGATCAGGTACACGTGATCGACACGGAGGTCGGCCGGAATCTGCTCGTAGCCAGGTGGACGGTGACTGCCCTTCCATTCGAGCGTCCACGGCGGCCGTCCCCGCAGGCCCTCGGGCGATCGGGCGAACTCCACACCGTTCTCCCACGCGACGCCGAACTCACGGGCGAAACGACCGCTCGTGCGGGCGTCATCCAACCGCGCATAGTGATCCGCCTCGAACGTTCGTCACCGACCGGGGACGCACCTCCAGCGCTCGATCGAGATCCGAGAAGCCGAGCATCCCGAGCCCGGTGACGATCTCGGTGATCTCGGTGCGGGGGGCGGCCACGGCTACACCGTGTCGAAGATCCGGGAGAGCCGGACCTCGAGGATGGCAAGATCGGCGCCGAGCTGGGCTTCGGACCAGATCGGCACGTATTCCTCGTAGATGTCGATGAACGTCTCTGTGGCTCCCATCCACACGACCACCGCGTCGGCCCATCGCTCTTCGAGCAGCGCCGACCGTATCTCCTGGAGGTCGCCTCGACCGAAGTCGGCCGGATTCGAGGTCGCGACGACGTGAAGGGCAACGAGCCGGGACATGACCGCGGCGCTGTCGGCGAGCAGCACCTGGGGCGGATCTCCTTTGACGATTGCCACAGCGCCCGGCGTGGCCTGCAGGCGATGCGGATCAGAAGAGCGCATCCGGCTCCTCGGCCACCAACAGCTCGCCGATGGGCTCGGTCGCCTCCTCCCCGGCATCCGCATAATCGCTGAGACGTCGCTGACCCTCGGAGGAGAGCATTTCGACGGCATCGAGGACCAAGGTGCCGCGGGCGGCCCGCAGGGCGCGCACCCCGACTCCTGAAGTCGGCAGGTCGGTCGTGAGCAGGACAAACCGCCCCTCGCTCCTGTCGTCGTCCGCGAGCTGGCGCATCGCCGCCTTGCCGAGCGACTTCCACAGTGTGTCGGTGCGACGCAGCCCGCCCCGCTCACTCGTGAAGGCACCGGTGACGTCGAAGTGCCACAGCGAACCGTCGGTGGCAGTCGCCACGAAGTCGATCTCGATGCCCGTGGAGAGCTTCTTGTTGCGGGCGACGACGGAGAACCCACATTGCTCGAGCACATGGCCCGCGAGGTCTTCGGCCTTGCGCCCTTCGCGCACGGCTCGCGCCAGGGGATCCGCGCCGGGCTCGTCGTCGCCCTTGACCGCAGGGAGCGCGACGCGCAGGCGCTCCCGCCGCTCACGCGTGCGCTCGAGCCGTTCTTGCTCGTCGATGACCCGTGCCCGAGCGGACTCGACATACGCCTCCTCCGTGTCGCAACCGACGAAGTGGCGATGCGAACGCAGCGCTGCGATGGCCGACGTACCGGACCCCATGTAGGGGTCGAGCACCAGGTCCGCCTCGTAGGTGTACAGCTCGATGAGGCGCCGCGGCAGGGCGACGGGGAAGGGGGCTGGATGGCCGACCCGAGATGCGCTCTCGCTCGGGATGTTCCACACATCGGTGGTGTAGCTCATGAACGCCTCGCGGCTGAGCGACGATACGGACGGCCACCCTCGCTCCGCCCGGGTCCGGCGCGAGACCGCCCGATCGAAGCGGCCCTTGCTGGCGACGATGACCCGCTCCGTCATGTCGCGTAGCACTGGGTTGGCGGCACTCTGGAACGACCCCCACGCCGTCGAGCCGGACAGCCCATCGGACTTCTGCCAGATGATCTCGCCACGCAGCAGCAAACCGAGGTCCTCGAAGATGCGCACGACGTCGGCTGCCTGCGAGCGGTATGGGCGCCGTCCGAGGTTGGCGACGTTGACGGCGATGCGCCCGCCCGGCTCGAGCTTGGCGACACAGCGGGCGAACACGTCATGGAGCCGTTCGAGGTGGTCGGCGTAGTCGGTGGGCACGTGGCCTTCGCCCATTGCCTCCTCGTAGGCCTTCCCGACGAAGTAGGGCGGCGACGTGACCACCAGTGCGACGGAGTTGTCGGCGACGAAGTCGTCGCCGACGAGTAGGTCTTCAGCCCGCCCGGCCCAGATCTCGTCTCGCCTGACCGGCGGATAGTGAACGTCGTCAACCGCCGAGATCTCCGGTGGCGTGAACCGCGCATAGAAGGCCGAGGCGTCATGGTTCTCCCGGCGACCAACACCGAAGCTCGATGTGCTGGTGGCCTTCCGAGCGAGAGGACCGCGGCTAGCCATCGCTGCCCCCCAGCGTGGAGACGTGCCCGTCGCCTCCCGGGCGAGCGGAGAGCAAACCGGGAGCAGCGCCGACTGCCCTGGTCGCCTCCGGTGTCTGGTTCTCGAACATGCCCGCTCCCGACTCGATCTGTGCGCCACGTTAACGGGGAGGTGTGACACGATCTGGGACCGATCGCGCCACCGCCGACGGCCGCCCGCAGTTACCCTCCCGCCATGCTGCGTGAGGCCGCCACATGGACTCCAACCAGGGTCGTTCTCCGGAACGGCCCGGAGGATGCGGTTGAGCCCACCGGCCACCTCGAAAAGTGGCAACACTTCGCCTCGCCACTCACCGACAGCATCTGATCAGATGGATCGACCCTTGACCGCAGCCGATGTGAACGACTACTTGCCGACGGCATACCCGGCGGCGGCGGCGTCCGGCATCTCGTGCGAGGAGATCGGCGATCGCTCGGCAACCGCCCGGTGGCGCTTCGACGAGGCGTCGCTGCGGCCGGGCAGGTACATCAGCGGGCCGACCATGTTCACCATCGCCGATACGGCCCTGTGGTTTGCGGTCTTCAGCGTGGTCGGCATCGAGTCCATGGCGGTGACGAGTGAGATGTCGATCCGGTTCCTGCGCCCGGCGAAGGACGGGGACCTGCTTGCCCGCGCCAAGGTCCACTCGGTGGGCAATCGGCGCATCGTCGGCACCGTCGAGATATGGGTGGAGGGCGCGCCGGACCGCTTGGTCGCCGTGGCCCAGGGCAGCTACGCCCGGCCGACTGCCTGACCGGCCCCCACTTAGGTGCGGCTGCGATAGCTGCCGAGGACCTGCAGGTGGGCGAGCGTCGCCGGTGGCGGATCGATGACGGCGGCGAGCGCATCGGGGCCGGGGGCGTGCACCAAGTCGACGAAGAACCGGTAGCTCCATGCCTCGTCGCTCGGGCGCGACTCGATGCGGGTGAGGTTCGCCCCGCGAAGGCCGAGCTCGGTGAGCGCCAGGGCGAGTGCGCCCGGCCGGTGCGCCGTCGTGAAGACGATCGTCGTCTTGTCGTCGTCCGGGTCGACCTGAGGCTCGCCCGGAGCGATCACGAAGAACCTGGTGGTGTTGTGCGACCTGTCCATCACGTTGCGGCGCAGGATGACCAAACCGTGCGCCTCTCCTGCCTCGGGGGGCGCCAGGGCGGCCACGGCCGCATCGGCCAGTGCGGCAACCTCACGAACGGCGCCGGCGGTGTCCGGGCGAGCCGCAGGCTCGATTCCCAGCTCCAGCAGAGTGGCCTCCGCCTGTGCCAGCGCTTCGGGGTGTGACCGCACCTCACGGACATCCCCGAGCTCTGCCCCCGGCACGCCGAGCAGCGTGTGGCGGACCTCGATGTGATACTCCGCGACGATGGCCAGGGGCGTGTGGTCGGCGTTACCCGGCAGCCGGTCGAGCACAGGAAGGACACTCCCCGTCGTGGAGTTCTCGACCGGCAGCACCAGCCGATCGACATCGCTTCTCTCGAGTGCGGCGAACGCCTCGGCGAAGCTGTGGAGGCCTACCCGTTCGTCGTCCGGAAACAACTCACCGGCAACCCGGTAGCTGTAGGAATGGGCCTCGCCCTGGTAGCCGATCCGCATGGCGCGAGGGTAGACCTCCGGCGCCGGGCCGCAGACCCCACGGGTGCTCTGTCCCCGAAGTGCGATCTCGACGCAATGCACCCGGCCACGCTCGTGGGCTGGGCGATCTCGTGCCCGTACACTCGACGGCCGTGAGCCGCACCTCCACCGTCGTCGTCGTGCTCGCCTCCGCCTACATCGGGGCGCAGGTGATCGCCGACGTCGCAAGCCTCCGCATCGTCGAGGTGGCGACCATCACCATGGACGGTGGCACCCTGATCTACCCGTTCACCTTCACGCTGCGCGACCTCGTCCACAAGGTCGCAGGCATCGCCACCGCTCGAGCCCTGATCTTCACTGCCGCCGGGATCAACGTCGTGATGGCCCTGGTCTTCAAGATCGTTGCCGTGCTGCCACCCGATCTCGAGGTCGGGCTCCAACAGGAGTTCGGTGTCGTGTTGTCGCCGGTGATCCGCATCGTCGTTGCGTCGATCGTTGCCGAAATCATCGCCGAGCTCATCGATACCGAGGTCTACCGCATATGGGCCAACCGATTCGCCGAGCGCTGGCAATGGGGCAGGGTGCTCACGTCGAACAGTGTGTCCGTGCCAATCGACTCCGTGATCTTCGTGGTCATCGCGTTCGGCGGCACCATTCCGGCGAGCGCCGTCGTCGCCATCATCTGGGGCAACATCGTGGTGAAAGGCGTGGTCACGGTGGTCTCCATCCCGTGGATCTACCTCGTGAAGGGACGCCCGGCCGAGCCGGCGAAAGCGGGTCGGGACTGATCGTCCCGGCGAAAGGGCCGGTGAAACGGCGAACCTCGCTCCGACCCGGGTAAACTGGGCCACCGGGCGCCCCCAGGACTCCTCCAACGACATCCGAGGGTCGCCCCCTGCCCGACTCGGGCAGGAGACGCTGTCCATGAGGACAGCAAAACGAACAAACCGGGAGGATCTCTTGAGATCTCGTATCAAGCTCATCGCACTCCTCGCTGCGCTCGTGCTCGTAATCGCCGCATGTGGCGGAGACGACGACACAGGCGGCGACACAACGACCACAGCCGGTGGCGAAACAACAACGACCGCCGAGGTCATGGACGACACCACGACAACCGCAGGAACCGAGACCACGACAACGGCCGCGACCGAGACGACCGCTGCCCAAGCCGGCGGCCTCATCTGTGAGGTCACGGACGTTGGAGGCGTCGACGACAAGAGCTTCAACGCTTCGGCGTGGGCAGGGGCGCAGCGCGCCGCAGCCGACTTCGGCGGCGAGGCCAAGGTGCTCGAATCACAGGCAGAGACGGACTACGAGGTCAACATCAACTCGTTCGTCGATCAAGGCTGCGACTTGATCATCACCGTCGGCTTCCTGCTCGGCAACGCAACGGAGACTTCGGCCGGGATCAATCCCGACACCAACTTCGCCATCGTCGACTTTGCGTACGAGGCGCCACCGGCGAACTTGAAGGGCCTGGTCTTCGACACCGACGAAGCAGCTTTCCTGGCGGGCTACCTCGCTGCAGGCATGACACAGACCGGCACCGTGGGCACGTTCGGTGGGATCAACATCCCAACAGTGACGATCTTCATGGACGGCTTTGCGTGGGGTGTCGACTACTACAACACCGTGAACGGCACGGACGTTCAGGTGCTCGGGTGGGACCCTGACACGCAGGAAGGTTCCTTCACCAACAACTTCGAGAGCCTCGACGACGGCCGTGCCTTTGCGCAGAGTCTCGTCGATGAAGGCGCCGACATCATCATGCCGGTCGCTGGACCGGTCGGACTCGGCTCCGCACAGCTCGCGACCGAGCTCGGCACCTTCAGCATCATCGGCGTCGACGTCGATCAGACGGTCACCGACCCGAACAATGCGGGGGTGTATCTGACGTCGGTCATGAAGGGCATCGACAACGCTGTGTACGCCGCTGCTGACGAAGCCATCAACGGCACATTCACCAGCGACCTGTATGTAGGCACACTCGCCAATGAGGGCGTCGACATCGCACCGTACAACGAGTTCGAGGGCAGCGTTCCCGACGAGCTCAAGGCTGCGATCGACCAGCTGCGGCAGGACATCATCAGTGGTGCCGTGACCGTCGGCGGCTGAGCCGTTCCGATTGCACACGCTGGGTGGAGCCCCCTCCTCGGAGGGGGCTCCACCGCGTTGCTGCCGCGAATTGAGCCGGGGTGGTGCCCGCGCACTAGGCTGTGCGCCGCACTGGACCTCGGAGCATGGGAGTGGCCAACGTGACAGGCCGGCGAGACCGCGAGAGCGGAAGTTCGCCAAATGGAGGCCCCACCGTTCGCGAGCCCCTAGAAGTCCTCGAGCTGCGTGGTATCACGAAGCGCTTCCCAGGCGTCGTCGCCAACGACAACGTCAACCTCACGGTTCGGACAGGGGAGATCCTCTGCCTGCTTGGAGAGAACGGCGCAGGCAAGTCGACGCTCATGAACATCCTCTACGGTCTCTATTCGGCCGACGAGGGCGAGATCCTGATCAATGGGAAGCAAAGAGAACTCGCCTCCCCGAGCGACGCCATCGCCGCCGGAATCGGGATGGTCCATCAGCACTTCATGCTGGTTCCGGTCTTCAGCGTCGCCGAGAACGTCGTCCTCGGCGTCGAGCCCGTGAAGCCTGGCGGCATCCTCGACATCGATGAAGCACGCGAGGACGTCCGCAGGATCTCTGCTCAATACAACCTCGAAGTCGACCCGGACGCCATCATCGAGGAGCTCCCGGTCGGTATCCAGCAACGCGTCGAGATCATCAAGGTGCTCTTCCGCGACGCCGAAATCCTCGTCTTCGACGAGCCGACCGCTGTGCTCACGCCACAGGAGGTCGTGGAGTTCTTCGGTATCGTCAACAAGCTGAAGAACGACGGGAAGGGCATCATCTTCATCACGCACAAGCTCAAGGAGGTCCTCGAGATCTCCGATCGGATCGCGGTGCTGCGCCGAGGTGCCGTGGTTGGCGAGGCCGATCCTCAGACGGCAACGGAAAGTCAGCTCGCCGAGATGATGGTCGGAAGGCCGGTGGAGCTCACCGTCACCAAGACACCGTCGCAACCAGGGGACGCAGTGCTCGATGTGAGTGATCTGAAGGTCCTCAACGTGCACGACCAGCTCGCCATCAAGGGCATCTCTTTCCAAGTCCGCAAGGGCGAGATCGTTGGAATCGCCGGCGTGCAGGGCAACGGCCAAACGGAGCTGGTCGAGGCGTTGACAGGCCTCCGCGACGTCGAGGGCGGCACGGTCCTGATCAATGGCAAGGACCTCACGAAGGCGAAACCTCGCGAAATCCACGCCAACTCTGTGGCACACGTCCCCGAGGACCGGCAGCGGAGCGGACTCGTGCTGAGTTTCACGCTCACCGAGAACTTCGTGCTCGACAGCTACTACCACGAACCGTTCAGCCACGGCATCCGGATGGATTGGGATCGCAGCCGGCAAGAGGCGGAACGGCTCGTCGAGGAGTTCGACGTGCGGACTCCCTCGACCGAGATACCAGCCAGCAATCTGTCCGGAGGCAACCAGCAGAAGGTCATCGTTGCCCGGGAGTTCAGCCGGGACGTCGCTCTGGTGATCGCCAGCCAGCCGACGCGCGGCATCGACGTCGGCTCGATCGAGTTCATCCATGAACGGATCGTTCAAGAGCGAGACCACGGCGCCGCGGTGCTCATCGTGTCAACCGAACTCGACGAGGTGATGGCGCTCTCCGATCGGATCCTGGTGATGTTCGGCGGAAAGATCGTGGCCGAGCGGACCCCGGACCAGACCACAACCACCGAACTCGGCCTCTATATGGCGGGATCGAGCACCGCGTCATGAGCGACACGCCGCGCAACGAGACGCCTCAGGCACCGGAGCCCAAGAAGGAAACGCAGCCGTCTACGTTCATGGCCGAGCTCACGGGGGTCGGTGGCCAGTGGAGAAGCGTCGTCCTCGTGCCCCTTCTGGCCATCGTCAGTGCGCTGATCGTCGGTGGCATCATCATTGCGCTCGGCGACATCGACACGCTCAAACTCTGGGGCTCTGATCCGGGTGCAGCCGCAAGCGAGACCTGGAACCGCATCAGCGATGCCTACGTTGCGTTGTTCCAGGGATCGGTTGGCGGCCTCGGCCCGATTTCTGAGACCCTCACTCGTGCCGCGCCGCTGATCCTCGCCGGCTTGGCGGTCGCGATCGGTTTCCAGGCCGGGTTGTTCAACATCGGCGCCAACGGCCAGATGCTCATCGGCGGGATGTTCGCCCTCGTGGTCGGCTTCCAGTTCGACCTGCCGATCTTCATCCACTTGCCCTTGGCCATCGTCGGCGGTCTGGTGGGCGGCGCCATCTGGGGTGCAATTCCCGGCTACTTACGGGCGAAGACGGGCGCCCACGAGGTGATCACGACGATCATGCTGAACTTCGTGGCGTTGCGCCTCGTGGACTACTTCCTGACCGTCGACTTCTTCCAGCTCGAGGGTCGCAACGATCCGGTCTCCAAGAACGTGCTCGAATCGGCCTCGTATCCCAAACTGATCGAATTCCTGAATCCTCGTTATCGGGTCCACGCAGGAATCTTCGTCGCTTTGATCGCCGCCGTGGTGATCTGGTGGCTCCTCTACCGATCGACCATCGGGTTCGAGTTCCGAGCCGTCGGCGCCAATCCCAGCGGAGCACGCTACGCCGGCATGAACGTCACGGTCCTCTACGTGGCAGTGATGGCGGTCGCAGGTTCGATGGCGGGTCTCGGCGGCACCGACCTCGTCCTCGGGACACTGGGGAGGGCCACACCGGGCTTCTCCGGGGTGATCGGCTTCGACGCCATCGCCTTGGCCCTGCTCGGGCGATCGCACCCGTTCGGGGTGGTCGCAGCCGGGCTGCTCTTCGGCGGGCTCGCCGCAGGCGGCCAGGCAATGCAGGCGGCCACGAATGTCGGCATCGACATCGTTCAGGTCATCCAGGCACTGATCATCGTCTTCATCGCCGCTCCCGCCCTGATCCGTGCGATATATCGCGTGCGCACCGGTGACGCAGCTGGACCCGTCAGCCAAGGATGGGCGACGTGACAGCGACGATCACGCCCGTCCCAACTCGTACACACGCCGAGATGCGTCGGTCGCGGGCGATTGCCATCGTGTACTTCGCTCTGGCGTTCATCGCCGTGCTCATATTCGCCATCGGCTCCGAGGGTTCGGCCACATTCGTACTCTCACGGGGCACCGAGACGTTCCAGGTCGGAGACCTCACGGTGCCGACCAGCGGTCTCGCATGGATCGTTGCGGCAGTCCTCTCGTTCCTGGGTGCCCGAGAGTGGCTACGCGGCTTCGGATCGCGGTCGAACCTCATCCTCGGCCTCGGCATGGCGCTCTTTGCGATCTCGTTCCTCGCCTGGGCGGCCTCGGGGGCCTCCTTCAGCATGGTGGGCCTGCTCCAAGAAAGCATCAAGCGAGCCGTGCCGATCACCTTCGGCGCCCTCTCCGGCGTGCTGTGCGAGCGAACCGGCATCATCAACATCGGGATCGAGGGGATGTTGCTCGGCGGAGCCTTCACGGGCGCCATCGTCGGATCAACGCTGGGTGAGTTTCCCGCCCTGATCGCGGCAGCGCTGGTTGGCGGTGTGCTCGCCCTCGGGCTTGCCGTGCTCACCGTCAGGTACACGGTGGATCAGATCATCGCCGGAGTCGTGATCAACATCTTCATGTTGGGGTTGACATCGTTCCTCACGTCGCAGATCCTCGTTTCCAATCCACAACTCAACGATGCGCCAATCGCGCGGGCATTCGAGATCCCCATCCTTGCGCAGATCCCGCTCATCGGACCTGTGCTGTTCGATCAGAACTACTTCGTGTACGCGATGTACCTCGTGGTTGCTGCCACGACGTTCGGGTTGTTTCGCACCCGTTGGGGACTGCGCACCCGAGCGGTTGGCGAGAAGCCTCGAGCCGCCGACACCGTTGGGATCAACGTCTTCAGCATGAAGTATCTCAACGTGATCATCGGTGGTCTCGTCGCAGGCTTCGGCGGCGCATACTTCACGATCGGGTCGGTCGGTCGCTTCGACGAGAACATGACCGCCGGCCGTGGGTTCATCGGTCTCGCTGCGATGATCTTCGGGCGCTGGCACCCTGTCGGCGCACTTTCGGCAGCACTGGTGTTCGGTTTCGCCGACTCGCTCCAGGTGAAGCTCGGCATTCTCGACACGGGCATCCCGTCGGAGTTCCTTGCGATGGCGCCGTACATCGTGACGATCTTCGTCGTCGCCGGCTTGGTCGGCCGAAGCCGCCCGCCGTCGGATTACACGCCGTATGTCAAGGAGTGAGCCGCCGGAGCGCAGCGTCAACCCACGTTCGAAGCACGGCCCCCGCTCGGCGTTGCTCTCCGCCCTCCGGTTCTGTCTGAGGTCTCAGGTCTGAGGTCTGAGTCACGATGCCGCCCGATGATTGGAGCCTCCTGAATGCCAACACCGCACATCTCTGCTGAGCCCGGCGACTTCGCCGAGGTGATCTTGCTGCCGGGCGATCCGCTGCGAGCCGAGCACATCGCCGACACCTTCTTCGAAGACGCCGTGCAGGTGACTGCGGTGCGCAACATGTTCGGCTTCACGGGCACCTACCAAGGCAAGCGGGTGTCGACCATGGGCACCGGCATGGGCATCCCGTCGGCGTCGATCTATGCCAAAGAGCTGATCACCGAATACGGTGTGAAGAAGCTGATCAGGGTCGGCAGTTGCGGCGGCATCCGCGCAGATGTCGGCATCCGCGACGTCATCATCGCCATGGGCGCTTGCACCGATTCCGGCGTCAACCGCGCCCGTTTCCGCAACCTCGACTTCGCCGCCATCGCCGATTACCGACTGCTGCGAGCTGCCGTCGATGCGGCCGAGCGACATGACAAGACAGTGCGGGTAGGCAACGTGTTCTCTGCGGACTTGTTCTATCACCCCGACTTCAGCCTGTTCGACACGATGGAGAACATGGGCGTGCTCGCGGTCGAGATGGAGGCAGCCGGGCTGTACGGCGTCGCCGCCGAATTCGACGCGCAGGCGCTCGCCATCCTCACGGTGAGCGACCACGTCCGCACCGGCGAGGCGACTTCCTCGGACGAGCGCCAGTCGACGTTCAACGACATGATCGAGATCGCCCTCGAGGCGACGCTGAATCTCAGCTGAGGCCCGGAGAACGCTCGGTCTCGCCCTGGCGATCCACCACCTCGGACGTCGCGGCCAGGTGGAACGGCACACTCGTCACCGCAATCCCGAGCTCGGTGGCCAGCACCCCCTTGATCGCGAGCCCTGTCTGGTTGTGCAGCAACTGCGCCACGCGGCCGGGGACGATGAACTCGGGGATCACCACGTTGACCACGGTGCCGGGGAGTGCCCGGCGGCGGCGCTCCCGCAAATAGGCAACCAGCGGCTCGACAATGCCCCTATACGGCGAATCGACAACGTCGAGCGGCATGGCATAGCCGGCGATCGCCCACTCTCGCTCGACTCGCTCACGTTGCCCATCCTCGACATCGACGTGAACCGCCGTCACCGGCGCACCGAGCGCGATCGCAAAGGCGAGCGCCTCGCGGACCGGACGGGTGAGATCGGAGATCAGGACCACCGTGTCGAGATGACGCAGGGGAACCGGGGTGAGCCCACGCTTGCGCCTGGTGCGCAGGAGAGTCAGATCTGTCACCGCAACGCACGGCACGAAGATGAGCCGCGCCTTGATGGCAAGGCTCCTGGGATGGCGGAACAGCTCGAGCAACGATTTGCGACCAAACCGCTCGGACATGACGACGAGGATCCGGCACCCGTCCGCCTCGCCGCGCAGGCCGGCAATGTGGGCAGCAATTCGGCCGGCGACCGCTCGGCCCTCCCCGGGGAGCAGCGTGAGTGGCAGATCCGGGTGGAGGCTCTCCCACGCATACACGAGGTCGTCTGAGCCGGGTTCCTCGGCGTGGACGCACTCGATCGGGCCGGGAGACACGAGCTTGGCAAACGTGAGCGCTCGATCGGTGGCTTCGTCTGCGTGGCCGACCAGCAGCACCACCCGGTGCAACATCGCCGTCGGCTCCACAGGGAGCTGACGCAGCTGGCGGGCAGTGGCTTCATAGTGGCGGCGGATGGCCAGCATCGTCGCAACGATGATCGGTACGGCGACGATGACGATCCACGCCCCGTGGACGAACTTGACGACGGCGATCACCACGAGAACCACGCCCGTTGTGGCGGATCCCACCCCGTTGATGACGATGGAGCGGCGCCATCCGGCGTCCCGGGACGAGAGCCAGTGCCGGACCATGCCCGCCTGACTCAGGGTGAAGCTGGTGAACACGCCGACAACGTAGAGCTGGATCAGCCGGCTGACCTCGCCACCAAAGGCCACGATGAGCAGAGAGGCGAGGACCGCAACGGTGATGACGCCGTTCGAGAACACGAGGCGATCGCCTCTGTTGCGGAATTGCCGAGGCAGGAGCTTGTGATCGGCGAGGATCGCCGACAGCCGCGGGAAATCCTGATACGCGGTGTTGGCGGCGAGCACCAAGATCGCAGCCGTAGCCGTTTGGAGCAGCCAGAAGCCGAATCCTTCGCCGAACGCGGCCCGACCGATCTGCGACAACACCGTGCCGTAGGTGTCGACGTTTTCAGCCGTGGCCCTGACGTTGAACAGGCGTGCGAGCGTCGAGATCCCGAGAAACATCGCGATGGCGATGGCGCCCATGATGGTGAGAGTGACGATGGCATTCCGGCTCTTTGGCTGGCGAAAGGCCTGGACTCCGTTGGCGATGGCCTCCACCCCCGTGAGTGCCGTCGCACCCGAGGCGAAGGCTCGCAGCACGAGGAACAACGTCACCGCCGACAACTCCGCCTGGATCTCGAGGCCGGCAGTGGTCGCTTGCGGGCATGAACCGTCCGCACATTCGATGAACCCCACGGCGAGCAGGGCGAACACCGTCGCAACGAAGAGATAGGTGGGGGCCGCAAACAGGCGAGACGCCTCACGAACGCCCCGCAGGTTGGCGACGGTGAGCAGAACGATGAACGCGAGGGCGATCACCTCGCGGTACGGGAGCAGCGCAGGCAGCGCCGACGTGATCGCCGCCACACCAGCCGCAACCGACACCGCAACCGTGAGCGTGTAGTCGACGAGCAGCGATGAGGCGGCAACCGTCCCAGCCTTGAGGCCGAGATTCTCCGAGGCCACGATGAACGCCCCGCCGCCGCTTGGATAGGCATGGATCGTCTGCCGGTAGGACACGACGACGATCACCAAGAGGGTCGCCACCGCAAAGCTCACCGGAGTGATCAGATGAAACGCTGCCGTTCCGGCAAGGGCGAGCACGAGCATGGTCTCCTCGGTCGCATACGCAACCGAGGACAGCGGATCCGATGCGAACACCGGGAGGGCATAGCGCTTCGGCAGCAGCTGGTCTTCGGCCTCCCGGGTGGCGAGCCGCCTGCCGAGGACGACACTCTTCACCCTGCTGACGCGGTTCATGCTGCCAGGTCAGCCGACCGTGTATGCCGCACGTGCCGCCGCGATGATGCGCCTGGCGTCGTCTGCACCACTCCACCCCAGCGCCGCCGTCTTCTTGTCCTCGAGGTCCTTGTAGACCGAGAAGAAGTGCTGGAGCTCGAGGCGGAGGAGACGAGGAATGTCGTCGACGTCGCGCAAGTCGTCCCATCGCGGATCCTCGTCCGGCACGGCGATGACCTTGTGGTCCGGGTCACCCTGATCCTCCATCAGGAACACCCCGATGGGGCGAACACGAATGCGGCATCCCGGAAACGTCGGCTCACCGACGAGCACCAAGACGTCGAGCGGGTCGCCGTCTTCCGCGAGCGTGTGGGGAATGAATCCGTAATCCGCCGGGTAGCGGGTCGCCGTGAAGAGCATCCGGTCGAGGAACACCTCGCCGGTCTCGTGGTCCATCTCGTATTTGTTGCGGCTGCCCCGGGGGATCTCAACCACCATCACGATCGGCTCTGCCATCACACCTCGATCGAACGCGAAGACCGAAATCTACCGGTCTCGACGGCCTCGACGGCGGACGGCGGTTCGTCATCCGTCGGGGAACGCCGGAGGGATCACGATCAGCGAGACCCTTTCCGTCGCGAGCGTGACCGGGATAGCGGCGCACCCCGTCAACCATTGTGTTCGTTTGACAACCGACCGAGTGAGGAAGGAGCACGACGGGAGGGTTCTGGATCATCCTCCTCGGGCAACCCGAAGCCGGTCGGGGATCGCAGAGCGCAGCGATGCGAGAGGGATCATGCCGGCGAGGCGAGCCGTCGTCCCGGCGCCCTTCGCCGCATCAAGCGCTCCGCATACGAGCCCACACCGGGCCATCGAAGGACGGCCCTGCGCATTCATCGTCAGCTCCCACCGAGGTCGCCCAGCCGGTCGGGGGGGCGGCGGCGGGAGGTCCGGGTACGATGACGGCATGCCGAACGATGCCAACCCTGCACCCGAGGACTTCGGATCGAACGCCTGGATCGTCGAGGAGATGTACGAGCGCTACCAGGCGTCGCCCTCCTCGGTGAGCGACGCATGGCGCACCTACTTCGAGGGCGGGGTGAATGTCGCTGTCACGCCGACGACCACTGCGGCGCTGTCCGCGTCTCCAGACGGCAACGGCGAGACGACGGTTCAACCGTCACACTCCGCTCCCGTGCAACAGGAGCCGTCGCCGATCCGCACCCCCACAGCCAACCCAGCCGTCACCACGTCGCGCCTGCCGGCATCTCCGGCGGCCGACCCCGCGACCGCACCGGCGACACCCGCACCGCCGGCCGGGTCGGAGAACGAGGACGAGGAAGTGCTGCGAGGCGCTGCCGCAGTGATCGCCGAGCGAATGGACGCCAGCCGCGAGCTCCCAACGGCGACATCCGTGCGGACGTTCCCCGCCAAGTTGCTGGAGGTCAACCGCCGAATTCTCAACAACCAGCTGAGCCGGCGCCCCGACGGCGGCAAGGTCAGCTTCACGCATCTCATCGGGTGGGCCGTCGTGCGAGCACTCAGTGAATTTCCGTCGATGAATGCGGCGTATCGCGAGATCGACGGGGTGCCCAACCGCGTTGCCTACCAGCACATCAACCTCGGGCTCGCGATGGACATGCCGAAGCGAGGCGGAGGCCGCACGCTGCTCGTCCCCAACCTGAAGAACGTGGACGAGATGATCTTCAGTGAGTACTGGGAGGCCTACGAAGCGACGGTCAGCAGGGTACGGGCCGGCACGATCACCCCCGACGACTTCGCAGGAACGACGGCGACGCTCACCAACCCAGGCACTGTAGGCACCGTGCAATCGGTCCCCCGTCTGATGCCCGAGCAGGGAGTCATCATCGGGGTCGGCCGCATCGGCTACCCCCCGGAGTACGAGGGCTCGGATCCGAAGACGCTCGCCGGAGCGGGCATCGGGCGAACGGTGACGATGACCAGCACCTACGACCACCGCATCATCCAGGGCGCCGAGAGCGGCATGTTCCTCGGCCGCATCCACCGGCTGTTGCTCGGCGACGACGGCTTCTACGACGACGTCTTCCGGTCGATGCGCATCCCCTACGTGCCGGCGAGATGGGCCGTCGACGCCAATCCGCCTCCCGGAAGCCAGCAATGGGCCGAGAAGCAGGCCAGGGTGTTCCAGCTCATCAACATCTACCGGGTACGTGGCCATTTGATCGCCGACCTCGACCCGCTGCGCCAGAAGCCGCCGAACATCCACCCCGAGCTGGATCCCCTCACCTATGGGCTGAGCATCTGGGACCTCGAGCGGGAGTTCGCAACCGGAGGGCTGGCGGGCCGTACCCGCATGGCACTCGGTGAGATCCTCGGGTTGCTGCGCGATGCCTACTGCCGGACGTCTGGCATCGAGTACATGCACATCCAGGAGCCGGACCAGAAGCTCTGGATCCAGCAGCACGCCGAGATACGCCAGGAGCCGTTCCGCAACGAGGAGCAGATACGGCTGCTGCGCAAGCTCACCGAGGCGGAGACGTTCGAACGGTTCCTGCACACCAAGTTCCTCGGCGCCAAGCGGTTCAGCCTCGAGGGAGCAGAGTCGTTCATTCCGCTGCTCGACGGCCTGCTGAACACGGCTGCCGACTTCGGCATCGAGGAGGTCGTGCTCGGCATGGCGCATCGCGGCAGGCTCAACGTCCTCGCCAACATCGTCCACAAGCCGCTGCCGATGATCTTTCGCGAGTTCGTCGGTCACGACGATCCGGAAGAGGACGCCGGGTTCTCCGGCGACGTCAAGTATCACCTCGGGGCGCGAGGCGAGCACGTCACGAGGGACGGGCGCAAGATGGCCGTCGAGGTGGTGGCCAACCCGAGCCATCTCGAGGCTGTGGATCCCGTACTCGAGGGTGTCACCCGCGCAAAACAGGACATGCGGGGTCTCGGGGCCGAAGACATCGTCCTCCCCGTGCTCATCCACGGCGACGCCGCCTTCTCCGGGCAGGGAGTCGTCGCCGAGACGCTGAACCTGTCCCAGCTGCAGGGCTATTCAACCGGCGGGACGGTCCACCTGGTCGTGAACAACCAGGTGGGGTTCACCACTTCTGCTCGCGATGCTCGATCCAGCTTCTACGCCACCGATGTCGCGAAAGCCGTGCAGGCGCCGATCTTCCACGTCAACGGCGACGATCCGGAAGCTGTGATCCGGATGGCGAAGATGGCATTCGGATTCAGGGAGGCTTTCCACAAGGACGTCGTGATCGACCTCGTGTGCTATCGCAGGCTCGGCCACAACGAGGGCGACGAGCCCACGTACACGCAGCCGAAGATGTACAAGCTGATCGACCGGCACCCGTCGGTGCTCGAGGTCTACGCCGAGAGGCTCGTGTCCGAGGGCGTGCTCACCGAGGACCAGGTCGCCGAGATCGTCGCCGAGTACCGCTCGGTGCTGGATGGCGCCCTCGCAGCAGCGCGCGACGTGGTGCCGCGACCGCTCGAGCCTCACGGCCCGTCAACCACGCCGATCGTCACGAAGGTCGGGGCAGCACGGCTGGCGTCCATCGAGTCGAGCCTTCGCGAGCTCCCGGACGGGTTCACGACCCACCCGAAGATAGGCAAACTGCTCAACGACCAGACCCGCCTCTTCGCCGAAGGGTTCGTGGACTGGGCGCTCGCTGAGGCGCTCGCCTTCGGGACGCTCTCCCTCGAGGGGCGGCGTATCCGCCTCGCCGGCGAGGACTCGCAGCGTGGCACGTTCTCCCATCGACACGCCGTGCTCGTCGACTACGAGACTGAGAACGAGTACACGCCGCTCCAGCACCTCCACTCGGAGCAGGCGCCGATCAAGATCTATGACAGCCTTCTCTCGGAGTTCGCTGCGATGGGCTTCGAGTACGGCTATTCGGTCGCCGCTCCCGATGCGCTGGTGCTGTGGGAGGCGCAGTTCGGCGACTTCGTCAACGGCGCCCAAGTCGTCATCGACCAGTTCCTCGCATCCGGCATGGACAAGTGGAACCAAACGAGCGGCGTCGTCCTGCTGCTCCCCCACGGTTTCGAAGGGCAGGGACCGGAGCATTCGAGCGCCCGCCTCGAACGCTTCCTGCAGAACGCAGCCGAAGACAACATGCGCATCGTCGTGCCGAGCACAGCGGGGCAGTACTTCCACCTGCTGCGACTTCAGGCCCTCCACCCGGAGAAGCGGCCGCTGATCGTGATGACACCCAAGTCGCTGCTGCGCACCCGCGAGTCTTTCAGCCCGCACCCGGAGTTGAGCGACGGCGCCTTCCTTCCCGTCATCCCCGACGAAACCGTCACGGCAGGTGCCAGGCGGGTCGTGATGTGTGCGGGCAAGGTCTACTACGACCTTGCCCACCATCGGGCGAAACACGAGATCGACGATGTCGCCCTCGTACGCGTCGAGCTGCTCTATCCGTTCCCGGCCGACACTCTGGAAAAGGTGCTGGCACCGTACGGTGACGCCGAGTTGGTGTGGGCCCAAGAGGAGCCGGCCAACATGGGGGCGTGGCGGTTCATGTCGCGCTACCTGTTCGTCGAGGCAGGACGGTCGAGCCGCGGCATCTACCGCAGGGAGTCGGCCAGCCCGGCAACCGGGAACGCAAAGACCCACATTCGCGAGCAGCGCCGGCTCATCGAGCACGCTTTCGACTGAGCCCGCCGGACCTCGACAGGCGGAGGAGACACCCCATATCCGCACATGCGTGGCTGTGGCACGATGGTTGGGAACAACAGTCGCGACCAGGAGGTCACTATGCGACGACCCCCGTTCTCCCTTCGCTCCATCGCTGTGCTGGTGATGGCCGCCTGCCTGATTCTCCCGCTGGCCGGCATCGCAGCAGCCGCGCCGGTCACCCCGAGCGGGACGTTCAACGACGACGACGGCAACATCCACGAAGGGTTCATCGAAGCGATCGCCGAGCTCGGCATCACCAAGGGCTGCAACCCACCGGCCAACGATGCCTACTGCCCACGCCAGCCGGTCACCCGGGCGCAGGCGGCATCGTTCGTGGTGCGCGCCCTCGCAACGCTGGGCCCGGTTCAGATGAACGTCCCCAACGCCTTCGCCGACGACGAGGGCAACGTTCACGAGCATCAGATCGACGTGCTCGCTTCACTCGGCGTCACGAGAGGATGCAACCCGCCGCTCAACACCAACTACTGCCCCGACGCAACGATGACTCGCGGCCAGATGGCGGCCTTCCTGACCCGAGCCTTCGGCTACGTGGACGATGACCCCGCCGACAACCGCTTCACCGACGATGACGGCTCGATCTTCGAGACCGACATCGAGGCGCTGGCTGCCGCCGGCGTGACGCTCGGCTGCAACCCGCCCGCCAACACGGAGTTCTGCCCAACTGACCCCGTCTACCGCGATCAGATGGCGTCGTTCCTGGGCAGGGCGCTCGGGTTGACGCCCCTCACGCCGCCCTCCGTGGCAACGGCGGCGTTCGTCACCCCGTTCTTCATGGTCGATCAGCCTGTGCAGACGGGGCCTTACCTCGTGGCCGTGGCTCGGTACGTGCCGATGGGCACGGCGACGCCGGATACTGCGGTAGCCCAGCTCCTCGCCGGACCAACAGACGACGAGATGAACGCGCAGACCCCCGCCTTCTCGACGGCGATCCCCGACGGCACGGTGCTCCTCGACCTCACCATCGTTGGCGGGGTCGCCACCGTCGACCTCTCGGGGACGTTCGACGACGGGGGCGGTTCGTTCTCGATGCTCTCCCGGCTGGGCCAGCTCACGTTCACGCTCGTCCAGTACGACGACGTCGACGAGGTGATGCTCGAGCTCGACGGTGTCCCGGTGACGCTCTTCTCATCGGAGGGCGTCGACATATCGGGCGGTCTCGATCCCGCGTTCTTCTTCGACACGGGCGTGATGCCGGAGCTGCTCGCAACGTCGCCGGCGTGGTGGCAGTTTGTCGAGAGTCCTGTGGAGGTCACCGGATGGTCCCGAGCGTTCGAAGCGACATTCCTCTACACCCTGACAGATGACGACGGGCTCCCGCTCGCTGAGGGCTTCATCACCGGCGGCGGCGCCGGTCCAGAGTTCTTGGAGTTCTCGTTCTCGGTGCCGTTCGACGTCGACCGCCGCCAGCTAGGTGAGCTGATCCTGTACAACGAATCTGCCAAAGACGGCAGCATCGTCGACTTGAGGGAGACACCGATCTGGCTGGAACCATGAACTGAACGCGGAGAGGCGCAGGAGGTCGACCAAGCTACTCGAGGGTCACGTCCGCCGCGGAGAAACGTACCTCGATTCGGCTGACTGCACCGGTACGACCGAAGACGTGCCGGCTCAGCTCGCGGCCGAGCCCCGTTCCGGCGACGGGATCGGCCCGTCCGTCGCTGAACACAGCAGTGACCGCAGCCTCGGCGTCGGCCACGGAGATGATCACGGGCACCTGGCATACGGTCAGCGCGGCTGATCCAGGACGGAGCGTGACGGTCTGCGGAGTCCCGTCGACCGCGAGAAGCTGCCACTGCGCCTCGCCGGTGAGCAACTCGCGACGGCGCAGCAGGATCGGGTCGAAGCGCAGCTCTCCTTCGCCAACCCAGATTCCCAGCTCGCCGGGACGGGTGAGGATCTCTTCCTTCACCTGCCCGGTCATGCCTGGTTGCTGGGCACCGGCCCCGCTGGGCGTATGGCTGTACGGGTCGATGGGGAATGCGCCGTACTCGGCAGCACGCTTGTTGAACCCGATCCCTGCTCGCACGCGGTAGTAGCTGCGGCGAAGCCGATCGATCACCTCGTTGGCTGCGCCGCTGCGGTGTGCGACGACGACGCACTCCTGCACCGCAACCAGCAGTTTGGACACCATGTGCCAGTAGATGGAGCCCAGGCCCTCATAGGCGTACATCGTGCCCGAGCGGCCGGTGAAGGAATGGTGATCGAACACCACCTCATAGGCGTCGAGAACGTCGCTCCGGTTCGCCGCCGCCAGCTCGTGCCATCGCTCCTCAGCCTCGAGCCGGTCGAGCGCACCTTCGAGGGAAGCCGCATTCGCGAAGTCAGCGTGGAAGTGATGCACTCCGTCGAGGTCCGTCGTGACGATGCTGGTCTCCTGCGCCGCAACGAGCGCGGTGAGGAGTGGGTTGCCGGCGATGAGTGTGTCCGGGATCACGTTCTTGTCGCAGAACGATCGAAGACGGCGCTCGGGATAGAGCATGAAGCTGGCTTGGTCGTCGCGGTACAGCGAGCTGGCGAACAGCGCATCCACGACATCTGCGCTGTCCACCGCATCCAGCAATCCCGAGCTGAGCACCGCGACCTGGCCCTCCAGCATCTCGTCGAGGTGGCGCACGAAGGCACCCGAGCCGTCCGGAGGAAAGCCGATCACGTTGTACGAGTGGTAGAGGCCGTCGGGCCGCCGGCTGTGCCGGATCGTTGCGTCGAGGTGGGCGATCCCCACCGCACAGAGGTCGGCGACGGAAGCCACAGCGATGTCCGAGGTCCCGGTGAACCCTGACGCGTAGACCTCCGAGCGGTAGTCCGAGAATGACTGCCCGAGCTCATCGAGGAGCGTCTTGCGGTCTCGGTCGGTGACCTGGGACTCCGTGAGCGTTGGGTGGCGGCGTAGAATGCCCGTCACCTCGTCGAGCCACGAAGCGACCTCCGTCGACACGAGCACCGTCTCACCATCGAGACGGCTGCATGTCGACCCAAGCCACGCCAGATATCGCCGCAGGAACGAGAGCGTGACCATCGACAGCCCGTAACCCACGAGTGCATTGTTGGCGTCGTTCCACTCGGGCCGCTGGGTATTCATCCAGATGCCGCCGCCCGCCACGTAGTTCGAGAGCTTGGCGAGCGCCGGTACGAGGAGCTTCTCGAGGAGCGTCACCGAGTGGACACTGCCGTGTTGGTCCCACAGCAGCTTGCCATCACCGCCGACGGCGGCGACCCGTTCGGCGGTTCGCTCCGCAGCCTCTGCGTCGTAGCGAATCGTCGAATGGGGATCGGCCACGATCTCCTCGTAGGGGGCGAGGCGGTAGGGCACGTCTGCGTACGCGAACAGCGGGCGGTTCACCAGGCCGGCAATGGCGCCGGGGGTGAGTCGATCGGCTGCTTCGAGCAGTGGGAGCAAGTACGCCATCTGATGGTCGCCCCAGTAGCCGATGTTGCTCCATGGATCGTCCGGCTCCGGAACCTCCCACTCGATGCCGTCGCTCGTGATGCGGTAAGGATTGAAGCCGTCTGGCGTGGATGCGTTGACGAACAGCGAGATGACCCCGGGCAGGTACTCCGGGAAGCTCCGGCAGAGCGCCTCCCAGTTCTGGAAGATGTCGCGCCAGTTCCCCTCGTAGTGGAGCGCCGGTTTGCCGTCGTCATCCTTGACCTGAATCGAGAACTGGTTCCACGGCCTGCTCGGGTCACCGTGCCGCCTGGAGAAGCTGAGCGGAAGGTATTCAGTGGCGAGACGCTCCAGATCTGGGTTGCCGGTCGCGGCCGCATGGACGATCAGGTCACTGCGCTCGATGTCCTGCGGCAACGACGCCAGCATCATGGAGCACGTGGCGGCAAGAGGCCGGTTGCGCTTGGCCACGAAGTCGGCGAAGTCCGCCGAGCGGATCCGGTACCCGGAGGAGAACACGCCTCCCCGCATGACGTTGAACAGGACGTTGGCGAAGTGGTGGGTGGAGGCACGGTCGTCACCTGTCCGCTGGACCCCGTCGGCTGCGGCGACCCGCGCCTCTGAGTTGGCGCCTTCCGGTACGCACCGAATCGTCCAGCTCGGCTGCAATGTTGGGGCTCGACGCAAGCCGGCGCCGCAGGCCAGTCACGGCGCCGTGGTCTTTGGCGACATCCGCAACGATGTGCCACGAGGTCGTGGTGCCTGGATCCAAAGCAAGTCTCGCCGTCACCAAATGCGCCCCAGGCCGGCCGGTCAGCAGCCCGACGGGGGGTCGTATCGTCCCGACCGGAGCGCCGCCGCCCTGCTATCGATGGTCGTGACGGCGCCCGGAGGGCCCGACGACCAGGTGACCGTCGCCCGCAACGCCTCCGCAGGCATCGCTCGATCCACGATGAGCGCCTCGAGCGTGTGCAGGGCGAGGCTCAGACGATCGTCGACGATCTCGCTCCGCTTGTAGGCGTTCGTGAGGTTGCTGCGCGTCCGGTAGGTGGGGGGGTCCAGCCCGTACGGGAGGACATTGAGCAGCCCGTCGACCAGGTCGACCTCGACGAGGCCGGCCCCGACGTTGCGAAGATGCGAGGTGCGAATGAACCCGAAGACCTCGCTCGTCGACCAGCGATAGCCGAACACGAGGCCGAGTTCCTCGTTCAACTCCTCGAACAGCACGCTGTCGCCTACCACCGTCTTGGCTATGGACCTCCGTGAGCCGGGCGGGTGGCATCGGTCGAAGGGCTCCCACAACGTCTCAGCGGCCCCATTGCGCACCCTCATCACCGTCACCGGGCCGGTGATGCCTGCAGCCAGATGCAGCCGGTCGTCTGTCTCGTATGGGAAGAGTGCGTTGGCCGCATCACGTCGCCCCGCCGTGAGCCCTCCGCTGCTCGATACGAAAAGCCAGTGATCCGAGTCGCTCACGATGCTCATCAGGAACGGGGCCATCTGAGTCACGTCGGGGATGACGTAGTGCCCTACCCCGTCGATCTCGACGAGACCTTCGTCGAGATCTCCCAGGTTCGGGGTCTGCGAAGCGCTCATGGTGTCGCCGCCCCTGGGTCCGCCGGCCGCACGGCGACGTCGAGGTCGGAGGCGGCGCAACCAACTGCGAGGCCATGCCCCGCCGGATACAGCGGTGCGGCATCGGGTCTGTCGAGGTCGGCTGCGGCGCGAGGCCACGGCTGGGGCGTCCGCCCCTCGAACGGAAAGCGGCCGAGGAGCAGGCCCGGCAATTCGGTGGCCTCGGTGCCTGGAAGCCATGCAGCAACAACGGCGTCGGCGCGGCTGAGTACATCGGGAGCGACGAGCGGTCGACCTGAGAAGATCACCAGCACCAAGCGATCGCACCTCGCCCGCATCCTCTCGAACACGATCCGATCCTCTTCCCGAACCGTGGGGACGGCGCGGTCGCCGGGTCCTTCCGCATACGGATCTTCGGCGACGCACACGACACCGACCTCCGCCGATTCTCCGCCGGGAAAGCGCCCATCTGCCGCAAACCGAACACCAGGCACCGCGGCCTCGAGGGCCTCACGCAGCGTCGTGCCTTTCGTGATGGGTCCCGCCGCTCCCTGCCACTCCACCGTCCAACCACCGCATTGCAGTCCGATGTCGTCGGCGGCGACACCTGCGACATCCAGCAACGCGGGCACCGGCTTCAGCGGGAGCGTGCCGTTGTTGGCGAGCAACACCGCGCTGCGGCGCGCCGCCTCGGCGGCGACGGCACGGTGCTCGGCGGCGCCGACAACGGCCAGTGGCGGGCGATCCGGTGCGCCACGCGTTGGCTCGATGGACGCTTTTGCGGTCAGGATTCGCCGTACGGCATCGTTGATGCGCTCCACGGGTATGCGACCGTTCGCGACCGCCCGAGTTGTCGCGTCGATGAAACGTGCGAAGTCGAAAGGGACCATCACCATGTCGATGCCGGCGTTGACGGCAGCCACGACGGACTCGTCGTAACTCGGTGCGAGCTGGTCGAGGCCCATCCAGTCGGTGACGACGAACCCATCGAAAGCCAACTCGCCCTTCAGCACATCCGTGAGAAGGCGCCGATGGCCGTGGATCTTGTCCCCGTGCCACGAGCTGTACGACGCCATGACCGTGCCTGCGCCGGCGGCGATCCCCGCGATGTAGGGCCGCAGGTGGACGGACCGCAACACCTCTTCGGAAACCCGCAGGTCTCCTTGGTCGATCCGCCAGTCAGGGCCCCAGCCGTCCCACCAATCGACCCAAGGCGCACGTGTGACCGACTCCCACGTCGTCCCACCGTCGCCGACGAAGTGCTTGAGACAGGCGAGAACCGGAACCTCGTCCCCCGACCCACCTCGCAGACCTTCGACCATGGCCGCCCCGAGCCGGGAGACCAGGGCGGGGTCGCGACCGAAGCCCTCGTACGTACGCCCCCAGCGGATGTCATGCGGGACGGCGACCGTCGGGGCGAACGTCCACCGCACCCCGGTCGCCGCCATCTCGAGCGCAGTGGCTCTGCCGATTCGACGCACGAGGTCGGCGTCGCCGGTGGCCCCGAGACCGATGTTGTGGGGAAAGATCGTCGCCCCCCTCACGTTGCTGTGGCCATGCACCGCATCGACGCCGTAGAGGAGCGGCACACCGAGCCGGCTCTCCCTGCCCGCCTCGAGGAACGAATCGACCATGGCTGCCCACGACGAGGCATCGTTGGTCGGCGGGTTGCCGCCGCCCCCGCTCAGGATCGAGCCGATGCCGTGGTCTGCGACCTCGGCCGGTGTGATGCTGCCCTTGTCGACCTGCGTCATCTGACCGATCTTCTCGGCGAGCGTCATCCTTGCGATGTGCTCGATCGCTCGCGCCGTCACCTCAGGCATCTCCTTGTAGCGAAGGGATGGGCTCCGGCCGGAGGAACCGGCCGGAGCTCATGCACGAGCGAGCGGAGGACCTCACTCGAGTTCGAACGCTCCCACGTCGCACCCCGCACCCTGCGGGCGCGTGACACCGCGCTGGTCGGTCGCCGGGCAGACGGCGGCGTCTGCTGCATCGATCGCCGGGCTGCCGGCGAGCAGCGCATGCGTCAGCGTGGGCCCACCGTTGTCGGCCAGGGGGCCAAGCAGCGCATCGGTATTCGATTGGTCGGTGGTCCCATTCGGGTTGCACGATCCATCGCTGATGACGTTCGATCCGCCCGACGTGATCGTCGCCGCACCGCCGCCCTCGATCGCACAGGCGAAGGCGCCACCGAAGCCCGCCAACACGTTGTTGGTCAGCGTTGCGTTGGCCGCTGCGCCGAACGTCGCAACGAGGATGCCCGAGGCGGTGCCCGCCGGAGCCACGTTCTCGGCGAACGTCGAGTTGGTCACAGTGAGCTCGCCGTCGGTGTGGAATATGCCACCCCCGTGCCACGCGGTCGACGTATTGCCGCTGAACGTGCTGTTGACGACCGTCGAGTTGCCCAGGGACCGCAGACCGCCGGCGACGTCGCCGGACAGATTGCCGGACACCGTGCTGCGGGTGATGTTGATCGTCGAGTTGAAGAACCCGTAGATCCCGCCCGCTGGCTGATTGAACGACGTGTTGTCACTGACCGTGCTGTCGGTCAGGTTCAGCACGGCGCCATCACCGTTGTAGATGCCGCCGCCGCCGAGCTCGAAGCTCGCCGGACCGGAGCTGTTCTCGGTGTTGGCGGTCACTATGACCCGCTCGAGGCTCAGGTCGCCGTAGTTGAGGATGCCTCCACCCTGTGGCGCAGCTACACCATCACGGATGACGAGATCGTTCATGGAAACCACGGCGTCAGCTTGGACCTGGAGCACCCGTGACGCACCGCCGCCGCTGATCGTGACAGGGGCAGCGCCAGAGGCGTCGACCGTGACCGAGCTGTCGATGGTGAGCTGGCCGGACGTCAGCGTCAGCGTCCCACCGGCGAGGCCGGCAACGAACGTGATCGTGCCGTCGTCGGCGATGAGAGCCAGCGCCTCACGCAGCGAGCCGGGCCCGCTGTCGTCGAGGTTGGTCACCACCAACTCGGTCGGGGGCGGGACGGGAACCCGCTGGACGAAGTCGATGCGGGCCTCACCGCTGGCCGTGCCGTTGGGGAAGGCCAAGCCGTAGCCCCAGACCTCGTCGAGGCCGAGCCCGTCGTTCGGGGCGCCGGCCGGCTGGTCGGCGCTGCGGACGAAGTCGGTCATCGGGATCGACACCTGCTGCCAGCCCGTCGAGCTGTCGGTGAAGGTGGCCTCGAACCGCTCGGCGGTATCGGGACCCTGATAGACCCGGACGTAGTCGACCAGGTACTCCTGCGGGTACGTGTTCGCGGGATCGACCGGGCCACCGAAGTTGCCACCGATGGCGAAGTTGAGCAACAGGTAGAACGGCTTCTCGAACACCCACGGCCCCGGCACGTCGGACGGCTCGGCCTGGTGGTACTGAATGCCGTCCACGTACCACGTGATGAGATTTGGCTCCCACTCGACGGTGAACGTGTGGTAGTTGTTGTACACCGGCTCGCCGAAGTCGTAGATGTCGCCGAACGCATTGCCTCCGTTGTACCCGGGGCCGTGGATCGTGCCGAAGATCTCGTTCGGGAGACGGCTGACGTACTCCATGAAGTCGATCTCGCCCGCAGCCGGCCACGGGTTGTAGGTGATATCGGTGCCGAGGCTCCAGAACGCCGGCCACAGTCCGTCGCCGCCGTCCGGCACCCGCAGCCTCGACTCGATGCGCCCGTAGGCGAACTCGGCCTTGTGATGCGTGATCAGGCGGGCCGAGGCGTACTCGCACGGACCGTAGTAGCACTGGAGTGACGGGTCGGCTTCGTCGAGGGTGATCACGAGGTTGCCGCTGCCGTCCGTGGACGAGTTGGCCGGGTCGTCCGTGTAGTACTGCAACTCGGAGTTGCCCCATCCGGGGATTCCGTTGACGGTGCCGTCGCCGATCTCGTAGCTCCAGTTGGCCGGGTCGGGTGGCGCCCCCGCAGGGCCATCGAACTCGTCGCTCCACGCCAGCGTCCATCCCGACGGGCCGGGGTCGGGGGCGCGGTTGTCCTTGAGCGTGACGGTGATCTCCTCGCCGCCGCCGGCGCCGCGGTACCAGAACGAGAGGCTCTCGGTCCCGGTCCAGTCCTGCCCGATCGGGAAGTCGCGCACCAGCGCCGCATCCGAGCCGCCGGCGGTGATCGCCTGCCCGTCGTAGGTGGCTCCGTTGAACGGCACCACGTCGGGGTTGCAGGGCAAGCCGGTCTCGTTGAACCGGAAGTGGAACACGAGATCGGTATCGCCATCGCCGTCGACATCCTCCTCATGCCGCTTGGCAAGACCCGTCTTCTTGTCGACGTGGGTCTCCGAGGCGTCACCGAGGGTGACCGTCGTATGGTCGACGGTCGTGGCGTCGAAGTCGGGCGTGCTCAGGAGCTGCACGGGGATGACCCCGTTGCCCTGGTTGCACACTGCGCCCTCGACATTGATGTCGACGCTGCGCGGGAGCGTCGCCACGCCGACGTTCTCGACGGCGTCCTGGCCCGGACGTGCGTCGGCATCGCTGCTCTCGGTCCGGACTGCGTCGAGCTCCGCGGGGCCTTCGGTGTCCCACAGGAAAGCACCCTGCTCGAAGTCGTCCAGCAGGTCGGGGTCGAACTGCTCGTCGTCTTCGATGCGCACGGCCGCCTGGAATTGCGCCCCGAGCTCGACATCGACCGGGTTGGAGAGTCGCAGGATGATCCGCTTGTCCCCGGCGAACTTGCTGTTGTCGAACGTCTCGACCGGGAAGGTCAGCTCACTCGGTCCACCGTTGTCGAAGGTCAGCGTGCCGCTGGTGGGGGTGTAGTCCTCGCCGGGCACGGCGCTCGCCGGCTCCGTCGTGTAGTCGATGCTGACCTGGGCCGGGTCGTCAGGACCCATCGGCCGGTTGAGCTTGACCCCGACATCACCCGTCGTTCCTTCCAGGATGTCCGTCTCCGTGAGAGCGAAGTTGACGGCCAGCGCAGGCGGTTCGGCGACACCGTACAGGCTCACCTCGTCGACGTAATAGGTCTGCGGTCCGCCGGTACCCAGCGTCCCGATGGCGTAACCGTGCATCTCGAACAGGTTCAACCCGTCGTTGGGGGCGCCGTTGCCGACGTCCTTGCGGACGAAGCTCGAGAAGGGGAACTCCAGCAGTTGCCAGCCGGTGAAATCGTCTACGAAGTCGACCGTCCAGCGCTCGGCGTCGTCGGTGGTGGACCCTGGATTGCGGTTGTCGAGGATGTCGATGAACACCGTGGTTCCAGAGCTGTTGCCGTGGAACCACAGCGAGAAGCCCTCGCTGGTCGACCAGTCCTGCGGGAGCCACGTGTCCATCGACGAGTTCGTGAAGCCGTGGATGAACCCGGCGAACGAGGTCACGTCGACATCCATCTGCAGCACGCTGTTGGGCGTACCCACGGCCGGCAGAGTCGGTGCGGGTGGCGTCGCGGGGTTGGAGATGACGACCGAGCTGCCTGCGCCGTTGAACGTGCAGAAACCGAGCGGGAGCCCGCCCGCCGGGCACGGGGTGCCTGGTGCCACACCACTCTCGAAGTCGTCGATCACGGTTGTCGGAGCGGGCAGAACGGGCAGCTCGGCGGTGAACGTCCAGTAGTCAGTACGGAAGTTGACGTCGCTGCCGTCGTTGCCGATCACGGCAATGACCACATTGATCAGCTCGCCGTTGCCACCGCGTGCGGGCGGTATCGGATCGAGCACGCCGTTTCCGCCGGTCAAGAACGAGTTGTCGTCGAAGAAGTCGTCAAGCGGGACTGACACGAGCTGCCAGCCGCCCCCGCTCGTGGCGCAGGGTCCGGCCGCAGAGACGACGCAGTTGTACTGGAACTCGTCGTCGTCGGGTGGGTTGATCGCACCGTCCGAGTTGTCGTCTTCCTGGAGGTTGAGCTCGAGGGTGTAGTCCTGGCCGCCGTTGGGGTTGATCCAGAAGTTGAAGTAGTCGGTACCCGACAGGTCGCTCGGGTTGGTGCGCCCAAAGCCGCCGTAGAAGCCGGGCACGCCGCCGGAGCCCCATCCGGTCTCGAGCGAGAAGGCGCCGCCGTTGGCGGGCGGCAGATCGGCTGAGTTGGCGTTGATGCCGCCGCCCCCGACGCTGCCGGCGAAGGAGAACCACCCGTTTGCGAACGGATCGCCGTGCTCCATGTCGTCGAACAGCACTTCGTCGAACGCAAGCGGACCGCCGGAGCTGAAAGCCAAGTAGTCGAAGTCGACCTCGACGGTGGATGGGTTGGCGCCCTGCACGCCGGCGATGACGATGACGATCTCGTCGAGGTCGCCGTTGAAGGTGCCGTCGCCGCCGGTGAACAGGTCGGTGAAGGCGCCGAGCGGAGCGCTGATCAACGTCCACTCATCATCGAACTCGGCGGAAGAGAACGTGGTGTCGAGCCGGAACGAGTCCTCGGCGCCGTCGGTCCACCCGTTGCCGTCGAGATCCTCTCGCAGGGTGATCTCGAGGGTGTATTGGTCGACGGTGGCGTCGCTCTGGTTGAGGACCCACACGTTGAACCACGGATCCGAGGGAGGTGTCACCTGCGCTGCGTTGTCGAGGTTCTTGAACGCCCCGCCGTAGAAGACGCTGTTGCTCCCCTGCCCACCCCAGCCCGTGCTGAAGTAATCAGTGCCTTCGTAGGGCCGGTCGGAGAGAGGGCCACCGCCGCCGCCGGCGTTGTTGCCACCGAAGAACCCCCAGTCTGACGTGTCGTTATCGTTGAAGTCGTCGATGACGGTTCCTGCCGCATCGGGCACCGCCAAAGAGGACGTTGGCACCAAGACCAGCATCGACGCTGCCAGCAACAGCGCCAGTGCCACGAACCGGCCTCGCCTGTTCTCCCTCATGATCACGTTGATCATCCCCTTTGTCCTTCCGCCGGCAGCTTCGCCGGATCGCTTGTGCTCACTGTCGAGGCCCGATTCCGTCGTCCGCCGGATCCCTCGCTTGGCGGCCCTACCGGTGGTCGATTCGTCACTTGCTCATTCCCCGTCGATCGGCTGGTAGACGCGGACGTAGTCGACGTACATGTACTGCGGGAACTCCACGTCGAGGCCGATGGGTCCCGGCATCGTGCCACCCAACGCCAGGTTGAGGATGAAGAAGAACGGCTTGTCGAAGACCCAGCGGTCGTCCACGATGTCGCTGCTCTTCTCCCCGTACTGCTCACCATCGAAGAACCAGCGGATCCCGTCGACGTCCCACTCGACCGCGTAGGTGTGGAACTCATCGGGGATCGGTCCATCGTGTCGATACGTGGCCCCGAGGCTGCCCGCTCCGGAGTATCCGGGACCGTGCAGATTGCCGTAGGCGAGAATCGGTTCCTTGCCGACGAACTCCATGATGTCGATCTCGCCAACGAACGGCCAGTTGCTGTCGTCGGGGTTCTCCGTGTCTCGCCCGAAGTCTGCACCCAGCATCCAGAAGGCCGGCCACATACCCTGGCCGGCAGGCACCTTGATGCGGGCCTCGAGATAGCCGTACTGGAACTCCTGGAGGCCCTGGGTCTTGAGACGAGCGGACGTGTAGTACGACTCCTCGAAACGCTCCTGGCGGCCCTCGATGACCAGCAAACCGTTCTGCAGCCGGGCGTTCTCTGGCCGATCGGTGTAGTACTGCGACTCGCCGTTCCCCCAGCCCCAGCCGCCGATGTCGTACGTCCAGTTCTCCTGGTCGATGGTGTCGCCGTCGAACTCGTCGCTCCATACGAGCTCGAAGCCCTCCGGTGGGTCGACGGGAATCGGCGGCGGCGGAACGATGGTCGTTGTTGTCGTCGGAGGCGCAGCAGTCGTTGTGCTCTCGGGCGTGGGGGCCGAGGTTGTCGCAACCCCTTGGGTGGACGTTGCTGCAGCGGTCCGGTCCTCATCACCGGAGGACGCGGAGCCGCACGCCGAGGAGGCGAGCAGCAAGGCAAGGGCGAGCACCGCGCTTCGCCCGCCACTCATCGAACGGATCGACCGTCGGCGCAGTGCACTCATGGCCGGGCAGAGCTGCCGTCGGGCAGCCGGGTCTGCGTCCATTCCACGACGTGGTCGTCACACGGGAACTGGGCGGCGAGCCCTTCGTCGATGTCGATGCCGAGGCCGGGCCGGTCGTTCGGATAGAGATAGCCCGCCTCCACCCGGGGCATGCCGGGAAACACCTCGTACTCGAGGTCGGAGGGGAGGTACCACTCGTGGATGCCGAAGTTGGGCGCGGATATCTCGAGGTGCAGGTTGGCAGCGTGGCCGACGGGCGACGTGTCGCTCGGTCCGTGCCAGGCCGTGCGGATCCCAAACACGTCGGCGAACGAGGCAACCTTGCGCGCCGGAGTCAGTCCGGCGATCTGGCTGACGTGCATCCGGACGAAGTCGATGAGCTGCTCAGTGATCAAGCCACGCCACTCGTGCGGGTTGTTGAACAGCTCTCCCATCGCCAGCGGCGTGGCGCACTGCGCCCTCACGGTGCTGAACCAGCCGATGTCCTCAGGGGCGAAGGCGTCCTCGAGGAAGAACAGCCGGTACGGCTCGACGTCCTTGGCGAACTGGACGGCATCGATGGGATGGAGGCGCTCATGAACGTCGTGCAGCAGCTCGACTCGATCGTCCAGCTCACTGCGGACGTGGTCGATCATGCCGAGCATTGTCCGCCCGTACGCACGCGGGTCGAAGTAGGTGCCGTCGGGTGCCCCATCGGGCGTATGCAGCTTCGAGGCGTCCCCGCCGTAGCCACCCATCTGGACGCGCACGTGCCGAAAGCCTTGGTCCACGAGATGTTGTGCGGTATCCGCCACCTCGCTCCGGTCCCGGCCGTCGGCGTGTGCGTAGACGGCAGCGGCCTCCCGGCTCTTCCCCCCGAGGAGCTGATAGACGGGCATGCCGGCGCGTTTGCCCTTGATGTCCCACAGCGCCTGGTCCACGCCGGCAATGCCATTGTTGGCCACGGGGCCGTTGCGCCAGTACCCATTGACCATTGACATCTGCCAGATCTCTTCGATCCGATCCACGTCACGCCCGATGAGGAACGGCTTCAGGTGGCGCTCGACGAAAGCCTGCACGGCGAAGACGCGCTGGGTGAAGGTGGCACATCCGAGCCCGTAGAGCCCGGGCTCGGATGTGACCACCTTGACGATCACGAGGCGCGACCGACCCGGCTGGGTCAGGATGGCTTGGAGATCAGTGATGACGACGGCATCCGCCGTGCTCTGATTCTGCATCACCGTGTCAGCAGCAATCAAACTGCCTGCTTTCCCCTCGACCCGCCTCAGGAAGGCCTGAACCACAGCCTTTCGTCGGCGAGAGGCTCCATCGCTCCACGACTACCCCTTGACCGCGCCGGACGTCAGGCCGCCGATGATGTAGCGCTGCAAGAACATGAAGAGGATCAACATGGGGAGCATCAGCATGAGCACGGCACTCGCCAGCGCCGGCCAGTCGCTTCCGTATTGACCCTCGAACACGATCAGACCGCGCGTGATCGGGTAGAGGTTGGAGTCGGTCAGGTAGATCGTCGGCAGGATCAGCTCGTTCCAGATGCCGATCGCATGCAGGACTGTGACAGTCGCGATCGCCGGGCGAATGAGCGGCAGAATGATCGACCACACGAACCGGAAATAGCCGCAGCCATCCACCGCTGCAGACTCGTCTAACTCCCGCGGGATCGACTTGATGTAGTTCACCACGATGATCATCCCGATCGCGTTGACCAAGAAGAGCAAGATGTAGCCCGTCCGCGAGTTGTAGAGACCCAGATTCAGGATCAGCTGGAACTGAGGAATCAGCGCCGGCGGCAGGAACAACGCAACGACATAGAGCGTCAAGATCGTCCCGCCACCCTTGATGATTCCGCGGGCGATGGGAAAGGCCACGAACAACGACGTGGCGACGAAGATCGCGGTTGCGATCGTCGTGTAGATCGCCGAATTGAGCAAGTAGCGCGGGAAGTTGGCGAGCTCCCAGGCCTTCGTGTAGTTGTCGAAGTTGATGCTCGACGCCAGGCTGATCGGATCCCTGAAGAACTCCGAGAGTGGCTTGAACGATGCGTTCACGATCATGAACAGCGGGGCGAGGTACAGGAGGGAGAACAGGATCAAGACCACGTACGAGATGAGCTTGCCCCACGGGAAGCCCTTCCCGGGTCGCTCGATGACGCGAGGCTCGAGGTCCAGCGCCGGAACAATCATCTCAGGCGCATCCTTTGCGGGGATAGTCATCCGAGGTACTTCCTCTCTCTACGCTGGACGAACCAGTTGGCCGACATGCCGAGAACCAACACCAGGAAGAACAGCACGATCGACGCAGCAGCTGCATATCCCTGCCGGAAGGCGCCACTGACGGAACCCGTCGTCTGCCCAAAACCCTCGGCGAAGACGAGGTAGCCGAGCACCTGGGTGCCGGGCCGGTATCCGATGAGGACCAGGAAGAGCTGCCAGGCCTGCAGCGAGCCGATGATGTTCAGCAGGAAGTTGGTGTTGATGGCAGGAGTCAGTTGGGGCCAGGTGATGCTCTTGAACAGGTTCCAGCCTCCGGCACCATCGATCCGGGCCGCTTCATACAGAGTTTCATCGATCGTCTGCATGCCGGCCAGGAAGATCACCATGGTGATGCCGACGTTGGCCCAGATCTGGACGACCATCACCCAGACGAAGGCTTCACTCGGTTGTCCGCCGAGAAACTCCGATTGAATGCCAAGCCACCCGAAGGCCTCAGCGACGGGACCACCGCCGGGGAAGAGGAACAGCTTCCACATGAGTCCCTGAATGACCACGCCCAGAATCACCGGGAGGAAGAACAGGGTCCGGAAGAACGTTCGGCCCCTGAGCTTCTGATTCAGCAACAGGGCCAGTATGAGGCCGAGGGTGAATTGGACGGCGGTGACGACGACCATGAAGATCAACGTGCGCTGGAGCGCAGCGAGATTGTCGCGAGAGGCAAGCCCTCGAAACAAGAACTCGTCGTAGTTCTCGAAGCCGATCCAGTTGACCGGGGCACCTCGGATGCCCGACGCGTCCGTAAAGGAATAGACGGCGGTCGCCAACGAGGGACCAAAGGAGATCAGCAGATACAGTCCGAAGCCGGGGAGGAGCAGCAACAACGGCACCCACCGCTTACGCCCTTGACCGAATAGGTAGTTTTTCTTGACGACTTGGAGAGCCATTGTTCCCCCGATCGAATCGGGCTGGCTGGGGTGCAGGCTCCCCGCCTGTGGCGGCGGAGCGCCTGCACCCCGGCTGAAGCGGGTTTCTTAGAGGGCGTCCAACGCAGCTTGCAGGTCGATCTGAGCCTGCGTCGCCAGTGCTGCAGGATCTTCCCACTCATTGAACGGCTGGAACCACGAGGCGCCCTGCGAGCCGTTGGCCCACTGTCCGGCGCCCGCCGGCTGCACCCAGTACTGCTCGAAACCAACCCGGTAGTTCCCCAGGTACGGCGCAAGTGCCTGCCCCAGGGTGGTGTCCAGGGTGGCCGTGTCCTGAGTCGGGATGAACCCGGTCACGTTCACGAACTCCTGGTAGTTCGCCGGATCGGAGAACGCAGCCACGTAGGCCTTGGCCACCTCGACGTTCGGCGAGTTGGCTGCAATGGACCAGCCCTGGTCGTACTTCCCGAACAGGAGCTCGTTGTCCGCGGCGTTGTCGCTGCCCGGGAAGGGGACGTACGTCCAGTCGAAGGTGGCTTCGCCTTCCAGGTTGGGGGCCTGCCACGCACCGGTGGGCAGGAACGCCACGTCACCAGCCGCGTACCGGAACGTCGCCGCATCGTGCGCAAGACCGGTGGTACCCGGCTCGAGCATGTCCTGGGCGTATGTCTGGGCGCGCTCCCACCACACGGCCCTGTCGGCGTCGTCCCACGTCGCTGCGCCGGTGTAGAGCCCCTCGACGAGGCCCTCTTGGTCCGGATACAGCGCCCCGAGCAGACCATACGTGCCGACGAAGACAGGCCAGCCGTCGGCGCCGCCGGTGGTCATGCACTCGTTGCCGGCGGCCTTGACGGCGTCGCACACGCTGACCAATTCGCTCCAGGTGGTCGGGATGTCGACGCCGACGCTGGCCAGCAGGTCGTTGTTGACGAACATGCCGCCGTAGACCGTGCGCCCGAGGTTGACGGAGTACACCCGACCGTCGGACGTGCCGGCCTGCTCGATCGAGGCTTGGTCGTAGTTCTGAACCCACGGCTCGTCCGTGATGTCGAGCAGCAGCCCCGCCTCGATGAGTGTCTGCCACGCCGGCGGCGTTGCGCCGCCCATGTAGTCCTGCACCGGGTTGGCAAACCCGAACATGTCGATCACGTCGACGTCGTTGGCGGACAGCCGGGTCTGCGTGACGGTGGCCAGGTCGTCGGCGCCGACGACGGCCACGTCGACCGTGACGCCGGGATTGGCCGCTTCGAAGTCGCGGCTGAAGTCCTGGACGAACGTGGTCATCGGCTCCTGGGAGTGGATGAGCACTCGCAGCGTGACGGGTTCGTCCAACGGAGCTGCCGTCGTGTCGGTGCCGCCGGCTGCCGTCGTGTCGGTGCCGCCGGCTGCCGTCGTGTCGGCGCCGCCTGTGTCGTCGTCGCCGCCGCACGCGGTTGCAATCAGCGCAAACGCAAAGACGACGGCAAGCCATCTGAGTCGTTTCATTCCTGGTTTCTCCTCTTCTCCGAATCCCAATTCAGGGACGCTCCATTGGTGTATAGCACTCTCTTGACGAGCGCACCCGTTGGGAGCGCTCGCATCGTCGTGCCGGCAAGACCCTCTTCGTTCCTCCTCGTCAGTCGTGCGTGAGACTCGTCGACGCCGACCGAACCGCCCCGCACGACTCACGTACGATCAGCTCGGTCGGCATCACAACATGGACGGGCTCGTCGAGCCGTCCTTCGACCATGTCGAGCAGCAATTCAGCGGCTCGGGCTCCGCTGTCGGCGACCGGCTGGCGCACCGTCGTGAGCGGCGGCATCGACCGCTCGGAGGGCGTCAGGCCGTCGAACCCCACGAGAGCGATCTCGCCGGGCACGGCGATTCCGGCCTCGGCGAGGGCGCGCAATGCCCCGACGGCCATGGTGTCGGTGGCAACGAACACTGCCTCGGGATGGGCGCCGATCAACGATCGCATCGCCTCGTACCCGCTTGCCTCGGTGTAGTCGCCATCGCGCATGAGGTCTCGATCCGCGTCGAGGCCACACACCGCAAGACCCTCCAGGAAGCCGGTGCGCCGATCGCGGCCGGCCGTCGTGTTTGTGGGTGCTCCGATGTACGCGATGCGGCGGTAGCGCTGATTGCAGAGGTGGAGTGCGGCAGATCGTGCGCCGCCGACATTGTCGGCATCGACGTAGGTGACGCCTTGCGGTTTGTCGGGACGACCGACCACGACGAATGGGAGGCTGCCCTCCTCGAGCCGGCGCAGGAACGGGTCACCCATACGGGTCGCAGTGACGATGAGGCCGTCGACTCGCCCGGCTGCGGCCACACGTGGATACGCCTCTTCCTCCTCGGCAGCGCTCTGGAAGATGAACAGCGCAAGCGTGGTGTCGGCTGCGTTGCATGCCCGACCAACGCCTTGAATGAGCCGTGGGAAGTAGGGATCGTCGAACAGTGTGTGGACTCTGTGAGGAATCACCAAGCCGAGCACACCGGTGCGATTCGAGGCGAGCGAACGGGCTGCGGCGTTCGGGCTGTAGCCGGTGTCACGGATGATCGCTTGCACCCGTTTCCGCACCTCGGGACGGACGCTCTTCTCCTCATTGACGACCCGGGAAACCGTTGATCGCGAGACCCCAGCCAGCCGACCGATCTCCTCGAGCGTCAACTTCACGTCCCCTCCTTGGGAGCGCTCCCGAGAGCGCTCCCAAGAACCTACCAAGCGCGTCGTCCGACTGTCAAACACAACCCGTACGCCCGACTTGTCGAAGGGGGGCCGTCAACGCGACCCTCCCCCCGCCCGATGTTCGCCACGCAGCACTCAGGGGTTCGGTGACCGAAGGCGGGCGATGCGTCGAATGGCGCCCCAACGTGGAGCAGGGTGCCGGGAAGCACGATCCGGATCAGCTCTTCGTGCGTCGTGTGGCCGTGCTGCCGGAGGGGTTCACGGTGCCTCGGTGGTCGCGGGCGCCTCGGTCGTGGCGGGTGGATTGGTGTCGTCTGTCGTCGAGCCGTCGTCGCCGGAGTTCGAGACGAGGACGATGACCAGGATCACGACCGCAACGATGGCGACGAGCGCAGCCGCGATCGTTCCGAGCGACGAGCCGCCGCTCTGGGTGACCTGCACCGCAGGCTGCATCGGTTGGGTGGTTGGCGCAGGTGCCGAGGTGCCGGGGGCGGGCGGCGTGCTGACGAGCTCCGCCGGCAATGGGTTCGGATCGGCACCGCTGGTCGCACCGCCGTTGCTGACCTGGCTGGTCCAGCCGATTCCGTCCCAGTAGCGATGCAGGTATCGACTGGTCGGATCCGAGTACCAGCCGGAAGGAGTCGGCGTCACGAGTTACCTCCTGTTGGGGGAGCCGGCACTCTACGGTGGAGTTGTCGAGTATGCCACCATCCTGGCCGGCCGCATGCCGCGCACTGGGTCTTCGAGCGATCGCGCGGATCGATGATCAGGTCGGCGGCGAGAGCCGTCCAGCCGGCCTGGTATGTCGCACCGGTTCGCATACGCCGCGCAGGGAGGTGAGAACAGCGATTCACTTGCGCGAGTGCGGGCGCTCCCGTCCAATCGACCCGACGAGGTAGGCCACGAGCACGACCAAGAAGATCTGGCCGAACAACGTCTCGATGATGACGAGCGATCGCCCCAGGTCGGTTGCGGGGGCGAGGTCCCCGTAGCCGAGCGTCGTGATCGTGACGACGGAGAAGTACACGTAGTCCCCGATCTGGCCGGGCCGACCGTCGGTGAAGAGGCTCTCGACTGTCGCCTGGCCAACGGCGCTGTAGGCGAACGCAAAGACCAGAGCGATCTCGATGTAGGCGGCTAGCGCTGCGATCACCTCCCGCACACCGAGGCGCGGTTGCTCGAAAATCCTGCGGACCAGTGCAAACACCCCGTAGGCCATGGCCGCAGCAACGCCGAGCGAGACGCTGATCGAGAATCCGTCCACGTCGGCGGCGGGCGCAAGGACTACGGCGACCGCAGACAGCCCCGCTCCGACCAGCACCAGGTTCATTCGCTTCGGGGAGGATCCGGTGGCGCGGAGCGTGCCGACGACTGCGGAGATCACGGCCAGGCTCACGGCGACGAACGCGACTTGCGAGCCTTCGGCGAATGTCGCCGTACCGAGCGCGGCAACCAGGAGGAGAAACACCGGAAGGTACCGGTCCGTTGCGTAGAGCGCCTCGGGTCGGGCAAGCTGGCCGGACTGCATCGAGTGAGCGTAACGTTGGGCCCCACGGTGCGAGTGGCAATCGACCATCCCCGCCGCGCCGGGACCGGGCGACCGCTCCTCCGTTCGGCGAGCTGTTGCTTCAGCTCGGCGCCCGCACCCAGAAGCGATACATCGCGGCGAACAGCGCCGGGAATGCCCGCTCAAGCTCGTCCCAGTTGGTGAGGTCGCGCCCCGTCGGCTCGTCGGGGAATGCCTCCAGGTAGAGCGCACGGATGCGGGGAGACAGCAGTTCGAAGCCGAGGAACGCGAGACCCATGGCGGCGACGGCCCGCTGGATGCGAGGGATGACGAATCGGTCCTCGTGTGCGGGGAAGAAGAGGTCGCGGCAGCCGCTTCGGGAGAAGAAATCGGGGGTCCCGGCGAGTGAGCGTGCCGGGCTGTTGGACGGAAGGCTGCGAACGAGGGTGCGCACTGCACGAATACCGTCGAGCGTTGGCTCGAGCGCCCTCTCACTGATGAGCCGGGTGACGGGATCGAGGAGGCTGCGTCCGTACCGGCTGTACAGGCCGAGCTTCATGAGTCCACCGGGTCGCGTCAGTGCGCGCAACCGCCGCCAACCCGCTTCGGGGTCGGCCATGTGATGGAGCACCCCGACTGCCTCGACAACGTCGAACACGCGGCCGAGGTCTTGGAGCTCCAGAATGTCGGCGTGAGCGAACTCGACGTTGGCGATACCGAGCCGGCGTGCCTGGCGCTCGCCGTAGGCCAGCGAGGCGAGACTCAGGTCGACCGCCAGCACCCGAGCGCCCTGGTAGCGGGCGGCCGTCAACAACGCATGCCGTCCTGTTCCGCATCCGGCGATGAGGATGTCGGGCTCGGCAATGTCGATCGTTGCCGCGAGCTCCGGGTTGCCCAGTGCCGCAGCCACACGCTCGCCGAGCGGGCGGGGGTCCGGATCCGGAATGTGCCGCCAGCGCGGGTACGGGCGCTCCTCGTATTGGGCGCGGACAGAGCGCGAGACGCTGTCCGCGATGCTGCCGAGGCGGGGAAGCGAGCGGGCCAGCATCTGTTCCTCGCCCGGTTCGGCGATGTGGCGTCTCACGACTTCTGCGGTCGACGAGTCCTCCAACTCAGGGGCCGCCGCCAGATGAGCGTGGTCGTCGCCGAGCGACCGGTACATCGCATAGACCAGAACAGCAAGATGAGGCGGCCTGCCGAGGCTTGCGCCATGAAGACGACCCGCCAGCGCGGCCAGCTGGTCCGCCTCGCGTCCGCTCTCCTCATATACCCACTCCGTCGTTTGCATCTGAAAGGCGACCGCAGCCAGGAGATTGGGCGAGGGCCACGGAAACGGCGCATTCGTCGACAGCGCATCGAGCCAGGCTGCCCGGAGGGCCGTGAGCGCCACCTCGACTTCGGCGGACGCATACACGTGGTCGGACAGCAGGCGGATCGAGAGCGGCTCGTCGAGTCCCCGCGCCAGCGTCACCAGCGACGCAGCAGACGGCGACCCGCGGCCGCCGATCTGGTCGAGCACCTCGGGAGCGGCCGGTAGCGCGGTCAGGCGGCGCGCAGCGACCCCCACGAGTCGCTGGTGATCGACGCGATCGTCCGCAGCGAGGGCGGCGATGGCACGATCGAGGCGGGCGTCCGCAACAGGGTCGGACGCCGACACCAGCGCACTGATGAAGCGCTGCCGGGCGCCAGCGTCGTCGGGTTCGGTCAGGTACGCCCGGGCGATATCGGGGAGGGTGCGACGCTGAGGCGCGTCGCCTGGAGCGACCCGGTCAGCGGCCACGATCGTCGCCACGGACGTTCAGGTGGGGCGAGCGGGCGTTGCGGGCCTCACCACCCAACAGGCGCGACACGAGCGACAATGTGAGCGAGCCTTTGCCCTGAACCCGTGGTCCTCGTCGACCGACCGGTGTACGTCGTCGTGAGCTCGATCGTGCGGGACCGGGCGATCCGAGGCCAGCCGTCTGGTTCAGCCCAGGATCCGCGCCTTCTGGGCGGCGAATTCCTCGTCGGTGAGGATTCCCTGATCGTGCAACGCCGCCAGTTCCTTCAGCTTGTCGATCTGATCCATCGTCATCCCACCGGCCGGCGCTGCAGCCTGAGGTGGAGGCGGCGCTTGAGCAGGTGGCGCCTCGGCCGGTGGTTGCGGCGGTGTCATCGCCGACCTCATGGCGGCTTGCCGCCGGTTCACCCGTCGCGACGTTCGCCGGGATGTTCGTCTCGCCGTCCTTCGTGCTGGACCTCGTGCGATCATGTGCTTCCTCCTCGTTTCTTGGGTGCCCGGCGTCAGCCGACGAGCGCCTCGTCGATCAGCCCCGCCTCCGCCAGCACTCGTGCGCCATCGAGAGCGCTCGCCGTCGGCACGATGCCGCCATCGACCAGCGCCTGAAGAGCCTCTGCAGCGATCACCGCCCGGACTGCGTTCTCGACGTCGTCGACAACGGCGAGCGCCTCGATCGACCTGAGCACCGCAGCTCCTTCGACTGCCGCCGCGGCTTCGATGGCCTCCAGCGCCTCAGCCGTGGCAAGCGCCTCGGCGCCGATCATGATCAATGCGTCGGGGGAGAGGAACCCCTGGAGCAGTGGCGTGCCGCCGGCAGAGGCCACGGCGTCGCGGAAGCCGGCGGCCCACCGGTGCTCGACGAGCAAGAGGCCGGCCGCGGTCCCCGGCTCGAGCTCGTCGGCAAGGCCGACGATGTCCTCCTGCGACAGACCGGCTGTGCGGTCGGTGTCCGCTGCGGCGCCCTCGCTCGAGTCCTCACCCGCCTCCATGTCCAATCCGAGGAGCATGGCCAGCAGCTCGCCTGCGTCGACGATCTCCCCGTCCCCGGCTCCGTCTGCGGTCTCGTCGTCCAGCTCCAGGACGACGATGTCACCGTTGCGCTCCTTTGCCATGAACAGCACGTCCATCACGCGGATCAATCCACTCGCCTCGAGCCGGTCGAGCTCGTCGAGAATCTGCCCCCGGAACCTGTCGATCGTGTCGAATCCGTAGGCAACGAACTGGATTGGGCCCATTGACATCGTGCGCTCCTCCTGGGGGTCTGTGCATTCGGCAATCTAACGTCGCTTGTCTCGTTCCGTGGATGACGGCAGATGCGCCTACGTCGGCGGCAGAACGCCACCTCCGAACACCGTTGCCCAGTCGTCTCGCATGCTGACGACGGTCCATCCGAGGCGCGCCGCCGAATCGAGTACTGGTTCCGTAGGGACGAACGTCCCGGCGACTCCCTCGTAGCGGTATTCCCGGTCCGCGTCGTCATGGTCGATGAGGAGGGCGAGGGTCGGGCCGTCGCCGGTGGAGACGTACTCCAGCATCTCGGCATCGCCGGGCGAGTTACCGGCGGCGAAGATGGGGCGCCGCCCTATCTGCCGTTGGATGCCCGGCAGCTTGGCCGGGCCCTCGTTGGGGTCGCCGTCGAGCTGAGCCGTCCGGTACAGGCTCAGCGTCCCATCCGCCCGTCGCACTTCGTAGGTCACTCGTGACCCGATCACCCGTTCGGGCGCGACGCCGTACAGCTGCTCGCTCACGGCACGCACGAAGTCGGCGCCGCCCGCCGTGCCGATGAAGACGCGGAAGTCCCGCTCGCGTAGCTGTGCGATGAGCTCGAGCATGGGGACGTACACGAGGTCGCCGAACGCCACACCGTGCTCCGGATGACGTGCCTCGGCGAAGAAGCGCTCGACGCGAGCGTTGAACTCCTCGGGGGTGATGTCCGCAAAGAGGTCGACGAGGGCCATGGCTACTCGCTCGAGCCCAAACTCGCCCATGGCGGCACGGTCGCCGTCGAGCACGGCGCGGTACTCATGACGCTCCGCCAGCTCGGGACGAGCCGCGGCTGCAGACCGCAATTCCGCAACGAAGAAATGCACCTGCGGGTAGGTCGGCTTCTCGCACCACAGAGTACCGTCGTTGTCGAAGATGGCGATGCGATCCCGCGGATGTGCCTGTTCGGCGTTCTTCAGGAAACCGAGTACCGCATCCCGTGCCGTGCCGGGCCGCCAGGACGGGAGCACCCCGTCCTGGCTTACGGCCACATCTCTCGTCCCCTCGGGAATCTCACGAGCTGGGAATGCCGGCCTTCAGCTTCTCGAGCATGCTGCTCACCGTGAAGCTGGCGGACTCTTGGCGCGGAGGAAACTCGGCGAGCGACGCCGCCATCTGCGCCACGAAGGTCTGCGCCGGAATCAGCAAGTAGGCGCGGTCGATGAGCCAGTCGTAGTAGGTGTTCGACGTGATGTCGGCCCGCTCGAACGGGTCGGTGCGCAGATTGAAGATCTTCGGAACTCGAAGCTCGGTGAAGGGCTCCGCCCACACCCGCAACGTTCCGGGGGCGCGCTGCTCGAGGAACACGATCTTCCAGTTGTACATACGGAGCGCGGTGAGGTCGCCATCGTCGGAGACGTAGAAGAAGTAGTTCCTGGGGCTCTCGTCGGCCTCTCCCGTGATGTAGGGCAACTGATTGAAGCCGTCGAGGTGCACCTTGTATGTCGTCCCGTTCAGCTCGTGACCGGCCTTCAACTTGTCGGCGATGTCCGGCTCCCCGGCGGCAGCGAGCAGCGTCGTAAACCAATCGTTGTGGCTGACGATGCCGTTGAGCACCGTCCCCGGCTCGATGTGCCCCGGCCAGCGGGCCAGGGAAGGCACCCGGTACGCGCCCTCCCAGTTGGAGTTCTTCTCGTTCCGAAACGGCGTCATCCCTCCGTCCGGCCAGGTGTTCATGTGCACGCCGTTGTCGGTGCTGTAGAGCACGATCGTGTCTTCGGCGATCCCGAGCTCGTCGAGCAGGTCGAGCATCTTCCCGATCCGCTTGTCGTGCTCCACCATCCCATCGTGGTACTCGGACTGCCAGCGTCCGGCTTGACCTCGAATCTCGTCGGCGATGTGAGTGCGGAAGTGCATTCCCGTGGTGTTGAACCACACGAAGAAGGGGGTTTCACCCTCCACCGCGTCCCGGATGAAGCGCTGGGCGGGCTCGATGATCTCGTCGTCGATCGTCTCCATGCGCTTCTTGGTCAGCGGGCCGGTGTCTTCGATCCGCCCGTCGGCGAAACTGTGGATCACCCCGCGGGGCCCGAACTTCTCGCGGAAGTGGGGGAAGTCCGCCTCGGGGGGATAGTCGGCGTTCTCAGGCTCTTCCTCGGCGTTCAGGTGATAGAGGTTGCCGAAGAACTCGTCGAAGCCGTGGTTCGTCGGGAGGAACTCATCTCGATCACCGAAGTGGTTCTTGCCGAACTGGCCCGTGGCGTACCCCTGCGCTTTCAGCGCCGTCGCGATCGTCGGGTCCTCGTCGCGGAGCCCGAGATCGGCGCCGGGCAAGCCAACCTTGGTGAGCCCGGTGCGGTACGGGTTCTGCCCGGTGATGAAAGCGGCACGACCGGCCGTGCACGACTGCTCGCCGTAGTAGTCGGTGAACCGAACCCCCTCGGCGGCGATGCGATCGATGTTGGGCGTCCGATACCCCATCAAGCCGTCGCTGTAGCAACTCAGGTTCGAGATCCCGATGTCGTCTCCCCACAACACCAGGATGTTGGGCTTCCCGTTCGGCATTAGTGCGGTCGTCTCCCGTCTCGCTGCGAACCGGCGCAACTCTAGTTGGCGGTCTCAGCCCGGCCCAAGTTCGTCCCGGCCAACGATGAACCTCGGGAATGTCGCTTGAAGCGAAGTCCGGCAGGACCGATGTGATGCTCCCGTAACGTGCTTGGTCGCGTACTGCGGCCGACACGCCGTGACCGTACCTACCCTTCCGCCCGCTCAGCTCGCCGGGTCCGTCAGTTCCGAGTGGTGGTTCCGACCGGCAACGATGCTCGCAGTCGGTAGGAAGATCCGCTTGGCTTCTCCGACGAGGGCGACGAGGGGGATCGCGAGGATGGCCCCCAACGCACCGGCGACGAGCACACCCGCCGTGCCGGCGATGAACGCAACGAAGGTCGGCATCCTCATGCTCTCACCCACCAACCACGGCCGCACCGCTCCCAGTCGCGAACGCCGAAGAAGAATGTCACCAAGAAGAGGAAGAGCCCGACGAAGAACGACCCGATGACGGCGACGCCACGGGTGGCCCCACCGACGAGCACGCTCGATATCGACCCGGCGAGATCCCTCAGGTTCTCCTGCATCGTCGCGATCTGCTCGTCGGTGAGCGCCTGGACCTGTTCGTCGATCCATTTGGTCACCGCGGCGATCGCGTCGGCGATCCCGCTCCACAGAGCATCCCAATTGGCCACGATCGACGCCATCATCAGCCACGAGGCCGCTCCCAGAGCCGCCGCGGCCAGCACGAGCACGAGTCCCGCCGCCACCGAGCGGGGAAGTCGTCGCCCGAGGATCTCGAAGAGCGGCCGCCCAACCGGGACCACGACGACGGCGGGCAAGGCGGGCACCACGATCGCGGCAAGCGAGACGCCGATGACGGCCACCACGGCTGCGAGGGCGAGAACGGCGAGGATCCGCCATGCCTTGTCCGATGCAGCCCGCAGCGGTCCGTCCCAACGGCTCTCACCCTCCACGGCGCCTCCGTCGCTGGTTCACGTTTGGTCGTGCGTAATGCGACAGACCGCCCCTTGAAGCAGCGTCACGAAGAGCCATCGGACCGTTGGGCCTCGACCCATGCCGTCGCGTCGGCATAGGCCCGCCGGACCGTGGCACCAACGCGCTCGTCGCTCGTATAGACGTTCTCGTCACCAACGACCGCCGTCACCCCGGTCACCCGGAACTGGGCGTTCAGCTGATCGTTGCCGGAGACGATCATCAGCTTGCTGCCGCTCGCATGGAGCGAGTCGCCATACCGGACGAGCACTTCCATGAACGTGCTGCCGAGATCCGACCGTCCCCGCAGTCGCAAGACCACGACCGAGCCCTTCGACGCCGGCGTGACGGTAGGGAGTTGCCGCTCGAACACCGGAGCGGTTGCGAAGAAGAGGCTGCCGTACGGATTGAGGACGACGACGTCGCCCTGGCCGAGCTCCGCAGGCGGGTCTGACTCGACCACGGCGCCATCCTCGCGCACAGAGAGGCGGAGGATGCGGATGTCGTTCGATTGCCGAATGACGTACAAGATCACCGAGATTCCGACACCGGCCATCACGGCGTTCTGCAGCGGGATGACCATGGTGAGTAGGAACGTTACGGTCAATACAACCGCCTGGATCTGGCCTGTCCTCCACACCGAGATGAGGTCGTTCGGCTTCACGGTGCGGTAGCCGATCACCATGAGCAGACCGGCGATGGCCGGCATTGCGATGTAGCCGACGGCGCCGCCGAGCGCGAGGATCACTACAGCCATGACCGCCCCGGCGATCAGGTTGGCCTGCCGCGACTTGGCCCCGGCAGCCGTCACCAGGGACGTGGCCGACATCGAACCCCCTACCGGCATCCCCTGGAAGACGCCGGCGGCGAGATTGGCGGCGCCCTGCCCGACGAAGTCTCGAGAGGCATCCGGGTACTCGCCATCTGGGTTCACGAAGTTGGCCGAGATGCCTGCGCCCTGGACGAGGCCGACAAAGGCGAGCGCCAACGCAGGAACCACCAGGTCCAACGTGAGACCGAAGTTGGGGAACACGGCGAGCGGCAGTGATCGGGGCACTTCGGCGGTGTCGCGGAGCTGCGCCACGCCGTCCATGCCAAAGCCGGCGACCATCACCGAGGTGACAACGATGGCAACCACCATCCCGAGCGGACCGAGGCGGGTCCGCTCGAGCGCAACGATCAGGACGATGGTCGCAAGGCCGACCAGCACCGTTGCCCAGTGAAGCTGACCGGGGCTGAACAACGTGTCGAGCGCACGGGTCACACGATTCGACCCGCTCGCCGCATAGCCGGTGAAGTTGGAGAACTGGCCGAGCACGATGTTGACGCCCACCGCGTTGATGAACCCGACCATCACGGCGTTGGAGACGAAACGCAGGATCGAACCGAGCTTGAGCAGGCCGGCGACCAGCATCACGATCCCCGTGAGCACCGACAGTGTGAAGAGGGCGCGAGCCGGATCATCGCCCCGATGGACGAGCCCAACGTCCGCGATCACGATGGCCATCGCCCCTGTCGCCTGCACGGCCATGAACGCCGAGCTGGTGACCAGCGCACCCGTGAACGTCCCGATCATGTAGGCGTACAGCCCATACAGCGGGTTCACTGCCGCAAGCAGCCCCCCAGCCAGGCCGTCGGGCACACTCTGCACGCCGAGGACGAGCCCGGCCACCCCGTCTTCTCGCAGGGTCGATCTCTGAATGGGCAGTCGGAGCTTCACAGGTCAGCCTCTGGATCGGCGACGGCGCCTCACTTGCCGGCGGCGCGAATGCGTCCCCTCACGTACTTGAGGATCGCCAGCAGCACGATGGCACCAACAACCGATCCGATGAGTCCTGCCGGACGAAAGGCGAGGCCGTCGCCGGCTATGAGGTTCGATGCCAGCCCACCGAGAAACGAGCCGGCGAGACCGACGCTGAAGGCCTCGGTCCAGTCGATCTTCCACTCGGGGTACACGACCCGCTCGGCGATGGCTCCGGCGACCATGCCGATCACGATCAAGGCGAGGATCAGATACATCGAGGTTTCCCCTTCGATTCAGTGCGTTCGCAGCGGCGAGTGTACGAGCTTGCCGGTCCGGTCCTTTCGATCCCGCCGTTGCGCCGCAAGCCAATCACGTCGCGGCCGACGCTGCCGAGTCCTCGTCGCCGGATGTGCGTCGTTTCCTCGAATGCCGGCGGGCGGCCGTCGGCGCCGGCTGCTCGGAGTGGTAGACGACATCGTGGCTGGCAACGTAGTTGGAGATGAACGACGAGATGAGGGCCGCAATGGGCAGCGCCGTGAACGCCCCCATCGGACCGGCGATGGCCCCGCCCGCCAGTGCAGCGCCAAAGGCAACCCCGCCATTCAGCGTCATGGTCTGAGCGCTGATCTTCGGGCTCAGGTAGTAGTTCTCGACCTGCTGGTACACCAGCACGTAGCCCAGCACGATCAGGGCAGCCGTCAGCCCCTGGATCGCAAGCGTCAAGAGCACGGGGATCGCACCGCCGATGTAGGTGCCGATCGCCGGGATGAACACGGACACGAACGATCCGAACAGCGCCAGCGAGATGGCGGCGGCAACCGGGATCCCCACGAGCACCATCGTGAAGAAGAACCCGAGACCGTTGATGAGCATCAGGATCAATCTCGAGTAGAAGTAGCCGCCGGTCTGGATGATGGCCTGATCCCACGTCCAGCCAATGCGCTGCTGGGCTCGCGGGCTGAAGAGGCGCAGCACCGCGTTCTGCACGTCGGGCGCATCCGCAGTCAAGTAGAACGTGAACATCGCAATCGTGGCGAGATTGAAGATCAGCCCGATGCCGGCCGTCGCGATGTCGACCGCCGTGCCAAAGGCTCCCGAAGCAAAGCCGGTGATCGCCGAGTCGGTGTTCTGGGCGAGATCGTTGGCCGTCGCCGGGTTGGCGACCTCGAAGCCGAGGTTGCTGGACGTCCAGTCGTTCACCGTGTTGATCCACTCGGCGCCTCGATCGCCGATCACCCGGGCGAGGTCGGCGATGGCGGGGATGAGGATGACCACCATGAAGGTGACGAAGAGGGCGCCGGCCACGTAGATCACACCGGTCGCAGAGCCCCGCCGCCAGCCATAGCGACCGGTGAGCCATCGTACGGCGGGCTCCAGCGCAAGGCTGAAGAAGAACGAGATCAGCACCATCGAGACGAGCCCGCGTGCTTGGGACACCGCCCATATCAACACGATGGTGGTGAGCACGACGCCAACGACCTGCCAGATCGATTTCGACGAGATCTCGATACGCTGCACGGTCACGGGCGGCGCAGAGCCCTCGGTCCCTGCGGGCGACCCGCCGGTCTCCATTCCGTCACTCTCGATCGGCACCTCGGCCACCTCCCGCGTCGACGGCAATCTAGACGCACGAGCCGGCGGCCGCGCCTGCACCCGTGGTCGCGGACCTCTCCATGAGCCGGTTCAACGGCAACGTCCGGGAGGCGACCCCCGGCCACATCGCCCTCGAGCGGGGATTCGCCGAGCGGGCCATACCTGGGAGCGCCGCACGTCACACGCGAGCGAACTGCCCGCCCAATGGGTGGACAGCTCGCTCATCGAACGATGTGTATCGGCGGCGGCTCAGGCGAGAAGCTTGGCCTTCTGCGCCTGGAACTCCTGGTCGCTGATCACGCCGGAGCTCTTGAGACTCGCCAGCTTCTCCAACTCGTCGGCGGTCGACGCACCTGCCGCCTGCTGGATGTACGTACGCGTTGCCTGCTCGTTCTCCTGCGCGACCGCGACGCTGCGGGCCGCCATGCCATCGCCTCTGGCAATGAGGTAGGCCAGCACTCCGAGCCACGGGATGATCATCACGGCCAGCACCCAAATCGCCTTCGCAAACCCGCCCATGTCGCGGCTACGGAAGATGTCGGTGATCACCGAGATCAGCACCCAAATCCACGCGAGGAAGATGAAGAACCACAACATGGACCAGAACAGATCGAACAACGGCATGGACAACCTCCTACGGGGGACATTCGGTAAGACCGCGTCGGACTCTACTAGCGCGAGCGTCGGCACCGCACCTCGCAACCTGCCTGCCGAGCCACGGCCGCGCTCGCGCGATGTGTGGGCAGCCTATGGCGCGCTTCCGTCGCTTCCCTCTCCGCGGGCAGCCGTCCGCTCAGAGGAGATCGTGACCGTCGCGCGGACGGCGTACGCAGCGACATCGTCGGCCAAACCAGGCAGCTCGACGTTGGGACCGATGTCCCAGTCGGGACCGAGCTCGTCAACGACATTGTCGTCGACCAGCACCTGTCCAGGTTGCGCAAGCGAGTCGAGCGTCGATGCGATGCCGGGCGCATCGCCCCACACGCCGAAGGCGACCTGATTGGAGCCGAGCACGCCGGTAGCGACTTCGCCGGCGGCGAGCCCTGCGCGGGCCGTCAGCGCCTGCCCGAACTCCCGTCCGATCTGGGCCACTCCACCGACCACGGCAAGTGCGAACCGCACAGCCCCTGCCGCATTTGCGTCGTCTTGGTCGAGCCCCGCCACGAAGAGCTCGCTTCCAGGCGACCGGCGAAGGCGCTCGACGTTGTGGCGGGCCGCCAGCTCGTCCACTTCCTCGTTGATCCGTTCAGTGAGCTCGAGAACGACGTCCTGGTCGGGACCGGTTGCTTCCGGCATCGCATCGAGAGTGACCGAGATGACGGTCGCGTTGTCCAGCATGTCGTCGATCGCGACCTCCCCCATTCGGACGCGGTCGACGAGCCGGTCGGGTAACACCGCAGCGAGCATGTCGCTGATCTTCCGCTCTTCGTCGACGATCCCTTGTTCTCGCTCCTCGAGCCGGCGAGCCACACCATCGAGCTGACGCGCCAGATCTCCCAGCTCATTACGCCCTAGCTCGGGGATATCGGTGGCGAGATCACCCCTGGCCAGGCCATCGGCCGCCTGGACGAGCGAGTCCACTGGCCGCGAGATCGTCCGAGCAAGGAACGCTCCGAGCGCGGCGACCGTCGGCACCAGCAACCCGAGGACCAGCAGGATTCGGCGCACGTACGAGTCGAGCGCCGAGCTCGATTCGCTCTTCGCCTGCTCGGCGATCACGACCCAATCCAGATCACCAGCCGCGGCGGGTCCGGCGGCGGTGAGCGTCTTCGTGCCGAGGTAGCTGGTGACCGTTCCGATGAACTCGTCCCCATCGAGCCCGGCCACCACGGCTTCGTCGTCGACCCGCTGCAGGAGAACGGGCGATCCGACCATCTGCATCAAATCCGCGGTCCTCTGGTCGTCGTAGCGCGCCACATACCTCTGGAGATACGCGTCGGGGTCCTCCAGCCAGAGCCGAGAATTGGATCGCAAGGTCTGGTCGGAACCAACGATGTAGATCTCACCCGTATCCCCCAACCCGAGTTGTCGCCAGTCCTGCCCGGCGCTGATGATGTCGGTCAGTACCCCAACGGGTATCTCGGTGACGACCGCGCCGATCACCTCTGAACCCGAGCGGACCGCCGCGGCCAGGAAGAAGACCGGCTCACCGCGAGTCGGGATGTAGAACCAGCTGTCGGACACAACGGTGTCGCCGACAGCGACCCCGGTCAGACCATCGAGCGCTTCCCCGAGTCCGGTGTCGCCATACGGTCCTTCGATCGCATCGGTACCGAAATCGATGTGCTTCTTGGTCGAGTAGACGACGTCCCCGTTCTCCAGGTCGACCAGCAACAGGTCCGACATGCCGGCGTTCCGCATCAGATCACGCAGCACGGGATGGAAGTCGGCGTGAACGCGGCTATACCCTGATCCGTCGCCGGCGTCATCGAGATCGTCACGCTCGTCGAAGCCGGCAGGATTCTCGGCGATGTACTTCAGTTGGAGGTATCGGCCGGCGGGCGAACCGGGCACGAATTCTCGTACCGGAGGCAGGTCGACGCCTGCTTCTATGAACGGGGGCAGAACCTCGGCCTCGTAGAGCGTCTCGAGCTCTCCGATCTGCTCCGATGCGATGTCCTGGTCGAGCCGGGCGTACTCTGCCGTCAGCCCGATCAGCGCGGCGACGACGGTGGGGCTGGTGGCCATTGTCGATACCGCCGACTTCGCCCGTGCGACCCCACGTTCGATGGCTTCGATGCGGGAGTCGCGAAGCCCTATGAGTTGCGACTCGACACTCTCGTTGATCAGGACTCGAGCAAACACGTAATTCACGCCGGAGAGGAGGAGCACCGAGACCAGTGCAACACCAACGAGATTGCGCGTCAGGCGACCACGGAGACGCGGTGCTCGCAGCCGGTTCATGACGCCTCCTCCACGCCTCGGTCGCGGGCCGAGTCGATGCCCGGGTGGGTAGGTTCGGTGCCGGTGTCGCGTGCCGTGCTACGGGCGGCGCGACGCACCACGCGATCGATGCGGCGGCGCCGGGCGAGCGCGAGCTGCTCGATTGCCGCGCCCAGGCCGGCGGCCGCGGCGATCGCCCGACCCGCAACCTCGGAAGGGATCGTGACGACGTCGCAGTCCGTCACGGCGGTGACAGCCGCAGTCCGGTCACCATGGAGCGGCTCGTCGATGACCCCGAGGAGCTCACCGGCCTCGAAGGCGAGAACGTCGAAATCCTCAGTGTCGGGTTGACGGAGCACCAGCCGTGCTCGACCACGATGCAACAGCATGAGATCTTGCTGGGCGCCCTCGGTGACGATGGTCTCGCCTTTCTGGTAGGCGCCCAGCACGGCGCCGTTCGCCAGGCGGTCGAGAACGTCGTCGTCGAGCTGCTGCAGCAACGGGGAGTCGAGGAGCCGTCGGCGAAGCTCTGACGGAGTCGTCTCGCTTTCGATTGCCGTCTTTGCGCCGTCGAAGAGATAGAGGTCCTGGGCGGGATTGGGAAGCGGCACTCCATGGCGGTACGAGAGGTACCAGACGAGCGCGCTGAAGTCTGCCTTGGCGCGCGGTGTGATCGTGTAGTCGTCCACCCACATGTAGGTCAGGTAGTCGACGACGGGGTCGGCGATCTGGGTGATCACGACGAAGGGCGGCGGGTCCTCGAGCACCCCGGGGGTCGAGCGGGCTGCGTCGAGCAACATCTCCTTGGCCGCCGTGGGTGGGGCCGAACGTTCGATCTGTACGGGCACCGCAACTCGGTGGAGACGACTCGGTTGGTCGTAGTTGGTGATCGTGGCGTTGGCGAGCTGCCCGTTGGGGATCACGACGAGGTCGCCGTTGCGGTCCTGGATGCGGGTGCTCCGCCAGTTGACGTCCAGCACTCGCCCTTCGACGTCTTCGGCCTCGATCCAGTCGCCCGGCCCGAACGGTTGGTCGGCGAGCAGCGTGAAGCCGGACGCAATACCGCTCAGCGTGGGCTGGAGCGCAAACGAGATGACCAGCGACGTCACGCCGAGCGCGGTGAGCGCCGAAGAGACGTCGACGCCCCAGATGCCGGCGATGAGGAACCATCCGGTGCCGATGAAGATGAGGAGCCGAGGCATGGCAAGTAGGAGGCGAGGCACCTGCCGACGCCCGCTGCGGCGAGACCGGTCTATGAGGCCGGCGACCGCGACACGCAACGCCGACAGCGCAACCGCCGCTCCGGCAAGCACGACCGCGCTCGACAGCAGCCGAACGAATGGGTTGGTTCGTTCGACATCGAACAGCGCCCGGCTGAGCACCCAGAGTGTGAACACCGGGACGATCCAGACCCGAATGATCGAAATCGACGCCTGGAACGGAGAGTCGCGCTGTCGCAGGCGCTCCTCGAGCTCGCCCGCCCCGATGATCAACAGTGGCAACAGGACGATCACGAGCGCTGCCCACGCGTTGCTGGAGTCTGCGAACAGGTTGCTCATCGGACGGGCTCCCCTTCGCTCACCCGTCCCGACACGATGGTCACGCCGGGAGCGTCTGCCGGCCCGGCCAGGTTCTCGGTCCTGAAGGTGGATGGCAGTTGAGACTGTGTCGCTTCGGAGGCGAGCACTTGGTATGCCCCGGCGCGACGGGCGAGGTCCGCCGCAGTCTGCACGGTCTCGCCCCACGAGTCGTACACGAATCGCGAGCCGCCCGTCAGTCCGACGGTGACCGGTCCGGAGTCGAGGCCGGCGCTCATCGTGACGGCTTCATGGTGGTCCGCTGCGAAATCGCGGATCAACTCTCGGACGTCGAGCACGAATGATGCCGCTCGCTGGGCATGATCGAGATACGGACGGAGGGTGCCGCATGCGGCGTAGTACGCGTCACCGGTGAGCCGGAACCGATCGACGCCGCGCTGCGCCGCCAAACGGTCCGTCTCCTCGATGAACTGGTCGATCAACGTGCGGGCATCGCCTGCCGAACCCCGACGCATCAGTGCGCCGATTCCGTGGATCACGACAACGGCGATCGTTGCGTTCGCCACCTGATCCAACACATCTTGCTCGCCGGCCTCAGCCCGGCCGACAACCAGAGGCGGGAGAAGCCTCCGCAGGAGCGCGCGCCGCTCCGAAGCCCGTTCCGCCGCATCGGCGTTGCGCTCGGAGAGCGTTGCCAGCATCGTTTCGATGTCGGTGGCAAGCCCGGCGAACTCCTCTGGACAATTGGCGGGCAGAGCGATCGAGCTCGAGGCGAGGTCGGAGTCGCCGCTCGCCCGAACGGCCCGCAGCCGGTTCGAGATGGTGCGCAGTGGCTCGAGCAGACGGTTCGACCAACCCACGGCGATGAAGGTGATCGCAACGATGAACAGCGCAATCGCGATCAGCAGTCTGCGAACGAAATCCTGGGTCGGCAGACCGAGCTCCTCACGGTCCACCGCGGCGAACACCGCCCAATCCAGTCCATCGATGCCCAGCGCCCGGTACGCCGACAGAACCTCGGTTCCCAGATAGCTCGTTGTCGCCACGAGTCCGGGCTCGCTCGTGAGCGCAGCCTCGACTTCGTCGCCATTGACGGGTTGGATGAGCGTGGTGGTCCCGAGCAGCTCCATCAACCTTATCTCGTTTGCGCCGGCGGTCCCCGCTGCACTGACCGCCTCCAAGTATTCGTCAGGATCCTCGATGAACCCCCGGGCGTCGGATCGCATCCGATCGTCGCCGGCGACGAGGTACGTCTCTCCGGACGCACCGACGTTCTGCCACGATCCATCGTTCGTTGTGATCGACGAGAGTCGGGAGGCTTCGATGCGAAGTGCGACATATCCCACCAGGGTTCCGTCGTCGATCACCGGGCTGGCAACGAAGGCGCTCGGCTGGTCGCCTGCCGGCGCGTACTGGGTGAAGTCGGCGACGATCGAGATCCCGGGTTCGGATTGCCGGGGGAACGAACCGATCAGTGCGGCGAGCGCGCTGCCACTCTGCGGACCGCTCAGCAGGCTCGTCGCGAAGTCGATGTCCTTCGAGGTCGAGTACACGATGGTGTTGTTCTCGGGCTCGATCAGATACAGATCGTCGACCCCGTTCCGGATCACGAACTCGTCGAATGACTCGCTGAGAGCGCGATGCACGTCCGACCACCGACTGCCGTCACCGGCGTCGACGACAATGGCTCCGTCGTCGCCGTGCGCCGGAACGACGTAGTTCGCCTGCAGGTAGATCGCCGCAGGGTTCTCGGGTACGAGGGTCGCGGCGCTCACCGGGCGGTCGCGCACCTCAGCCAACTGCGGAGCAACGACGTCGAGGTAGTAGTCACCGACCGCCGACCGGTCGGCGGGTGAGGGGGTTTCGGACTCCAGTTCCCGGTAGGCCGAGGCATATTCTCGGACGGCGTCGGCCGTGCTCGGGCTGATCGCCTGGCTGATCGCTCCCCGCCGTAGGCTCTCGACGTAGCGCTCGACCTGGTCGGCCTGGGATGCCGCAAGGGCGCTCAGGCGATCGCGCACCACCTGCTCGGCCACTTCGCTGCCCCGCTGCAACCCGACGACCGATGCGATGACGAGGGAGGCGAGCGCAACGACAACGAAGACGAGCGAGAGCCGAGTCGCAGCAGAAGTGTCCCTTCCGATCCGGCGTGGCAATGTCGTGAGTCTCGAGAAGCGTGGGCGCACGGGCTGAAGCTAGCTGAGAGGAACGACCTGGCGAAAGCTCGGTGACGGACCTGAGACGCCCGCGATGATCGTCTGCCGGTCTAACGCACCGCCGCAACAGGCACCAGGAATGCTCGATAGCCGTAGAGCCCGAATGCGGCCGCCGTCAGCACGTGCCACGCGGCGTGCCCCTGGAGCGCGCTCGCCGGATCGCACAAGGGACCACCGGTTCGGCCGAGCAGATTGACAAGGCCGCCGGCGAGGAGCAGCACCATGACCGCTGCCAACCACGACACGAGTTGGGATGAGATTCGTTCGCGGCGACCGGCCCGATACAGGTAGGTCTCCAGCCCGAGGGCGGCGAGACCCACGACTGCGCTCAGCGCGATCCCCACGTTCGGTGACACCGCCATGGCCACGCCGATCAGGGCCGTGATGCCGGCGAAGAGCCCCATGACAAAGCCTTCACTCCAGCCCTGCATCGTTCCGACGGCGCGAGCTGCGATCAGGGCGAAGACCGATGCAATCGTGAGGTCGTGAACGAGGCGAGCCCCGGGGGGCATAGGACCGTGAAAGAGAATGCTCCCCACCCCGACACCGGCGAGAGCGATGCCGAACGCCACCTGTGTCATCGTCTCATGGCCGCGCCGCCGAAGGGCCGAGACAACGATCCACGCGCCGAACACCATGTAGGCGCCGCTCGAGAGCGTGTTCACCGGCTGGGCGAGCCATCCTTCACCGATCGCCTCACAATCCGATGCGCCGATCTGGCCGGCACGCGCGACAGTGAAGGAGTCCAGAGCCACCACCGCATTGTGGCATGTGCCGGCTGGGTCACCGGACTCGAGACGCCCGCCGAAATCCTGGACCCACGATGGGCCTCCGACCGACCCGACGATGTCGAGAGCGAGCCAGGGACGCAACCGCCGCGGAGCCGGGACCATGCCCGCCGGCTGCCTCCTCACCTCTGGGGGCATTAGATTCCGCGCAATGGCCGGTGTGCAGGGCTCCGCGACAACCCGAAAGCAGCAGTTGATCAGGAAGCTCGCCGGCCTGATCGTTCGCGGCGTGTACCGCCGTGTCGATGTCGTGAGGACCGACGATGTCGTGAACGGCCCGCAGATGTCGGTGTCGAATCACTTCGGCGGCTTCTCCGACCCGCTCCTGCTGGTCTATGCCATGCCGCGGCTGCCACGGATCATCGCACGCGACGTCATCTGGCAGTACCCCGTCGTGGGGTGGCTCATGAGATGGGTCGGCGCCATTCCCGTGCACAAACCGGAGGATCGTGGTCCCGGAAGCAACGACGCGATGTTTGCGTCGGCCTACGAGGGCCTCGAAGAGGGTGCGAGCCTGATGATCTTCCCGGAGGGCATCACCCGCGACGAGCCGTCGATCGCCCGGATCAAGACCGGTGCGGCACGGATCGTGCTGGGCGCTCGAGAGAAGGGCGTCACCGGGATCAAGATCACGCCCGCCGGAATCCACTACGAGGACAAGGCTGCGCTGCGCAGCTCGGTGTCCGTCCACGTGGGGCGTCCGTTGGACCTCGATGCGGACATCTCCACCTTCGTAGAGCCGGGAGCCGATACCGGACCGTCGAACCGGACCGCCGTTCGGTCGTTGACGGACGAGATCGAGCAGCGGCTGCGGCGAGTGGCCCCCGACTTTGGGGACTGGGAGGAAGCCAGGACGATGACGCACGGGGCAGAGATCCTGCTGCGAACCCTTGCCGACGAGCCGGCCGCCGACCCCCCGCTCGCCGCCCGCGACGCGATCGCCAACCATCTCGGTCGCAAACCCGATTCCGTCAAGACTGAGGTCGTCACGGCCGTCTCGCACTACGAACGGCTTCTGTCCGATCTCGGTGTCACCGACGCTGAGCTGCTCTCGGGCATGACGGGTGGCCGACTCCTCCGGCGTCTCATCGGCCGGCTCCTGCTCTCGATCGTGTTGCTGCCATTTGCCCTCGTCGGCGCCGCCATCAACTGGATCCCATACCTCATCGTCAAGGGCGTCGGCCTTCTCCGTGTGGCGCCTGCGGTCCAGGCGACCATCAAGCCGATGACGGCCATCGTTGCATTCGGCCTGACCTGGGGCGTTGTGGTGTGGGGGGTCTCTCGCGAATACGGGCTCGGCGGAGCGATGCTGGCAGTGCTGCTCATCCCGGTGTATCTCGCCGCGGTGATCGTTTTCTCGGAACGAGTGGCAGGGTTGTGGACTGCCCTTCAGGCTTGGCGGGGCCTGCGGGCGGCGTCCGGCTCGGAGGACATCATTGCGGCCACGCGTCGCGAGGTTGTCGGCACGTTGGTGAGGTCGTTGTGAGAGGCGGGTTGCTCCTGCTTCCGGTCGTCGTTTCGATACCGGCGCTCCTCGTGATGGGGGCCACGATCGCCGACGCGGTCGGCCGTCCGGACCTCGGGCGCGGACGCAAAGCGCTCTGGACGGTCGCCGTCGCGGTCATGCCGGTGATCGGCGTGCTCATCTACCTGATCGCACGACCATTCGACGATCCCGGCCACGGATTGGCTGAAGGCAACGAGCGGACGGCCGAGTTGCTGGCGGTGTTGGACCGCCAGCAGGGTGGGGAGTTGCCACCGGCCGAGTACGCAGCCGCCAAACTGCGCATCTTCGGCGACGTGCTCTGAGGGAGGCGTGCTGCCGCGCCGCCTCATCGTCGGGTGGTCGTTCATGGGGCGCCCCGGCTCGGAGGCGATCATCCCGATCTCGATCGCGATGAACTCGGTCGACCACGACGGCGCCCGCCGCGCCGTGGCATCCGGCACCGTGGGCGGCACCAGCCCCGAGGAGAGCAAGCACGACTGGGAGCAGCGAGCCGGCTGATCCTGTCGCCACCGCTCGCACACGCCGTCGCCGATATCACCATCCTCACCGAATCGGGCGCATCGGGCGACTTCGTGCCCTAGACCCGTGCTCGTCGACTGCGACCCTGACCGCGCGGCCGCGCGACGTGCCATCAAAGGAGCGGTGTGGCGGGTGCTCGCAAGGGCTGACGGGCGCTGCTTGACTGACCCCCACGATGGACTGCGCTTCACGTGGAGGTTGAGCGTGACCAATGACATGACCACTCCCGCATTGCTTCGAGACGCGCGGTCGCTCCTCGTCTCCGGCGGCATCGCCAGCCTCGTCATCGGGCTCATCCTGCTCGTGTGGCCGGCCGCGACTGTGGCCGTCTTGGCCATCCTGTTGGGCATCGACCTGATCGCTCTCGGCGTGCTGATCTTGATCGCGAGCTTCGCCGGCGAAACCTCGGTGGCCGATAAGATCCTTGGGGCGTTCTTGGGAGTGCTGAGCGTTCTCGCCGGTGTCACGGTGTTCGGCCGGCCTCTGCAGACCGTCGGTGTGGTGGTGGTCGTTGTCGGCGCATTCTGGGTTGTCGGTGGCGTGATCGAGTTCGTGCGAGGCCTCGTCGGCGCAACCGCCGAATCGCGCCTGCTGGCGATGTTCAGCGGTGCGCTTTCCGTCGTCTTCGGGATCGTTGCGTTGTCGTGGCCCGGCCCCACCGTCGCAGTCGTCGTCCGACTGGTGGGCATCTGGTCGGTTCTCTCCGGCGGCGTCCGCCTCTTCATGGGACTCCGGATCCCCAAGGCAACGACCGGCTAACGGCTCGCGGGCGACCGATTCGCCCCACACGCGATATGTTCCGCGACCCGGTTGCCCTCCTAGGTGGGCAAAACAAAGGACCGGGATCGCGGCCGTGTTCAGATCTGGGGATCGATCTCCGGGATCTCGAGAGGCGGGTGAGCCTCGATGTGGAGAACTGCCACTCCCGGCCTCCGCCGCCGCACGGGGCGGAGCGGGCGACGGCGCAGGGAACCGCCGCCACGTTGGGGCCGTGATGCCGTGGGCGACCGGATCACAGCGATCGAAACCGCAATGAGCATCACCCACCGGATGGGGAAGTACGGCAACCAGGCGAAGGCCGCCAAGCCGGCGAGCGATCGCGAGATGACGGCGGTGCACGCCCACACCGCGCCTCGGAAGAGCCCGAAGCCGGCGAACAGCACAACGCCCCGACGATGAGGTGGATCCAGCCAACGCGGTCACGTCGAATTCGAGGATCCACTCGTCGGTCACGACGAAGGTTGATCGAAGATGGCGACGGGCCTGCGACTGCCCACCGGCCCCACATGGATGCCGTACCCGCATGCTGCGAATCGGCTGAACCGCTCCGGCCCCTGACCGCGGCCACTGCGACGACCTTCGTGCCCGCTTCGAATACGCTTTCCTTGATGGGCGCAGAAAGCGACGTGACCGAGGCGGACAAGATGTCCCCCGGCGGCATACGAGCCTGGCCGTGGGTTGCGGCCGCGATGGTTGCGGTGCTGCTCGCATTCATCGCACCCTTGGTGTGGCTGCCGGGCACCTCGCAGGGCCGCGCCGAAGCCCTGTCGATCGAGTACGAATCGGCGCTCCGCGCGCTCCGCAACGGACTCCCCGAGACACAGCGGGCGCTCGTCGTGCTCACGGAACCCGCGGCCCAGCCAGGCGAGCTCCGTGAGCTGCTTCCCGCGCTTTCGAGCCTCCATGGAGCCGTCGAGGTTGCACGCGACCGGGCCGCCGATTCGATTCCGTTTGCGTGGCCTCTCGCTCCTTCCGAGCCGTTTGAGACATTGCGGCCGAGTCGCGACGCCCTTGCCCGGGCCGCAGACGAAGCAGGTGAGCTGTTGGACGATCTCGTCGATGTCTTGAACTACCGGGCCGCTCTCGAAGAAGTCCTCGTCATCGATGCGCTTCCTCTCGTGCCGCCGCTCAACTTCAAGCGATTCAAGGCACACCTCGGTGATGTCGTTGCGGCGCAAACGGCCCTGCTGGGCGAGCTCCCCCGGCCCAGGCTCTTGCGCGACCACGCCTCGCAGGTCCGGGACGCGGTGGGACGCCTGGACGGCTGGGCCGAGGAGTACGTCGATGCGCTTTGGATCGGTGAAACGTCGACAGCCGCCGCTCTCCTCGATGAGCTTCGATCGACTCGAGAGGCACTCGACGCGACCCTCAGCGCCGAGCTGTCGACGATCCGGTCCCATGTCGACGCCACGATCCTTGCCTTCGCAGCAGATCTCGAGGAGGCCCTCGCCGTCGTGAAGCTTGCGAGCGACATCGACTCGGAGGAATTTCAGACGCGGCTGCCCGGTCCTTGGCCGGTGGACGACCCGGTACTGGAGGTGCCGAGAACGGCGGGTCCGACGGCCCTGGCGCCGGCAGCGACTCCCGATCCTGACGCCCGGCTAGCCTCCGCGCATGTCCAATCCCACGGCTGATCAGGTCCCGGAGGCAGCGCCACCGTCGAAGAAGCGGCAGGTGATCGCCAGCGTCGTGACGCTCGTCACGCTCGTGATCGTGTTCGCCGTCATCCTTCCGCAGTTCGCCGACTACGGGCGAGCATGGGACGCCATCCAGGCGCTCTCGGGCGCTACGTTCACCCTCCTGATCCTTGCGACCATCGCCACGGTCGCCGCCTATGTGGTGCCGTATCAGGCCGCCCTGCCGGGAATCCGCTACGGCCCCGCCTTCGTCATCCGGCAGACGTCGTTCGCCATCAGCAACGGCGTCCCCGGCGGCGGAGCATTCGGGCTCGGTGTGCAGTATCAGATGCTGAGCGAGTACGGGTTCGGTTCCGGCCCCGCGACGGCCGCCATCGGCGTGACGAGTGTCTGGAACACCCTGGTGACGCTCGGGCTGCCCGTCCTCGGCGTCCTTGCCCTGGCGCTCTCGGGTCGACTCGATGCCAACGTGCTCGGCGCTGCGCTGCTCGGACTGCTCGTACTGGCGGCGCTCATCGGCGGGCTGGTGATCGTCTTCCGGAGCGCCTCGGCCGGCAGACGTTTGGGCGAGTTTGCCGACCGACTCGCCGCAAAGGTCATGGGGATCTTCGGCAAGGAGGCACGCTTCGACCTCACGGGGAAGCTTCTGGCGTTCCGGGTCGCAACGGTCGACGTCGTGGCGAAGCGGGCGGCAGCGATCACCGGCGCCAACGTGCTCCAGCAGTTGATGCAGTTCCTGGTGCTCTTCGTTGCGCTCCGTGGTATTCAGTCTGGCGCGTCTGCACAGACGACGTTCGGCGAAGCGCTCGTTGCCTTCTCGGTGGGGCGCCTGGGCAGCTTCGTCCCCGTGACGCCGGGTGGACTGGGCACCGTCGACGCCTTGATCACAGGATTGCTGGTTGCGTTCGGCGCGGACGATGCGGATGCGTTGGGGGCGGTCATGGTCTGGCGAGCGGCGACCTTCTTCCCGCAGATCTTCATCGGGATCGGCACCTTCCTCTACTGGCGACGCCGCAAGGGCCGGGCGTTGCGCACCGCATGACACGGCGACGCCGGATGCCGAAGGTCTATTCTCCACCGCCCAATACTCCGACGGGTCCGGTTCCGTAAAGCTTTTACCATCTGGTCGAGGAGACATTCATGGACATGAGCGAGTTGATCAAGGTCATGGGCCGCAGAGCCAGCGGGACGGGCGCTGCGGTTGCGGCCAGCGCAGTGCCGTACACCTTCCAGCGCACGTTCATGACGAGGACCAACCTCGACCAGGCGCTCGTGACCGGTCTCAGCTATTCGATCTTGCAGGCACTCGGCACGGCCATCCAGGAAACGCTCCAGTCTGGTGCGCTCCTGACCGCGCGCAGAAAGGGCGGCACCACCAGCCCTGGAGTCGCACAGTGGAGCCGCTCGGCGATCGCCTTCGACATCGCCGCTCTCGGCGCCGGGCTCGCCGTGCAGCGGGTCCTCCAACAGCGGCAAGGCGAGACACTGAATCGAGCGACCGGGAGAACCGTCGGCCAGGCGGTCGCGTATACGGGTGCAGCTGGGGCAGTGGCTGGGGGCATCCAGGAGTTGAGCGGCTTCGACCGTGGACCGAAGTCCGTGTCGCTCTTCGCAGGCGTCGCCGGCGCCGTGGCGGCGCAGCGAGAGTGGGACCGGCGTCGCAAGGAGTCGATCCTGGAGGATCAGGGCATCGAGCAGTCTCAGATCTCCGGGGTGAAGTCGCTTGCGATGGGGACCGGCGTTGCGGTCGGGTCGTGGCTCATCGGCGCCTTCGAGGGATCGATCGCCACGAAGGTCGCACGGGCTGCGGCCTGGGTCCTGCCGGGGGGCGAAGCAGTGTGGCGGCCCCTCGGTCACGTCGCATCGCTCGGCGTGTTGGTTGCGGGGGCGAGGGCAGGAGCGCAACGGGTTTTCGGCCTGATCGAAGGACAGGAGTACGCGGTCGAGCCGGCGATCGATGTGCCCCCGTTGTTCTCAGAGGTCAGCGGAGGCCCGGGGAGCCTGATCGCTTTTGGTGGTCTCGCCAAGATGGGACGCAGGTTCGTGTGGACCGTCAGAAACTCGGACATCATCGAGCAGGTGACCGGCGACAAGGCGAAGGCGATGCCGATCCGGGTGTACGTGGGCTTGCAGAGCGCCGCCAGCGAGGAGGAGCGTGTTGCGCTCGCCGTCGCCGAGTTGGAGCGCACCGGGGCATTCGACCGGACGTGGCTGATGATCACGACGCCTACTGGGACGGGCTACGGGAACTACGCAGCAGCAGGCGCACTCGAGCTCCTCTCGCTCGGCGACTGCGCGAACGTCGTCATGCAGTACGGTGCGCGCCCCTCGCCCATCTCTCTCGATCGGGTTTCCGAGGGGCGCATGCAGGTGCGGATGCTCGTCGACGCCATCCACGCCAAACTCGCCGAGCGACCTCCCGATCGGCGGCCCAAGGTCGTGCTGTTCGGGGAGAGCCTCGGGGCCTGGTCGAGCCAGGATGCCTTCATCGACCAGGGGACCCAAGGGCTCGTGGACGCGGGAATCGACTACGCCGTCTGGATCGGGACGCCCATGGAGAGCAAGTGGAAGGAGCAGGTGTTGCGCGACGACAGGCCGGACGTCGACCGCTCGCTCATCGGCGTTTTCAACGACCTCGGCGAATGGGAGGCGCTCTCGCCGACCGACCGCGAGCGGATCCGGTATGTGATGATCACGCACTACAACGACGGGGTCGCCAAGTTCGGACCGAGCCTGGCCGTGCAGGCGCCCGATTGGCTCGGTGAGCCTGCGACCAGACCGCCGAGCGTCCCGAAATCACAACGTTGGATCCCGGTCACCACCTTCGTGCAAGCGCTGATCGACACCAAGAACGCAGCCCGGGTGGTGCCGGGCGTGTTCGACGCGGACGGCCACGACTACCGAGGTGACCTCGTGCCGTTTCTCGATGCCCTCCTCGGGTTCGGTGCGTCCGACGCTCGCAGGGCTGTCATCGTTTCCGCCCTCGAGACCGAGGAGTTTCGCCGCACCCGGTGGATCAAAGAGCGCGGGAAGGTCGGAGAGAGCATGGCCGCCGTCATCCTCGACAGGGTTCGCGAGCAGGACCCCGAGGCCTTCGCCGAAGCCGTACAGGACGTCATGCAGGACTTCGTCGCCGAGGTCGAGCGCGAGGCGACCTGAACGGGGCGTCGGCGCGCTGTGTGATGTGGTCACCCCACCGCCACCGGTGACGTGGGGTCAGCCACCCGGTCCCGACTGTTCTGCGTCCACCGCACGATCCACGTTGGCGTGAATGTGGTCAACGCCGATCTGCTGCGCCACTCCGTCGGCGCGCAGCACGCGCATCACTGGGGGTTTGACGCGGGCCAGCCGCAGCGAGATTCCGGCTTCGTCCCCGAGTTCCGCCAGCTCGCCGAGCTTGGCAGAGCCCTGGGAGTCGATGAAGTTGACTCCCGCACAGTCGATGATGACGCCGTTCACAGCCGTCTCGGCATCGACCACGGCATCGCGTAGGCGGTCGCCGAGGGCGTCGGCCGTCACGAAGAACAACTCGCCGTCGAGACGCACGACGAGCAAGCCCGGATAGGTCTCGCCGTCCGGGTATTCCTCGAGCGAACGAAACGCCGACGTCCCGGGTTGCCGGCCGAGGAGGGGCATGGCCGGATGCGAGCTCACGTGGACCAACCATCCGAGCGAGAGAATGATGCCGACCACGACGCCGGCCAGAACGCCGACGCTCACCACCCCGAGGATGGCCGCAACGGCGATCCAGAAGTCGGTGCGTTTGACTCGCCACAGCCGCTGCATCTCGGGGACGTCCATCATGCCGAAGACCACCGCGTCGATGATCAAAGCGGCGAGGACCGGCTTCGGGAGGTCGGAGAACAGGGGTGCCAGGGCAAACAGCGACAACAGCACGACCACGCCGGTGACCATCGACGCCAGCTGCGTGCGGGCGCCGGCGGCATCGTTGAGCGAGCTCGCCGAGAGGCTCGTCGACACCGGCATACCTTGGAAGAGTCCGGCCGTGACGTTGGACATCCCTTGGGCAACGGATTCCTGGTCGATGTCGATTCGATAGCGGTGCCGGGTGGCAAAGGTCCTCGCATCACCTGCCGTCTGAGAGAATCCGATCAAGAGCAACCCCACCGCGGCGACTGCGATCGTTGGCAGCTGATCCCGGAACAGCTCGATGGGAGGCAGCGCCGGGAGAGGGAGACCGCGGGGCACTTCGCCGACGGTGGCGATGCCGCGCTCGGCGAGGTCGAGAACGCGTGACACGACCAAGCCGCCGACGACGAGTGCGAGGGCGCCGGGCACTTTGGGGGCGACGAAGCGCAGCCCGAGGATTGCGGCGAGCGACAGGACCGCCACGATGAAGGTCGGACGGTGGAACTCGCCGATCGTGGTGAGCCAGTCGCCGAGCTTCTGCCAGCTGTTCTCGCCCGCTGCTTCGGTACCCGACATCTTTGGCAGCTCCCCGATCACCACTTCGATCGCAGCGCCGAAGAGGAACCCGGTGATGACTGCCTTGGAGAGGAACTGGGAGATCCAGCCCATTCGGAACAGGGCGAGAGCGAGAAATGCTGCGCCGGCCACGAGCGTGACCGCAGCGACCAACTGGGCCGACTCGACTCCGGAAGCGAGTCCTGCAGTCACTACCGCACTGGCGGCAACCGCGGCAAGGGCCGAACTGGGCCCCGTGGATATCTGTCGGGACGTGCCGAACACGGCGTACATGAGCGCTCCGGCTGCAGCCGCATACAGGCCGGCCTCGAGCGGAACCTGGGCGATGCCCGCATATCCGAGGGCTTTGGGGATGACGAGCGCCGCGACCGTGATGCCTGCGATCGCGTCGTAGCGGAGGTTGGCCCGGTCGTATCCAGGCAACCAATCGAGGAGAGGAACGAGTCGAACCAGGCGTCTCACAGTGCCGAAGAAGCTACTACACGGTGGACTACGGAGGCGTAGGCGAATCTCTCAGCCGATGCGGCAGGGGCGCGCTGAGCGCCGAGCCGCTCCGCACTTCACCAATCGTGCGCAGAGTCTCGGACCCCTCGTCGAAGCGATCTAGTCTCGCCTGATGCTTCTGCTCCTTGCCACCCAGGAAGGCCCGACGATCGGCGATTACGAGATCGCACGAGCGGCGGTGGAGTGGATCGAGACCGCAGCCATCGTCGTCATCTTGCTCGCAGTAGCGGCTGCGCTCATCGGCGGGGTGGTCGAGCAGGTGAGGACCAACTCTGAAGGCGCGTTCACGACCTTCAAACGGTACATGGCGCGAGGCCTCCTCGTCGGGCTCGATTTCCTGATCGCGGCAGACGTCATCACGACGGTGACGCTCGAGGCGACACTGGAGAACGCGGTCATCCTCGGGCTCCTCATCGTCATCCGAACCTTCCTGAGCTGGACGTTGGTGCTCGAGCTCGAGGGTCGGTGGCCCTGGCAGACGACGCCGTCGGAACACCACCCAAGCGTGTAGGTCTCCGTCGCGTCTTCGCTCAGGACTCCGGATTCGCCCTTCTCGGGACGGGATGGGCGGGGCCAGTCCGTATGGCCGGACCGTTCGGAGTGCAGACATTCCGGGGCGAGACAGAGATGCCCGTCCCGCCGATGTCGCTGCTTGGAGTGATCGGGCTTGCACGATGACGTCGGCTCCGACGGGGAGCATGTCGAACACGATCTTGGCATCTGCATCGTCCAGGCGGATGCACCACTATGACACCACAGCACCTGTCACCACCACCCCTGCCAGCGAGCCCTAGTGCTCCGCCCGGCGAGCGGTGCGGGTCGCTACCCTCCCTCGATCTCGAGTTGGCCCCCATGCCACTCAACGACCACGGCGGGAGACCAACAATGGGCGCGGCGACAGCGCAGCCGGCTGCGACCGGAACCACGGGCAATCCTGCCTTCAAGCCCTCACGGTATGAGGACGTGACGGCTGCCGGGGAGCGGACCATGACAGTGACGGGCACGGCCGCAAAGGCGCTCCTGTTCACGCTCGTCGTGATCGCCGGCGCCGTGCTCGGATGGTCCCGGGTGACGCCTGACGCAAGCGGTGCCGTGATGTGGCCGTGGTGGACCTGGTGGGTCGGATTGGCCGCCTTCGCCTTCGCCATCCTCACTCTCGTGCGTCCGGAGTCGGCAGCTCTCACCGGCCTGATGTACTCGGCGCTTCAAGGGGCCGTGATGGGAGCCATCTCGGCCATCTACGAGATCCGCTGGGACGGCATCGTGAGCCAGGCCGTGATCCTCACGATTGCGGTGCTCGTCGCGACCCTCGTCTTGTACTTGCTCGGCATCGTGAAGGGCTCCCCGCGACTCGCTCGGGGTGTCTACGTGGCGATGGGCGGTCTGCTCGTGCTCTATCTCTTCGGGTGGATCCTGACGTGGTTCGGCGTCGATGCTGCCTTCTGGGCGCGCCCGACGTCGTTCGGGCTCTTCTTCAGCGTCGTGATCGTCGGGCTGGCCGCGCTCAACCTGGTGCTCGACTTCGACACGATCGAGCGGCTCAGCACGTCCGGCGCTCCAAAGCAGATGGAGTGGCTTGCGGCGTTTGGCGTGGTGCTCACGCTCGTGTGGCTGTATCTGGAGGTATTGCGACTCGTCGCCTTGAGTCGCCAATGAGGGGATTCGCGGCTCACCGGCCACGACGGTGCTCAGCACCCTCCTGGGGGGCGATGCGTGGTCGAGTCGAGTACCGTTGCCGTCGTCGCCGGCTGGTCCATGGACCCTCGGCGCCCGGACAGCGCCCGTCGCCACGAGACGAGAGGGAACCGAACCCATGTGCCTGCTTGCACTTCTCCTTCTTCTTGGCCCGAGGATCACCATGCTCATCTGGTGGCCATTGGCGATGGATCGATGGAAGTCGGCATTCGACTCCTTCTGGCTTCCGTTCATCGGCTTTCTGATCGCTCCATGGACGACATTGATGTTCGTGGCGGTTGCGCCGACGGGGTCGATCGTCGGTATCGATTGGTTCTTCCTCGGCATTGCGTTCCTTGCCGATTTGGGCAGCTACTCCGGCGGGGCATACGGGAACCGGGATCGGCTGCGGCGCTACTGAGCGCAACGGGCGCGGCCCATCGAAGCCGTACTCCTCCCTCGGCGTCTCTCGGGCAGCGCTCAACTCATGTCGATGGGCGCCGGGACACCCCAGCGGCAGTCCTCGCCACACGGGGCATCGACCTATGCATCATCTTCGCGACGGATGGAGAGCGCTGCCGTCGCCTGCCGCTTCTCGAGCCACCGAGTGAGCGGTGCGGGCAACTCGGCTCGCCGCTCACCCCAGTCGTAGACGACCGCGGTTCCTGCGACGACGTCGTGCAGCGCACGGCGCTCCCGCCCGATGAGGATGCCCACGAACCCGAGACCGAGGACGATGAAGCTCAACGGGAACGCCAGCACCCTGACGAGCGCGCGCCGAGAGGCGAGGGGGGAACCATCTCGGTTCACCACGCGCAACCCAACGACGGCTTTCGCCGGTGTCCGGCCGGCCAGCGATAGCGAGGCCGTCGAATAGATGAACGCCCACACCGCAAGCGCAACGACCCAGGCGAGCCCTCGGCCCTGATCGAGGTGAAGGTCGCTGCGCGTGATCACTGAGAGAGCCAGTGACAGCGCTCCGAGCCCGAGCCCGAAGCTCGTGATGATGATGAACCAATCGAGGAGGAATGCGGCAAAGCGAGTCACCGCTCCGGCATAGTGGCCCGTTACCAGCTCCCGGCTGCGGCCGGTCACGTCGCAGGCTCCTCGTCGCGGTCCTCGACCGTCAGTTCGCGGGGCCCAGCGGGCATTTGGTCCGGGTGCCGACCGATGAGGCGATTGACCGTGCGGGACAGCACGACGTCGAGACCAACGCCTTGACGCCGCGCCAGGTCGAGAGCGGAGCCTGCAACTTCGCCCGTACCGCGGGTGAGCACGTTGCCCACTTCGACGCGCTTCATGACGGCATCGATGTCGATGCGCTCCATGAGGGCATCGATGTCGACCCTGGCCAAGAGCGCATCGACATCGGCTCGCGCCATGAGTGCGTCGACGTCGACCCGAGCGAGCAGCGCGTTCACATCGACACGATCCAGCAAGGCCATGACCTCCACCTGATCGAGTAGCGCGTTCACGTCGACGCGCCCGAGCAACTGGTCGATGTCCACCTGCTCCATGAGGGCGTTGACGTCGACCTTCTCTACGATCGCCGCCGGATCGATGGACTCGGCGACCACGGGGACGACGACAGCGATGACCTGAGACAGTCGCTCCTCCGCACGACGCCCTGCAAGCCTCCAGTCGACGCCGACGTCCTCGGTCACCGCGGCCACCACACCGGATGCGACGTCGGACAAGAGTCGTCCCGCGGGGCTTGCGGCGATCAGCCGGGTCATGCGCCCCGACGCTCTGGCAAGAACCCGAACTCCTGAGACCCCGATCGATGTGACGGCCTCGGCCGTGCGCCCCATGAAGCCCGTTGGCCCGGCGTGCCCCGGCGACACACCGCGGTCGTCTTCCACCGTGTCGTCGAGGCGCTCTGCCGGGATCTCGATCACTCGGATCTCAGGTGAGCGGTCGGACGGACGGTCTGCGTGCACCACATCGTGAACGATCTCGACATCCACGTCTTCGGGCGCCTCGCCCTCCATGCTGCTCCCTGTGTAACTGTGGGCCGGGCACCTCCCGAGGACACCGCTCGGGGCGGCCTGCCTCAGCACCGCTTCCAGCGAGAGCCTACCGCCGCGCTGCACGCGGCGTCACGACGTGAGGCCGCTGCGGTCGTCGAGGATCTTGGTGAGGACGGCGCCGCCCGAGACGATCTGTGCGTCGTAGTAGACCCACAACAGGAAAGCCACGGCGCTCCCTGCAGCCTCGAGGCCGATGTCTTCGCAACCCGAGCGACGTACCGGCATGGCGGGACCGGGTCGAGCGGGCCACGTTGGACCTGTCGTGGTCCATACCGCAAGGTGTTCGACGTGATGCTGCCCGACGCCGTTCAGGTCGCCGACCCGTTCCCGAAGAGGTCATGTCACTGGGTCGCACCATCAGCCGCTGGCGAGACCACACCGACATGACGGAGGTCATCAATCCGGGTCTCCGTGTCGATCACGCGGCCGCCAGCGATCACAACATCAAAGATCATGCCCTCTCCTCGAGGCCGACGTGCCCAGTCGAATGCCCTCCACGGGGGCTTCTCCTCGCATCGCAAGGTAGGCGTCGATCATATTCGCAATCCATGTCGCGTTGGTCCTGTCGGTCGGGCCTCTGACTCCCAGTCTCGAAGAGAGCTCGGGCCGGCACCGCCCACCGACGACTCGGACCTGCCCCCACCGCGTCCGAGCGCCACACGTTGCGGGATGGCTATCGTCACGAATGGCCGCCACTGCCGAGAGGGAGGCGCAGACGTGAGCAGCACGATGGCCACCATCGACGGGTCCGACCCGGGAGCCGTGGGTCGTTCACTTCGGAAGGATGTGCCCCGTTCGAGCCATGCCGATTGGGCACCAGAGGCGGATCGTCCGGACCCGGTGAGCGTCATAGAGGCCCAGAATGCCGACCGGGTACCGTGGCTCGTTCCACTGCGAAGGGGTCGGATGTCCGCGTCACCTTTCACGTTCTATCGCGGCTCAGCCGCGATCATGGCATCGGACCTTTCGGCGACTCCGGTCTCGGGATTGACCGTGCAGTTGTGCGGTGACGCCCACTTGTCGAACTTCGGGGTGTATGGGTCGCCGGAGCGGAACCTCGTGTTCGATTTGAACGACTTCGATGAGACGCTTCCCGGTCCGTTCGAATGGGACGTGAAGCGTCTGGCGGCCAGCTTCGCCATTGCTGCGCAGTATCGCGGATTCGATCCGGCCCTTCAGCGGTCGTTGGCGGAAGATGTCACCCGAGCATATCGGGTTTCGATGCAGGGGTTTTCACGCAAAGGGTGGCTCGACACGTGGTACGACCATGTGGCGGAGCAGGACCTGGTCGAATGGGTGAGACGGCGCGGCGGTTCGAAGACCCAACTGAAGAAGATCCGGAGAGCGGCCGCCAAAGCGCGGTCACGTGATGCGCTCCGCGCGGCGGTGAAGTTGGTCGAGAAGACGGATGCCGGCTACCACTTCAAGAGCACCCCACCGGTGTTGGTCCCGATCCGCGAGTTGCCCGAGGCACAGCGACTGGACGATGTCGAGGCGGTGGTCGAGGGGGCCTTTCGCTCCTATCGGACCAGCCTGAACGACCGTGCCCGCTTTCTCGTGGATCGCTACCGCTTGGTCGATGTGGCGCTGAAAGTGGTGGGTGTGGGCAGCGTCGGTACGCGGTGCTGGGTGGCCCTTCTCGTGGGACGCGGGCCGACCGACGTTCTGCTTCTCCAGGTCAAAGAGGCCACCGCCTCGGTCCTCGAAGACCACCTCCCTGGCAGCCGTTTCCAGCTCCACGGTAGGCGAGTGGTCGAAGGACAGCGCCTCATGCAGGCCGCCAGCGACATCTTCCTGGGGTGGAGTGGTCGGGTGGTCGAACGGCATTACTACTGGCGTCAGCTCAAGGACTGGAAGGGTTCGGTCGACCTCGAGATCGCCAAACCGAAGGGTTTCGGCCACTACGCCAGCTTGTGTGGCTACACACTGGCGCGAGCACATGCCGTTTCCGGTGATCCGGCCGCCATCGCCGGCTATCTCGGATCCGGCGATGTATTCGACACTGCGATCGGTGAGTTCTCGATGCGGTACGCAGACCAGAATGTGTCCGACTATCGGGCCTTCATGCAGGCGATCGCCGACGGGCTTGCGAGCGAAACCGATCCCTGAGCCGCCGGTGGAGCGACCGACGGCCCTTTCGAGGCGCCGTTGCCGTGTCGTCTGGACGTGGTGCTGTGGAAACGAGGAGCTCGCTCGAACACCTACCCGGAGCCGATCGAGGAACTCTCCGATCGGCTCGTCCGTGCCCAGCGTCCGATCGAGGTTCTCTGTGCGGTCGTCGCGCCGCACGCGGCGTCACGACGTGAGGCCGCTGCGGTCGTCGAGGATCTTGGTGAGGACGGCGCCGCCCAAGACGATCTGTGCCTCGTAGTAGATCCACAGCAGGAAAGCCACGACGCTCCCTGCAGCCCCCGAGACGGACGACGTCGCAAACCGAGAGATGTACCACCCGATGAGCGTCGTTCCGAGTGCGACGAGCGCCGCAGTGATTGCGCCCCCGACGAGCGCGTGACGCCACGACACCTCTGCGTACGGCAGCACCCGGTACAGGAGAGCAACAGTCGCAACCCCCAGGGCCCAGGAGCCCGCCGCCGTGATCACCCCCGCAAGCGACTCGAACAGCTGGATGTCGCCAGGCACGACGCGCTCGGCCAGACCAACGATGGCTTGAACGAGGAAGCTGCTGAGGAACAGCAAGGCCGTCGCCAGCGCCACCGCCCCCGACAGCACCCGGCGCCGAATGCTGAACCTGAGCCCGACCCTCACCGGCGCCTCCCAGATCACGTTGAGGGCATCTTGAAGGGCGATGAAGATGAACGATGCCGCAACGACGGCACCGACCGCTCCGATGAGCCCCAGGCCGGACCTGGATTCGTTGACCCGGTCGACGATGTCGGCGGCCAGTTGATCGGCGTCGATGTTCGGGATGCCCTCGATCACGCCGCGAACGAATGCGACGGTCTCGTCGACGGAGATGAGCCTCCCGACGAGGGCGGCCGCAAGAACGAGCAGCGGCACGATCGCAAAGAGCGCGTAGTAGGAGAGGCCGGCACCGAGGCGAATCGCCCGCACGCCACGCCAGTGGCGATAGGCGTCGCCCAGGATCTCGGCGACGCCCCCAGCAGAGTCGCGGAGGCTCAGCCGGGCCGGGAGGGGCGCCTCATCGGGCATTGCGGTGGTCCTCGTGTCGCTGGTCGTCGCAGCAGCCTACGGTTGGTCCACTCGCGACACCAGATGCAGCGCCGCACCGCCCGGCGAGGCGCACCCGCGTGTGGATCGGCAGCTACGACTCTGCCGAGTACGAAGCGAGCGTTGCGCTCGCCTCGCCGATCAGCTCGAGCGAGCTGCCGGAAATCGAGAACTCCTTGGTGCCGGCGAACGCCTCGAACAGTGCCGTCTCCTGGGTCATCACGGGCTCCTCGCACGCCCGCAGAGTTGCCGCCACGGGCTGCACGATCGTGAGTGAAGATCCGTCCGCTTCATACGACGTCGTGAAGGCGTTGCATCCGGTGTTGCCGCTGAGCGTTCCATCGGCGTCGAACGTCAGCGTTGCGATGGCGGTCGGCACGGCGGACGTTCCGTCGACTTCGGTCAGCGTCCAGGTCTGGTCAGAGAGGCCCACACTGTCACCTCCACACGCCACAACGGTCAGCACGAAGACCCCCAGGATCAGCGCCCAGCGGCCGGTCAATCGGTTCACGTCGGTCCTCCACGTTCTGATGGTCGGGCACGGGGCATACTCACACCCCTGGGCGGTCCACGGGATGTGCGACGCGGCGCCGCTGCGGAGCTGACCCGGGAGGACAATAGACCTGCCGTCTTCTGCGTGGCTGCCGGTGGGCCCGTCGGCTGCGCGATGTGGAAGAATGCCGCAACAAGGAGCGCCCATCGATTCTGACCCCCCTACGAAGCCCGACAGGACGGGCCCGGATGAGGCGGACCGCAAGGCCGCAGCGCACCCAAACGAAACGCCCCACGAGGACATGGCGCCGGCCGGCCCGGAGGAAGTCGCCGCCCGACCTGGGAGTGGCGCCACTGCGGTGACCGAGGCCCCCAACGGCAGGCCGTCGCGCCATGCCGTGCGGCGGGCGCTGGCCGCGATCCTCGTCGCCCTCACCGTCCTCGGCGTTGTTGCCACGACGGCGGCGTTCTGGTTGCACGAACGGTTGCTCGATGCGAACACGTACGTAGCGGCCATCCGTCCGGCCCTCGAAGACCGCGCCGTGACCGACGCCATCGGCGACTACGTATCGGACCAGATCTTCGAGGCCGTCGACCTCGAGGGTCGTTTCGACGAGAGCCTCACCGCAGCCGACGACTTCCTCGCCGCGCAGCTCCAGGGGGTGCTCGGCCTCGGTGACGTGGCGACCCGTGCCCTCGGCCGCCTCGACCCGCCGAAGCTGGCGGACCTGGCGGGCCCGCTGGCGGCCGCCGTGCAAAGCCCGGTTCGCAACGCAGTGAACGACTTCGTCGCTTCACCGGGCTTCCGCAACCGGCTCGAGGAGGCGATCGTCGTTGCCCATGCGGACGTCGTGGCCCTGCTCCGCGCCGAGTACGAGAAGCTCCCGAATGTCGCCGTCGAGAGTGGCGAGGTGCGGCTCGATCTGGTGCCGCTGATCGCCGCCACCCTTCGAGAGGTCATCGAGCGTGGCCTCGACTTCCTCGGCCTCGATGCCGTCATCCCCGTCATCCCCGTAGCGGACACGCCGGGGGCAGGGATTGCGCGGTTGGCCGAGGCTCTCGGCACGGATCTCCCCCCCGATTACGGTCAGGTCGTCGTGATGAGCGAGGCCCGGCTCAGCCAGCTCCAAGGTGCGATGCGCACGTTCGATCGGTTCCCCTGGCTGCTCCTCATCGTGACCCTCGTCTTCATCGGATCCGCGATCGCGGTCTCGACCCGGCGACGGCGGACGGTGGTACAGGTCGCAATCGGCACGGCCGCAGGCCTGTTCATCGGAGAGATCGGGCTCCGGCGTCTCGAGCAAGCAGTCGTGGATGCCGTCGGCGACCCCGAGGGCCGCGCCGCGGTGAAAGCAGTGGTCGCCTCCACGCTTGGGAGCCTACGAGCGACACTCGTGGTGCTGACGATCGTCGCCGCGTTGCTGGGCGTGATCCTCATCTTGTCGGAACGCGGGTTGCTCCAAGCGGCCTGGAGATGGGTCCGGAACGTGACATACCCCCAGGCCGGGGGGAGCAGGGCGCAACGTTTCGCCGCCGACTATGCCGATCCACTGCGTGCAGCCGGCTGGGCGGCGGCGGCCGTCGTGTTGTTCTTCACCGGTATCGGGTGGCCGCAGGTCATCGTCATAGGCGGGCTTCTCGGCCTGTATCTCTGGGGTATCGCGGCGAGCGGCCGCACGGTCACCGCAGACGCCGAGGAGCGACCGCTCGGGGTGGATGCGCCCGGCTGATCTCCCGCCGGCCCTCGCACCGGACGTGTCCGGTGCCACCCGCGAGACGACGCCTCGTCGGCCTTCGGCGTCGAGACTGAGGAGGATCCTCACCGTTCCGAAGGCGACCATCCAGAGCCCGATGATCCAGGCGAAGGCAAGGGCGGTGATCCCCGGCCAGGTGAGCGCAGCCACACGGGCAACGACCGATGCCAGCGCTCCGATGACTCGGACCCCTCCTCCGGGGCACGGCTGCGCCGAAGAGCGACGCAAGCAGGTCGACCAGGCCTCCAACGAGCCAGAACACTCCAACAACCACGATGAGGGCGATGCCGGGAGTGCCGATGCCCTCGTCCGTGCCCTCGTCTTCGGGTGCGTCGGGCGATGCTTCGGTGTCGGGCGTGGAGGGCTCGGTCGTATCGACGGGCTGGGGGTCGTCCTGCGAAAGCAGCAGCTCCGATGCGCCCGGTGCGGGCCGCCCGAGCAGCAAGAAGAGGCTCATCATCCCGCCGACCACCACCAGTCGCAGGAGACCACGGCGGTGCGCACGCGCGCGGTACGTACGCATCTCGCTTCCAGGATCCGACAGCGAACGAAGCTGACACCGTCAGCGCCGAGGTCACGGCCATGCCCCGGTGGGCAGCGCGCCTACGATCGATCCGCAATGCAGACCTCCGAACCAGCCGGATCAGATGCGGGGCAAGCGGAACGGTGCGGTGGGGATGAACTCCCCGCCGACCTGTGGCGACCGCAGAACTGGCGGCGTCGTGTCGCAACGCTGCGGTCTTCGACCGATTGGTACGACTGGGCGGCGGTGGCGATCATCGTCGCGTACAACCCGCTCGCAAATGAAGTCATCCCCGAACTGGCCTACGTCCCTGCCAACCTGCTCGCCGCCGCCGGTCTGATCTGGGTGGCCCTGAGATCGGGAGCGAGCCCAGACCTCCTCGGAATGCGTCGTGACCGCTTTCGCCGCGGACTCGCAGTCGGTGGGGCGGCGGCTGCGCTCGCCGTGGCCTCCGTTGGCCTGCTCACGCTGTTGCCGTGGACTCGCTCCTACTTCGCCGACGACCGATTCATCGGTGTGACCGGGGCCGAAGTGCTCTACGAGGCGGTGGCGCGGATCCCTCTCGGAACGGCGATAGGCGAGGAGATCATCTTCCGGGGAGTGCTGCTTGGTCTGTTCCTCCGCCGCTTCAATGTACTGGGAGCCGTGGTGGCGACAAGCGTCGTGTTCGGCTTGTGGCACATCCTGCCGACGCTGAACTCTCTCGAAACCAACCCGGCAGGCGACGTCCTGGCGACGCCGGCTGGGATCAGTGCCGCCGTCGCCGGGGCCGTGCTGAGCACAGCCGTCGCCGGCGTCGTGTTTGCGATGCTCCGGTTCCGGGCGACGAGTGTGGTAGCCCCGATAGTGCTCCACATCGCCATCAACAGCTCGGCCTACCTCGCGGGATGGCTCGTCGTCAGCAATGGTTGGGCCTCGTGACGGGAGAGGAACAGGCGAACCTCGATCCCGCCGACGCCATCGGTGCGACAGACCGCACCGATGGGACTCCGTCGAAGACGTCCACGCTGCGCTCGACGGCTGTACGCATTCTCGTCTTGGCGGTGGCCGGAGTCGTGCTGTGGCTTCTGTCGCGGCGCATCGTGGACTGGGCTGCCGTGCGCGACGCCGTCATCGGTCTCGACGCCGCCGACTGGCTGCTGCTCTGCGTCGTGGCGGCGGCGCGGTTGGCCGTCGAGCCGCTGCTCTTGATGGCCGCAACCCCGCGATTGCGCTGGGCGAGGGCACTGCCCGGCTACCTCGCCCCTGCGGCCACCGCCAGCGTCATCCCCGGCCCCTCCGACCTCGCCGCCCGCTATGCGATGTACCGCAGCTGGGGATATACGGCCGCGCAGACCAGTGCCTCCGTGATGCTGGTCTTCCTTTTCACGACATTCGCCAAGGTGGCGTTGCCCGCGATCGCAACGGGCGTGCTCCTGGTCTTCGGCAGGTCGACGCCTCGCATGGTGACGCTCGCCCTGATCGCAGTCGGCGTTCTCACCGCCGCAACGGTTCTGCTGGCGTTGCTGCTCCGATCCGAACAGACGGCGCGGCGCATGGGTCATACGGCAGGGGTCGCGGCTCGGCGGGTTGCCGGATGGTTCCGCATCAATGCCCCGGACACGCTCGCTGCGGACCTCGCCGACCGCGCCGCCCACTTCCGGGGTCACACCGGTGAGGTGCTCCGCTCCCGATCCCACCTTGCGTGGCCGGCAGCCGCCGTCGGACAGGCGGGCCTCTTCGCGATCTTGCTCGTGTCGGTGCGGGTGGTAGGCATCAGCTCCGGTGAGATCGACTGGGTCGCCGTCCTCGCCGCCTTCTCGGTGGTGCAACTGCTGACTTCGGTGCCGATCACACCTTCGGGTCTCGGTGTCGCCGAAGCGGCGTACGTGGCGCTGCTCGCCGTTGGGAGTACTGGGGGTCTGGTGGACCAGGTGACCGCCGCCGCCATCATCTACCGGGTGTTCAGCTGGCTGGTCGTCATTCCCATCGGCGGCGTCGCCTGGTTGGTGTGGAGTCGGAACCTCACCAAATGAGGGGGACGCGTATCGGCGCCGGTGGCGAGCTGCGCGGAGGCTCAGCGGTCTCGAGCCAAAGCCGCCGCGGAGCCCCGCTCCGAAGCGCGCCTTCCTCGTTCGGTGACGGGGGGTCGGGGCGTCCCGTGGTGATCGGGTGGCGGGCTCGGGGGTGAGCCCTGCACCGATGCACCGTGGCACCGCTTCATCTTGAGGCCGCTCCCGCACGGGCAGGGATCGTTGCGCCCAGTCGCCCGCAACGCCTCGACAAGCACCTGTTCCTCGGCAGCGAGCACGGCCATGACACCTGACGCCGGCCGGCCACCCCGCATCACATCGACCATGATCCGCATCGGCCGGTCGATGTGGTGGAAGAAATCCTTGAACCCGGCACACAGGTAGTTGAGACCCGGCTCGCCGTCTGGGGTGGTGAGGAAGCGGTTCTTCGGGCATTCCCCGTGGCAGGCGAAGCGCACATCACAGTCGAGGCAATACTGAGGCAGCGACGTCAGCTTGTCTTGACCGAAGTCGTACTGCTGCCGGGAGCCCACCAGGTCGGAGATCGTCGCTTCCGTGATGTTCCCCACCAGGAACTCGGGGTCGACGAAGTGGTCGCATGAATAGAGGTCCCCGTTGTGCTCCAATGCCAGGCCGGTCCCGCAGGTCTCGTTGAACACACACATGCCCGATTGACCCAACCCGGACCAGTTGCGCGCCGCCGCTTCGATCGTCTGGACGAACACCCGCCCGACGTCATGACGAACCCACTCGTCGAAGACCGTCGTGAGGAACGTACCGAACTGCTCCGGCAACACCGATCGCTCCGACGCATACGAGCCGCGGAGGTCTGCGGGGTTGCCGTGCTCATCGACCCGCTCCACGACCGGGATGAACTGCATCCAATCGGTCCCCGCATCGTCCCTCAGGAACCGATACACGTCGAGTGGGTAGTCGCCGTTCAGACGGTTGACTGTCGTGAGAACGTTGTACTCCACGCCGTGCTTCTGTAGTAGCCGGAGCCCGCGCATCACCTTGTCGAATGTGCCCTCGCCTCGCTTGTTGACTCGGTAGGCGTCGTGCAGCGCACGCGGACCATCGATGCTGATGCCGATCAGGTAGTCGTGCTCGGCAAGGAACTCGCACCATTCGTCGTCGAGCAGCGTGCCGTTCGTCTGCATGGTGTTGAGGAACGACATCTCGGGGGTGCGGTATTGCTCCTCCAACTCGATCACCCTGCGGTAGAAGTCGAGGCCCATGAGAGTCGGCTCCCCGCCTTGCCACGCGACCGTCACCTGCGGCGTCCGGTGGGCCTCGATCAGGGACCGCACGTAGGTCTCGAGGACATCGTCCGACATGCGGAACCGATCGCCCTCGTACAGGGCCTCCTTGTCGAGAAAGAAGCAGTAGCTGCAACCCAGATTGCAGATCGCCCCCGTCGGCTTCCCCAGGATGTGGACGGCGTCGGGTGACCACGCCCGCTCCGCCGCTTCACGGCTGTCGCGACCCACGGCGGGCGTGGGCAGCGGAGTCCAGCTGCCGGCGAGGGGGGTGTCGGCCATCGTCGCCCATTCTGGCATCGACGCCATTCCTGGAGAACGTACCCCTCAGCCGCGGCGCGCCCACGTGCTCGGCACGTCCGATCCCCCCTCGCGCGTGAAGCGCCGACCCGTCCTGAACGGCAGCGGGTCAGGGGCGATCTTCCCGGCTGCCAGACCCTCACCCAAGCCGAATCCGATGGCTTGATCGAGGAGCGCAGGCGGCGCAAACGAGAAGATCCGCTTGAGCTGTTCGATGTCCGATGCGGAGTTCATGCGCATCAGCACCAGGTTGTCGCACTGCGAGATGACGTTCTGGTGGACCTTCTCCGGACGCTGCGTGGAGAGCAGGAGGTACTTGCCGAATTTTCGGCCCTCGCCGGCGATCTTGATGGCGTGCTCCGTGGCGAGCGCCTGGTTGACGTCGGACGGAACTTGGGGGCAGATGTTGTGGGCCTCGTCGATGACGATCAGCATCGGTTCGCGTTCGCGACGCTGCTCCCACAACGCACCGGCCACGGCTGCCGCGGCGATGGACCGCTCGCGATCTGACGGGAGGCTCCCCAAGTCGAAGACCACCATGCGCCAATCGGCCGGCAACTCCTCACGAATGGCGTTCTCGCCTCGCTGCGCCCAAACCGAGAGGTCGGCAACGCCGAGGTTGACGATCCGCATGCCGAGCCGGCGCTCGTCCTCGCCGAACGAGCTGCGGATGATGTCGAGCACATCGGCGAGCGTGTAGTCCTCACCTTCGATGGCGTCGACGATACGAATGAGGGAGCCGTATTCCCCTGCGTCGGCGATGGGGTCGAGCCCCAGCACCATCGTCTGCTGCTCGCGCGTGAGCCGCCCGAAGCGGGCCTTGAGCTTCAAGGGAGCCGCATCGCCGCCGAAGATGTGGATACGGGAAGCGATCGGCCGGTACCGCTCGACGAGCTCCGCGTAGTCGGCGTCGGTCAGGCCGGTCTCCTCCTGGGGACGCAGTTCGGCCATGCGCACGAAGTCGGAGTTGGGGTCGAGGACGCCTATCCGAATGTCGGTCTCGAGCAGGAGCTGTTCGAGGATCAGACCGAGCGTATAGGTCTTGCCGGAGCCCGATTGGCCGCACAGGAAGGTGTGGCGACCGAAGCCAGACGCAACGAGAACAGCGGGTACGCCGTCGGCGACACGAAGCGAGCCGAGCCTCAGGCCGGCGCCTCGTGCCGTCGACGTTGCGAGGTGCGCCGACACGACGGCGGCATCCGCCTCGCCGACGGTGCTCGAGCCGAACACATCGGTCGCATCGACCCTCGCCGACCCTTGTTCGGTGAGGCGTGCCAGCAACGCCCCGTGGCCCTTGATCGACCTCGACTCCCCACCCTCTCCGGACGGCTCGGGGCCATCGACAACGGACTCTCCGAGCACCTGCCCGAGATACGAGCGACCGTTGTCTGCGGCGATCCGCACATAGCTGCCGATCGGCGCCGCTTCACTCAGCGATCCATCGAACGCGAACCGGTGACCGTCGATCGAATGGGCTCGTCGTGCCATGGGTGCCTCCCTCGGGTTTCAGATGCGTCAGCCTACGTCGGAGGCCGACGCCGACCGCAAACCTACCCGACGGGCCGCCGTGCGATGGCCCCAGCGCCTGAACAGCCCGCCTCGACGCTCTGGGGCTGGGTGCAGATGAGGCCGTCGGCCGGGCGTCATCAACCGACCGGAGAGGGGCGCGACAATCCCCTACCCGCGTTCCGGCTCGCCGTATGCGAGCATGGCCGTCGACCCTGAGGAGTGTGATCGGTGTCGTTTGGGTTCCCGCTTCTGGCCGGGTTCACGATTGTCTACGCGCTCTTTGCGCGCCGGCTTTCCACCACCCCCGTGACGGGACCCATGCTCTTCACGGCGTTCGGCGTCGTCATGGGTTCGAGTGTCATCGGGTTGATCGAGCCTGAGCGGAACCTCGAGGGCGTGCGGCTCCTCCTCGAGGTGACTCTCGTCATCGTGCTCTTCACCGATGCGTTCGCACTCCACACGTCGCGCTGGCGCGAGGATGCCGTCATCCCGGCTCGTCTCCTCGGCATCGGCCTCCCCCTGACGATGGTCGCCGGCTGGGCGGTCGCCCTCCTCCTCTTTCCCGACCTGGAGGTGTGGGAAGCCGGCCTGGTGGGCGTGCTGCTCGCTCCCACAGATGCCGCTCTCGGCCAGGCCGTGGTCGCAAACAAGCGAGTGCCCGAGCGGATCCGCCAGGCGCTCAATGTCGAGAGCGGACTCAACGACGGTTTGGCGCTCCCGGTGTTCTTCGTCTTCCTCGAAGTGGCGAAGGCGGCCGAGGGATCGGCACGCATGGCCGACATCCTCGTGGAGATCGTCCGCGAGCTCGCCATTGCAGGCGGCATCGGGATTGCAGTCGGCGTCGCCGGGGCGTTTGTGCTGAAGGCAGCGACGGAACGGCGATGGACGGATTCCGGATGGAGCCAGATCATGCTCGGGGCGCTGGCATTGGCGGCGTGGGCGACGGCAGACGCTGCGGGTGGCAGCGGCTTCATCGCGGCGTGGGTCGCCGGTGCCGCGTTCGGTCCCATCGCACGCGAGTCACTACCAAGCGTGCACGACTTCGCCGAGGAGTCTGGCCACCTCCTGTCCCTGCTCAGCATGTTCGTGTTCGGTGCGGTCGCGCTCGGCCCGAAGCTGGGAGAGCTGACGTGGGCCATCGTTCTGTACGCCGGGCTCAGCCTCACCGCAATACGCATGATCCCGGTGGCGATTGCGATGGGGCGATCGCATCTGGACCGCCCAACCATCGCCTACCTGGGGTGGTTCGGCCCACGGGGACTGGCATCGATGATCCTCGTCCTGATCGTGATCCAGGAATCCGATCTCGCCGGCGGGACGACCATCACCCGTCTCATGGTCGCGACGGTCGGACTGAGTGTCTTCGCTCATGGAGCCACCGCGGCGTGGGGTGCCAACCGCTACGCAGACTGGTGCGAGCGCCATCCGTCACCTGCAGCCATCCCCGGGAGCCCCCGTAGCTCGACGTTCAGGCTGTCCCGGCGCCTCGGCGGATGAGATCGACGACGCAGGGTCGATCCTGCGCCGCAGATCGACGGTGGTGAGTGAGCCACCACGATCCTGCCTCCCCAGGACACTCGGTCGCCTCCCACCGCACACCGACGCAGATCAGGCCTCGGGCCCCGGTGCCAGCTCGTCTCCGCCGAGGGTCGTCGCGAGGATGCGGTCGTAGCCCTCGATCGTGTTGACCACGGCGGCGTACCAGGCATGGTCGACAACGACGATGAGCGCCGACCTCCCCGTCTTCAACTCTCCTCCCAGCGCCTCGAGCATCTGGGCATCGATGCTCTGATCCTTGGCCTTGCCTGCCAAGGCACCCGCTGCCGCCCCCAATGCCGCGCTCGCCAGCACGGACGGCGGGAACACGACGCCGATGACCGTTCCGATCAACGCTCCCCGGGTCGCGCCCTTCTTCGGTGTCAGCTCGACCCGGTCGGTGATCTCGAGGTGCCCCGAGAACTGGCGCACCATCACGGCGGCGTCGACGAGATCGAGCGTCCCATCGTGGTGGAGCTTCACGAGGTCGTTGAGCCGAGCCCGCGCCTCGAACGTGTTCGGGTAGACGGCTGCGATCAGCTCGAGGGAGGCTTGGTCGTCTGGCATGGCGTTCCTTCCTGACTACCAGCGCTGCTCAGGCCAGGACCTTCGCCTTGTGGGCGGCAAACTCCTCGTCGGAGATGACGCCGGTGTCGCGGAGCTCGGCGAGCTTCGCCAGCTCGTCGGCCGGCGAGACGCCGGCAACCTGGCGGATGTAGTCCTCAGCCGCCTGCTCCCGCACCGTCGCGTCGGCAACCGACCTTGCGGCCATGCCGGTGCCGTGAGCGATGATGTAGATGACGACACCCAGCCACGGGAGGAGGATCACGAAGACCGTCCATATCGCCTTCGAGACGCCGCCCATCTCGTGATTGCGGAAGATGTCCATCACGACCGAGACGACGACCCAGATCCAGGCCAACCACAGGAACAGCATGAGCATCGCCCAGAAGAGATCCAGCAACGGCATGCGTCGGCTCACTTTCTCCGTCGGTGGCGAGCAGGTGCGCCGACCGTGTGGTTCACAACACGAGCCAGGACAATAATGGTCGCAACCTGGGCTCGCCTCCCATCACGGCGGCAAGCGGGCTGGTTAGCATCCGCGCACATGGCATGCAACGCCCCGCCGATCCCGTGCCATCCTCGTGGCGCAAGAGCGCCAGATCGATCGAGGCTGCGGCGATCGCGGGGCTGGCGCACGCCGCGCTGCTCACCGCTGCGATCGCTCTCATTCAGACGCAGCCGCCGCTCGATGCGAGCGACGATACGCTGGTCGCCTTCTACAGTGATGCCGCTGCTCGCGGGCGCATGCTGCTTGCGCTCAATCTGGCACCGATGAGCATCATCGCCTTCCTGTGGTTCATCGGCGTGATCCGCCGCCGCGTCGGCGCCGCCGAAGACAAGCTCTTCGCAACGGTCTTCCTCGGGAGCGGTCTCGTGTTCGCAGCCGCCGTTCTGGCCGGCTTTGCGGCCGTGGCCGCTCCGTCGATCGCAGCAAGCGCAATGGACCGCGTTCCCGACGTCGATGCGATTCGCCTCTCGAGATCTCTGGGGAACGCCATCTTGGGAATCGAGGCCCCGCGGCTCGGGGCGCTGTTCATTCTGGCGACGTCGCGGCTCGGGGCGAGGACGCAAGCCCTTCCCCGCTGGCTCACGACGATCGGGCTGGTGGTCGGCATCCTCATGATCCTCATGTTCACGGTCTGGTCACCCGCCCCGTACTTCTTCCCGGCATGGGTCGCCCTTGCCGCGATCGGGCTGCTGACACGACGGCACGATGGGTCCCTCGGCGGTGCATCGCCGCCGGATGACGAGCCGCGCGACGTCAGTCGAGTGAGCGCCTGGCGAGGAGCATGGCGATGTCCATCACCTCGACGGTGTCGTCGGCGTTGAGCTCCTTGACCCCGTCGTCCATCATCACGAAACAGAAGGGGCACCCGGTGGCGACGACGTCTGCGCCGGTGGCGACCGCCTCCTGGCTGCGCTCGATGTTGACCTTCTTGCCGGTCTGCTCCTCCATCCACATACGACCGCCGCCCGCGCCGCAGCAGAACGACCGGGTGCCGTTGCGCGGCATCTCGACCCGGCTGCCCGCTGCGTCGATGACTGACCGCGGGGCAACGAACACGTCGTTGTGACGCCCCAGGTAGCACGGGTCGTGGAACGTGACCGTCTGCCCGTTCGCCTTCGGATTGAGCTTCCCATCCTCGACGAGCTTCATCAGCAGCTCGCTGTGGTGGATGACCTCGTAGTCGCCGCCGAACTGCGGGTACTCGTTGCCCAGGGTGTTGAAGCAGTGCGGGCACTGGGTGACGATCTTCGTGATGCCCAGCTCGTTGAGCGTTGCGATGTTCTGCAGGGCGAGCCCCTGGAACACGTACTCGTTCCCGGTACGGCGCGCCGGATCGCCGGTGCAGAGCTCTCGCGGGCCGAGGATGGCGAAATCGACGCCGGCCTGGTGCATACAACCGTGCGGTCGAGAGGGTGACCTTGAGGTTGCGGTCGTCGAAGGAGCCTGCGCACCCCACCCAGTAGAGGTACTCGGCTTCGACGCCCGGCTCGCCGAGCACCTTGACCGGGAAGTCGAGCTGGTCGGTCCAGTCGCCCCGGGTGTTCTGGCTCATCCCGTAGACGTTCGACGAGTTCTCCATGCTGACATACGCCTTGCCGAGCTCGGACGGGAAGTCGGCCTCCATGAGCGAGAGGTACCGCCGCATGTCGAGGATCTTGTCGAGGATCTCGATGTCGACCGGGCAGATCTCGTCGCAGGCGCGACATGAGGTACACGCCCACAGCTCCTCGGCCGTGATGCGCTCGAAGACCGAGTCGGAGGTGACGGTGATCTCGCGATCGACGCCGACCGTCGGCGAGATCGGGCTCGCAGCCGTTGCCGCCGCCACCTCGCCGAGCTTCAGCACGATCTCGCGTGGGTCGAGCGGCTTGCCGGTGGTGTTGGCGGGACACACCGACGTGCACCGTCCGCACACGGTGCAGGCGTCGGTGTCGAGGAGCTGTTTCCAGGTGAACTCGCCCACAACCGAGGCGCCGACCGTCTCGACGTCCGTCGCCTCCATGAGGTTGGGCATCTCCCGCATGGCGCCCTTGGGGCGCTCTCGCGGCGACAGGAACATGTTGGCAGGCGAGGTCACCATGTGACGGAGCTTGGTGGTGGGCAGCACGACGAGGAACGCGGCGAAGGTGGCGATGTGGGCAACCCACAGCGCCTGGTGGATACCCGAAGCCGAGCCGAGCGGAACGAGATAGCTGAGCGGGTAGCCGACGAATGACCACACCTCGAAGTCGGGTCGGCCGACGACGGCGATGCGGGCAGCCTCGACGGCGAGCCCGGTGATCCCGATCAGCGCAAGGGTGATGAGCACCCCGGCGTCCTCCGGCTTCGTCTTCGACCGGATCCGCCACGGCCGAGTCCCGTAGCGGCGCAGCGCCGCCCAGCCGAGGCCGGCCAGGTAGACGAGTGCGAACAGGTCGAGGGTGAATGAGTAGCCCTGGTAGAAGCCGCCCTGGAGGAACTTGAGGTTGTTTGGAGCGAGGTGGTCGATCTCGAGCGTCACCGTGCCGAGGAACAGGACGATGAAGCCGACGTAGATCGCCGTATGCATGAGGCCTGCAGATCGATCCTCGAGCAGCGTGCGCATCTGGAGGCCGCGGCGCAGCTCGTGGATGCGGTGCTTCCACAGCTTGGAGCGGTCTTCCCACGCGCCCCGCTGCCAGTTCTTCGCCCGTTGGGAGAAGAAGTAGAACGTGAGGAAGAGGAACGCCGACACCACGACGTAGAACCCGGCGACGAAGATCTCGGGGATGTTGCCGAAGACATGGCGGCCGATCTCGAATCTCGGGCTCGTGCGGAACGGTGCCAAGCCACCACAACCCCAACGTCGCCACCGCAGAGATCGCACCGAGGCCCAGCAGCAGCCCGGAAACGGTGAAGCGAGGACCGGTGTTGCGTGGCGGTCTCGGTCTCTGGGCGTCTCTCGAGCCGTGTCCGTCGCCGTCACCGGTCGCCTCCTTCTCCGACTGCCCGGCGAGTGTACCCAACCCGCCGCCGCTGTCCGCTGAAGGTCGCGGGCGTCTCGGGCGTCTGACCTCTGACGTCTGACGTGCCAACCTCGCCCCGGTAGCCTCTCGTCCGTGAACATGCCCGACACTTACGAATCCGTCGTCGAACGGCGCATTCGCGAGGCGATCGAGCGCGGTGAGTTCGACGACCTGCCCGGCAGCGGGCAAGCCGCTGCGCGGAGCGGGCGAACCCTATGACGAGATGTGGTGGGTCAGGGCGTGGATGCACCCGCAACGAAATCGAGACCTCGAGGGCCGGCTCGAAGCCCCGAGCCAGCGGTGGACGGAGACGCCGCACCTTCGCCGGTCGTCGCGTGCGATCCCCGTCCTCGGGACCGAGACCGTCCGATTCGCTCCCAGATCCCGGTGAACAACACGCGGCACTCGCTCGACCGAGATCGCGAGACCGGCAGCACGTACTTCTTCGGCGAAGCTCCTGCAACGCGATCATGCCCGGAGTGGTCGATGCGTCCGAGGCGCTCGAGATTGAGGCAGATCTCCGTCGCGACTGGGGTGCTCGGCGAGCTTCTCGTTGAGGGCATCGGCGAGCACCGGTGCGGAGCCGTAGAACAGCACACCTACTGGCGTCACCCGCAGCACGGGAGGATGGAAGTCGGTGCGGACGACGAGCCGTGAGCCCTCTCGGTAGAGATGGACGAGTGCCGCGAGGCAACACCGATGAGCACGGCGAGGTCGACCCGCGGCGACAAGACGAGCGTGGCAGCGAACGTGACCCAGGCGATGACCGACTGCCCCCAGGTCACTCGGATCAGGCGAATCATCTCCGGTAGCCGTACCATCCGCCCCACGCCCATGATGACGATCGCCCCCAGCACGGCGCGGGGCAGATCGCTAGCACTCCCGGCAAGCGGAGTGAAGGCCAGCACGGCGAGCCCGGTCACCGCCCCGCTCCAACGGGTGCGCGCCCCTGCGAGCTTGTTGACTCCGCTGCGGGCGAAGGAGCCGCCGACCGGGTAGCCCCCGGAGAGACCCGCCGCCAGGTTGGCGACCCCCTGCGCCACCAGCTCGCGGTTCGGATCCCATCGCTCCCGGTCCTTGGCCGCAAGGGTGCGGGCGACGGCGGTCGGCTCGGCAAACCCGACCGTTGCGATGATGAGCCCGGGGATGAGGAGCTTGAGGACATCGCCCCAGGGGAGGGATCGAGCGACAGCGGCGGAAACCCGATGTCGATCTCGCCGACGAGGGCTCGTCGTAGCCGGTGAGCCCACCGACGGCGAGACCGGCGAGCAGCGCGATGAGCACCCCGGGCACGAGCGGGTGGATACGCCCGGCGATGAGGACGATCACGGCACCAGGACCCGCTCATCCCCATCGCCTCCCAGTTCCAGGACTCGGGATGAGCCACGACCGCCCACAGCCGGGGCAGGAGGTCGCTGGGAGCATCTTCGACGCCGAACTACCACGGCCGTCTGGGAGGCGATGATCAACACGACCGCACCGTTGGTGAAATCCAGCACGACCGGGTGCGACATGTAGTGGGTGATGAGCCCGCCGTGGGCGAGCCCGAGCCCGAGCCGGATCACACCGACGATCACGGCGAGGAGCAAGCGCGAGCCGCACGTACTCGGCGCTCTGCGGCGCCGCAAGCCCCGAGAGGGCGCCGAACGTGAGCAGCGACGTCATCGCCACCGGACCCGTCTGCAGGTAGCGCGACGAGGCGAAGTACGCCGCCAGCAGCGACGGGAGGGCCGCCGCGTAGAGGCCGACGTACGACGGCAGGCCTGCGAGTTCGGCGTAGGCCAGACCCTGCGGCACGACGATGAACGCCACGCTGATCCCGGCAACGACATCGCCGACCTGGACACGGCGTTGCCGCGGGCGATCTCCGAGCAGCGGCGTGCTGCCGCTCATCGAGGCACGGCTCGGCGCCGGCCCGGCGTCACTTGGAGAGGGCGCACTCGTTGCGACCCACCTCGAGCTCGACGGCCTCCTCCCGGCTGGGGAGGTGCCAGCCGAGATTCACCTTGCGAATCGTCCCGTAGATCTCGGGAGCGTCGCCGAGGTGGGCCACGACGTAGCCGACGAACTCGTCCTCGTCGCGCCATCGACACCACCGGGTCGTTGGTGAGAAGGTCGCCGAGCGGGCGCCGGATCGTGCCGTCTGCGCCCGCTTCCACCCGAGCCGTGTAGTGGGCGGGGCAGACCTCCAGGTCGGGCGAGAGCGGAGCGAGCTTCTGGTGGATCGTCTGGAACAGGTCGCGAGCCCACGGCTCGGTCTCTCCGCCGAGGTCGGGGCGGCCGACGCCCGACACGAACACGGCGTCCCCGGTCATCAGGAACTTGCCGTCGACCTCGATGGAAGTGGAGCCGGGCGTGTGTCCCGGTGTTGCGACCGAGCGCACGACGACGTTCATATCACCAAAGATGAACTCCTCACCGTCGCTCAGCGGCGCGTAGTGAAACGAAGCACCTTCGGCATCGCCGGGCGAGATGTGATAGGCGGCGCCGAGCTCGGCCGCCATCGCAACGCCGAGCGAGATGTGGTCGGCGTGGAGGTGGGTGTCGAAGACGTCGGTGATCTGGGCGTTCATCTGCTGGGCGATCCTCTCGTACGCCGAGGCGTCCGCAGCAGGATCGATGATCGCCATCGTGGCCCCCCGGGATCCCACCGCGTACGAGAGGCATGCCTTGGCGATGCGGTCGAGTTGGAGCACGAACTTCGCACCGTCGTCGTACAGCACGTGGGGCACGAGCGCCGTGGCCCAAGCGTCCATTCCGCCGGCGAGGTTGTGCATGTTGGGCAACCCAACGGTCTCGACGACGAGGTCGGACGAGTCGCCGTGGGCGCAGATCACCACGATGTCGCGGTCTGCCGGCACAGCGCTCTTCACCGCGTCCTCGTCGACGATCGCCGTCCAGTACGGGATGTTCACGGTGCGGAGCTCGGCCTTGCCTTCCACACGCCAGCGCTCGAACTGGTCGGGAGCGCGGACGTCGAGGATGAACGGTGCGGTTGCGGCGTCATCGACGCGACGAGCCAACTCCTCGGCGGTGATCGCTCCACTCATGTCACATCCCTCCCGACGCATGCACGGATCCGCATAAGAGGGTAGACGAGGCGAGAACCACTCGACAAGAGACCTCCCGATCCCCCGATCCGGCGTGGATGGCCCACCAGAAACGGCGCCTGATCCACGCAGGAACGAGCACTTCGGCCCTTGGCCGCATCCGCACGCTGGAGGCAGGATCGAGTTGCGAGGCATCTCCCAAAGGAGGGGCCGATGCGTATACACGCATTCTGTGCGATTGCCGCGTGTGTCCTCGTGGCGGCAGCTTGCGCAGAGGCAGCGCCGGTCGGCGACACGACGACGACCACCCTCAGTGCTGCGACGTCGACGACGATCCGATTGTCGCAGACCACCGGACCGGCCGGCACGACCACCTCGGCACCGCCCACCACGACACACGCGCCCGACCACGCCATGCCAGAACTCCTCGTTGTCGGCCCCGAAGGCGTGTTCCTCGTGGAGCCGGGCGCGGACCCCGTCCAACTCGTTGAGGGCAGGGCGGCGACGGCGGTCGACGACGGGCTCGGTGGCCTGCTGTACCAGATCGACGCCGGCCGGGATTGGGAACAGACCGAAGAACCGCGGACGACGATCGTGTGGTGGGTGCCTGCCGGATCGGAACGGCCACTCGACCTGCTGGTCCCGGCGAGCGACCAGGACCTGACCCTCGAAGACGCCTATGCCGTGGACGGCAGCCTCACGGTCCTGTACCGGCGGTCTGAAGGAGCAGTTTCGTTCGAGATGGTCGACAGTCTCAGGAGCTACGACCGCGCGACCGGGTCCGTCGCCGAGCTGATGAGAGGCAGCGCGTGGGAGTCCGGCTTCGACATCGGTTCCGTCGGCGGCGGCCTCATCGCCGGCACCTCGTACACACAGGTCGACGCTTCGTGCTTCCTCCTGAACCTCGACGGCGAAGTCATCTCCTCGCCGGCGAATCCGTCCGTGCCCGGGTGCGAGAGTCCAGGCTGTCCCGACTCATGCGTGCTGTCGCCCGATGGCAGCGGACTGGCCCACGTGGAGACACGGTATGTCGAATCGACCAACACCACCACGGCCCATGAAATCGTCGTTTCCGACATGGCCACCGGGGAGAAGATCCACACGATCGAGTTCCCGCCTGGCAACGGGCGCATCTCCCTCGACATCGCCGACGACTGGATCCTCGTCAACCGCGCCACCGGCGAAGAGCCGCTGGCGGCCCTGGTCGTGAACGCTGCGAGCCCGGACATCCCCGCATGGGAGGCGCCCGTCGCCGGCGTTGCCCGGTTCGTGACCGCCCCCGTCACCGTCCGTCCGGCGCAATTCGCGCTGCGGGGCGACGGCCTCGGAATCGTCGAGCTCGGCCAGCCGATGGCCTCGGCGATGCCCTTGCTCGAGGCGCGATTCGGAGCGACGTCCGACGAATGGACGTACGACCCGGAGAACTGTCGCGGCGATACCGAACGATGCTGCTCCGCCATGACAGGGTCAGGCTGCGAGGACTACTTCCGTGCCGTCACTTGGGACGATGTGGGATTGTCGGTGACCTTCGCCGACGACTTCAGATACCCGAGCGACGGCGTACCTCACCTCACGTTCTGGTCAACCTGGGGAGCCAACGGCAACACGGCAACGCTCGAAAGCGTGTCGATCGGGACCACCGAAGTCGCGCTGCAGGCCGCCTACGGCAACCGGCTCGTACGCACGATCGTGGGATGCGGCGACGACGCCCCCGCCTATCGGCTCAACGAGGAGATGCCGATCGTCTTCGAACTCTCGGGCCCGTTCGGCGACCCTGCGACGACCGTCACCGGTATGTGGGCGGGCAACCCCGGCTCCTGTTGAACGATCGAAAGGTCAGCGGCCGACCGGCTCCGCCACCTGCTCGGCCATGACCTCGCGCAAGAGATCCATCGCCTCGATGATCTTCGTTGTCGTGACCGAGTAGAAGGCAAACTGGCCATCTTTGCGTGCCCGTACCAGGCCCTTGTCGCGCAGTACGGCGAGGTGCTGTGACACGTTCGCCTGCGGCACTCCGAGCTCCTCTACGAGCTCGGTCACCGTCCGCTCCCCGTCACGCAGGGCGTTGATGATCAGGAGCCGCTTGGGGTCGGCGAGACCCTTGCAGACGCTTGCGTGCAGCTGGATCAGCTCGTCGTGTATCGCACTCATGACGGCCAACTATGGCAGACCCCCCGACAGGCGCCAATACGCCGAACTGCTTGACACGGGCAACTACCGCACGCTTAGATTCGCATCCACGCATATTCCTGTATGCGGCGAAGGGAGCCCACATGACGGTCCACGAGCTCGAGCCGGCTGCAGCCGGCGATGCGGAACCGGAGGCGCCCGCGGCTCCCGAGAAAGAGAAGATGGTCCTGATCGCCGCGTCCGGCGACCTCGACAAGGCATGGCCCGTCATGATCCTCGCCACGACGGGCGCTGCCTACGGCATGGACGTCACCATCTTCTTCACGTTCTGGGGGCTGAGCATCCTCAAACGCAAGGATTCCGGCATCACCGGCGAGGACTGGCGGCAGAAGATGCTGTCGGTGTTCCACCGCGGCAGCCCCGACAAGCTCGGTCTCTCCAAGCTCCACTTCGCCGGCATGGGACCGATGATGATGAAGGGCCTCGCCGAGGACCACAACGTCGCCTCAGTGCAGGAACTGCTCGAGCTCGCCCAAGAGATGGGGGTGAAGCTGTGGCCGTGCCAGATGACCATGGACCTCATGGGCATCACCCGTGACGACATGATCCCCGGTCTCGACGAGCCCGCAGGCGCCGGCTCTGCGATCAGCCTGATGAAGGAGGCCTCGATCTCGCTGTTCATCTGAGGAGACACGCACGTTGTCAGACCGCTCCAGACTCGCCCTCCGCTCCGGAGATCGCTCGCTGCGCTCGCTCCAAGACCGCTCGCTTCGACTCGCATCGAGTCTCTCGAGGCAAGGCCGCACTGGCCGAAGCGATCCAGAAGCGAGGCGCAGCCGAGCGATCTAACTCGCCGCCAGACCACGTCGAACCACGAACGAAAGGAGACAGACCAATGGCCGATATCACCGTCGACGCTCGGGGGCTGCAGTGCCCCATGCCCGTGATCAAGACCGCTCAGGCCATCGGCAAGATCGACTCCGGCCAGACGCTCGAGGTCATCGCCACGGACCGCGGCGCCCTCTCCGACATCCCGGCCTGGAGCAAGGACATGGGCCATTCGCTCAAGGAAGAGTTCGAGGCAGACAGCGAGTACCACTTCATCATCCAGAAGAGCTAGACGCCAGCGAGCGGACCTTCGGCGTCGATCCAGCATGCTCGGTAGCTCGGTAGCCGGACCGGGTAGACCAGTCTGGCAGCGAGCGCACCGAGCGATCCGACTGATATCGGGCGCAGCGGCGGCTCACCGAGCTATAGTCCGTACATAATCGCAGGAGGCCATGCCAGCGTGCGTTACGGGTTCGTCATCGACCAGACGGTCTGCATCGGCTGCCATGCGTGCACGGTGGCCTGCAAGACCGAGCACCAGGTCCCGCTCGGCGTCAACCGCACCTGGGTGAAGTACGTCGAGAAGGGCGCGTGGCCGGACACCAAGACGGTTCTTCTCGGTGATGCGGTGCAACCATTGCACCGACGCCCCTTGCGTCACGATCTGCCCCACCACTGCGCTCTACAAGCGTGACGACGGGATCGTCGACTTCGACACCGACCGCTGCATCGGCTGCAAGTCGTGTATGCAGGCGTGCCCGTACGACGCCCTGTACATCGACCCCCAGGAGCACACGGCCCAGAAGTGCAACTACTGCGTGCACAGAGTCGAGGTCGGCATCGAGCCGGCCTGCGTGGTGGTGTGCCCCGAGCAGGCGATCATCGCAGGCGATCTCGACGACCCCGCCACGAAGATCGCACGGATGGTGGCGACCGACCAGCTGTTCCAGCGGGCGCCGGAGCAGGGAACGAACCCGAACCTCTGGTACAAGGGCGTCGAAGAGGCGAACATCGACCCGCTCGGCGCAGCCGATCCGGGTGACGGTGGCGTGTGGCGAGACCCCGCATCCTCGTGGCTCGCCGTCGACCTCACCCCGCCGAGCGTCACCAACGGCGTCGGCTTCGGTGACGCCCGAGCGCGCCGGCGCACATCGTCCACGACGACCGCAACGCCCCGCCGAGAGTGGTCTACAACACAGACCATCCGATGCCGTGGGGATGGCGTGTGTCGAGCTACTTCCTCACCAAGGGCATCGCCGCCGGCATCACCCTCGCCCTCGTCATCGCCATGCTGGCGGGAAGCGGCACCGATTCCACGTGGGCGACGTGGGGCGCCCCGCTCGTGGCAGGGCTCTTCCTCGCCCTCACCGGTGGTTTGCTGGTGTGGGACCTCAAGCGCCCGGACCGCTTCTACTACCTGCTGACCAAGGGCAACCCCGGCTCATGGCTGGTCCGCGGGGCGTGGATCCTGAGCGCCTTCGCTGCCGTGGTCGGCGCGTGGTTCCTCGCCGGGGTGTTCGGCATCGACGGCGCCATCCCGGCGCTCGCCTGGGCGGCGGCAGTGCTCGGGCTGGGGCTCGCAGGCTACACCGCGTTCCTCTTCGGGCAGGCCGAAGCGCGGGACCTGTGGCAGAGCCCAACGCTGCTGTGGCACATGCTGGCCGGGGCCTTCGCCGCCGGCGGCGGCTTCGGGTTGCTCGCCGGTCTGGTCTTCGATCTCGGCGAGACGGCCGAGCGCGCCTTCGCCTGGTCGATGATCGGCGGGGCTGCCGCCCTCGGGTTGATCGCGATGGCCGAGCTGACTTCCCGCCACCCGACCCGCAACATCGCCGAGGCCGTGCACCACATGACCCGTGGGGAGTTCGCCCGCGAGTGGTGGGCGGGCGGCCAGCTTCTGGGCGTTGCCGTGCCGATCGCACTCGGCGCCGTGTTCCTCGGCGGAGCGGAGCTGTGGGTGGGGGCGCTCGGAGGCGTAGGCGCCATGGCAGGCATCTGGTTCGCCGACGATGCCTTCGTGAAGGCCGGCCAGAGCGTTCCCCTCTCGTGACCGACAAGGAGACCGTGCAGCGATGACGACGCAGCGGGACGACCGGATCCCTCGTCTCCTCCCCGGGAGCGAGCTCACCAACTTCCCTCCCCCCGAGCGCTGGGACGACTGGGAGGAATACGACGCCCAAGCGTGGCCGAAGCGGGTCAAGCACGAGTACCGGCTGGTGCCGACGACGTGCTTCAACTGCGAGTCGGCGTGCGGGTTGCTGGCCTACGTCGACAAGGAGACCGGCCGGGTGCGCAAGTTCGAGGGCAACCCCGCGCACCCCGGGTCGCGAGGCCGCAACTGCGCCAAGGGCCCGGCGACGATCAACCAGATGTACGACCCGGAGCGCATCCTCCACCCGATGCGGCGCGTCGGCGAGCGGGGTTCCGGGCAGTGGGAGCAGGTCACGTGGGAGCAGGCCCTCGACGACATCGCGGGGCGTATGCGCACCGCCATCCAAGAGGGCCGCAACGACGAGATCATGTATCACGTGGGCCGTCCCGGCGAGGACGGGTTCATGGACCGCACTTTGAAGGCATGGGGCGTCGACGGCCACAACAGCCACACCAACATCTGCTCGGCAGGCGCCCGCACCGGGTATGCGATGTGGATGGGCCACGACAGGCCGTCCGCCGACTTCGCCAATGCCCGCTTCATCCTGCTGCTGTCGTCGCACCTCGAGACGGGGCACTACTTCAACCCGCACGCTCAGCGGATCATGGAGGGCAAGCAGGCGGGGGCGAAGCTGGCGACCATCGACCCCAGGCTCTCCAACACGGCATCGATGTCGGACATCTGGCTGTCGCCGTGGCCGGGCACCGAGGCGGCGATCCTGCTCGCCATAGCCCGGCTGCTGCTCGAGTGGGACACCGTCGATCACGACTTCATGCGCCGCTGGGTCGACTGGGGCGGCGCACTGGACGCCATGGCGCCGGGCGAGCCGCGCACGTATGCGAGCTTCGTACGGCTCCTGAAGGACACCTACGCGGGGTACACGGTCGAGTTCGCCGCCGAGGAGTCCGGCGTCGACGCCGCCCGCATCGAAGCGGTCGCCAAGGGCATCGCCGAGGCGGGGCATCGATTCGCCTCGCACACGTGGCGATCCGCCGGATCCGGCAACGAGGGTGGCTGGCAGGTGGCCCGGTGCCTGTGGTTCCTCCACGTCCTCACGGGGGCGGTCGGCACGAAGGGCGGCACGTCGCCGAGCGCATGGGACAAGTTCAAACCACAGCATTGGAACATGCCGCCGCCGCACAGCCGGTGGAACGAGCTGTTGTGGCCGATCGAGTATCCGTTCAGCCACCACGAACTGTCGATCCTCCTCCCCCATTTCCTGAAAGAGGGTCGCGGCAAGCTCGACGTCTACTTCTCCCGCGTCTACAACCCGGTCTGGACCAACCCGGACGGTTTCTCCTGGCTGGAGGCCCTCACCGACGAGGACAAGATCGGTCTACACGTCGCCCTGACGCCGACATGGTCGGAGACGGCATGGTTCGCCGACTACGTCCTGCCGATGGGCGTCGCTTCCGAGCGTCACGACACCCACTCGTATGAAACCCACGCCGGCCGCTGGCTCGGGTTCCGTCAGCCGGTGCTGAGGGTGGCGGGTGAGCGCGACGGCAAACACTTCGATCGCACGTACGAGGCGAACCCCGGCGAAGTCTGGGAAGAGACCGAGTTCTGGATCGACCTGTCATGGCGGGTCGACCCAGACGGCTCGCTCGGCATCAAGAAGTGGTTCCAGTCGCCGAACGATCCCGAGCGGCCGGTTTCTGTGGACGAGTACTACGGGTGGATGTTCGACAACAGTGTGCCCGGCCTGCCGGACAAGGCGGCCGCGCAAGGTCTCACGCCGCTGGAGTACATGCGCAAATATGGCGCAGTCGAGGTCGAGAAGGACATCTACGCCGTCCACGAGCGGCCCGCCCCATCCCAAGGGCCGGCCGTCGAGATCGAGGGAGAGCGCAAGACCGGCTTCAACTCGCCGAGTCGCAAGCTCGAGTGGTACTCCAAGACGATGGCCGACTGGGGTTGGGCGGAGGTGGCGATGCCCTCCTACATGAAGACCCACGTCTACTGGCGCGACATGGACATCGCCGGCAACGAGCGTGTGCTGCTGCCCATCTTCCGGCTTCCCACGCTGATCCACACTCGGTCGGGCAACGCCAAGTACCTCTACGAGATCAGCCACGGACACCCGCTGTGGATGAACCCGCAGGACGCCGATGCCCTCGACTTCGCGACGGGGCAGATGATCCGCATCAACACCGACATCGGCTACTTCGTGATGCGGGTGTGGCGCACCGAGGGCATCCGGCCCGGCGTGGTGGCTGCGTCACACCACATGGGCCGCTGGCGCCTGCAGGACGACAAGGGCAACGAGCGCTGGTCGTCTGCGCTGGTCGACATATCGCGCAAGGACGGCGGATGGATGCTGCGCCAGGAGAAGGGCATTGGCCCCTTCACGTCCGACGACCCAGACAGCGAGCGCATCTGGTGGCAAGACGCAGGAGTCAATCAGAATCTGGCGTTCCCCGTGCACCCGGACCCGATCTCGGGCATGCACGCCTGGCATCAGAGGGTGCGGCTCACCGCTGCAGAAACGGGCGATCGCTACGGCGACGTCTTCGTCGACACGACGAAGTCCCACGAGGTGTACTTGGAATGGCTCGCCAAGACCAAGCCCGGTCCCGGCCCCGGCAACCTACGTCGCCCGATGTGGCTCGACCGACCGGTGAAGCCGACACCGGATGCGTACCAGTTCTGAGACGTCAGACCGCAGACGTCAGACCGCAGACGTCAGACCGAGACGTCAGGATCGGCGAATCGGGACACCTGGCGGGTGACGCTGCCGGGTCGTCCGGCGCGAGAATGCCGTCGTGAGTGAGACCGACAGGTCCGGGGCAGCCGAGGCGGCACGCACCGAGGCGAGGCTGTGGGTTGCGGTCGCCGAGACCGTACCGGTCGAACGGGGCGACGTTCCTCCCACCGAAAGCGACGTCGTCATGTTCTTCGACCCCGCCGACGACCTCGCTCGACGTGCCGCCTCGTGGGGTCATCAACTCTCCGACGCATCGCTCTCCTCGCTCGCCTTGTTCGGCGCAGGGTTGGCGATGGCGGAGGCCCAGGCGTGGGACCGAGATGAACCCCACGTCGCCACGCGTGCGTACTCCGATCGGCGTTTCCTGCTGGGAGATCGCATCTTGCACTGGGCCGTGCCCTGGCTCGACGCAGCAGGACGCTGCTACCCGGCGCACCGAGAGCGCGCTCACCACAGCCGCGACCTCCTGCTGAGCCTCGGCGATCGGCTGCGGCCCGCCCCCGACCTCGGCGCGATCGAGGGTCTGACGCCGCCTGGCGAGGATTCCTTCGGTCCGGTGACACTCGACGTGCCGCTCGGCGACTGGGTCCGTTCGCTGTGGAGTGGCGCCCTCGTGCTCGACGCCACGGTTCGTTCGCTGATCGGGGGCTCAGGCGAACTCGACCTCACCGGGCCGGGAAGGGCCGACGTCGCCATGCTGTATTCGGTGGCGGCCGCCCGCTGGCGAACGGTTGCGGCGGCTCACCCAGGAAGCGCGCGGCTGTGGCGCGATCTCGCCATCCGGGCAGATATGACCGCAGCGAGGCTCGAGCCTCACTGAGATCGAGCGGCAACAGGGCTCAGCTCTTCGGGATCTCGCTGATCTCGAACAGGTGGCCGTCCGGATCGCGAAAGAAGCACCGAATCTCGCCGCCCCAGTCGTGTGGCGGCGTGAGGAACTCGGCACCCCGATTCCGCAGCGTCTCGTAGGCAGCGGCGCAGTCCTGCACGCGAATCGTGAACGAGTGATCAACCGTGGCGGGATCTGCCGGAGCTGCGAAAGTGAGCCCGGGTTTGTCCTCCGTCGGCTCTCCGCCGGTAACGAGCAACAGCCACGAACCATTGAAGTCGAACACGGCCGACGTGCCCCCGTACTCGCGATACAACCGCGCCCCGAGGACGTCGCGGTACCAGTCGCGCGATGCCGCCATGTCTCCGACGACGAGGATGTGCGTCAGTGCCATGTCCTCGGTGGGGAATTCGCTCACGGTGTGCTCCTGTTCGTGCCGGTCATTCCGATGGTCGTCGTCGTCATGACGATGAGGTGGGCGGGGCGACAGCTCACTGCGTCTCGTCGGGGACGAGCTCGGGGATCGCGTCGTCGCCGGTGCCCCAGTCGACTCGGAAGCTGTACAGGTCGCCGCGAACGACGCTCTCGCGCCACTCGAGGGGGCGCCCATTTGCGGAGGTCTTGCGGACGATGAGGAACGCAGCCTGGTTGTCGCCCAAGCCAAGCTGGTCCCGATCTGCCGGCTCGGGAATGATCGGGCGGATGACTTCGCTGCCGGCCTCCGGCTGCACCCCACACAAAGAGGCCAGCTCGTCGTAGAGGGCGGTGCGGGCGAAGTCGGCGAGGAGCAACGGTGCGGCGAGCGGGAGCGGAAGCCACGCCCTGTCGACGGCGAGCGGCTCCTCCCCGGCGAGACGCAGCCGCTCCAGGAAGAACAACTCGGCATCGGCGGGAACACCGAGATGCCCGGCGATCTCCGGCTCTGTTCTCGACGCACGGCACAGCACCACGCTGGTCTGCCCGATGCCCTCGGCTTCGATGGAGCGAAACAGGCTGTAGAGCGTGCCGAGCGGCTGCTCGAACTCAGGGGCTCGAACGTACGTGCCGCGACCTCGACGCCGATCGAGGATGCCCTCGGCCTGGATCCGCCGTACCGCTTCCCGGACGGTGTGGCGACTGACCCCGTACTCGTCGACGAGCTCCTGGTCCGTCGGGAAGCGATCGGAGAACTCGCCTGACGCGAGGCGCGAGCGCAGGTCACGCAGGAGTTGCGCCCACAGAGGCATGGCACTTGTGCGGTCGAGCGTCTCGCGCTGGCTCATCGCTGCTTGATCCTAGAAGGTCGACACCAGCGCCCCTAAGAGGCCGGCCGAAGGGCAGGCCCTCTCGGATCTGGCGTTGGGTGCATGGATCGTCGCAGCGATGAGTGACACGGCGAAGAGCCATGGGCATGCGGTCGCGACGAGGCCCATCGTGCTCGGCTAGATGGCTGGCGGAGCCACCGCCACGTAGCGGTTGCGGCCCGACCAGGCGAGGTCGTCGAGTCGCACGGCCTCCATGTCGAACTCTGCGAACAGAGCCATGTATTCGGCATCCGTGAACAGGCCCATGACGTGGCGCTCGACGTAGTGCCCGACGCCATGCCCTTGCCTGCCGACGAGGTGGTGCATGTCCGTCACCGACACGCGTCCGTCGACGGTCCCGTGACTGAGGCGGACAACCACGACATCATCACGCCGCTCGAGGTCGACCCCGATGTGGCCTTCGATCCACGCATCGGGAGTGAACCACGGGTCGATCACCATCACGCCACCAGGCACGAGGTGGCGCAGCATGTTGCCGATGGCGGCGGCGAGATCGGCTCGGGTCGTCATGTAGCCAATCGAGCTGAACAAGCACGCCACCACGTCGAAAGGCCGAGCCAGATCGAACGTGCGCATATCGCCGTGGTGCAGCTGAGCGCTGGGGAGACGCCGACGAGCGAGGTCGAGCATCTCAGAACCCACGTCGACCCCTTCGACGGCGAAGTGGCGGCCGAGCTCGACCATGTACCTGCCCGTGCCGCAGCCGACCTCGAGCAGCGACGTGGCACCCGGCAGCCGCTCTCTCACCAGCTCTGCGATTCGATCGGCCTGCTCGGCATACGGCAGGTCTTGGTAGATGACGTCGTAGACCTCGGCCGAGACCGTGAAGGGCGGCTGTGTGGATGACATGGGCCAAGCTTATGCGACCGCTCCGGCCCTCCACTGTATGGCCCGACCCCCAGACGAGTAAGGTCGAACGGACGAGAGGGAAAGGGGCAACGCGTGAGACGCTTGCTGGGGATCTTGTTCATGGCGATGATGGTCGTCGCCGTCCTGCCGATCGCTGCTACAGCCGATGACTTCGGAAACTGCGGCGACCCGTTCACACCGATTTCTGCCATTCAGGGCGACGGCGAAGACAGCCCGCTCGATGGTGAGGAAGGTGTGGTCACCCAAGGGGTGGTCACCGTCGACCTGCAGGGCGAGTCGGAGCTGAGTGGCTTCTTCATCGAGGACCGCAGAGGCGACGGCAACCCTGCCACGTCTGATGGGATCTTCGTCAGCCACCGCGACACCTGGTCGCCCAGTTTCGATCCGTCGGTCGGCGACCTGGTAAGGGTCCGCGGCGAGATCGACGAGCAGTTCGGCAACACCCAGATCGAGTTCATCACGGACGGCGCAGTGTGCCGGTCCGGCTTCACCCCGATCCCGACGCTTCTCGACGCCCGCACGTACACGGCCAATGCCGAGGCGTACGAGGGCATGTACGTGGGTTTCCGAAACCGACTCGCCGTTACCGACACGTTCAATCTGCATCGTTTCGGTGAGGTCTGGCTCGGCGAGGGTGGCGTAGTTGAGCAGCCGACGAACGAGTTTCCCGTGGGCCCAGACGCCGATGCGTTTGCCGCGGACGGCATCGCCCGCAGTTTCCTGCTCGATGACGGATCGAACAGCTCGGACCCGAGCCCTGTGCCGTACTTCCATGGGGGCGACACGCTCCGGCTCGGCGACGTCACAACTCGCCTCAGCGGCGCCGTGAACTACTCGTTCTCGCAATACCGGATCCAGCCCCAGGATGCGTCGAACGTTGTGTTCGCCGAGACCAATCCTCGGCCGCCCGTGCCCCGGATGCGAGGCAATCTCACCGTCGCCAGCTTCAACGTCCTCAACTACTGGACGACGCTCGGCGGGCGAGGCGCCGCAGACGCCGATCAACTCGCCGTGCAGACCGACAAGCTCGTGGCCGCGATCACGGCGATGAACGCCGACATCATCGGGCTCCAGGAGGTCGAGAACGACCTGACGCACACACCGATCCTCACGCTGTTGGATGCGCTCAACGCAGCCGAGGGCGCCGACGTGTGGTCGTGGATCGGAGAGCTGGACCACTACAACGTCTATCCCATCCGAAACGAGATTCTGTATCGCAACGATCGGGTGAGCCCAGTGGGCGATCCGGTGACGATCGCCGACCCTGCGTTCGACACGATCCCCGACGGAAGGGTCGACCCGCTCGGCAGGCCGCCGATCGCGCAGACGTTCGACTACCGAGGTGAGACGTTCACCGTGGTCAACAACCACTTCAAGTCGAAGAGCTGCAGCGGCGCCGAAGGAGCCGACGACGACCAGCTCGATGGACAGGCGTGCTGGAACCCGACCCGCGTAGCGCAGGCGGAGCGTGTGCTCGAGATGGTCGACGACCTCGTGGCGGCGACCGGTGATTCCGACGTGCTCGTCCTCGGCGACCTGAACTCCTATCTCGATGAGGACCCGGTCCTTACATTCGAGACCGAGCTGGTGAACCTGGTGCGGGTGTGGGATGCCGATCCGTACTCGTTCAACTTCTTCGCCAGCTTCTCGGCGCCGTGGATCGGTCGGGGTCTCCTCGACTACGCATTCGCTACGCCGTCGATGGAAGCGCATGTGCGCAAGACGGCGATCTGGCACGCCAACGCCGACGAGCCAAGGGTGCTCGACTGGTTCGACGTGAGCATCACCGCGCCAGGTCCCTACCGGTCGTCCGACCACGATCCGGTGATCGTGAGCCTGAGCCTGTAGCGACGACACCGACTCAAGCCGAGAGAGGGGATCCGCCCATGCGGATCCCCTCTTCGGTGCTCTGGACGCTGCGGCGCCAACCGGTGTGCAGCGCCTCCCGTCGTACCGGACGCCCCTCTCGGCGGGTGCCGAAGATCGGATCGGCGGACGTGGAACGATGGGATATGCAGCAGCTCGACGCCTCCTCAGCCATGCGTTCCGAGTCCTGGTTGCGCCTTCGTGGCGCCCTCCTCGGCCGGAAAGAGTGCGGGAAGCTCGACCCTGTCACCGATCCCGAGAATGCGGTAGACCGTGCGCAGGTGATTGTCGACGGTTCGCACCGACAGATGAGCCTGCTCGGCGATCGTCTTGGACGAATGGCCTGCCGCACTCAGGAGGGTCGTCAGATCACCCGCGGCCCCCGTTGCATGGTCGGCCAGGAGGCCGGCCAAGGGCCCGCGGTCGTCGGAGGCCAGCTCTCGAAGCGACGGACCGGCCAGCTGGGGGCACCCAAAGCGGACGGCATCGTGAAGGGCGTACGCTCCCCAGACATAGAGTTCCCGCAGTAGCGGCGCGGCCGGCTTCGATGGCGTTTGCAGCGCCGGCCCCGGCGTCGCCACCTAGCGAAGCGTTCCACGCATCCGCTCGATCGGCCCAAATCGCTGCGCGCCGCGGTGGCGCCTCGAGGATCGCTCCGAACCAGCCGTGCCAGCTCCGCAGACCTCCCTGCGTTGCCGTTCAATCGCGGCGAAGAATGCCCCAATCCCGTGCCGCGCGGGGGGACGCTCACCGAGGCGACGTCGACGTACGTCGGCGGTCCTGTACAGATCCTCGAGGACCGTCAAGGGCCGAGGGTGGATCGTGGTCGGTCATCGCCCTCGACGTCGAAGGCTTGCCCCTTGCCGGCAGTGGCAGAGCTCCGCTGAGTCCCTGAGCTCTCGTTGCTCAGCCGGTCACCAACGCGAGGACGCCCCCGGGAGGAACCCCGGGGGCGTCACACCGTCGAATGGGAGCTTGGTGTCAGGACGTCAACCCGAGCTCGCTCTTGAGTTCCTCGAGCTTGGCGTCCGCCTGGACCATGCTGATGGCTTCTTTCAGCTCCGACTCGGCGCCCTCGGGGGTCGCCTCGCGCAGCTCTGCATTTGCCATAGCCTGGGCCTTGCGGGCCTCGATCTTCTCTTCGACTTTGTCGAGCGAGGGCGCGTCGTAGTCCAAGGTGTTGGAGAGGGCGTCGACGGCCTTGTTGACGGACTCCTGCATCTTGGCGGCCTCGAGCGAGCCGAGCAGCTCCATACGCTTCGCCGCGAGCTCTTGGACGCGCATTGCGTTCTGGGTGACGGCGTCCTTGGCCTTGTCGGCTTGGGTCGCAGCAGTCTCGTACTGGGTCTTCAGCGTGCTGAGGTTGTTCTCGGCCGCCTGAAGCTTCATGGCGAGCGCCTGGGCGGTGCGGGTCCATTTCTCGACACCGGCGGCGTCGCCCTCCGCCTTGGAAGCCTCGGCCTTCATCAGCGCCTGCTTGGCCATCTCGCGAGCGTCCCCAACATCGTCGGCCGCCGACTCCATCTTCGACTCGAGCTGCGTGCGGTGGGCAACCACCTTGGCTGCCTGATTCCGCAGCGCCTGGTCACGCTTGCGCGCCTCACCGATGGCTTGTTCGATCTCGATCTCCGGGTTCATCGCACCTTCGGCCGTCTGCCGAAACAAGGTCGTGATGTAGCCCCAGAGGCGCCTGAAAAATCCCATGGAAGTCCTTCCACCGACGGAATGATCCCCGCGAGTCTAGGAGTCTCGCTCGGGCACCGTCACCCCCGGCGGCGCTGCCCGCCCCCGCGACCGCGACCGGTCTTGCCGGCCCGGCTGGACGACGACCGGGAGGATCGGCTCGACGAGCTGCTATCGCTCGATCGACTCGGGCCGGGGACCGGTGAGCTCCCCCGTCCCGACCGGGTCGGAACCTGCGGGAATCTCGGGGTGGAGACCCGAGTCCCTCGGCTCGACCTTGCCGAGCCACCCAAACCGCCGAGCATGCCGCCACCACGTGCGGTTCCGGCCATCATCGAGCCTGCGACACCGATGAGGATCTCCAGGAGGCCACCGCCTGTCGGGCTGCTGCGCCGTGTGGGCCGGCGAGAGTAATCCGGGCGCGGCGGCAACGACGATGTAGTACCCGGCGCAGACTGCGGTCCACCGGCTGGGGCTGCGGGTTCCGAGGTGGGGAGCCGCTTGGGTTCGGGCCGCGGCGGAGCGGGCTTGCCGTCCAGGACCGCCTCTGCCGAGTCGAGTTGCCAGATCGCAACATCCAGCTTGTTCGACAGGTCGAGCAGCGCCTCCGGGGTGTTGGCGGCGCCGAAGGCGTCGGTGACGTCCCCATAGGTCAAGCCGGCCTGCTCGTAGTAGTCGTCCGCCTGCTGGTTGTCCGCGAGACGGACTTCATCCTCCATGTCGATGATGTCGTTGGCGACGGCGTCGATCTGGCTCTGGACCTGCTGCTTGGCCTCGGCAAGACGCGGGTCCAGCCGCGGCCCCTTGTTCGTGTTCCGGCGCGAGCGCCAGAACACGAACAGCCCGATGCCGACGGCGATCACCAGCAGCCAGATCCAGGCACCTCCACCACCTCCCGACGAGGTCGATACCGGCTCAGGCGCTGACGCGGCCGGTGCGGTGCCGAGCAACGTTGCTGTGAAGAGTTCGAGAACCTCACCGTCTGTTTGGCCGTCGAGCGATGCGTCGAGCGCGGCGTCGAGCTCGACATCGGTGAACACCTCGGTGGCTCCCGACCAGCCGACGCTGAGGGGCGCCACGACAACGACGACGCCTTCGCCGAGCCGGTCGTAGATCGCATCGGCGAAGGTGGTTGCTCCGGCGACGGGCTCGTCTGCGAGCGCAACGTAACTCACGCGCTCGCCCTCGGCACGGACGGAAGACACCAGCCGACCAACTTGTGCACTGTCTGCGGTGGCTCCCACCTCGACGTACACGCCCGTGTCGGCCACCACCGTTGCGACGTCTTCCGCGTCGGCGGCGAGCGCCGGAGCGCCCACGGTGACGAGAGCGGCAAGAACAAACCAAATGATGGCCCAGCGAGATCTCATGGTCGTCAGGTTAACGGTCCTGCGTCGGGAGAGGTCAGCCCTTGTGGCGTTTGCGATACGCCGCGACATTCTCCCGGGAGGCGCACGTGTCCGAGCAGTATCGCCGGCTCCGGTTGCGAGACGTGTCCACGTAGACGTCGGCGCATTGGTGCGAGTCGCAGACTCCGAGCCGATCGCTTCCGTAGTCGCACACCACCACCGAGAGACCCATCGCGGTCACGGCGCTGAGCCATGGGGCAACGCCGGCGTCCTGGGGCTCGAAATGCAGATGGGGATGGCCGCCGTGCACACTCACCATCGGAGTGGCCCTGGCAAACGAGAGCAGTCGGTTGAGCAGCGCGGCGGCGGTGGCGTCGTCTGGCGCGGCGAAGACTTCCCGAAGCTGCAGGCGCAGCTGCCTGACCTCGGCAACGTCCTGTTCCGTGAGGTCCCACTCCGGACGCCACAGTTCGGCATCGATGGTGGCGAGAAAGGCCCGGAGACCCTCGACGTCCACGAGCCGATCCTCGCCCGACACGACCTCGCGCGTGTTCACGAGGTCGATTGCAAGCTGTACCGGATCGTCCGTGTAATGAGAGAAATCCACTTGACTCCTTACAAGGCTTCCTCTACCTTACCGTAAGAGCCGTCTTCACTTTAGCCAATTACGGCCGACTGGGGAAGGGAGCCTGTGATGTTGGCATTCTCTTACACGTTCGACGTAGCGGTCCAGGAGCTGGCAGCTGTGCGGGCGCGTCACCGGGAAGCGGTATCGCGGAACAGCTCACCCATCTCACGCAACGTCCACGATCGATCCACCGGGCACGGAATGGCGGCCATCGCCATCGTCGACCCGGAGTTGTGAAAGGAGCACACCATGTTCGAGACCTACTGCCCCGTCCACGAGTCCAACGTGCTGATCTTCCCGTCGTTCATCGACGAGTTGGCGAACACGGATCGCGGCATCGTGGTGCGCTACCACTGCACCTGCGGCCACCAGGGCGCATTCGTGACCGGCAAGCGTGCGGCGGGCCCCGCCTGAGGTGTCGCGGTCCGCTCAGCTGCGGGACGTCGCCGCCCTCACGAAGAACCAGAGGTTCGCGGGGCGCTCCGCCATCCGGCGGGTGAGATAGGGGTACCACGCCGCGCCGTACGGCACGTAGATGCGGACGTGGAGCCCCTCGTCGAGAAGTTGTTGCTGGAGGGGCGTGCGGACGCCGTACAGCATCTGGAACTCGTAGTAGCCATGCCTCGATGCTGCGAGGTTCTTGGCGTGAGCGAGGCGCTCCTCGTCGTGCGACGCAATGGCCGGGCGCACCGCCTCGGCGCCCATGAGCAGTATGGCGAGACGATCGAATGCGGCGTCGACATCGGTCCTTCCCTGGTAGGCGACGCCCTCCGGCTCCGCATACGCTCCCTTGCACAGCCGAACGTGGCCGCCGAGCGCCACGATACGATCGAGATCGTCACGGGTTCGGCGCAAGTACGCCTGGACGGCAATGCCGATGTTGCCCCGTGTGCGCTGGATCCGTTCGTACATCGCAATGGTCGCCTCGGTGTGGCGGCTCTCCTCCATGTCGACCGTGACCGACGTCCCGACCTCGGCAGCGCGAACGGCCAGCGCATCGAGCGACTCCTCGGCAAGGTCGTCGTCCATCCCGAGCCCAAGCTGGGTGAGCTTGACCGAGATGTTGGCGTCGAGCCCATCCCTGTCGATGCGATCGAGGCACGCGAGGTAGTCATTGCGAGCCCCGACGGCCTGCGCCGCATCCGTGACGTGCTCGCCGAGATGATCGAGCGACACGCGGAATCCCTTCGCGTTCAGGTTTCGTGCAACCGCCTCGGCCTCGTCGAGTTGCTCACCGGCGACGAAGCGCGTAGCCAAGCCGCGCCCCGGCCCCGTGTCCGTGAAGAGTGATCTGACGGCAGAGCGATCGGTCACGGCGAGAAGCGCTCTCCCGATGACTGAGACCACGCGTCACCCCTCCTTTGGTCTCGCGGCCGCCTCTGCCCCGAGCTCGCGTGACCGAGAGGCGGCAGCTCGCACGGCATCCTCGACGAGCGCCCGAAAACCACCGTTCTCGAGGGTATGCATCGCTGCTGCGGTGGTACCGCCCGGCGAGGTCACTTCGGCACGAAGTCGGAACGCGCTCTTCTCACTTCCTTCGAGAAGGATGCCTGCGCCACGCAAGGTCTGATCGACGAGCTTCTCGGCAGCGTGATGGGGAAGGCCCTCCCGAATCGCCGCCTCCGTGAGCGCCTCGGCCAGGAGGAACACATAGGCCGGACCGGTGCCCGATACCGCGGTCACTGCATCGAGGAGATCTTCCGACAGATTGATCGTCTCGCCAACCGCGGCGAGAACCGACGCCGCACTATCGAGGGTGGCCGCGTCGACATGGGCGCCACCGCAATACGCAGTCATGCCCTCGTCAACCGCTGCGGGCGTGTTGGGCATGCTGCGCACGACGGGCACGCCCGGAAAGGCCTCCTCGAAAACCTCGAGCGGCACGCCTGCGGCAAGGGAGATCACGAGTTGCAGTGGTGTGATGACGTCGCGCAGTTGATCGATCAACGAAGCGACGTCTTTGGGCTTGACCGCCACCACCACCACGTCGCGCCCTGCGGCGGCCTCGGCGGCATCGAGCACAACAGCAATCCCCGTATGGCGTTCGGCCTCGCGGGCGCGTTCGGGGCGCCGGGCTGCCATCACCAAATCCGCGGCCTCCCAGCCGGCGCGGAACAGGCCCTCGGCGAGGATCTCCCCCATCGAGCCGGCCCCGAGGATGGCAACGGTCGGGCGCATCGGGAGAGATCATACGGCACGGCCGGCCCGGCGTGAGAGTATGGCGACCATGGATGAGCGCGACCCAGGGCACGAGCCCGACCTCGATGCGTGGGCAGAGTTCGTGGAGGGCTCAACCGCCCCTCAGGAACCGACGGCGATCCAGGCGAGGCTCGACGCCACCGGATGGATCGCTCTCGCGCTGGCCGTGCTCACGCTGGTCGGCATGATCGCACTGCGGCCCGGCGACGTGCGCGCCGATCGGTCGCGATTGAGCACGCTGGGCGTACCCCGCGAGCAACACGCCGCGGAGATCGTGTCGACTGTGGAGACGGCCTGCGCAGGTACGGTCGACCTGCCGTGCACCGACGTGGCCTTTCGCCTGCTCGCCGGACCCGATGCGGGCGAGCTCTTCACACAGAGCTTCCCTGCGAGCGCCGTCAACCCCGATTTCTCGGTCGGAGCGGTTGCGATCCTGTCACGTCGCAGCCCCAACGGAACCGTGATCGATGTCACCAGCATTGCGTGCCCGTTCGATGAGGGCGCAGCATGCCGCGCCCTGACTGTTGCCGTGGACGAGGGCGAGGGACCTCCCCGGACGGTGCAGTACGTAGCCGCCGGGGCGGAACCCGCTGCCCGGCTGGCCGCAGGCGACGAGGCCATCATCGAGCTGTTTCCGGATTCGGATGTCTTCGAGGCGTTGTCCGTGACGCCGCCCGACGTCGCCATCGCCTACCAATTCTCCGGCGACTTCCAGCGCCGACCCCTCCTGTTGTGGGCGGCCGTCCTCTTCTCCCTCGCCGTGATCGCCGTCGGGTTGTGGCGAGGCGTTGCCGCCCTGGCCGGCTTGGCAGCGAGCCTTGGCGTCCTCTTGCTCTTCGTGTTGCCGGCGATTCTCGATGGGCGCAGCCCGCTGCTCGTCGCAGTGGTCGGCTCGAGCGCGATTGCGTTCCTTGCGCTCTACGTGGCGCACGGGTTCCGTCGCATGACGAACGTCGCCCTCATCGGCATGGTCTCGGCGTTGGTACTGACTGCGGTGCTGTCCGCACTCGCCGTCGAGCTGGCGCACTTCACAGGCTTCGCTACCGAAGAGAGCACGCTGCTGACGTTCTTCGAGGGCAGCATCGACATACGCGGGCTTCTGCTCGCCGGGATCGTGCTCGGGACCGCAGGCGCCCTCGACGATGTCACGGTTACCCAGGCCTCAGCCGTCTGGCAGTTGCGTGCCGCCGATCCGACCCAGGACCGGGCGGCACTCTTCCGGCGCGCGCTCGCCATTGGGCGCGACCACATCGCGTCCACCGTCAACACGCTGCTGCTCGCCTACGCCGGTGCCGCGTTGCCGCTCCTGATCCTCTTCGTCCTGTCCGAGCAGTCTCTCGGCGCTATCGCCAACTCGGAAGTCGTCGCGGTCGAGATCATCCGCACGCTCGTCGGCAGCATCGGGCTGGTCGCGGCGGTGCCGATCACGACGTGGCTGGCTGCGCGAACCGCAGACGGCTCCCCCGCACACTGATCGTCGTCAGCGCTCCAGCGTGAGCGTCCCCCACGTGAGGGGACGCTGGAACTCGGCGTCCGTGTGACCGAGGATCACCGTCTGCTGCGGCTGGCCATCCACCACTTCGCCATCGTTGTCGAACACGGCGATCAGAGCTGCGATATCCCCCGGCGGCGGACCCGCCAACCCGAACACCGACCACGGGATCGCCGCCTCGAGTTGCCACGAGCCGTCGGCGTCGATCTCGCCCGCCAGCACAACCGGCACTTGCGTGGTGTTGTCCGAGAAGGCCGTGCCGCTTCCGGTGAACCAGACTGCCGACGGCCCCCCGTCTGCGGCCCGCGGGGTCATCGTCAGCTGGAAGTCGTCGCCGTCCGGGCGCTCCGAGATCCCCCCGGCGGGGGCCGTCGTGAGGTTGATGTCGAGGGCGTCGCCGCGCCAGATCTGGTTGCCGACGTTCTGCTGCGAATACACGTCGTCGGCGCTGACGACCGCCAGATAGAGCGCAGCGTCGTCGTAGCGCGCGATGACGACACCTGGGCTGTCGTCACCCAATCGGTCGACGACGTCGGCGTCGCGGAACACCTCGGTCTGCAGCCGATAGCCCTCGGGGGTGGAGTCCCACTCCGCGAGATCGCCGTCGATGACAGGGGCCGATGCGGCGCGGAACGCGGTCACCGTGTCGCTCGCCACGATGTTCGTGACGGTGACGTCATCTGTCGTGGTCGAGACCCCGCCTGCTGTGGTCGAAACCCCGCCACCTCCACCAGCGACGGTGGTGGTCGGTCGGTCGCCGCCATCCCCGCTTGCGATGATCCCCAGGACGACGATCACGAGCACCGCGGCCGCACCGATCGCCACCATGCCCGCCGTTCCCAGCCGGGCCACGATGCCCTCTGGCTGCGGAGTGGTGCTCCGCATCGGGATTGTGCCTTCCGGATCGATCGGCGGAGTGGACGGTGTGGCGGAAGGCAAGGAGTCGAACCCGAGTGTCGCAGCTGCGGGGCGCGGGCGCTCATCGCCCGGCGCCGGCTGCGCATCAGCCGGCGGCGGTGACGGGTCGCCATCCGCCGAACGCGGAGACACATCAGCCGGCGGCGGTGACGGGTCGCCATCCGCCGAACGCGGAGACACATCAGCCGGCGGCGGTGACGGGTCGCCATCCGCCAAACGCGGGGACACATCAGGCGGCACCGGCGGAGATTCGTCGCGACTCGGGGTACCCGCCGAGACGATGCGCCGGGCAGCATTGACGAGGTTCTCGAACTCCGGGTCCGGCGATCCCGGCGTCCATGCGCTCAGGTTGGCCGCCTCGACTCCCCGGAAGCCGAAGGGAGGAAGGCTGCCGTCGAGCAGGACGGGGAGCAGCTTGCCGGCCTCGAGGGCTTCAGACGCTTCCTCGACCACCCAGCGTGACTGGCTCGACCCGGCGGACCAGACGACGATGACACATGCGGCACCCACCAGCTCGTCGTGGATGACGTCGCGCCATCGTTGGCCCGGCAATACCTCCGTATCCCAGAACACGCTGAAGCCGCGTTGCTCCAGCTCGGCGGCAAGCTGCCCTGCCCCCGCTGCGTCGGCTCTCGTGTAGGAGAGAAAGATGTCGGCCACGCATGCTCCCTGTGTCTGCGCAGAGCGCTCGCCCCAAGCCGTCCTCATGGGCACGGTCGCCGCACTCTTCTGGGCACACGATACGCGGCAGCCATCGCCAATACCGGACTCGGCCGGGTCGGGTCGCCCCGCAGTCGTGCCTGACCATCACTCACATGCTGTCTGGTATTGTTTAACGATGTTTAGACCTTGACACGCTGCTCCCCAGGTCGATATGGTGCGGCCATGCTCCCCCATGGCACGCTCACGCTGCCCCGCCACCTCATTCCCGCTCTCATGCTGCTTGCGTCACACGGCTCTCCTCCTCCCGCCGCAATGTCGGAACTCGAGCGAGCCGGTGTTGCCTGCAATGGTCTGTTGTCGGCGGAGGCCTCCGCGCTGGTTGCGGTCATGACCCAGCCGGACCTCGTGATCTCGGTCGAAGTCGCCACCCGCGACGGCGCCCGCCTGTCGACGATCTGGGCGACGGCCGCGCAGGCTGTGTGGGGCAGACCGGTTGAGCACGACGTCTACCAACTGAGGGCCATCGACACGGTCACCGTGCCGCTGCTCCTCGTCCAGCTCACCGGTGTCGGCAGGAGGCCCGAACCACCCTTCGCCGGCTCGGTGTGCATCGCAGCTGAAGCATTGGAGGCGGCTCTCGACTGGCAGGCAGACGACCCGGAGACTGCACTCGGCATCCTCGTCGCCGCAGGGGTCGACCCGCAGTGGGCCGACCGGATCCTCATCGCCCACCAGCATCATCGGGCCAAGTGGACGGTCTCGAGCGTGTGGACCGACGGAGGCGCCGGACACGAAGTCCACGACGTCACGGTGCTCGATGCAGGCCCAGCGGGCTACTGGCGCATCACCGCTCCCGAACCGGCAACCGTGGCGTTCACCGTGGCCTCCTTGCACGAGACGATACGCCTGCTGCGCCGGTGCGTCCCGACCCGCTCAGCCGCCGCAGCGCCGGAGCTGGGGTGACGCCCCTCAACGGCGGCATTGCTGCCTCAGCCGACCACCGTGGAGACTCGCTTGGCAAAGTCGGCGTCGTCCTCGGGACGATACCCCGGCTCGAGGTAACGGCCGACGAGCAACGTCGCTGATGCTTCGAGCTCGTCTGCGAGCGAGGGCTCATCGGCGGCGACGTCCATGAGCAGCGCAGCCTGGAACGTCCGCTGAAGACGTTCGAGAACCGCGCGGAAGTGCCACGCCGCAAACCCTGGGTCGGCGAGCGCACGGCGTGCGTCAGCCTCCGCCCGCGCCAACGCTCCAGCGATGCGCTCACCCGCCGCACCGGACCTCGCCAGCAAGGCCTCGATACGGGCAACCACCACAGGCAGCAGATCCAGCTTGGCCATATCCCGCGCAACCTGAGCAGTGAGCACGTTGTGCGTGCCCTCCCACTGCTCGTACACGACACTGTCGCGCAGCAGGCGAGGCAGGGGGCTGAACGACTCGATGGTTCCGTTGCCGCCCAGCACCTCGATGGCGTTGCGAACGGCCGACGTGCATGCCTGCGACACCACGAGCTTGTTGGCGTTGACCAAGAAACGATGGAGGAGGAGATCTTCGTCGGCAGCGGTCGACTCGCCGCTGCCGTTGCGATCGGCCGCCTCGTCGAGCGCCGTGAGCGCCCACGTGGAGTGCAGCGCGGCGAGCCACTCCACCTTGATCGACGCCACGAGCCGCTGGACGGACGGGAAGTCGCCAATCGCTGAACCGAAGGCACGACGAGCAGCCGCAAACCCGGCCGCTTCGAGATACGCTCGTCGCAACATCCCGACGTTTCCCAGGGCGTTCATCCAACGGCTGGCATTGAGCATGCCGGACACCATGAGCTTGAAGCCTTGGTCGATCTCGCCAACCGGGTAGGCAACGGCGTCCACGAAGTCGATCTCGCCTGAGGCCATCGACGTGGTGCCGAGCTTGTCCTTGAGCCTGCGGATCGAGAACCCGTTCGGCCTCCCGTCGAGCTCCCGCGGAACGAGGAAGCAGCCCAAACCCGGCGTTCCCGCAGCCGCCCCATCGGGACGGGCCATCACGAGAAAGAGGTCGGCGTCGGCTACGGAGCAGAACCACTTCTCGCCGTCGATGCGGAAGGTGCCATCGCCTGCGTCTCGTGCCACGACCGCGTTGGCGCCCACGTCGCTGCCACCCTGCACCTCTGTGAGGAACTGCGCACCGCGCAGCGCGGTCGCGTACTCGGCCGAACAGAGTGCATCGCCGTGCCGATCGAGCAGGGCGCCGGCCTTCGCCCACCGCAGAACCCGCACCATGCCGGTGGTGCAGGTGGCCGCACACATGTGACCCATCTCACCTTCGACCGACGCCGCGGCGAAGAGGTTCGCCTGCTCGAAGGACCGCCCGGGCTGCGCCGCCCAGCCGAGCACCCCCGAGCCCCACACGATCTCGCCGGCGCGGTGGTAGTCGCCATCGAACACGACCCGCTCGACGGGGTTTCCGATCCCGTCGTACTTCTCGTGCCGGGGTGGGTGTGCCTGGTAGCGCTGGACGAGGCAGGCGAGCTCGCCCGCCACCTGTTGGGAGAAGCTGCCCGTCCCTGCCGACACGGCCGCCAATCGGTCGCCGTCGAGGTAGCGGCGGTTTGCGGCAGCAAGATGGACGTCGATGCCGGACAGCGCATCGGGAATCGCCGAGCGCCACACCGCGAGATCGGACCTTGCCTGCTCCGTGATCCTCGTCTCGCTCATGTCATTCATTGTCGCACAGTGCGGCACGCCTGGACCAAGCACACCGGACCATCCGCACCGTGGTTCAATCGCGTCGATGAACGTCACGCTCACACCCACCGCACACGGCATGCTCGCCGTCAGGCGCTCACCCGGTGTTGGTGATCCGCTGGTGTGCCTCCACGGATTCACGTTGCACGGCGGGATGTTCACCCGGGTCGCCGCCCTTCTCGACGAGCCCGTGCTTGCTCCCGACCTACCCGGCCACGGCAGAACGGACGTAGCTCCCGTCGATCTCACCACCACCCTGGACGCACTCGTCGAGTGGCTGGGGAGCCGGATCGGCCCGTCGCCCGTGTTGGGGTACTCGCAGGGTGGGCGAATCGCCCTCCACCTCGCCGTCCGCCATCCGCACCTCGTGTCGTCACTCGTCCTCGTGTCTGCGTCGCTCGGGCTCAGCGGGGAAGCCATGGCTGTGCGGCGCGCAGGCGACGAGGAGCTGGCGACGACCATAGAACGTGAGGGTCTCGCAGCGTTTCTCGATAGGTGGCTCGCCCAACCGCTGATCGGGACCGGGCGCCTGGATCGATCAGCGGCAGCGGCCGATCGAAGCCTACGCGAGGAGAACACGGCGGCAGGTCTCGCGGCCGCGTTGCGAGGTCTGGGTCAGGGCTCGGTGCCCGCCGTCGACCCCCACGACCTCGAGGTTCCGACGCTGTGGATCGCAGGCAGCGACGACGAGCGATACTCCACGCTGGCTGCGATGGGAGCCGCCTCGGCCGGCGGGGGATTCGCTGTCGTGCCGGGCGCCGGACACAACCTCATCGCAGAACGTCCCGAGGGTGTTGCCCGCCTCGTCAGCGATTTCCTGCAACGCGGCCGCTGAGCGTTTCGATAACGGCGATGTAGTCGTCCGTCCTCGTGAAGATGGACTCGTGGCCCGCGCCTTCGAGCTCGACAACGGTCGGCTCTCTCAGCAGGCTCACCAGCTCGCGCTGGGCTCGCACAGGCACGAGCAGATCGCTGGTCGGGACCACGACCGCTGCAGGCTGGGCGAGCCTTCCCGCCCATTCCCGGGCGTCGAAGTGATAGGCCGCCGTGCCGGCCTCGTAGAACAGGCCCCCATCGCGCCTGCGGAGACCCTCGTACAACCAACGCTCGTGGGAGGGGTCGAGCGACCCGGTGCGCAACAGCACCTGGGTCGTGATGAGCGCCGCCTCTTTGGTGCTGACGCGGGCAATGGCGCGCCCCGCCCAGAAGGCGATGCGCGCCAGGGCCCTTCGCTCCGGGACGGGCCGCGCCGCGGTTGCCGCCAAGACCATCCCGGCGACGAGGTGGGGAGACCGCCGTGCGAGCTCCATCGTCACCATGCCTCCGAGGGAGTAACCCATCACGGTCGCTGCGTGCACCCCGACCGCATCGAGCACACCTGCAACATCATCGGCGAGATCCGCCACCTCGTAGCGTCCGCGGATCCAATCCGACTTGCCGTGGTTCCGCAGGTCAGGCACCACGATGTGATAGCGATCGCCGAGACCCGCGACGAGCGGCCCGTAGGTCATCTCTCCGTCGAGACTCCAGCCGTGCACGAGCACGAGTGGGGGCGCGTCGGGCGAGCCGGCCTCGCGCACGAAGAACTCGCGCTCACCAACGAGCACGGAGCGGCCCGGGAGGCGCGTTGGGCGCGTCTGCCCGGGCGGGTAGCGTCGCGGCAACTCAGGCCCGAGCAACCGCCACGCCGCCCAGCCGCCGGCGGCGAGCCCTCCGGCCCGCACTGCGGAACGGCCCACGCTCACGACCGGCCTCGCATCGGATCGACCCGCAAGACATGGTCGGCGACGGCCACTCCGCCGACGAGGTGCTCGGTGATGATGCGCTCCATCACCTGTACCGTCACCGAGTGGTACCAGACACCGTCCGGGTAGACGACGGCGATCGGACCCCGTTCGCAGATTCGCAAGCAGTCGACCTTCGATCGCACCACCCGGCCCGCCGGTCCCCATGAAGGGTCGACGGGGGGCAGGTCATCGACTGCGACGCTCCGCCACTTGGGTGGCGCCGATGCCAAGCCGAGCTCCTTCAGCCGCATCTTGAGATGGCGCCACACTTCGGCGCTCTCGTCATAGGTCGAGCACAGTGGCGTGGTCTGCTGGGCGCACAGGAAAATGTGCCGGTCGAGTGCCCCGATGCCGAGGGCATCGGCGATCGCATCGAGCCTGATGCGGGCGACTGGCTGGTCCATGTGCCGAACCGTAGCTGCGGTCAGGTGACGTCGATGCGGCCGGTGGGGCCGTCTGCGAATTCGCGGGTGCGGATGGTCCCGATGCGGGCGGCGGCAACGCCTTCTTCCTCCAGCGCACGCAACAATGCAGCGGCCAACGGGGCATCGACGGCCATGAGCAACCCCCCGGAGGTCTGAGCATCTGCGAGCAGGAGCTTCGTGAATTCGTTGACAGAGCCGAAGTCGGTGAAGCGGCCCACCGATTCGAGGTTACGGAGCGTGCCGCCCGGAATAGCCCCCGCCTTCGCCAGCTCGGCAGCCCCAGGAAGGATCGGAACGGACGCAGCCTCAACGATCGCCGAGACGCCGGAAGCCCGGATCATCTCCCCGAGATGGCCCAGCAACCCGTACCCCGTGACATCGGTTGCCGCCTTCACGCCGATGCGCCGCATGGCCCGCGCCGCAGCGTCGTTCAGCGTGGACATGACGGCAACAGCGTTTTCGCGCACCTGGTCGGAAACATCGCCCCGCTTGATGGCCGTTGCGATGATGCCGGTACCGATCGGTTTCGTGAGAACCAAGACGTCGCCCGGCCGAGCCGCCGCATTCGTGACCAGATCATCGGGGTGCACCACCCCGGTCACAGCGAGCCCGTACTTCGGTTCGGCGTCGTCGATGGTGTGGCCGCCGAGCAGAACGCAGCCGGCTTCGGCGAGCACCTGCGCAGCACCCTCGGCCACGTCGCCGAGGAGGTCGAGCGGCAACGTCTCGCGCGGCCACCCGACGATCGACAGCGCCGTCATCGGCCGCCCACCCATCGCATAGACGTCGGAGAGGGCGTTGGCCGCGGCGATCCGTCCCCATGCCCTTGCGTCGTCGACGATGGGGGTGAAGAAGTCGACCGTCTGAACCAGGAGCACGTCGTCGCTGATGCGGTAGACACCCGCATCGTCTGCGGTGTCGATGCCGACAACGACGTTCTCAGAGCGAACCGCCGGTAAGTTGTGTAGGCGGCGCAGGACCTGCGCCAACTCGTCAGGGCCGAGCTTGCACGCTCACCCAGCCCCGTGCGAGAACTCCGTCAGACGCACGTCAGCACCTCCTCTCCCAAACGAGTGTACGGACGACCGGGACGATGCCACGACAGATGGATTCCGACTCGACGTCGAATCGTCGACGGCTACTGTGCCATCAGGTCCGGGCACGCCTGGATCCTCGGCAGGCTCCCTCGTCCCCCCTGGGGAGCCTGTCCACGTCCGTTCTTGCGTGGATCGTCGGGCCGCTTCTTGCGGCCGATCCACGCCGGAACGGTTTCGGGCCCGTACCTAGCATGCGAGTGCCATGAAGCTGCCCTTCCTCCGCCCGCGCCTCATCACCGAAGGCCTGCGTGAGCTGGCCCGACGACGGCCCGAGGAAGCCGAGGAGTACATCGACACCCACCAAGCCGAGTGGGAGTCGATCGTGGGCGGCGACCCCCACAACGCCGCCGACATCCTCGAGGCGCTCGACTCGCGCTCGGCGGCCGAGTTCGTCGCCGGCCTCGACTTGGCGGACCTCGGAGAGGTGCTCGACGAGATGCGCCCCGAAGCCGCAGCCGACCTCATCGAAGAGATGTCGTCCGACCAGGCGGCCGCCGCCCTCGCCGAGATGGACACTGATCAGGCCGCTGACCTCATCGGTGCTCTGGACGACGAGACACGCTCCGAAGTGCTTGGCGCCATCGAGCCGATTGCCGCAGCCGAGATCGGCCGCCTCCTCGCGTACGCACCCGACAGCGCAGGCGGCCTCATGACCACCGAGATCGCAAGCCTTCCCATCGGACTGACCACCGGAGAGGCGATCGAATCGTTGCGACGCATGCACGACGATCTGGGGTCGAACCTCACGTACGTCTACGTTGTCGATGAGGAGGAGCGGCTGCGCGGTGTCGTGTCCTTCCGCGACCTCGTTTTCGCCCGGCCTGGGCAAGGTGTCGACCAAGTCATGGTCCCCGACCCCTACTTCGTGAACGTCGAGGCCGACCGCGAGGTGGTCGCCGAGCTGATCCAGCGATATCACCTCCTCGCAATCCCTGTGGTCGATCGCAAGGGTGCCCTGCTGGGGATGGTGAAGGTCGATGAGGCCCTCGAGGCCGTCGCCGCCGAGATGTCCGAGGACATCGCAGTGATGGTGGGTGCCGGTGGCGAGGAGGGGGTCTACACGCCGGTGCTCACGTCGGTGCGGCGACGTATCCCATGGATCCTCGTCAACTTCGGCGCCGCCGGGCTCGTCGCCTTCGTCATCAGCCGTTTCGAGGGCATCATCGAGAGCCAGGCGCTGCTCGCCGCGCTCATGCCGATGGTCGCCCAACTCGGCGGGAACACCGGAGCACAGAGCCTCGCCGTCGTCATCCGGGCGATGGCCGTCGGCGATCTACCCCCAGGACGAGCGATGCGGGCAGTGCGTCGCGAGCTCCAGACGAGCGCGTTCCTCGCCGCCATCATGGCCGTTACCTCGGGGGTGTTCATCACGGTGGTCACCGGTGATCGCCGCCTCGGTGAGGTGGTCGGGATCGCCATGGCCGTCAACCTCGTGGTCGCCGGCCTGGCCGGGGGGGCCATCCCTGTCTTTCTGCGGAGACTCGGGCTGGACCCCGCATTGGCGTCGAACATCTTCCTGACGGCAATCACCGACACGGTCGGCTTCGGGGGATTCTTGTTGACCGCCCTCATCCTCATCTGAGGCGGGGGTCTGCGCCGGCCCGCAGGAGCCTCAGGAGCCGAGCACCGTCGAAGCGACGTCCGAGAACGGTCCCTCGAACGAGATACGGAACCCCTCGTCGAGGTGGGCGAGATAGTAGAGATCGAGGAGCTGCTGCTCCTCGGGCGTCAACTCATCCTGCTCGACCAGCCCGGCCACCCGCTCGTCGTCGATGACATGCACCTCGTACACAGGCGGAAAGTCCTCGACCACTTCGGCGATGACGTTCTGCAGGTCGATATCGGTGAGCGTCTCGTACGACGTTGGATCGAGCAGGACAACGACGATGTCGCCTTCGTCCCCCGGTTCCCGCTGGACGATCTCGAATTGCGGGATCGCCGGAGCGCCTCCCGAAAGTGTGGTCGTGGTTGCCGCGGCACCGGCAGCGGTCGTGTCAGGGCCGGGTTCCGTATCCCCGCCTCCCGCTGCACCGAGGCTGGTGACGGTACCGTCGTCGCCCGACGTCGTCGTGCTTGCCTCTCCGTCGCCGCCGGAGCACGCACCGACGATCATCACGAAGGCTGTGAGGAGGGCGAGGGCAAGTCGGCGATTCATCCCGCCATAGTACCGCAGGCCCGATTGTTCACACCGTTCCGCGCAATGCTCGCCACTCGTCGTAGTCGACGCCATCGAGCCACGGCTTCGAATGCACGACCCGGAATCGCCTCTGGACCTCTGCGAAGAGCTCGGCAGATGGATGGTCGGCGAGCCCGGCTTGGGCGAGCTCCAGCGCCGGGCGCCACGCCCGTGCTCCCAGCGCAACGTCTACTCGAGTCCGCCAATCGTCAGCGTCGACGGCGGCCTGGTCGTTGTCCCAGAAGTTGCGAAGCCGCTCGGCCGCCCGCAGGCAGCGCCGCACGGCACGCGCCTGGTCCTTCGTGACACCTGCAGCGGCAACCTCCTCGGCCCAGTCGGCGAAGGCCTGAGGTCCCCAGTCGGCTGGGTTCGTCACGACTCCTTCGTAGAGCCGGTCGACGGCCTGCAACAACGCCAGTGTGGCGCTCATGCGATGCCGAGCTCCGCCGCCACCATCTCCTCGTACAGAGCGTTGAGGCGCTCGGCCAGCGGGCCCGCCGGTACGGCGCGATCGCCAAGCGCGATCACCGGACGCACCGCGCGCAGCGTCGACATCGCCACCACCTCGTCGGCCTCGTAGAGGCGGGTGAGCGGATAGCGGCCGGGGACGACCTCGAGGCCGGCCTGGGGGGCCACCTCGCACACCGCCGCCGAGGTGACACCGGCGAGCACTCCCAGCTGGGGGCCGGGAATCTCGAACCTGTCTCCGATGATCCAGCCGATGCTGTACGTCGGGCCCTCCAGCACGTCGCCGTCCTGACCGTAGAGGAGCGCGTCGTCGAAACCGTCGGCGACGGCGGCGAGCCTCGCGGCGAGGTTGGGGCCGTAGGACAAGCTCTTCGCCCCTGTCAGCTCGGACACCCTCCCGTCCGGGTGCCATGGTGCAACCCGGGGTTGGAGGCGGATCTGCGGTGGAATCGAGGGAAGCGACGAGGCCATCACGATCGTGCGAGCATCCACTCCAGGGCGCTCGGCGCTCACCCCGCCGGTCACGATCACTTTGATGGAGCAGTCGCCCTCCGATGCGCGATCACGTACCCAGGCGTCGAGATCGGCACGCGGCGGGAGGGGTATTCGCATGATGCGCGCGCGCTGCTTTCGAGCCGGTCGATGTGGTGCTCGAGCCGGAACGGCTTGCCTGCGTACGAACGGACGCTCTCGAAGCAGCCGTATCCCCTCTGCAGCCCGATGTCGAGCACAGAGATGGTCGCGTCGGCTTCGGCATACGGGACGCCGTCAACCAGGATGGAGCCGAGGACGCTCATGAGGTGCGTGGGTCGTAGCCGTTGGTGATGGGCAACCTGCGGTCCTTCCCGAATGCCTTGCGGGTGATGCGAACCCCAGGAGCCGCCTGGCGACGCTTGTACTCGTTGCGGTCCACCATGCGGGCGACCCGGCGTACGAGCTCGGCGTCGATGCCCTGGTCGACGATCTCGGCCACCGACATGTCGAGCTCGACATATCGCCGGAGCACCTCATCCAGCACGTCGTAATCGGGGAGAGAGTCGCTGTCGAGCTGGTCGGGGCGCAACTCCGCGGACGGCGGCTTGTCGATGATCGCTCGAGGGATGATCTCCCCGTTGCGGTTTCGCCACTCGGCCAGCCGGTAGACGAGCGTCTTGAAGACGTCCTTCAACACGGCATAGCCGCCCGCCATGTCGCCGTACAAGGTGGCATAGCCGACCGCCATCTCGGACTTGTTTCCGGTGGTGACCACCATCCCGCCGTACTTGTTCGACAGCGCCATGAGGACCGTGCCGCGAATCCTCGATTGCAGGTTCTCTTCAGCGACGCCTGGAGACGTGCCGGAAAACAGCGGGCCGAGGGCATCCAGGAAACCGCCGAAGATCGCGTCGATGGGAACGACATCGAAGCGGCAGCCGAGCCGCTCGGCCAGCAACTCGGAGTCCGCCCACGAGCCGCGGGAGCTGTAGCGGGCCGGCATGGTGACTCCCCACACCGCTTCCGGGCCGAGTGCGTCGACCGCGATGGCACAGGTGAGGGCGCTGTCGATCCCTCCGGAGAGCCCGACGACCACCTCGCCGAACCCGTTCTTGCGGACGTAATCACGCAACCCGGTGACGAGGGCCGCGTAGATCTCCTCTTCGTCGTCCATGCGCGGCGCGGGCGGAGGAAGCTGCGGCAGGACGCGACGCGGCAACAGCCGGTGCGGTCACGACGACCGCCGAGTCGGCTCCGGGCCCGTCTGCGACATCGACGTCGAGCACGAACCGGTCTTCGTCGAACTGGGCGGCGCGGTGGAGGAGGTGCCCTGCGCCGTCAAACACCATCGAGTCGCCGTCGAACACGAGCTCGTCCTGCCCGCCCACCATGTTGAGGTAGACCACAGGGACTCCGGAGCGCCGCGCCTCGGCCGCCAGGAGTGCGGCCCGCTCATCGCCCTTCCCGCAGTGGTAGGGCGAACCGTTGATGTTGAGCAGGATGCGGGCGCCGGCCCGGGCCTGGGCGCTCGGCGGACCCGTGGGCGACCAGATGTCCTCGCACACCGAGATACCGACGGGCACGCCGGCCACGTCCCACACCATGGCGGGGCGGTCTCCAGCGACGAAGTAGCGGGCCTCGTCGAAGACACCGTAGTTCGGCAGCAAAACCTTGCGATAGATGCCCTTCACCTCGCCTCCCGAGAGCACGGCGGCGGCGTTGGCGACGTTGCGCGGTCTCGAGTCGTCCTGATGGTTCCCCTCCGCCACCAGGTCGACGAAACCCACGACGACGGCCGTCCGCTCAGACCCTGCGGCCAGCTTGGCGAGCGCATCGAGGTTGGCCGTCACGAATCGATCGCGCAGCAGCAGGTCCTCAGGCGGGTAGCCGGTGAGTGCGAGCTCCGGGAGCAGCAGGACGTCCGCCTCGTCACCGGCAGCCCATGCCATCGCATCGGCCACCAGCGCGGCGTTGCCGTCGATATCCCCGACGGTGGGATTGATTTGGGCGCACGCGACCCGAAGCACGGCCATGTTCCGCAGGTTAGATATCGTCGGTCGCTGCGGTGGCTGCCCGGGAAGCCACGACGGCATCGCCCGGCGCAATCCCGATCTCCGTCGCCTTGACCGCCACCCACACCGGTGTCCCCGGTGCGAGACGGAGGGCACTGACCGCACCGGGGGTGATCTCGACCGTGAGCGACATCGGAGCGCCCACTTGAAGCCGCACCCGGTCTCCGAGCTCCTCGATGCGTGTGATTGCCGTCTCCCAGGTGTTGCGCGGGCTGCCCTCGGGGCGCTGCGGATAGAGAGCAACGGTACGCGGGTGGATGGTCACGAGGACCGGCCCGGAGACCCCTGTGTCGGCGACATGGATCACGTGCCCTGCCACGTCGACGTTGCCGGCAGCGGCAATCCCGAAGAACAGGTTCGACCCGGCGAGGTCGGCGATGTACGGGGTACGGGGCCGAAGCCGAATCTCCTCGGCTGTCCCCACCTGGGTGATCACACCGCCCTCGACGACGTAGATGGTGTCGGCAAGGAGGAAGGCCTCGGTGGGGTCATGGGTGATGAGGAGCCGCGGACCGGGAAACTCGCCGAGGTGATCCGCCAGGGACCGGCGCAGCGTCACCCGGGTGGTCACGTCGAGCGCGGCCAGCGGCTCATCGAGCAGCAAGAGGTCGGGTTCGGCGGCCAATGTCCTGGCCAGCGCAACCTGCTGCGCCTGTCCGCCCGACAGGTGGCGCGGCTTGCGATCAACCAGTGCCGACAGCCCAAACCGGTCCGCCCAGTCGAGCGCACGACGGTGTGCAGTGTGGCGGCTCGCCCCACGGCTGCGCGGCCCGAACCCGATGTTCTCGGCAACCGTCAGGTGGGGGAAGAGCACATAGTCCTGGAACACGACGCCGACGCTGCGCTCCTCGGGAGGCATGAAGACGCCTCGGTCCGGGTCGTCGAGGGTCCGGGGCCCGAGGGCGATGCGGCCGGCGTCGATGGGGAGCAAGCCGGAGAGTGCGTCGACCGCGGTCGACTTCCCGGCACCGTTTGGGCCGAGGAGGGCGGCCGTGTGTCCGGCTGGGATCGTGAGCGCAGCGTCGAGCGCGAAGGTCTCGCTGCGCTTGACCACCATTCGGGCTCGGAGTGCGCCGTTGCTCACCGCACCCTCCACCACCGCTCACGAAGCAGCACGAGCACGGTGAGCGACACCGCCACCATGAGGAGGCTGAGAACGACGGCCGTATCACGGTCGCTCTCGAGCGCGACGAAGACGGCGAGCGGCAGGGTTTGGGTCCGCCCTTGGAGGTTGCCGGCAAAGGTCACGGTTGCCCCGAACTCACCGAAGGCCCGCGCCCAGGCGAGGGCGACGCCTGCGCCCAGGGAAGGAGCGATCATCGGCAGAGTCACCCGGCGCAAGACGGTGAGCCGGCTCGCCCCGAGCGTTGCGGCCGCGCCCTCGTACCTCGGATCGAGGTTCCGCAACCCGGCCTCGACCGTGATCACGAGGAGCGGCATGGCGACGAATACATTGGCGACGACCACCCCCCACGTGGAGAACGGCAGGAGCAGTCCCGTCGCTTGGTTGAGCGGCTCGCCGACGAAGCCTCGCCGGCCGAGCGCAAACAGCAACGCCGCACCCCCGACAACAGGCGGCAGGAAGAGTGGCAGGACGACGAGCGCCCTCACGACGGATCGGCCGGGGAACGACGTGCGGGCGAGCATCCACGCCAGCGGCACACCGAACAGCGCAGACGCACCGGCGGCCGCCAGCGAGGTCAGGAGCGACAGCCTGAGCGCATCGGTGACGACGTCGCCGGCCAGTATGTCCGGCACCCGGCTCCACGGGGTGCGCGCCACGAGCCCGGCGAGAGGAAGTGCGAAGAAGGCCGCCCCCATCGTTGCGATCACCAGCATCACGACCGGGGGCCGCCGCACCCGCCGGCGAGTGGACGCGGGTGTCTCCGTCATGGCGCCACGAACCCGAAGTCGGTGAGGATTCGGCGACCTGTGGGCGAGAGAACGAACGCAACGAGTTCCCCCGCCCCCTCCGGATTGGGCGCATCCGCAAGGGCCGCGATCGGGTAGCTCGCCTCGAGGTCGGCGCCCGGGGGAACGGCGATGCCCTCCACCAACGCGCCGGCCGCCACGACGTCGCTGGCGTAGACAATCGCGGCGTCGAGCTCGCCAACTTCGACCTTGGTGAGCAGAGCGCGCACGTCCGGCTCGTTCGTGTCGATCGCCGGCGCCACCCCTGCGGCGGCGAGCGCTGCCCGGGCAAGATCACCGCACGGTACGCCGGCGGCGCACAAACCGATGAGCAACGCGTCGTCGGCGAAGTCGGCCAGGCCCACCACCCCTGCCGGATTCTCGGGAGGTACGGCTATCGCAAGCCGGTTGCGGGCGAAGACCTCCACCGTTCCCGCGACTGCCCCGGCTGCTACGACTTCGTCCATCACTCCGGTGTTGGCGGATGCGAACACGTCGGCGGGAGCGCCGGCGAGGATCTGTTCCCGCAGGGTCGAGCTGCCGGCCAGATTGAGACGGACGTCGACACGAGGATGGCCCGCCTCGTAGGCGGTCTCGATGGCGCCGAACGCATCGGTGAGCGATGCGGCAGCGAACACGACGATCTCGGAGCGCCGATCTGCGTCACCGCCGCACGCGGCAACAGCCACGACCACAGCGAGCGCTCCTGCCGCCCAACCCACTCGGGTCATCGGGGTCCCGGATCCTTCCTCGTGTAGTCTCAATGAGACTATCAGCCGGAGGTTGGGTAGCGTGCCGGTTTCGAGGAGATCACTGACCGAGTGGGCGGTGCTCGGCCTGCTCGCTGAAAGCCCGGCCCACGGCTTCGCCCTCTCCAGACAGCTTGCACGCGGCACTGAGGTTGGCCGCGTTCTGACGGTCCGCCGGCCGCTCACCTACCGGGCGCTCGACCGCCTCGTCGCCGACGGCTTGGCGCGCCCGGGACGCACCGAACCGGGCGATGCCGGGCCACACCGCACCATCCACGGCATCACACCCCGGGGAAGACGTGACCTCGCCGCGTGGCTGGCCGAGCCGGCGGCGCATGTCCGGGACCTTCGCGTCGAGTTCCTTCTCAAGCTCGTCTTCCTTCGGCGTGCTGGACGCGAACGAGGATCCCTCATCGAGAAGCAGCGAACGGCCCTGGTCGACACGCTCGACGCACTCGTCCGGGCAGGTGGTGATGATCCCGACGAGGTGGATCTGTGGCGCCGCCACACCGCACGTGCCGTCTCCGCCTATCTGGACGATGTCGCCGCTCGCTCTCGGGGCGCCGGCAGCCGGTGACGCCCGCATCCAGCGTCTCGCCCCAAACGTCGTGCCGCAGATCGGGGAACCTCGGCTCGAGAAGGGTCGCGCCAATGCGAGGTCCTGTGGGCGCAACCCAGCCGCGTCACCCGTCGACGGCCCGAGCGCGCCTCCCGACGCGCCGCAACGTGGCAAGACGACGTCTCAGCTCACCTGCTCGCGCACGACCGAGGCGATGTCGAGGCGGCGCACCGAACGGAGGCCCGGCCACTGTGAGATGACGGCGACGGCAACGATCGCTGCTGCCGAAAGCACGAGGGTCAGCGGGCGCACCACCATGTCGAGGCGGAACATGTCGCTCGAGAACGAATCCAGCATGAGCCGGCCACCGACGACGCCGAGAATCACACCGGGGACGATGCCGAGAACGGTGACGATGAGATTCTCCGTGCTGATGAGTCTCGCGATCGTCCGCATGCGTACTCCGCTCGCGCGCAGCGTCGCCACCTCGCGGGCGCGTTCCGCGATGTTCACCGACATCGTCGTGAAGATGATCGCAAAGGCGGTCACCGCACCGAGCACGAGCATTGCTCCGACGAACCCGTAGAAGAGCCCGGCATACTGCCGGAACATGGCTTGAAGGGCCTGCGAGTCTTCGTACGCCGCGACGCCGCTGAGGGCAGTGATGGCGCTTCGCATCGCCGTTCGGTCGACGCCGGGAGCGAACGTCACGAGAGCCGTGTTTGGCGGAACGGGATCCTGGCGAGCCAGCCAGCTCAGCGAGGTATAGGCGCGCGTCCCGAGGGGCTCGTCGACGAAACCGGAGATGGACGCGGTCACTGGAGGAGCGCCGGCAACGGCGACCCCGACGTCGCTGCCCACGTCCACGCCGAGCAGGCTGCGAGCCGAGACCCCGAGCACGATGCCGTCGCCGAGGGTCAAGCTACCGCCGTCCGCGTTGATGAACCCGTGCATCGTCGTATCCGCGGGGAGCGCCGAGAGGGTCGTGGCGTAGGTCGCACCCCCGGCGGCCGAGAGCGTGACCGGCGCCTGGAACGAAGGCTCTACCGCCGCAACCCCCGGGACGGCTGCCAGATCTGCGAGCGTGGCGTCGGTGGTTGCCGGGGCGAGGATCACCGTTGCGTCTTGTCTCTCCACTACGTCGAACTGGCGACCCAGAAGCGCATCCATCGTGTCGACGAGAGTCCACGAGGTCAGGATGAGCAGCAAGGACAGCATCACGCCAACGATCGTGAACGTCGTGCGCCGCCGGTTGCGCCCGATCCCGCGCAGGGGGAGCTGCCAACGCGCCGGTAGCCTCCGCAGCGGAGGAAACAACCGTTGCAGCAAGCCTGCTCCGCCACCGGCGCTCGGGATGACGCCGCGCATGGCCTCGGCGGGAGCCACGCGCGAGGCAGCGAGCGCAGCAGGCAGCGCAGCAGCACCACCGACGACAACTCCGAAGAGCAGCCCGGCGATCACCGTTGATGGCCGCACGGCGATGACGGCGTTGGGCAGATCGATGATCGAGACGTAGAACCGCGTCAGCGCCCTGGCCGACCACACGCCGAGGAGCACGCCTGGGACGGATCCGGCGATCCCGGCTGCGGTACCGAAAGCGAGATAATGGCCGAGAACGGCGCGGCGAGAGACGCCGCCGGCCCGCATCGCACCGATGATGGCGCGCTCGCTCGTGACGCGCCGCGTCATCAACACGTACGTCGCCAGCGCGGCCGCACCGAGGAACAACAACGGGAAGGCGACGGCCATCTCCTGGAACCCGGACAGGTCCTCGTGGAGCGCCGCATTCGACGGCTGCTCGGCTCGGGTCAGCACCTCGGTGGCACCGAGGGCGTGCGCTTTCGTCGTCAACGCAGCGAGTGCTGCAGTCTGATCGACCCCGCCCTTCAGTCGAACCAGCACTTGGTTCGGCCCGGTTCCGGCGATGGTCTGGGCCAGTGGCTCGGGGGCGAACACGACGCCGAAGTCGTCCGGCAAGGTGATGATGTCCTGCCGGCTCCGCGCCGGCCACAGATACTCAACCGAGACCACGTCGCCCGATATCTGGACTCGAGTCCACCCCTGCGATCCGAGCACGTCGATGTGATCACCCGGGACGAGCCCGAAGTGCGAGGCGAAGTGCTGCTCGGCGGCCGCCCCGGAGCCGGACGGATAGCTACCCGCGAGCACGTCGAGGCGACCAACAGCCGGCTGGGCGCCATCCTGGACCCCGACGATGCGGCCGGCCAACTTGGTGCCGTCGGCCATTCGGAATGACACGTCGGCGACGGTGCGTGTGGCCACCGCCGCAACAGACGGGTCGGCGTTCGCCGCCGCTTCGAACCCGGACGTGTCGCCTGCCGCCACGAAGAGATCTGCAAAGGCGAGGTCGTCCCACACCTTGGTGTAGGAGGCCTGCAGGTTGGCGTAGGCGTCGTACGACGCGGCGAAGAACCCGACCCCGAGCATGATGACCACGCCGACCGCGGCAAACTGCGCCCACTGCCTGCGTATGTCGCGCCAGAGCTTGACATTCAGCGTGTGCATGACGTCACCACTCCACGTTCGATGCATCGACGGGGGCGGGGTTGCGCAGGTCTTCTACCAGCTCGCCCGACCGCATCGTGACCACCCGATCGGCCATCCGCGCGATGGCCGAGTTGTGGGTGACGATCATCACGGTCTCACCCGCTTCGCGGCTGCGCGTCTGGAGCAGCCCGAGGATCGAGCGCCCCGTTTCGAGGTCGAGCGCACCGGTCGGTTCGTCGCACAGCAGGAGCGGCGGACCCTTCACGAGCGCCCTGGCGATGGCGACGCGCTGTTGCTGGCCGCCCGACAATTGACCGGGGAAGTGGTGGGTGCGATCGGCGAGACCGACCGCGTCGAGCACTTCGTCCACCCGCCCGTCGCCGTTGTGTCCGGTGAGCTCGGCCAACAGGGCCACGTTCTCGCGCGCCGTCAAGGTTGGGATGAGGTTGAAGAACTGAAACACGAACCCGACGGCCGTCCTGCGAACCTCGGTGAGCGCTTCGCTGCTCAGACCATCTATGCGCTTCCCGCCCAGCGTCACTTCGCCCGCCGTCGGCGGCTCGATGCCCCCAATCACGTTGAGGAGCGTCGTCTTGCCCGACCCGGACGGTCCGAGCACGACGATCAGCTCCGCAGGTCGCAGCGCGACGTCGACATCCCTGAGCGCCTGGACGGCTGTGTCCCCCTCGCCGTAGATCTTGTCGACGCCGGCGAGCGCCGCCACTGCCTTGGTGTCTTCGATCACGCTCACGGAGCGTCAGCTCCTCTCGATCATTCGGTGGAGGATGTCGGGCTGCAGGTTCACCCGATCGTCGAGGGTGCGATGGAGGATGTACCCATCGAGCACGGCAGCGAGTACTGCAGCGGTGGCGACCGGATCATCGGTGTCGGCGACCGATTGCAGCCAGCGAGCGATCCGTCCACGAACCTCGTCGAGCATCGCAGCGAACGTATGCCGCATCTCCTCGTCCCGAGCGGCGGCGAGGAACGCCTCGTAGAAGAAGAGGCCGCTCGGGTCTCGGGGATCGACGGCTCCGGCGACGGTCGTCATGAGCCGCAACCCATCGCTGAGATCGTCGATCTGCTCGAGGAGCTCGAATGGCCGAACGAACACTTTGTAGGCAGCGTCGAGGGTCGCTTCACGCAACAGTGCCGGGATGCTGTCGAAGTGGTAGTGGACCACACCGGGGTTGACGCCCGCCTTTGCCGCAACGGCCCGGGTCGTCACGCTCCCCCAGCCGACCTCGGCGACCAGCTCGCAGGCCGCAGCCATGAGTCGCCCCCGCGTTCCGGCACCCTTGCTGGTGCTCGGTTGGTGGACTTGGGCAAACGACCTGGACATACGTCCAAATCTACGCCGGTCGTGCACGATGTCAAGCCTGCGAACTCACGTCACTCGGACGAAGTCGCCGTAGATGAAGTGCTGAACGCGGCCTGCAGGAGTCACGTGGGCTTCCTCCTCATACCCCGCCGGCTCGAACCACGGGGCGAGGGCCTCCGCGAGACCATCAGCGTCGTAGCGGACGATCGGCAGACCGCTGCACGAAGTGGGACCGTCCGCGGCAAATGTCGCAATGACGAGATGGCCGCCCGAAACGACTGCCTCGGCCGCACGGGCAACGTAGCGGGCTCGGTCGTCGAGACTCGTGAGGAAGTGGAACACCGCGCGGTCGTGCCACACCTCGACGGGGTCGACGAGGCGATGCACCGTCACGTCAGCCACCACCCAGCTCACCCGGCCCGCATCGCCTCCGAGGCGCTCACGGGCGTAGGCGAGCGCACGTGACGACAGGTCGAGCACCGTCAGGTTCCGATAGCCGAGGCGCAACAGGCGATCGACGAGACGTGACGAGCCACCGCCCACATCCACGAGCGAGGCATCCAGGCCGGACGCTGCGGCGGTGACCATGCTGACGGACCGGGCGGGATCCGCCTGGTGCCAGCTCACATCGAGCGGTCCACGCTCCAAGTAGATCCGATCCCAGTGCGCTGTGTTCGAAACCATGCATCGATCATCCCAGAGATGAACCTGCCGGTCATGCGCAGTCCCGAGACGACGACGCAGCTCAGATGTCGCGCACGGTCTCGGCAACCAGGAAGTCGACGACCATCCGAAGCGCCTCCTCGGGGCTGGTCCCCTCGGCGATGGCATCGCGGTAGATCGCCACCTGCTGGTCAGCGCTCGTGCCCCGGTCGAGAACGGTCCGGCCATGCTCGAGTTCGGCAACGCAGTCGAACTTCTCCGAGTCCTCGGCCACGAGGTCGAGCAGCTCCTCGTAGAGGTCGGCGTAGGGCACGATGGTTCCCCTGCCGAAGTCGATGAGGCCCTCGCGTATGCCGTACCGCTGGGCTCGCCACAGGTTCTCGCTGATCAGCATGCGGGAGTAGTGCCGCCACCTCTGGTTGCGAAGCCTCATCCGGAACATGAGACCGAGCAGCGACAGGTAGAGCGCGGCCACGGTCATGCCGTCGTCGATGTTCGTGCAGATATCCGAGGCGCGCATCTCGAGCGTCGGGTAACGATCGCTCGGCCGCAGGTCCCACCACAACTTGGTGGCGTCCTCGATGACCCCGGTACGGACGAGGGCATCGACGTGGCGGCGGTAGTCGGCCCAGCTCGAGAACTCGTCGGGCATCCCGGTTCGTGGCAGCGACCGGAACACCGACGTCCGGTAGCTGGCCAGCCCGGTATCGATGCCATGCCAGAACGGCGACGACGTGCTGATGGCCAGGATGTGCGGCATGAAGTACGTGACCTGATTCATCAGGTCGATCCGCAGGTCCTCGTCCTCGATGCACACGTGGACGTGCATGCCCGAGATGAGCAGCCGTCGCGCCACCCCACCCATTGCCTCGGCGAGTGCGTTGTAGCGCTCCTTGTCGGTGTTGAGCTGCTCCGACCAGGCAGCAAAGGGGTGGGTCGACGCCGAGATGGGAGCGAGCCCATGCCGGTTGGCGACCTCGGCTACGTTGCGGCGAAGGGCTGCCAGCTCCCTGCGGAGCTCGTGCACATCCCGGCACACGGGCGTGCCGACCTCGATCTGGGACCGCATGAACTCGGGACCGACCTGACCGTTCGCCGCCTCGGCGATCTCCTCGAGCATTCCGGCGGGCAGATCGCGTACGAGGTCGCGCGTCTCGAGGTCGACGATCTTGTACTCCTCTTCGACCCCAATGGTGAACGAGGGACGTTCCACGATCGCACTCCTGTGTCGCCGGTTGACCAAGTTACCGGACGGACAAGCCCGTCGCCCCATATCGGTGGGGATCGGTCCCGTTACAATGGAGGTCGTCATGGGCCACCACCCACCGTCCGTTGTCGAGCTTGCTCGCGCCATCGCTCCCTCGATGGTCGAACTGCGGCGCGATATCCACTCGTACCCCGAGGTGGGTTGGAGCGAGCATCGCACCACCCGCAAGGTGGCCGAACGACTCCTCGCGATGGGTCTGCAGCCGGTGATTCGCGCCGCAGGAACCGGTCTCGTCGTCGAGATCGGGCAAGGCGATCGTGTCGTCGGCTTTCGCGCTGACCTCGATGCGCTCCCGATCCAGGAGGAGAACACTGCGCCATACCGATCGCAGCACCCGGGCGTGATGCACGCCTGCGGCCACGACGTCCACACGGCCATCGCTGTTGGGATGGCGGGTGTCCTGGCCGAGCTCGGCGAGGATCTTCGCGGCCGCGTTCGCCTCATCTTCCAGCCTGCCGAGGAGCAGATCCCCGGCGGGGCTTCCGTACTGTGCGAAGAAGGGGCGGCCGACGATTTGGCTGCGATCGCCGCCTTCCACGTCGATCCGTCGCTCCCTGCGGGAAGCATCGGCGTGCGCAACGGTGGTGTCACCGGCGCATCCGACCGGATGGTCATCAGGCTGACGGGCCCGGGCGGGCACACGTCGCGACCTCACCAAACGGTCGATCTCGCCTATGCAACCGGGCGCGTGATCACCGACCTGCCAGGCATGCTCCGCCACGGCGTGGACCCCAGGGAGACCATCGCCCTCGTGTTCGGCCGTATCCAGGGCGGTTCGGCGGAAAACGTCATCCCAACGCAGATCGAGCTCGGCGGCACCGTGCGGCTGTTCAACCTGGATCTGTGGCGCACGATGCCGAAGCTGGTCGAGCAGCACGTCCACGATCTCGTTGCACCCCTGGGAGCAGGGGCTGAGGTGATGTACGTGCAAGGGTCGCCGCCGGTCGTCAACGATCGCCGTGTCGTCGATGCGTTCGTAACGGCAGGCGAGGCAGTGCTGGGCGACGGCCACGTCGCCTCGACCCACCAGAGCCTCGGCTCGGAGGACTTCGCCTGGTTCCTCGAGTCGGTGCCGGGCGCCCTCATCCGTCTCGGGGCCGCCATCCCCGACCGGACTGTGGACCTGCACTCGGCCACGTTCGATGTCGACGAGGCGTGCATCGAGATGGGGATTCGCGTCGGCACCGCTGCAATGCTCGAGCTTCTCGAGGGCTGAGCCGAACGTCCGACCGACGCTGCGGCTGGCACTGATCAGCGGGCCAGCGACGTTTCGACCGCCCAATCGACGGCGAGCTGCTGATCGAATGGCCGGTGGCCGACCCCAAGACGTGTCGGGCTGTCGCCGGCCGGGTTTGGCGGGGGTTCACCGGCCCCAGCCCGCCGATGTCGAGATGCGCTGCGAGGCTCTTGGATTCGACCGGCTGAGCTTGGAGGACGTGTTGGACGTCTCGCTGTTCCCGAAGCTGGACGAACGCCACCGCCAACTCTTCGTGGCGCTGCACGGCGTCGTTGCGGGACCGGAGCGCCGACCTTCGACATTCCCAGCTGAACCTGGTGCTGGGCATCGACGTTCTCCTGACCGTCCACCTCGAGCAGGTCGTCGGCGACGAGTGGATCGGGGAGCAGCAGCCGCTATCTCCCAGGTAGCCCACTGGAGAGCCGTCACATGCAGCGCACGTCAGTCGGCGAGCAGCAGACCCTGGGCTTCCAAGGCTGCTTGCATCGCCGCCTCGTCGCCCAGTCGTACCGAGACCGTGAGCACGCCGCCCCCGCCGTAGGGAGCGTGGCGGAGCTGGAGGTCGCGCACGTCGACTCCACTGTGCTCGAAGGCCCGCCCCACGCGGGCCAGCTCGCCGGGTTCGTCGGCGAGCGCAACCCGAACCGCAACGGTGTGCGGGCCGAGGCGGCGCCGCTCGTGTTGGGCGCGTCCGAGGACTGCCGCCACCGACTCGGTGTCACCCGCCGCAATACGATCTGCCAGCCCACGCAACCTGCTCAGGAAGTCGTCGAGCACGTCGAGCACCGGCCCGCGATTGGCGGCGAGGACGTCCACCCAGAGTGAGGGGTCGGATGCGGCGACGCGCGTGAGGTCACGAAAGCTTCCGGCGACCAACTCGAGGGCATCGGTGCGATCGGCCGCCTCGTTCATCAGCGATGAAGCGAGGAGTTGCGGGAGATGGGAGACCACAGCGACCGCCAGATCGTGGTCGGCCGCCGTCATGCGCACCGGTCGTGCGCCGAGGGCACTGATGACCGACTCTGTGAGCGCAACATCCTCCGGATGCGCTCCCTCGTCGACTACTACCCATGCCGCACCCCGAAACAGGTTCGCCGAGGCCGCCCCGGGCCCGGCAACCTCGCGACCGGCCATCGGGTGGGTACCCACGAAACGACGAAGCCGGCTTGCCGCCAACACCGGCGCCTTGACCCCGGCGACGTCGATGACCAATGCCGGCGTGTCCAACTCGGCAACCGCGGCGACCACGGCTGCAGGGGGCGCAGCGATGACCACGGCGTCTGGGGAGCCTGCCAGGAGGCCAACGAGGGTGGCAACCGGCTCGAGAGCGCTGCGTGCGGCAGCCTCGTCGAGATGGGAGGCATCCGGATCCCAGCCCGTGACATCCCAGCCGGCCCGACGCAAGCCGAGCCCGATCGACGCCCCGATGAGGCCGGTGCCGATGATTGCGATCCGCATGCGCCGCCCGTTCAGAGCTCGAGGCCCATGACCTCGACGAGTGCTCGCACGTCGTCCATCAGCTCCGCAAACTCAGACGGGAGGATGGCCTGAGGGCCGTCGACCAGTGCCGTCTCCGGAGCGGGGTGCACGTCGACCATGAACCCGTTCGCCCCCGACACGACCGCCACCCTGGTGAGCGGGGCGACGAGATAGCGGTGGCCGCCCGAGTGTGACGGATCGACGATGATCGGGAGATGGGAGAGGCTGCGCACCACCGCGGCAGCAGAGATGTCGAGGGTGTTGCGAGTCGCCGTCTCGAAGGTGCGGATACCGCGTTCGCACAGGATCACATTGTGGTTGCCCTCTTTGTAGATGTACTCGGCGGCGTTCAGCCACTCCTCGATGGTGGCGGTGAACCCCCGCTTGAGGAGCACCGGCTTGTGTTGCTTGCCGAGCTCCGAGAGGAGCGTGAAGTTGGCCATGTTGCGCGTCCCGACCCTGATGAGGTCGGCGTACTCGGCTACGAGCTCGACGTCGCGGGGATCGACGACCTCGGCAACGAAGGGAAGGCCGAACTCGTCACGTGCCTCGGCGAGCAGCTCCAAGCCCTTCTCGCGCAAACCCTGGAACGAGTACGGCGACGTGCGCGGCTTGAACGCATCGCCACGCAAGATGCGGGCGCCGGCCTTGGTGACCGCCTCGGCGGATGCGAAGAGCTGCTCCCGCGACTCGACGGCACAGGGGCCGGCGATCGCAACGAAGTGCGTTCCTCCCACGGGCACGCCGCCGACATCGACGATCGAGTCGTCTTCCTGGAAGTCGCGGCTCACGAACTTGAAAGGTTTGAGGACGGGCACGGCGCGCTCGACACCCGCCATTGCCTCCCACGGGAGCTGCTGGATGATCTCGCGATCACCCACGGCCCCGATGACGGTGCGATGCTTGCCTCTGCGAGACATGGGCCTCGGCCCCGATGTCCTCCAACCGGCCGATGACATGCTGGACATCGGCATCGGACGCCGACTGGCGCATGACGATGATCAAGGATTCGTCTCCTCGGGCTCGCGGGGCTGGCGGCAACGGCACCTCCGTAGCGAGCCATGGTAGGACGCGGTTGGAGCGGGACCTGCCGGCCGTTCCTCCGATTGCGCCGTGCGACACTGCCCCTTCTCGCCGGAGGGGGTCGGACCGCGGCCTAGGCTCGCGTAGTCATGCGCCGCATCCTCGTGACCGGAGCTGCCACCTGGACGGGTGGACGGCTCGTCTGGGAGCTCGAGCAGCGGCGGGATGTCGCCGTGTTCGCCGTCGACGAGATCCCGCCGCGCATCGCGTTCACGTCGCCGTACCATCAAGTCGAGCAAGACCGCATGGAGCTGGCCCGCCACATCCTCGATGTGCAGCCGGACATCGTTGTTCACCTCCTCACCGTCGATCGATCCGCTGAGCTCGGGTCGGGTCGCGCCCACGAGCAGGCCGTCATCGGGACACAAGCCGTGATCGGTGCCATCGGCCGATTGGGCAGCGTGCGACGCGTCGTTGTGAAGTCGGACGCCGCTGTCTACCCGGTTGGGCCGCGCAACCCCTCGATCTTCACGGAGGACACCCGCGGCCGGGGCGGGTTGAGCCGCTACGGCCGGGAGATCGCCGATCTCGAAGAGCTGATCGCCGATGTGGCCCCCCACCAGGATCGAACCACCTACACGCTGCTGCGCTTTGCGCCGATCTTCGGCCGCAACATCCGCAACCCGCTGAGCCGGTTTCTCTCGCTGCCCGTGGTGCCGACGCTGCTCGGATTCGACCCCCGACTCCACCTCATCCACGAAGAGGACGCAGTCGCAGCGCTGCTCGTCGCGGTGGATACGGATGTCGCCGGCACGTACAACGTCGCCGCAACCGGCCCCATGTACCTCAGTCGGATGCTGCGACTGGGCCGGCGCGTTGCCCAGCCTCTACCCAGGCGTGGTTTCGAAGCAGCCCTCCGCGGACTGACTCGTGTGGGGGCGGCGGTCCCCAGCCATGTAGCGGCGATGGTGAAGCACGGGCTCGTGCTCGATACAACGGCAATGCGTGAGGAGCTGGGCTTCGCTCCGCGGCTCAGCGTCCGTCAAACGTCGCTCGCCGGATATGGGCGCATCGAAACAACGGCTGGGTCGGGCCTGTGAACAACGCCGCACCGCTCGAGGAGATGACGCGTGTCCAGCTGCGGGCTCTTGCTGCCTCGCGCAACATTCGGGGCCGGTCGCGGATGACCAAGGCCGAGCTCATTGCTGCGCTGTCGCCACCGGTCGATGACCCGCGAGAACGTGTTGCGCAGATGGGGCTGCGCGAGGCCGACGACGCAGGGGCCGTTCACTTCCGCACCATCGAACGCCTGCCCGGCGCTTCGGTCGACCGGGTGGCGGCCAACGCCAGGCGAGCAGCACTCGGCGACCGATTGCAGGCGTTCTTCGATCACGACCGCCGCTGCGCATGGACGAGCATCGAGGGCTTCCACTGCGGGCTCCCGACGATCATGGGCAGCGAGGGGTGTGCGCTCCACGGCGGCATCGACATCTTCGACGTGCCCGTGCCGATCGCCGGCCATCTCGGTTTCGACACGTGGCCCACGCTGGTGCGCCATCTCCTGATCTCGTCCTACGACGTCGATCCGCTCGGGCTCGATCCCGTTGTCGCCGAGATGGCCTGGCACCTCACCAACGCCCTCTACTTCGAGTACTTCAGGGTGAAGGTGGAGGGCATCGAGCACATCCCAACGCACGGCCCCGCCGTCATCGCCGCCAATCATGGCGGGGCCGCGTTGCCTTACGACGCCTTCATGATGACCGCCGCGATCGCCAACGAGCTCCAGGCGCCGCGCCGCCTGCGGGTGATCGGCACCGAGATCTTCAACATGCTCCCGTGGGTCTCCCATCTCTACCGCAAGGTGGGCGGTGCCTACGCATCGCGCGGAGACGCCGACTACTTGCTTCGCAAGGGCCGTCTCGTCGGTGTGTTCCCCGAGGGCGAGAAGGGCTTCATGAAGCCCGTGTGGGACGCATACCAAGTGCAGCGTTTCGGACGCGGCGGGTTCCTGAGCCTCGCCGAGGAGCATGGTGCCCCCGTGGTACCGGTCGCCATCGTTGGTTCGGAGGAGGTGCACCCCGCAGTGGGCGTCTCCGAGTGGCTCGCTCGGCTCGTTCGGCTCGTGTGGCCGGAACAACGAGTCGAGCAGATCGCGGTTGTGCTCAATCCCATCCCTCTCCCGGTCCGCTGGCACATCAGGTTTCTGCCGCCGCACCCTCCCGAGGGTCGGGCGGCGGTGATCGACCCGCTCCGGATGCTTGAGCGAACTGAAGAGGTGCGCTTCTCGATCCAATCGGCCCTCGACGACATGCTGGCGACACGACGCGGCGTGTTCTGATCTCGTTCCGGCGTGGATCGGGTTCCGTTTCCGGTGGGTGAACCACGCAGGAACCGAGCCTTCCATGCGCTTGCAATAGTTAGCAAGGTGCGATATTCTGCGAATACATGAAACATCAGCTATCGGAACTGGGTGCCTTCATCCGTGACCAGCGGGAACGCAGCGCCATGTCGCTGCGCAAGCTGGCGGAGACGGCAGGCATCTCCAACCCCTACTTGAGCCAGATCGAACGTGGGCTGCGCAAGCCGTCGGCCGAGATCCTCAAGTCGATCGCCAGGGCGCTGTCGATCAGGGCGGAGTCGCTGTACGAGAAGGCCGGACTGCTCGAGGGCGGCGATCACCCGACGGTCGTCGAAGCCATCAGTGCCGATATCGAGCTGACACCAGCACAGAAACAAGCGCTGACGCAGATCTACGCAAGCTTCGTCACCGCACCAGATCAGGAGGATTCATGATGCTCGACACGCAGCGCAAGCTCGCAACGAAGGCCGTCTACGCCACGATCGGCGCCCCCGTTGTCGTAACGAAGATCGCCAAGGAGTACCGCACCAAGGTCGCCGAGTACTCGGAGAAGATCGCAGATCAGGCCGAGAAGCGCTTCGAAGCAGCCGCCACCGAGGGTGAGAAGCTGACGAAGAAGTTCCAGGGCGGCACCGTCGTCGAAGAGATCCAGAGTCGCGTCGACCTGGAGAAGGTCCAGGACCGCGTCGAGAAGCTCCGCGATCAACTCGAGGGTGCGCTCCAGAGCTGGCGTGACAGCTTCTCGCCGGCCGACGGCAAGGCTCCGGCCAAGAAGGTCCCCGTCGAGGCGGCCCCGGCTGCCAAGACCACTCCAGCGAAGAAGGCCGTCGCCACCAAGCCCGTCGCCAAGAAGACGGCCACCGTCAAGAGGACGGCACCGAAGACGACGGCAGCCCGCAAGCCGGCGGCGAGGAAGACCGCAGCGACGACCAAGTAGCGCCTGGTCGGCCGACCAGCACAACTCGACCGGTTCGCAACGCGCGAAGTAGCTCTCCCTCCCTTCACTGCTTCGTTCGACCGGTCGTGGCAGAACCCCCGGCTTCGGCCGGGGGTTCTCTGCGTGTGGGCGCAGGACATCGGGTCGGCTGATCATCGGTGAGACTTCTTTGCGAATTCCTTCTACTAACGCGGTGGTCGTAGGGGTCGGCGACTGTCGCGGTTGAGGACGGCGGCGACGTCGAAGGTGTAGATCCCGTAGGGGTTGATGTGGGCGAACCGGGCCGGGCTGAGGTGTCTGATGGTGTCGGTGGGGATCTCGGTGCCGGTGCGAGCGGTTTCGGCGTCGATGGCGTCTTGGAGGTAGAGGGTGGTCCATAGGATGCAGGCGTTGGTGACCAGCGTGTGGCAGTGGGCTTGGGTGGTTTGGTCGTCGAGGAGGCGGTCTTTGACTTCGCCGCGGTGGGCGAAGAACACGTAGCGGCGGAGACCGTTGATGGATTCGCCTTTGTTGAGTTGTCGGCCGATGCGGCGTCGGAACGCTTCGTCGGTGTACCAGCGGAGGCTGTGGATGGTGTGCAGCAGTTTGCCGTATTCGAGGAGGGCTTTGGCGAGGGGGTGTTGGCGGGTGCCGGCCTGGAGGCGGCTGATGAGGAGACTTGCCGATACGTGGCCTTCTTTGAGTGATCCACCGATGCGGAGGAGATCGTCCCAGTGCCGGTCGATGAGGTCGGTGCGGACGTGGTGGGTGAGGAGCGGCCCGGCGTGCCGCCACTGCTGGTAGCGGCCAGGCGGGTGGGGGCGCCAGAGACGCCGGTCGGTGAGTTTGGCAATGCGGGGTGAGAGTCGGAGACCGACGAGGTCGAAGAGGGCGAAGGTGAGCAGGGTTTGGCCGTGGGTGTCGGTGGCGTGTTCGACGATGGGGAGCTCGGTGGTGTTGCCGAGGATCTCGTCGAGGGTGTAGGTGGCGTCTCGTTCGGTGGAGACGATGACTTGGGTGCCGTAGGTGGTGTGCTGATCGGAGACGTGGGTGTAGCTGGTAATGCCCTGATCGATGAAGTAGCGAGAGAGGGCACGGGCGGTGAGAGACTTGCCGCGCATCGGGAGCCGGAGCCCGTCCGACGACGATAGGGTGCCGCCGCCCCAGGTCTCGGCGAGCGGATGTCGGTGGTGGGCATTGACGATGGCGGTGTTGGCGGCCCGGAGGGTGTCCTCTCGTAGGTACCAGCGGGTGGTCCAGGTGAGAGTGTCGGCGCTGATTCCGCACAGTTCGGCCATGCGGGTGATTCCGAAGTTGCACGCCTGGGCCAACAAGGCAGCGTAGAGGTTGCGGCGGTGCTCGAGGTCGGGGTGGCGGGGGCTGGCCCCGCCGGCATGGGTGAGGTGCTGGGTGAACCCGGTGGCGTGGTCGACCTCGATGAGCAACTCGGCGAGCGGCACCCGAGGAAGTCGAGCGAACAGCGCATCGCCCTGGGCGGCGGTTGCGGGGTCGATGGTCTCGGCCGGGAGCGGGCTGAGGGTGAGGCGACCATCGGCACCGATCTTGATCGGTCCGTCCCCGGCAGCCAGGGTTCGGTCGAGTTCATCGAGGAGTTCGTCGAGGTCGGCGTCGATCCGCTCGGCTTGCTCGGCCCAGGTGGCTGGACGGCCGGTGCGGGCAAGGACTTCGGGACGATGCTGAGGCCACTCTGTTGGCGGGATCAGGTAGGTGGCCGGGTTGGCGTAGCGGCGGGAGCCCTTGACCCATATCTCGCCGGAGCGCAGCGCATCCCGTAGCCCGTAGAGGAGCGACAGTTCCCAATAGTGACGCAGCGTGAAGATGTCCCGGTCTGCTCGAGCCTGATCGAGGTAGGGTCTCCAACGGGTCGGGATGAACCCGGTCGGCGCATCCCCAGGAAGCGTACGTTGATGCGCCGTGTTGAGCTGGCGGAGCAGCCGGGTGGCGTCGAGGATCTCGCTTGGCTCCACGCTGGCGGCCAGGTCGAGGGCGTCGAGCACAATCGGGGCGAAGCTGCGGACTTGGTTGTAGCGGGCTTCGAGCATGGCGAGGTGACCGCCGTCTCGGGGAAGCCGCTCTGTCGGGGTGCGGGTTGCCGCGTCGAGGCGTGCCCGGTCCAGGTTACGGAGAGCTGCCCCGACCGCAGCGTCGTCCAGGAGCTGATCGAAGACGACGTCCAAGATGTCGTCCAGCAGCTCGAGTCGGGCAATGTCGGCTTGCGCCAGGGCGGCTTGAAGCTCGGCCAGGCTGCGGCGAGCTCTCCGGTCGACACCGCCGAGTGCCTGGTTGAACAACTCAACGATCTCATCGGTCACCTCGCTGTGGGCCGCTACCAGGGAGGCCAACAGGATCGGGCAACGCGATTCGGGTGCCATTCTCCGCAGCGACGCTGGCGTTGCCCGGCGACCGATACCAGCGAGTTGGCGTCGCCGCTCTGGAGGCACTACCGCCACATCAATAGCGTCGATCCCTTTCGACCGCAGATAGGTGAGCTTGGCGACTTCGGTCTTGATCGTTCCGGCGGTGGCGCTGGTTGCCCCCTGGTTGAGCCACACGATCGGCGCTACCCCGAGGTCAGGGTCGGCGGCGATTAGCCGATCGAGTTGATCTCGCAGGGACGGTGTGAGCACCGGTCGGAGCCGGCGATACAACTCTTCGTTGGCGGTGACTCGGGCGGTGCCGACGGCACGTAGGAACTCGTCGAGGCTGGGACGCACGATCCGTTCGCTGTGGAGATAGGCCAGTGCTTCACGAAATAGCACTGACGGTGAGTCGTGCTCCATAGCGCGGGCAACCAGCCAGTCACCGAGCCGTTTCCACTCACCGCCGGAACAGGTTCGCCATCCGAGCCGCTCCACTACCGCTGCGGTGTGCTGTAGCCGCACCCAATCGCTAACCGTCCCGTAGCCAGCAAACGAGGCAGCAGCGACGCCGATCTGGTTGGCGATGCGGGCCACGACCTCCGACGGTGCGGCGGCGATGTCGGAGGGGATGTGGCCGAGGAACCCGAGCGCCGCCAGCTGCACCGCGAGGCCGAGCCGTTGGGTATCACCCTGATGGGTGCGTACCCACCGGATGTCGTCGATCGAAAATGTGAAGAACGTCGCCAGATCGGAGCGGAGAACCTCCGGTGGCCACGACTCGAGTGCCACCCGCTCCGCATCCGGTAGCGAAGGAGTCGCCATGCCGCTATCCGATCACGGTTCGATCACGACCGACTCGACCGCGGTGGCCCGGTCTGCACGGGTGGGGAGGCTGTAGCGGCGGGTTGTGTCCAAGCGGCGATGACCGGCCAACTCGGCGACCAGCACCACGTCGGCGCCGGAACGCACCAGGTTGGTGACAAACGTGTGGCGCAGCACATGCGCCGAAATGCCCTCAAGGTTGGCTTCGGCGGCGATCTTGCGGATCACATGATCAACCGCCCGCGGCGTCATTGCACGACCCAACTTCGACAACCACACGCCGCCTTCATCGACGGAGGCTCTGGCGGCTTTGTGAGAGCGGTCGGCCAGCCATTCCTGCAGCGCGTCTCGACAAACCGAGTTCAGCGGCACCTCACGGAAGGCGTCCCCTTTGCCCGAACGGACGGTCACCACACCCTTGCGGGCTGACACCGCCACATCCGTTACCTCGAGCGCCGCTAGCTCCGAGAGTCGCAGACCCGTGTACAACAACACGGTGACAATGGCACGGTCACGCGACGACGGGCACCGCTCCACCGCCCGCAGCAACGACCGCTGCTCGTCCTCGCTCAACGCCCGAGGCGCCGCCTGCACCAGACGCTCCCGATCCACCCGAGGCGTGCCCATGTCCAATGGACCGGTAGAAGTTGTCGATCGCCGCCAACGCCTGATTCACCGAAGCCGGCGCTGACGTTTCCGCAGCTTGAGATGGCGCTTGTAGTCCCGCACCGCCCAATCCCTGAACATGATCAACCGCCAACGCCTCCGCGCCAGCCTCAGAGTCCGCCAGCCAGTTCACGTACGAGGCGACCTGCGCCAGGTACGCTTCCCGCGTGCGATCCGCCAGAGGCTGGCGAGCCAACCAACGTTCATACCCGCCCACCACGGCCCCAGCGTCGACATCTCGGCGTTTCTTGACCCGAATCCGTTGCCATCTCGCCCACAGTTCCTGTTAGTAGAAGCAGAAACAGCACTCTACCAGCTCGCTCATGACACGATTAGTGGAAGCCGGAACGGGTGGTTGCTTCTACTAAGGAGTATTAGGCGTAGTGCTCGATCAGAGGCATATTGCCGGATACTGAGCGCCGGTGGGTGCGCGATATCCCCCGGCGGGTTGAGTGATATGTGCGGTCCCCGACGCCGAAACCCTTCAAGCCTTGTATGCGATGTTGTATGCTGATGTGCATGCAGAGTACGAGTGTTCGCATCGACCAGACGACACATCAGGAGCTGAAGCGGCTCGCCGATGAACTTGGCACCACCGTCGGCGAAACGGTTGCGCTTGCGGTACGGCGTCTACGTCAGGACCGCATCGGCGAGGAACTCACCGCAGTCCTGACAAAGGACGAAACCGCCTGGCTCGTTGCTGACCTCGGGTGACGTTATCGATCTCGACCTCGGACTCCCCGAGGGGCGAGAGGCCGGCTTCCGCCATCCCGCCGTGGTCGTCACGGCTCAGCGCATCCTCGATGCGCAGCCCACTGTGATCCAGGTGGTACCGCTCACCTCCAGCATCCGCGGCTTCACCTCAGAGATCGTGATCGAACCCGACGACACCAACGGACTCCAGCAACGCTCGGCCGCCCAGTGCCAGCATGTGCGAGCCGTATCGACCCAACGGGTCGAGCACATTCGCGGCAACGTCGGCCCAGCTGCACGCAACCAGATCCGGGCCACCATCGGCCTGATCCTCGACATCTCTGCCTAGCGGGGACGCCAAGTCGCCGTTCGGTGGCACTTATGGGCCTTGCGCCGGCATTCGACATCGGCAGCTTCGTGCTCCGATCCGGTGAATGGCTATTCGCCGCTTGCTACGTTGGCTCACATGGACGATGTCGATCGCTTCAGCCACCTGCGCGAGTCGTGGCGATTCGAGGGTCTAGCTTCAGTCGATGCCGGCAGCTGGCGCTTGCAGCTGGTGCGTCTTCGGGCGTTCGATCCTGAGATCATCTGGACGTTGTTCGAGATTGATGACGACCGCTGGCTGGTGCGTCGCATCACCGCAGCCCACCCCAGGCCCTTGGCCAGTGGAGCGACTCGCACCTACGGAGCCGACGCGGTCATCTCGAAGGAGCTAGCGGAGGACGTGTTGAGCGGGCTCGCTGCTCTTGTGATTCCAGCGTTCCGACCGTCGGCGTTCGGGATCGATGGCACGACCCGAGGGATACGTCTTCGTCGCTCGACGGGGCTGGATACGCAGCTCTTCTGGTGGGAGGAACCCGAGGGCTTCACCGCAGCCAACGAGTGGTTCGAGGCGTCGGTGCACGGGTTCGACCAAGAGTTGCCGGACTACTCGCCGATCGATTGATTCGCACCAGGCGAATCGACCCTCGGCCATGAGCAGCGTTGGCCGACCCGAGCAGATCGCTCAATCTCGGACCAGAACCACCGCCCTGCAGAGTGCACGAGATCGGCACCTCGGCTTGCGGGTCTGCAAGGCGCAAGTTGCTCGGCGTAAGTACTGTCCGTGTGATGGCGAGCATCGAGTTCCTTGTAGGGCCCTTCGAGGACAGCGACGAGATCCAACAGGTGGTCCCGGTCGTTGACGGGGTACCGCTGCATGAGATGATCGCCAGCTTCGAGGAGGCCCGCGGCTTCGATGTCGTCGGCGGCTACGGCGGTCTGGTTCTCGACTTCTTCAAGGTCGGCGATCTCGTTCACTACTTCCTGGGCGCGGTCGACCACCGCTACTTTGCGAAGCTGGGGAGGATCGCGGTGCTGGCTTGCGCAGACTGCGGAGAGGTCGGGTGTTGGCCACTGCATGCAGCCGTTTCCATCGATGGAGACTCGGTGACCTGGTCAGAGTTCGAACAACCGCACCGCAACGGTCGCGACTACACCAGCTTCGGGCCGTTCGTATTCGACCGCGAGGAGTACGAGGCGGCCCTCGCAACGCTGTCCACCCAGATCGGCAAATCTGAGCGATAACGCCCTCGTCGCCAAGTGCGCTGGATCGGCAGGTACGCGCTCTCTCAGACGCTGCCGGACCAGTCTCGCACTTCCCCACCAATCGGGACCGGCCACCTCCACCGCACGCGCCAGCTGCGTCGAACGCCTGAGCCGCGGTTAGTGGAAGGAAATCGCAAGGAAATCTCACCGATGATCGGATAGCCCCGACATGCGTCGCGACAATTCACGATGAAGGCCGGCGATGCCCCGATCTCGGGGGCTGCGCGCTCAGTAGGTGACGACCGGATCGAGCTCCTTGGCATGGGCGATCCAGCGCTCGACCATCGACTGGGTGGGGAGGCGCCTGACCAGTCGCTTCTTGGCGTTGACGTCCACCATCGCACTGAGGAGGTTTGCGGCATTGCGACGCCGCAGTTCTTTGACGGTGTCAACACCGGCGGCCTCTAGCAAGTCCGAGTACTCCTCACCGACGCCGCGCACGCGCATGAGATCGGCTCGATTGACCCACGCAAGCACCTGGTCCTCGTTCAACCCCGCCGACTCGGCAAGCTCCTTGCGCCCCTTGCGGGTGGCGCCGGTCTTGAGCAGCGCCTCCGTCGTACGCACCTTCGCCTTCCTGAGCTTGGTCGCGTACTTGTGGCCGATCCCTTCGATCGCATCGATAGAGGCCATCGTGCCCTGGTCCTTTCTTCGCTGCCGCCGACTCGCGTCGCCGGCCCCTTCACCAGCGACGTCGAGAGCTTACCTCCGGAGCTCCCGCTGGGTCAGGTCAGCGACGTGGTGCCCACTTCTCGAGATCGTCTGGCGTACCGATCACGGGCGGTGGCAGGTGGTCGATCCACACTTCTGTGACCATCGCGGCGTGGGTGGCGAGGACCGCTTCGATCGAGGTATCACCGTCGATCCCAAGGAGCAACGGCCACACCTCGCTGCCGACGACGATCGGTCGCCCGCGGGCGTAGCGGTACTTCGGGACGACGGCCGGATGCGACCCCGTGGCGTGAGCGGCAAGGAGTCCGTCGACCGTGCCGGGAGGAATCTGGGGCATGTCACCCGAGACGAGAACGACGGCATCGACCACGCCCTCCTGCTGGAGATAGTCGAGACCGGCTTGCAGCGAGGAGGACTCACCCTCAGCCCACTCCGGATCGATGAGCACAGAGAAGCTCCCCGGGTCGACGCTCTCCAGCACTTCCTCCGCATCGGCGCCGAGCAGCAGGAGCCCTGGTTCGACGGCCCACGCCAAGGTCTCTGCGACCACATGGCTCAACAGCGTCGATTGGCCCCACGGTGACAACCATCGAGAGCCCGCGAAGCCCCTTCCGGGTTGGGAAGCGATCACGACGGTGACGATCGACGCCAAGTGGGCACCTCACGGACGGGGAGAACGAGAACGTCCGGCAGGGTAACGGACCTCGGCGGGGGCCCGTCGAGCGCGCTGCCTTCCGGTGTGCAAGACTCGTTTGCTGACACGACGTCCACCTGTATGGAAAGGGAGCCGTTCCGTGCTGATCGGGGTACCCACCGAGATCAAGACCGAGGAGTATCGGGTTGCCATAACCCCCATCGGAGTGAGGGAGCTCACCTCGCGGGGTCACCGAGTCGTCATCCAGTCGGGCGCAGGCCTCGGGTCGTCGATCCCCAACGAGGAATTCGTCGCCGTCGGTGGCGAGATCGTGGACAGCGCCGCCGAGGTGTTTGCGACTGCACAACTCATCCTCAAGGTCAAGGAGCCTCAGCTCGAGGAAATCGCGATGCTGCGGGACGACCACACTCTGTTCACGTTCCTCCACCTCGCTGCGTACCCCGCCCAAGCGCACGGCCTCGTTGGGAGCGGGGCAACGGCCATCGCCTACGAGACCGTCCAACTTCCCTCCGGTGCGTTGCCTCTCCTTGCCCCCATGAGCGAGATCGCGGGCCGCATGGCGGCACAAGCCGGCGCACACCACTTGGAGCGACCCCAGGGAGGGCGCGGCGTACTCATCGGCGGCGTCGCCGGGGTGCCGCCGGCGAGGGTCACCGTGCTGGGCGCGGGAAGCGCCGGCACCCACGCGGCGATGGTCGCCTCCGGCATGGGGGCGAACGTCACGATCTTGGACATCAACATCGACCGCCTCCGTCATCTCGACGAGTTGCAGGTGGGCCGCATCACGACCGTTCGTTCCTCCGTCTACAGCATCGACGAGTTCGTGCCCCGGTCCGACCTCGTGATCGGGGCGGTCCTCGTCGCGGGTGCTCGCGCTCCGGTGGTGGTCAACGAGGACCAGGTGAGGGCGATGCGACCCGGCAGCGTCGTCGTCGACATCTCGATCGACCAGGGCGGGTGCATCGCGACCGCCCGCGAGACATCTCATGCCCAGCCGGTCTACCACCTCGACGGTGTCGTCCACTACGCAGTCGGCAACATCCCGGGCGCGGTTCCGAACACGTCGACGTACGCACTCACGAACGCAACACTGCCGTACGTCGTTGCACTGGCGGGAGGCCACCACGCTGCCATCGCCCGCCACCCGGAACTGCTGCATGGCTACAACGTGATCGGCGGCAAGATGGTGAACTCGGCCGTGGCCGAGAGTCTCGACCTGGAGTACTCGGAACCGGCGCCGTTGCTCGGCCTGTCCGGCTGAACCGGTTCACTCGGTGTCGGTGCGCAACACCTTGCGGCCGGCGAGCCGAGCCCACCACAGGACAACGGATCCTGCGATGAGGACGGCGGTGGCGACGGCCTGATACCAGGTGCTCCAGTTGTACTCGTCGATCGACCAGCTGTACAGGAACGCCAGCGCCGCCATGGTCAGCTGAAGCGCCCCGGTCGTCACGAAGATCGCCCGGCCGCCCGGGCGGGCGAGGACGAGGATTCCCGAGATCGCCCACGCCAGCAGCACTGCACCCACCCAACGCAGCCCCCCGAGAAGCTCGGAGGCTTGCGAATCGAGCCCAATCACATCGAAGAAGGTGGCGGGGAAGATGACGAGCGGCAGGGCGAAGAGCAGGTTGATGAAGATGTACACGACCATCGCGATGTTCAGAGTGGCCGCCGGGTCGCGTTGCGCACGCCGCGGCCGAGCATCTCCCACCGGCGCGTCGGCGGCCTCGAGGGGAGGAGGGCTCTCCGGCGGCTCGGTCATGTGAGCATCGACGGCGTCTGCATCAGCGCATGGACGAGCTGATCCTGCACCATCCCGAGATACGCAACGATGGCCTGGTGGGGAGAGTCCGGCAGGTCCGAGAGGTCGTCTGTGTCGAACATCGAGTGTCGGGCGGCGATAGCGAGCCGGGCTGCTCCCACGGCCCGGGCGCACGCTTCGGCTTCGTCCTGGCTCACAACGGTTCGACCGTCTGCGAGACGCTCGAGAACGGCCGCAAGCTGCGTCCGGTCGGTCTCCCGAGCGCGTTGAATCTCGCCGTGCGACAGCCTGCGGAACTCGTGGTCCTCGGCGTCGTCGGCATAGGCCGTCGGATACAGGCGATCGTGGGCGGGATCGTCTGGAGTGGCGTCGACAGAGGCCAGGAATGCCGGAACGGCGTGCAGCACTGCAAGCGCCTGACCGTCGACCCGCCCCTCGATCTCGCCGGACTCCGGGTCGAAATGGAAGCTCATCCCCGCTCCAGCGTGGCCCACAGGCCGTGATGGTGAAGCCTCGTCACCTCGAGCTCGGCGCGCTCTCTCGGCGCAGACGTGACAATGGCGCGGCCCCGGTGATGGACGTCGAGCATGAGCTCGGTGGCTCTGGTCTCGTTGTACCCGAACAGCTTGCGAAACACCCACACGACGTAGCTCATGAGGTTGACCGGGTCGTTCCATACGATCACGTTCCACGTCGGGATCGTGATCGTGTGGTCGAGGGTTGACGTTCCCTCGTAACGCTCCGGTGCTGCGCTCATGCCCGAAGGGTACCGCGGCAGCGGTCAGGGGTCACCCGGACCGGGGGACCGATCGACCGCGGCGAAACGCTGCGAATTGATCCATTCCTCGAAGTCGCGGCGCGAGATGCGCCACTCACGGCCGAACTTGACCCCGGGTAGCGAGCCCGCACGCAGCTGGCTCGTGACGACGAACGCAGAAACATCCATGTAGTCGCAGATGTCGGGCACCGACAGCCACTCCTTGCCGATATCAACCGTGATGCGCTCCATCCGCCAAGCGTATGGAATCGAACGAGCGCTTACAAGGGCGTCGATGGGCGGCGGATGGAGAGGCCAGTTGCGGCTCACAGCTCCAGCCCATAGGCTGCGTCCTGGATTCGTGCGGGCGGATCGCCGCGCTGCGGCGTGCACGGGCTTCCATGGAGGGTCGTCCCAGTGGCGGCCCTCCGGCGCGTTCCGGCCCGACCGGCGATACTGCGGCGATGCGCAACAACGACATCACCATTGGCATCTTCCTCTTCGACGATGCGGAGGAGCTCGATTGGGTCGGGCCGTGGGAGGTGCTCCGCAGCTGGCAGCTGGCACATCCCGAGGACGGAGCCTCCGTCATCACGCTTGCAGAGACCGAAGGCGTCATCGCGTGCGCCAAAGGGATGCTCGTGCTCCCCGACCACACTTGGGACACGGCGCCACCGCTGGACGTCCTCGTCTACCCCGGAGGACGGGGAACGCGTCCCCAGATCGGGGATACAACCATCGGACGCTGGGTCAAGGAGCTTGCCGCCGCCGGCACGCTGATGACGAGCGTGTGCACCGGCTCTCTCGTGTTCGCCGACAACGGGCTTCTCGACGATGGACCGGCTACGACGCACTGGGAGGCGCTCGACCTGCTCGACCGGCTCGGGTCAACATCGAGGTCCGGCCGCACGACCGGTTCGTCGATCAGAGGCGATGTCATCACGGCGTCAGGGGTGTCGGCCGGCATCGACATGGCCCTGCACCTCGTCGCGCGGCTGCACTCCGTCGAACGGGCCCGCGAGGTCCGCCGCTACATCCAGTACGACCCGGCGCCGCCGGTCTGAGCGGCCCGCTCGGGTGGATCAGGCGGCTGCGTTGGCAGCTGCGCGGCGCGCCAATTCGACTTCACGAGTCGGACGGCTGAGGACGAACCACACGCCGACGACGCCGAGGCTCACGACCGCGGCTCCTCACCCACGGGTTGTCGAGCGCAAAGAGCGTCGACAGCGTCACCGCGGTGATGATGGACATCACCGCGACGACCTTGATCTTGCGGGGAATACCGAGGCCTTCTTTGTAGTCGGTGAGCTGCTTGCCGAAGTACTTGTTCGCCGAGCATCCAGCGGTGCATCCGTTCGCTCGACATCGAGAAGAACCACAGTGCGATGAGAAGGTTCATCGTGCCCGGCAGGCCCGGCACGAACTGCCCGGCGATGCCAAGGCCGAGGAACACGAAGCCGATGGCGCCATACAGAATGCGTACAGCGCGGGAACGGGCGAGATGAACCTCTTGAGCCACGGGGCGAGCTTACCGACTCTGGAGACCAAGGCCGCTGGGAACCGGGATCGCCCACTCCGGCGTCCCAATGAGTGAGAACAGTCAGAGGAGGCATCGTGGGAAAGGCTCGTATCGCAACGCTGGCCGCAGGTGTGATCCTGCTGCTCACCGCATGCGGTGCTGCGACGCAGGATGCGTCGCCCGGCGCCGCAGCTCAGGAAGGAAGCGCGTCGGCAATGACCGGAATCAGCGTGTCGGGGCGAGGCGAGGTCATCGGCACACCGGACACCCTCAGCGTCACCATCGGCATCTCGGTCGGCAAACCAACCGTCAGTGAGGCCGTCGACGTGGCCGCTCGTCGCGCCACCGACCTCATCGCCTCGTTGCAGGGTCTGGGCGTAGCCGAGGAAGACGTGCAGACCAGCAACTACTCGATCTACCCCGAATACGACTACAGCGACAACCAGGCACCGCGGATCACCGGCTACCGGGTGGACAACACCCTGAACGTCAAGATCCGCGACCTCGACCGCGCCGGCGAAGTGCTCGATGCCGCAACGGCTGCAGCAGGCGACGAAGTGCGCGTCAACGGCGTTTCCTTCGCGCTCGAGGACAACGAAACGCTCCTTGTCGATGCCCGCGCGGCGGCATGGGCCGACGCCAAGGCCAAGGCAGAGCAACTCGCCGAACTCGCCGGCGTATCGCTCGGCGCACCGATCACCATTTCTGAGTCGGTCGGCAACTATCCCATCCCGCTGTACGCCAGAGCCGAAGCGGCTGGGGCCGACCTGGCGACACCGATCCAACCGGGGCAACAGTCGGTGACGGTCGACCTCAGCGTGACCTTCGGGATCGGCTCGTGAGCGTCTCCGGGTGACGGACGTCCTGCTGCCTCGAACCGACGCAGGAGTGTTGGCTCAGGTCGCCGCCGTCACGCTCATCGTGGCGGCGGCGACCTAGCTGACTCGTCGCCGCCCGGAGCTGCGACTGGTGGTCGTCGGGTTCGGTCAGGTGGCCTACGGCGTCATGGGGGTTCGTGCGCTCCACTGATCGCACTTCGACGACGCCACCTTCCCCGGCCCTGAAGGCGCGCCGCACCACCATCTTGCCGCGCCGGTACGATCGGCTCACCGATGCCCAGTCCTCGATGAGCACCCACCGCAACCCCTATATCTACATCTCGGGCGTGTTTGCAGCAGCGTGGGTTCTTGCTGCCTGGTCACGCCCAGAGGCAGACTTCGTGTTCTTTCCAATCCTCGTGGCCGCGTCTTTTCCAGTGAGCTATCGGCTGGCCTTGGGACCGGTGCCTGCTGCGGTCGCAGCGGGAGCCGCACTCGGCGGGATCGCCAACGTGATCGTCGTGTCGCTCTTCCTCGCCCTCGCCGGCGTGCTGGGTCCGCCGATCCTCCTGCCACCGTTGGGCGCCGTTGGCCAAGCGACCATCCTCGGTGTAGCCGGAGCCGCGCTGGGGTACGTGGCATCAGCGGCCCGCGGGCGCGCCGCACCCTGACCGGGTCAGCCTCGTACGGCCCACAGAGTCGTGCGATCCCACACCATGAACAGCGCGCTGAGCGAAGCGACTGCGAGGGCGACGGCCACAAAGCTCGTGGAGTACCCGGCCGTCTCGATCAGCACCCCTACAACAGGAGCCCCGACCAGCGTGACGGCGTCGAACAGCCCGGAGAACACAGCAAACGCCGTACCTCGCTCCTCGTGACTCGCCCGGTTGGCCAGCATCGCAGACAGGACCGGAAACATCAGACCGTGGCCGAAGCCGCCGAGCGCACCAGCTACCACGATCCCGGCCGGGCTCCGCAGCGATGCGAGCACGAGGAACTGGACGACGAGGGCAGCGGCGGAGGGCGCCAGGACTCGGTGCGCTCTCGCTCGGTCGACGCTCCGGCTCGCAACCAGCCGAACCGTGATGGCCGTACCTGCGTACACCCCGAAGTAGAGCCCAACCGAACCGATGCCGGTGGCGTCGACGAATGTCCGGAAGAACGTGAAGGGGATGGTGAGCGCGAGGGCAAACGCGAGCGTGATGAGCCACACGGGACCGAGGTCGCGCTGGAACACCACCGCTGCGAAGCCCCTGTGGCGATCGCGGTTGGGGTCAACGGCTGCGATCGACGGCAACCGCCACGCCACGGCCCACGACACGAGCGCCAGGCCGGCGGCGATGGCGAAGACCTCGTCGAAGCTCCCTGCCTCGATCACGAGATCGCCGAGGACGGAGCCGAGCCCGATGGGAAGCAGCCCGGAGATCCCGAAGATCGCCAACCCTTGCGCACGCCGGCTCACCGGGACGATGTCCGCCGTGAAGGCGAGCAGGGTCGTGAAGAGCGTGATCTCCACCGATGCGTGGACTGCCCGCACCACGAACACCGCGGCGCCGAACGTCTCGAGCGGGATGTAGGCGGCGCTCGACGCGGCGAGAAGCAGGCCCCCGCCGAGCAGCACACGGCGGCGCCCCCACTGGTCGATGATCCTTCCCATCGCGGGCCGCAGCGCAAGCGCTACCACAGCGCCTACCGAGTAGACCAGACCGATCCGCGATTCGGTGGCGCCCAGGTCTTGCAGGTAGCCGGGGAGATGCACCATGACGGCGAAAGAGACCTCCTGGAAGAACCCAACGAACCAGAGGGTCACGAAAGCGACCGTGAAGAGGGGCTCGACCGGAGCGCCTTCGTCCGGCGTCGATCGCCTTCTCGAGACGAAGCCGGATCCCAGGGGGACCGGGCGATACCGCCCCAACCTCATTGGTCGGCGGCAGGAGTTTCGAGCGGGGTGATGCACTCGGGCAGGTTGTTCGCCACCTTGTTCACCAAGGTCGACACAGGGTGAAGGGCGATCTCGGCCGAGGGAGCCGGCACGAGCAGCGCGCCCAGTGCTCCGGCGTCCGCGAACTCGGCGATCCAGCCACGTCTCCCACACCTCACGGCGCAAGCACCACCGGCATCCGGTCGTGGATCGGCGCGAGAACCTCGTTGGGCTCCGTGGTGATGATGGTGCACGTCGCAACCCGCTCATCCGTCTCGGGGTCCTTCCATCTCGCCCAGAGGCCGGCGAGCGCCATCGGCCGGGAATCAGCGCGGTAGATGTAGTGCGGCAACTTGCCTTTCGGCTTCACCTGCCATTCGTAGAAGCCGTCGGCAGGCACGATGCAGCGCTTCGTCGCAAACGACTCGCGGAAGGCAGGCTTGCCGGCAACGGTCTCGGCCCTGGCATTGATGTTGCGGGCTGCGATCTTGCGATCCTTCGCCCACCACGGGATCAGTCCCCAGCGGAAAGAGCCGAGGAGCCGCTCCCCTTCGTGTTCGGCGACGGCGTACACCGCATCAGTCGGGGCGACGTTGTAGGACTTGGGCAGCACCTCGGCCACCGTGCGGTCGACGCGGAACACGTCGGCGTACACCTCGGGCTCTGCTGCCTGGACGAAGCGGCCACACATGTCGCCATTCTCCCACCCGAGTCGGACCGGGCGCGACGCTCAACGCTCCCGGCACGAGTACCGTCTCTTCCTGAATGGTGGCTCCCGCAATCGTGTTCGAATCCGTGCATCGCCGCTTCGGCGACGTGCCTGCCGTGTCGAGCCTCACGATGGAGGTGCCGGTGGGATCGATCACCGTGCTCTTGGGACCGAACGGCGCAGGCAAGACCACCACGGTCCGGCTCACCACAGGGGCGCTTCGCGCCGACAGCGGCGACGTGAGGGTGCATGGACTCGACCCGGTTTCCAACGGCGAGGCGGTGCGGAAACGGTGCGGCGTGGTGCCGCCGAAGCCCGCGATGTACGACAGGCTCAGCGGTTGGCAGAACCTTGCATTTGCGGCCGATCTGTATGCGATCGATCACACCCGCATCGAGGCTTCGGCAGCGCGCTTCGGGATCGACCATGCGCTCGACCAGACCGTGGGCGGGTATTCGACAGGCATGCGGACCCGGCTCGCCCTCGCCCGAGCGTTCCTCCACGATCCTGATGTGCTGTTGCTCGACGAGCCGACCGCGGGCCTCGATCCGGAATCGGCGCGCGACGTCCTCACCCTCATTACCGAGCTGGCCTCGACCGGTCGCTCCATCTTGATGTGCACCCACCTGCTCCACGAAGCCGAAGGTATCGCGGACCAGGTCGCCCTCATGGTTGGCGGCTCGGTACGGGCGATCGGCCACCCGCGCACGCTCGCCGACCGCTACCTGGAACGACCGCTGGTGCTGATCGACGCCGAGGACCGGTCCGTCTTGCACGACGTCGCGGAGCGGCCGGGCGTGCGGAATGCCCGATGGAACGGTGCCCTCGAAGTGGAGCTGGAGAGCTTCGGGGTGCTGCCGGACATCGTGTCCGCCCTTGTTGCCGAAGGCGCCAGAATCACCCGGGTCGAGCCTCAGGCGGCGAGCCTGTCGGACCTGTACTTCGAGATGCAGCGCGTGCACGGGAGCGACACATGAATTGGTCGCGGGTGCGCACGATCGTGAGGACGGACCTCCGCCAGCTCTTCAAGAGCCGCGACTATTGGGGCCCGCTCATCGTCATCGCCATGCTGTTCTTCGTCGTGATCCCTGCCGTCGGGCTCTCGACCGTCACCAGGGTGCGGAGCAGCGACTTCATCGAGCAGATGAACGGCTTGCTCGACACGCTTCCCGGATCCATCCAGGCCGGAGTGGCGGGGACCACGGCCGCGGGGCGCGCTGCATACGTGCTGGCGGTGTATCTGCTGGCACCCATCTCTGTCGTCGTACCGCTCACCGTATCTTCGGCCGTCGGCGCCCACGCGATCGTCGGCGAGCGCGAACGAGGCACCGGCGAGTTCCTCGCCCACGCACCGGTATCGATCCACGAGATCTACGTCGGCAAGCTCATCGCCAGCCTCATACCCGGCTATGCGGCGACGTTCGGGGGCTTCGCGATCTACTCGCTCGTGGTGAACGTCATCGCCGGGCCAACGCTCGGCGGGTGGTTCTTCCCGACGACCGGCTGGTGGATGCTCATCCTGTGGGTACTTCCCCCCTTCCTCGCCGTCGCCCTCGCCATCATCGTGTGGGTCTCCGGCCGGATGCGGAGCACGGCTGCGTCGCAGCAGGCGGCGAGCCTCGTTTCACTTCCCGTCATCCTGCTCGCCTACGGCGTTGCCGGCGGGGTCGTGGCCAACCCGACACGTGGTGCTTTCGTCATCGGAGCCGTGGCCTGGGCGATAGCGATCGTGGCTCTCGGCGCGGGCGCCAAGGCATTCGATCGCGAGCGGTTGCTCGGCTTTGGCGACTGACGCCTGCCGCCTCAGACGGACGCGGGTTGGCGGCGCCGGCCACGTCTCCTGCGACCGGTGCGCTCGCTGCTGCGCGGCTCCCACTTGAAGTAGCGGATGGCAAGCACCATCGCGCCTGCGCCCCACAGCGCCATCACCGCCAAATGATCCCACTGGAAATGGTCGAGCCACGACGCCTTCGAAGCCACCACCTGCGGGTTGAATGCATCCTGGAACGCCACCACGAAGTGTTTGAGGGGAAAGATGTCGGCGACGACGCTCAGCCAGCTGGGTGCGTTTGCGCTGGGGGGGATGAACACGTCCGAGATGAAGGCGAGCGGCAGCAGCGTGGCATTGGCGATGGCCGGAGTCGAGTCCCCGTCGGGGGCGAGCGCCGCAACCAACATGCCGAGGGCCGCGAAGCAGCCGACGCCGACCAGGAATGTCACGACGACCGACGGGAACGATTCACCGAAGATTCGTACCCCGTACAACAGCACGCCGACGCCAAGCATGATGGTGACCGAGACGGCGGCGAGATACGTTGCCGAGCCGATACGGCCCACGATGTACACCCAGGGCGGCAGCGGCGTCCCCCTCACCCGCTTGAGGATCCCCTCGTCGCGACTGATCGCCGTTGTGATCGCCAGGTTGGTGTAGGTGGCAGACACCGCACCGAACACTGCGAGCGACGGTGCGTAGAACTGGGCGGTGGTGACGCCGAGCTCCGCGATGTCGTCGTTGCCGAACACGAGCGTGAACACGAAGAGGAACATGAGCGGGAACGCCAGGGTGAAGAACGCAGACGCCGGCGTGCGCCAGAAGATCGTGTTCTGATAGCGGACCTGCCGCCACACCAAGCTGCCGAGCGTTGGCCGGCCGCTCATGAGTCCTCTCCTGCCAGCTCGAGGTACACGTCCTCGAGCGAAGGGCGCGACACGGTGAGGCCGTCGAGGACCATGCCACGGTCGAGCGCCCAGGCGGTGAGCCGGTGCAGGACCCGCGTCGGCTCCGCCGTGCGCACCCGGATGAACCCCTCAGGGGCTGCCGTGGCCTCGATGCCCTCCGGCAGCCGGACCGGGCCCGCGGGCACTCGGAACGTGATGAGGGAGGATGCATCCGCCCTCCCGCCGAGCGAGTCGGGCGCACCCTCTGCCACGATCTCGCCTTTGGCGATGACTGCGACACGGTCGGCGAGATTCTGCGCCTCGTCCATGTAGTGGGTGGTGAGCAGGATCGTCTTGCCGAGGCTCCGCAGGCTGTCGATGATGGTCCACGCCTGACGGCGCGCCGAGGGATCGAAACCGGTCGTTGGCTCGTCGAGGAACAACAGGTCCGGATCGCCGACCAGCCCGAGCGCCAGTTCGAGCCTGCGGCGCTGGCCACCCGAGAGCGTCTTGATGCGGCTGCGTGCCTTGTCGCCGAGGCCCACCAGCTCGATGAGCTCGCCGGGCGGGCGGCGGTGCGGATACATGGAGCCGTACAGGCGAAGCGCCTCGGTGACGGTGAGTTGGTTCTCGATCGCCTGCTCCTGGAGCACGATGCCGATGCGCTCGCGGAAGCTGCGGCCCCCCACCTCAGGGTCGTAGCCGAGGACCGTGACCTCACCGGAGGAGCGAGGCCGATGACCCTCGAGGATCTCAACGGTCGTCGACTTGCCGGCACCGTTGGGGCCAAGCAGCGCAAACACCTCGCCGGCTCGCACCGAAAGGTCGATGCCGGCCACGGCGTGCACCGAGCCGTAGCTCTTGTGGAGCCCGCGCACGTCTATCGCAGCCGGCATGACGCTCTCCCTCGGCAGGCGGACGAGCTCACGCGGACCACGGCACGGAACACACCCCTCACTCGACCCAGCGCGTTGGCCGGTCGCGCAGGTCGGAGAAGCCGAGCTCGTCACACAATCCGAGGAACCGCTCCCGAGGGGCGCCGTGCCACTCGAGATCGGCGAGCGACTCGGGCAGCGGAACATCGCGGCGCAGCTCGGCAAGGAAGCGATAGAGCAGAGCCTCGCCTATCCGCTCTCGAAGCGTTGCCGCAAGCTTCTCGGCGCCGCGGACCTGCACCTGCCATTGCGACACCTCGAGAGGGATCCCTTCCAGCTTCCCGTAGCGGGCCAGGACGGCCGCAGCGGACTTGGCGCCCCAACCGGGAAGGCCGGGGTAGCCATCTGCGCTGTCGCCGACAAGGGCGAGGTAGTCGGGTATCGACTCTGGTTCGACGCCGAACTTCTCGACGACCCCGGCCCGGTCCATGAACGTGCGAGTGCGCACGTTGTAGCCGACGATCTTCGGGTGCCCGTACAGCTGCGCCATGTCCTTGTCCGGGGTCAACACCACGACCTGCTCCACGTCGTCCACCCACCGGTGGCGGCGGTTGCCAGCGCATCATCGGTCTCGTACTCGTACATCGGCCACACCGTCACACCAATGCTGCGCAGCGCCCGCTCCGCCAGCGGAAACTGCTCGAGCAGCGCCTCTTCGATGCCAGCGCCGGTCTTGTAGCCCGGGTAGACGTCGTTGCGGAACGACTCGATGATCGAGTCGAAGGCGGCGGCAACGTGGGTCACACCCGGTTCGGACAGGAGAAAGAGCGTCGAGGCGAGGATTCCGCGAATCGCGCCCACTTCACGCCCGTCGGGCGCCTCGCGCTTCGGCGCCCCGAAATACGACCGGAACAGCTCGTAGGTGCCGTCGATGACGTGGAGCTTCACACCGGAACCCTAATCTCCGAGCGATGAACCGCCAGAGAGTGCCGAGCATCGCCGGGCAGGCGGCGCTGGTGAGCCCCTTGTTCTCCAGCCGGTGGCGCCTCGTGCAGGACGGTCGAGTCATCGCCGACCTCCGCCGGCTTGGCCGCATCTACGTCACGACGGCCGACCTCGGCCCTGCCGGCCGTCTGGTGATGGAGCCCGCGGGCCAGGGCACTGTTCGTGCGATGGACGACGAGGGCCGGGAAGTTGCCAAGATCGTGCGCACCTCATGGCTGGGCCGGAGCTTCGAGATCACCGGGTCCGGCTACCAGTACGACCTGGTGAGCGATCGCCGCCCGCGTCGCTGGCACATCGCCATTGCGGGCGCACCGATCACAGAGATCGCCGGCTCACTCCTGTCGTACAACAACGTGATGGTGAACAGCTCGCTGGCCGTGCCGGTGCCGGCCGTCCTCCTTGCGTGGCATGTGGTGGCCCGCCCATGGGAGGCCGCCGCGGAGCCGCGTGGGTTGCTGCCCGTCGCACAGATACGGGACGGGTCATGAGCGACGTGTCGCTCCCACTCGTTGCTGTCAGCGAGCTGCGCCGGGCGGGCGGCTCCGACCGGCTGCGCATCGTCGACTGCCGGTTTGCGCTCGACGAAGCCGGAGGCCGGACGACGCGCCTACGCAGCGGGCCACGTGCCTGGTGCGATCTACCTCTCGCTCGATTCCGACCTCTCGGCGCCGGAGGGGCCCGGCCGCCATCCGCTCCCTGAAGCTCACGCCTTTGCTGCCCGCCTCGGCGAGCTCGGAATCGGCAATGGGGACACCGTCGTCGCCTACGACGATTCCGGGGGTGCATACGCATCCCGGTTGTGGTGGATGCTGCGATCGCTCGGCCACGATCAGGCTGGGGTGCTCGATGGCGGCTGGTCCGCTTGGGTGTCCGCCGGGGGCCCATCGACAACGGAGATCCCCGATCGACCTTCCACCGAGTTCACCGGACCAGCGAAGTGGAATGGGGTCGTTGATCGGCGAGGGCTGTCGTTGATGCTCGGAGAGATCACGCTGGTCGACGCCCGTTCAGGCGAGCGCTACAGGGGCGAAGTCGAGCCGTACGACCCGATCGCCGGCCACATCCCCACGGCCCACAGCCTTCCGTATGCAGACAACCTCGATGATGAACGGAAGTTCTTGGCGCTCCCTGTGCTGCGAACTCGCTTCGCCCACATCGACGAGCCCATCGTCGTCTACTGCGGCAGCGGAGTCACGGCGTGCCACGACATCCTCGCCATGCAGCTCGCCGGTATCGACGACGCCCTGCTCTACCCGGGATCGTGGTCCGACTGGTCCACGTCCGGAGGGGCAGTCGAAATCGGTCCCGACCCCCGCAACCCGCACGGAGGGCGATGATCGGCGGCAGGAGCGCTCACATCGTGGTCGTCGATGACGACCCGGACCTGAGAGGCGTCATCCGCGACGTGCTGGTCGAGGACGGCTTCAAGGTCACTGCGGTCGCCGACGGAGAGTCACTGCTCGGCCTGCTGCCCGGGCACCACCCCGACCTGGTGGTACTCGATCTGGTGTTGCCCGGCGTCCACGGTCTCGAGGTGCTGCGCAAACTCCAAGAGCACGGCCGGGTTCCGACGATCATCGTCAGCGGCAAGGGTGCGGAGTCCGACCGCATCGTCGGTCTCGAGCTCGGCGCCGACGACTATCTGGTGAAGCCCTTCTCCCACCGTGAGCTCCTCGCCAGGGTGCACGCTGTGCTGCGTCGCAGCGTCGAACCGGCAATCGCCGAAGTCCTCGACTTCGGCGGGGTCCGGATCGACCTCAAGAGCCGGGACGTGGTCGTCGACGGGCGGACCGCCGAGCTCACGGCCCTCGAGTTCGACCTGCTGGCGTTCCTCGCCGCGTCGCCGCGCCAGGTGTTCTCCGCCGAGGTGCTGCTCGACCGGGTGTGGGGGTCGTCGGCGGAGTGGCAGACGACGGCAACGGTCAGCGAGCACATCCACAGGCTCCGTCGCAAGATCGAGGCCGACCCGGCAAGGCCAAGCCGGATCGAGACCATGCGTGGTGCCGGCTACCGATTCGTACCCGACTGAGGCTCACGAGGTCGTTGAAGGTCCGTTGAGCTCGACGAGAGCATCGGTTGACCACCGGCAGCCATGATGGGTGCAGAAACGCCCGGTGCGGGAGACCGGATCGGGGAGTTGAGTGCAAATGGGGTTGAGTGATATGCCTGGATGGTCGAGAGAGGGCGGTGCGCAGGACCCGGCGAGCTCTCCGCTGCGGGCTCTCGTGGCCGGGTTCCCCGGTGCTGCCGCACACATCTCCGGCGATCAGATCTGGCTGAATGCCCACGCCGAGGCGATCGTGGGGTATTCGGCGGATGAGCTGACCACGCTCGACGCCTGGGGCGACGCCATCTACCGGGACAACGAGCCGGAGGCCCGCGAGATCTACCTCGCCGCCAGGGCCGCCGGATTCCCCCAGCCGGAAGTGTTGACCGTGATCCGCAAGGATGGCACCCCTCGGCTACTGGAGTTCAGCGCCTACTCGGGCATGGACCAGGAGGTGTGGGTGCTGCGAGACATCACCGACACCCGTCGCGCCGAGCAGGAGCTGCGTGACCGCGAGCAACGGCTTCAGGTCGCTGTGGCGACGGCCGGTCTCGGCACGTGGGAGTGGGACGTCGACGCCGGCAAGTTCACCGGCGACGCAACAACGCGGCGTATGTTCGGGGTCGGCTCCGGGTCGGCTGCATTCGCCGACTACACCGCATGCGTGCTGGCCGACGATCGGGCTCGCTTCGTCGAGGCCATCACTGCTGCGATCGATCGCCGTTCGGCGTTCGATGTCGAGCTTCGCGTCCGTGCCGACCACGGAAGGAATCGCTGGCTCCGGATGCACGGCAAGGTGGTCGATGACAGCACCACGGGACGCATTCGGCTGATCGGGGCCGTCCATGACATCGACTCCTACAAGCGGCTCGATGAGAGGCTCGTCCACGCCGCTCGTATGGAATCGCTCGGCCAGCTCGCCGGCGGCGTTGCCCATGATTTCAACAACCTGCTCGCCGTCATCGGTGGGCAGGTGGAGTTCGTTGGCAAGGAACCGGGGCTCTCCGAGAAGGCGACGGCGCGGATAGAGTCGATCGAACGCGCCGTTGGCAAGGGCGCCGACATGGTGGCGAGGCTCATGGAGCTGGGCCGCTCCACAGGGGGAAAGGCTGCGGTCATCAATCTCAACGAGGTGGTCGAGTCGACCGCCGGTTCGCTCGAGCAGGTTGTGGGCGAGGACATCACCATCGAGCTCCGGCTCGACGCCGAGATCCCGTACGTGAAGTTCGACGAAGCGCGACTCTCTGCGGTCATCCTCAACCTCGCGACGAACGCACGAGACGCCATGCCGGTTGGCGGGCTCCTCCTGATCACAACTGCCAACACGCAACCGACCGCCGACGAACCCATGCACGACGACCGGCCCTGGGTTCAATTGACCGTCGAAGACACCGGTATCGGGATGGATCGAGACACCCGGCTGCGAATCTTCGAGCCGTTCTTCACGACCAAGGCTCCCGGGGTCGGCACAGGTCTGGGGCTGGCGTCTGTGTACGACGCCGTGATGGATGCCGGAGGAGCGATCGATGTCGGGTCGACACGTGGCGCAGGGACGACGTTCTCGATCGCCCTCCCGTGTACCCAGCCGATCACCGGACCACCGGACGGAGGCCACGGTGCGACCCGAGCTGTGTCGCAGGGCCAGACGATCATGGTCGTCGAGGACGACGCAGCCATCCTGGAGATCGCAGCCGACATCCTCCGGGATGCCGGGTATCGGGTCGTCGCGGCCCTCGGGCCGCACGAAGCACTCAGCTACGCAGAGGCGGGTGAGCGACCAGATCTCCTCCTCACCGATGTGGTGATGCCGGATCTATCAGGACCGAGCCTTGCGGCCCGGCTCTCCGAAGTGATTCCGGGTCTTCCGGTGCTCTACATGTCGGGATACACGTCGGTAGGACGCGGCGAGGCGCCGATGGATGATGCAGAACTCATCCGCAAGCCCTTCAGCCACAGCCAGCTCCTCGATCGCGTGGCCCAGCTCCTGCCCAAGCGGTAGCGAGCCGTCAGTCGGCGCACCGCTCGCCGGCGTCGATGAACTGCACCAGATCCGCGAGGCCGCCGCCGGTCAAGGTTCCCCCGAGACCGGTGAAGCCGCCGCCCATGGAGTCGATGGTGAAGTACCAGACCTCAGGCGGGTCGAGGAACTCGAGGACCGTCCGCGACCCATAGAGGCTTTGCAGCGTCGCCACCGAGTCGTCGAGGCGGAGCCCCTCCTCGGTGCGCAGCTTCAGATCGACCCAATCACCGCTGAAGTTCGACACCCGGTATGTGAAGAACTCGCCCTCCTCGACGATCGCATTCCGCTTGAAGAACGCCTCGAGCGTCCCCCATCGAACCACGCGGATCTCCGCACCCGGGCAGGTGCCGTACACCGAGAAACTGTCGATCCACCCAGAGTCGTCGTCCGGGTCGCCCCCGACCTCGGGATCGCCGAGCAAGGCGAGCTCGAGCAAGACCATGTCGGTTGCCATGCCGAACGTGAGGTCGCCAATGCCGTCGGGTTCGAGCAGGAAGTCCTCCGGTGATTCGGGGACCGTGGGAGTCAAGTTCAATGCCCGACCGAGGAATGACGCCATCTGGTCCCGACGCACCGGATCGGTTGGGCAGAACTGGTCGTTGTCGGGCGGGTTGCAGCCGAGAGCCACGCCCGCCTCTGCCAACCGGTCGATGTCTCCCTCGAAGATCGACCCGTCGTCGTCGGAGAAGGCATCTCCCGCTCCCGGGTCGTCGAAGCCGAACGCCCTCACCAAGAGTGCTGCCATTTGTCCGCGCGTCAACGCGTCGTCCGGGCAGTAGTGGTCGTTGGCCGGCGGGTTGCAGCCGAACGTGATGCGTGCCGCGGCCAGCCGGTTGATGTCGTCCTGGAAGATCGAATCCGCATCGTCGGTGAAGAAGTCGTCAGGCGTTGCCGGCAGGCTCAGCGCTCGATTGAGGAACGCGGCCGCCTGCCCTCGGGTCACGGCCTCCCCCGGGCAGTAGTTGGTGTTGAGCGGCGGATTGCAGCCACGGGTGATCCCAGTGTCTGCGATGGCTTCGATGTAGCCCTCGTGCACATTGCCGTCGTCGTCGTCGAACGTCCCGCCGACGGGCCGGGCAGAGGCGCCTGCCGGGACTGCGGACACGGCCAGCATCGCCAGCGCACAGACAAGAATCAGGGTTCGTCGCACAGCCTCTCCCAGTTCGCGCGACGCTGAGCTTACGCCTCGCAGCTCGAGGGTGAGGTCAGGACTCGACGACGGGGGGCAGCCCCAGCGCCGCTTCGACCGGACCGAGGTGCTGACCGCCGGTGAGCACGGGGGCGAACAGGTCGCCAAACTGGCGGAGACGCTCCCAGATGGTCGCCATCGTGAAGGCCGCCGGGTCGACTTCGCCGAGCTCGTCCCACAGGATCGGCGTGGATACCGGGGCTCCCGGTTTGGGGCGAACCGAGTAGACCGAGGCGATGGTCTTGCCGCCGACGTTCTGATTGTGGTCGATGAAGATGCGCGGGCCCCGCTTGGGGATGTCCCACTCCATCGACACGTTCTCCGGATCGGCGCCGGCGATCATCCGACCCAGCGTCTCGACGAAGCGGCGCACCCGACGATATGAGGCTTCGGCCTCGAATGGCACGTAGATGTGAAGCCCCGTCGAGCCGGAGGTCTTCGGGTAGCCGGCGAGACCCAGCCGCTCAAGCAGCACGTTGACCAAGCGGGCGACGTGGACCACCTGATCCCACGTTGCGCCCTCCTGCGGGTCGAGGTCGAAGACGGCGAAGTCCGGCATGTCGGCCCGTGTGGCCAGGCTCAGCCACGGGTGCATCTCGATGCAACCCATGTTGGCGAGCCACACGAGGGTCTCGCGATCTGGGGCCGTGACGAAGTCGATCGGTTCGCCGCGATGGCTCGAGTGAATGGGGGCGGTGACGATCCACTCGGGTGCGTGAGACGGGCACTGCTTCTCGTAGAACGTGTTGCCGTCGATGCCGTCTGGGTAGCGGGACATCGAGAGCGCCCTCCCGGTGAGGTGCGGCAGGAGGACGGGGGCGATGGCCGCGTAGTACTGGACGAGATCGCCCTTCGTGAAGCCGTCGTCGGGGAAGAAGACCTTGTCGGGGTTGGTGAGGCGGACCGGGCGGTGCAGCCCTGCCGCCGTCCAGGCCTCTCCGTCGCGAGCGATCACGAGTGGCTCGGGGAAGGTGATGGCGCCGGACGCCAGCGGCCTGCCCTCGCCGCTCGGTTGGGGACGGGCGGCGGCTTCGCCGGTGCGCAGGTCGGCGACGATCCCGTCGTGGCTCTCCTCCTCCCGAGCCTCGGAGATCACGATCATGCGCAGCCCTGCCTCGGTCGCTGCTTCAGCGAGCGGGCCCGACCGCAACGTCCCCGTCCCGTAGGGAACGTGGCGGATCTCGCCCTTCGGCCCGAACTCGTTGTCGGTGAACTGGGTATGGAGCGGGTCGATCGCCCACCCAGGGAACTGATCGCGCAGGAAGGCGATCACCGAGGCGAACGCCTCCTTCGTGGTGAGGGCTCCACCCGACTTTGCGTGGACGTGCGCCCAGTCGATCACGGGCCGGACGAAGGAGTACTGATTGGCGATGAGGGCGATGTCGCCGAGCGAACCGAATGCGCGGTCGGTGCCGGTCGTCTCGAGCCCGAGCGCAACGCCCAAGTGGCGCACCTTCGGCTCTATCGTGGTCAGGCCGTCGGCGACGAGGCCGTGCAACTCGTCCGGGGTGCGATCCTTCACATAGCCGGTGTGCGCAACGATGGTGTGGGCGCCGAGCGCCTTTCCCAGCTTCATGGTGTGCTCGATGGCCGACAGGGTGAGCTTGCGTTTCTCCGCGTCGTCGACTGTGAGGACGGCGAAGTAGGGAGCGTGGACCGACACCGCCATGTTGCGCTCGGCGGCCAACTCGCCGAACGATCGGCACCGCTTCTCCTTCCAGGGGAAGCCATGGACGAACGGCAACTCGACGGCGTCGTGGCCGCGTTCCACCAGCGAGTCCAGCCAGGCGGCGTCGTCGAGGTCGTCCGGCGGCATGCGGGAAATCCCAAAGCGGATCATCCGGGGATTATGCGACCTCGACGGGATGGATGCGTCCCGTCCGACTCAGTACCGAACGATGGGGTCGAGCTTTCGAGCGTGCTCGATCCAGCGCTCGACGGTCGAGACCGCTGGCACCCTCCGCACCACGGTCATCTCTGCGTTCACATCGACCATCGCCGCACGGAGCCGCACGGGATTGCGGTGGCGCAGCTCCTCGACCGTATCGACACCCGCAGCGCCGCAGAAGATCTGCGTGCTCCGCACCAACGCCGCGCACCCGCATCCGGTCGGCGCGTGTGACGAGATCCAGCACCTCGCCCTCGGTCCGGCCGATCTCTGCGGCGATCTCCCTACGGCCGTGCGGGGTTGCACCGATCGTGAGCAGGGCCGCAGCCCCTGCGCCCGGCAGCAACGCCGACCTGGTCTGGGCCCGGGTGCGCCGGCGCCGAGCCTGAGGCGAGGCAATAGCATCGGCAGCAGACCGCTCGCGGAACAGAACTCCCGCAACGACCGGACCACGGTCCCACATCGGCGTCGGCGTGACCACGAAGGTGGTGCCCGTGGCGTCCGAGATGCGCTCGAGCGTGGGGACCGTCGGCGCGGTCACACCGGTCTCGAGCCGTGCCACGTGGGATTGGCTGGTTCCCATCAATCTCGCCAGGTCGGTCTGCGTCAGACCGGCCGCCTCCCTCGCGGCTTGGATCTGGCGGCCGTCACGCAGCCGGCGCAGCTCGTCGACGTACTCGGCGCTCTGTTCGAGCGGGACGTCTTCGTCGACCCCGAGCAGCGCCTTCACATCATCCCAGGTTGTGTCGGTCGATCTCCCGCTCATTGCTTCTCCTCGTCACCACGTCCAACCGACGCCCCTGGCCGGCATGGGGAGGTTGGCGGCGCGGTCGGCGTCCTGTTGCGCTCGCTCCATGGCCCGTGCCGCTCTCGCCGCCTCGGTCCGTACCGGCATCACACCGGCCGTGCCGTCGTAGATGGTCAACATCACGAAGACGCCTGCTGCGACGTAGAAGGTCATCACCGCCACCCGCTTCCCAACCGGGATCACGATGCCGCGCAGCCCCTCGGGCTCCGGCAGGTCGATGACGCCGCCGCCGGTGGTTCCTCCGCTGCGCAGCGCCTCCCCGATCCGCGCTGCGACCTTCCTCCTTGCGGTGATGGACAATTCCTGTCGCACGGTGCGCATCCATCGATCTGTCTCGGCCGAAAGGCGCATCCGGGGCGGATCCTCACTCATGGGGACTCGCCCGCCACGTCGCTCCTATACCTAAGTGAGTATACGCCGAGGCCGGTCACGATCAACCCCCTCCTTCCTCGGCTTGGGGCGCTCGCGCTGCCTGTTCAGCCGTCAGCGACACGAGGTCCCCAGCGAGAAGCCAACACCGCTTGACCACGAAGGTGCTGGTCGGCACCCACACGAAGCCAACGGCGACGACGCTGAGCAAGGGCCACGTGGCGGAGCCGTCGGCGATCATCGTCACAATCGCCGCAGTGGTTGCACCGGTCAGGGCAAAGGCGAGGATGGCAATGTGATCATGATGAGGATCGCCGCCGGTTTCAGCCGGCCCAGCATCGCCCTCCGCTTCTCCAACTGTACGTCGTCGAGCATGCCCGGAGAGGGCGGCTCGTCGATCTCGTCGAGGATGTCGTCGAGAAACCGGGCGCCCACGAACCGGAAGGCGGCGACCACGGCGGTGACTGCGGCCAGCATGCGATGGCGACATCGTCGTTCATCGGGATTGGCTCCTCCGGCTCAGCCGCGGTCGACGGACACACCAACCGTACCGGAGGCAGCCGACAGGAACTTCTCGACCGACGACCACGCCGCGCAACAATGTGCTTGACATATATGTTCATAACATATATGTTGGCAACATGCCTCCAGGACGACATCATCGAGGACCCCACCACCGGGGAGCGCGCGGCCGGCGCCGTACCGAGGGTGGAGCCTGGAACGTCGACGCTCCCGTGGCACGGTTCGTCGAGGCCGCCACCCTGCTGGCGCTCCGCCATCGGCCGAGCCACGGGTACGAGCTGGCCGACGCCGTCGCCGAGATCGCCGGCCTCGACGTGGACTACGGCAACCTCTACCGGTTGCTGCGGGCCCTCGAAGCCGACGAGATGGTGACGAGTCAGTGGAACGACGAGCTTCCCGGTCGCTCCAAGCGGGTCTACGAGCTCACCCCGCAGGGCGCCGAGCTGCTCGACGCCTGGGTCACGGCACTGCAGTCCACGCAGGACCAGATATCCGGATTCCTGCGTACGTACAAAGAAGGAAGAACATGAGAGGACACCACACACACAAGGGTCCCCACCTCCGGAGGGCGATGCACGCCAGACGCTGGATGCGGGACAACCCAACCAACGACCAGATCATCACGATGCTCGAGGAGCATCAGCGTGATCTCGAAGAAGAGGTCGCCAACGTGGCCGACCGCATCCGCCGCCTCCGTGAGGAGATGGCCGAGGTCTGAGCGACGACTACCGACCGACTCCATCCGGCCGCCTCATCACGGGGCGGCTGGATGCACGCCCGGGGCACGACCTCATGTTGGCGCAACGGCTGTCATCGCCATTCTCGAGAGGGCCTGACCTCCTCGTTGGCCGCCTCGCTGATCGACCGGATTGCTCGGTCTGGTCAATCGACGAGCATCCATTCGTATGGCGTGGACGCGAGCAGATCTGCGATCTCGTCGTAGTTGGCGAGCATCTCCGCGAGGGGGAACGGATTGGTCGGGAACAGCTGGGGTGCCGCTGGTGCGGGCTTCACACCGAGCAGATCGCACACGCGCCGGTAGGCGACGACGGGATCTCCGGCGATGTCATCCTCGTAGGTCAGCCAGAGCGCGTTGTCGGGCAGCAGTCGGTGGAGCGCCTCCTCGCCGGCACTCAGCTCGGCGAACACATCGAGCAGCGCCTGCTCGCCCCCGAACGGCACGCGCTGTGGATCGAGCGTGATCACAACAGGCTCACCAACCCCGGGCTTCGAACGGTGCCATGTGCCGGCGCGCCTCCCGACCGCACCCGAGACGATGCGACGAAGGTAGTTGGTGCGGTGCAGGGCGACGAAGCGGTCGAAACCGAGGTGCTGGAGCATTGCGAGGTAGTCGGGCAGGGACATTCCGAGCGCACCGAGATGATGCGACGCGAGGTACTTCGTCTCGAAGCCGTAGTGATGAGGCGCCCGCGCACGACGCCGGGCGATGAGGTCGGCGGGTGCGAGGTCGTCCGACTCGTTGAGCTCGGCGCGATGTGATGGCTCGAAGATCTCGCCGTCCCAGGTGATGTCCGGATGCTCGTCGAGCATCCGGGCCACCACCGTGCTCCCGCAGCGTCCCACATGGAGCATGGCGACGGAGACGGCCGGTGGTTGGTTCCTTCGGCGCCAAAGCATTGCGCCAGACTAGGAATGCCGTGGGTGGCGCCCGGTAGTCTCGGCGACGTGGAGTTCTCTGAGGTGCTCGAGCACGCGGCCCGGCTCGGCCCCATCATGTACGTGGCGACCGTGACCCCTGCCGGCGGACCGCACGTCGTTCCGGTCCACGTCGACTGGCACGAGGGGCTGGCGTGGTGCACCACAGGCGTGAGCGACGTGAAGGCGCACAACATCTCCGCACACCCGGCCGTGTGCCTGCACTCGTCCGTATCGGAGGAAACCGGGTGGGACCACCTGATGATCTGGGGCGAGGCGTCCCTCGTCACCGACGTGCCCACCAAGCGACGTCTGTGGTCGGACGTGTTCAGCTACGACCTCGGCGACTTCGAGCCGGGCGGGCCAGACGACTCGCCTGAGACTGGGTTCCTCCGCATCGCACCGCGCCGGGCGCTTGTGCTCCGTCGCTACGGCTTCGACGGCCGCGATGAGTGGCGGGACTGAGGCCTCGTTCCTTGCGCGGCCGCCCCAACAGGCTGCGCGACGGCCTCGCTACCCTTGCTCCGGGCCCGTAGCTCAACCTGGCAGAGCAGCGGACTTTTAATCCGACGGTTGTGGGTTCGAATCCCACCGGGCCCACCAGCGAACAGCGTTACGTATCAACGCTTTCCGCCGATTCCTGTCGCAGCGGGACGACCTCTCCACCGCTCTTGGGCCCCGCGGGCCGCGGCGTAGCGCCGGTCGAGGGCTTCGAGATCGTCGTCGTAGAGGTGTCCGTAGAGGTCGAGGGTCATAGCTGCGGAGGCGTGTCCGAGTTGTCGTTGAACGGCCTTGATGCTGGCTCCGCTCGAGATCATGAGCGACGCAGCGGTGTGTCGGAGGTCATGCATTCTGAGCCCAGGGTCGAGCCCTGCCGCTTCGACGGCCGGAACCCACACGTTGCGCCGGAAGCTCGACGCCCGTAGCGGCCCACCTCGCGTCGCCGTGCACACGAAGTCGCCGGCGCGGAGTCCATTGAGCCGCTCACCGATCGTCTCGGCCAATCAAGAC